>CAWEGW010000012.1:0-48410 GCA_963808825.1 Miltoncostaeaceae bacterium | reverse complement strand
GGGCGGCCCGCGCGGGGCGTCCCCACGCCCTGGGCGAAGCGGAAGACGCGGTCGGATCGTAGCGGCGCTTCACCTCGAGCAGGCGCGGATAGTTGCGGCCGTAGTAGGCGCGGCGCCAGTCGCGCAGGTCCGGGTCAACGTAGTTCTGGTACGCGAACCCCGACGCGAAGGGCGCCATCGCGGCGTGGAAGGCGCGGACCCAGGCGACGCTCCGGTCCTGCCCCGACGGGTCGTCCCAGTAGACGACGTACTGCATCGAGAACAGGTTGTCGCGGTGGACGAAGGCGGTCGCGTCCGGCGCCGGCCGGTTGAGGGCGCCGCCGTAGGAGTCGAGGAGGATCTCGCCGAGGCCGAGGGCGCTCTCGGCCTGGCGCCGGTCGATGAAGTCGCGGATGACCGCGCCGGCCGCGGCCGGCATCGGCCGGTCGACGTACTGCGACTTGCCCCAGAAGTTGCGCCGCGGGACGTCCCCGTCGGGGTTCTCCTCCTGGCGGGCGCACTGGGCGGCGGCGTACTGGGTGCACTGGGCCCAGAACGAGATCGCCTGGGCGTAGTTCTTGGTCCCCATCGTCATGGAGACCGGGGTGACCGCCGAGGTCAGCGGCGGATGGCCGCCGGGATCGCGCTCTCGGGACCGAAGATCTGGCCCGAGACGCGCAGGCTCGGCGTCGTCGTGCCGGTCTGGATCGAGCAGATCGAGAAGAGGCCGTCCGGCGCCTCCGGCGCCCACGCCTGCCAGGCCTGGACGACGTCGACGATCTGGCTCCAGTCGTAGGTGAGCACGAAGGTCGACGCCGGGTCGGTCGGGAAGGTGCGCATGAGGAACGCCGTGACGACGCCGAAGTTGCCGCCCCCGCCGCCGCGGCAGGCCCAGTAGAGGTCCTCGTCGCGGCGCCGGTCGACCGTGCGGGCGCGGCCGTCGGCCGTGATGATGCGCAGCGCCAGCAGGTTGTCGGAGGTCGTGCCCCAGCGGCGGCCGACGAAGCCCACGCCGCCGCCGAGGGCGAGGCCCGCGATGCCGACGGTCGGGCAGGTGCCGGCCGGGATCGTCTGGCCCACGGCGGCCAGCGCCGTGTAGACCTCGCTCAGCTCCGACCCGGCCCCGATCGCCGCCCGCCGGTCGCGCGGCCGGGCGCTGGTGCCGCGGATGCCGGTGACGTCGAGCACCACGCCGTCCCGCGGGCGCGAGTAGCCCCCGTACGAGTGACCCCCGGAGCGGGCCGCGATCTGCACCCCGGTCCGCGCCGCCCAGCGCACCGTGGCCCGGACGTCGCCCTCGTCGAGCGCGAAGACGACCGCCCGCGGCGGCCGGCCGTCGAAGCGGCTGTTGTAGAGCTGTGCCGCGACGGCCAGCCCCTGCGGGTCGGAGGCCGTGACGACCGGCCCCCTGACGACGGCGGCGAGGCGGCGGAGCTCGGCGGCCGCCCGGTCGCGGCGCCGGGCCGAGGCGCGGCTCCACGCCGGCAGGGCGGCGACGGCGGCCGCGGCGGCGCCCGCCTCGGCCAGCAGGCGCCGGCGCGTCAGCGCGCGCGGTGAGGGCCCTCCGTCCACGCCGACACTCTTTCACCCGGGGGTCACGGCGGCGTGAGGCGGGCGCGTCCGGTGCCTCGTAGGTTCGCGCCGGCCCCGCCCCACGGCTCGAGGAGCACCGGATGAAGGCCCTGTACGTCTCGTGGCGCCGCACTGCTCGCGGCGGGAGCCCTCGCCCCCCGCTGCGCTGACCCCTACGCGGCCTCCCGGCGCACGCGCATCGGGAGGCCGCCGCGGGGGCGGAGGGTGATCTGGGGCTGGAGCTCCAAAGGCTCGTCCGAGAGCGCCTCGAGCCGCACCCGCCGGGCGATGACCGCCAGCAGGAGGGTCGCCTCGATCGCCGCGAAGCTCGCCCCGATGCACTTGCGCGGCCCGGCGCCGAAGGGGAAGTACGAGAAGCGGTGGGGCGGCGCGCCGCCGCCCTCCGCCCAGCGGTCCGGGTCGAACCGCTCGGGCTCGGGCCAGAAGCGCGGGTCGCGGTGCATCAGGTAGGGCGGCATCAGCACCAGGCCGTCCACCGGGATGACGTAGCCGCCGAGCGGGAGCTCCTCGACGCAGCGGCGGGCGAGCATCCAGCCCGGCGGATAGAGGCGCAGTGCCTCGTTCAGCACGCGCTCGGCGTAGGGCAGGCGGGCCACGTCGCGGAGGCCCGGATCGCCGCCCAGGGCGGCCGCCTCGGCCCGCAGGCGCGCCTCGGCCTCGGGGTGGCGCGCCAGCAGATACCAGGCGAAGGTGAGCGCGTTGGCGGTCGTCTCCAGGCCGGCGGCGAACAGCGTCATGACCTCGTGGCGGACCTCCTCGTCGGTCATCCCGGCGCCGTCATCGGCATCCTGGGCGGCGAGCAGCATCGACAGCAGGTCGCCGCGGTCGCGCCCGTCGGCGCGGCGCTCGGCGATGAGGCCGTCCACGATCCGCTCCAGGTCCGCCTTGGCGGCGCGGAAGCGACGCATCGTCCGGGATGGGAGCCGCATGCGCAGGCCCGAGAAGGGGAGCACCAGCAGGTCGAAGCCTCTGAAGACGTCAACCAGCGCCTCCTCCACGCGGCGGAACTCGTCGTCGCGAAACTCGGTCCCGAAGAGGGCCTCGCTCACCACGCCCGTGGTCAGCGCGCTCATCTCGTGGAAGACGTCGATCACCTCGCCGTCGTCCCAGCGCTCGGCCGCCTCCGCGCCCCGCCGGGTCATGATCCGCGCGTAGCCCTCGAGCCGCTCCGAGTGGAACGCCGGCTGGATCAGGCGCCGCTGGCGCCGGTGGTGCTCGCCCTCCGCCGTCAGCAGGCCGTCGCCGAGGATCACCCGGGCGCCCTCGAGGATCCGGCCCTTCCTCACCCGCGAGGCGTAGGTCGTGAAGACCTGCTGCACCAGGTCGGGCTCGGTCACCAGGTACATGTCGAGCGGCCCGAGCCGGAAGCGCACGAACGGGCCCGTGCTCGTCGCGCAGGCGCTCGAACATCGCGATCGGATCGCGGCGCCGCTCGCCGATCATCCGCAGGGAGCCGCGCCGGCCGGGGCCCGGCGGGGGGCGGGTGACGCTCCGGGCGTCGTCTCGATCGCGCGCGCCATGTCGGCGGCCATCATCCGACGCGCGCGGGCGCCGGTCCAGCCCTACCTCGGAGTCGCCACCCGCCCGAGACCGCGGCGTGGCATGCGCTCGCGTCCACGCCCACAGCGCCGGCGCCGAGGTCGGCGCCGACCGCCGCCGAGACCGGCCCGGCCTGCGCCGCGACGTCGACGCCGCCCGCGCCCGCGCCGGCCGTCACGGCGGCGCCCAGAGCCCGGGCCTCCGCGCGGGCGGTGACGGCAGCCGGGGGCGGCGGGGCGCCTGCCGCCCCCGGCGTCTCGTTGGTCTCTGGCGCGGCCGGCGGCGAAGCGCCGTCCGCGGCCTGCGGAGCGGGCGCGGGCTCCGCCGCGGACGGGCTGGGCGCCGGGTCGGGCGCCTCGGGCGATCCGGTGCGATCACCGGGACGGAGTGGGCCCGCCGCGGACGCCGTCGGTCCGCGCCGGGCCCGGGGTGATGCTCACCCGCGCCGGCCGGGTCCCCTCCCCCGGTGGAGGGTGTGCCGGCCAGCGCCCTCGAGTAGCGACGGAGCGAGTCCTCCGACGCGACCTCCGGGCGCCGTTCCATCGTCGCCCGGTCCAGCGGTCCTCGAGTGGTGAGCCTTCAGGGGACCCGCCCCGGCGGACGAGCCTCCCGGTGCTTCAAACGCCGGCGCGCGGCGAAGGTTGAATCGATCTCCGAGATTCGCGCGTCACCCCGTCACGACGAAGGTGCGCTTGAGGTCGGCCGTCGAGCTGTTGCCCGCGTAGACGTCGATCGCGCCCGGCTCCACGACGAACTCGCCCTCGTTGTCGTAGAAGCCGAAGTCGCTGCGGTCGAGCGTGAAGCTGACCGTCTTCGTCGCGCCGGGCTCGAGCGTCACCCGCTGGAAGCCGCGCAGGCGGCGCACCGGCTGGGAGATGCTCGCCACCGGGTCGTGGATGTAGAGCTGGACGACCTCGTCGCCGGCCCGGGCCCCGGTGTTGGTGACGTCAACCGTGGCGGTCAGCTTGCCGCCGGCCGTCACGCGCCCCTTGCTGAGCCGCAGGTTCGCGACCGAGAAGGTCGTGTAGCTGAGGCCGTAGCCGAAGGGGTAGAGCGCGTCGCAGGAGTTCAGGTCGCGGTAGCGCGAGTTGTACTTCGACCCGATGTCGCAGGGCCGGCCGGTCGGCTCGTGGTTGTAGTAGATCGGCACCTGGCCGAGGACGCGCGGGAACGACACCGGCAGCTTGCCGCCGGGGTTGACCACCCCGAACAGCACGTCGGCCACGGCGTTGCCGGCCTCGACGCCCGGGAACCAGGCCTCGAGGATGGCCGGCGAGGACGCGGCGACGTCGCTCAGCGTGAGCGGTCGGCCGTTGAAGAGCACCACTGCGAACGGCTTGCCGGTCCCCTTGATCGCGTCGATCAGCCGCTGCTGCACGCCGGGGAGGTCGATCTCCGTGCGCGAGGCGGCCTCGCCGCTCTGCCCGCGGGTCTCGCCGAGGGCGAGGACGACCTGGTCGGCGGCGTTCGCCGCGGCCACCGCCTCCGCGAAGCCGGCGTCGGAGCCGCACTCGTCGGCCGGGGTGAGGTCGGGCGGGTCGCGGTCGATCATGGCGCAGCCCTGGGCGTAGGTCGCCCCGGGGCTCTGCGCCCGGATGCCCGTGAGCACCGACACGACGTCCGCGTCAACGCCCCGGCCCCACCACGGCCCCAGCATGTCGTGCTGGTTGTCGGCCATCGGGCCGATCACCGCCGTGCGCTTCGCCGGGTCGAGCGGCAGGATCCCGTCGTTCTTCAGCAGGACCATCGACTTGCCCGCGGCCGCCCGCGCGGCGGCGCGGTCGTCGGGGGTGACGAAGCTGGCCGGGTCGACCGCCTTCGCCTGGTCGACGTACGGGTTGTCGAAGAGGCCGGCGCGGAACTTGACCCGCAGGATCCGCCGCACCGCGTCGTTGATCCGCGCCATCGAGATCCGGCGCTGCGCGAGCAGCTGCGGCCCGAAGTCGCGGATGTTGGTGCTCACCATCTCCATGTCCGTGCCCGCGTTGAGGGCGGCCTGGGCCGCGGCGGGCCCGTCGGCGGCGGTGCCGTGGCCGCAGGGGCCCTCGTCGGGGTTCCTGGGCGGGCACGCCCGCAGCTCGGCCACCGCGGTGTAGTCGCTCTCGATGAAGCCGTCGAAGCCCCACTCCTCCTTGAGGATCTCCGTCTCGAGCTGCGAGTTGGCGCAGGCCGGGGACGCCGTTGATCGCGTTGAACGAGCACATGACCGTGTCGGCGCCCGCGTCGACCGCCGCCCGGAACGGCGGCAGATAGAGGTTGCGCAGGCGCTGCTCGGACATGTCGGTCGTGTTGTAGTCGCGCCCGCCCTCGGGCTGGCCGTAGGCGGCGAGGTGCTTCGGGCTGGTGACGACCTTGTGGGGCGCGGAGTAGTCGCGCCCCTGGGCGCCCTTGACCCGCGCGGCCGCGAACACCGAGCCGAGGTAGGGGTCCTCCCCCGCCCCCTCGGCGATGCGGCCCCAGCGGGGCTCGTGCGAGAGGTCGACCATCGGGCTGTAGACCTGCTTGATGCCGACGGTGGCGGTCTCGCGCGCGCCGATGGTGGCGTCGGTCGCCGCCACCGACGGGTCGAAGCTGCTCGCGGCCCCCAGCGGGATCGGGAAGATCGTCCGGTAGCCGTGGATCGTGTCGTAGGCGAAGAGGATCGGGATGCCGAGCCGTGACTCCTCGACCGCGATCCGCTGCAGGTGGTTGATCTTCGCCGGGTCAACGAGGCTGAAGACCCCGCCCACGCCGGCGCGGGCGTCGGCGTCGGTGACCTGGCCGTCGTTGAGCAGCTGGATCTGCTGCAGCTTCTCGTCGAGCGTCATCCTGGCCAGGAGGGCGTCCACCTTGCGCTCGATGCCCCGGTCGGCGGCCTTGCGCGCCGGCTGAAGGGCTGCCTCGTCGCTCGACCGCGTGCCCGCGGTCACGGCGCCGGCGAGGACGCCGGCGACTCCCACGATCGCGGCCACGATCGCAACGGTACGTCCCCGACCCCGCATGCCCGCCCCCCCTTGTGTCAATTGGCTCAAACCGAGCGATGCCCACAAGCGCGGCGGGTCAAACGCCGGGCGGGGGGCGGGCGGGGGTGTCGACCGGGTCAGGCCGGCAGCGGCCCCTGGGTGGCCCGGCCCGGCCGCTCGACGAGCTCGAGCTGCGCCCCGTCGATGTCGTGGAAGACCGCGACCCGGCGGGTGCCGGCCTCGCCGAGGTCCCAGGTCTCGACCGGCCCGATCCCGCGGGCGCCGATCGCCTCGCGCTCGGTCCTCAGCAGGGCGTCGCGCGCCGCCTCGATGTCGGTGACCTCGAAGGCGAGGCGCATGATGCCGAGGTTGTTGGGGCGCTTGTAGGGCCGGCCGAAGGGGCCGTCGGGGATCTCCCACTCGAGCAGGTCGATCGGGTGCCGCAGGTCGGCGGGCGCCCCGATGATCGAGGCGTCGTAGTCGAACACGCCCTGGTCATTGACCGAGCCGTCCGGGTTGCGCAGCAGGTCCCCCAGCGACCCGTTGGTCGCCGGCTGCGGCGCGTCCGGGTTGAGCCGGACGCTCTGCTCCAGGCCGATGACGTCGTGATAGAAGCGGTACGAGCGCGGCAGGCTGCGGCAGTTCAGCTGCACGTGCGAGGGCTGGTCGATCGAGTCGGGGTCGGGCTCCAGCCCGCCCGAGTACTCCAGCGTGATGCCGTCGGGGTCGCGCATGCCGAACACGTAGACCCCCGCCCCGCCCGGGTTGATGAGGATGAACGACGGCGGCCCGTAGGGGCGCCCGCCGGCGGCGACGACCTTCTCGTGGGTCGCGGTGAGCCCGCTCCCGCTGGCGATGTTGTTCGTGCGGTAGAAGCCGAGGTGGTTGGCCTCCGGGTAGGGCACGCCGACCGGCGCCGGGTCGATCCACTGGACGAGGTGGATCCTCCGGGTGGGCGCACCGCTCTCGAGGTCGTGCGTCCCCGTCAGCACCCAGCCCTCGAAGCGGCCGCGGGCGATCCCGATGCCGCGGTAGGCCTGCGCCGGCCCGTCGATGCGCGCGGTGCGGACGTAGGGCACCACGCGCTCGTAGAACTCCACCGAGCGCTCCACGTCCGAGACGTTGATCCACACGTGCGCGATGCGCGTCAGCAGCCCGCCGAGGGTCGCGGGGCCCCGGGGCCCGGACGGGCCGGGCTTCCCCCCGGCCAGCGCCGTCTCGGCGAGCACCGCCGCCGCGCCGGTCGCCCCGGCGCCGGCCACCGCCGCGCGCTTCAGGAAGTCCGAGCGCCGCAGCTCGCCCCTCGCTGTGCCGTCGCCTGCTCGCGTCGTCATTCCGCCACCTCTCCGGTCGGGGGATCAGGTCACGGGCAACGTAGGCCCGGCCCGGAGCGCCCCTCAAGGGCCGCGGCGATTCATCGGGTCGAGGCGATCGATGGCCTCCCCGCCACCGATCGGTCTAGCCTCCCAGGGGTGGCCGTGACGGGACGTTGCCTGTGCGGGGCCCTGCGCTTCGCGGTCGACGAGCCCCTGCTCGGCGCCCTCTACTGCCACTGCACGCGCTGCCAGCGCCGCACCGGGAGCGCCTTCTCGGCCAGCGCCATCACGGCGCCGGGATCGTTCCGCATCACCGCGGGCGCGGAGCACGTGCGCTCCTGGCGCCCGCCCGACGGCTGGGAGAAGGCGTTCTGCGGGCTCTGCGGCGGCCACACCCACACCACCGACCCGGCGCGCCCGGAGATGCACAGCGTGCGCATGGGCGCCCTGGACGGCGACCCGGGGGTCCGGCCCGGCGCCCATCAGTTCACGGCGTACGCCGCACCGTGGCAGCCGCTGCCCGACGACGGCCTGCCGCGCTTCCCCGAGCGGATCCCGCCCGACGCGCGGGCGAGGCTGGCGGCCAGACCGGCATAGCCGCTGGGCGGCTTCGGCGACGAGACGCGCGCCGCGTCGATGACCAAGGAGCTGCGCCGCCGCCTTCTGGCGATCGCCGAGGGCGAGACGCTGAGCATCCAGGAGTGGTGGATGGTCGACCTCGTCTGCCGTCAGGGACTCGAGATCGTCGCGGCGGGCAAGCGCCTCGGGGTGGGCGCGCAGGAGGCCTGGGGCCTCTGGCGCGGGCTCGAGGAGCTGGCCCCCCGCCACGGCGAGTCCGGCCCCCACGCCGCCGGGGGCGCCTAGCCCCTCAGGCGCTCTTCGCGGTCGGCTCGCCCTGCGCGGGACGCGCGGCGGGCGGTGCCGGCTCGGTGCGCGGCCGCTCCCCCTCGGGCAGCGCCCGGCGGCGGCGGAACAGCCGGCGCGCCGCGCGCGGCCGGAAGGCGTCCGCCGGCCCCGGCGTCGATGCGGTGTGGAAGATGTTGTACATGTCGCCTCCTCTCGCCCGCGGGCCCCATCGTCGGGGCTCGTCGGGTCGATCGGGCACGACGCTATGTCCGCGGACGCGCGACGGACGAGCCACCCAAGGTGGCGTGTCGCCACACCCGCCAGCCGCTGCCCTTGACATGTGACTGATTGGTCACGTATCTTCTCGGCAATGGACGCGGTGTTCAAGGCGCTCGCCGACCCCACGCGCCGGGGCCTGCTCGACGAGCTGTTCAGGCAGGACGGGCAGACCCTGGGCGCGCTCGAGGCGCGGCTGCCGATGACGCGCTTCGGCGTCATGAAGCACCTGCGGGTGCTCGAGGAGGCCGGCCTGGTGACCACGCGCAGGCGCGGGCGCGAGAAGCTCCACTTCCTGAACCCGGTCCCCATCCGGCTCGTCCACGACCGCTGGGTGAGCAAGTACGCCGAGCCCTGGGCCGCGACGCTCACGGGCCTCAAGCGAGACCTCGAGGAGGAGACCATGGACGCACCGGACGTCCCGCACCGGGTGCCGCTCAGCCCGGCCCCCGACGGCACCGCCATGGCGGTGTTCGAGATCTACATCAAGACCACGCCCGAGCGCCTCTGGGAGGCGATCACCGACCCCAAGCTGCGGGCCCGGTACAGCTTCGGAGTCGAGACGCACTCCGAGTGGACCGCGGGCTCGAGCTACACGGCGGCGGTCCCGGGGATCGTCAACATCGCGACGGGAGAGAACCTGGAGGTCGAGCCCCCACGCCGGCTCGTGCAGAGCTTCACGGCGCTCTGGAGCGACGACGTCCGGGCCGCGGGGGCCTCGAGGGTCACCTGGGAGATCCACCCGGTCGGCGATTCATGCCAGCTGACCGTGATCCACGACCGGCTCCCAGCGGGCGCCAACCCGGAGCTCTACGGCGGCTGGCCGATGATCCTCTCGGGCCTGAAGACGCTGCTGGAGACCGGCGAGTCGCTCACGACGCCCGGCTCGCTCATGTACTCGCAAACCGGATCCGGCTGATCGGCTCGGGCCGCTACGCGGCCTCGGCGACCCGGGCGAGCCGCCGGATGGACGCCTCGATGATCGTCCGTTGCAGCTCGAAGCGGCCCGCCCGGTCGTCGGGCACGGCGACGGCGACCTCGATGCGCGTCCCCGTGCCGCCCTCCGCCGGGGCGAGGCGCCACTCGAAGGCGATGTTCGCGACGAGGCAGGAGATCACGACCCGATCGCCGGCCGCGTCGCTCTGCACGCTGTGGACCATGGGGCGCCCCGGATCCATGTCCTGGTAGAGGCTCTGGTCGAGGAAGGCGGTGAACCCCGACGCCCCGCCCTCGTCCTCCACGCCCTCCTCGACGCGCGCGAAGCCCGCCCACCACTCCGGGAACCGGGCGGGGTCGTGGAGGATCTTCCACACCGTCCGGGGCGGCGCGGTGGTGGTGAGCGAGTCCTGGAACGTCAGCACCGACGGTTCCTCAGGCGGTCGCGGCGGTCAGCGCCTCGAGGTCCGCGGCGGCGCGGCGCAGCTCGACGTCGGGCTCGATGAGGCCGAGCACCGGGGCACGCCCGAGGTCCACCAGGTTGGCGACGTACTGCTCGCCGGCGGGGAGGCCACTCCCCCGCCGCCGCCGCCAGATGGCCATCGCCTCCTCCAGGCGGCGGGCCGCGAGGGCGCGATCGCCGGCGGCCGCGGCGAGGAGCCCCTCGACCCGCGTCAGGCGCGCCACGAGGGTGTCGGGGAAGTCGCTCGGCCGGATCGGCTCGAGCGCCGTGGCGTCGAGCTCGTCCGCGGCCTCGCTGAGGCGCCCGAGCCGCACCAGCGCCTCGGCGCGGGCCAGCCGGGCCCGGGAGCGCCCCACCGGCGCCCCGTCGGCGAGGGCGGCGGCGAGGAGCGCCTCGGCGCGCGCATGGTCGCCGGCGGCCAGCGCGATCAGGCCCGCGTCGTGGTCGGCCCGGGCACGGAGGGCCGGATCGCCCAGCCGCCCGGCGAGCTCCCGCTCGGCCTCCGCGGCGTCGGCGGCCTCCGCCAGCCGGCCGAGACGGGCCAGGATGTGCGCCCGCCCCGCGAGCACCTCGAGCTCCAGCGTCGCGAAGCCGCTCTCGCGCATCGACGCGAGCGCGCGGTCGGCGATGACGAGAGCCCTGTCGAAGTCGCCGGCACACGCCGTCGAGGTTGCCGCGTTGATCCAGCAGTCGTAGCCGCGGTCCGGCCGGCCGACGAGGATCGCCGCCTCGGCCCCCTCGAGGAGCGTCTCGGCGGCCTCCAGGAAGCGCCCGCGGCGGACCAGGGCGTGGCCTGAGGCGGCCGCGGCCTCCTGGAGGACCGCCTCGCCCGCGGCGCCGGCGAGGGCCTCCACCTGGGCCAGCAGGCCGTCCGCCGCGTCGAGATCGCCGGCCACGGCCTCGCACCAGGCCGCGCCGACGAGGGCCCCGGCCCGCACGTCGGCCCCCGCGCCGGCATCCAGCAGCGCGAGCGCGCGCCGATAGGCCTCGAGCGACCGGCGAGGGTCGCAGAGCGCGCCCCGGAACCAGGCCCCGGCGCGCAGGTGCGCCTCGAGGAGCGCGGGGCTGTCGGCGGGCCCGATGGCGTCGATCGCGCGCCCGAGGACGGTTTCCGCCTCCGCGCGATGGCCGCGCCAGGCGTGCGCCTCCGCCAGCCCGAGGAGGAGCGCGGCGTCGGTCGGCGCCAGCTCGACCGCCTCCTCCAGGAAGGACACCGCCTCGGCGAGGGCGCCCACCGCCTGGGCGTCCGCCGCCGCCTGCGCCAGCTGGGCGACGGCGAGCGCGTCGCGGTGCGCGAGCCGCAGGTGGCGGGCGATCTCGGCGGGCGGCGGCTGAGCGCCGGCCTCACGCCCCGCGGCCAGGGCGCCGGCGACGGCCTCGTGCAGCTGGGCGCGCCGCGGCTCCGGCAGGTCGAGGTAGACGGCCTCCCGGAGGAGGGCGTGGCGGTAGTCGAGCCGCCCGTCGTCCTCGGCGACGAGCAGTCCGGAGCGGATGGCCCCCGCGGCCGCCTCGGCGGGGTCGGCGAGGGGCAGCGCCTCGAGCTCGCGATGATCGAGGCCGCGCCCCGCGACCGCCACCAGCTCCGCCAGCGCCGCCCCCTCGCGGTCGAGCTTCCGCGTGGACGCGCGCACCGCGCCACGCAGGCCCGCCGAGAGCGTGCGCTCGCCGCGCGCGAGCGATCGCGCGCTCTCGGCGGCGAGCAGCGGGTTGCCCTCGGACGCCTCGATGATCCGGACCACGTCCTCGGCGTCGAGGTTCGCCACGCCGCGCACGAGCCGGCCGATCGCCTCCGGCGGCAGCGGCTCCAGCCCGATCTCATCGGCGAGGATCCCGCGCGCCCGCAGGGCGGCGAGCAAGGCGTCGACCTCGGGGCGGGCGGGGTGCTCCCGCATCGTGAGGACCATCAGCCGGGGGGTCCCCGCGAGCCGCCGCGCGACGTAGCCCGCCAGCTCGATACTGGCGCCGTCGGCCGCGTGCAGGTCCTCCAGCACGAGGAGGAGGGGCCGGTCGCGCGCCGCCCATTCGGCGAGCTGCACGATCGCCTCGAACAGCCGTGCTCGCTCGAGCTCGGGCGGCACCGCGACGCGGTGAGCGCCCCGCCGCGCCCGGCCCTCGAGCTCGGGGGCGAGCCGCATGGCCTCGCTCGGCCAGGCCTCGTCCTCCGGCAGCGGCAGGTCGCGCACCAGGTCTCGGAGCAGCTCCGCCCAGAGCCCGAACGGCGCCACGCCGCCGAGGTCGAGCGCGGCGCACGCCGCCACACGCGCGCCGTCCTCCCGCGCGCGGTCCATGAGCTCCGCCACGACGCGCGTCTTGCCGATCCCCGCCTCGCCGCTGACGCACACCGCCGCGCCGAGGCCGGTGCGCGCCGCCCTCCACGCCTCGAGCAGCCGCGCGAAGTCCCGCTGCCGGCCGACGAGGGCCGGGCGGCGCAGCGTCGCGGCCCGGCGATCGACCGCGACGACCGCCGTCGACGGGGCGGCGGGCGGGGCGGCGCCCCCCGCCGAGGCGGCACGGGCCGGATCGCGCAGCTCCGCCGCCAGGGCGCGAGTCGCGGCCGACGGCGCGAGGCGCAGCTCGCCGCGCAGCCGGTCCACGAGGCGCGCGTAGACGTTGAGCGCCGCGGGGAGGTCGCCGGCCTCGGCGTGCCGGCGCATCAGCCGTCGGTGGGCCTCCTCGCCGAAGGGGTCCAGCGCCGTCTGGCGCCGGGTGAGGCGCACCGCCCTGGCCAGGTCCCCGCCGGCCTCGGCCGCGGCGGCGAGGCGCTCGAGCACGTCGGCCAGGCGGTCGCGATGCTCGTCGGCGGCGCGGACGGCCCAGTCCTCCTCGATCCCGGCCAAGAGCGGGCCGCGGCAGAGCTCCACCGCCTCCTCCAGCCGGCCCGCGGCCACGAGCTCGTCGAAGGCGAGGGCGTCCACCCAGGCGCCCCGGGCCGGATCGATGCCGATGCTGTCGCCGGTGATCACCAGGGCGTCGTCCCCGGAGGGGCCGAGCGCCCGTCGCAGCGACCAGAGCGCGCTCCTGAGGCTCCCGCGCGCGCTCTGATCGAGGACGTCCGGCCAGAAGGCGGCGGCCACGCCGCTGCGTGCGTGAAGCCCGGGGTGCAGGGCGAGCCAGGCCAGGAGCGACCAGGCCCGGCGGCGGGCGGGGGCCTGCACGGGCCGGCCGTCGATGGAGGCCCTGACGCCGCCGAAGAGCTCGACCCGCAACATCTCGTGACGACCCTACTTCCGCGCCCGGTGCGGCCGCACGCGGGGCGAGGGCACGGTCACGACCGGGTGACGCCCCTGTCACGGCGCGCGAGGACCATCCCTCCGGACGTCACAGACCGACGCGGGACGCCGCACCGGCGGGCCCGGAAAGGAGCGGAAATGTCGGAGACCCGTACGGCCGTCGAGGCCGACATGCAGGAGACCCTCGGCCTCGTGCCGGGCTTCTTCACGACGGTGCCGGACTACCTGATCGCCACGGAGTGGGCGAGCTTCAAGGCCCTCACGCTCTCGGAGACGGCGATCCCGAACAAGTACAAGGAGCTGATCGGCCTCGCCGTGTCCGGCGCGACGCGCTGCCGGTACTGCGCCTACTACCACACCGAGGCGGCCCGCCTCTTCGGCGCCACCGAGGAGGAGATCGTCGAGGCCTCTCTCATGGCCAAGAACACCATGGGCTGGAGCACCTACCTCAACAGCATGCAGATCGACTACGACACCTTCACCGCGGAGCTGGACGCGATCGTCAGCTACGTGAAGGCGCAGGCCGAGGAGCCCGTCGGCGCGAGCGCTTAGGCGTTGGACCCGGGGGGCGCGGGCGCATCGCCGCCCTGCCCCTCGCGGGCGAGCGCCGCGTCCCAGTCGGCCAGGACGCCGTCCAGCAGCGGGATGGCGTCCTTCGGCGCGTTCGGGTCGGCGCGCAGGATGTCGCGGGCCATGCGCGCCGCCGCGACGAGCGCCCCGAGCTCCTGGGAGGTCCCGGTGAGGGAGTAGACGTTGGGGCGGGGGCGGTCGACCTTCACGGGCCGCGACCCTACCCCACCCGACGAAGGCGAGAACGCCCGTCCGCGCGCGGGCGCGCGGCCCCGGCTGGCGCGCGCCGCCGCGGGGACTAGACTGCCCCGGCGAGGTTCGAGGTGGAGCCCTCTGGGGACATCGGCGGTGCCCGGCTCGAGGACGAGCCGGCTGCCGCGCGGCCGGACCTCCTCGAGCGCGACGCCGAGCTGGCGGCCATCGACGCCCTGATCGGCGCATCGGGGCGCGGTCGCCTCCTGGCCTTCGAGGGGCCTCCCGGAATCGGCAAGACCTCCCTCATCCGCGAGGCTCGCAGGCGGGGGCGCGATCAGGGGATGACCGTGCTCGCGGCCCGTGGGTCCGAGCTCGAGCGCACGTTCTCCTTCGGGATCGTGCGGCAGCTCTTCGAGCCCTTGCTCACCCGCCTTCCGAACGAGGATCGCGGCGAGGTGCTCGCCGGCGCGGCGGAGCTCGCGTCGCCCCTCTTCGAGCCCGCCGTGCTCGCGGCCGCGCCGGCGGCCGACGCCTCGTTCGCGATGCTGCACGGGCTCTACTGGCTCACCGCGAACGTCGCCGCCGACCAGCCGGCCCTCCTGGCGGTGGACGACCTGCACTGGTCCGATCCGTCGTCGCTGCGCTGGCTCGCGTACCTGCTGCCGCGCCTGGACGGGCTCGACCTCTCCGTGGTGGTCGGGCTGCGGCCGGCCGAGCCGGGTGAGGCCCCGGCGCTCCTGGGCCAGGTGGTGTCCGATCCGCTCGTCACCGTGTCGCGGCCCGCCCCGCTGAGCGCGGCCGCCGCGGCGCAGCTCGCGCGCGAGCGCCTCTCGCCCGCCGCCGACGAGGCCTTCTGCGCCCTCCTGCACGAGATCACCGGCGGCAACCCGCTGTTCGTGAGCGAGGTGCTGGCGACGAGCGCGGCCGAGGACGTCGGCCCCGTCGCGGCGAACCTCCCGCGGCTGCGCGAGCTCGCGTCGCGGGCCGGCTGGCGCGCGGTCTCGGTGCGCCTCTCGCGGCTCCCGCCCGAGGCGACGAGGCTCGCGGGGGCGGTCGCGATCCTCGGCGACGGCGTGGATCCGTACCAGGCGGCCGCGCTCGCCGACCTGGACGAGGCGGCGGCCTCCGAGGCGACCGCGGACCTCGCGCGGGTCGACGTCCTCCGCCCCCAGCCGCCGTTCAGATTCGTCCACCCCCTGGTGCGCCGCGCCGTGTACGAGGCGCTCACCCCGCTCGAGCGCAACACCGCACACGCGCGCGCGTCCCACCTGCTGGCGGAGTCCGGTGCGGAGCCGGAACGGATCGCCGCCCACCTCCTCCTCGTGCCGCCCGCGCTCGTCTCCCCGAGGCGGACGCGTGGATCGTGCCGGTGCTGCGGGACGCCGCCCGGAGCGCGCGCCGCCACGGCGCCGGAGAGAGCGCCGCCGCATACCTGCGGCGGGCGCTGGCCGAGCCGCCCGACGACGACCGCGCCGACCTCATGCTGGAGCTGGGGACGGCGGAGGCGCTGGTCGACGGCGAGAGCGCCGCACATCACCTCCGGGAGGCGCACGACCTGATCGAGGACCCGCTCGGGAAGGCGAGGACGGCGTTCCTGCTCGGTCGCGTGCTGTACTTCCTGAACTCCGACGAGTCCGCGGCCGTGTTCGCGCAGGCGCTCGAGGACATCGGCGGGCTCGACGCGGAGCTGGAGTGCATCCTCGAGGCGGGCCTCGTCAGCCACGCCCTCCAGGACCCGCGGCTCTACCCCGAGGCCATGCGGCGGCTGGAGCGCATCCGCGCCCGGCCGGAGGAGGCCGCCGTCTCCGAGAAGTGGCTGCTGGCCCTGCTGGCGTGCTTCGATGCGCGCGCCAACGCGCCCCTCGAGCAGGCCGTCGCGCTCGCGCGCCGGGTCCTCGTCGACCGGCCGCTGCTTCCCGGGGAGGTGGCGCTGTCGCCGTCCTCCGGGCCATGCATGGTGGCCGGCAACGTGCTCGTGATGGCCGACCTCGACGAGGCCGTGACCCTGTACGACGCGGCGATCGCGGACGCGCACAGGAACGGCTCGATGCTGGACTTCGCCCTGGCCAAGATGTTCCGCGCCCAGACCTTCGTCCTCCGGGGCGACCTGGGGGACGCGGAGGCCGACGCCCGCGAGGCGCGCGACGCCTGCGAGGGGTGGGGCACCTCGGCGCGCCTCGCCGCGGTCACGTCCGCGTTCCTGGCGGACTCGCTGATGGAGCAGGGCCGGTTCGACGAGGCCGCGGCGGCGATCGCCCACGCCGGCTTCCACGAGCCCCCGCGCGACGCCGCCGTCCCCCACTACATCTACTCCACGAGGACGCGCCTCCGCATGCTGACGGGCGACCTGGCCGGCGCGCTCGACGAGGCGCTCGCGGCCGGTCGCCGCTTCGAGGCCGTCGGCGGCCGCAACCCCGCCTGGATGCCGTGGCGCTCGCAGGCCGCCCGGGCGCTCCTCGGGCTGGGAGAGCAGGCCGCAGCGCGGCGGCTGGCCCGCGAGGAGCTCGAGCTCGCGCGCGCCTGGGGCGCCCCTCGGGCGCTCGCGGCCGCGCTGCGCACGGCCGGCCTGGCCGAGGGCGGCGCGGCCGGCCTCGCGCTGCTCCAGGAGGCGGTCGACGTGGCGGCGGCCTCGCCGGCGAAGCTCGAGCACGCCTGGGCGCGGACCGAGCTCGGCGCGGCGCTCCGCCGTGGCAACCGCCGCTCCCAGGCCCGCGAGCAGCTCCGCCGCGCGGTCGAGCTGGCGACGATCTGCGGCGCGGCGCCGCTCGCGGCGCAGGCCGAGGCCGAGCTGCTGGCCAGCGGCGCGCGCCCCCGTCGCATCTTCATGAGCGGCCTCGAGTCGCTGACCCCGAGCGAGCGGCGCGTGGCCGAGATGGCGGCCGCCGGCCCCTCGAACCCGGAGATCGCGCAGGCCCTCTTCGTGAGCACGAAGACCGTCGAGACCCACCTCTCGAGGGTCTATCGCAAGCTCCGGATCAGCTCCCGCTCGGAGCTCCCGGCGGCCCTCGCCGATCCGGGGAGCGCCTGAAGGGCCCCGGACCCCTCGGGGGGGCGAGCGCCCAAACGTTAGGGGCCAGATCCGGGAGGTCCCCGACGCGGCGGGGGGGGTGCGCGGATCACCATCGGATCGACGTGCGCCGACGGCGCTCGCGGATCCGAGGAGCAGGGATGGACGCCAGCAGACACGACCCACAGCGCTGGAAGGCGCTGGCCGTGCTGGGCGTCGCCTACCTGATGGTGGTCCTGGACGTCTCCATCGTGAACGTCGCGCTGCCGTCGATCCAGGCCGACCTGGGGTTCTCCCCGGAGGACCTGCAGTGGGTGGTGAGCGGCTACGCGCTCACGTTCGGGGGGTTCCTGCTCCTCGGCGGCCGGGCGGGCGACCTCCTCGGGCGACGGCGGCTGTTCATGATCGGGCTGGTGGCGTTCGCCGCCACCTCCGCGATGTGCGCCCTCGCGACGTCGGACGGGATGCTCGTCGCGGGGCGGCTCCTGCAGGGGGCGGCCTCGGCGCTGCTCGCGCCCTCGGTCTTCTCGATCACGATGGTCACGTTCGGCGAGGGCGCCGAGCGCAACAAGGCGCTCGGCATCCTGGGCGCGATCGCCGGGGCGGGCGCGGCCATCGGCGTGCTCGCCGGCGGCGTGCTCACCGAGTACGCCGGGTGGGAGTGGATCTTCTGGGTCAACGTGCCGGTCGGGCTCGTGACCCTGGTGTTCGTGCCTCGCCTCGTGCGCGAGAGCCGCGCTCCGGAGATGACGCGCAGCTTCGACTCCGTCGGCGCGGCGGCCGTCACCGGGAGCCTCCTGCTCCTCGTGTTCGCCCTCACCCAGGCGAACGAGGCCGGCTGGGCATCGCTGCAGACCGTCGGCGTGCTCGCCGGATCGATCGTCCTGATGGCGGCGTTCCTCGCGATCGAGGCCCGCAGCCGCCAGCCCCTCATGCCGCTCGGCTTCTTCCGGCGGCGGACGCCGACCGGGGCGAACATCGTCGGCCTCGGCCTCGGCACGGTCGTGTTCAGCATGTTCTTCCTGCTGTCGCTCTACATGCAGCAGGTGCTGGGCTTCTCCGCCCTCGAGACCGGCGTGGGGTACCTCGCCGTCGCCCTGACCGCGGTCGTCGCGTCGGTCGTCGCCCAGGCGCTGGTGACCCGGGCGGGCGTGAAGCCGGTCCTCGCCTTCGGCCTGCTCTCGATCCTGGGCGGGCTGGTCTGGTTCACGCAGATCTCGGTCGATGGCACCTACGCCGCCGACCTGCTGGGCGGCTTCCTGCTCGTCGGCGTCGGTCTCGGCTTCTCGTTCGTGCCGGTCTCGATCGCCGCCCTCGCGGGGGTCCCGGTCCGGGAGGCCGGGCTCGCCTCGGGCCTGATCAACACCTCGCAGCAGATCGGCGGCGCGCTCGGAGTCGCCATCCTGACCACGGTCTCGACCACCCGCACCGCCGACGAGGTCGCCTCGGGCACGCCGGAGGCCCAGGCGCTGGTCAACGGCTTCAGCGTCGCCTTCTGGGTCGCCGCCGCCTTCGCGGCCGCGGCGATCGCCGCCACGCTGCTCGCCCTCAGGCGCGACGACCTGGCGGGCGAGGCCACCGCCGTCCCGGCCGGGTCGTGAGCGGGTCCGCATGACGGGCAACGCCCTCTCGCGAGCGCTTCGCCGCCTGACGCCGTCCCGCCGGACCGCGGCCTCGGCCTGGAGCGTCGGCCCGGGGCCGGTCCCTGGCCCGGCCACCGGGTCGGGCATCGAGCGGTTCCTGCTGCTGGCCGGGGGCCCGGCGCGCCTGCTCATCGACGACGCCCTGGTGACCGTCGGGGACGGCGCCCTGCTGCGGCTCGGCCCCGGCGAGCTGCGGCGCCTCATCGTGCTCGAGGGGGGCCGCGAGGCCGTCTGGCTGTCCCTCGGGCCCGAGCGCGACGACCTCGGTGGCCCCCGATGAGCGCGGCCGTCACCGGCCCCGACGCCTCCGCGGTCGCCTGGCGCACATGCCCGACGTGCTGGGGCCAGCGCCGGATCCTCGAGCTCGTCCCCGCGCCCAACGGCGAGGGGCATCTGCACCTGCCCCGCGCGTGCCCCCGCTGCCTCGGGATCGGCGATCTGCCGGAGCTGGTCCCGGGGACGAGCGGGCGACCCGCGTGATCGCCGCCCTGCGGCCGGCCGCCCTGCGACCGGGGCTGCGGGAGGCGCTCGTCTTCGCGGCCGCGCTCCTCGCCTACCAGGCCTCCCGGGCGGTGGTGATCGGCGACGCGGCCACCGCGACGTCCCACGCGTGGGAGGTGCTCAGTCTGGAGCGCGGCATCGGTCTCGACGTGGAGGACGCCATCCAGCGCGGGGCCGCGGCGATGCCCGGGGCCTCGCAGGTCCTCAACGCCTTCTACCTCACGGCCCACCTGCCGGTCACGGCCGCCTTCTTCGTGTGGCTCTTCCGGCGGCGTCGTGATGCGTACCGGGTCGTTCGCGACGGGTTCCTCGCCGCCAACGCGCTCGCGCTCGGCGTCTTCATCGCCTTCCCCACGGCGCCGCCGCGGCTGCTCGAGGGGGCGGGGCTGGCCGACACCCTGCGCGCCGAGAGCGGCGTCGACCTCCACGGCGGCCCGCTGGCGGGATGGTTCAACCCCTACGCGGCCGTGCCGTCGATGCACTTCGGCTACGCGCTGCTGGTCGGGATCGGCCTGGTCGTGCTGGCCCGCTCGGCCACGGCGCGGCTGGCGGGGGTCGCCTATCCGGTCGCCGTGCTCCTGGCGATCACCGCCACGGGCAACCACTTCGTGCTCGACGCCGCGGCGGGCGCGGCGGTGATGGGGCTCGGCCTCGGGTCGGTCGAGGCGCTGCGCCGGCTCCGCCGGCGTGAGCCACCGGTCCGATCCGAGCCGGAAGCGGCGCGCTGGACGCCTCGGGGCTGCTGACCCCCGAAAAGTCAGGGGGGTCACCCCGGCGCGAGCTCGCCGCGGGGGGAGGAGCCGACCGAGGCGGAGACCGCACGGCGCCGGCGCCTCGCGGCGGCCTCGTCGTAGACGTCACGTGGCCTGGCCGTACGCGTCGTGGTAGTTCCACCATCGGTAGGGCGCCGTCTGGGGGTGGCCCTCGGGGGAGTCCTCCCACTCCTCCTGGCGGCCGAGCGCGGTGATGTCGAGGTAGCTCCAGGTGCTCCCCATCGCCTCGTCGCCGCGGCCGCTGATCAGGTAGGTGCGGAAGATCCGCTCCCCGTCGCGGATGAACGCGTTGGTCCCGTGCCACTGGTCGACCCCGAAGTCGGCGTCGAAGTCGTCGGTGAGCGTGTACCAGGGGATGTTCCAGCCCATGCGCTCCTTCAAGCCCTGGATCTCGGCCTGCGGGGCCTGCGAGACGAAGGCGAGCGTCGTGTCGCGCGCGTTCAGGTGCGCGGGGTGCGCGACCTGGTCGGCGACGAAGGAGCAGCCCACGCAGGCGCGCTCGGGGTATGAGCCGCCCGCCTCCGGGTAGGTGGTGACGTCCGGCCCGTAGAAGAAGCGGTAGACGATGAGCTGGCGGCGGCCCTCGAAGAGATCGAGCAGGCTCGCCGGGCCGGTCGGCCCGTCGAAGCGGTAGGCCTTCTCCACCGCCATCCACGGCATGCGGCGCCGCTGTGCGGCCAGCGCGTCGCCGGCTCTCGTGTGCTCCTTCTCCTTGACCAGCAGCGCCTCGCGGGCTGCCTCCCACTCCTGCGGCGACACGATGGGCGGTGTGTTCATGACGGAGTCACCTCTCGGGTGGTGGTTGCCTCGGCCGCGATCTGGGTCAGCGTGGCCCCGTGAGCGGCGTAGAGCTGGTTCATGAGGAACCCCGCGAAGCTGACCCTGGCGACGCCGAGCTCGGCCAGGCGCGCGAGCGGGGGAGCGCCCGCGCCGACGACGTTCACCGGCCCGGGGACGCGCCTGACGAACTCGCGGATCCCCTCGTCGTCCGCGAGCCGTATGGGGAAGGCGCAATCGGCCCCCGCGCCGCGGTACAGCCGCGCGCGTTCCACGGCATCCTCGAACAGCTCGCGGCGATCGCCGTCGAGGCGCAGCGCGTCGACCCGCGCGTTCACGACGATGTTGACGCCCGCCTCGGTCGCCGCGTGACGGACGGCCCGGAGGCGCTCGGCGTGCTCGCCGGCGTCCACGAGCCCGCCACCGCCGTGATGGTCGGTGTCCTCGAGGTTGCAGCCGACGGCCCCCGCGTGCAGCAGCCGTTCGACCAGGTCCTCGGGCGAGAGCCCGTAGCCGGCCTCGACGTCGGCCGTCACCGGGACCGGCACGCCGCGCGCGATCCGGGCGATGACGCCGAATGCCTCGTCGACCGGCATCGAGTCGTCGTCCTCGTAGCCGAGGGTCGCCGCGATCGCCCCGCTCGACGTGGCGACGACGGGGAATCCGGCCTTCACCACCAACCGGGCGCTCGCGACGTCCCACGCGTTGGGCAGGACCAGCGGTCGCGGGCCCGAGTGAAGGCGGCGAAGCGCGTCCGCCCGCTCGGCCAGACCGTCCCGGGCCGGCGCGGAGATGTCCATCGTGACCTCCGAGGTCGTTTCAGCCGTCGCCCCTGTGATCCGGCGCCGGGCTGAAACTCATCGGTCGCCCCCGGCTGCTCCGAGCGCGTCCGGGAGCCCGAAGGCCGGGAAGAGCTCGGGGAAGAGGAAGAAGTCCATCTCCGCCACCAGGCCGGACGCGATCCGGACCACGTGGATCGCGAACGGCCTGGCGTCGGGCCCGTCGTCCCGATAGACGGCGAACGCCGGCTGGCTGTTCGCGCGCGTCGGGACGAGCCGGTGCCCCTCCGACCCCGGCGCGAACGCGATGCCGGCCAGGAACGCGGCGACCGCCTCGCGTCCCTCGTACCAGGTCGGGTGCGGCGGCATCGCCATCCGGACGTCCTCGCGGAGCCGGCGGTCGCCGCGCGGACGATTCGCTCCTCCATCAGCTAGTCGTCCAGGCTCCCCATGGTCAGGTTCACGATCGTTCCCGTCAACCCGCTCGCCTTCTCGGACGCGACGAAGACCGCGGCGTTCGCCAACTCCTCGAGCGCCATGACCCGTCGCGCGTGGGTGGTGCTCGCGAGGCGCTCCTGCCACTGCTCCCAGGTGATTCCCGATGCCTTGGCCTCGAAGACCTCCTTGAGCGAGTCCGTCTCCGGCATGCCGTGCGGCCGCAGGCCGACCACGCGGATGCCCTGGGGCGCGAGCTCGGCGGAGAGATCGCGGGTGAGCGCCTCCTTGGCGGCCATGCCGCACCGTAGCCTCCGTTCAATTGGGTGCCCTTCCGCGCGGGGAGCGCGGTGACCGTCATGATCACCCCCGACCGCTCCGCGACCATCCGCCGGGCCGCCAGGCGCGCGGTCAGGAAGTACGACGTCGCGTAGGCCGTGACCGGGAGGGAGAACCGCTCGGTATCCAGCTCGACCAGGGGCACGCCCACGATCTCCGTATCCGGGATCCCGACCGCGTTGAACGAGATGTCGAGGCGGCCCGCCGTCTCGATCACGGACCGGAGATGCGTGTCGACGGCCCCCTCGTCGAGCGCGTCCACCTCCGCCGCCTCGGCGGATCCGCCGGCGGAGACGATCTCCTCGGCGACGGCGGCGACGGGTGCCCGGCGGCGCCCGGTGAGGAAGAGCTCGGCCCCCTCGGCGGCGAAGGCGCGTGCGACGGCGCCGCCGACCGCGCCTCCGGCGCCGTAGATCACCGCGACCTTGTCCTGCAGCATCATCTCGGTTCCTCCTCCGTCCTCGTGTCTACTGGTTGAGACACCGCGGCCGGCGCACACGGATCGGTCGAGTCGTCCCCTCGCGAGTGGTGGGTGCTTCTGATGAGGTCGGAGCTGATGACCGAGCGGCTGCTGAGCCGCGCCCGCGCCGGCGACGAGCTGGCGTTCCGGGAGCTCACCGACCCCGTCCGGCGCGAGCTCGAGCTGCACTGCTATCGGATCCTCGGCTCGCTCCAGGACGCCGAGGACACGCTCCAGGAGACCCTGCTCGCGGCCTGGCGCGGCCTTGACGGATTCGCGGGGCGCGCGTCGCTCCGGACGTGGCTCTACCGGATCGCCACCAACCGCTGCCTCAACCTCCTCCGCGGCAGGGCGCGACGACCCGCCGAGGTGCCGCCGATGCCCGACCCGCCGCCGCCGACGCGCCGCTCAGAGCCGTTGTGGCTCCAGCCCTACCCGGACGCCCTCCTCGCAGGCCTCCCCGACTCCGCCCCCGGCCCGGCGGCGCGGTACGAGACCAAGGAGGCGACCGCGCTCGCGTTCGTCGCCGGGCTGCAACGGCTGCCGCCCCTGCAGCGCACCGCGCTCGTGCTGCGCGACGTGCTCGGCTTCTCGGGCGGCGAGAGCGCCTCGATCCTCGAGACCACCGAGGCGTCGGTCAAGGGGGCGCTCCAGCGCGGGCGCGCAGCGCTCGCCCGGCGACCCATCGACCCCTCGCGCGCGCCGGTCCCGGACTCGCCGCGGGAACGCGAGATCGTCGCCCGCTTCGTGGAGGCGGTCGAGCGCGGGGACACGGACGCCGTCGTCGCCCTGCTCGCCGACGACGCCTGGGTGACCATGCCGCCGTACCCGTTCGAGTACCAGGGCCGTGAGGCCATCACCCGCTTCCTCGAGGACCGGGCGCGCCTGCGCGGCGCGCCACTGCGCGTCGTGCCGACCCGCGCGAACGGCCAGCCCGCCTTCGGCTGCTACCTCGACGACCGCGATGCCCCGATCGCGCGGCCGTTCGGCGTCCTCGTGCTCACGGTTGACGGCGAACGGATCTCGGCGATCACCTTCTTCGGCGACACGAGCGTCTTCGGACGCTTCGGATTGCCGCGCACGCTCCCTCGGCCGAGCGCTCCGGCTACCCGAACGTGAACGAGTACGCCTCGGCGCCGGGCTCGAGGAAGGTGATCTGCAGCGTCCGCTCGCGGACCGCGTCGCGCTCGCGCACGAGCTGGTACATGCGGCCCTCCCGGAGCAGGCCGTTGCCGTCCTCATCGACGTCCACGCCGTGCGAGGCGCCCGGGGCCTCGCCGTCGAGGAGCACGCGGAAGGAGATCGGCTCGCCTGCTCCGGAGGTTTGCACGAGGTGCGCGTCGCGCGC
This sequence comes from Miltoncostaeaceae bacterium, assembly GCA_963808825.1. Taxonomy (GTDB): domain Bacteria; phylum Actinomycetota; class Thermoleophilia; order Miltoncostaeales; family Miltoncostaeaceae; genus DATAGF01. The sequence continues at coordinate 24,463 of CAWEGW010000012.1, read as the reverse complement.
GTGGAAGCGGAAGGCGATGCTCCCGCCGGCCCCCTCCAGCACGACCTGCTCGCGCGCGACCGTCCACTCGCCGACGAGCGCCCAGTGGTTGAGGCGCAGGCGCTCGGGGAGCGCATAGGCGCGGCGCTCGTCGAAGCCGGCGCCGTGGGGCGAGGCGAAGCGCTCGCCGCGCCCGTGGCCGAGGTACGTCTCGGGCGTGCGCAGGTGGTCCCAGTCGGCCTCCGCCTCCACGCCGCGCCCCTCGACGGGGACGAGCTCGCGCTCGACCCCGAGCAGCCGCTGGATGACGCGCTCGGACTCCTCGTAGCGGCCCTCGCCGAAGTGATCGTCGGCGATGATGCCGTCCGCGTCGATGAAGTAGAGCGCCGGCCAGTAGTGGTTGTCGAAGGCGCTCCAGATCGCGTAGTCGTTGTTGACCGCGACCGGGTAGTCGATGTCTCGCTCCGCCGTCGCCCGGCGCACGCCGTCGATGTCGTGCTCGAACGAGAACTCGGGCGTGTGGACGCCGATCACGACCAGCCCGTCGTCCCGGTAGGCCCGCGACCAGGCCCGGACGTGGGGCTCCTGGCGCAGCCAGTTGATGCAGGTGAGCGTCCAGAAGTTGACGAGCACGACGCTGCCGCGCAGCCCGGCGGGGCCGAGCGGCTCGGAGTTGAGCCACTCGGTCGCCCCGTCGAGCGCGGGCATGTGCACGCGGCGGAACAGCGTCATCGCAGTGACCGGAAGGCCGCCCGGACCTCGGACGAGAAGAGCGCCGGCTCCTCCCAGGCGGCGAAGTGGCCGCCGCTGTTGACCTCGTTGAAGTAGGCGAGATTGGGGTAGGCGCTCTCGACCCAGCTGCGCGGGGTCCGCCAGATCTCGCCGGGGAAGGTGGTGAAGCCGACCGGGAGCGAGACGTCCGGAGGAGCCTGGCCGGACGCGAGTGCTTGAGCCAGGGCTCGTCCGTCCTCCCAGTACGACCGGGCGGCCGAGGCGCCGGTGCCCGTCAGCCAGTACAGCGTGATGTTGTCGACGATGCTGTCCCGGGTGAGACTGCCCGCGGGCTCGTTGTTGACGAAGGCGCGGGAGATCTTGTAGTAGCTGTCCGTGTCGTGGTCGAGCAGCCAGGCGGCCAGGGCGACGGGTGAATCCAGCAGGGCGTACCCGATCGTCTGCGGCCGCGTGGCCATCTCCAGGAAGTAGCCGAAGCCGTCCTGCCTGAATGTGGCGAGCTGGTCCGCCGCCGCGCGTTCCTGCTCGGATTCCGCCGGCGGGGGGCCGGCCAGCACCGTCACGAGCAGGTTCATGTGGATGCCGAGCAGCCCCTCGGGCGCCTGGCGTCCCATCGCGTCGGTGACGGCGGCGCCCACGTCGCCGCCCTGGGCGACATAGCGGGTGTAGCCGAGGCGGTGCATCAGCTCCGCCCAGGCCTGCGCGACGCGGCCGGCGTTCCAGCCGAGGTCGGCGGGCTCGCCGGAGAAGCCGTAGCCGGGCAGGGACGGCAGCACGAGGTGGAACGCGTCGTCCGCTTGCCCGCCGTGCGCGGTCGGGTCGGTCAGCGGGCCGATGGTCTCGAGCAGCTCGACGACCGAGCCGGGCCAACCGTGCGTCATGATCAGCGGCAGCGCCTTCTCATGACGCGACCTGACGTGGATGAAGTGGATCTCCACCCCGTCGATCTCCGTCGTGAACTGGGGGACCGCGTTCAGCCTCGCCTCGCACCGGCGCCAGTCGTACTCGGTCGCCCAGTAGCCGGCGAGCTCCTGGATGGTCGCCAGCGACACGCCCTGCGACCGATCGGCGACGAGCTCCTTGCTGGGCAAGCGCGTCGCCGCGATGCGCGCGCGCAGGTCCTCGAGATCCGCGTCGGGAATCTCGACGGTGAACGGCCGGATCGCGGATGGGCCTGCGGATGAGTTGACCGTGGCCATGCTGGTCCTCCTCATGGATGGTGGTGATCCCGGGGCACCGCCGCCCCCCTCGGCCGCCGCGACGAACATCGCGAGCGCGGCCGGCGCCGGGGCGGTGGACGGCGTCGATTGGGACGCCGGACATCGTCCGGTCGCTCCCGCTCATGGCGGCCGACCTGACAGGTTGTGGCCGGGCGCCGTGATGTTCGACCATCCGGCCGGGTGCCGACAAGGGGGGGCCGGGCGCCATTCCGCTCATCCGGCCCCCACCCGCGGCGTCAGCGGGGAGGCACGTCGCCGGCCGAGGATCAGCGACGCACCAACTCGCCCTCGTCCAGGACCCGCTGCCCGTAGGCGGCGGCGAAGCCCTGCCGCCAGCTCGGGTAGCGCGGGGTCCAGCCGAGCTCGCGCTTGGCCTTGGCGTTCGACGAGCCGCGCGACTCGGTCGCCATCACGACGGGCGCCTCGCCCGCGATGAGCCGGGCGAGCAGGCGCGGGAAGCGTTGGGGCGGCCTGGCCCCGACGATCCTCGCGAGCTCCGGCAGCCACACGCGGGTGGGGGAAGGCTCGTCGTTGACGATGTTGTAGACGGCGGGGCCGTCGTGCTCGAGCGCGAGCACGGTCGCGGCGGCGGCGTCGTCGAGGTGGATCCACGACCAGACGCCGGCACCGTCGCCGACGACCGGGAACTTGCGCGCTTGCACGGCCGCGACGAGGCCGTCGTCGGGGTCGCCGTAGAAGATGCCGTAACGGAGCGCAATGCCGCCCGCACCGGTGACGGCCCTGTCGACATGGTCCATCGCCGCGACGCTCTCGCGCATCGCCGCGACCGGGTTCGGATCGAGCGGGTCGCCCTCGCTCTTGACCGGGCCGCCCTCGCGGGCGTAGCGGTGGTTCGCGTTGCTCTGGGCGACGAACCTGCCGACGCCCGCTTCGCGTGCTGCCGCGAGCAGGTTGTCGGCGCCGCTGGTGCGGAGCCGGTTCGTCTGGGCGAAGCTCCGATCGAAATGCTTGAAGTCGCTGAGGCCCGTCAGGGCGGTCGCCTGGTGGACGATCGCGTCGGGCCTCGCCTGGCGGACGGCCTTGTGCACGGCCTCGGCGTCGAGAAGATCGAGCGCCATCGGCTCGGCTCCGAGCTCCCGTAGCCGTGCTGCCCTGTCGGATGAGCGGGCGCTGCCGATCACCTCGTGGCCGCGCTCGATCAGCTGGGGGACGAGCCGGCTGCCGATCACGCCGCTCGCTCCCGCGACGAAGACTCGCATCGTGTCCTCCCTTGGTCACGTCCGCGTGGGTTCGCGGGTCTACCTGGACGACACGACGCGACGAAGGAACGTGACCGATGGACGAGCGAGAGTGGCTGGCGCAGCGATTCGAAGCGCAGCGAACCCATCTCCGCGCGGTCGCCTATCGGATGCTCGGCTCGCTGAGCGAGGCGGACGACGCCGTGCAGGAGGCGTGGCTCAGGCTCACCCGCACCGACGCGAGGGAGCTCGAGAACGTCGGCGGCTGGCTGACGACCGTCGTCGCCCGGATCTCGCTGAACATGCTCCGCTCACGAACGGCACGGCGGGAGGAGCCGCTCGACGGGCGGCTCCCCGACCCGCTCGTCGACCGGGTGGACGGGATCGACCCCGAGCACGAGGCGCTGCTGGCCGACTCGGTCGGCTTGGCGCTGTTCGTCGTGCTCGAGACGCTGTCTCCGCGCGAGCGGCTCGCGTTCGTGCTCCACGACATCTTCGCGGTGCCCTTCGACGAGATCGGGCCGATCGTCGAGCGCTCCCCTGATGCGGCGCGCCGGCTCGCCAGCAGGGCGCGCCGGCGGGTGCGCGCCGAGCGAACCGTTCCCGACGCGGACCTCGAGACGCAGCGCGAGGTGGTTGACGCGTTTCTGGCGGCCGCGCGTGACGGCGACTTCGATCGGCTCCTGGCGGTGCTCGACCCGGACGTCGTCCTGCGGGCCGATTTCGGGCCGGCCGGCGGCTCGCGGGAGATCCGCGGCGCCGCGGAGGTCGCGGGTCAGGCGCTCGGCTACGCCCAGATCGGGCTGGACCTGCGGCCGGTGCTGATCAACGGCGTCGCCGGGATGGTCACCTTCCTGCACGGGCGGCCGTTCTCGGTCGGCGCCGTCACCGTGAGGAACGGGCAGATCGTCGAGCTCGACTTCCTCGCCGACCCGGAGCGGCTCCGCCGACTCGACCTGACGATCCTCGACGACTGAGATCGGGCAGATGCAGCACGTGCCAGCTTGTTGTGGCCTCGGCGCGGGTCTACGGCCTGGCGATCGCCAGCCTCCCGCTCGTCGTGGTCCACGTGGCCGGCGTGCTCTCGGCCACGTTCACGTCCGGCGCCCGTGTGGGCGTCGAGGAACCCGAGGAGCTCGTCGCGGCGGACGTAGACCCGCCGCACCCCCGGAACCGCCACGACCGGCACGGCGCGGAAGATCGCGTTGACGATCCTCGCCCCGGTTCCCTCGGGCCCGTCTTAGACTGCGGTTGGCCAGGAACCAGCGACTTGAGAGAGGCGCCGCCATGCTGTTCCACATCAGGCAGACGCACACGCCGGAGAACTGTCCGCTCGGCAAGGGCGGCTCGCGGTCGCTGTTCGACCATGAGTCCAAGGACGTGACGATCCACGGGTACTGGCTCGCCTTTCCGCAGCACACGGTCTATCTCGTCGTCGAGACCGACGACATCACCAAGCTGAACGCGTTCCTGAAGCCCGGGTCGGGGGTCACCACGGCGGAGATCACGCCGGTCAGCGACGCGCCCGTCGCCTGAGCGCCCCGAGTGACTGCCGCCCTCCTCCGCCGGGCGCCGGGCCGGACGCGTTCGCTTCCGGACCTGGCGTTCGACCCCCTGACGGGGCGTACGCTTGGCTCATGCCCGCCTACGTGATCGTAGAGACGGACGTGCGCGACCCGGAGCAGTACGAGCGCTACAGGGCCGCCGCTGCGGCCGCGATCGCTGCCGGTGGCGGCCGCTTCATCGCCCGGGGCGGCGAGCTGGCCGTGCTCGAAGGCGACTGGCGGCCGAAGCGAATCGTGGTACTGGAGTTCGAAGACCTTGAGGCGGTGAAGCGCTGGTACGACTCGCCCGAGTACCGCGAGGCGAGGCGGCTGCGAGAGGGCGCGGCGACCCTCCACGCGGTCGCGGTCGAGGGTTTGTAGAGCGGCGACGGTCGGGAGCTGGCACCCGCGACCGCGGCCGCCAGCCGCGCGAGGCGAGCGACCGGACCGGCGCGCTCCTCGACCGGCGGGGCCGAGCGGCCCTCGACGACGAGCGCCTCGCGGGTAGCGGCGGCGCCGGGCGCTGTCCGCGCCCGCTCGAAGAGCCGGGCGAGGAAGGGCTCGGCGTTCCTGAGCCTCAGCGTCTCCGACTCAACCAGCCGAACGGGCTCGCCGTCTCCTCGGACGGCCCGCTTCGACGACACGACGTCGCGTTCGAACGCGACCGTCACCTTCACCCGCGGGACCGCTCCCTGGCCCGCGCGGGCGACGGGTAGAGCGGCTCGACCTGCGTGGCGCTCGCGTCGAGAAGGCCAGCGGCGTAGCGCAGCCAGGCCAGCACCGAGACGATCGCGACCGCGCCGCCGACCACCGCGGCCAGGCCGAGCGACGCGTCCGCGAACACGCCGAGCGCGAGCGCCACCGCGACACCCCCGACCACGCTGTTGAGGACCAGGATGGCGGTGGAGAAGGCGAAGTACGGCTTGCGGCCCTCGGCCGGGAGGCCCATGTTCTCGAACACGCCGACCCCGTCGTCGTGCCCCGAGAGTAGGAAGAGGTTCGCCCGGCTGCCCGCGACCTCTTTGTAGTAGTGCCGGATCCGGTTGATCGCGAGTCCGTAGCGAAAGTCCTCGGCGCCGCATTCGACCAGCCGCACGAAGGTCACTGCGCCGAGTGCGTAGAGGGTCGGCAGCACCGTGAGTGCGAAGACGTTGAACACGTCGCCGAGGTCGGAGACCTGGCCGATGAAGCCGAGGGCGACGAGGGCGCTCGAGACCGCGAAGACGTAGATCGAAGCGCGCGCCGAGCTCTCGCTCATGGTCTGCGACCGAGCCCCCTGGAGGGTGAAGTGCTCGGTGCTGAGCGCGGTCAGGAGCTGCTGCGGATCGGGCTCCGTCATCGGCGCCTCGATACTGACACACCCGCGGAGATCGCGACCCCGGACCCCGAGGCAAAGCACGATGCCGGCCTGCCGGCGGCGCTCTACAAGCTCCTCAGGTCGAGGCGGGCAGCACCGCCGAGCTCGCCGCTGGCGACGAACAACTCGCCCTTTCCAGGACCTCCCTGGGGCATGGGCGCTACTGGCCCCGAACCTACCCTGGAAACAGGGTCATTCCGGTCTGGTCGCGGGCCACCCGCGGGCCACCAGGACGGCATCGGGGCCGCAACCCTGCCTCGAACAGGACCGCGGCGGCCCGGTGCCAGCAGCCCCGCTGAATCTCCCGGCCCGGCGGCACCAGTAGCAGCGGTCGATCGTCCGGGCGAGGTCGTCGGGGGTAATTTCGGGGACACCCCAAAGCAGAGGAGAGCCCCGTGGGCAAGGTGGTCATGTACAGCTCGGTGTCGGTGGACGGCTTCGTCGCGGACGAGAATGACCAGCCCGGACCGCTGTTCGACTGGTTGTCCAGCGGTGACGTCCCGTTGGACGAGAGCGGCGAGGTGAAGGTGTCGCAGACGTCCTACGATTACACCCGGGCGTACTGGGACCAGATCGGGGTGACAATCGCCGGCCGCCACGTCTTCGACATGACGGACGGCTGGGACGGGAAGCCTCCGAGCGGGATCGACCACGTGGTCGTCGTGACGCACCGGCCGCAGCCCGAGGGCTGGGACCCCGAGGCGCCGTTTCACTTCGTTGACGGCGTCGAGGCAGCCGTGGCCAAGGCGCAGGAGCTTGCGGGTGACCGCTTGGTCGAGGTCGCCGCTGGCGACGTCGGTGGCCAGGTGCTTGCCGCGGGCCTGATCGACGAGGTGCGCATGGACGTCGTACCCGTCGTGTTCGGGTCCGGCAAGCGCTACTTCGGGTCGGTTGACGCGCAGCATCTGTTGGAGGGACCTGATGTGGTGATTCAGGGCAACCGGGTGCTTCACCTGCGCTATCGGGTGCGCCGTTGACCGATCTGAGCGGGGGAGCTGGTCTGTTGATCGGATTAATCGCCGCTGCGGCGGCCTCGGGGGTGTTCGGGGGATAGCCGTAAGACGGAGATAGCTCGGATGACATTCCCGAACACTGGCGCAGGCGACGCTCCGCTCTCGCCCACGAGCGTGATCCGCCAGCATGTCGGTGGAGACCGGAATCCGATGACCACGCTCGAGGGGCCGGGCTACATGACCAGGCCCGCCCTACCCTGGGGCGACCGGACGGCCGTTCACATTCGCTAGAGGCCCTTTCCCCGCGGGCCACCCGCGGGCCACCAGGACGACACGCGGCGACGCGCCCTGCACGACCTGCATCCTGGAATCCCCTGCAAAGGCCGGGCAACGGCCTAACCGTGCGGGTTGTCGCGGAGGCCGGAATTCGGGGGCCGCGAGTGACCGGCCCGGCGAGCGGCTTCGGCCGCCGGGACGCCGTCCCGATGCCAGACCGACAAGCGCCGATGACGGAGGTCGTGGAGACCGAAGCGCGGCGTTCCGGTCGCCGAGCAGGTCCTCGTCGCCGCCGTTCTAGTGCCCGGCCGCGGCGGGGGCACGCTCCTCATCGCGACGAACATCGTCGTCATGGCGGCGATACTGAAAGGGTCCGAGGCGAGGCAGGCCCCCCGCCCCCCGCCGGGCAAGGAGACGAGCCCCGTGGTCGGCATCATCACGCTGCAGGGTCGAGCGGCCTGTTCAGTCCCCTCACCCATCGCGAAGGAGAAAGCGAAATGGCGGATGACACCGTGACGCGCAATCTCAAGAGCATGGACGAACTCGACTTCACAGGGTGGAACGGCGCGGACTGGGACGGCGTGTTCGCCCACCACCACACCGACGACGTCTTCGTACAGGTGCAGGGGCAACCCCCGACGCACGGCATTCGCGAGCACATCGACGCCATGAAGGCGTTCGTCGAGAGCACTGGTGGCACGCCCATCCAGGTCTCATCCCATCCGATCGCGTTCGGGTCTGGAGAGTGGACGTGCGTGGTCGGCGAGTTGGAAGGCGGTGGCCGGATGGTCACGGTCGCGAAGTGGACCGACGGCGCTATCGCCGAGGAGTACATCTGGATCTAGCGAGTGCGGCGAGGGGTAGCCGAGCGGTTGACGGTCGTTGACCACTCGCCGAGGCGAGGGAGCTACCGAACCTCGATCACGCGACCGACCCACGGCGAGATCCTTATCGGGCCGACCGGCTCGTCCCGGTACTCCTCGACCGGCGGGGCGTGGCGATCCTCGACCGCCTCGGGACCGCCGTGGATTCCTTCAAGCGAGAAGTAGAGCTGCTCCTCGTCGGGGAGCTGACCGTCGCGGATATCGGCGACCGCCCAAACATCGCCGGGGTGACCGCCGACTTCGAGATGACGGACCGTCCCGATCAGCCGGCGTAGCCTTGGGGAGCGCTCATGGCGGGGGCGTACGTCTCCTTCGCGGAGCAGGGTCGCGTTCCGAAATCCTCAGCATTCCGGGCTCATAAGGACCGGTCGGGCGCTGGCGGTCTGGGGGGTCGCCTCCCCAGAGCCGACGCGGGGCTCTCAGCCCCCGGGCCGCTGGTAGCCGGCGACGACCCCCCTCGCCTTGTCGAGCAGCGCCGCGGCCTCGTCCATGTCCAGCAACTGATGAGGCTTGCTCGTGATCAGGCCCGAGCTCGTCACGCCCACCGACGCGGCGGCGGCCGAAACATGGTCGGGTGCATCGAAGATGACCAGACCATCGTGCTCCCCGGTCATCCAATAGAGGCACTCCAGCTTCCCCCCGAGTCCCTCGATCACCTTTCGGGCAGCCGCCGTGCGATCGCCGGGGTTCTCGATCATCTGCCTCCACCCCTCGCTCGTGTAGGAGAAGAAGGCCACGTACTTCGGCATCTCGCCACCTCCCTTTAGATCAGCGACGAGCATCCCATCTTGTCAGCGGCGTGGGCCACGCGCTCTTGCGATGGCGGCCCTCCGCCGGCTCGAAGCCGAGCGGGCCCGGCTGATCGAGGAGCGTCGCCGCGTGGCCGCCGCGCCCGCTGTAAGAGTGGCGACTCCGTCGAAGAGAGCCTAGTTTGAGGCTCCCTACTCGCTCGATGCTGGCGACGTCGCCCGGCGCCACACGGCCAGCCGCGCGAGCTGGTCCGAGCAGGGGTACCACGGCGGTGAAAGTGAGGAGCCACCGGTGACTGGCCAACAGCCCAAGATCGATCTCGAGAACATGCCGGCGCCCGCCGAAGGGATCCTGGTGACCCACTTCCTGATCGTGCGAAACGTCGCTCGGTCGAGGGCATTCTATTCGGACGTCCTCGGCGGCCAGGTGGTGCTCGAGGAGAATCCCTGCATCGTCAAGCTCGCCAACAGCTGGATCATCATGAACCCGGGCGGCGGACCAACCCCGGACAAGCCGGACATCTCGGTCGTCCCATACCAACCCTCGAATGAGGTCTCCAGCTTCATCAACCTGCGGGTTGCCGATATCCAGGCGTGCTACCGCGACTGGAAGGCCAAGGGGGCCGACTTCGTGACCGAGCCGCTCGACCGTGTGGCGGAGGTGCGCTGCTACATGCGCGACCCCGACGGCTATCTGATCGAGGTGGGCCAGGCGACCGGGATGCTCGAGGGCAAGTTCGCCCAGAAACGGCCGGAGGACCTGCCCAGCTGAGGTGCGCGGCCGCGCCAGCGGGACCCGCTCGAGCTCATCCGCGAGTCACCGGACGATCTGAAGGCTCTCACCGCGGAGGACCGCCGCCCCTGAGGACACCCACATCCCCGACTGGTGGGGCGGCGCTAGGGCGCGCCGCCGCCGCGGCCGCCATCGCGGCGTTCCAGGTACCGGTCGATCCGGCGCCGCTCCCAGTCGGCGCCGAACAGCCCGCCGACGCCGAGCAGGACGACCGCCGTCACCGCGACGATGATGCCGGTGCCGAGCATCGGCCAGTAGAACCAGATGCTCTCGGTGCCGTCGGCCATGTCGATGGCGAACCACATGAGGCTGAGGACGAGGTAGATCCCGAGGATGGTGTAGAGGATCCGCAGCCTGCGAACGTAGCGCCGGGCCTCCTCGCCCTCGGCCTGTCGATCGGGCCCCGCGACGCGCTGATCCATTGGTCCCGGCACGCTCCACTCCTTTCGGACCCCGCCCGGCGCCCGCGGCGGAGACCGCCGTCCGGACGCTGGCTGGTACTGGTATGACTGCCGGCCCAACGCCGGCTCATCGCAACCAGACCCCACCTGAAGCTCGGCGGGCGATGGGCTCGACGGCTCGCGTCGGCGTGACGGGCCGCGCGCCCGGTCCCGGGCGCCACGTCCTCGGGCTGGAGCGCGCCCCCCATTGCCGCCGGCCTGGCGGTCCGGTGATCACCTGCGCCCACTCGGGTCCAAGTGATCCACGGTGCCGGCACCGCCGCCGCCGCACATGTGGCAGCGGATACCCGTGGCGGCGCAGTACGGCTCGGCTGACCTTTGCCCCGCTCCCCCGGTAGGCAGCGTTGTGCTCGGCCCTCCACCCGCGGTCGGATGGGCGGGTTGACTCCGGACGGATGACCGGACCCCACCGCGGCGGTAAGTTGGCGAGGATGGAGCGGTTCCTGACCGACAGGGCCCTCTCCTGGCTGGCACTCGGGCTGGCCACGATCGGGACGCTGATCGCGCTGGTTGACACCGAAGGTGACGGCCGCCTCTTCCTCCCGGCCGCACTTGCGCCGTTCGTCGTGCGTGTGCTGACGCCTCGGTTCCCGGCATGGGCGGCCCTCGTCGCCACCACCGTCGTCGTTGCCGTGGCCAACCTGGACGCCGGGGTCGAGGGCGCCTTCTTCCTCCCCATCGTCGCCGTCCTGCCGGTCATGGCGACCGATCCCCACCGGTACCGCGCGTACGCCGTGAGCGCGCTGGCGGTCGTCGCCCCCGTGATCACGTGGCTCCTCGCGAGCACGCAGGACTGGGGGTGGCAGTTCTGGCCGATGGGCGCGCTCGTGACCAGCGTGTGCGGAGCGGTCCTCTATCGGCAGCGGACGCTCACCGACCAGCTGCTGGAGGCTCGGCAGCAGCTCGCGGATCAGGAGGTGGCCGGCGAGCGCCGGCGGATCGCCCGGGAGGTCCACGACCTCGTCGGGCACTCGCTGTCGGTCGTCATGCTCCATGTCATCGGCGCCCGTCATCTGCTGCGGCGTGACGTGGACGAGGCCGAACGGGCCCTGATCGAGGCCGAGCGCGCCGGCCGGGGGAGTCTCGCCGAGATCCGGCGAACGGTCGGGCTCCTCCGCGACGCCGACGGCCTCGGCACCTCGCCCATCCCCGGCGTCGACGATCTCGACGAGCTGGTGGGCCAGTATCGCCGGGGTGGGTTGGACGTCGATCTCACCGTCCGCGGCGCCACCACGGCACTCGACAGCGTCACCGGACTGACCCTGTACCGGGTGACCCAGGAGTCGCTCGCGAACGTGGCCAAGCACGCGCCCGACGGCCGGGCTACGGTCGACGTTGACATCGGCAGCGACCGAGCGACGGTCCAGGTGGCGAACAGCGTTCGCGAGCGGACGTCGGCGTCCCAGTCCGGCGGCGTCGGGATCGTCGGCATGCAGGAGCGCGCACAGGCCATCGGCGGGGATCTCGTCGCCGGCCCGACCGACTCCGGATGGCTCGTCACGGCGTGGCTGCCCCACGCGCACCCCCACGGGGCCGGACCGGAGGGGCCGCCGTGACCCCCGTCGCCACACCGGGAGCCGCTGCGGCATGAGCGCGCTGCTTCGCGTGCTGCTCGTCGATGACCAGCCGCTCGTGAGGGCGGGGCTGCAGCGGCTCCTGTCACCGGCCGACGGGTTCGCCATCGCGGGCGAGTGCAGCGACGGAGCCGCGGCGCTGGAGGCGCTGACGGCGCCCGGGGCACGAGTGGACGTCGTCTGCATGGACGTGCGCATGCGTGGCATGGACGGGATCGAGGCCACCCGCCGGATCGGCGAGCTCGACGATCCGCCCCCGGTCCTGGTGCTCACCACCTTCGACGACGACGAGATCCTCTGGGGAGCGGTGGAGGCCGGCGCGGCCGGGTTCATCCTCAAGGAGGCCTCGGCCGAGGATCTCATCCGGGCGACCAGGTGCGTCGCGCTCGGGGGATCCTGGCTCGACCCCCAGGTGACGCCTCGCGTGCTCGACGCCTACCGCCGCCAGGGCACGGCCCGCCAGCGCCGGAGCGCCGACCTCGAGCGGCTCACGGCGCGCGAGCGGGAGGTCCTCGTCCACATGGCCGCGGGCGCCACCAACGCGGAGATCGCCGAGGCGCTGTTCGTGAGCGAGGCCACGGTGAAGTCGCACGTCGGCAGCGTGTTCACGAAGCTCGGGGCCCGCGACCGGGCCGCCGCGATCGTCTTCGCCTTCGAGCACGGAGTGGCGCGCTCCAGGGCCTGAAGGGCCCCGGATCGGCGAGCCCCGCCTCAGCCCCCGGGCACCCCCCGAATCCTTCCCGGGGGGGAGGCGCGAATTCGACTGCGGCTCGTAGAGGACCCGAGGGCCGGGTCGTACCGTCGGCGCGACCAACGACCCGGGAGGTCGCTGATGGGGGCGATGGTGGAGGTGGACGGTCTGGTCAAGCACTACGGCGACCGGCTGGCCGTCGACGACGTCGGCTTCAGCGTGATCGAGGGTGAGGTCTTCGGGATCCTCGGCACCAACGGCGCGGGCAAGACCACCACCGTCGAGTGCCTGCAGGGCCTGCGCCGACCCGACCGTGGCCGGATGCGGGTGCTGGGCCTCGATCCGCGCACCGCGGGCTCGCGGCTGCGGGCCCGCGTCGGCAGCCAGCTCCAGGACTCGGCCCTGCCCGACCGGCTGCGCGTCGAGGAAGCCGTGCGGCTCTTCGGAGGCGTGGATCCGGCGGCGGACGATCGGCTGCTCGAGGCGTGGGGGCTGACGGCGCTGCGGCGGCGCGGCTTCGCGTCCCTGTCGGGGGGCCAGCGCCAGCGCCTGTTCATCGCCCTGGCCCTGCTCAACCGGCCCTCGCTCGTCTTCTTCGACGAGCTGACCCAGGGCCTCGACCCCCTGGCGCGCGCCGAGGTGTGGACCGCCATCCGCGAGGTCCGCGAGGGGGGCTGCACGGTCGTGCTGGTGACCCACTTCATGGACGAGGCCGAGGCGCTCTGCGACAGGGTGGCCGTGATGCGGGCGGGCCGCCTCGTCGACATCGGCAGCCCGGCGGACCTGATCTCCCGCCACACCCGCTCCACCTCGGTGACGTTCACGCCGCCGATCTCCTTCGACCCGGCGGCCCTCGCTGGAGTGCCCGGAGTCGACCGCGTGGAGCGTGAGGGCGAACGGCTCCGCGTGGTGGGCACGAACGAGCTGATCGCCCCGGTATGCGCCGCCGCCCTCGGCGACGACGGGCTGGGGCCGCCCGACCTGCGGGTCCATCACCCCGATCTCGAGGACGCGCTGATCAGCCTGGTCGGCGAGGGCGCCGCCCTGCCCGGGCCGCGCACGCACGCAGCCGACGTCCGTCCGAGTGCCGAAGGAGGCTCGTGATGCCATCGGCGATGCGACCGGGTCTGCTGCGGCTGGCCGCCACCGAGATGAAGCTGTTCGTCCGCGAGCCTCTCGTGCTCATATTCGTGTTCGCCTTCCCCGTCCTCACGGTGCTCGTCCTGGGCGGGGTCTTCGAGGAGGGCGACCCGGACTTCGAGGGGGCGGCGCCCTCGGACTACTACGTGGCCGCCTACATCGCCGTGGTCATCGCCGCGATCGGCCTCGTGATGCTCCCCGTGCACCTCGCGTCCTACCGCGAGCGCGGGGTTCTGCGCCGCTTCGAGGTCAGCCGCTACCCCCGCTGGGCGCTCCCGGCGGCCTGGATCCTGGTCGCCATGGCCACGACGGCTGTCGCGGTCGCCGTGCTGCTCGTCGTCGGCGGGCTGGTCTATGGGCTTCCCGAGCCGGACGACCTCCTCGGCGTCATCGTCGGCACCGCGCTGGGGGCGTTCGCCTTCATCAGCGTCGGCATCGCCTTGGGGATGGCCCTGCCCAGCGCCCGCTCCGCCCAGGGGCTGGGGCTCCTGCTCTTCTTCCCCTTCTTCCTCCTCGGCGGCGCCGGCCCGCCCCCCGAGGCGATGGGAGAGCCCATGAGCTCGATCTCCGAGATCGTGCCCCTCACCCACGTGGTGCGCTCGGTGCAGGAGCCCTGGCTCGATCTCGGCAGCCCGGGCATCCACCTGGCAGCGCTGGGCGCTCTGGCCGCGGTCGCCACCGTCGCCTGGGTGGCCCTGGCCGCTCGAGCCGAGACATGAGCCCCCGCCACCTCACCACCGACCGGCCCGGCTGAGCGCGTCGTCGCCGGATCATGGGGCAGCCGAAGCTGGCGGGCGCACCCCGGGGAGCTCCCCGAGGCGGCCCTCGGGAGGGCCTGCCGGGGAGTCGGCGGACCGGCGAGCGCGCCTCCGGCGCGCGCCCGGTCGGCCCCGTCGAGGCGCGCGCGTCCCGCCCCACCCGGCCCGCAGGCGGGAGCGAGGACGATGCCTTCCGCCTGCTCGTGGAGCCCCTTCGACCCGAGCTCCACGCGCACTGCCGGCAGATCCTCGGCTCTCCGGACGACGCCGAGGACGCCGTGCAGGACACCCTGCTCCGCGCATGGCGGGCGCTCCCCCGGTTCCAGGGCAGAAGCTCCCTGCGCTCGTGGCTCTACCGGATCGCCACCAACGCCTGTCTCGATGCGCTCGCCGGGCGACGGCGGCGCCCGACGACCGGGTACCACGCCGCGCCCGGCGATCCCGGCGCGCAGCTCTCCGATGCCAGCCGGCCGGAGCCCGACCTCGAGGAGGTCCTCGTGCCGCCGGACGGCTCCCTGACACCCGAGGCCGGCTACGAGCGGCGGGAGAGCCTCGAGCTCGCGGTTCTCACCTCCCTCCAGCACCTCCCACCGCGCCAGCGGGCCGCGCTGATCCTGCGCGAGGCTCTGGACTTCTCGGCCAAGCGAAACCGCCGCCGCGCTCGAGACGAGCGTCGCGTCGGCCAACAGCGCCCTCCAGCGCGCCCGCAAAGCCGTGGCCGCGCGCCTTCCCGACCAGAGCCAACAGGCCCTCGTGCGCGCGCTGGAGGACGAGCACCTTCGCAGACTCGCCCGGAAGCACCTGGACGCCTGGGAGAAGGGCGACGTGGCCAGGATCGTCGCGCTGCTGACCGAGGACGCATCCGCGAAACGTCGGTCAGCCTCTCTCGGTGGGTGAGCCGGCGCGTGGGGCAGCGCGGTAGCGTCGTTGTCGCTCGCGATTCCCGCATGGCGATTCGGCATGCCAGCGCCGCGTGCCGGACCGCGTCGTGTCGTAGAAGACGAGGCTGCAGGCGGGCCGCTCGCAGCGCTTCAGGCGGGTCACGTCGATCTCGCCAAGCTCGAGAGCGACCTTGCGAGCGAGCGTGGCCACGGGCGTGGGTTCGCTCCACTCGAGCCGCGAGCGCAAGGTCTGACTCTCGCCCCCGTCGAGCCGCACCGTCGCGATGCTCGGCTGCGCGAGCTTGGTCAGCCGCGCAGCCGGCCGGCCGACGGAGCTTCCACTCAAGAGACCGTCCACCAGCTGAACAACCGACCTGTGAAGCTCGCGGAGCGCTGCAAGCTGGGAGGCGTCCAGGCGCGGGAGCGAGAGCGCTTGCGCCGCTGTCGCTGGGCTGGCGAGCGGGTCGGGGTAGGTCGTGGGACCGCGGTCCGGCTTTCGCGGAACGGTCAGGTTGGCGAGCCTCAGCAGCGTGTCTGGCGTCATCCCCCACCAGACACGGCGTGGCCGAGGAACCGTGTCCGCGGGCGCGAGACGAGCTCGTTCGCGCGCCATGCGTTGGGTGTGGCGTACTCGTCAGGACTTCGCGAGCGTCGTCGGGCGATCAGCTCGTGCGCGAGGTAGCCGTCCAACCGGGTCATGTCGCGCCAGATCGCCTCGGTGATCCGGCGACCCTCCTCCGCCGCCTTGGGCGGAAAGTGCGACTCCCACACGGAATGGACCGCCATCGGTGCCCTCCTTGGATGAGCGGGCCTCACGGTCAAAACTATGATAGACCGTTAGTGCCGCGTCAAGTCAGATCGCGTAGCGGACGTGCACGCGCTGAGCACTGTCACAGGCGGCGCCCCTCTCTCGTCTGAGAGGGCAATGAGGCGAGAGGAGCAGTCATGAAGGTCTTCGTCGCAGGCGCCACAGGCGCTCTCGGCAGAGCACTCGTCCCGCAGCTCGTGGCGCGAGGCCACGAGGTGGTCGGGATGACGAGGAGCACATCGAAGCAGGACCTGGTGCGCAGCCTCGGAGCGCGCCCGGTCGTGGCCGACGCCCTCGACCCCGACGCGGTCGCCCAGGCGGTGGCGTCCGCCGAACCCGAGGTGATCGTGCATGAGCTCACGGCGCTGTCCGGGAGGATGAGCATCCGTGACGCGCGGCGCCCCGACCGCTCCTCCATGGTGAAGATGACGAACCGGCTGCGTACGGAGGCGACGGACCACCTCCTGGCCGCCGGTCGCGCCGTGGGGGCACGGCGCTTCGTGGCGCAGAGCATTGCGGCTGTTCAATCCGCCGGCACGGGCGGGCCGGTGCAGACCGAGGCCGAGCCCCTCGATCCCAACCCGCCGGCGGCCATGCGGACGGGGCTGGCGGCGATCCTCCACCTGGAGCAGGCGGTGACGACGATCGAGTGGGGTGAGGGCCTCGTGTTGCGCTATGGCAGTTGGTACGGCCCGGGGACCGGGTTCAGCCTGGCTCCGGATGCGGTGATGGCGGGGCCGATCCGCAAGCGTCGGTTCCCGATCGTCGGCGACGGTGGCGGCGTCTGGTCGCTCGTCCACATCCAAGACGCCGCGGCGGCGACCGCGGTTGCGGTCGAGCGCGGCCCATCGGGTGTCTACAACGTGGTCGACGACGAGCCCGCGCCGGTGCGGGAGTGGCTGCCGGTGCTGGCGAGCGCGCTGGATGCCAAGCCACCGCGGCGCGTGCCGCGCTGGCTCGCTCGGCTGCTGGCGGGCGAGACGGCGACCGTCATGATGACCGAGGTGAGGGGAGCCTCGAACGAGAAGGCGAAGCGCGAGCTCGGCTGGACGCCGCGCTATGCGAGCTGGCGCCAGGGCTTCGCGCAGGGACTCGGCTGAGCGATGACCGGGGAGGAGTTCGACGAGCTCCGCCCGTCGGCGTTCGCCATCGCCTACCGGATGCTCGGCAGCGTGAGCGAGGCCGAGGACGTGGTGCAGGAGGGGTTCCTCCGCCTCTACCGGGCGCGCCAGGGCGGCGAGCGGATCGAGTCCCCGCGCGCCTACCTGTCGACGGTGGTCTCGCGGCTCTCGCTCGACCACCTCCGCTCGGCGCGGGTCCAGCGCGAGACCTACGTCGGCGAGTGGCTGCCGGAGCCGCTCGTCGCGAGCGCCGACGACGATCCCGCCCGCAAGGCCGAGACGGCGGACTCGCTGTCGCTCGCCTTCCTCGTCCTGCTCGAGAGCCTGTCGCCCGAGCAGCGCGCCGCGTTCCTGCTGCGCGAGGTGTTCGACGAGCCCTACGACCGGATCGCGGAGATCATCGGCACGAGCGAGCAGAACGCCCGCCAGCTCGCCACACGGGCCCGCCGCCAGGTGGAGGAGGGGCGCCCCCGGTTCGAGGCCTCGCGCGAGCAGCGGGAGGAGCTCGCGACCCGCTTCTTCGCGGCGGTCGAGGAGGGCGATCTCGAAGGGCTGGAGGAGCTGCTGGCCCACGACGTGGTGCTCCGCGGCGACGGCGGCGGCAAGGCGCCCGCCCTCGCGCGCGCGGTCCACGGCCGCGCCAAGGTGGCGCGCACGCTGATGGCGGGGCTGCGCGCCGGCACCCGCCTCGTCGGCTTCACCTGGCGCCGCGAGGAGGTGAACGGGCAACCCGGTGCGCTGTTCCTCGACCGCGAGGGCAGGCTGATCGCCGTGATGAGCCTCGACGTCGCGGAGGGCCAGATCCAGAGCGTGAGCTCGATCGTGAACCCGGACAAGCTGCGGCACCTGGGACCGCTCGCCGACCTGGACGCGCTGCTGCGCGAGCGGAGCTAGGTTCTCGGGCCAGCGTTCGCGTTCAGGCGCTGGGCAGCTCGTGCCGGATCAGGATCGGACGCACCGGGCTCGCCGAAGCCGCGACTTCGAGGCCGCCGCCGAGCTGTCTCCGCCCCTATGCTTGGCGTGAGGGACTGCCCCACTCGCAACCAGCAGCGGGGCCGCGGGCGCCCGAAGGGAACGGCACGATGCCACGAGCGGGTCCGCCGTACTCGCCTGAGTTCCGGGCCGAGTCGGTGCGTCGCCTGAGCTCGGGCGGCACGACGGTCGCCGAGCTCTCGCGTAAGCTGGGCGTCTCCGAGTCGACGCTGCGCAGATGGAGGCTCCAGGCCGGGGACCATCGCGGGGAGGCGGCGGGCCTGGCCTTCGACGAGCCCCCTCGCCCCGAGGAGCCCGAGCGCAAGGACCGTCCGTTGCGCGAGGAGGGGACGGTACTCGACAGGCGGACCGACCGCCGGCACATCCAACTCCCTCGACCATCAAGGAGAGAGCGGTCCGCCGTCGGCGGCTCGCCGTCAGCCATCCGGGAAAGGACCGATCCGTGCGGATACTTGCGAGGCTCACCGCAGATGTCATCGACCTCGGTCTGGTCGTCGTCACCGCGCCCGCCAGGTGGACGGCGAGCGGCTTGCGCTGGTACGCGGACAGGGCGGACGAGCCGCCCGCGGGGGCCGTCGGAGGGAAGGACGCAAAGGGGCATGGTGGGGGTCGGTGATCGGGCGCGAGCGCGCGAGGTAGT
This sequence comes from Miltoncostaeaceae bacterium, assembly GCA_963808825.1. GTDB lineage: Bacteria > Actinomycetota > Thermoleophilia > Miltoncostaeales > Miltoncostaeaceae > DATAGF01. The sequence goes on along the minus strand of CAWEGW010000012.1, from coordinate 5,710 downwards.
AGGGGTCGATGGAACCTCTCCCGCGACGGTCAACGGGGGCGGCCGGGGAACATGAACGGCCTTCACGGGCGACGCGGCCCCGGGGAGGAAACGGTCCCCCTCCCCGCAATGTCTCCCGCAACGTCCCGGGCGCTCCCGCAACGTCCCGCAACGTCCTCAACGCGCGAAGCCCTCCGGCGGGTGGGTGCCGAACGGCCCGAGACACCGCTGCTGATGAGGCTTCTTCCGATGGGCGCTACTGGGCTCGAACCAGTGACCCCCAGCTTGTCGAGCTGGTGCTCTCCCAACTGAGCTAAGCGCCCCGCGAGGCCGCGGAGTGTACCAGCCGCCTCCCCGCGCTCAGCCGCCGCCGAGGCGGCCGTAGGCGGCGACGATCAGCTCGGCGGTGTCGTCGACGGCGATGGCCACCAGGGCCGCCCGTTCGCCGGCGGCGAGGGCCGGCGTGCCGCGGCTGGACGGCAGGGCCCGCGCCTTCCCCCACGGCTTTCCGCGCAGGGGGCGCCCGAAGGCGACCTGGCCGTCGGGCCCGGGACCGGTCTCGTTCGTGGCCTCGACGATCACCGGTCCGCGGCGGGCGGTCCTCGCGGCCAGCGCGAAGGTGCCCTCGTCGAGCGTGGTGCCCTTGGCGAGGCGGCGAATGCCGATCGGCCAGCTCGCGTTGACGGTCGAGAAGCGGCTGGCGAAGAGGTCGCCGTCGAGCGCGGGGTCGGTCCAGGCCATCATCGCCGTGCCGGTCGGCGACACGCCGATGCCCACCCGCGCGCCTGCGATCGGCAAAGCGGTCGGCGTGGACGTCATGCCGGCCGGGATGAACGCGCCGGCGCCGAGGTTGTCCTCGAAGTTCGGGGCGAGCGCGGTCCAGGTCACCGCCGCCGAGCCGTCGTCGCCGATTGCGGCGAGCGGCGACACGACCGTCGGCCCGGCCGGGACCTCGCTGGGCAGCGCCGGGAACGACCGCCACTGCCCGCCCAGGTTCGGGCGCGTGGCCGCCGCGATCGTGGTCGTGCCGGCGCGCCAGGCGACCACCGCCTGGCCGCCGCGGCTGACGGCGGCGGTGAGGTCGCTGTCGGCCGGGACGGCGAGGTCGGGGCCGGACGCGCTCCATGGCCCGCCCGGGGCAGCCTGCGTCAGCAGGCGGACGGAGCTGCCGCCCGGGCGAAGGACGAGCGCAACCGCGGTGCCGTCGCCGCGCAGGGCGGCGCCGAGCACCTGCTGGGCCGCGCCGGCCGCTCCGAGCGGCGCCGGCGTGACCCCCCCGCCGGTGCCGATCCGCGCCGAGCGGACCGCCGTGCCGGAGCTGACGAGCGCGAGCGCCCCGCCGGCCCGGCTCATGGCGAGGCCCGCCATGGTCCCGTTGCCCAGGTCGATCGGCGGCGACCACTGGCCGCGCGGCCCGGCGCGCCGGCGCGCGATCGCGGTGCCCGCGCCCCCCAGGCGCGTCCAGCCGACGATCGCGTCGTCGCCCAGGCTCATCGCGGCGAAGACGGGCGAGAACGCGTCGGCGTTCGTGCCGAGGCGCTGGTTCGGCCCCCAGTTCGACCTTCGGCGCAGCGGAGGCGGACGCCGCAGCCGCGGAGAGCACGGCCGCCGCGATGACGATGCGCGCGCCCGCTCGCATCCCTCGCCCCCGTCCGGAGTCCTCTCCGCCCGCCGAGCAGACCAGACGCCCGCCGGGCCGTCAAGGGCCGTCGCCGACCAGACCGGGCTCCGGAGCGCCCGCTGATAGCGTGGCGCGGTGCCCGTCGCGCAGCCGGCCACCACGCAAACCGAGCGCGCCGACGCTTCCGCGCGGAGCTACGACGTCGGCATCGCGGGGGCCGGCCAGCTCGCGCGGATGACCTGCCTCGCCGCCTGGCCGCTCGGCGTCCGCGTGGCGGTGCTGGGGCGCCCGGACGAGCCCGCCGCGCCGATGGCGGCGGGGCTCGTCGAGGGCGACTGGCGCGACGGCGAGGCGGTGCGGCGGCTCGGCGCGGCCTGCGGGGTGGTCACGCTCGAGAACGAGTTCGTCGAGGCGGCGGCGCTGGCCTCGGTGCAGGCGGCCGGGACGCCGGTGCGGCCCGGCGCCGACGCGCTGGGGACGGTGCAGGACAAGGCCCTCCAGAAGGGGCTGCTGCAGAGCGCCGGCCTGCCGACGGCCCCCTTTCGCGTGGTCGGCCGTGCCGGCGAGCTGGCCGCGGCCGGCCGTGACCTCGGCTGGCCGCTGATGCTGAAGGCGCGCCGCCTCGGCTACGACGGCTACGGCAACGCCACCTGCGCCGACGAGGAGGAGGCGCGCGAGGCCTTCGCCCGCCTCGACGCAGGCGACGGCGTGCTGGCCGAGGGCCTGGTGGCCTTCGAGCGCGAGCTCGCGGTCATGGTCGCGCGCTCGCCGAGCGGGTCGAGGCGGCCGTACCCGGTCGTCGAGACCGTGCAGGCGAACCACGTCTGCCACGAGGTCGTCGCGCCGGCGCCGATCGCCGCCGACGCGGCGCCGGCGCGCCGCCGAGATCGCGCGCGCGGCGGCGGCCGCCGGCGCAGGGCCTGGGCGTGACCGGGGTGGAGATGTTCCTGCTGCCCGGCGGCGAGGTCCTGGTCAACGAGCTCGCGCCCCGCCCGCACAACTCGGGGCACTACACGATCGAGGCGTGCCGAGACCTCCCAGTTCGAGAACCACCTGCGGGGCGTCCTCGACCTGCCCGCTCGGCGAGGTCGGCCTGCGAGCGCCGGCCGCCGCCATGGTCAACCTGCTCGGCTCGCGGACGGGGCCGGCGCGGCCGGACGTCGCCGCGCGCCCTCGCCGTGCCGGGCGCCCACCTGCACCTCTACGACAAGGCCGAGGTGCGGCCCGGCCGCAAGATGGGCCACGTCACCGCGCTCGGCGCCACGGCTGAGGACGCCCTCGCCGCGCGCCCGGGCCGCCGCGGCGGCGGTGGGGCTGTGAGCACGGAGCCCCCGGTGGTCGGGGTCGTGATGGGGAGCGACAGCGACCTGCCGGTGGTCGGCGGTGCGGGCGACGTCCTCCGCGAGCTGGGCGTGCCCCACGAGGTGCGCGTGGTCTCGGCGCACCGCACCCCCCACGACATGATCGCCTACGGCGGCCAGGCGGCCGACCGCGGCCTCCGGGTGATCGTCGCCGGGGCGGGCGGCGCCGCCCACCTGCCGGGCATGCTGGCGGCGGTCACGACGCTGCCGGTGATCGGCGTGCCGGTGCGCAGCTCGGCTCTCGACGGGATGGACTCGCTGCTGTCGATCGTCCAGATGCCCGGGGGCGTGCCGGTGGCGACCGTCGCGATCGACGGCGGCCGCAACGCCGGGCTGCTCGCCGCCCAGATCCTCGCCATCTCCGACCCCGAGCTGGCCCGCCGGGTCGCCGCCGTGCGCGCCGCGATGGCCGAGGCCGTGGCCACGGCCGACGAGAAGGTGCGGAACAGGTAGCGGAGCCGGCTTGACCCTCCCCGGGGGGAGGGTGCAGGATCGACGGCGTGGACGACGACCTGATGCCGATCGGGACGCTCGCGCGGCTCAGCCGGCTGAGCGTGAAGGCCCTGCGCTACTACGACGCCGAGGGCCTCCTGCCGCCGGCGTGGTTCGACCCGGCCAGCGGATACCGCTACTACCGCCGCGAGCAGGTGCGCGTCGCGGCGTCCATCGCGCTGCTGCGCTCGCTCGACGTCCCACTGGCGACGATCCGCGACCTGCTGGCGACCGGCGACCCGGCCCGGCGTCGCGAGCTGCTGGCCGCGAGCGCGAGCGCGCGCCCGCGAGCTCGCGCGGAGGCGGCGCGCGATCGACGCTCTCGAGCGCCGATGGCGGCGGGCGACCTGATGCCCTACGAGGTCGGCCTGCACGAGGAGCCGCCCCTCGCGCTGGCCGCCCTCGACGCGGCCGGTTGACCCGGAGCGGATCGTCGGCGACGTGACCGCGATGGCGGCCGACCTGACCCGGCTCGCGGCCCGGGGCCGCTGGGCCGCCGAGGGGCCCTGGTGCGGGCTCTACCCGCTCGACCTCGGCGAGCGCCGCGGGTCACGCTGGGGATCCCCGTGGCCGACGGCCGCGCTGGCGGTGACGGCGTCGAGATCCTGCGCGTCGCCGGAGGCCCGCCGCCTCGACGGTGCATGATGGCGCCTACGACGAGCTGCCCCTCGCGTACGGCGCGGTGCTGGCCTGGTGCCACGAGCGCGGGCACCGCCCCGCCGGCCCGGTCCGCGAGACCTACCTCCGGGGCCCATGCCGGTCACACGCGTCCGGTGCCGCTCGCGTGAACGCCCTCTTCCCCGACGTGTCCTCGGCCCGCCTGCCGAGTCGCGCGACTTCTACGTCCGCTGCTGGACATGGAGGTCGTCTTCGACAGCGACTGGTATGTCCTGCTGCACGACCCGCGCCGCCCGCGGCTGGAGCTGGCCTTCGCGGCGCACGACCACCACACCGTGCCGCCGCCTTCCGCGAGCCGGCCCGCGGCCTGCTGGTGACCGTCGAGGTGGACGACGTTGACGCCGTCCACGAGCGCGCCCGCGAGATGGGCGCCGAGATCGCGCAGGAGCTGCGCGACGAGGAGTTCGGCCAGCGCCACTTCATGGCCGTCGACCTCAACGGGCTGCTCGTTCACGTCTACACGCCCATCCCCTTCTCGGCCGCCTTCCTGGCGGCGAACCCGGGGCCCAGCTGAGCAGGGGCGCCGTGAAGCGGTCGCGCACGAGGCCGGTGATGTCGAGGAACTCGTAGGTCGCGCGCCCGGCCTCCAGCAGCACCCGCAGCAGCCCGAACTCGGCGAGGTAGACGACCGCGTCGTCGCTGCGAGGCGTTGCGCCCTCGTTGCGGGGGGCCCCGCCGGTGCCGACGGTCAGGAAGGGCACGCCGGGGACCTCCGGCAGGGCGCGCCGCTCGTAGGCGTGCAGGTGGCCGGCCAGCACCGCGGTCACGTCCGCGTCGGCGATCACCGGCAGCAGCGGGTCGCCCGCCGTGAGGGGCTGGTGCACGGTCACGAAGCGCGCGAGCGGGCCGGGCGCGCCAGCGCCCGCCGGGCGAAGGCGACGTTGCCGCGTCGCCGCGCAGGCCGAGCCCGACGACCTGGACCGGGCCGTAGCGCAGGTCGTAGCGCTCGCCGCCGCCGGGCCACCCGAAGGCGCGACCACGGCGCGGTGGCCGCTGTCGAACACGATGTCGTGGTCGCTGACCACCCCGTAGTTGGGCGCGTGGGCGAGCACCCCCGCAGCGGCTGGAAGATCTGGCCGTCCAGCAGCTGGGGCAGCGCGACCAGGTAGGCGTTGTCCCCCATCGTGACCAGGAGCCGGGGCCTGATCGAGGCCGCGAGCGCGGCCACCGCGCGGAAGTCGTCGTTGGGCGCGCCGTAGTCGCCGAAGGCCAGGAACCGAGCGGGCGCTCCAGCGTCCCCGGGGCGGTCGTGATGCTCCCCTCGGAGGCCACCGCGCCACCGACCGACGCCGTCCAGCGGTAGCGCGTGTCGGGCGCAGGCCGGTCAGCACCCCGTCGCGGGCGACGACGGGGCGGCGTCGCCGGCGCTCGCCTCGATCCGGACGGCGGCGCCGTCGCGGGCGATCCAGCGCAGCCGCGCCGACGTCTCGCCGACGCGGGTGAGGTAGGGCTCCCGGACGAAGGCGTCCTGCGTCGCCGGCGCGGAGCCGGCTCCGGGTGCCGCCGCCGCCGCCGCAGCCGGCGGTGACGGCCGCGGCCATGACGAGGACGGCGGCCAGGCGCGCCCTCAGGATCCCGC
>CAWEGW010000011.1:0-383128 GCA_963808825.1 Miltoncostaeaceae bacterium | reverse complement strand
CGGAGCAAAAGACCTCGGGCGAGTCGATCACCGAGCCAACCGCGACCTGGAAGAACCCGGGCAGGTAGGCCGGGCTGTCCTCGTCGGTCAGGGCGACGGCGTGCTCGGGCGGGAGCGTGTACCGGCCGCTGGCGGGGTCGTAGTCGATGTACCCGCCGGCCGCCTGGGCGTTGAGCCACTCGCGCACGTAGCGCTCCGAGGCGCCGGAGCGCTCGGCGAGCTCGGCCGGGCGCAGCGGCCCCGCGTCGGCGAGGGCGCGATAGAGGCCGAGCTTGTCGCCCATGACGACGAGCGCCGAGTTGAGGGTCGCCCCGACCTCGTCGACGGCGCGGTAGACGAACGCCATCAGCTTGTCGGCGTCGATCGAAGGGGGCTCGGTGGTCGTGGACATTCGCGTTCCTCCTCATTTGGACGCATGCGGGCGCCGAGCGGGGCCTCGTCCGTGGCCTCGGCGGGGCCATGGGGCGCGCGCCGAGTGCCGGCGGCGTCGGCCGCCAGCCGGTCGAGGAAGCTCTTGCGGGCGGCCTGGAATTCGGACCAGCCGGGGATGCCCATCGCGTCATCGCTCATGGGTGAGGAGGCTGACGCCGGGCGGCGCCGTCCGGCATCGGGCGAAAGGTGTATCTCCCGCCCGCCGGCTATGTAGACGCGGGCTCCTCCGGGGTCGCGGGGAGCAGGCCCTGTGCGGTGGCGGTGCGCACCGCCTGCGTGCGCGAATGGACCCCGAGCTTGAGGTACACGTTCGCGACGTGGCGCCCGGCGGTCTTCTCGCTGATGACCAGCCGCGTGGCGATGGCGCGGTTCGAGAGCCCGTCGGCGAGCAAGCCCAGCACCTCCAGCTCGCGGGCCGTCAGGCCCGCTCCGCCGGGGCGGCGCGAGGAAGCGGGCACCCGCCGGCCGAGCCGGCGCATGAGGCGCTCCGCTCGCGCGCACCACTCCTCGGCGTGCACCTCGACGAAGCGCTCGCGGGCCGCGGCGGCCAGGTCGGCGGCGTCGGCCTGGCGGCCGCCCCCGGCGAGCGCCTCGGCGCCCGCCAGGCGCCAGCGGCTCGCCCCCATGCTCCGGCCGCGCTCCTCGTGGGCCCGGGCGACCTCCTCGACCTGCCCGGACGCGTCGGGCGCGCCGCGCAGCGCCGTCACGAGGACCGCTGCGGCTCGCGCGCCGATGTGGTCGGGAGCGACGGCGGCGAGCTCGTCGGCGATGTCCGCGACCTCGTCGGCCTCACCGGCCGCGGCGGCGCCCTCAGCGAGGAGCGCGAGGGCGAGCACTCGGTCGTAGCCGCCGGGCTCGTTCCCCGCCAGCGCGGGCGCGAGCGCGGTGCGCGCGGCGTCGGCGTCGCCGTCGCCGAGGCAGGCCACGGCGAGGCCGCGCTGGGCGGTCCAGGTACCCAGCTCCCGCGCACCGCCCAGACGCTCGATCACCCCGGCGAACTCGAGCCGGGCGCGGTGAAGATCGCCACGGCAGACGAGCAGGAACGCTCTCGGCAGGCCCACGTCCAGGCGGGTGTGCGCCAGTCCCTCCCAGGGGCCGGTGATCGACGCCGCCTCGTCGGAGCGACGCTCCGCGGCCGCGAAGTCCCCGGCCTCCGCATCGCAGAGGGAGAGCGCGATCAGGAAGGAGCGCTCCCGGGGGCGCAGCCCGTGCTCGCGCGCGATCGCGAGTCCGGACTCCGCGTAGTCGCGCATCCGGTTCAGGTCCTCGACGGCGAAGGCGACGTTGTGCAGGGCGCGGCAGGCACCGACCGCGTCCCGCTCGCCGAGCGCGAGGCGCGCGCTCTCCGCCAGGGTCTCCTCGCCCTCGGAAAAGCGGCCGAGCACGAACCGGCACGTGCCCAGCGTCGTCAGCAGGTCCACGCGGCCGCGGCTCGCTTGCCGGGTCGCCGGCTCGGAGGCCAGCGCCAGGCCGTCCTCGGCGATCGTGGCGGCCTCCCTGGCCCGGCCCACGAGCATCAGGATCCGCGCGACCTCGTTCAGCACCTCGAGCCGGAGCTCGAGCGACGCTGCCGGCGTCAGGGCGCCGGGGAGCGGCCGGAGATCGTCGAGCGCCCGGGCGTCCCCGGCCCACCATCGGGCCCCCGCGCGGAGCGTCCGCGCGAGGGTCGCGCGATCCGGCTCGGCGAGCCCGTCGAACGCCCGGGCCGCGGCCCCGAGCGGCTCGACGGCCCGGCGGTGGTCCTGAGTCACCCAGTGGAGGAGGCGGCCCTGCTCGAGCAGGAGCTCGGCGCGCGCCGCCTGCCCCTCCTGCTCCGACCAGCGCGCGAGCGCCCGCTCGATATGGCCCAGCGCCTCGGCGTCCCCGCCCAGCTCCAGCGACTGCGCCGCCGCCTGGCGCGCGTAGGCGAACGCACGCGGGCGGTCTCCGGCGCCCTCGGCGTGGCTCACGAGCAGGCCGAGGGGAATGGCGCGACCCGCCGCCGCCAGCCGCTCGGCCGCGCCGAGGAGCCGCGCGTGGCGCAGCCTCCGCTCGGGAGCGAGGAGCGAGCCGAGCACCGCCTCGTGCGTGATGGCGTGGCGGAACGCCATCATCCCCGCGTCGGCGTCGCGCACGAGGCCGGCTGCGCGCGCTCGCCGCAGCCCCTGTGTCAGGGCGTCGTCCCCGAGGCCCGCCGCCGCCTGGACGAGCTCGGGATCGAAGCGCTCCCCCGCGACCGCCGCCCACCCGAGCAGGCGCCGGTCGGGCTCGGGGAGACGGGCGACGCGGGCGAGCAGGGTCTCGTTGACGGTCCACGGCAGACGCAGGGACGGCGGTCCCCGCCACGCCCCATCCTCCGGCGCGAGACGGCCCTCCTCGATGGCCGCGCGCAGCAGCTCCTCGGTGACGAAGGGGTTGCCCCCGCCCGTCCGCAGGAAGAGGTCCACGACCGGGGGGTCGAGGTCGACGCCGACGATCCCCGCCAGCAGGCCCGCCACCGCGGCGGCGTCGAGCGGCGGGATGGTCACCTCGTCCGCCAGCCGCTCGCGCGCCAGCTCGTGCCGGACGAGGTCGAGGCTGGACCCGGCCTCGGCCTCGTGCGGCCGGAAGGTGAGGACGATCGCCACCGGGGCCGCGGCCCGAGCACGGGCCAGGTGGAGGACCAGCGCGTGGGTGCTGGCGTCGGCCCAGTGCAGGTCCTCGAGGACGAGGAGGAGCCCGCGCCGTTCGGCCGTCGCCGCGACCCAGCGGGCGGCGGCCTCGAAGACGACGTCCCGCCCCGGGTCGTCGTCGGTGCGCTCGCGGAGCTCCGGGAGGATCATCCCGGGGAACGCCGCCGCGAGGGGATCGCCGGCGGGCGCCGAGCGGGAGTGAGCGCGCAGATGGCTGCGCAGCGCGTCACGCAGGGCGGCGAGCGGCAGGTCGCCGTCGAGCGCCGATGCGTGACCGCCGAGCGCCGGGCGCCCGGCCCGCTCGCACATGCCGACCGCGTGCCGGGCGAGCCGGCTCTTGCCGATCCCCGCCTCGCCCACGAGGGCCAGGACCCCGCCCTCCGCCAGGAGCGCCTCGAGCCTGGCGACCTCCCCGTCGCGCCCGACGAGCCTGGGCGCGGTGCGGGGAAGGGGCGAGGAGGTGGTCATCGGATCACGCGTTCCGTCGCGCAGCCTCGCCCGGCCGTCGTCGGGGGGTCAAGTGCGGACTCCCGAAGGTCCCCGAAAACGCGCCCGCCCGCCGGACGCGAGCGTCCGGCGGGCGGGGCCGTGCAGCCGCCGCTGGTGCGGCCTAGTTGAACGCGTACTGCTCGTAGTCGGCCACGTTGTCCTGGGTGACCACGGCGGCCGGCACGACGATCTGCCGCGGGACCTCCGGGGGCACCAGCTCGGCGAAGCCCTGGCCGAGGGCGATCAGCCGCGCCATCGTGACCGCGCTCGCCGCCATGTTGGGGTTGTAGAGGAAGGTCGCGCGGTAGAGGCCGCCCGCCTTGATCTGCTCCATGGCGTCCTGGGAGCCGCCGACGCCCGTGAGGAACATCTCGTCCTCGCGGCCGGCGTTGCGGATCGCCTGGACGACGCCCTGGGCCATGTCGTCGTCGTGGGTGTAGACGGCGTCGATGTCGGACTGGGCCTGGAGGATGTTCTCCATCACGCGCAGGCCGGTGTCGGGGTTGAAGTCACCGGGCTGCTGTGCGACGACCTTGATGCCGCCGTCGGGGCACCTCGCCTTGATCTCGTCGGCGAAGCCCTTGGTGCGGTCCTCGGTGACGGAGATCCCCGCCAGGCCCTGGATCTCCACCACGTTGCCCTGGCACTCGAGCTCGTCGGCGATGTAGCCCGCCGCGAGGACGCCGATCTGGTAGTTGTCGCCCAGGATCGTCGCCGTGGCGGCGTCGGGGGTGGTGAAGAGCCGGTCGACGTTCACGACCGGGATGCCGGCCCGCTCGGCCTCTCGGGCGACGGGCGTGAGCGCGGCGCCGTCCTGGGGCAGCACGACGAGCGCGTCGGGCTTCTCGGCGATGGCCTGCTGGATCTGCTGCGCCTGCGAGTCGGCGTCGGCGGCCTCGAGCAGCTCGAAGTCGACGTCGGGGTACTTCTCGGCCTGGGCCTGGGCGTCCTTGGAGATGGCGCCGAGCCAGCCGTGGTCGGTGGGGGGCACGCTGGCGATGATCTTGACCGTCTCGCCCGAGCCCTCCGCCGTGGTTCCGGTGCCGCCGCCGCCCTCGCCGACCCCGGGGGCCGGCTCGGTGACCGTGACGGTCGTGGTGTCTCCGCCGCCGCAGGCGGCCACGCCGAGCGCCAGGGCGGCGATCGCGGCGATTGAGATGAGAAGCCGCTTGCGCGACATACCGTGTGTCTCCTTCGTCGATGTGCCGGGATGGGCCCCTGTCGGGAACGGGCCGCCCATCAGTACCGGGCCTCCGATCGCTGGAGCAGCACGGCTCCGAGCACGATCGCGCCCTTGATGACCTGCTGGACCTCGGTCGCGAGGTTCAGCTGCGTCATGAGGCTGAAGATGAGTGCGAAGGTCAGGACGCCGAGGAAGGTCCCGACGATGGTGGCCCGGCCGCCGGCGAGGCTGGTGCCGCCGATGACGACGGCGCCGATGGCGTCGAGCTCGTAGAGGTTGCCGCTGACCGGCGACGCGCTGCCGAGGCGCGCGCACAGCAGCACGGTCGCGATGCCCGCGAGGAACCCGGACAGCACGTAGACGCTGAAGATGACCCGCCGCACCGGGACCCCGGCGACGCGCGCGGCCTCCCGGTTGCCGCCGACGGCCACCACGAAGCGGCCGTAGCGGGTGCGGTTGAGCAGCACCCAGCCGGCGATGGTGATGAGTATGAAGACGTAGACCGAGACCGGTATCCCGAGGATCCGGCCGGTGCCGAACCAGAGCAGCGAGAACGGCGCGGGGTCGCCGAACGACCCGCCGTTGAGGTCGAGCAGGCTCACGGGCAGCTTGTCGTTGAGCAGCAGCGCGAGCCCGCGGGCGATCGAGAACATGGCGAGGGTCGCGATGAAGGGCACCACCCGCCCGTAGGCGATGGCGGTCGCGTTGACCGTGCCGAGGAACGGTCGCGAAGGCGATCGCGCCGACGATGAACACCAGGCTCGAGGTCGCGGGGTCGACCAGGATGGCGCCGAAGATCCCGGCCGCGGCGACGATCGAGCCCACGGACAGGTCGATCCCCGAGGTCGCGATGACGAAGGTCATCCCGATGGCGAGCACGCCGATCACGCTCGCCTGCGTGAGCATGTTGCGGACGTTGTCCCAGGTGGCGAACGTGTCCGGCTTCAGGATCGCGCCCGTCACGAACAGCAGCACCACGACGAGGCCGAGCACCCACTCCTGGAGCTCGAGGCCGCGCAGACGCGAGAGCCGCGTCCGGATGGTCGCGACGGTCACTCGACCTCCTCGGCCAGCACGGGGACCTCGATGGGCGCGACGGCATGGCGCAGGAGGTCCTGCTCGGTGGCCGTCGCGCCGTCGACCTCGGCCACGATCTCGCCCTGGCGCATCACGAGGATCCGGGTGCAGATGCCGACGAGCTCCTCGAGCTCGGACGAGACCACGAGGACGCCGATGCCCCGCCGGGCGAGGTCCGTGATGAGCCGGTAGATCTCGGCCTTGGTCGGGACGTCGACGCCGCGGGTGGGCTCGTCGAGCAGCAGCACCCGGCAGTGCCGCAGCAGCCAGCGGGCCAGGACGACCTTCTGCTGGTTGCCGCCCGACAGCAGGCGGGCGACGCGGTCGACGTCGTCCGGCACCGTCCGCAGCGCCCGCAGCTGGGTCCGCACCGCGTCCCGCTCGGAGCGGATGTCGAGCAGGCCGGCGCGCCGGAAGCGCCCGAGGTCGGAGATGCTGACGTTCTTGGTGAGGCTCCAGTCGAGGAGCAGGCCCTGCGACTTGCGGTCCTCGGGCGCAAGCCCGAGGCCGGCCTTGATCGACCGGCTGGGGCTGCCGCGCGGGAGCCGCTTGCCGGCGACGAGGACCTCGCCCTCGTCCGGGACCTCGGTGCCGTAGATCAGGGCGAGCAGCTCGCTGCGCCCCGACCCGACCAGGCCGCCCAGGCCGACCACCTCGCCCGCCCGCACCTGCAGGCTCGCGTCGCGGACCGCGGGCAGCCAGCGCACGCCCCGCACGTCGAGGAGCACCTCGCCGCCTCCGGCCGGGCGCTCGGGATAGAGCTGCTCGACGCGGCGGCCGATCATCAGCGTGACCAGATCGTCGGTCGGCGTCGTGGCCGGGATGCCGGTGGCCGTCGTGCGGCCGTCGGCCAGCACGGTCACGCGATCCCCGATCCGGCGGATCTCCTCGAGCCGGTGGGAGATGTAGACGACGCCGACGCCCTCGGCGGTGAGGCGGCGGACGACGCCGAAGAGGGTCTCGATCTCCTCCTCGTCGAGGATCGCCGACGGCTCGTCCATGATCAGGAGGCGGACCTCGCCCGACAGCGCCCGGGCGATCGAGACGATCTGCCGGGCCGCCGGCCGCAGGGCCTTGATCTTCGCCCGCGGCGGGATCCCGGTGTGGCCCAGGCGCTCGAGCAGCGCGAGCGAGTCCGCGTCCATCTGCTCGAGGTCGAGCAGGCGGGCGGTGCGGGGCTCGTGGCCGAGGAAGATGCTCTCGGCGACCGTCAGGTCGTCGACGAGGTCGAGCTCCTGGTAGATCGTCCCCACGCCGCGCGCCAGCGAGCGGGCCGGGTCGCCCTGCGGGAGCGGCTCGCCGAGGAAGCGGATCTCGCCCGCGGTCGGCTCGACCACGCCGGACACGCACTTGATGAGGGTCGACTTGCCGGCGCCGTTGGGCCCGAGCAGGCAGTGGACCTCGCCCTCCAGCACGTCGAGGTCCACGCCCTGCGAGCGCCGTGACGCCGGGGTACTCCTTCACGAGCCCGCGGACCTCGAGGACGGCGGTCACGGGGCCACCATCGGCCGCAGGTGGGCGCGCGCCATCAGCAGCCCCTGCTCGACCTGTCCCGGCGTCCCGCCCCACACCGGGTCCTCGTGCTCCACCGACAGCGCCCCGTCGAAGCCGCCCTCGTGGAGGACGTCGACCAAGCGGCGGAAGTCGACCTCGCCCAGGCCGGGGATGCGGTAGCGCCACCAGCCCATGTCCCAGGGGTCGCGCTCGCGGGTGGCGGTGCGGCCGAAGAAGCCGTAGCGGTTGCGCTGCTCGGCGAACGTCTCGGCGTCCTTGGCGTGGGCGTGGGCCACCCGCCCGACGTAGGGGCGCAGGGCGGCCGACCGGGTCGATGCCCAGCCACAGCAGGTGGGAGGGGTCGAAGTTCAGGGACAGCCCGAGCCCGAACATCCACTCCCACAGCTCGGGCGAGTAGGCGAGGTTGCCCGGGTAGCCGTCCGGGTGCCAGCCCTCCATGACGCAGTTCTCGATCATCAGCTTCACGCCGCGCTCGCCCGCGTAGTCGACGAGCGGCGGGAAGACCGGCCTCGGCCTCGCGGAGGTTCTCGGCGACCGAGCGGCCGGGGTCGCGGCCGATGAACGTCCCGACGGGCGGCCCGCCGAGCGCCGCGGCGGCGTCGATGCAGGCGCGCAGGTGCGCGTGGATGGCCTCGCGCGCGGCTCGGTCGGGGTGCAGGTTGTTGTCGTAGTAGGCGAGCGCGGAGAGGGTCAGCCCGTTGCCCTCGACAGCGCGGCCGCGACGCGCTCGGCCTCCGCGCCGTCGAAGCCGTCGGCGGCGATGTGCCGGGCGACGAAGGGGCGGTCGCCCTCGCCGGGCCAGGCGGCCAGCTCGAGCGTCTCGAAGCCGTTGGCGCCGGCCCAGGCGGCGATGTCCTCGAGCGACCGCTCGGGCATGCAGGCGGTGAGGAAGCCCGAGCTTCACGTGGCGACCTCCGCGGGGGCGACGTCCACCCAGCGCCCCTCGGCGCGCCGACGTCAGCACGGCGTCGGTGATCTGGACGGCCCGCAGCCCGTCGGCGAAGCGCCGGCAGCCCGTCGGGCGCGGTCGCCGGTCTCGATCGCCGCGAACACGTCGGCGACGAAGAGGTTGAAGCAGTCCTGGTAGCCCTGGGGGTGGCCGGCCGGCAGCACGGCGAGACGGGCCGCCGCCCGGCGACAGCGACGCCGGGTCGCGCGCGCACGATCGACCGACTCGTCGCGGCGGCCGACCCAGAGCGACTCGGCGTCCTCCTGGTCGAAGCGCGAGCGCCTCCCCGGCGGCGTCGACCTCGAGCCAGAGCCGGTTCTTGCGGCCGGCGGAGACCTGGCTGATGACGGCCGAGCCGAGCGCGCCGCCGTCGGTCTCGAACTGCACCACGACGGCGTCCTCGGTGGTGACCGGGCGCAGCGCGCCGTCGCCGTTGCCGCGCGCGAACGCCTCGCGGTCGTCGCCGCGGAGCGCTCGGGAACGGCGGTCGTCGTGCGGGCGCTGAGGCGGGTGAGGCGGTGGCCGGTGACGAACTCGGCGAGGTCGCACCAGTGCGAGCCGATGTCGGCGAAGGCGCGCGAGGCGCCGCCCCGAGTCGGCGTCGACGCGCCAGTTGTCGTCCTCGGGGCTCGAGCAGCCAGTCCTGGAGGTAGGTGCCGTGGACGAGGTGCACGGCGCCGCTCGTGCCCGAGGCGATCCGGTGCCGCGCCTCGCGCACCGTGGGGTAGTAGCGGTACGCGAACGGCACCGCGGCGCCAGGCCGCCGCCGCCGGCGGCGAGCGCCGCGAGGCGCTGGGCGCCGTCGAGGTCGATGGCGAGCGGCTTCTCGCAGACGACGTGCTTGCCGGCCGCCAGCGCCGCGCTCGGCGAGGTCCTCGTGCAGGTGGTTGGGGGTGCAGACGTGGACGACGTCGACGGCCTCGTCGTCGACGAGCGCCTCGGCGCTCGTCGTAGCGCCGTCTCGGCGCCGAGGCGGCGCGGCCGCCTCGCGCGACCGCTCGGGCGTGGAGGCGGCGACCCCGGCCACGGTCGCCGCCGGCGGCGCGCGATCGCGTGGGCGTGGACGGCTGCCGATGAAGCCGGTGCCCGCGATCGCGGCCCGCAGGGGACTTGTGCCCATCGGCACGACCCTCACCGAGACTTCCGTCGGCTGTCAAGCAGAAGTGTGCGTACGCAATACGCGGAAGATCGGCCCGCTTCGAGCGCCGTTCGTGGTTTACTCGGCCGACCATGGCCACGACTCCGGCGCCAACCGAGGCTCAGCGGGCGGGGCCGGGGACCGTGCTCGGGCTGATCCGCAGCGGCGACGCGGTCACCCGCGCCGCGCTGGCCGAGAGACGGGCCTCGCCCGCTCGACGGTCGCCCAGCGCGTCGACGCGCTGCTCGCCGCGGCGGCTCATCTACGAGGCGGGCGACACGCGAGTCCACCGGCGGGCGCCGCCCGACCCGGCTCGCCTTCAACCACAGGGCCGGCGTCGTCCTCGCCGCCGACCTCGGCGCGACCCACTCGCGCCTGGCGGTCACCGACCTCGCCGGGCGGGCCGCTCGCCGAGCTGGCGTTCGAGATGGACATCGCCGAGGGCCCCGAGCGGATCCTCGGGCTCGTGCACGACCGCTTCCGGAAGCTCCTGCGCGAGGCGCGGCGCTCGGACGGCCGACGTGTCGCGGCATCGGCGTCGGCATCCCCGGGCCGGTGGCCTTCGCCACGGGCCAGCCCGTGAACCCGCCGATCATGCCCGGCTGGGACGGCTTCTCGATCCCCGACTGGTTCGCCGAGCGCTACGCGCGGCGCGCCGGTCCTCGTCGACAACGACGTCAACATCATGGCGCTGGGCGAGCACTGGGCCCACTGGCGCGACGTCGCAGCACCTGCTCTACGTCAAGGTCGGCACCGGGATCGGCTGCGGGATCGTGGCCGGCCGCCGGATCCACCGCGGCGCCGAGGGCGCCGCCGGCGACATCGGCCACATCGTGGTGACCGACGACGAGGACGTCGTCTGCCGCTGCGGCAACACCGGCTGCCTGGAGGCCGTCGCCGGCGGCCGCGCGCTCGCCCAGCGCCTCACCGCCGCCGGCTACGACGCCGAGGGCAGCCGGGACGTCGTGCGCCTCGTGCGCGGCGGGCAACGCCGACGCCATCCGGATGGTCCGCGAGGCCGGCCGCGCCCTCGGCGAGGTCCTGGCCGCCTGCGTCAACTTCTTCAACCCCGCGCGTGATCGTGCTCGGCGGCGACATCGGCGAGGTGCACGAGCACCTGCTCGCCGGCCTGCGCGAGGTCGTCTTCCAGCGCTCCCTGCCGCTGGCGACCCGCGACCTGCGCATCGTCACCAGCCAGCTCGGCGACCGCGCCGGCGTCACGGGCGCCGCGATCATGGTCATCGAGCACATCCTCGACCCGGCCACCGTCGACCAGGCGCTCCGCGAGCCCGTCTGAGCCGGGGGCTCAGCAGGCGGCCTGGGGAGGGGCCGCGACGCTTTGTGGGTCAGGTCAGGGCCGAGCCCCAGGTGGCAGCACCTGGACCCGCCGCCGGCGCACCCGGAGGGCCCGCACGACGACGGGCCGCCAGCGCGCGACGTGCTCCGCGGCCAGGTGCTCAGAGGGCGCGAGCTGGCGGACGTGCGGGTACATCCCGCCTCAGCCCGCCTTCGCCCAGCGGCGGCGCTGGACGAAGTCCTGAGGGTGCATGTACTCGCCGGACGGGGTCTTGATCATCTCGGTCATGGCGGTGCCCTTTCGTGCCGGGGTGATGGTGAACCCAGGCTCCCACCGCCCCGGACCCCTCGCACCGGGGTGACCCCCCTGACTTTCGCCAGGCCCCCTAGGTGTCCCCGGACCCCAGGGCCGCGGCCAGGTCACCGCGCGCCGAGACGCCGAGCTTGCGGAACACGTGCGTGAGGTGGCCCTCGACGGTCCGGGCCGTGACGAACAGCGTCTGCGCGATCTCGCGGTTGGTCATGCCCTCGCCGGCGAGCTCCGCCACCCGGCGCTCGCTGGCGGTGAGGGAGTCGAGGCCGCTGAGGGCGACGCGCCTGGGGCGGGCGCCCGTGGCCCGCAGCTCGGTCTCGGCGCGCGCCGCGATGGCGCTCGCGCCGGCGCGATGGGCGCCGTCGAGCGCGAGCCGCAGGTGCTCGCGAGCCTCGGCGCGGCGGTTCGCGCGGCGGAGGTGGGCGCCGAGGTCGGCCTGGGCGCGGACGTGCTCGAGCCGCGCCTCGCTGCCCGCCAGCACCTCCACCGCCTCGCTCAGCAGCTCCTCCCCGCGGCGGCCGCCCGCCGCGAGCCCGGCGGCCCGCAGCGCCACCCCGACCGCGCGCGGCGTGCCGAAGGCCCGGGCCAGCTCGAGGTCCTCCTCGGCCAGCGCGAGCCCCGCCTCGCGCTCGCCGAGCAGGACGTGGGCCACGGCGGCCTCGGAGCGCCAGGGCAGGATGCTCGGCGAGCGCGCCGCCGACCGGCGCGCGATCTCGCCCACGGCCAGGAGGTCGTCGCGCGCCTCACTGGCGCGCCCCTGGGCGACGCGCAGCCGGCCGCGGGCAAGGCGGAGGGTCGCGGGCCCCATGGCCGGCATCCCGACCCAGCCCTCCACGGCCGCCATGACCGGCTCCGCCGCCTCGGGCTCGCCCCGCTCCACGAGGACGGCCACCAGGATGCTGCTCGCGATCAGCCGGTAGAGCAGCGGAAGGGGGAGGTCGGCCGCCTCGACGCCGGTCCGTGCGTCCACCTCGGCCCCGCGCAGGTCGCCCCGGCGCAGGGCGAGCCAGGCGCGGTAGGTGAGCGCCGTCGCGAGCTCGCCCCCGGCGCCCGTCGCGCGCGCCTGGCGCACCGCCGCGTCGAGCAGGCCCGCGGCCTCCGCGTAGCGCTCGGCCCAGACCAGCACGATGGTGGCGAGCGAGAACCACGTCGAGGGCAGGTCGCCGGGGTCGGGGATGGGGCGAGGGCTCGCCGCCAGGGCCCTGAGGGCGAGGCCGCTCGCCACCTCGGCCGGCTCGTTGCCGAAGGCCGCCGCCCACGCGGCCACGGCCAGGACGTCCCGTGAGGCCCCGGGGTCGCCCTCCGCGCGAAGGCGCAGCCGCGCCGACCGGGCCGCGACGTCCGGCGTCGTCAAGCGCGCGTCGAGGGTCCCGGCGGCGACGGCCATCGCCTCCAGCAGGCCGGCGATGCGCTCGTCGCCGGCCCCGAGCTCCCGCGCGACGCCGTCGACGACGACGAGCGCCTCGTCCGGGCGCTGCTCGCGCAGCAGCGCCTGCGCGGTCGTGAGGGCCGCCGCGGCGCGCGACCCGGCGTCCGGGGCCGTCGCGATCGCCTCCTGCATATGGCCGTACCAGCCCTGGTCGCCGGAGTTCGCCTCGGCCAGCCCGCACTCGACGAGGAGCCTGAAGGCGCCCCCGGGGGGCGGCTCCGCGATCGCGCGGCGCAGGAAGACGGCGGCCGACTCGGGCGCCCCGCTGGACGCCGCCCGCGCGCCGGCCTCGGCCAGCCGCTCGCCGCCCAGCCGTCCCCGGCGGGCTCGGTGGCAAGCAGGTGCTCGCCGACCCGCTCCGGCGCGGCGCCCCGGTCGTGCAGCAGGCGTGCCGCGGCGCGGTGGGCGCGGTCCCGCTCGGCGGCCGAGAGCTGCTCGTACAACCCCTCCCGCACCATCGGGTGGGCGAAGGCGAGCGGCCGGCCCGGCTCGAGGATCCCGGCCGCCGCGAGGGCGTCGGCCGCGTCGGCCGCCTCGTCGGCGCCGAGCCCGGCGAGCGCGGCCGCCCGGGGCAGGTCGGCCGCCTCGAGGACCGCCAGGGCCCGGGCGAGGCGGCCGGCCGAGGACGGCAGCCGGCCGAGGCGGACGACCGTCCAGCGGCCGACGGCGGGCCCGCCCAGCCGCCCCACGAGCGGCGCCGCGGCGTTCGTGGGCGCCACCTCGTTCTCGCGGAGCCGCGCCACGACCTGGCGCACCAGGAAGGGGAGGCCGCCGGTCGCCCGGTGGCAGGCCTCGGCGAAGGCCGGCTCCGGGGCGGCCCCGAGCTCGACCTCGAGGAGCGCCGTCACGCCGGCCAGGCTCAGCGGCGCCGGGGCGATGGTCTCCGCCGCGGCGTCGGCCACGAGGGCCTCCAGGACCGCGGACTGCTCGGGCGCCTCGCGGGGGCGGGAGGCCACCAGCATCGCCGCGGGCAGCTCCTCCAGGCGCGGCGCCAGGAACCCCAGGAACCGCAGCGAGGGGATGTCGGCCCAGTGGGCGTCGTTGACGATCACGCACAGCGGGCGCCGCTCGGCGAGGTCGGCGCACAGCCAGTAGAGGCCGTGGAGGAGGGCGAACGACGAGTCGTGGTCGGCGACCGACGCCCCAGACCACCCCTGCGCGCCCGGCAGGCCGAGCAGGCTCGCGGCGACCCCGGCGGCCCCGCCGTAGAGCGCGGCCGGGTCGTCCATCCCCCGCAGGGCCGGCTCGACGAGCTGGCGCACGACCCCGAAGCCGAACTCCCGCTCCAGCTCGGCGCCCCGCGACGCGCAGCACCTGCATCCCCGCCGCCTGGGCCATGGCCCGCGCGTCCGCGAGCAGCGCCGTCTTGCCGACCCCCGCCGGCCCCTCGACGACCACCAGCGCCCCGCGGCCGTCCCGGGCCCTGGCGAGCGCCCCGCCGATCCGGGCGAGGTCCTCCTCGCGTTCCAGCAGGTCGCTGGGCGATGCCTCTGCGCGCATGCGATGTCCGGGCGGCCGGGCGGCCGGCCGCGGACGGGCTGACGCTACGTCAGCCGCGCCGGGAAGTCCACGCGGGAGACCTCGGGCCCGCGATCCCGGGCCGCCGTACCATGGTCCGTGTTGAGCGTGGCCCCGTGACGAGCCCCGACCTCACCCCGATCGCCGCCTGCTCGCTCGAGCGGGACGGCATGGCGCGGCGCGCCGGCGAGTTCCGCGCCCTCCTGGCGCCCGCGCTGCGCGGGCTGAGCAGGTCGGGCGCGACCGCCGAGCTCGACCTCGCGCTCGACCCCGCCGGCGAGCGGTCGCTGGCCGCCCTCCTGGCGCTCGAGCGCGAGTGCTGCCCCTTCTGGCGCTTCTCGCTGACACGCCGGTCCGCGCGGCGGGTGCGGCTGCGGGTGGGGGCGGAGCCGCCGTACGAGGCGGCGCTCGACGCCTTCCTCAGCCTGACCCGCTGAGCCGCCCCCGGCTCGCTCTGCGGGACGCCGATTGACGGCCCGCGGGGGCCGCGCCCACCATGGCCCATGGGCGAGATGGATCAGTTCCTCGGCGGGGCGTGGGACCACGGTCCGCGCCACCCGGGGCCCGACGGCCGCCCGAGGAAGGCGCTCGCGATCCTGGCCTGCATGGACGCCAGGGTCGACCCCGTGCGGCTCCTGGATCTGGCTCCCGGCGACGCGCACGTCCTGCGGAACGCCGGCGGCGTGGTGACGAGCGACGTGCTCGAGAGCCTCGCCATGTCCCAGCGCAAGCTGGGGACCAGGGGCGTGGTGGTGATCCACCACACCGACTGCGGTGGGCTGGCGGTGCGGGCTCCGAAGCAGTCGCCGGAGGCGAGCGTCCGCGCGGCCGTGCGGCTCCTGCGCGCGGCGCCGGACCTTCCGCACCATGACGACGTGCGAGGCCTGGTCCTCGACGTCGGCAGCGGCTCGCTGACCGAGGTGGTCGCCGCGCGAGCCGCGCCGTCCGCCGGGCGAGCCGCGCCGCCCGCCGCGCCCGCTCGGCGGCCGGCGTCCGCTCCCTCGTCGCCGGAGCCGCCGCTCCCCCACTGCCTCTGGTGCAGGCGCCCGTTCGACCCGCGGACCTCGTCGCGGCGGCGCGCCCGGCACGTCTATTGCAGCGACCTCTGCAGGCTCGCCGCCCGATCCGGGCGGCCGGCGCCGCACTGAGGGGCCGCAGGTCCTCAGTCGAACGCGCTGAGCCCCGTCAGGGCGCGCCCGACCACGAGGGCGTGGATCTCGTGCGTGCCCTCGTAGGTCAGCACGGTCTCGAGGTTGGCGACGTGCCGCATCACCGGATAGTCGAGGGTCAGGCCGTTCGCGCCGAGGATGGTGCGTGCGGAGCGGGCGACCGCCAGGGCGCTTCGAGCATTGTTGAGCTTGCCCAGCGAGACCTGCTCCGGCCGCAGCCGCCCGGCGTCCTTGAGGCGCGCGAGCCGGAGGGCGAGCAGCCCGGCGGTGGCGACCTCCGCCGCCATGTCGGCCAGCTTGGCCTGGGTGAGCTGGAAGCCCGCGATCGCCCGCCCGAACTGCACGCGGCCGCCGGCGTAGTCGAGGGCGGCCTCCAGGCAGGCGCGGGCGGCGCCGACCGCCCCCCAGACGATCCCGTAGCGGGCCTCGGTGAGGCAGGAGAGCGGGGCCCGCATCCCGCTCGCCCCGGGCAGGAGCGCGTCGCCGGGCACGCGCACGCCGTCGAGGGCGAGCTCGGAGGTCACCGAGGCCCGGAAGGACAGCTTCCGGTCCATGTCCACCGCCGAGAACCCCGGCGCGTCGGCGGGTACGAGGAAGCCGCGCACGCCGTCCTCCGTCCGGGCCCAGACGACCGCCACGTCGGCGCGGCTGCCGTTGGTGATCCACATCTTGGCGCCGTCGAGCCGCCAGCCGCCACCGTCGCGGACGGCGCGGGTGCGCATGGCCGAGGGGTCGGAGCCGGCGTCGGCCTCGGTCAGGGCGAAGCAGCCGACGGCCTCGCCGGCGGCCATCGGCCCCAGCCAGCGCCCCCGCTGCTCCTCGGAGCCGTAGTGCCGGATCGCGAACATGGCCAGCGACCCCTGCACGGAGACGAAGCTCCGGAGCCCCGAGTCGCCCGCCTCGAGCTCGAGGCAGGCGAGGCCGTGCGCGACCGCGCCGGCGCCCGGCAGGCCGTAGCCGTGCAGCTGCATCCCGAGCAGGCCGAGGGCGCCGAGCTCGCGCGGCCACTCCAGCGGGAACTCGCCCCGCTCGTAGAGGTCGGCCAGGCGCGGCAGCGCCCGCTCGCGGACCCAGTCGCGGACCGTGTCCCTCAGGAGCCGCTCCTCGGGCGAGAGCTCCGCGCCGAGGTCCAGGAGGTCGAGCGGGTCGAGCGACCCTGCGGGGCTCGTCATCCGCTGCCGCCTCCGCGCGCCGTGTAGGGGCCCGTCGACACCGGGTGGTAGCCCTTCGCCCCCACGGTGAGCGCGAGCGGGCTGCGCGGGTCCTCGCCCGCGGCGAGCGCCGCCAGCGCGCGGCCGAAGTCGTGGCGGGGCGACCAGCCGAGGTCGGCCCGCGCGCGCTCGTTCACGTACACGCGCTCGATGGCCGGGAACATCCGCCAGCCGCGCTCGGCGTAGACCGCCTCGTACTCCGGGTGGAGCCGCCGCACCACCGCCGGGGCGTCGGCGCGGAGCTCCGCCAGGTCGCCGCGGGTGAAGGGCGTCGTGGCGCTGACGACGTAGCGCCCGAAGCCGATGGCCGGGGCGCGCTCCAGGGCGAGCCGGTGGGCCGACACGACGTCCTCGAGGTCCACGCGCCGGGAGAGCAGCTCATTGACCTTGACGTTCAGGTCGTCGTAGGCCGAGCGCACCTCGTCACGGTCGTCGGCCTCCGGGAAGAAGCGCGACGTGCGCAGGATCAGGCAGGGCAGGCCGTGGTCGCGGTGGACCAGCTCGCAGAGGTCCTCGGCCGCGGTCTTGGTCGCCCCGTAGACGTTCCTCGGGACGGGGCGACGTCCTCGGTGATCCAGGCGGCCGGGGCGCCGGGCGGGGGGGCGAGCGCCCGCCCGAAGGCGCTGGTCGTGCTGGTGAAGACGAAGCGCCCGACGCCGGCGGCGACCGCCTCCTCGAGCAGGTTCAGCGTGCCGGTGACGTTGGTGTCCACGAAGTCCTGGCGCCGGTGCGAGCCGACGTGCGGCTTGTGGAGCGTGGCGGCGTGGACCACGGCGTCGACGCCGTCCATCCAGCGGCGCACCCAGGCCCGGTCGGCGATCGACCCCGTCGCCGTCGTCTCGGGGGAGGGCACCAGGTCGAGCCCGACGACGTCGTGGCCATCGGCCGCCAGGGCGCGGACGAGGGCCTCGCCGAGGTGGCCGGAGCTGCCGGTGACCAGGACCCGCACGAGGCGGAGGAATATCAGCCGCGCGGCCCGGCGGCCGCGCGCCTGCCCGGCGAATTGCGGCCAGAAACCGTCCTCGACCTGGGCGATGATGCCGGGGTGACGCCCACCTCGAGCCGGCTGCTGACGCTCCTGTCACTGCTGCAGGCGCGGCGGGACTGGCCGGGGCCGGAGCTCGCGGAGCGGCTCGAGGTCTCGGGCCGCACCGTCCGCCGCGACGTCGAGCGGCTGCGGGCGCTCGGCTACCCGGTCGAGTCGCTCAGCGGGCCGGCCGGCGGGTACCGCCTGCGGGCGGGCACGGCCATGCCGCCGCTGCTGCTCGACGACGAGGAGGCGATCGCGATCGCCGTCGGCCTCAGCACCGCGGCGCGCACCTCGGTGGCGGGGATCGAGGAGGCCTCGGTGCGCGCGCTGGTCAAGCTCGAGCAGGTCCTGCCCGCCCGCCTGCGCCGCCGCGTCCAGGCCCTGGGGGCCGCGACCACCACCCCGCCGGCGCCCGACGGGCCGATGGTCGACCCCGAGCACCTGACGCTCCTCGCAGCCGCCTGCCGCGACTGCGAGCGGGTGCGCTTCGCCTACCGCGGCCGGGACGGCGCCGAGAGCCGGCGCGAGGTCGAGCCGCACGCGCTCGTCGCCCTCGGGCGGCGCTGGTACCTGGTGGCCTGGGACCGCGGCCGCGAGGGCTGGCGCAGCTTCCGCGTGGACCGCCTCACCGCGCCCGCTGCGACCGGCGCCCGGGTCGAGCCGCGCCCGCTGCCGGCCGAGGACGCCGCCGCCTTCGTGACCGGGAGCATGGCCTCGGCGCCGCGCGGCTACGAGGCGCGCCTCACGCTGCACGCGCCGGCGGAGGCGATGCGCGGGCGGGCGGCGGCGGGGTGGGGGAGGGTGGAGCCGCTCGACGACGCCACCTGCGAGTACCGCACCGGCGACGACGACCTGGACTGGCTCGCGATGCGAGTCATCATGCTGGGGGTGGACTTCGAGGTCCACGAGCCGCCGGAGCTGGCCGAGCGGCTGCGGTCGCTCGCCGGGCGGATCGGGCGGGCGACCGCGCCGTGACGCCGGACCGCGCCCGCGTGCTGGTTGACGGGATGAACGTCGTGGGCAGCCGCCCCGACGGCTGGTGGCGCGACCGCGAGGGGGCGCTGCGGCGCCTGGAGGAGGCGGCCGCCGCCTACGCGCGGGCGAGCGGGGAGGAGGTGGTCGTGGTGCGCGAGGGCCCGCGGTCGGCCGACGATGAGATCGTGCGCCTGGTGGAGGCCGACCCTGCGCCGGGGCGGCTGCGGGTGGTGACCTCCGACCGCGAGCTCGCGGAGCGGGTGCGCCGCCTGGGGGCCTCGGTCGAGGGCGCCGGGTCGTTCCGCCGCCGCCTGGAGGAGGCTGGCGCCGAGTAGGGGCTCAGCGCCCCGCGAGCGCCCGGCGGGCCGTTCGGACGTCGCGCGCGTGACGGCCGATGCCGGCCCAGGGGTCGCCCAGCTCGGCCAGGCGGGCGCCGATGGTGGGGATGGTCCAGCCGTCCGGGCGGAGGCCCTCGTCGTCGAGCTCCTCCCAGCGCAGCGGCGTCGCGACCGGGGCGCCGGGCCGCGCGCGCACCGCGTAGGGCGCGACCGCGTGCTGGCCGTAGGCGTTGCGGTTGACGTCCACGAAGATGCGGTCGCCGCGCTTGGCGCGCCGGAACTCGACCGTCAGCCCCTCCGGATCGTCCGCGACCAGGGCCTCGGCGGCCTCGCGCGCGAAGGCGTGCACCTCGTCGTAGCCGGCGCTGCGGCGCAGCGGGGCGACCACGTGCAGGCCGCGCGAGCCCGTCGTCATGGTGAAGGGGCGGAGGCCGACGTCCCGCAGCAGGTCGCCGGCGGCGCGCGCCGCCGCGCGCACGGCGGCGAAGTCCTCCTCCGAGGGGTCGAGGTCGAAGATCACCCGGTCCGGCTGCTCGAGCCGGTTGACCCGGCTCGTCCAGACGTGCGGCGTGACCGCGTTCTGCCCGGCGAGGTAGACGAGCGTGGCCGCGTCGTTGGCGAGCACCTGGTCGATCGTGCCGCCCTCGCGCTTGGGCACGGCGAAGGTGCGGACCCACGGCGGGAAGTGCCCCGGCGCGTCCTTGAGGAAGTGCCCCTGCTCCTCGATCCCGCGCGGGAAGACCTGGAGCGCGAGCGGCCGGTCGCGCACGTGGGGGACCATGACCGGCGCGACGTCGGCGTAGTGCCGCGCGAGGTCGAGCTTGGTGATCCCGGCGCCGGGGAAGACGACCCGGTCGGCGTGGCTGATGGCCACCCGCCGCCGGCCCGCCTGGACGGTCGCGTCGCTCATTCGCGCACCACCTCGCTCGCCGCCTTGTCGTCGCGCAGCCCGAGGAAGCGCGGGTGGCGCAGCCGCCCGTCCCGCGTCCACTCGGTGAAGCCCACCTGCGCGACCAGCTCCGGACGCACCCACGTGGCCTCCCGCTCCCGCACCGCGTCCGCGAAGGGCGACCGCTCCTCGCGCAGCGGCGCCAGGAGCCCGGCCAGCTCGCGCAGGGTGGCGCGGGTGAAGCCCGTGCCGACCTTGCCGGCGTAGCGCAGCCGCCCGTCCTCGTGGTAGCCGAGCAGCAGGGCGCCCAGGTCCGTGCGGCTGCCCCGCGGCGCCGTGTAGCCGCCGATCACCAGCTCCTGCTCGTGGTCGCACTTGAACTTGAGCCAGTCGCGCGAGCGCCCGTGGACGTAGGGGGCGTCGGCCCGCTTGGCGATCAGGCCCTCCCAGGCGCGCCGGCACGCGTCGCGGTAGAGCGCCTCGCCGTCGCGGTTGCGGTGGGGGGTCAGGCGCACGGGCCCGCGCGGGCGGAGCGCGCCGCGCAGCAGGCGCTTGCGGGCCCGCAGGGGGAGGGCGGTGACGTCGTGACCGGCGAGGTGGAGCAGGTCGAAGACGTAGTAGAAGACCGCCACCGGCCGCTCGCCGCGCTGCTGGAGGCGGGCGAAGCTCGTGCGGGCGCCGTCGAAGGCGACGACCTCCCCGTCCAGCACGGCGCCGGAGACGGTCTCCTCCAGCGTCCTCGCGACCTCCGGGAAGCGCTCGTCGAGGCTCAGGTCGTTGCGCGACCGCAGGCGCGCCCGACCCTCACCGGCGATGGCGATGCAGCGGATCCCGTCCAGCTTGCGCTCGAAGATCCAGCCGGGGTCGGAGAAGCGCTCCTCGGTGAGCACGGCCAGCATGGGCTCGACCCGCTCCGGGAGCGGCGCGGGCCGCAGCAGCCGGCGCTCCTCGGGCGACAGCCCGGCGAAGGGGTCGTCCTCCCCGGACGCTCGACGTTCGGGGGGGCGAGCCCCAGGCCGGCGTCGCGGTACCGTGTCTCGCGGCGGGGCGCCGCTCACGGGGACGATCCAGGGAAGGAGCAGGGGCGGGTGACGCTGCTCGACGCGCTGATGGACCGGGGCTCGGGCTGGTCGCTGGCCGGCCGCGTCGTCGCGTGGGCGGCCCGGGCCGGCATGGCCCTGCTCGCCATCGCCGCCGTCGACCGGGGCAACCGGACGACCTTCGTCCTCGCGTTCGTGTTCGCGGCCATCTCCCTCGCGGTCGCGTACCTGGCCCCGCCCGTGCTCGACGCCTGCGCGGCGGTCCTGCTCCTGGCCCACGGATGGGCGTCGCTGATCGGGACGGTCGACAGCGAGCTCTGGGGCCAGGGGATGCACGTGGCGGCGCCCTTCCTGGTGGCGCCGATCCTCGCCCTGGCGGTCGCCGACGGCCGCCTGCCCGGCGTGCCCCGCACCCGTCGCGCGGCGCTGGCGACGGCGTTCGCCGGCGGCATCGCGGTCATCCTGGCCTGGGAGGTCCTCGAGGCCGTCCTCACCCGGCTGCCAGGCGTCCACATCCACACCGGCGACGCGCTGATGGACCTGACGCTGGGGACGCTGGCCGTGATCGCGGGCACCGCGGTGGCGGCGGCGCTCATCTGGCGGCGCGGCCCGGGCGGGCCGGCGGCGGCGCCCGGCTCCGGGCCGGCGCGCGTCAGCGCGGCGGGGCCGGCTCGAGCCACCGCACCGCCCCGAGGCTGACCCGCACGCGGCCCGGCAGGCTCACGGCCACCAGCAGGACCGCCTCGCAGGCCGGGCAGCGCAGCACGTCGCCGGGCGCCCGCGTGTAGGCGGGCAGCGCGCCGAGCGCGCTGACTGCGCCGCAGTCGTCGCAGCAGCCGCGGGCCTCGGTCATCTCGCGCCCGAAGAGCTCGATCATCATGCCGCCGAGGGCGTTGCCGTTGACGTGGGCGTCGTCGCTCATCACGGTCCTCCAGTCGGTCCGAAGCGCTCCGTCCTGACCCGGGCCGGGTCGTGGCCGAGATCGACGAGGGCGCTCGCGGCCGCCTCGACCAGCCCGGTGGGGCCGCAGACGTAGGCCAGCGGCGCCTCGGACGCCGGCCACGCCAGCTCGGCCAGCAGCTCGCGGTCGATCCTGCCCCTCCGCCCCTCCCAGCCCGGCGGGGCGCTCCGGGTGAGCGTGTGCACGACCTCGATCGCGGGGTGGTCGCGGGCGAGCGCGGCGAGCTCGTCCCGGTAGATGACCTCATCCCACGAGCGCGACGAGAGCAGCAGGCGGGCCGGGACGTCCGAGCCGGCCGCCGCGTGGGCGCGGAGCATCGCCATCAGGGGGACGACCCCGCTGCCGCCGCCGACCAGCAGCAGCGGGCCGCCGCGGGCCGGCTCCCAGACGAACCATCCGCCGATCGGCCCGCGCAGCTCGAGCCGGTCGCCCGGGCGCAGCTCCTCGGTGAGGTACGGCGACACCTCGCCGTCGTCGATCCGCTCGACGGTCAGGGTGAGGCGCGCGTCGTCGGCCGGGGTCGCGATTGAGTAGCTGCGCTGGGCCTGGTAGCCGTCGTCGGCGGTCAGGCGCACGTCCACGTGCTGGCCCGGCAGGTGCCCCGGCCAGCCCGGGACGTCGAGGACGAGGCTGCGCGTGCCGGCCGTCTCGTCGACGGCGGCGGCCACCTCGGCCAGCAGCCAGCTCAGTCGCCCGCGTAGCGCTGCTCGAGCCACGGGTCGCCGTAGTTGTGGTAGCCGTACCGCTCCCAGAAGCCGGGGCGTCGGTGAGGCGCAGGTCGAGGCCCCGCACCCACTTGGCGCTCTTCCAGAAGTAGAGGTGGGGGACCAGCAGCCGGGCCGGGCCGCCGTGCTCCGGCTCGAGCGGCGCGCCGCCGTAGGCGTAGGCGACCCAGGCCTTGCCGCCGGTGAGGTCCTCGAGCGGCAGGTTGGTGGTGTAGCCGCCGTAGGAGTGGGCCAGCGCGTACTCGGCGGCGGTGTCGACGCCGTCGAGCAGCACGTCCACCGACACGCCCTCCCAGTCGGTGTCGAGCTTCGACCACTTGGTCACGCAGTGGATGTCGCGGGTGACCGTCTCGCGCGGCAGGGCCTGGAGCTCCTCCCAGGTCCACGACCGCGGCTCGTCGATCTCGCCGGTGATGGCGAAGGCCCACTCGTCGAGGGAGATCTCCGGGGTCGGTCCGGCCGACAGCACCGGGAAGTCGTCCACCAGGTACTGCCCCGGGGGCACCCGCCCCGGCGGGCCGTCGTCCCGGCGCCGCCCACGGAACCCACGCGACACGAACCCCATGCGGCCTCCTCTCGGTGACGCGCAACCTACCCCAGCGGGATCCGCGGCGCGCCGGGGGCGATCCACCCCCGGCGCGCCGGAGCGTCAGGCCGCGACCGGCGTGCCCGGCCGGGCGGCGCCCGTCGCCGTCGGCGGGTAGCGGAGCGCCCGCCCCAGGGGCGCGGCCATCGCCAGCGCCGCCCGCTGGAGCGCCGCCGGCGGGAAGGGCAGCCGGACGGTGTCGAAGTGGGTGCGGGCGATCACCGCGAGGCGCAGCGGGCTGGGGAGGCCCCGGCCGTTCGTCCTGCCCTCGGCGGCGAGCGTGAACATCGTCTCGATCAGCGACTCGAACTGCAGCGCCGGGCGCACCTCGCAGAGGAAGCGCGCCTCGTCGTCGCCGGCGTTCCAGAAGCGGTGGGGGGTGCCCGGCTCGACCGTCACGGCGTCGCCCGGCTCCGCGACGACCTCGTCGCCGCCGACCCGCAGCCCCACGAGGCCGGTGAGGACCTCGAAGCGCTCGGTCTGGTGGGGGTGCACGTGCGCGGCGGCGACGGTGGCGCCGGGGCGGAGGACGGTCTCCACCAGCACCGACTCGCCGTCGCTCTGGGCGGCGGTGCGGTGGAAGATCAGGACCTCTCCGGTCACCGGGTTCTCGAGCCTGTCTCCGGGGGCGATCATCGTGCTCTCCTCTCTCGTGACGTGCTGACGAGGGGGAGGCTCGCGGCCCGGGCGTGCGCTGTCGTCGGCTCACGGCGGGATCCTGGGGTCCCCCGCCGGGATGATCCGAATGTCCTCCCGGGGGGCGTTGTGGGGGGGCGCGCGGCGCGCCTACCGTGGCCCTCATGACGACATTCATTGACATCGCATCGATGGCCGCCGCCGCGGATGGGGATCACGGCGGCGGCTGGTGGATCCCGTTCGCGCTCCTCTGGATCGCCCTGATCGGCGCCGTGGTCTGGCTGGTGGTCCGGACGGTCCGCAACCGCGGGCGGTCCGGGATGGACCGGGCGCGGGACATCCTGGCCGAGCGCTACGCGCGCGGCGAGATCAGCGGCGAGGAGTACCGCGAGCGGCGGGACGAGCTCGGCTGACCCTCAGCCGGGGCCGCCCGCACGGCGACGTCGCCCGCGGTCGAGTCGATGACGATCGACCCGCGGGCGCCGTCGTCGTGGCGCACGCCGGCGAGCGTCACGTCGCCGGCGCGCGTGCTGGCGTCGATCCTGTAGGCGCCCGCCGCCACGACTCCACGACCCGCGCCTCGTGGTGAGGGCCCGCAGCGTAACCGAGCGGGCCGTCCCGACCGGCCGCACGGCGACCGGCTGGACGGCGATCCCGAAGCGGTGAACCGGGGGGAGCCGCGCCCTCTCGGGGGCTCCCGCCCGGTCCGCGTGCCGATGGAGGGGCGGGGAGCGTCCCCCAACGCTGCACACCCCTCCGGCACCCGAGACGCTACGAGCCCCCGCTTACCCCGCGCTTACGACCGCGGGGTCAGGCGGCCAGGCGGGCCCCGATCCTCCTCGCGACGGGCTCGTGGCCGAGGTAGCGCTCGATGGAGTGGACCTCGTCCGCGGGGTTGTCGACGCGCACGTCCTCGAGCGGCCCCCCGTACAGCGGCGTCAGGGGGTGGCCGAGGGCGCCGAAGTCGTCCGGGTCCCAGGCGCTGATCCACTCGACGCCCGGGTGGAGGGCGCCGGGGGTCCGGAGGTTGCGGTACACGGCGTCGAGCCCCAGCGGCGAGCCGGCCGTCACGAGCAGGGCGGTCCGCTCGCGGATCGCCGCCTCGTCCAGCAGGTCCAGCGCCACCAGGCTTCCGAGGCTGTGGGCGACGATGACCACCTCCCCCTCGGTCCGGTCGATGGCGTCCCCCACCGCGTCGAGCACGGCGTCGCGCGCGAACAGCAGGTAGACGGCGACGTCGGTGAGGAAGCCCTCGACCAGCTCGTGGTCGACCCTGGTCGCGTCGGCGATGAGCTTGATCAGGCGGCGGGCTCCGGGGACCCACAGGATCGCGTCGCCCCGGTCCTCCTCCTGCGCGCCGGGGGCCGCCAGCTCCGCCATCGAGCGGAGGAGGTCGGATTCGAGCCGCTGGATCTCCTCGGGCATGTGCGGGTCGATGGGGAGGAGGACCTCCAGGTCGATGTCGGTGCCCCACTCCAGCGCCTCGAGCGTCTTCCGCTGGAGGAGGTCGCCGTAGTAGGGGACCACGGCCTCCTCCGGGCGGACGGTCTCCAGCCGCGCCTTGGTGAGGCCGGCGTTCAGGCCGGCGATCCACTCCCTGCGAAGCTCCGCCGGCTGCCGGCCATGCTGACGCCGGCCGTGGATGAGGATCAGGGTGCTCATCGCGCTCCTCCGATCGTCGCGGACCGGCCGCCGCGCGACGGGGCCGGGACGCCGCGCTCGCGACCTCGCCTCTCCTGCCGGTGGAGGGGCGCGAAGCGTCCCCCAACGCCGAGCGCCCCTCCGGCGCGAGGACGGTACGCGGGCCCGCTTATCCTGCGCTTACGAGCGGCGTCAGGCCTTGAGGCAGCGCGCCTTCGCGGTGTAGGTGACGTTGGGGTCCCAGAGGATCCACTCCGAGACGCCCTCGGCCTTGGCGCCCTCGACCTGGGCGCAGACCTCCCTGGGCCCGTAGGTCACCCGCAGGGAGAAGTCCTGGAGCCACGGAACGACGCGCGCGCCCGTGTTCTCCACGAGCTCGTTGAAGTGCACCATGGACTGCTCGATGATCGCGCGCGGCTGGCTCTCGGGCTCGTCGACGCCGTAGACGCCCGGCCCCCAGTGGGACGGGTAGATCAGCGGGGCGACGTAGTCGACGTTGCGGGCGATCCGGGGGACGTCCTGGGCGACCTCCTCCGGCCGGAAGGCCGCGATGCCGAAGAGGGAGGCCCCGAGGAAGGCGCCGGTCGGCTCCAGGCGGGCCCGGGCCTCGGCCATGAACGAGACGATCGACGCCTGGGCGCCGCCCCTGAGGCGGGGGAAGCGCATCGTCTCGAGCGGGCCGTCGGGGCGGCGGATGTAGTCGTAGAGGATGTCGTCCACGCCGCGGCGGGCGGCCTCCTCGGCGACGTCGATGTTGTAGTCGCGCACGACCGGGTCGGCGAAGTTCGTGAAGCCGCCGTAGCCGGCGTAGGGCTGGCCGTCGGGCGTCTGGATCACCTGCTCGCGGTGGCCGTGGTCCCAGGCCCACTTGGCGTGCTTGGCGTCGCGGAAGGCCACGATGCGCCCGATCACGCGGCCGCCCAGGTCGTGGATCTGCTTGACGGCGTCCTCGAGCACGTAGCTCGGCTCGGTCGCGCCGATCTTCTTGGCGAAGGGCAGCCGCGAGTCGTAGCCCACCACGCCGGACTCGTCCTTGAGGTCGAGCTCGATGGCGTTGATCTTCTTCTGCCGCAGCATCTCCAGGACCGGCTCGCGCAGGTAGTCGGTCTCCCACGAGATGGCGGTCATGTGGACGGCCCGGATCGGCACCAGCGGCTCGCGCGCGATCACCGGGATCGTGGTGCGGATGCCTCGGGAGTTCCCGGCCCGGTCGACCGCCCGCACGGCGACCTTTGTCGCGGGCGGCTCGGGGAAGGTGACCGAGAACGTGCCGTCCGAGGCGACGTTGACCGGGGCGTCGTTGACCGTCACCGTCGAGGGCTCGTCGACCCGGCCGGCCAGGGTGACCGGCGCCCCGCGAACGGCGGGGCGCGTCGGCGCGGTGATCTCGATGTTCGGGCGGGTGTGGTTGACCGTGAAGGTCCAGCTGCGGCGCGCCGGCCAGGGCACCAGCGGCTGGTCGATCGAGAAGCGCAGGGTGTGGGTCCCCTCCTCGAGCCCCGTCGGCCGGTAGGTCAGCTCGCCGTCGCCGACGTAGGCGTCGTCGCGCACGTCGGAGCCGTCGTACTCCAGCGACGCGGTCTCCATGAGCGACGGGAGGTCGGAGACCACCCGGAACACCAGGTCCTCGGTGGCCCGGGGGCCGAGGAACGCGTCCTGGGCGGGCCCGGTCGTGCTGAGCTGGACGCCGGCGTCCCGGACCGCGTAGCCGCAGAGGCCCCCGAACGCCAGGGCGCCGGCGCCCAGCGCGGCGAGCAGCGGCCAGCGCCGCCGCCGGGGGGGCGCGGGGGGGCTGCCACCCTGGCGAAGGGGCGGGAGGCCGCCCTCCCGGGTGCGGCCGCGGCCCGGGTCTCCGCGATGGCCCTGCCGGGTCGTGGACACCGGCCGGAGGCTAGCGGAGGCCCGCCGCGGCCGACAGTCGGACCGGCCCGGACAGGCGTGTCAGAGGGCGGCGGCCTCGACCCGGTCGCGGCCGGCCCGCTTGGCGGCGTAGAGGGCCCGGTCGGCGAGGCGCTGGAGCTCGTCGACGTCGCGTGCCACCCGCAGGTCGCAGACGCCGGCCGAGCAGGTGATGCCGCTCACCCCGTCCACCCGGATGCTGGCGATGCGGGAGCGCGCGCGCTCGACCGGCGCCAGGGCGCCGGTGGCGTCGACCTGGGGGAGGATCCAGGCGAACTCCTCGCCGCCGATGCGCGCCACCAGCTCCCCCGCCCGCGAGGTCGCCGAGAGATGGCGGCCGACCTCGGCCAGCACCCGGTCGCCGACCTGGTGGCCGTAGGTGTCGTTGATGCCCTTGAAGTCGTCGATGTCGAGGATCACCAGGGTGAGCATGTGCCCGTGCCGGCGGGCGCGCTCCACCTCGCCGGCGAGGCCCTTGGTGAAGGCGCGCCGGTTGGCCAGGCCGGTGAGGGCGTCCGTCTCGGCCAGCCGGGCCAGCTCGGCGCGGGCCTCGGCGTTGGCGACCGCGATGGCCGCGAGCTCGGCGAAGGCCGCCAGGCGGCGCTCCTCGGCCGGGCCGAAGGCGCGCGCCTCGCTCGACCCGGCGGTGAGCGCCCCCCAGACCCGCCCGCCGGTCGCGAGCGGCGCCGCGATCCCGCTGAGCAGGCCGGCGTCGAGGACCTGCACGATGGAGTCGTCGCGCGGCAGCGCCCGGTAGTCGTCGACGCGCGCCGCCTCGCCGGTGCGGGCCGTGCGCCCGGTCGCGGTCGTCCCGCCGATCGACATGGTGGGGGAGACGACCGCCCCCTCCGCGGCCGGTGGGTGCGCGGCGACGCAGGTCGCGAGCTCAGGCGACTCGAAGCGGTAGACCGCGCTGCCGCTGGCGCCGAGGAGGATGGTGGCCTCCTCCGCCACGACCCGCCCGATCTCGGCCAGGTCGCCCTCGCGCGCCACGACCGTCGCGACGCGCCGCAGGGCGGCCTGCTCGGCCTCCTGGTTGACGCGATCGGTGATGTCGGTGAAGGCGGAGATGACGTGGTCGACGGCGCCGGTCGGGCCCGGCTCGGGGAGCAGGCGGGCGCTGTACCAGCGGACGCCGCCCTCGTTCGGGAAGCGGAAGTCCACGGCCAGGGGCTCGCCCTCCTCGAACACGGAGCGGACACCGTCCTCCCAGCGCTCGGCCAGCTCGTCCGGCAGGGGCGCGTCGGCCACCGGCTGCCCGAGGAAGGCGGCCGCCGGCTGGCCCACCGCGCGCTCGAAGGCGGAGTTGACGAACCCGATCCGCAGGTCGGCGTTGACGCGCGCCACCGGGTCGGGCGAGTCCTCCACCAGGGCGCGGAAGGCGGCGTGGCCCCCGGTCAGCCGCAGCTCGGCGTGCTTGCGCACGGTGATGTCGCTGGCGAGGACCCTCACGGCCCCCCCGTCGGGGACCAGGCGCAGGAACAGCCAGCGCAGCCCGTCGTTGGTGGGCATCTCCAGCTCGAGGTGGCGCTCCTCGCGCGAGTCGACGGCCCGGCGCAGCTCGCGCTCGAGGGGCACGACCACCTCGGCGGGCATGCCCGCCTCGGCGGGCGTCCGCCCCACGAGGGCCTCGGCGGGGAGCCCGATCATGGCCAGGGCCGCGTCGCTCAGGCGCATGTGCCGAAGCTCGCCGTCGAGCTCGATCTCGATCGGCGCGTCGGGGGGCCCGGCGCTGCTCTCCTCGCGTCCCACCACCCGTAGTGTGACGCTTCCCGGCGAAAACGCCTAAAAGGTGCGGCTCCCGGGGGGCGGGCGGTCCTCCGGGGACTCCACCTGGTCGGCCTCGATCGGGTCGAAGCCCTCGATGCTCGGCCCCCCGTTGAAGCCGAAGATGCGGGTCATCCCGCGCCAGAACATCGTGAGCACCGCGTCGCCCACCATCAGCGGCCAGCGCCAGAGGACGGTGTAGAGGAACCAGGAGATCGGCCCCAGGTCGCTCGCCCTGCGCCCGAGGCCCCGCCGGTCGGCCCCGCCGGCCGCCCCGACGATGACGTAGGTGCTCCCCTGCTCGCCCTGCTGCACCGCCGCCTGGGGCACGACGACGGCGGGCTTGGGCGGGAGGGGGGCGCGGCCCTTCACCCACGCCCAGCCGTAGGGGACGCTGAACAGCAGTCCCAGGAACGCGATCGCGAACGGGCGCCACCAGCCGACGTCCACCAGGTCGCCGGTGAGCCAGTCGAGGAACCACAGGAGCAGGACGATGCCGATGAGCCACGCCCCCGCCCGCCAGCCCGGGGTCTTGCGCCACGGGCCCGGCTGCAGGGTGCGCTCGTCGCTCACGGGTTGCCGGTGGTCACCGTCACGGACTCGCGGCTGTCCACCGTGATCCCGTCGCCCTGTGATGAGAGGCAGCCGACGTTGTTGAGGCAGATCGCGCCTCCGAGCACCCCGCTCGACACGAGGATGACGAGGACGACGATCGTTCCGATGACGACGATCAGGCTCTTCATGGCTCGTCCCTCTTCGATGCCGGCGGGGGCATTCCTCCGCCGATGGCCGGCGCCTTCAATTCACATCGCGGGACGGCCGGCCGCAAGGGCCGTGAGCGGCTCGTGAGCCGTCCGTGACGGGGGTGGTGGAGGCTCCCGCCATGGATCGGGCCCCAGGAACGGCGATCGCGGCGGTGGCCGCGTGCCGGGCCTGCGAGGAGCTTCTCGCGGGCGTCGAGGACGGCTGGCCGGGCGGCGACGCCGACCGCGCCCTCCAGCGGCTGCGGGACCGCGTTGACGGCCTCCTGGCGCGCGCCTCCGACGCCGCCTCGGCCGCCTGCGCCGAGGGGCCCGCCCTCGAGGTCCGCTGTCTCGGGCCCACGCGCCTGACCGCGGGCGGCGTGGTCATCGCCCCGCCCCGCCGCTCGCGGTTGGTTCTCCAGTACCTGATCGCGCACCGGGGACGGCCGGTCCCGCGCGACGTGCTGCTGGAGGCCTTCTGGCCCGGGTCATCGCCCCGGGCGGCCCGCAACAGCCTCAACGTCGCCATCACCCTCCTGCGCCGTGCCTTCCGCCCGGTCTACGGCGACTGCCCGGTCGTGGTCTTCCGCGACGAGGCCTACGCCCTCGACCCCGGCCTCGAGGTGCGCGTTGACGCCGAGGACTTCGAGCGGCTGGCCCGGGAGGGCGACGCCCTGCGGCGCGCCGGCCTGGAGGCCGAGGCCGCCGAGGCCTACCGCCGCGCCGACGAGGTCTACGGCGGGCCCCTCTTCGAGGACGAGCCCTACGAGGACTGGATCGTCACCGCCCGGCGCGAGGTCGAGGGACGCCACCTCGACGTCCTCGGCCACCTGGGCGACTGCCTCGCCGCGCTGCGGGACCACGAGGCGAGCGCGGGCGCCTACCGCCGCATCCTCGCCGCCGAGCCCCACCGCGACGACGTGCGCCGCCTGATCGCCGAGCAGTACGAGGCGCTCGGGCGCCCCGGCCTGGCCCTGCGCCTCGTTCCCTTGCGGAACGCGCGTAAGCCGCGCGTGATGGCGGCATAAGCGGGCGTTCCTAGCGTGCTCCCCACAGCGTGCGCACGAGGCGCGCGCCCCCAGACAAGGAGCACGACATGGCCGTCGCCATGAACGACGTCAACATCCTCTCGGTCGAGACCAGCGACCGTGACTACCCCGCGGGCCAGCAGTTCGACGTGACCGTCGAGGCCGAGGTCGGGGACGCCCTCTTCATCACGGGCGGCAAGTACAGCATCCTCATGACGCTCGTCGACAGGACCAACTTCAAGCAGGTCCACAGCGAGACCAAGAGCGGTAACTACTCGGACCCGCCGTGGAAGAAGGGTCAGCCGACGACCTTCACCTTCACGGTGCCCGGCACCAAGACCTCGACGCTCGACGGTTCCATCCTCGAGGCGCAGGCGCGTGTCGTGGGCAACGCTGCGCTGCCGTACGACGCGTCGCACGTGCTCGGCGAGACCATCCAGATCACGCCGTCCAAGTAGTTCGCGTCGGCTCCGCACGAACGGCCCGCTCGACGAGCGGGCCGTTCCCATTCCGCGCGGTATGCGTGCTCAATGAGGCGAAGCCGCAAGTAATAGCCGGTTAAGTCGCTCGTCGTACCGTCGCTACAGGGTGTGCAGGACGCACACCGACACGAGTAAGGAGACACCAGATGGCTACCGCTCCCAACGACGTCAACGTCCTTTCGGTCGAGACGGCCGACCTGGACGTCCGCGAGGGTCAGAACTTCGACGTGACGATCGAGGCCGAGGCCGGCCAGACGCTCCACGGCACCGGCGGCACGTACCGCGTCCGGATGACCATGGTCAACACCACCAACCCGGGCCTTCTGAACCAGCAGGACATCACCGGTAACTACGGCGACGCCAACTGGCCCGCCCCCGGCCTGCGCACGTTCACGTTCACCGTGCCCGGCGCCGCCACCAACGGCCGCCAGGGCGACATCCTCGAGCCGCAGGCCCGCGTCATCAGCAACGCGGCGCCGCCGTTCGACGCCTCCCACTACACGGGCGACAAGCTCCTCGTCACCCCGTAGTCCTTCCAGGACGCCGCCGATCCGGCCCGCTCCCGGATGGAGCGGGCCGGTCGTCGTTCGCAGCACCTCCGACCATGTCACTCGCACCCAACGACGCTCGCCTCACGGGGCTGCGGATCCTCGAGGCCGCCACCGGGAGTGCCGCAAGGGTCATCGCCGCGGGCGCCCCCGTCGACATCGTCCTCAGCGTCGAGGCCGGGGCCGCGATCTTCGGCGTGGGGGCCCGGTTCGTCGCGGGGGTGCAGATGGACGGGGTCCCGGCGGAGACGGTTCCGCCTCTGGAGGGCTGGCTCGGCGGGCCGCAGTGGCGGACGCTCGCCGCCGACTTGCGGATCGTCGTCCCGACGCGGGCCACGGCGGCGCTGACCGACCGCCTGCTCGGCGTCGCGGCGTTCCTGCGGGTGAATGCCTCTCCGCCCTTTCTCGTCTCGTCGATGCGAGGGCCGGACCTCTTCGTGACGCCGGCGTCCCCGCACTCGCCCGACACGGCGGTCGCGCTCGAGGCGCGCCAGAATGGCAGCCGTGTGGCTCCAGCGGACCTTCGCCCTGAGACCTCGTCCCCGGGGGGTCCACCTCGTCACCCGTGAGGTGCTCGAGGCCGTCCCCGAGATCGAGGGGATCGAGGTCGGGCTGGCGCACCTGATCGTGCTCCACACCTCCGCCTCGCTGGCCCTCAACGAGAACGCGAGCCCGGACGTGCGCCGGGATCTCGAGGAGTGGCTCGACCGCGCCGTGCCGGACGGCGCCCCGTACTTCCGCCACCGGCTGGAGGGCCCGGACGACATGCCCGCGCACGTGAAGTCGGTGCTCACGGGCCCCTCGCTGACCCTCCCGGTCAGCGGCGGGCGGCTCGCCCTGGGCACCTGGCAGGGGGTCTACCTGTGCGAGCACCGCGACCACGGCGGGGCGCGGTCGGTGACGGTCACCCTCTGGGGGGAGGGCAAAAGGGGAGGCTGAGAACGGGGGGTCCGGGGTACACTCGACAAATGTCTGAGCCCTTCCCCCGATTTCAGGCGCCCTGATGGTGAGCCGGCCCGACAAGGATTCCTTCGAGGTCGCGACCGATCGCGCGCGCGGCGTGGTGACCGTCTCGGGCGACCTCGACCTCGCCCACTGCCAGGACCTGCGCCTCGCGATCCTCGCCGTCGAGGAGGCCCGCCCGCCGGTGCTGGTGGTCAACCTCCGCCAGGTGGTCCACATCGACAGCACCGGCCTGCGCGTGATCCTCGACGCCTCCACGCGCGCCGACGCGGAGGGGCGCCGGGTGGTCGTGGTGGTGGAGCCCGGTGGCCCGGTGGGCAAGGTGCTCGAGCTCACGCTGGTCACTGACCGCATCGAGGTCGTCGGGGACCCGGCAGCGGCCCAGGGGTGATCGAGGAACCACCGGCGTCAGGGGAGCCGCCGGAGGCGTGGGAGCTGCGCGAGTCGCGGGAGCTCCTGGACACGATCATCACGTGCGCGCCGGTGGGGTTCGCGCTCCTCGACCCGGCGATGCGCATCGTCCGCGTCAACGAGAACCTCGCCCACATCGGCGGCCGGTCGGCCGACGATCTGGTGGGCGAGCGCGCCCAGGAGGCCCTGCCGCCGCCGTGGGGCGAGGCGCTCGCCGGGCCCTTCCGCCGGGTGCTCGAGAGCGGCGAGCCGGTCGATCACCTGGAGGTCGAGGCGCCGACGGCGGCGGACCCGGGCCGCGATCACACCTGGGTGGCGAGCTGGTACCCGGTCCGCCACGAGGGTGAGATCGTCGCCGTGGGCGTGTTCGTCACCGACATCAGCGACCGGGTGCGCGCCGAGCGCGGGCTCCAGCTGCTGTTCGACGTGGGCGAGGCGCTTGACGCGACGCTCGGGGTGGAGGAGCGCCTCGCGCGCCTCGCCGAACTCGTGGTACCCACGCTCGGCGACTTCTGCACCATCGAGATGCTCGAGCCGTCCGGCGAGAACCGCCTGGTTGCGGGTGGCGCCCTTTCGGCCGCGGCGTCCACCGATCCCGACCGCCTCATCGCGGCGCCGCTCCGCGCGCACGGGCGCGACGTCGGGACGCTGACGCTCCGCATGGGGCCGTCCGGCCGCCGCTACGACGACGGCGACCGCGCCCTCGCCCTCCAGCTCGGCCGGCGCGCCGGCCTCGCGGTGGAGAACGCCCGCCTCTACGACGCCCAGGAGCGGATCGCGGACACGCTCCAGCGCAGCCTGCTCCCGCCGGCCCTCCCCGAGATCGCCGGGATTGAGGCCGCAGCGCTCTACTCGCCGATGGGGGACGGGGTGGAGGTGGGCGGCGACTTCTACGACCTCTTCGCCGCGGGCCCCTCGTGGGTGGCCGTGATCGGGGACGTCTGCGGCAAGGGCGTCGAGGCGGCCGCCCTCACGTCGCTGGCACGCCACAGCATCCGGGCGCTCGCGCGCGACGACCCGGCGCCCAGGGTCGTGCT
Source organism: Miltoncostaeaceae bacterium (assembly GCA_963808825.1). Classification (GTDB taxonomy): domain Bacteria; phylum Actinomycetota; class Thermoleophilia; order Miltoncostaeales; family Miltoncostaeaceae; genus DATAGF01. The sequence goes on along the minus strand of CAWEGW010000011.1, from coordinate 349,059 downwards.
CGAGCGGCTCAACGCGTCGATCATCGCCGAGCGCGGCCTCGAGCCGCGCTTCTCGACCGTCGCCTACGCGCGGCTCGCCCGCGCCGGGCCGGGCGTGGCGGCGACGGTCTCGAGCGCCGGGCACCCCGTGCCGCTCGTGGTGCGCGCCGCCGGGCGGGTGGAGCCCCTCGGCCGGCCCGGCACCCTCCTCGGCCCGTTCCCCGAGGTGCGCCTGCACGACGAGGCGGCCGACCTCGCGCCAGGGGACGCGCTGGTGCTCTACACCGACGGGATCACCGAGGCCCGCCGCGGCGAGGAGATGTTCGGCGAGGACCGCCTGCGGGGCCTGCTGAGCGGCCTCGCGGGGCGGCCCGCAGACGAGATCGCGCGGGCCGTCGAGCGGGCGGTCGCCGCCCACAGCGGCGGGCCCCTCGGCGACGACATCGCGCTGCTCGTGCTCAGGGTGCGCCCGTGAGCCGCGGCCGCCGCGACCCCGCCTGGCTGTGGTACGGGCTCGCCGCCGCCGCGCTCCTGGCGCTGCTCGTCCTGGACCTCACCGGCGTCCTCGGAGGCCTGGGCCCGTAAGGCCGAGGGATCGAGGGGTACGCTCCGGCCATGCCGCTGCGCCTGCTGGTCGTGCACGACGACGGGCTCGGGATGCGCTTCGGCGGCGGCCACCCCACGGACGCGCGCCGCCACCGTCTGGCCGTGGCGCTCTGCCGCGAGGCCGGCCTGCTGAACGGCGGCGCCGCCGCCCTGGAGGCCGCCCCCGGGCCGCTCGCCGACGAGGAGCTCGCCCGGGTCTTCGCGCCGGCCTTCATCCGGGCGGTGCGCCGCTACAGCGAGGCCCCCGTGCTGGCCGCCGAGCCCGAGGCGCGCCAGTGGGGCATCGGCGGCGACAACAACGCCTATCCGGGGATGCACGAGGACTCGGCGCGCGCCTGCGCCGCCTGCGCGGCGGCCGCCGCCGCCGTGGCCGAGGAGCGGGCGCGGGCGGCCCTGGTGCCCGCCGGCGGCGCCCACCACGGCACGGCCGCCCAGGCGCAGGGCTTCGGCATCTACAACGAGACCGCGGTCGCGGTGCGGGCTCTGCTCGACGCCGGCCTTGAGCGGGTCGCCTACGTCAACCTCGACGTCCACCACGGCAACGGCACCCAGTGGATCTTCTACGACGAGCCGCGCGTCCTCACGGTCTCCGTGCACGAGAGCGGCCGCCACCTGTTCCCCGGCTCCGGCTTCCCGGCCGAGACCGGCGGCGCCCAGGCGCCGGGGAGCGCCGCCAACGTGGCCCTGCCGCCCTTCGCCGGCGACGGCGCCTACCGGGCGGCCTGGGAGCGGGTGGTCGCCCCGGTCGTGCGCGCCTTCGCCCCCGACGCGATCGTCGCCCAGTGCGGCGTCAACCACCACCACGCCGACCCGCTGAGCCACCTCCTCACCACCATGCCGCTCTACCGCGAGCTGTGGGCGCGCCTCCGCGAGCTGGCGGAGGAGACCTGCGGCGGGCGCCTCGTCGCGCTCGGCGGGGGCGGCTACGAGCCCTGCACCGCGCCGCCGCGCGCGTGGGCCGGCCTGGCGGCCGAGCTGGCGGGCCGGTCCGTCGACGGCGACGTCCCCGAGCCCTGGCGCCGCATCGCCCTCGAGGCCGGCTGCCCGGAGCCGGCCCGCGGGTGGTGGGAGGACCCGGGGCCGCCCCCGACCCGGAGCGCGACCGCCGCGCCGCCGCGGAGGCCGACGCCGCGGTCGCGCAGAGCGTCGCCGCCCTCGACCGCTTCTGGGGGATCGGCCGGTGACCGCCCCCCTGGCCGGCAGGGTGGCCCTCGTCGCCGGGGCGACGCGGGGGGCGGGGCGCGGCATCGCGGTCGGCCTCGGCGAGGCCGGCGCGACCGTCTACTGCAGCGGCCGCTCCACCCGCGGGCGCCGGTCGGAATACGACCGCCCCGAGACCATCGAGGAGACCGCCGAGCTCGTCACCGCGGCCGGCGGAGAGGGGATCGCGGTCCCGGCCGACCACCTCGACCCGGCCCAGGTGCGCGCCCTCGTCGAGCGCATCGATGCCGACCAGGGGCGGCTGGATGTGCTGGTGAACGACATCTGGGGCGGGGAGAAGCTCTTCGAGTGGAACGTCCCGGTCTGGGAGCACGACCTCGAGCGCGGCCTGCGCATGCTGCGCCTGGCCATCGACACCCACCTCATCACCAGCCACCACGCGCTGCCGCTCCTCCTGCGGAGCCCCGGCGGCCTGCTCGTCGAGGTGACCGACGGCACGGCCGACTACAACGCCGACAACTACCGCCTCTCGGTGTTCTACGACCTGGCGAAGAGCGGCGTCATCCGGATCGCGTGGGCGCAGGCCCAGGAGCTCGGCCCGCGCGGCGCCACGGCGGTGGCGCTCACGCCGGGCTGGATGCGGTCGGAGATGATGCTCGAGATCTACGGCGTGACCGAGGAGCGCTGGCGCGACGCCCTCGAGCGCCAGCCGCACTTCGGCATCTCGGAGACGCCCCTCTACACCGGCCGGGCCGTCGCCGCGCTGGCCGCCGACCCCGAGCGGGCGCGCTGGAACGGGGCCTCGCTCTCGTCGGGCGGCCTCGCCCAGGTCTACGGCTTCACCGACGTCGACGGCAGCCGCCCCGACGCCTGGCGCTACATGGTCGAGGTCATGGACGCCGGCCGGGAGCCGGACGCGACCGGCTACCGCTGAGCCGCGGAGGCGACGACCTCCAGCGCGGTGACCTCGGCGCGCCAGTAGGTGAAGGGGCCCTCCGGGAGCTCCCAGGAGACCTCGGCCCGCCGCGGCACCCGTACGCCGCCCAGCTCGCCGTGGTCCGAGAAGACCCCGCGCCACGGCGTGGGCACCGAGCCGTCGTCCACCGACCGCGGACGGTCCGGTGCATACGCCCCGAGGACGTCGCCGCCGGCGCCGAGACGGAGCCGCACCGCCGCGCGGCCGCCGGCGGAGCCGGCCGCAACCTCGGCCTCGTCCGGCCCGAGGTCGGTCCACCGGACCTCGGGGTTCGCGCGCGGGTCGGGGAGCCAGGCGAGCTCGGCGAGGTAGCGCATGACCTGGCCGCGGTTGACGTCCGGCCCCGTCGAGCGGAAGAGGCGCACGCCGGCGAGCCGGCCCTCGAGGCGCCCCGTCCCGTCCTCGTACGCGTCCGTCACGACGAAGGGCCGCAGGAGGCCGGCGCCGAAGCGCGCCCGCCAGCGGAAGGCGACCCGCCCCGCGTCCATCTGCTGCTCGGCGATGAAGGGCATCGGGCGCGCGCCCGGCCGCATCCACATCTCCCCCCGCTGGCGGAGCCGCACGCCGAGGGCCCTCACCGGAGGATCTCGATCAGGAGGACCCAGGCGTTGGCGGCCGCGCTGATGAACGCGCCGATGACCCCGGCGAGGATCCAGTAGAGGCCGCCTCCCGCCTCGGCGACCAGGCCGATCGCGCCGACGACGTAGGGAGCCGTCCCGATCAGGGCGAGCACGACCTGGCCGGCCGCCGCCCTCGCCGAGGGGTCGTGGCGCGCGGGCAGGGAGACCCGCTCCAGCCTGGCGACGGCGCCGAGCAGGACGACACCTGCGACCAGCAGGACCCACCCCAGCCTGTCGGTCGCGAGCGGGGCCAGGCAGAGCACCGACACGACCAGGGCGCCGATCAGGATGAGCAGCGCCTCGAGGGCCCGCTCCGGCAGCCCCTTGAAGGAGAGGATGCGCTCGACGTTGATCGAGACGGCCACGAACAGGAGCCCGCCGAGCGCGGCCGCGGCGCCGGCCGTGGCCACGAAGAGGTCCGACCATTCCGCCGCGTCGTAGGCGGCGCTCACGCCTCGAGCTGGTCGGCGGTGCAGCTCTCGGGATCGCGGTCGTCGCGGAACCGCAGCAGGCGCGCGCCGTGGCGGATGCGTCCGCCGCTGGCGTGGTCGTAGCTCACCTCGGCGACCAGCTCGGGCCGGAGCTCGACCCACTCCAGCTCGCGCCCCGCGCTCCAGCGGCTCGGGTCGCCGCTGCCGCGGCCGCCGGTCTCGTAGGGCGCGAGCACGGCGCGCAGCTCGCGCTTGCGCCCGCCCGTGAAGCCGGCGCAGTGGCCGACCGGCCGCAGCTCGCCGCCGTCGTAGAGGCCGAGGATCAGCGACCCGACGGTCTCGGGGACGGTGCCGGGCCGCCAGCCGATGACCACGCAGTCGATCGTCCGCACCCGCTTGATCTTCACCATGCCGTGGCGCTCGCCCGGCCGGTAGGGCGCGTCGAGGCGCTTGGCGATGACGCCCTCGGAGGTCCGCAGCCACTCCTGCGCGCGCGCCGGGTCGGTCGAGGTCTCCACCGGGTCGAGCCCCAGCCCGCCCTCCTCCAGGGCCGCGCGGCGCTCGCCGAAGGGCGCCTCGAGCAGCGAGGCGTCCTCGCGCGCGAGCAGGTCGAAGGCGGCGAAGCGGGCGGGGATCTGCTCCGCGAGCAGCTGGACCCGCGACGCCGCCGGGTGCAGGCGCTGCTGGAGCAGGCCGAAGTCCTCGTCGCCGCCGTCGCCCGCGACGACGATCTCGCCGTCGGCGACGTAGCGCCCCGGGGGGAGGGCGATCTCGGGGAAGTAGCGCGCGAGCGGCTTCCCGGAGCGCGACTGGATCTCGACCGACTCGCCGTCGACGAAGACGATCGCCCGGAAGCCGTCGAGCTTGCGCTCGTACGACCAGCCCTCGCCCTCGGGCACCTCGCGGGCCGAGCGGGCGAGCTGGGGCGGAACCGGCGGGGCGAGCGGGAGCGTCACCCCGCCGAGACTACTTCGCCGCCCCGCCTACTTCTCGACCGGCACGCCCACCAGGCTGCCGTACTCGGTCCAGGAGCCGTCGTAGTTGCGCACGCGGTTGTAGCCGAGCAGCTCGTGCAGGACGAACCAGGTGTGGCTGGAGCGCTCGCCGATGCGGCAGTACGCGATCACGTCGGTGTCGGGGGTGACGCCCACCCCGCCGTAGATCGAGGTGAGCTCGTCGTCGCTCTTGAAGCTGCCGTCCTCGCGGGCGGCGGTGGCCCAGGGGACGTTGGCCGCGCCGGGGATGTGGCCCGGCACCTGGGCCTGCTCCTGGGGCAGGTGCGGCGGCGCCAGCACCTCGCCCGAGAACTCGGCCGGGCTGCGCACGTTGACCATCGACCTGCCCGCGCCGCCGATGTGGGCGAGCACGTCGTCCCGGAACGCGCGCAGCTCGTGGCGCACGGGGGCCAGCGGCCCCGGCTCGGCGCGCTCAAACGCCGGCTCGTCGGTGACCAGCTCGCGCTCCTCCAGCTCCCACTTCTTGCGCCCGCCGTCCATCAGCCTGACCCGGTCGAACCCCAGGTAGCGCAGGAGCCAGTAGGCGTAGGTGGCGAACCAGTTGTTGTTGCCGCCGTAGAGCACCACCGTCGTGTCCGGGCCGACGCCCGAGCGGGCCAGCAGCTCGGCCAGGGTCTCCTGGCCCAGGAACTCGCGGCGCAGGTCCTCGTGGAGGTCGTCCTTCCAGTGCCATGCCACCGCGTTGCGGATGTGGCCGCCGGCATAGGCGGCCGTGTCCTCGTCGACCTCGACGAGGCGGTAGGCCGGGTCGTCGGCGTGCTCGGCGACCCAGTCGGTGGAGACGAGCACCTCGTCGCGTCGGCTCATTCCCTCTGCTCCCCCCTTGCGCGTTTCTCAGACGCCTCACAGCCTACTCCGCAAAACCCACAGTTTTCTTGGGTTATTGCAGGGAACGCGTCGGGGAAGGTTGCCGATGGCCGATGCATTCGCATGACACCTCGCGCCCCACGTGGACCACGGCCCTCGCCGCGGCGGTCGCGATCGTCTGCCTCGCCGCCGGGTGCAGCTCGGAGGACGTGACCGGCGAGCCGGAGCGGATCCAGACGCTCGTGGAGGTCGTGGGCGCGGAGTCCGATTGCGTCCGCGATCCCGAAGCGGACGAGGTCACGGTCCGTGTGCTCCTGCGGAACACCGGCGAGGACGACCGCACCGTGAGGGTCACCCCGGTGCTCGGCGAGGGCGACGGCGACGAGACCGAGTCCTCGCTCCAGAGCACGGAGGTCACGGTGCCTGGGCACGGGGAGGAGGAGGGCCGACTCCTCGTCGATTCGGCACCCGACGACATCGCCGAGTGCTCAGTGCGGATCGATGGCGGCGACCCGGTGCCGATCACCCTCCGGTGAGCGGGTATCGCCGCCTGGCACGGGGGACCGTCGTCACCCGTTCGGGTCCGGGGGCCGGTGGTAGATTGGGCCCCTGATGCGCTCCCGCCTGCGCTTCATCGTCGCCATCAGCCTGGCCGTGGTGCTGGGGGCCTGGCTGGCCTTGACCAGCCTGGGCGGATCGCTGGAGACCTACGCCGGCCCGGGGGAGCTTGCGGCCGTCTCTGATGAGACCTACCGCCTCAACGGCACCGTGGCCCCCGGCGCCCCCACCGACGCCGCCGCCCGGCGCCCAGAGCGAGGCGGGCCTGCGCTTCACGGTGGTCAACAAGGAGGACCCGGCCCAGCGGGTGGCGGTGCGCTACCGCGGCACCGTCCCCGACCAGTTCAAGGCCGGGCGCGAGGTGGTGGTCACCGGGCGGGTGGAGGGGGGCACCTTCGTGGCCCGCAACGACTCGCTGATCACCCTCTGCCCCTCCAAGTTCACCGACCAGCCCGGCGACAGCGCCACCTAGGCCGGCCGGGCGCCCCATGAGCCTGCTCGGGCGCGCCGCCCTCCTGCTGGCCCTGGTGGCGGCCGCCTATGCCCTGGTGATGGCCCTGGCCGGCCGCCGCTCGGGCCGCCGCGCCTACCAGCAGAGCGCCGAGCGCGGGGTCTATGCCGTCTTCGGCCTCACCAGCCTGGCGATCGCCACCATGTGGGCCGGGCTGCTCACCGACGCCTTCGAGCTGCGCAACGTGGCCGAGTACACCTCATCGACCCTCGTCGCCCCAGTACAAGATCACCGCCCTGTGGGGCAGCCAGGCCGGCTCGCTGCTGCTGTGGGCCTGGATCTTCTCCGGCTTCGCCTCGCTGGCGGTCTACCTCAACCGGGCCAAGAACCGCCAGCTGATGCCGGTGGTGGTGGCGGTGCTGATGGTGGTCGGCATCTTCTTCTTGTGCGCTGCTGTCGTTTGTCACCAGCCCCTTCGAGACCCTGGCGCGCCGCGCCGGCCGAGGGCCGCGGCCTCAACCCGCTGCTGCAGAACTTCTACATGCAGATCCACCCGCCCCTGCTCTACCTGGGCTATGTGGGCCTGTCGATCCCCTTCGCCTTTGCCATCGCCGCCCTGGTGACGCGCAAGCTCGACACCGGCTGGATCGCCAGCATCCGGCGCTGGACGATCGCCTCCTGGCTGTTCCTTGGCGTCGGCATCCTGCTGGGGGCCAAGTGGGCCTATGAGACCCTCGGCTGGGGGGGCTACTGGGCCTGGGACCCGGTCGAGAACGCGGCCTTCATGCCCTGGCTGGTGGCCACCGCCTTCCTGCACTCGGTGATGGTGCAGGAGCGCCGCGGGATGCTGAAGGTCTGGAACATGGTGCTGGTGATCCTCACCTTCAGCCTCTGCCTGTTCGGCACCTTCCTCACCCGCTCGGGGATCATCAGCTCGGTGCACGCCTTTGGCGAGTCCACCCTGGGGCCGTTCTTCCTCGCCTTCATCATCGCCGTGCTGGTGGCCTCGCTGGCCCTGCTGGTGACCCGCCTGCCGCTGCTGCGCTCGGCCCACACCCTCGAGAGCTACCTCAGCCGCGAGGCGATCTTCCTGGCCAACAACCTGCTCCTGGTGGGCCTGGCCTTTGCCGTCTTCTGGGGCACCGTGTTCCCGATCCTCACCGAGGCCCTGCGCGATGAGCGCATCACCGTCGGCCAGGGCTACTACGACCAGGTGGCCCTGCCGATCGGGGCGGCGCTGCTGGTGCTGACCGGCGTCGGCCCCCTGATCGCCTGGCGCAAGGCCAGCCCGGCCCAGCTGCGGCGGCGCTTCCGGGCGCCCCTCCTGATCGCCGCCCTCGCCGCGCGTGCCCCTGCTGGCCCTCACCGACCTCAGGCAGAGCTGGACGGCGGCCCTGGTGGTGATCGCGGGCGTCTTTGTCACCGCCTGCATCGGCGGCGAGGTCTGGCGCGGCCTGCGCGTGCGCCATGCCCTCGGGGGGGTCTCCTGGCCGGGGGCCCTGGTGAGCATGGTGGCCCGCAACCGGCGCCGCTACGGCGGCTATGCCGTCCACCTGGGGGTGGTGGTGCTGTTCATCGGCCTGGCCGGCTCCAAGGGCTTTGTCACCGAGGTCGACCTCGTCCCTGCCAGAGGGCGGCCGCACCCAGGTGGCCGGCTACACCCTGGTCAACGAGGGCGCCGCCACGGCGGCCGACGCCCACAAGGAGCGCGTCAGCGTCACCATGGGCGTCTTCAAGGACGGCGCGCGCGTGGCCACCATGCACCCGGGCCGCGACACCTTCGCCGTCGATGGCACCGAGGCCGCGGTGGTGGCGATCGACTCGAGCCCCAGCCGCGACCTCTACCTGGTGCTGACCGGCCTGCGCCCCGACGGCACCGCCAGCCTGTCGCTGTTCGTCAACCCGCTGGTGCTGTGGCTCTGGATCGCCGGGGCGATCATCGCCCTGGGGGGCCTGCTGGCCGCCTGGCCGGGGCCGCCCGGCCTGCGCCGCGAGCCCGCCCCGGGCGCCGCCGAGGCCGAGGCCCGCGGCTCGGTGCGGGCCTGAGCGGGCAGAGGGGGTGCTCGTGGGGGCGCTGATCCTCGCCGCAGTCGCGCTCGTCGTCGTCGCCGCGCTCGCGTGGCCGCTGGTCGCCCGCCGCGACGAGCGGTTGCCGCCCGACTCCGGCGCGGACGCGCGACGCGCCGTGGAGGAGGACCTGGAGCGCTCCCTGGGGGCCATCCGCGAGATCGAGATGGACCACCGCGCCGGCAACCTCTCGGACGAGGACTTCGCCGAGCTCGACCGCGCCGAACGGGCCCGGGCGGTCGAATTGATGCGCCGCCGCGACGAGCTCGGCTGACGCACGCGGCCGTTTTCGCCAAAACCACCACCAAATAGCGGGATCCGCCGGGGACAGACGTCCCCCGGGCGGGGTATGTGGCCTTGACCTGCCCCGAGGGCGCTCCGTAGAGTGCCCGCGCCTTCCCCCGAACGACTCCCAGGGGCGCCGGCAGATGCCCATGCCGACGGCCCGTCAACCGCGTTCCCATGCGCGGTGGAAAGGAGCCAAGGATCCCCTCTCGACCGCGTGCCGTTCGCGGACTCGGCCGAATCCCCCGTTGGACGCCCGGGATCGCAGTCCTCCTGGCGCTCTTGGCAGTCGGTGCCGCGACCGCCTCGGCGCAGATCCCCTCCGCCCCCTCGGCGGACGGTCAGAGCGCCGCCCCCGCGCCGCCTGTCGCCCCTGCTCCGGCGCCGGCCGCGACCGCGCCCCAGGTCGCGACCAGGTCGGTCGCGGTGCGCCTGCGCATCGGCTCCCGGGGGGACGCCGTCAGGGACCTCCAGCGCGAGCTTCGTCGCCGCGGCCTGCGGGTCACCGTTGACGGGGCGTTCGGCCCGCAGACCAAGCGGGCCGTCAAGCGGATCCAGAAGCGCTTCCGCATGCGCGCCACCGGCATCGCCGACGCCAGGCTGCTCAAGCGCCTCGGGCTTCCGGCGCGCACGGTCGCCGCGGCGCCGGCCACGCCCGCCACCCCGGTGGTCCCGCCGGGCACCTCGCCGTACCTGAAGCTCTTCCCGGTCGCCGGCGAGTACACCTACTTCGACGACTACGGCGCACCGCGCGGCCAGGGGACCCACCAGGGGATCGACATCATGGCCGACCGCAACACCCCGGTCGTCGCCGTGGACGCCGGGGCGATCTCCAAGCTCAGCCGGGTCGAGACCGGGCTCGGCGGCATCTACGTCTGGCTCCGGCGCGCGGACGGGGTCCAGTACTACTACGCCCACCTGCAGACGGTGGCGGAGGGACTCGAGGTCGGATCGCGAATCAGCGTCGGACAGGTGCTGGGCGGCGTCGGCAACACGGGTGACGCCCGCAGCGCCCCGACGCACCTGCACTTCGAGATCCGGAACGAGTGGACCCCGATCAACCCGTATCCGCACCTTCAGGCGGTCGATCCGACCGCCCGCACCGCCTCCCGCGCCAGGGCGTGACGCCCGCGCGGGCGCGCCGCGGCCCGCGCGCCGCGGCGCTCCTGGCGCTGCTCGGCGCGGGCGCGGCCCTCGCGGTCGTCGGCGTCGCCTGGTCGGCCCCGGCCGACGAGAAGGCCGCGGTCAACCAGCGGCTCGAGCGGGCGCGCGAGCGCCTCGAGCGGGCGCGCGGCCGCGAGCAGGTGCTCACGAAGGAGGTCGAGGGCTACACCGACCGGATCCGGGCGCTCGAGGCGCGGCTCGGCGCCCCTGCGCGAGCGCTCGGCGCGCCTCGAGGCCGAGCTGGCCGCGCTCCGCGACCGTCTGGAGCTGCTCACGCGCCGGCTGGCGATCGAGCAGGAGCGGCTCGCCGACGCGGAGGCCGAGCTCGCCCTCCGGGAGGGCGTGCTGAGCGAGCGCCTGCGGGCCCTCTACGCAACGGGCGAGCCCGACCCGATCCTCGTCCTGCTCGAGTCGGGGAGCCTGTCGGACGCGGTCGCGGCCGCCGACGCGCTCGAGGTGATCGTCGAGCAGGACCGCGACGCCGCCCAGGCCGTCAAGACCTACGCCGAGCAGGTGCGCCGCACCCGCGACGCCATCGCCCAGATGCAGGCCGAGGTCGCCCGCTCTGAGGCGCGGGCCGAGGTCGCCGCCGAGCGGGCGCGCGCCGCCAAGGCCGCCCTCGAGCGCGAGCAGGCGCGCGCCACGAAGGTCCGGGCCGGGCGCAGCTCGCTGCTGGCCGGGGTGCGGGAGGACCGCGAGGAGGTGGAGGCCGAGACCAAGGGCCTCGAGAAGCGCTCCGCCGCCCTGGCGGCCGAGATCCGCAAGGCGCAGGGCCTGCCGGCGGCGCCCAGCGGCAGCGTCGCCGTGGGCCCGCCCTCGGCGGCCGGGCTCGTGTGGCCGGTGCACGGCACCCTCACGTCGGGCTTCGGCCCGCGCTGGGGCCGGATCCACGAGGGGATCGACATCGCGGGCGGGAGCGGCACGCCGATCGCCGCAGCGGCCACCGGCACGGTGATCTCCGCGGGCTGGAGCGGCGGCTACGGCCAGCTCGTGGTGCTCGACCACGGCAACGGCCTCAGCACCGCCTACGCCCACCTGTCGAGCATCGCCGTCTCGGCCGGCCAGACCGTCCCGCAGGGGAGCGTGGTCGGCGGCATGGGCACGACCGGCAGCTCGACGGGCGTCCACCTGCACTTCGAGGTGCGGGTGAACGGCGCCGCGGTCAACCCGCTCGGGTACCTCTAGTCCCCCAGCGGGTTGAGGCCCGCGGCCTCGCCCCGGGCCGTGAAGAGCAGCAGCTCGACCATCCGGAAGGTGTCCGGGGGCGGGGGCGGCGTGCCGGGCGCCGGGCTCGCCGGCGAGACGAGGCTCGGCCGGAACGGGGGGTCGCGGAGGATCGAGATCCTGCTCTCCTCCATCGCGCGGCGGAAGGTCTCGGCCACGAGCCGGCCGCCGACGCCGCGGAGCCTGCCGCCGCCCAGCTCGGCCTCGCGCAGCGCGTAGAACCACAGCGGCGTGCGCTTCGCCAGCGCGTCGGCCTCCGGTTGTGAGAGCGCGTCGAGCCTCGCGCCGCGGTCGCCCTTCAGGATCTCCTCCCGCGTCAGCGGGACGAGGTCGGGCATGCGCTGGCGCGCGACGTCGACCAGGTCCTGGCCGCTCGCCAGCCCGACCATGCGCGCGCGGGTGAGGTTCCGGAACGCGAGGTTGTGCCGCATCGCCAACTCCTGGCCCTCCGGCAGCGGCTCGGGGGGGAGCCGGGCAAGAGGGTCCGCGAGCCGCGTGTCGATGCGGTGGGCGAGGTTCCTCGGGACCTCGGCCAGCTCCGGGCGGCCGGCCTCCGCGAAGTCGTAGAAGCGGCGGAGGTCGAGGATCCAGGTGCTCTCGAGCGCGGGCTTGCCGGCGAGGCCGCCACCCCGCCCGGAGAGGGCGAAGACCATTTCGAGCAGGAGGGGCGCCGGCGAGTTCAGGGTGTACTCGTCGCGGACCATGCTGTGCCCGAGCCGGAAGCCGGCCACCGAGAACTCCACCGGCATCGTGGTCGGCCGCACGTCGAACACCGGCGACGTCGCCGCGAAGGCGGCGTTGACGACCGCCGGGTCGACGACCCGGGGCAGGAAGTCGGTGCGGACCATCCACTGATAGTGGGTCACGACGAGCGCCCGGGCCCGATCGAAGCGCTCATCGAGCGGGACGCCCTGCGCGGCCAGCAGGTCGGCGACGCGGTTGTGGAAGCGGATGAAGGCGGCGTGGGTCTGGGCGACCAGCAGGCTCTCGTCGTTGCGGGGGTCGGGGATGACCGCGCTCCCGTCGCCGGCCCGGGGAAGGTCGAAGCCCGGGTGGTTCTCGGCGCCGGGGCCCACGACCTGGCCCGGCTGCGTCATGCCGGTGAGCAGGTGCACGCCGTCGTAGGCGTAGTACTGGGGGTCGAGGCTGGGGCCGCGGCCGTAGAGGCAGTCCAGGTCGAGGCTGGGCGAGCGGGCGGTCCCCACGTCCGAGACGGAGACCGTGTCCGGCGCGCCGCGAAGCGGGTCGTCGTCGAAGCTGAGGTCGTGGGCGATGAACTGCCCGACATAGGTGTAGCCCGACGGGACCGCCGACTCGATCGGCTCGCCGCCGCTCGTCATCGCGGCGGCGACCCGGCGCAGGGTGGGCTCGTCCAGCTGGGGGCGGGTCTGGCGGGCCGGGACGATCCGCGAGAAGCGGGGGGCTCGGGTCGCGGGGGCAGGGGCCGGCGGCGGCGGCGTGTCCGCGTCCACGATCTCCTCGACGGAGATCGGGGAGCCGTGCCGGTCGTTCACCACGCCCCGCGCCTCCGCCGCCTCACTGGATCGTGATCTCCTGGGACCAGGTGAAGGTCTCGAAGCTCAGGTCGCCCGACTCCGGGCTCCCGCGCAGGATCACCGAGACGGCCGCCGCGGCGGCCTTCCCGGGCGTCAGATCACCGGCGGCCCGCTTGTCGGGCCAGGCGCCCTTCGCCAGCAGGGTGCCCTGGACGACCACGTCGCCCTGGAAGATGGCCCAGCCGACGACGACCTGGTGGTCGAACGGGACCTCCTGCCCTTGCTCGTCGAGGTCGCGGGGGAGGAGCCCCTGCACCTCCACGTTCCCCCCGACCAGGTGCACCGGGTCTTTGATCTGCGCTAGCGGCATCACTGACCTCCGTTTGCGGTTGACGATGTCTGGGACATGATCTCGGCGCGCCGCGCCCGCGCCCGCGCTCGCTCCGCGGCGGCCGTACAGCCCTTGCGCTCGAGGAGCTCGATCGCCCGGGAGACCGCGGCGTCTGCCTCCACCCGTTGCCCGGCCAGGTCGAGCGCCTCGGCCAGGTCGAGGAACGCGTCCGCGCGGATGGTGAGCAGGTCGGTCCCCTCGGCGAGCTCGACGGCGGCGCGGGCGAGGGCGGTCGCCTCCCCGCCGAGCCCCCGCCGGGCGAGGACGCGGGCGGCCGTCCCACGCCACATGATCTGGGTCGGGAGGTCCTCCGGCGCAGCCGTTTCCCGGCTCACGTTGCAGTAGCGCTCGGCCTCCTCGTCGCGGCCCTGCGCCTCGATCGCGCGGGCGAGCAGGGCCGCCGTGGTCGCGAGCACCGCCCGCTCGCCCATCGCCTCGAGGCGTTCAAACCCCCGCGAAGCCGGGCCTCGGCGACCTCGGGCCGGCCCGCGAGCATCTCGACGATGGGCTCGTTGTGCGAGACCGCGGCGGTCAGCGTGCCGAGCTCGTCGAGGATCGCGTTCCCCTCCCCCAGGAGCCGCCGCGCCTCGTCGAGGTCGCCCGCCATGGCCCGTAGGGCGGCGAGGGGATGGAGGGTCGCGGCGACGGCGACGGGGCTCGCCGTGACCTCCCGGCGGATCTCCTCGCACCGCGAGATCGCCTCCGTCACCGGCGTCGGCCCGAAGACGGCCGCCGTCGCCCGCCAGGACAGGGCGTCGAACCGCTCGCGCTCGTCCCCGGCGCGGGACGCCATCTCGGCGGCGTGGCCCCAGGCCTCGTCGGCGGCGGCGCACCTGCCCTCGGTCCACTCGATCCAGGCGAGGAGGCGCCAGGCCCGGCACCGGTCCATCTCGTCGCCGCGCTCCTCGACGGCCGCGAGCGCCGAGCGCGCGTCCCGGCGCGCCTCGGCGATGCCCCTGCTCGACTCGGCCTGGAGCCGCACGAGCTGGCGCTCGACGCGCGCGCGCGACTCCAGCCGCGGATCCGCCGCGCCGCCGCCCCGCGCGGTCGCCTCCTGAAGGACGCGGTCGGCATCGGGGAGCCTGCCCGCCTCGGCCAGCGCCGCCCCCAGCTCGGGCAGCAGGGCCGCGCGCTCCGGGGCGTCGTCGGGCAGCAGGCCGACGGCCCGCTCCAGCAGGTGCGCGCCCTCCGGAACCAGCCCGGCGCCAGGGCGCTCCGCGCGGCGGCCTCCAGGTGGCGCGCCGCCCGGGCGCCGAGGGCGCGCTCCCGCTCGCCCGGGGCGCGAGCTCGGCGCGCCAGCGCCAGGCCTGCTCCAGGTGGTGGCCGACGATCTCGTCGAGGGCGCCCGGCGCCCCCTCGAGCCAGTCGGCCAGGCGCTCGTGGAGCTCGGCCCGCAGCGCCTTGGGCGTCGCCTCGTAGGCGGCGTCGCGGATGAGGGCGTGGGCGAACCGGAAGGCGTCCTCCCCGGCGAACTCGGGCCGCTCCGGCTCGACGAGCCCCGCGCGCACCAGGGCCAGGACCGTCGCCTCCAGCCGGGGCCGCGCCTCGTCGGGGAGGAGCTCCCGTAGCGCGCCGACGTGGAAGGCGCGCCCCTCGACCGAGGCGCGGCCGAGCAGCGTGCGCTCGGACGGGTCGAGGCGGTCGATGCGCGCGGCGAGGACGGCCTGGAGGCTCGGCGGCAGGCTGGCGCCGTCGCCGTCGATCCCGGCCGCGACAAGCTGCTCGAGGAAGAGCGGGTTGCCCTCGGCCCGGGCGACGATGCGCTCCGACGCCCTCGCCCCGGCCGCCGATGCGCGGGCCGCCACCAGCTCGCGGGCCTCGGCCTCCGAGAGCGTCTCCAGCTCCACCAGCGACCGCCTGGGCTGCGGCGCGCGCCACGAGGGCCGCTCGTCCAGGAGCTCGGGCCGCGCCAGGCAGAGCACCAGGATCGGGGCGCCGCCCGAGAAGGCCACCACGTACTCGAGGAGGTCGAGGAGCGTGGGCGGGGCCCAGTGGACGTCCTCGACGACCGCGACGAGGGGCCGCTCGCGCGCGACGCCCTCGAACAGGCGGCGGATGGCCCAGGAGGTCTCCTCCACCGTGGCCGGCTCGTCGGAGGCGCCCACCGCGCCCGAGACCAGGCGCGCGACCGACCCCGCGCGGTCGTCGCCCTCCAGCAGCCCGGCGATGTCGCCGTCGCCGAGCTGGCGGACCATCTCGGCCAGGGGCCGGTAGGCGAGCCCGTCGCCGTAGGGGATGCAGCGGCCCACGACGACGGTCGCCTCGTCGCCGAGCCCGGCCGCGAACTCGTGGGCCAGGCGTGACTTGCCGAGCCCCGCGGCGCCCACCACCGTGACCATCTGGCATGCCGGGCCGGCGGCCACCGCCGTCAGGGCGTCGCGGAGCGCGTCCAGCTCGGGCCGGCGCCCGACGAAGGGCGGGGCGTGGGCGCGGACGGGCATCGGCTCGTCCCTCCCGAGGCCCTCGAGCCGCCAGGCGGGAACCGCGGCGCCCGCCCCTCCACGGCCATCTGGCCGAGAGGGTCCGCGGTCACCGACGTCTCGAGCAGCCGGAGGGCGCGCTCCCCGAGCAGGACCTCGCCGGCGGCTCCGGCCCGCGCCAGCTGCTCGGCCAGGACGATCGCGTCCCCCGCCGCCGCGGTCCCGCGGCGCGCGTCGGCGGCGACGAAGGCCTGTCCCGAGTCGATCCCGATCGCGCAGCTCGGGGCGGGCGCCGTGGTCCCGCTCCAGCTCGGCGCCGGCATCGGCGACGGCGTCCCGCATCTCCAGCGCGGCCCGCGCCGCCCGCAGCGGGTCGTCCTCCCGCGACTCGGCGAGCCCGAAGATCGCGACGACCCCGTCGGCCAGGTGCCGCTCGACCGTCCCGCCGTGGCGCTCGACCGCGGCGCGCGCGATCTCGGCGCAGCGGTCGAGCAGGCCGTGCAGCGACTCCGGGTCGAGCCGCTCGGCCAGCGCGGAGGAGTCCGCGACGGTCGCTGCCAGCACGCTGACCAGCCTGCGCGCGCTCGCGCCGGGCGCGGGGCGCGGGGGCGCGGGGGCCGCGGCGGGTGCCGGGGGGCCGGCGGGCGGCCGCTCGGGCGCGTCGAGCTCGGGCGCGTGGGTGAGCATCTGGCGCTCCAGGCGCTGCAGCTCCGCGCTCGGCTCCAGCCCCAGCTCCTCGTCGAGGAGGGTCCTCGTGTCGCGGTAGGCGGCGAGCGCCTCCGCCTGACGGCCTGAGCGGTAGAGCGCGAGCATGAGGTGCGCGCGCATCCGCTCCCGGTAGGGGTGCGCCTCGACGAGCGCCTGGAGCTCGGCGACGAGCCCGTCGCGGCCCAGGGCGAGGTCGGCCTCGATGCGCTGCTCGACGACCGAGAGGCGGTGCTCCTCCAGGCGCTCGGCCTCGCTGGCCGCCATCGACTCGAGGACGACCCCCTCGAGCGGCCGCCCGCGCCACAGCCCGAGCGCCTCGCGCAGGAGCTCGCCGGCCCGGGCGGGGTCGTCCCGGAGGAGAGCCTGGCCCTCAGCGGCGAGCGCCTCGAAGCGCGCCGCGTCGAGCCGCGCCGGGTCGACGCGGACGAGGTAGCCGGCCGGCGTCGTGACGATCACCTCGGCCCCCAGCGCCTTGCGCAGGCCGCTGACGTAGCCCTGGACCACCTTGGGCGCGCTCGCGATGGGCGCCGCGCCCCAGAGCTCGTCGATCAGCCGGGTGGCCGAGACCGCCGTGTTGGCGTGCAGCAGGAGCACGGCGAGCAGCGCCCGCTGCTTCGCGGCACCGAGCTCCAGCTCCCGCCCGCCCGCCGTGACCTCGAGGGGACCGAGGATCCGGAAGTCCATTCGCCCACCCGACCCTCCGGCGGCTGTACCGCGGCTCTACCGCGCCGACACCTGGACTCAACCACGGCGCCGCAGCCTCGGGCAACAACAGCCGCGTCCGCACGCCGGACGCCCGATCAAGGAGCCACCATGGCATACCGAGGACAGGTCATCGAGAACCCGATCAGCGGCGAGCGCATCACCTTCGTGACGACCGCCGCCGACACCGGCGGCGAGCTGCTGGTGATCGAGCTGGAGCTCGCTCCCGACGGGCACGCGCCCGGCCTGCACGTCCACCCGATCCTGGAGGAGCGCTTCGAGGTCGTCTCCGGGCGGATCCGCTTCCGCCAGGGGCTGCGCAGAAAGGTGGCGGGGCCTGGAGAGGTCGTCGTCGTGTCGCCCGGCACCGTCCACGCGTTCTCCAACGCGGGCGACGGCCCGGCGCGGGCCCGGGTCGAGATCCGCCCGGCGCTGCGGATGGAGCGCCTGCTCGAGACCGCGGTGGCGCTGGCGCGCGAGGGCCGCACCAACAAGAAGGGCATGCCGACGCCCCTCGAGCTGGCCCTCTTCACGCGCGAGTTCGCCGACGAGGTGCGCGGGCCCTTCGCCCCGGCCTGGCTGCAGCGCGCGACGCTCGCTCCGCTGGCCTGGCTGGCGGCGCGGCGCGGGCGCGACGTCCGCGACGGCGAGCGGCCGGCCACGGCCTGACCGCTCGCTGCGACGCGGAGCGCCCGCCCGAGGCGTCGGGGGGCGCTCCGCGTTCGCATGCGCCGGGCCCTGCGCGCGCGGCGGGCGCTAGCGGACCCAGAGCTGGTCGAGCAGCACGCCCCAGACCGGATGGTGCTGGAAGTTGCCCGCCCGCTCGCTCAGGAACCGCACGCGGGCCGGGGTCGCGTATCCGACCCAGGGCGCCTCGTCCGTGACGGCGCGGTCGATCCTCGCCCACAGCTCGTCCGCGGCACCCGGGTCCGTCGCCTGGAGCGCGAGCGCCTGGTCCATCTGCCGGTCGATCGCCGGGTTGCAGAAGCGCGATGGATCGAGCGAGCCGCACCGCAGCTGCTCGAGGAACGTCGACGGGGCCGGGTAGTCGATGGCCCACCCCGTGACCGCCACCTGGACCGCGTCGGGATCGGGTCCGTACGGCGTCCGCCAGCCATTGCTCGTCCGCCGTGAGCTTCGCCGTGGCGCGGTACCCGAGCTCGCGCAGCACCTCGGCGACGGAGCGGGCCTGGGGATGGAGCAACGGCGGGCTCCGCACCACGACGGCGGCGCCGGCGGTGCCCGAGCTCGCCACGAGGCGCCTCGCCTCCTCGAGATCCGGGCCATGCCAGACCCCGTCGTCCCGCGGGGCCCGCGTGTACGGGCAGTAGGCCTCGTGGGCGGGGAAGTTCGCGGGGAGCACCTGGCAGGTCGGTCGCCCGTATTGCGGCCCGCCCAGGCTGCGGATGAGCTCCTCGCGGTCGAGGGCATAGGCGACCGCGCGCCGGGCATCGAGTCGGTCGAACGGCGTGAGGGTCGTGTTCAGCGCGACCAGGAGGGTCCCCGAGAGCAGGGGCGCGCGCAGCCGCCCCGGGTACTGGACGGCGAGCCGCTCGAGCTGGGACGGCGCGATCCGCTCGAGCAGGGCCGTGTCGAGGCGCCCCTCCTCGATGTCCTTCAGCGCCTCCGCCTCCCCGGCCACCGTCAGGAGGATCTCATCGGGGTAGCCGTCCGGGCGGGCGGCCCTCGACCACTCCCGGAAGCGGGGGTTCCGGACCAGCCTCAGCTCGCGCCCGGGCCGGTGGCTCGCGACCATGTAGGGCCCGGTGGCCGGCAGGCCCCGGCGGGTCACCTCCGACTCCGGGGCCGACGGCGCCACCGCGTGGGCCCACGGGAGGGCGAGGTAGTGGATCAGGTTGGGGTCGGGGCGGGTCAGGTGGATCGTGACGGCGTGCCCGGCCACGTCGGCGACGATCCCGCGTGAGAGGTCGCACGCCGACGGTTCCCGCCGGCATTCCGCCGCCCCGACGATGACGTCGTAGTACGGCGCCGGGGCCGGCCCGAGCCTGTAGTAGCGCTCGATCGCCCGGCGGAAGTCCTCGGGGCCGACCGGCTCGCCGGTGGAGTAGCTCACGCCGCGCCGGAGCTGGAACGTGTACGTCCGGCCGTCGTCGGTGGGGGTGGGGATCGAGGCGGCGAGGCTCGGCACGAGCGCCGCGCCGTCGGTTCCGGCCGCGCGCCGGTAGGCGGTCAGGCCGTCCCCGGTCAGGTCGAGGGTCCAGAGCAGCGAGTAGTCGTGCTGATCGATCGTCGGCCCGGTGTCGGGGACCCCGACGCGGAGGGTGCCGCCCCGGTGCGCGGCCGAGGCGTCGCGCGCGGCCACCCAGAGGCCGCCGCCATCGAGCTCGAGCCCGACGGGGCGCTGGCCCGTCTCGATGGTCTCGACGACGGCGCTCGTCCGCGGGTCGATTCTCATGACCGTACCGCCGAGCTCGTTCGCGACCCAGACCCCGTCGTCACCGACCGCGAGGCTCGCGGGGCCGTCGCCGACCGGGATGGTGGCCGACACGGCGTTGGTGCCGGGATCGATCCGCGAGACGGTGCCGTCGAGGGTGTTGCCGACCCACACGGCGTCCGCTCCGGCCTCGATCGGGCCGGGGGAGTTGCCGACGCCGATCCGCTGGAGGACCCGGCCGGTCCGCGGGTCGATGCGCGACACGCTGGCATCGGTCTCGTTGGTCACCCAGACGGCGCCGGCGCCGACGGCGATGCCGATGGGCGACCCGCCGACCGGAGCCGTCCACGCGACCCGGCCGCTGGCGCCGTCGATCCGCGTGACCGCGCGGGCGTACCGGCTCGCCACCCAGACCGCGCCCTCCCCGGTGGCGACGCCGCGCGGGCCGCCCGGAACCCTGACGGTCTGGATGATCCCGTTCGTCTCGGGGCTGACGCGCGCCAGCGTGCCGGCGAGACCGTTGGTCGCCCAGACCGAGTCGCCCCCGGCCGCCACCCCGTCGGGGCCGCCGCCGAGGGGGATGGTCTGGATCACGGCGCCGGCCTTGGGATCGATGCGCTTGAGCGCGCCGCTCGAGACGTCGCCGACCCAGACGGCGCCGGCCGTCAGCGCGAGCTGGGACGGGCTCCCCCCGATGTCCACCGGTGTCTCTGCCCGCCCCAAGCCGGGATCGACGAGCGTCACCGAGTCGCCGGGGATCGCCGGGCCCGCGCCGTCGCCTCCGCCCGCCGCCAGCCAGGCCCCGAGCCCGACCGCCGCGGCGAGGACGACGGCGCCGAGGGCGATCAGCGCTCGGGGGCGGCCGAGCGCAACGGTGCGCCGCGGGTGCCGAGGCGGGGGCCCGTCGGGCCGGGTTCGGCGGGCCGCCCGCGCGGGCGGCGCGAGCGCGGGGTCCTGGTTCAGGATGCGCCGCTCGAGGTCCCTGAGCGCTCCGCCGGGCTCGATTCCCAGCTCGTCGGCGAGTGCGCGCCGGCCGGAGGCGTATCGCTCCAGGGCCTCGGCCTGGCGGCCGCTGCCGTAGAGGGCGAGCATGAGCTGGCCGCGCAGCCGCTCCCGCAGGGGGTGCTCCTCGACGAGCGCCTCGAGCTCGCCCACCAGCTCGCCGCGACGCCCCAGCTGGAGGTCGGCCTCGATTCGCTCCTCCAGGCACGCGAGCCGCCATTCCTCGAGGCGGGCGATCTCGCGCTGGGCCCACTCCTCGTAGGCGAAGTCGGCCAGCGGCGGCCCGCGCCACAGGCCCAGGGCCTCGCGGAGCGTCGCCGCCGCGCCGGCGGCGTCGCCCGCGGCCAGCGCCGCGCGTCCGGAGGCCGACAGCTCCTGGAAGCGGTCGAGGTCGAGCTCCCCGGGCGCCACGTGCAGGGCGTAGCCGGGCGAGCGGGTCTCGATCGCGCTCTCGCGGACGCCGTCGACCGGCACGGCGCGGCGCAGCTGGGAGATGTACACCTGGACGGTCTGGCGTGCCGTCGGCGGGGGCGAGTCCCCCCACAGCTCGGCGATCAACCGGTCGGTCGAGACGACCTCGTTGGCGCGGAGCAACAGGAGCGCCAGCAGGGCCCGTTGCCGGAGCCCTCCGAGCGCGACGGCCCGATCGCCGTCGAGGACCTCGAGGGGCCCCAGGATCCGGAACGTTGCGGCCATACCCCTGCGCGCGAACGTATCTCCTCGGGGCCGGATCGGACCAGCCATGCGGGCAGGGCCCCGTCTCGTCCGCATGCGTTTGGGGCCTGTTTGGGCGGGTTTGGGGCGGGTTTGGCCGCGCTTTGGCCCGAGGGCCGAGCGTCGTGGCCGTCAACCCGAACAGGAGGCATGTGATGACCCAGCACAGGAAGATCCCCCGCGGCCTGGCCGTCCTCTCCGCCGCCGCGCTGCTCGGCGCCGGGGCGGCGGCGGCGGCGCAGCCGCTCGACGGTGACGCGGTCGGGACGCCGCGGACGGCGGTCACCCGCACCGAGGCGGCGACCTCCGCGGCGGATCCGTTCACGGCCTGCCGGGCGGTCGGGACCTGGTTCGGCCTCGAGCGGTTCCTCTGCTACCGCGCCGCCTCCAACCTCGCGAACGAGCGGCGCATGCTGCCCCGGCCGCCGACGCGACCGATCGTGATCGAGGGTGCGGGCTTCGGTTGGGCGGACGCCGGCGTCGGGTTCGCGGCGGCGGCCGGTCTCGCGCTGCTCGGCGCCGGGGTCGTCCGGGCGTCTACCGGATCTCTACCGCGCCCGCACCGCCGCTCGACCGCCGCCCCGCAGGCTGGCTCCACAACCGAGGTCGCTGTTGACCTCCTCGACTACCGAAAGGTGGAGCAATGATGAACCGCCGCATTCTGATCTCCGTCGCCGCCGCGTGCGCCCTCTCGGCCGGCGTGGCCGGCGGGGCAGCCGCCATGCCCGACCACATCGACGGTCCCGTGTCCCAGCCGATGAGCGCCGAGGAGATCGGTCTCTTCGAGGGGCGCGCGCACCGGACCGCCGTCGACTGCGACGTCTCGAGCCCGGGCGAGAAGGCCCTCGACCGCGAGTACGAGCTCGCCGGCTACGTCCGGGGGCCCGCGGGGACCACGGCCCCGGCCTGGTTCGACGCGCTCTACGCACGCAGCGACGCCCTCAACAAGACCTACTGGCTCGGCGCGTACGCGAACCTGCAGCACTGAACGCCCAGCGACGACGATCTACGTCTCCCAAGGAGCCCGCGCAGGCGCTGCGCGGGCTTCTCGCTGCCTAGCCGGCGATCAGGCCCGTCAGGTACATGATCGCGATGCCCGCCAGGAAGCCGCCGACGACCCAGCCCGAGCCGAGCCCGCCGGGCGCGCGCCGGGCGACGTAGCGGCCCACCTCGACGACCACCTGCAGCGCCGCCCCCACCGCGACCGAGAAGAACAGGACCGCCAGCACCTCGTTGGTGAGGAAGCCGCCGATCCAGGCGCCGAGGATCGCCGGGGCGCCGGCGATCAGTGCGAGCGCGGCGAGGCGCCCGATGCCGGCGCGGCCGCCGTCGGCGATCGGCGCCGCGATGCCGAGGCCCTCGGTGACGTTGTGGACCATGAAGCCCACGATCAGGAAGGTGCCGAGCGCGAGCTCGCCGATGGCGAAGGACGAGCCGATCGCCAACCCCTCGCCGAGGTTGTGGAGCCCGATGCCCACGGCGACCATCGTGGCCAGGGCCACCCCGGCGAGCGCCCCGCCGCCGCGCGAGGCCGGATCGCGCGCGGCGAGCCGCTGGGCGACCCACGACAGGCCCAGGTAGCTGGCGGCCACGCCCAGGATCACCAGGCCGGTCCCGCCCAGCGCGCTCGGCAGGGCGGCCTGCAGCTCCAGCGCCTCGGCCAGGGCGTCGAAGGCCAGGAAGGTGAGGAGCCCGGCGGTGAGCGCCATGAAGGCGGTCAGCCAGCGCGCGTCGGCCTGGCGCAGGGCGGGCAGCCACAGCATCCCGAGGGCCACCGGCACCACCCCGACCAGCAGCCCGATCAGGGCGTAGCCCGCCACGCTGGAGCCGTTGACCCCAGGCGTCTCGACCGCCGCGGGCACGTCGTGGACCGTCTGGATGCCGGTCGAGCTGGTCACGCCGATCGTGTAGGGGTCGTCCTCGACCCAGTCGAAGGGGATCTCGATGGTCGTCGAGCGCAGCCGCCCGAGGGTGCCGGGGCCGTCGAGCGCGTAGGGGACGATGGCGTCGTCCACCGTCACCGAGGCGATGGTGATGTCGTCGGGCTGGGGGTTGCGCACCAGCACCCGGATCTCGCCGGGGTGGAACTCGACCCGCCGCACGTCGAGCTCGTCGGCCGGCGGCGGGTTGGCCCCGATCAGCGACGTGAGCGAGTTGCCCGACGACACGAAGGCGGCCGCCGCCGCCACCAGCAGCACGATCGGCACGAGCGCGAGCAGCCGCGCCGGCCAGCCGCGCGCGCGCCTGACCGGGGGCGAGTCGGTGGTCATGTCAGTCGTCGACAACGTCGAAGAAGCCCATCCAGCCCAGCTCGGCGAACTCCGACTGGTGGGCGTGGAACATGAACCGCCCGGCGTGGTGCCAGTCGATCTCGATGATCCCGCGCTCGCCCTGGCACTGCATGACCGTGTCCGTGTACTCGAACTGGTCGGTGCTGCCCGTGCGGTAGTAGCGGAAGAACTCGCCGTGCAGGTGGAACGAGTTGATGAGGTCGAACTCGGTGAGGTTGGCCAGGTAGATGCGGAGGGTCTCCGAGCGGCGCACCCGGATGGGGTACTTGGCGTAGTAGAAGGCCTTGCCGTTGACGGTGTAGAAGTTGTTCTCGCCGTCGCCGTCGGTGTCGAAGCCGTTCATCACCATGACCAGCTCGCGCGCCGGGCGGCGGGGCTCCGGCGGGTCGATGATGAAGGCGCCGTAGAGCCCCTTGTGGATGTGCTTCTTCAGGGGCGTGGAGTGGCAGTGGTAGAGCTGCATGCCGTAGGGCCGCGCCGGGAAGCGGTAGGTGAAGGCGTCGCCCGGCTCCACGATCTCGAACACCCCGTCCATGTCGGACGGGTGGATCCCGTGGAAGTGGATCGTGTGGGGGTGCGAGCCGGCGTTGGTGAAGCGGACCTCGAGGATGTCGTCCTGCGTGGCGCGGATCACCGGCCCGGGCACGGTGCCGTTGTAGGTCCAGGCGGGGAAGAAGACCCCCTGGGCGACCTCCACCTCGCGGTTGACCGCCGAGAGGTCGTAGCGGCGCACGCGGCCCGGCGAGTGGGGCAGCGCCGGGGGAGGGGCCAGGAGGCGGTCGAGGTCGGCCGGCCCGCCGGGCGCCGGCACCTCGGCGCCGATCATGGCGGCGTGGCCGTGGGCGGCGGCGTGCTCCTCGCCCCCGGGCCCCGACCGGCCCCCGAACGCGGGCGCGGCGGCGATCCCCGCCATGGGCAGGGCCGCGATCACCGGTGCCGCGCCGGCCAGCACCTGGCGGCGGGTGAAGCCCTTCCTAGCCACGTGCGACTTATACCGCTAGCCATGGCTAGCAGCAAGGGTCAGCCCGGGCTCTCGGCGGGCTCCAGGGCGCGGGCCGGCATCAGGGCACGAAGACGATGCGCCGGTCGCTGCCGGCGCGCTGCCAGGTCGCCTCCACGTCCGCGAGCGGCACGGGGTCGACGTCGAGGACGATCTCGCCGGCAGCGACCTGCTGGAGCAGGCCCTCGTATGCGGCCGCGGACTCGGCGAGCGAGGCCGGTCCGCCGATCCCGCTGCCGGCCAGCTGGACGGGCGCGGCGCGCAGCGCGATGGCGGGGAGGCTCGCCGCCTCGCCGGCACTCATCCCGACGAGGATGTAGCGGGTCAGCGGCGGGGCGCCGCTGGCGCGCCCGGCCGCTATCAGGGCGGCGAAGACCGCCTCCGCCGGGGCGCCCCACAGGTAGTCGACGATCAGGCGGCGAGCTCCGAGGCGCGGGCGAGCACCTCGTCGAGCATGGCCGCCGTCAGGCGCCCGGTGGAGACGTTCTGCGGGCTGGGGTGGTAGCTGCCGAGCAGGGTGCGGCCCGCCAGCGGCGCCTCCGCCCCGTGGCCGAAGCGCGGCCAGGGCCGCGGCGCGCCGAGCGCGCGCAGGGCGGCGTCCCAGCCCACCGCCCCGAGGGCCAGCAGCACGCGGGCGCCGGGGCAGAGGGCGAGCTCGCGGACCAGATAGGGGCGGCAGCGGTCGCGCTCGTCCGGCGCCGGCCGGTTGTCGGGCGGCGCGCAGCGCACGGCGGCCGTCACCCTGCAGCCGTGCAGCCGCAGCCCGTCGTCGCGGGCGACCGACTGCGGCTGCGAGGCCAGGCCCGCCCGCCAGAGGGCCGCGTAGAGCACGTCGCCGCTCGGGTCGCCGGTGAAGACGCGCCCGGTGCGGTTCGCGCCGTGCGCCGACGGCGCCAGGCCCACGAGCACCAGCCACGGGTCCGGGTCGCCGAAGCCCGGCACCGGGCTTGGCCCAGTACTCCTGGCCGGCGAAGGCGCGCCGCTTGACCCGGCCCACCTCCTCGCGCCAGGCCACCAGCCGCGGGCAGGCCCTGCAGGAGACGATCTCGCTTCTCCAGAGCCTCGAGCCCGGCGCTCGCTCACGCCAGGTGCCTCCGCGAGGAAGGCGACGGTCTCGGCGAGGACGGCCGGATCGTGCTGCAGGCTGCGGTGGCTGCCGCCGAGGACGACCGCAGGCGCACCGGGGGCGGGGTCCGGCCCGCCAGGGCGAAGGTCCCTCCCCAGGGCACCCGGTCGTCGCCGGTCGCGTGCCAGTAGCCGCGTGCGACGCCGTCGGGCCGCGCGGGCGGCTCGGGCGACAGCCGCCGGGGCCAGTCCTCGTCCAGGCGGGCGGCCAGCCGCTCCGGCCGGGCCGGGCAGAGCGCGACGACCGCCCGCACGCGCGGGTCGATCCGTGCCGCGTGCAGCGCCAGCAGGCCGCCCAGCGACGACCCGCGCACCCCGAGCGGCGAGTGGCCGCGCGCCGCCAGCTCGCCGAGGCCCGCGAGGACGTCGTCGACCAGCCCCTCGTCGAGGGCCGCCGCCGCTGGCGCCGTGGCCCCGCAGGTCGAGCGCGAGCGCCGCCATGCCGGCCTCCGCCACCCGCTCGCCGAAGTCGGCGTGGTTCTCCTTGCGGCTGCCGAGCCCGTGCACCACCAGCACGCCCGCCGAGCCCGGCGGGGCCGGCCACAGGAGGGCCGCCAGCTCCGGCCCTCCCGGGGCCCGCAGCGCGATGTCGGAGGGGGCGGGCAGGCGCGGGAGGATAGCCGGGCGTCTGGTACCGTCCGCGGCTCCCATGATGCCGCTCGATCAGGTCCTGCCCCCCTCGGCAGCGGTCACCCAAGAGGGGCACCTGTCGATCGGCGGGTGCGACCTCGTGGCGCTCGCCGAGGAGCACGGGACCCCGCTCGTCGTCTACGACGAGGGGGCCCTGCGCGCGACCGCGCGCCGCTACCGCGAGGCCTTCGCCGCGCTCGACCCCGGGGTCGAGGTGATCTACGCCAGCAAGGCCTACTTCGGCCTGGCGATGCTGCGGCTCGCGAGCGAGGAGGGCCTCTCGGTGGACGTCGCCTCGGGGGGCGAGCTCTACGCCGCCCTGCGGGCCGGCTTCCCGCCCGAGAGCATCTACCTGCACGGCAACAACAAGGGCCCGGAGCGAGATCGCCGAGGCCCTCGACGCCGGGGTCGGCACGATCATCCTCGACAACCTCGACGAGATCCCGCTGATCGACCGCGAGGCCGCCGCGCGCGGGCGCCGCCAGCGGGTGCTGGTGCGCGTGACCCCCGGCGTGAAGCCCTCGACCCACTCCTACATCGCCACCGGCCAGCTCGACTCGAAGTTCGGCTTCTCGATCGAGGGCGGCGCGGCCCGCGCGGCGGCCGACGCCGTCGCCGCCTCCGACGCCCTCGAGCTGGACGGCCTGCACTGCCACATCGGCTCGCAGCTCTTCGACCTGGGCGGCTACCAGGCCGCGGCCGGCGAAGGTCGCCGACTTCGCCGCCTCCCTGAACGGGGCCGGGAGCCTCGACGTCGATGAACATGGGCGGCGGGCCTCGGCATCGCCTACACGCGCGACGACCGCCCGGCCGCCGTCGAGGACTACGCCGAGGCCGTCGTCGAGGCCGTCCGCGGCGAGTGGGGCCGGGTCGGGCCTGCCCCAGCCCCGCATCCTGGTCGAGCCCGGCCGCTCCATCGTGGGCCGCGCGGGCGTCACCCTCTACCGGGTCGGGGCCACCAAGACGATCCCGGGCGTGCGCACCTACGCCTCGCGTCGACGGCGGCATGAGCGACCTGCTGCGGCCCATGCTCTACGGCGCGGTCTACGAGCCCCTGCTCGCCAACCGGGCCGACGCCGAGCCCACCGAGACCCTGCGGCTGGTGGGCAAGCACTGCGAGAGCGGCGACGTGCTGGTGGCCGAGGCCTCGCTGCCGCCCGGTCGGGCCCGGCGACCTCGTCTGCCTGCCGGCGACGGGCGCGTACGGGGTGGCGATGGCCTCGAACTACAACGGCGTCACGCGCCCGGCGGTGGCCTTCGTGGACGGCGGCATCCGCCCGCATCGTGACCCGGCGCGAGACCTACGCCGACCTCGTCGCTCGGGACGTGTGATCGGGGCCCGCGCGCCGGGACCCGCGCGCGCCGGTCCGGATCGGCCTGCTGGGCTGCGG
Organism: Miltoncostaeaceae bacterium; assembly: GCA_963808825.1. Lineage (GTDB taxonomy): Bacteria > Actinomycetota > Thermoleophilia > Miltoncostaeales > Miltoncostaeaceae > DATAGF01. The sequence goes on along the minus strand of CAWEGW010000011.1, from coordinate 321,449 downwards.
GACCGTCGGGCCAGGCCGTCGTCGCGCTCCCTCATCGAGGGCGCCGACACTATCGAGCGGGCGTCCGGCCACCGGCTCGAGGTCGGCGCCGGTGCTGGTGCGCGACCCGCTCGCGGGCCCGGCCCGGCATCGACCCCGCGCCTGCTGACCGACGACCCGGCGCGGGTGCTCGACGACCCCACGGTGGCCGTCGTCGTCGAGGTGATGGGCGGCGTCGAGCCGACCCTCGGCTACCTGCGCCGGGCGCTGGCGCGCGGCGCCTCGGTGGTGACGGCCAACAAGCAGCTGCTGTCGCGCCACGGCCCCGAGCTGCTGCCAGGCCGCCGAGGAGGCGCGGGGCCGAGCTGCGCTTCGAGGCGTCGGCGTGCGCCGCCATCCCGGTCATCAAGGTGCTGCGCGAGTCGCTGCTGGCGGCCGAGATCGAGGCCGTGCACGGGCATCGTCAACGGCACCACCAACTACATCCTCACCGAGATGTCGCGCGGCGGCGCCTCCTACGCCGACGCGCTCGCCCGGGCGCAGGAGCTGGGCTACGCCGAGGCCGACCCCACGGAGGACGTCGGGGGGCGCCGACGCGGCCGCCAAGATGGCGATCCTGGCCTCCATCGCCTTCCACTCGCGCGTGCTGATCGACGACGTGCCCTACGAGGGCATCGACGGCCTGCACGCCGCCGACATCGCCCACGCCGACGCGCTCGGCTTCGTGGTCAAGCTGGTCGGGCGTCGGCGCGCCTGCTCGACGGGGCGGTGAGCGTGCGCGTCTACCCGGCCCTCGTGCCCCGCGGGCACCGGCTGGCCGCGATCGGCGGGTCGGACAACGCCGTGCTGCTCGAGTCGCGCGCGACCCGCGAGATCATGCTCGTGGGCCCCGGCGCCGGCGGCGACGAGACCGCCTCGGCCGTGCTGGCCGACATCCTGTCGGTGCTCGGCACCCAGCAGGGCTCGTTCCTCCACAACGCCCTCGCCGACGCCGGCCGCCCGATCGCGCCGCCCGGCGCGGTGCCGTCGGCGTTCTACCTGCGCACCGAGGTCGCCGACCGCCCGGGCGTGCTCGCCCGCATCGCCTCGATCTTCGCCGACGAGGACCTGTCGATCCTCTCGGTGGTGCAGAGCGGCTCCGGCGACGAGGCCAGCCTGGTGCTGATCCTCCACGAGGGCCTGGAGGACAGCATGCGGCGCGCCGTCGCCCGCATCGGCGGCCTCGACATCGTGCGCGGCGAGCCCGTGATGCTGCGCGTGCTCGGCTCGGGGGAGGGGGGCGACCGGTGACCGCCCTGATCGAGCGCTACCGCGACCTGCTGCCGGTCGGCGACGCGACCCCGGTGGTCTCCGCTGGGCGAGGGCGGCACCCCGCTGGTGCCCCTCGACCGGCTCTCGCGAGCGGCTCGGCCTGCGGGTGCTCGCCAAGCTCGAGGGCATGAACCCGACCGCGCAGCTTCAAGGACCGCGGCATGACGCATGGCCGTCTCCAAGGCCGTCGAGGAGGGCGCCAGCGCCGTCATCTGCGCCTCGACCGGCAACACCTCGGCCTCGGCCGCGGCCTACGCGGCGCGGCGCCGGGCTACGGCGGCGGTGGTGATCCCGGAGGGCAAGATCGCGGCCGGCAAGCTGGCCCAGGCGCTGATGCACGGCGCCCGCGTGCTGGCCCTGGAGGGCGGCTTCGACGACGCCCTCGCGGTCGTGCGCCAGCTGGTCGAGCGCCACCCCATCGCCCTGGTCAACTCGCTCAACGAGCACCGCATCGACGGCCAGCGCACGGCCGCCTTCGAGGTCTGCGACGACCTCGGCGACGCCCCCGACGCGCTCTGCATCCCGGTGGGCAACGCCGGCAACGTCAGCGCCTACTGGCTCGGCTTCCAGGCCTACCGCGAGGCCGAGCGCTCGCGCGGCCTGCCGCGCCTCTACGGCTTCCAGGCGGCCGGCGCGGCCCCCCTGGTGGAGGGCGCCCCGGTGGCCCGCCCCGAGACCGTCGCCACCGCCATCCGGATCGGCAAGCCGGCCCGCGGCGAGCAGGCCCTGGCGGCCATGCGCGAGTCGGGCGGCGGGGTGGCGGCCGTCACCGACTCGGAGATCCTCGAGGCCTACCGGCTGCTCGCCGCCGAGGAGGGCGTCTTCTGCGAGCCGGCCTCGGCGGCCTCGGTGGCCGGGCTGATGCGCCGGGCCGAGGCGGGCGACCTCGCCGAGGGCGAGACGGTCGTCTGCGTGCTGACCGGCCACGGGCTGAAGGACCCCGACACGGCGATCGTCAACTCCGAGGCCGTGCGGCGCCTGCCGGCCGACCTCGGCGCGGTGGAGGAGGCGGTCCTTGGCTGAGCTCGAGGCCCTCACGGTCAGCGCGCCGGCGACCTCGGCCAACCTCGGCCCCGGCTTCGACTGCCTGGCGGTCGCGCTCGACCTCGGCAACGCGGTGATCATCACCCGCCGGCCCGGCCCGCTCGAGGTGCGCGTCACCGGCGAGGGCGCCGGCGAGCTGGCCGAGGACGCCTCGAACCTGGTCTGCCGTGCGCTCGCCTCGGGCCTCGGGCCGCTCGACGGCCTGGCCGTGGAGTGCCGCAACCGCATCCCGCTCGGTGCGCGGCCTGGGCTCGTCGTCGGCCGCCGTCTGCGCCGGCCTCGTGGCCGCCAACGCCCTCGGGGGCCTGCGCTGGACGCCCGACGAGCTGCTCGCCCGCGCGACCGAGCTGGAGGGCCACGCCGACAACGCCGCCGCCTGCATCGCCGGCGGCATCGTCGCGGTGCGGCCCGGCCCGGCGTTCGCCGCCGTCCCTGCGCCGGAGGAGCTGGCCTTCGTCGTCGTCATCCCCGAGGCGCGCACCTCCACCGAGGCCGCCCGCCGCGCCCTCCCCGAGCAGGTGCCGCTCGCCGACGCCGCCGCCACCCTCGCCAACGCCGTCTCGCTCACGCTGGCCCTCGCCGGAGGGTCGCCTCGACGATCTGCCCGAGCTGCTGGAGGACCGCCTCCACGAGCCCCACCGGGCCGCGGCGGTGCCGGCGCTCGAGACCCTGCGCGGCCTGGCCGGCCGCGCCGGCTGCCTGGGGGCCACGATCTCCGGGTCGGGGCCCGGCCGTGCTGCTGTGGTGCCGCCACGACGACGCCGACGCCCTCGCGGCCGAGGCCGAGCGGGCCCTGGCCGCGGCCGGGGCGCCGGGGCGGGCGCGCCCGTCGCGGGTGAGCGCCGCCGGGGTCCGGGCCCGCTGGACCGGCGGCGCCGACCTGCGCCTCGCCCGGGCGGTGGGGTGACCGCCGGCCAGGGCTGGCGTCACGCGCGCGGGGTCCTCGACTGCTCGCGCGGGCGGCTGGTCGGGATCGTCAACGCCAACCCGGACTCCTTCAGCGACGCCGGCGCCCACGCCGGGACCGAGGCGGCGGTGGAGCACGGGCGCCGCCTCGCCGCCCAGGGCGCCGACGTCGTGGAGGTGGGCGGCGAGTCGCTGCGCTTCGCGCCCCCGAGCCCGCCGGAGGTCGAGATCGGCCGCGTCGCTCCGGTCGTCGAGCGGCTCGCCGCCGAGCTCGACGTGCCCGTCGCGGTGGACACCTACAAGGCGCCCGTCGCGGAGGCGGCCCTCGCGGCCGGGGCGGCGATCCTCAACGACCCCACCGGCCTGCGCGACGAGGCGATGGCGGCGGCCGCGGCCGGCGCGGGGGCGGGGGTGGTGGCGGCCCACTTCTTCGGCCCCCCCAAGGTGCGGCCGGCCGCCTTCCCCGACGTTGACGTGCCGGCCGTGGTCGCGGGCTGGGCCCGCGAGCGGGTCGCGTGGGCGGCCGAGCGGGGCATCGCGCCCGAGCGGCTGGTGATCGACCCCGGCATCGGCCTGGGCAAGTCGCCGCCCCAGGACCTCGAGCTGATGCGCCGCCTCGACGAGGTCGTCGCGGCCGGCCGGCCGGTGCTGGTGCCGATCTCCAACAAGAAGGTGCTGGGGGCCATCACCGGGTCCGCGGCGCCCGACCGCCTCGCCGAGACGACCGCGGCGCTGGTCTGGTGCCGGGCGCGTGGCGCCACCCTCTTCCGGGTACACGACGTTGAGTTCGCCCGCCGCGCGCTGGAGGTCGCCGAGGCCCTCGTGAGCGGGCGTCCCGACCGCTGGCACGACGTCGAGAAGTGACGCCCCCGGGTGCTAGCGTGAAATGAGGATCGAAGAGGAGGAGGGCACCCCATGAAGCTCTTCGTGGACTCGGCCGACCTGGCCGACATCGAGACGATCGCGAGCTGGGGGGTCCTGTCGGGCGTCACGACCAACCCCACGCTGCTGGGCAAGGTCGGGGGCGAGGCCGACGAGATCTACCGCCGCGTCTGCGAGCTGGTGGACGGGCCGGTCTCGGCCGAGGTCGTGACCGAGTCGCGCGGCGACATGGTCGAGGAGGGCCGCCGGCTCGCCGCGATCCACCCCAACATCGTCGTCAAGCTGCCGATGGGCGCCGAGGCCCTGGCGGCCACCGGGACCCTGGCCGAGGACGACATCAGGGTCAACATGACGCTCTGCTTCACGGCGCCGCAGGCGCTGCTGGCGTCGGCGGCCGGGGCGGCCTTCGTGTCGCCGTTCGTCGGCCGCTTCGACGACATCGGCCAGGACGGGCTCGAGGTGCTGCGGGAGGTCGTGGAGGCGCTGGAGCCCTCGATGTACGAGACCGAGGTGCTGGCGGCCTCGATCCGCAGCCCGGTGCACGTCACCGAGGCGGCCCGGATGGGCGCCGACATCGCGACCATCCCGCCGAAGATCTTCTACCAGATGCTCCAGCACCCCCTGACGGCCAAGGGGATCGCGACCTTCACCGAGGACTTCGAGACGCGCCGGGCACGCGGCGCCACGGCCTGAGCGGCGCGGGGATGGCGACGACCGAGGAGCGGGCGGCCGAGCGGACGGTCACGGCCGTCGACTTCCTCAAGGTCACCGAGCAGGCGGCGATCGCCTCCGCCCGCTGGCTCGGCCGGGGCGAGCGCAACTCGGCCGACCAGGCGGCCGTTGACGCCATGCGCCGCGAGCTGGGCGAGATGCCGATCACGGGCACGGTGGTCATCGGCGAGGGCCAGAAGGACGAGGCCCCCGAGCTCTACGTGGGCGAGGTGCTGGGGCGCGGCGGCATGCAGTGCGAGATCGCCGTCGACCCGCTCGAGGGGACCGACCTGGTGGCGCGCGGCGACAGCGGCGCGGTGGCCATCTGCGCCATCGGCGAGCCGGGCGGCTTCCTCTCGGCTCCCGACATCTACATGGAGAAGCTGGTCGTGGGCGCGACCGCCAAGGGGCGGGTCAGCATCGAGGCGCCGATCCAGGAGACGCTCGAGATCGTCGCCCTCTGCTACGGGCGCCGCGTCCAGGACCTCACGACCATCGTGCTCGACCGGCCCCGCCACGAGGGGCTGATCGACGAGATCCGCGCCGCCGGCGCCCGCATCCGGCTCATCCCCGACGGCGACATCACCGCCAGCCTCTCGGTGGCGGTCAGCGGCACCGGCGACCACCTCTACTCCGGCAAGGGCGGCTCCACCGAGGGCGTCATCACGGCCGCCGCCCTCGAGTGCCTGGGCGCCGAGATCCAGGCGCGCATGGCCCCGCGCGGCGAGACCGACCGCAAGAAGATGGCCGACTTCGGCATGGCCGAGCGCCCCGACCGCGTGCTCAGCACGCGCGACCTCGCCCCCGCCCCGCTCTACGTGATCGCCACCGGCGTGACCGACGGCGGCCTGCTCAAGGGCGTGCGGTACTTCGGCGACGGGGCGCGAACCCACTCGATCGTGATGGACTTGGAGGCGAGCACGGTGCGCTTCATCGACACGGTGCACCTGCTCAGGCCGACCATCATCCGCGAGATCCGCCTCTAGCGACTCGCGAGGAGGACCGCACAGTGAGCGACAGCGACAGCGACTTCCCGTTCCCGTTCGCGTTCGGCGAGGGGGCCGGGGAGGAGTTCAAGGAGCGCCTCAAGGAGCTCATGCGCGCCCAGCGCGAGGCCTTCGAGGAGGTGCAGGCGGAGTCGGGCGGCCAGCTGGCCGCGGTTGACCGCTGGCAGGTGATCCAGCAGGCGGTGGTCCTGGCGTCGGCCGCGCTCCGCGCGATGGAGCCGCGCCCGAGCCCGGACGAGGCCGCCGACGCGATGGGCCTGCTCTTCGCCCGGTCGATGGCCGCGCTCCAGGGAGCGCTTCGGCCGACCCCGTAGCCGCGGGGCGGCGAGGGCCGCCCACACGAGCGCGGCGAGCGGGACCGCCACGGCCGCGGCCCACGGCGGCCTCGCCGGCCGCCGCCACGTAGACCGCCGACCAGCCGGCGCCCACGAGCACCAGGCCGGCCAACGCCCCCGCCGAGGGGAGCGGGGCGACGGCGAGCGCCGCCCCGGCGGCCGTGGCCAGCGCGCCGAGGCCGAGCCCACGCCGCTGCCGACGCGGTCGAGCATGCGCCCGACCGGCGCGCCGAGGCCGTACATGCCGAGCTGGTGGGCGGCGAGGGCGAGCGCCAATGGCGGCCTCGCTGCCGGTGTGCCGGAGCACGGCGAGCGGGGCGATTGCCATGACCACCTCCACGACCACGGCCCTCAGGGCCAGGTCGATGCGTCCGCCCGTCTCCGGCAGAGAGGGTAGAACGCCCTTAGCCTGGATCCACCGATCTGGACGACGAAGCTTTGCTGGCGCGCCGTCCGCGGTTCTTGAGGAGGATGACGCGTGAGGGGGCGGGTCGGGGGCCCCGTTGACGAGTTGCCGACCCGCCCCGCCACCTCCGCGCGAGAAAAAGGGCTCACCCCGCGCGCTCAGGATTCTTCGCCAGGCGCCGGGTCGAGCCCGCGTGACGGGACGGGAGCGGTCGTGCGGCGCGGCCACCTGAGCGCGCGGCGAAGGCGCGAACCTCGCGCCGCGACGGCGCCGGACGCGCGGGCTCGCTCGCCCTCGCTGAGACGGTCGGCCACGATCGTGGCGTGCAGGTCCTGCATGAGCGCGGGGTGCATCGGGTCTCCGTTCGGTGCTCTTCCAGTGGGTTGACTGGCCCGACGCTCGGCCTTCGGGCCAAAGCGCGGCCAAACCCGCCCCAAACGGCGGCCAAACGCGCGCCCCACGGACGCCCGGCCCGCACCGCTATCCAAATCCGTGCGCGACGAGGTACGTCGCGCCCACTGTCATGTCCGCGACGTTCCGGATCCTGGGTCCGCCGCGCTTGTGGGGGCGCTGAACAGCCGGTGGGGCCTCCGAACTGAAGGTCCCTCCTTCGGTCCCACGGGGCCGGAGCGTGTGAGCGCCGCCGGTCCCACCTGTCTGGCGGCGACCCTACGCCTGGCGGCCGCCGCTGGGCCATCCCTTGATGGGAGGTCTTCTTGCCGTAATTGCCGCGACCATGGCGACCTGCGCGGCCGCCAGCGCCGGGGCGGCCAGCGGCCGACCGCGCCCTGGCGGGGGCTGCCGCAGCCCCTGTGCCTGGCCCGGGCGGCGACAGAGCCTGGCGGTCGACGGCCAAGCTGGCGAGCGCGGCCAGCGCGCCCAGGACGGGCAGCGCGAGCCAGGGCAGCGCGCGCGTGTCCAGGCCGAGCGCGCCGGCCGCGTCCCCGGCGGCCGACGCGACAAGGGGGCCCGCGGCGGCGTCGAGCGCCCCGAGGGGTCAGCATTCCGCCCAGCTCGCGTCCGCGGCGGCGGGCGGGTGCCCATCGCTGCGATCACGACCCGGCCCAGCAGCGCGGCGCCCTGGCCCGGCGCCGGCCAGGGCGGCGGCGGCGAGGAGCCAGCCAGGCGAGCCGGCGGTGGCGGTCGCCCCGGCCGCGAGGCCCGCCAGGGCGTAGAGCGCGTCCGCGGCGGCCAGGCGCCGCCGCGGGTCGCCGCGATCGATCAGCCACCCGCCCACGAAGCCGCCGACGCCCGTCGCCATGCCGAGGGCCGCCAGCATCGCCCCGCGCCCGCGTGCGCGCCGTCCAGCGAGGACGGGGCCAGGCCCACCGCGACCCCTGATGCGGCGAACGCCGCCGTCTGGGCTGCCATCAGCCGCCTGGTGCCGCGCCGGGCGGGTCGTCGTCGCTCCTCGCCACCTCGGGCCTCCTCTCGCCGTGCGTTCCGCGGCGGAGGCAAACCGCGGCCGCCTGCGCCTCGGGAAGCGGGCGGTAAGGCGGCGGTTGGAGCGGCCGCGGCGGCCTTTACCGCCCCGCTACCGGGGCTTTGGCGCCACCCGGTCCACTGGCCCGGCAGATCGGATCCGGCCCGGCGCCTGCCCGGCCGTCACGAAAGGAGACCCCAGTGACCACGACGACCACCGAGCGGGTGCGCAACGGGGTCAACACCCGCCAGCTCTTCGGGACGCTCGACCTCGTCAAGGAGCAGCCCGAGCTCGCGCAGTTCCAGTTCCGCGCCACCAACCGCTGGATCGGCGGCGCCCACAACCGCACCACGATCCAGGAGTTCTACGGGGCCGGCCAGGTCGACACCTCGCGCGCCGAGCCCTTCGTGATCGATTCCGGCGAGCCGGCCGTCCTCGTGGGCACCGACACCGGCGCGAACCCGGCCGAGCACCTCCTGCACGCCCTGGCCGCGTGCGTCACGACGTCGCTCGTCTACGTCGCTGCGGCGCGGGGCGTGCGCCTGACCGAGGTCGAGTTGACCCTCGAGGGCGACATCGACCTCAACGGCGCCCTGGGCACCGACACCAGCTTCCGCAACGGGTTCGAGCGCATCCGGATGACCTTCCGGGTCCGCGGCGACGCCCCGCCGGAGAAGCTGCGCGAGATCGTCGCCCGCGGCCACGGCCGCTCGGTGGTCTTCGACAGCATCACCCGCGGCGTCCCCGTGACGGTCGACGTGGTCACGGACTGACGGCCATGGACTTCGAACTCCACGCCCGCACCGAGTCCGGGCGCCGCCTGGTCGCCCTCGCGGAGGGGCTGGCCGCCGACTTCGCGCCCCGCGCCGCCGAGCACGACCGCGACGGCAGCTACCCGCACGAGGATGTCGCGACGCTGCGCGAGAGCGGCTACCTCGCCGCGCCGGTCCCGCAGGAGCTGGGCGGGATGGGCGTGGAGTCGGTCCACGACCTGCTGGTGGCCTCGAGCCGCCTGTCCCGCGGGCAGCCGTCGGTCGCCATCGGGGCCAACATGCACTGGATCCCGCTGGTCAACATGGCCCACCTCTGGCGGGCCGCGACCATCGACGGCAACGCGCGGCGCGCCGACGCGTACGCCCGCTCGCTGGAGTTGATCGTCCGCGAGGGCACCGTCATCGCCACCGCCATCAGCGAGCCGGGTCAGGACATCACCCGCCCGGCCACGCGGGCTCGCCGCGACGGCGACGGCTGGACCGTGAGCGGCCGCAAGATCTTCTGCACGATGTCGCCGGCCGCGTCGCTGCTGTACGCCGCCGTCACCTTCGACGACGGCGGCGGCGAGCGCTACGGCTACGCCCAGATACCGGCGGAGACGCCCGGCGTCACGATCCACGACGACTGGGACGCGCTCGGCATGCGCGCCTCGGGCAGCGGCTCGGTCTCGTTCGACGACGTGCGCCTGCCCGCCGAGGCACTGGGCGGCGGCTTCCCCGTCGGGCGCGCCGACGACTACATGGTCCGCAACCTGGTCGCCGGCGCCCTGCACGCCGCCGCCTCGCTGGGCATCGCCGAGGCCGCCCACGGCGTCGCCGTTGACGGGCTGGCCGCTCGGATCGCCGCCGCCGGGGCGCCGCCGCCCCGCACCCAGATCCTTGCGGCCGAGAGCGCCATCGAGCTCTCGGCGATCCGGGCCATGCTCCAGCGGGCCGGGGCCCTGATCGACGAGCGCCACCTGAGCGGCGCGGCCTGGGAGGACGAGGGGGAGGGCCCGGCCGCCCTGTTCGCCGAGGTCCAGGCGGCGAAGACGTTCATCAACGAGGCGGCCATGCGTGTGGTTGACCGCGCGCTGGCCCTGTCTGGCGGGGCCGGCTACATGGCCGCTCACCCGCTCGCGCGCGCCTACCGCGACGTCCGTGCCGGCGCCTTCATGCACCCCCTGGGCGCCAACCGCGCCTACGAGCTGATCGGCGAGGTCGCGCTCGGCATCGAGCCGGCGCTGCACTGAGCCGCCCACCCGAGAGGAGACATCCGATGAGGATGAGGAACCCGATCCACCCCGAGGACGTCCACCGCCGCCGGCGCTGGACGGCGCACCCGCCCTCGCACGTCGTCGGCCGGCCCTTCCCGGTCATCGTCTGAGCCGTGGGCGCCGCCCGCCCACGCGTGGTCCTCGCGGTCCTCTGCGCCGCGCAGTTCCTCGTCGTGCTCGACATCACGGCCGTGAACGTCGCGCTGCCGGCGATCGGCGAGGACCTGACGATCGCGCCGGGGCGGCTGCACTGGGCCATCAGCGCCTACGCCGTCGCCTTCGGCGGCCTGCTGCTGGTGGCCGGCCGGCTGGCCGACCTGGTCGGCCGGCGGCGCGCGTTCCTGGCCGGGCTGGCCCTCTTCGGCGGGGCCTCCCTCGCCTGCGGCCTGGCCCCGAGCGGCGAGCTGCTCGTCGCCGGCCGGGCGCTGCAGGGGGTCGGCGGCGCCCTCCTGTCGCCGGCGGCCCTGGCGATGCTCTCCCAGTCGTTCGAGGGGGGGCGCCCGCGGGCGCGGGCGTTGGGCGCCTGGGCGAGCGTAGGCGCGCTGGCCGCCGCGTCGGGGGTCCTGGTGGGCGGGATGCTGGTCGAGCTGCTCGACTGGCGCTGGATCTTCCTCGTCAACGTCCCTGTCGCGGCGGCCGCGCTGGCCATCGGCCCGCTGGCGCTTCCGGCGACTCGCCCCCGCCCCGGCCGGCGCATCGACCCGGCCGGCGCGCTGCTCGTGGCGGCCGTCCCGGCGCTCGCCGTCCTCGGCATCTCCGAGTGCGCCGTCGCCGGCTGGGGGGACCCGAAGGCCATCGTGGCGCTCGGCGGCGCCGCCCTGGCCGGCGCGCTGGCGTGGGCGCGCGAGCGCCGCTCCGCCGACCCGCTCCTCTCCGGCCGCCTCCTGCGCGCGCCGGCCGTCGCGGCCGCCAACCTGGCCGGCTTCCTCCATGGGGCGATGATGCTCGGGTCCTTCCTGCTGTTGGTGACCTACATGCAGGAGGGCCTCGGACTGTCGCCGATCGAGGCGGGCGCCGGGCTGCTGGCCGTGCGCGCGACCTCGGCCCTCTGGGCGCCCCTTGGCGCCCGGCTGGTCGCGGCGGCCGGGGCGCGGGCGGTGCTGGCGGGCGCGATGGCGGCGATGACCGCCGCCCTGGCGCTGCTGGCGCGGACCCCGGACGACGGCCGCTACGTCGCCGACCTGCTGCCGGGGCTGCTCGTGCTCGGCCTCGCGATCCCGTTGATCTTCCTGACCGTCAACATCCTGGCGCTGGAGGGCGCCCCGGCGGAGGACGCCGGGCTCGCGTCGGGCCTCCTCAACACCTCGCAGGCGATTGGCGGCGCCGTCGGCGTCGTCGCCGCCCTCGCGGCCGCCGGCGCCGGCCCCGGGCTCTGGACCTGCGTCGCGCTGGGCATCGCGGGCACGGCGGCGGCGCTCGCCATGCTCCGCCCGTCACGCGGCGCGCCGCTGCTGGCGCCCGGGGCGGCCTGACCGTGCCCGGGCGCTCCCAGGCGGCCTCGGCGGGGCTGGCCGCGATCCTCTTCTACGCTTTCGTCCCCCTGCCGCTGCAGGTCGCCGTCGCGGTCGACCTGGGGCTGAGCGACGCGGAGGCCTCGCGCTGGATCGCCGTCGTCTGGGCGACGGGCGCCGTCGCCTCGATCGCCCTCAGCTTGGCCCACCGCCAGCCCGTCGCGATCACCTGGAGCGTCCTGAGCCTGGTCTACCTCGGGGCGCTCGCGGGGCAGTTCAGCTTCGCCGAGCTCGTCGGCGCCAACCTGGTCGCCGGCGTCGCGATCCTCGTGCTCGCGCTGCTCGGGATGGGCGAGCGAATCATGCGCCTCGTCCCGCTGCCGATCGTGCTCGGCATGTTCGCGGGCAGCATCCTCGACTACGTGACCGGCGCGGTCGCGGCGACGGCCGCCGACGGCGCAGTGGCCGGGACGGCGGTGGTCGCCTACCTCGCCGCCCGCGCCTGGGGCGGGCCCCGCGTGCCGCCGGTCGCGACGGCCGTCGTCGCGGGGGCGGCCGCGGTGGCCCTCACCGGGGGCATGGGCCCGGTCGAGGGCGGGTGGAGCGCGCCCGCGCTTGCGCTCCCCGGCATCGCGCTCTCGCCGGCGGCCATCCTCACCGTCAGCCCCGCCCTCGTGGTCTTCGCGCTCGCGCTGGGCAACGTGCAGGGCCTCGGCCACATGGTCGCCCAGGGCTATCGCCCGCCGGTGCGGGCGATCTCGGTCTCGGTCGGGGCCGCCTCGGTCGTCAACGGGCTCCTCGGGGGCCACCAGGCCAGCGTCGGCCGCGCGACCAGCGCCATCGTCGGCGGCACCGAGGCCGGCCCGCTCAGCGGGCGCTGGCGCGCGAGCGTCATCGCGTCGGCCGGCGCGCTGGCGATCGCGGTCGCGGCGGCCCCGATCGTCGCGGTCGTCGGCGCGCTTCCGGCGAGCTTCGTGGCGGTCGTCTGCGGGCTCGCGCTGATCGGGCCCTTCCAGGATTCGCTCCAGCGGTCCCTGGACGGGCCCCTGAGGCTCGGGGCGCTGGTGGCGTTCGTCGTGGCGGCGACGCCGTTCACGGTGGCGGGGGTCGGCTCCTCGTCCTGGGCGCTGCTCGCGGGCGTCGCGGCCTCGCTCGCGGCCGAGCGCGAGGGCCTGGCGGCGTCGCTGCGCGGGCGCCCGGCGCCGGCGGGCGAGGCGCCGAGCGCGCCCTCCGGGGGGCTACGGCTCGCGCCGGCGGCCGGCCGAGGCGGCGGCCCGCGCGACGGGTGGCGGCTCGCCGTAGAGCAGCGGCTCCTCGCCGGGCCCGCCCGCGCGCGCGGCGAGCAGGCGCCGCACGCCCGACGCGAGACGGCGCTCGCCCCGGTCCTCGAACGTCAGGCCGGAGCCCGCGACGAGGTCGCGCGTGGTGGCCGTCACGAGCAGCTCGGCGGGAGTTGCCACGGCCGCGACCTCGCGCGCGACGTCCACCGCGGGTCCGGCGAGACGCCCCTCGCGGCGCTCGACCTCGCCCGTGTGGACGCCCACCCGTGCGCCTGACCCGGCCGCCGCGAGGCGCTCGACCGTCGCCAACGCGCTCCGGATCGCGCGGGTCGGCCCCTCGAAGACCGAGAGCGCGGGCGCCCCTGGGCCCTCGGTGGCCACGACCGTGGCGACGGCGCGCTCGGGCTCGGGCACCTCGGATGCCGCCGCGGCGAGCTCGGCGATGAAGGGCTCGATGGCGTCGGCGACCTGGTCCGGGTCGACCGCGACGAAGTGGTCGGCGCCGGGCAGCTCCACGAGCCGCGCGCCCGGTACCCGCTCGGCGATGTAGCGCCCCTCCTCGACGCGAACCCGCGCGTCGGCGGCGCGGTGCACCACCAGCGTGGGGACGGCGATCGCCGGCAGCAGCTCGCGGACGTCGATGCGCGAGTTCATCTCCATGAGCGCCCTCACCGCCCCTGGGCTCGCGGCCGCCCGGCAGCGCTCGCCCCACCAGCGCGCCATCGCCTCGTCCGCCGAGGGGCACATCTCGCGCATCTGGTCCTCGAAGCGCCAGTCACCGGCCGCCCGCTCGAGGTGGGCCGCGCGCTCCGCCCGGGTGGGCGCCCAGGGGTAGTCGTCGTCGGGGTCGATCCGCTTGGCGAAGGCGCCGAACAGCACCAGCCCGCGGACCCGCTCCGGATAGGTCGCGGCGAACAGCACGGACATCGGGCCGCCCTCGGAGTAGCCGAACAGCACCGCGCGGCTGCTCCCGGCCGCCTCCATGACCGCCCGCACGTCGTCCATCCGCGCCTCGAGGTCGGGCACCCCCGGCGGGCGGTCCGACATGCCGGTCCCCCGCTTGTCGAAGCGGATCAGCCGCCCCATCCCGGCGAGGCGGTCGAGGAAGCGCTCGTGGCGGCTCTCGCGCCGGTCCATCTCGACGTGCGACAGGAAGCCGGGCACGAGGACGATGTTGACCGGGCCGTCCCCGGTCACCTCGTAGGCGATGCTCAGGTCGCCGCTGCGTGCGTAGCGGACCGGCGGGGGCGCGGCGACGGCGGCGCGCCCCGGGGCCTCCCCGCCGAGGAAGGCGGCGGCCTCGCGCAGGTCGCGTGTGTCGAAGCCCTCCTCGAAGCCGCCGTAGGCCCGCGCCACCAGGCTCTGCGCCTCGCGCGGGCGGCCCGTGTCGCGCAGGAGCCGCCCCAGGCTCAGGGCCGCCCGCAGCTCGAGGGAGCGCCCGCCCTGTGCGCGGGCGACGTCGAGCGCCCGGCGCGCCGCGACCTCGGCCTCCTCGTCGTCGCCGAGCGCCCGGAGCGCCTCGGCGCGCAGCCGGTGGAGCTCGGCGTCGTGGAAGAACCGGCCGCCGCGGGGCACGTCGTCGATGGCCTCGCGGAGGACCCCGAGGGCCTCGGCGGGCTCGCCCGCGCCGATGAGCGCGTCGGCGAGCAGCCCCAGGAAGTAGGAGTCCTCCATCCTGGCTCCGGTCCGGCGGGCGAGCTCGATCCCGCGGCGCAGCTCGGCGATCCCTTCCTCGGCCGCGCCCCGAGCCGCGATCGCCCACCCGCGCAGGATCGTCCCCATCGCCGCCCGGTAGACGAACCCGCTCCGCGCCGCCGCGGCGACCCCGGCCTCCGCCAGCTCCTCCGTCGCGTCCGGGTCGCGCCGGCACTGGCTGATGACCGACGAGAGCACGAGCGCCGTCGCCAGCCCGTGCTGGCGGGCGGGGTCCTCCGAGAGCGCGACCGACGACGCGGCCCGCGCGCGCGCCGCGTCGGGGCGCCCGAGGTGCCAGAGCGACAGGGCGGCCCACGAGTGGCACGCGATGCCCGGGTTGTCCCCGTAGGCGGCCATGAACGGGTTCGTGACGGTCTCGTCGTACGCCTCGAGCCCGCGCTCAGCGGTCTCGAGCGCGCGGTCGAAGACCCCCTGGTGGAAGAGGCTGCAGGCCAGCAGCTCGTGCGAGTTGACCAGGCCCGGCGCCCCGCGCGGATGCTCGGGCTCCGCCAGGACCGCCTGCATGAACGCCTCCGAGCGCTCGTAGTCCCCCTGCAGCTCGTAGAGCGTGGCCAGCTTGTAGGTGGCCCAGGCGGCCTCCTCGGGACGCCCGAGCTCGTCGGCCAGCTCGAGGCAGCGCTGGAAGGCCCGCTCGGCCTGGTCGGAGGCCCACCCCTGGGTGGCGATCAGGGCCTGCCCGCGCACGGACAGGAACCGCAGCTCCCAGCCGAGCCGCTCCTCGTCCTCGGGCAGCCCCGGCAGCAGCGCGAGCGCCGTGTCGGCGATCTCGATGGCCTCGGGGGCCGCCAGGCGCTTGGAGGCCTGGCGGGCGGCGGCCGCGAGGTGGGGGAGCGCCCTCCGGCCGTCGCCGCCCCGGACGAAGTGGGTGGCGATGGCCGGCCCGATCTCGCCGGCGCGGTCGCCGTAGGCCTCCTCCAGGCGCGCCCCAGCCGAGGCGTGCAGGCGCGCGCGCCGCCCGGCTGGCAGGTCCTCGTAGAGCACCTCGTGGTAGAGATCGTGGGTGAAGCCGAAGCGCCCGGCGATGGTGCCGTCGGGCCAGCTCTCGGCGCCGCGCGGCGCGAGCAGGATGCCCTCGCGGGCGAGCTCGTCGCAGCGCTCCTCGACCTCCTCGACGGGTCGCTCGCAGGCGGCCGCGACGACCGCGGCGGAGAACTCGGGCGCGGCGACGCTCGCGGCCTCGAGCACCGCCCGGTCCTCCGGCGCAACCGACAGCAGCCGCTGCCGGATGAGCTGGCGGACCGTCGACGGCACACCGCGCGCGAGGTCGTCGGCCCGGCCGTCAAGGCGCCAGCCATCGCCGTCCGGCACCACCTTGCCGTCCTCGATCCAGGCGTCGACCGCCTTCTCGATGAAGAGCGGGTTGCCGCCGGTGCGCTCGGCCAGGGCGAGGTCGACCCCCGGCGGCAGCTCCGCCCCGGGTACCCGGGCGCGCAGGTACTCGCCGACGTCGTCCTCGCCGAAGGCCGGGACGACCAGCTGGGCGGCGAGGCCGCGCGGCGCCAGCTCGGCGGCGGCCGCGTGCACCGGATGGTCGCGGGTTGCGGCGTCCGCCGATCGGAGCGTCGCCACGACCAGCAGGCGCGCCGGGTCGCGGCGCCGGGCGAGGGCCGAGAGGAGCGTCAGCGTCGAGGGGTCGCTCCAGTGCAGGTCCTCCAGCAGCAGGACGACCGGCCGCTCCGCCGCCCCTGCGACCAGGGCCTCGACGATCTCGCGCAGCATCCGGTCCTGGGTGGCGCCGAGGATGCGGCCCTGCACCCGGGGCAGCTCCGCCGGCGCCACCAGCCACGGCATCTGCGCGATCCATGTGGGGGCCCGCTCGACCAGCAGCGGGACGAGGGCCTCCCCGCCCGGGGCCCGGCAGAGCCGGTCGAGGGCCTCCAACACCGGCATGTAGGCCTCCGACGAGCCGTGCTGCTCGACGCACTGCCCGCGGCCCACCAGCGGCTCCCCGCCGGCCTCGGCAAGGAAGGCCTCCACCAGGGTCGTCTTGCCGGCGCCGGCCTCGCCGGTCACGAGCACAAGGCGCGGCTCGCCGCCCAGGGCAGCCCCGAGGTGACCGTGCAGGGCGGCCCGCTCCTGCTGGCGCCCGACCACGGCCGTGCGGGCCGGCGCGGCCGCCGGGAGCTGCGGGGCGGGGCGCGGCGCCGGCGGCGGGGTCGCCGCCAGGCCAGGATCCTGCTGGAGGATGCGCCGCTCCAGGTCGCGCAGCGCAGGGGAGAGGTCGATGCCGAGCTCCCCCGACAGGACCCGGCGGGCCTCCTGGTAGGCGGCCAGCGCCTCGGCCTGGCGGTCGCCGCGGTAGAGGGCGAGCATGAGCTGGCCGCGAGGGCGCTCGCGAAGGGGCTGGCGCGCGATCAGGGCCTCGATCTCCCCGACCACCTCGGCGTTGTGCCCGAGGGCGAGCTCGGCCTCGATCCGCTCCTCCATCAGGGCGAGCTGAAGCTCCTCCAGGCGCCGGGCCTCGCCGGCGGCGAAGGGCTCCGCGAACTCGGCCAGGGCGGGGCCGCGCCACAGCGCGAGGGCTTCGCCCAGGCGCTCGGCCGCCGTCCCGGCGTCGCCCGAGGCGCGCGCCTCGCGGCCCATCCGCAGCAGTTCCTCGGCGCGGAAGGCGTCCACCTCGGCCGCCACGACGTCGAGCTGGTAGCCGGGCGGGCGCGTCAGCAGGACGTCGGGCGGCAGCACCTTGCGCAGCTGGGAGACGTGGATCTGCACCATCTTGGGCGCGGTGTCGGGCGCCTCCTCGCCCCACAGGTCCTCGATCAGCCGGGCGGAGGAGACCGCCCGCCCGGGGCTCAGCGCGAGGACGGCCAGCAGCGCCCGCTGCTTGCGCCCTCCGAGGGCGACGGGTTCCCCGCCGTCGAGGACCTCCAGCGGTCCCAGGGTCCGGATCTCCATCTGGCCGCTCCAGCATGCCCCAACCGCGCCCGGCCGGGCAACGCCGGAATCGCCGTTTACCGGCCCGCTACCGGGCCGTGACCGCCCCCGGATCTCATGGACGCGACGACACGACGCGCCGACCGGAGGCGCGAAGGGAGGAGCACCGCCATGAGCACGACCACCTGGACCCACCCGCAGGACTATGTCCGCCGCCGCCGCTTCCACGGCGCTCCGAAGGGCGTGGGCCCGCGCTGAGCGGGCCGCTAGCCCGGCGAGCCCTCGGCGCCGTTCGACGCGGCCGTCTGCAGGCGCAGCTCCAGCCGGGCGGTCTTGATCGACCCGACCGAGTCCTCGATGAAGGCGCGGAGGTCGTCGACCTGGCGGCCCAGCGCGGCGACCTGGTCGTGGGTGGAGCGCCAGCTCGCCCCGATCAGGTCGACGACCCGCTCCAGGTCCTCGACCATCAGGCGCCGCTCGAGGGCCGCGTCGGCGGCGAGGGCCTCGCGCAGGTCGATCGCGTCGCGCTGGCGCTCGCGCGCCTGGCGGCGCATGACCTCCAGCTCCGCCTCCAGCCGGCGGACGGCCTCCAGCACCTCCCGCGGGCTGTCGCCGCCCGTCACCCCGCCGGGCTTCCGTAGGCCACGATCGACCAGTCGGGCAGGGGCGGGTCGGCGGCGATCGGCACGCCGGTGGCGGCCCGCCGGTAGCCGAAGCCGCCGCGCGCCTCGTCGAACACCGGCTGGATCCGTCCCTGGGCGATCTGGGTGTCGATCCAGGCGCCCCGGAACACGAGCCGCCGCAGCCAGTGCACGAGGTCCTCGCCGCCGCCCAGCAGCACGTCGCGGTGGCGCTCGACGTGCTCGGCCAGCGGGCTGGCCGGCTCCGCGATCCGGCCCCTGGCGGCGAGCGCGACCAGGTCCTCGAGCTCGGCCGCGCCGAGGTCCCCGCGCTCGATCAGGCCCAGCCGGACGGCCGCCAGGCCCACCCGCTCGCCGAAGTCGCGGGCGCTGAAGCGGAAGCGCACGCCCGCCGTCTCGACGCTGTAGTCGCTCCCGCTGGAGTACGTCGGCGAGAGCTCGTGGCCGGCCGCCATGGGGGTCAGCCTAGCAACGGCCCTCGGACGCCCACCGTGACACCATGGCGCCCGATGTCAGCCCTGCGCGTCAACCGCCTGACGGGCCCGCCGGCCCCCCTTCGCGACGGCAGCGGGCGCGTGGTCGCGGCCCGCTGTCACCGTGCCGCAACAGCGAGGGCGCGCCTGATCGGGCTCCTGTTCACGCCCGACCTGGCCGCCGACGAGGCCCTCTGGCTGGAGCCCTGCGCCAGCGTCCACACGGCCGCCCTGCGCGCCCCGATCGGCTGCGCCTTCCTCGACGCGCGGCGGGCGAGTGCTGCGGGTGGTCAACCCCCTCCGCGCTGGCGCGTGGCGGCCGCCCGCGGCGCCCGGGCGGTGGTCGAGTGCCGCGCCGGCGCGCTGGCCGGCGTCGCGCCGGGGCAGCGGCTGGAGCTGGCCGCGTGATCCGGGCGCTGGCGATCGACGGCGGCGGCGTGCGCGGGATCCTCCCGGCGACCGTCCTGGGCGCGCTGGAGGAGCTGACCGGCCGCCGCGCGCACGAGCTCTTCGACCTGGTGGCCGGCACCTCGGCGGGGGCGATGCTGGCCCTCGGCCTGGTCCGCGACGAGCCGCCGCCGGCGCTCGAGCTGCGCGGCCTCTTCCTCGAGCGCGGCGCCGCCATCTTCCCGGCCGCCGCCGAGCCGGGCGAGCCGCGCGACCCGGCGCCGCTCGAGGCCGAGCTGGCCGATCGCCTCGGGACGGCCGCCATGTCCGAGGCGCTGCGGCCGGCGGTCGCAGTGAGCTGCGACGCCGAGGGTCGCCGCCCCGTCCTCTTCCGGGGCGGCGGCCTCGATCCCGGCCCGGTGGGGGACGCGCCGATGGTCAAGGCGGCGCTCGCCTCGTCGGCGTTGCCGGGCGTCTTCCCGCCGGTCCACCACGTGGGCGCCGACGGGGTCGAGCGCTCGTGCGTCAACGGCGCTCTGGTCGCCGCCGACCCGGGCCTGGTGGCCTACGCCGAGGCGCTCGCCATGGGGGGCGGGGAGGAGGTGCTGCTGGTCTCCCTCGGCACCGGCATCGGGCCGCCGCCCGAGGCGAGCGAGGACCACGACGCGGCCGCGCTCGCCATCGCCGCCGCCCCCGAGCTGGTGCGCGACTCGCTGCGCCTGGCCCTGGGCGAGCGCTACGTCCGCCTCCAGACGCCGCTGGCCTTCGGCGCCGTCCGCGCCTTCGACGACGCGAGCCCCGCCAACCTGGAGGCCCTGCGGCTCACCGCCGAGGACCTCGTCGCCCGCGAGCGGCCGCGCCTCGAGCGCCTCGCCCGCGTGCTGACCGCCTGAGGGCGATTTTCCCGCTCCGAGCGGTCGACCTGCGCCGGGCCGGGGGGCGAGAGCGCGCCGTCCGGCGCCTCTGAGGGGCACACCGCGGCGCCACCCGGGCCCCGCGGGCGCCGACGAGGAGGTGGGGCGATGCCGCTCGGGGTGGGTGGGGCCGTCCCCTCGGTCCTGCTGGTCGAGGACGACGTGCCCACGCGCGTCTTCCTGTCCGAGAACCTGACCGCCGACCGCTTCGCGCCGCTGTCGGCCCCGTCCGCCGAGGAGGGGCTGAAGCTGCTGTCGGGGGGCCGGCCCGACGCCGCCGTCATCGACGTCGGCCTGCCGGGGATGAGCGGCCTGGAGCTGATCACGGCCATCCGCGACGGCGGCGCCGACGATCCCTGGGACGCCGGAATGCCGATCCTCATCCTCTCGGGCGACACCAGCCCCCACGCGGCGGTGCGGGGCATCGAGCGGGGCGCCGACGACTACGTCGCCAAGCCCTTCCACTACCCGGAGCTGCTCGCCCGGCTCGGTGCCCTCATCCGCCGCTCGCGGGGCGCGACGCTGCGCGAGCAGATCCGCGTGGGGGCGCTCTCGATCGACCGCAACGCCCGCCGCGCGACCCTCGCCGGCCGCGTCCTCGACCTCTCGGCAAAGGAGTTCGCGCTGCTGTCCGCCCTGGCCAAGGACCCGGCCCGGGTCCTCACCAAGGGCGAGCTGCTGCGCGACGTCTGGGGCTACCGGGCCGCCGCGCGCACGCGCACCGTTGACAGCCACGCCAGCCGCCTGCGCCGCAAGCTGGCCGCCCACGGCGGCGGCGAGCGCTGGGTGGTGAACGTCTGGGGCATCGGCTACCGCCTCCTGCCCGAGGAGGCCTGACGTGGCCGACGGGACCCTCGACCGCCTCGTGCACGACCTCTTCGGCCCGCTCACGGTCATCCGGGGCGTCTGCGCGACGCTGGCCCGCGACGAGCCCCGGCACGAGCGGCGCGCCGGCCTCGAGCTGATCGACGCCGAGACGCTGCGGCTCGCCGCCGGCCTGGATGGGCTCGCCCGGGCCGCGTCGGGGCCGCCGCGGGGCGCGGGCCCGCGGGGACCGGTCTGCCTGGCGGGGCTCGCGTCCTCAGTGGTCGAGCGCCACCGCGGCGCCGGGGCCGAGCGGGGGGTGGCCCTGAGCCTGCGCGTCCGGGCGGTGCAGCCCACGGTGACGGCGGCCGCCGAGGACCTGCGGCGGGCCCTCGACAATCTCGTCCAGAACGCCCTCCGCCACTGCGCGTGGCAGGTGCGCGTGACGGTCGGGCGCCGTGACGGCTGGGCCTACGCGCGGGTGGCCGACGACGGCCCAGGCGTCCCGCAGAGCGACCGCGAGCGCATCTTCCGTCCGGGCGAGCGCGGGAGCGCGCCGCGCGGTCCAGGGCGTGGTCTCGGGCTGGCGATCGCGCGGGAGTTGGCCGAGGCCCACGGTGGCCGCCTGACGCTGGACTCGGTCGGCTCGGGCGCGGCCTTCCGGCTCGCGCTGCCGCTGCGGGAGGCCGGGCACGACGCCCGCGGGGCGGCGTGATCCCCGTCGTGGTCGAGCACGGGCTGGCGTCCTCGGGGGCGGCGGGCCCCGGCGCCGGGACGGTCGTCGTGCCGCGGCCGCGAGGTCGTCGCGGGTGGGCGGACCTCGACCCAGAGGCGGTGGTCGACGCCCTCGATCGCGCGGGGCTCGGCGCGGTGGTGCTCGCCCGGACCGCCCTGGCGGACCCGGGAGCGCGGGCCCTCCCGGCACTCGCGGAGATCATGGGCCGCGAGGTCGTGCGCCTGCCCGCCGACCGCGACGCGGCCGCCTGGGTCGTCGCGGTCGCCGGCACGCGGGCGGCGGGCGCCGATCCGGCGCGGCTGCTGCAGGTGCTGGTGAGCGCGGCCGCCTCGCCGGTCCTTCCCCGGCGGCCGGTCGGCGCGGGGCCCGCCCGGATGCCGGCGCTGCGCCCCGGCGTCCTCGCCCGGTGGGCCGGCTGCGCCTGGCGCCCCTGCGGCCGCTGCGCCGGCGGCGGGCTGCCGGGTGGCGCCTGCGGCCGCTGCGGCGCGGGCCTCGCGGCGGGGGCGGCAGCGTGATGCGGGGCCGCCGCCGCGGCGCCCTCTGGATGGCGCTGGCCGGCGCGGCGGGGCTGCTCGCGGTGCTGCTCACTCTGCGGGCCTCGGCCGAGCCCGGCGGCGGGGCGTTGGTCCTCGTCGCCCGCTCGCCGTTGCCGCCCGGCCTGCTGATCGACGAGGCCGTGGCCTCCGAGGCGCTCGCGCCGGCGGAGGTGCCGGCGGGGCTCGGCCTGGCGGGGCTGCTCGCGTCCGCCGAGGAGGCGCTCGGCCGGCGCACGGCGGCCCCGGTCGCCGCGGGCGAGCCGCTCACCCAGGCCGCTCTGGGGGGCGCGCCGGGCTCCGGCGCCGCGCCGCTCGAGGCCGGCGAGCGGGCGGTCGCGGTGCCGCTGTCGGCAGTCGCGGGGGCAGCGGGGCTGGCCCCGGGCGCGCGCGTCGACGTGGTCGCCTCGACCGGGGAGGGCCCGGCCGGGCGCACGCGCGTCGTGGTGGCCGACGCCGAGGTGCTGGCCACGACGGAGGCGCCGCCCGAGGGCGGGCTGGGCGGCGCGGGCGAGGCGCTGCTGCGGGTGTCGTCGGCGCAGGCCCTGCGCGTCACCGCCGCCCTCAACTTCGCCCGCGAGGTGCGGCTGCTGGCGAGGCCGCGGGACGAGGCCGGCACGGATCCGCCCCCGGCCGTGGGCGCGCCGTGACCGGCGCGCTCGTCGTGGCCGGCGCGGCCGGCGGTTGCGGAGCCAGCCTCGTGGCGGGCGCCCTCGCCCTCCGCTGGGCGGTCGCGGGGGCCAGGCCGTGGCTGGTGGAGCTCGACCTCGAGCGCGGCGACCTCGCCGGCGCCTGGGGCCTCCCGGCCGACCGCACGATCGCCGACCTGGCGCCCGTGGCCGGCGAGCTCGACGCGGGCCACCTGCGGGCTGCGGCCCTTCCGCACCCCTCCGGCGTGTCGCTGCTGCCGGCCCCGGGCGCGCCGGGGGCGGGCGACGCCTGGGACGAGGCCGGGCTCGCGCGCCTGGTGGACGTCGCGGCCGGGGAGGGTCAGGTGGTCATCGACGCCGGCACCGGGCTCGGCCGGCCCGGGCTGGTCGCCGCCGAGCGCGCCGGGGGCGTGCTGCTCGTCTGCCCGCCCACGCTCGCCGGCGCGCGGCGGGCCCGCCGTATCCTCGACGCGCTGGCCGAGCGGGGGGCGGGCGCCCGCGCGGCGCTCGTCGTCAGCGCGGGCCCCGAGCGCGGCGAGATCGGGGCCCGCGCCCTCGGGCGGGCGCTCGCCGCCGGCGTCGCGGTCGAGCTGCCCTGGGCGCGCCGCGAGGGGCTCGAGCTCAGCGCCGGGCGCTGGTCGTCGGGGCGTGGCCGCCGGCTGCACCACGCCGTCGAGCGGCTCGCCGAGGCGATCGCATGAGCGATCCGGTCCTCGAGGCGCCCCCGGGCGTCCCGGACCCGGCCCTGGTCGAGCACCTGCGCCGCCGCGCGGCCCGCGACGCGCGCGCCGGCGGCGGCGAGGTCACGCGCGAGGAGCTCGCCGAGCCTCGTGCGCGACATGGTCGCCGAGGAGCGCCGCATCCTGACGGCCGCGGGCCGCGACGCGCTCGTGGAGGCCGTCGTCGACGAGGCGCTGGGGCTCGGCCCGCTGGAGGCCCTCCTGCGCGACCCGGACGTCACCGAGGTGATGGTGTGCGACCCGGCGCGGGTCTTCGTCGAGCGCGCGGGGCGCATCGCGCCGGTGGCAACGCGCTTCCACGACGACGCCCACCTGCTCCACGTCATCGACCGCATCCTGGCCCCGCTCGGGCGGCGGGTCGACGAGGCCAGCCCCATGGTCAACGCCCGCCTCCCCGACGGCTCGCGGGTCAACGCCGTCATCCCGCCGCTCGCCCTCGACGGGCCGGCACTGACGATCCGCCGCTTCGCCGGCCGCGCACTGACCGGCGAGGACCTCGTCGAGCTGGGGACGATCGACCGGGCGATGCTCGACCTGCTCGCCCTGGCGGTGCGTGCCCGCCGCAACCTGCTCGTCACCGGCGGCACCGGCAGCGGCAAGACCACGACCCTCGCGGCCCTCACCGCCTTCGTGCCGCGGGCCGAGCGCCTGGTGACGATCGAGGACGCCGCCGAGCTGCGGATCCCGCTGCCCCACGTCGTGCGCCTCGAGAGCCGCCCGCCGTCGCTCGAGGGCGCCGGCGCGGTCTCCATCCGTGCCCTGGTGCGCAACGCCCTGCGAATGCGTCCGGACCGGATCGTGGTCGGCGAGGTCCGGGGCGGCGAGGCCCTCGACATGCTCACCGCGATGACGACTGGGCACGAGGGATCGCTGTTGACGCTGCACGCCTCCTCGCCGGCCGACGCCGTCCGCCGCGTCCAGACCCTGGCGCTGATGGGCGACCTCGACCTGCCCTACCGGGCTGTGGCCGACCAGGTGGCGAGCGCTCTCGACGTGATCGTCCACCAGGCCCGGCTGCCGGACGGCGCGCGCAGGGTCGTCGAGGTGGCGGCGGTCGAGGCGGGGCGCGACGGCGCGCGCCTCACGATGCTGGCGCGCTGGCGGCCGGGGGGCGGCTTCGAGCACGGCGAGGCCGCCGCCGCGTGGGTCGAACGTGCCCGCGCCGACGCGGCCATCGCGGAGCCGGCGTGAGCGCGGCATGGGCAGCCGCGGCCGCCGCGGGCGGATCGGTGACGCTCCTGGTCGCGGGCGTGGGCCGGCTGCTCGCGGCCCGGGCCGCCACGGGCACCGGCCGGCGGGAGCGCGCCCAGCGGCGGCCCGCTCCCCTCGCCGCCCGGCCCGTGGGGCGACGACTGGCTGCGCGCCTCGAGCGGGCCGGGATCCCCGTCGGCCCGGACGCGTTCGTTGCGATGACCGTCGCCGCGGCGGTCGCCGCCACGGCCGTCGCCGTCGCCGCGACGCGCTCGCCGCTCGCCGCGCCGGTCGGGGCGGCGGCCGTGGTGGCCGGCGCCGCGAGCGTCGTCCGGTCCGCCGATCGGCGCCACCTCGCCCGGGTGGCCGCCCAGCTCCCGGGCGTCGCCCAGCAGCTGGCCGCCGCCCTGCAGGCGGGGTTGTCGTTGCGCCAGGCCCTGGCTCGGGCCGCCCGCGACGCCCCGGAGCCGTGCCGCGAGGAGCTGCGGCGCGCGGTCGACGAGCTCGCCCTCGGCAGCCGCTTGGAGTCGGCCCTCGAGGGCCTGGTCGCGCGCGTCCCCGCCCACGACCTTCGGATCATGGTGACCGCGATCCTCGTCCAGCGCCGCACGGGGGGGAACCTCGCGCGGGCGCTGTCGGCGCTGGCGGGCAGGCTCGAGGAGCGCGCCCAGCTGGCGCGGGAGCTGCGCGGGGCGACTGCCCAGGCCCGAATGACGGCGTGGCTCGTGGCGGCGCTGCCGCTCGGGGCCGGCGTCATGGCCGAGCTGGCGGCGCCGGGGACGCTCGCCCGCGTCCTCGGCGAGGGGCCCGGGCCGGCGCTGCTGGCGGCCTCGGCGGCGCTCTATGGCGCCGGCGTGCTGTGGATCCGCCGCATCGGCCGCGTCGAGCCGTGACCGCGCTCGCGAGCCCGCTGGTGCTGTGGATCGCCGCCCTCGCCTGCGCGGCGGTGGCCCTGCGCGTCCGGCGCCCCGCCGTCGCGGCGTCGGGCGAGGGCTCGCGCGCGGCCCCGGCGATCCCGGCGCCGCTCCGGCTCGCGGCGCGCCTGCCCTGCCCGGACGCGCTGGTCCGCCTGGCCGACCGCGAGGGGGACGAGGGGCGCATCGCCCGCGCGGGCCTCGCGGCGTCGCTCACGCCGGAGGACCTCGCCCGCGCCCGGGCCGGCGCCGGCATGGGCGCCGCGATCGCCGCCCTGCCCCTGGTCCTGGTCACGCCGGCGGCGGTCGTCCTGGCGCCGGCCCTGGCCCTGGGCGCGGCGATCGCCCCATCCCGGTGGCTGACCGCCCGCCAGGCGGTGCGCCGACGCGCCCTGGTGCGCGAGTTGCCGGACCTGCTCGACCTGCTCGGCATCTGCGTCGAGTCCGGGATGGCGCTCGACCCCGCGCTCGAGCTGGCGGCGGGCCGCCTCGGCGGGACGCTCGGCGCCGAGATCGACCACGTCCTCCGCGACCTCTCGCTCGGCGCCCACCGCGCCGAGGCCTACCGCGCGCTGGTCCGCCGCACCGGCGCGCCCGAACTCGCGCAGACCGTCGCCGCCCTGCTCCAGGCCGAGGAGCTCGGCGCGCCGCTGTCGCGGGCGCTCGAGGGCCAGGCCGAGGCGCTTCGCGTCGCCCGCCGCCAGGCCGCGCGGGAACGGGCATCGCGCGCGGCGCCGAAGATCCAGCTGGTCGTGGCGCTGCTGATGGTGCCCGCGGTGCTGATCCTGGTCCTGGGGGTGCTCCTCGTCGAGCTGTCGCGCCAGGTCGGCGCCGTCGTGGGAGGGGGCCCGTGAGACGGGAGCCCCGCCGCGGCTCCTCGACGACCGAGTACCTCGGGATCGTCGGCGCCGTCGCGCTGCTGATGCTCGCGCTCCTCGCCGTGCGCGAGCACCGCCCCGAGCGGCGCCCGCCGGTTGACCCTGTGGCCCACGTCGCCGAGCTGCTCCGCGCGCCGCGGATCGCCCGCCCCCGCCCGGTCGTGCCCGCGCGCCCACGGCCGCCACGACCACGCCGCCCCCGCCCGCCCGCGCCGCCCCGGCCCACGGTGCTGGTGCCGGGATGGGCGGTCGGGTGGTAACCACGACACCCAGCGACGGGGCCCGAGAGCCGACGTTGCGCAACCGCGAAACGCCGATGTAGCGTCCGGCCGTGCCGGACCTCTCAGGCCTCCCAGCCCTCGATGTCGCGATCGGGCTGGCCTTCATCTACTTCGTGCTGAGCATCGTCTGCTCCGCGGTGAACGAGGGCATCGCTGCGACGTTCCGCCTTCGTGCGAAGGATCTGGAGCGGGGAATCCGCAGCCTCCTGAGCGACGAGAAGGGCGACGGGAAGGACGGACGAGCGGCTCACGTCCTTCTACGAGGACCCGCGCATCAGAGCGCTCCATCAACCCATCGGGCTGCCTCTGATCCCCGACAGGAAGCCGTCGTACATCCCGGCGCGCTCGTTCGCGCTCGCGGTCGTGGACACGCTGGCGCCCCAAGCGGGGACGGCAGGGGACGCGGATCTCCTCAAGCACGCGGGCGAGGTCGTGCGGGACCTGCCCACCGGCCCGTTCAAGACCATGCTGAGCGACGCCCTCGCCGACGCCCGGGGCACGCTCGACGGGTTCATGGCGTCGATGGAGCGCTCGTTCGACCAGGTCATGGATCGCGTGAGCGGCTGGTACAAGCGTCGCGTCCAGTGGATCCTGCTGGTCATCGCCCTCGCGATCGTCGGCGCGGCCAACGTTGACAGCTTCGACATCGGGGAGCGGCTCTTCCGCGACGACGCGGTCCGCTCGGCGGTGGTCGCGCGGGCGGCTGAGCAGACGTCTCCTCTCACGTGCGAGGCGGAGGGCGAGCCGGCGACGAGCATCGACGAGGTCGCCGAGTGCGTGGACGAGATCGAGTCGCTGGGGCTCCCCCTGGGGTGGTCCGACGCGACGGCGCCGGACTCGGCCAACGGGTGGGCGTTCAAGGTGATCGGCCTGCTCATCACAGCGTTCGCCCTCACGCTCGGGGCGCCGTTCTGGTTCGACACGCTCGGCAAGCTCGCGAGTCTGCGGGGCACGGGGAACCGCGAGGGGACGGTGAAGGACGATGCGCGCGCGCCCGTGGACCGGGACGAGCGGCCGGTCCGCAAGCGCCCTCAGTAAGCGCGGACCCGGGCGACCGTGTCCTCGACCCGTTCCAGGTGGGCCCGCAGCCCGGACTTACGCGCGTCCAGCCACGCCCAGCGAGGATGCATGTCGCCTCGAAGGGCCTCGCCGACGCTGCCCGGGTTGACCACCAGAACGCCGGCGGCCTGACGGACCAGGGGCTCGTGGGTGTGGCCGGTGACGATGCAGTCGGCCCCAAGCTCCTCGGCCAGCTTGGCCAGGCGGCGCTTGGGGGTTCCGGCGTCGATGGTGCCATTGGGGTCGGTCGGGCTGCCGTGCATCACGGCGATGGTGGCGGCGCCCAGCGGGACGAGCTCGACCAGCTTCAGCGACTCCAGGAACGCGAGGCTGTCGTCGGACAGGTGGTTGAGCGTCCAGGCGCGCGAGCCGGGGCGGCCGGCCTTGGGGTGGTCGAGGTCGCGGGGGCGGCCGTCGGCGACCTTGCTGTCGGTGTTGCCCATCACGCAGGGCCAGCCGAGGCGGCGGATCTCGGCGACGCACTCCTCCGGGTCCTCGCCGCGCATGACCAGGTCGCCGGTGAGGACCCCGCGGTCCATGCCGGCGCCGACGACGTCGGCCAGGACGGCGCGCAGCGCGGCGGCGTTGGCGTGGACGTCGCCCAGCAGGGCGAGCCGCTCAGTCGGCATCGATGCCCAGGGACGCCTCCAGGCGCGGCCGGAAGCGCTCGGCCTTGAGCCTGCGCCACTCGTTGACGAAGCGGGCGTAGAGCACGTCGCGCTCGTGGCGGCGGCGGGCGATGAGGGCGTGGACGCCGGGGCGCTCGGCGCCGCGGCGGCCGACCTCGAGGCGGCGGCGGAAGGCGCGGTAGGCGGCCTCGGAGGGCTCGCCCTCGGGTCGCCGGGAGGCGCGGCCGGCGACGACGCGCCGGGCGGCCTCGCCCTCGCGCCCGGCCAGCCAGGCCAGGTGCTCCTCGAGCATGGGGATCTGGACGTCGCAGTCGTGGATGTCGCCGAGCAGGTCCTGGAGGCCCCGCACCTCGTCGATGTAGGGCCGCAGGTCGTCCTCGAAGGCGATGGCGAAGATCTCCAGCAGGTAGCGCAGCCGCTTGCAGGCGATGCGCAGGTCGTGGAGCTCCTTGACGTTGGACGGGTCGGCCACCAGGCCGTCGAACGAGTAGACCTCGTCGATGCGCACGGCCAGCACCCTGCGGGCGTTGGGCCGGATGCGGCGGTCGGGGTCGAGGCCCTTGACCGGACGGGGCTTGGCCACCGTCAGTCCTCGGGCGGCTTGGGGTTGAGCTTCTGGAGCCGGATGCCCGTGTGCTTGGCCATGTAGCGGGTCAGGTGCTCCTCGAAGCGCTCCTTCTCGAGGCGGGCGAAGAGGGCCTCGATCCTCGGGCTCTCGGCGGCGCGGTTCCCGCGGTAGCGGGCGACCAGGCCCTCGATGCCCGGGCGATCGTCGGGCGGCGTGTCGGGCACCAGCCCGGTGAGGCGCTCGATGGCGACGTCGAGGTCGCGGGCGTCGCCGAGCGTGTCGGTGATCTCCTTCACCTGGCGCAGCAGGGGGCGGAAGGTCTTGGCCGGGAAGGCCCCCTCGAAGGCGTCCATCGCCGCGCGCAGGCGCCGCGACGAGACCCGCATGGAGTGCAGCTCCTCGATGTCCTCGCCCAGGAGGGTGCCGTCGCGGTAGCTCATCATCTCGCTCCAGCGGGTGAGGATCACGCGCCCGGCGGCCTCGCGGAAGCGGGCGTCTCCGGCCAGCCCCGGCACCTCCCACGCCCGCGCCATATCTAGGGGTCGGTCAGAGAAGTCGGTCGCGCACCTGCCGGCTGCAAACCGTCGCCCTTCGGCGCCCGCGTCAACGCCGATGCCGCAAGGGCATCGGCGTCGGCCGCGTCCAGCCGAATGGCTCGGTTTTCGCTCGGCATCTGCACGACCTTGGTTCTCTAACCGACCCCTTCTACTCCGCGGCCCGGCGGCGCACCATGACGGACTCCCGGACCGCCTGGCGCAGGGACTTGCCGCTCGCGAGCACCGCCCAGTCGAGCTCGAGCTCCATGCCGAGGTTGACCAGGGCGCGCAGGATGGCGCCCTCGTCGATGCCCGAGCCCGACAGCGCCGTGGCCTCGCGCAGCCAGCGCACCTGGGGCTTGGAGAGGGCCACGGTCACGTCCCGGCGCGAGTCCTTGCGGCGCGTGGAGATGGCGGTGTCGCCGAGCCGCACGTAGACCGCCCCGCCCTCGCCGCCGGGCGGCCCGCCCAGCATCGACTGGTAGCTGACCCGCCTCACCAGCCGTCCTGCTCCACGCCGGCGGCCTCGACGCTCATGCGGCTGTCCTCGGCCAGGTCGCGGATCGTGTCCTCGCCGATCTGGTCCTCGCCGCGGGCGGCGGCGACGAAGAGGGCGTTGGCCACCAGCAGGTTGACCAGGCGGGGCACGCCGCCGGTCTCCTCGTAGACGGCCTGGGCCGCCCGCTTTGAGAGCAGGCGCCGGTCGGCGCCGGCGACGCGGGCGCGGTGGGCCACGTAGAGGTTGACCTCCTCCTCGGTCATCGGCCCGAGGTGGTATCGCACGACGACCCGCTGGGCCACCTGGGGGAGCCGCTCGACGTGGCGGGTCAGCTCGGGCTGGCCGAGCAGCACGACCGGCGCGCTCGGGCCGTCGCCGGGGTTGGTCAGCAGGCGCACCTCGTCGAGGGCGCGCGGATCGAGCCGCTGGGCCTCGTCGATGGCGATGACCATGCGCCGGCCCTGATCGGCCGACTCGGCCAGCCGCGCGCGCACGCGGCCGGCGAGGCGGGCGGCGGAGCCGCCGGCCGGCTCGGCGCCCATCGCCGGGAGGGTCGCCGACAGCAACGCGGCCGGCGTCCGGGGCGGGTTGGCCACCTCGGCGACCGCGAAGCCCTCGCCGTCGAGGGTGCGGGTGAGGGTCTGCGCCAGGAGGGTCTTGCCGGAGCCGATCTCCCCCGTGATCACCACCAGGCCCCCGAGCTGGGTGATGCCGAAGAGGATCCGGGCCAGGCCCTCGCGGTGGTCGGCGCGCTCGAAGGCGAACCGGGGGTCGGGCTCAAGGCCGAACGGCGGTTCGGCAAGACCCCAGTGCCCCAGGTATCCACCCCCGTTGACCGGCACCGGAGGAGTGTAGGCGACGCGCCGCCCCGTTCACGCCGCTGTCACATCGGTTGCGCGGCTGTTACAGGAGGGCGGCGGCCGCGCGGCGGCGGGCGACCGCCCGCGCGCGCAGGCCGGCCAGGCCCGCGACGGCGGCCGCCAGGACGGCCAGCCCGACCTGGCCGCTGACGATCTCGGCGCCGCCCGGGAGCGACGCCGCCCCGGCGAGCAGGAAGCCGGCCACCAGCCCGAGGGCGTAGAGGGCGACCGCGCGGGCGCTCGGCGCGCCGCGCCGGCGGCGGGCCGGCGGGAGCGCGCGCAGGGGCGGCGCGGGGGGCCCGGCCGGTGCGGGGAGGTGGTCGTGGCGTTCGGTGACTGCGGACATCGCGGGGAACTCTAGTTCGTGCCTCGGACGCGAACAAGTGTTCCTTTTCGCTGCACCTGCGTCGTTCGCGCAACACTGGTTGCGGGACCGCGTCCTGCGCGCCCGCGTTGCGGGTGGCGCGCAGGGGGGAGATCCCGGTCGCCATCGGGGGACTCCGGATTGTCATGTGGGGAAATGTGGGGTAGCGTGGGGCACATGCAACGCCGGCTGCTCAGCGGGACGTACGAGTGCAGCCTCGACGATCGCTCCCGGCTCGCAATTCCCGCTCGCCTGCGGGAGCCCTTCTCGGAGGGGGCGACGATCGGCTGGTGGCTCGACGAGGGGCTGATCCTGGTGCCCACGTCCGAGTGGTCCGGGCTCGTGGAGCGCACGTTCGGCGCGATGAGCGTGCTCGACGACGAGGCCCGGGAGCTGAGCCGCTTCCTCATCGCCGGTGCCTACGACCACGAGCTCGACGGCCAGGGCCGCATCCCGGTCGCCGCCGAGCTGCGGGAGTACGCCGGCATCGAGGGCAGGAAGGTCAAGGTGGTCGGCGTGGGGGAGTACCTGGAGGTCTGGGAGCCCGCACGCCTCGCCGACCGCTTCTCGCAGATGCGCCGGGAGGGGGTGTCCGCTCGTGCCAAGCGCCTTGCCGGTCGAGTCCCGTAGGCCCGCCCGCGGGCACGACCCCGTACTCGCGGACGAGGTCGTCCGCCTGCTCGCCCCGCGTCCGGGCGACACCGTCGTTGACGCCACCTTCGGCGCCGGCGGCCACGCGCGCCGCCTCGCCCCGGCGCTCGGCCAGGACGGCCGCTACATCGCCATCGACCAGGACCCCGAGGCCGCCGCCTGGTTCTCCGACCTCGCCGAAGACGTGGTCTGCGAGACGCGCTTCATCCGCGCCAACTTCGCCGACGCCCTGCCCCGGCTCGCCGACCAGGGCGTGCGCGCCGACGCGATCCTCATGGACCTGGGCCTGTCGTCGATGCAGGTTGACGAGCCCGAGCGCGGCTTCTCCTACTCGCGCCAGGCGCCGCTCGACATGCGCATGGACCCGGGCCGCGAGCGCTCGGCGGCCGACCTGGTGGCGGACGCGTCCGAGGCCGAGCTGGCCGAGATCATCCGCACCTACGGTGAGGAGCGCTACGCGCGGCCGATCGCGCGCGCCATCGTGCGCCGCCGCCGCGAGGCGCCGATCGCGACGACCGGCGACCTGGTCGAGGTGGTCCGCTCGGCCGTGCCGACCCCGGCCCTGTTCGCCGGCGGCCACCCGGCCAAGCGCGTCTTCCAGGCGCTGAGGATCGCGGTCAACGACGAGCTGGGGAGCCTGGAGCGCGGCCTCGAGGGCGCCTTCGAGCTGCTCGCGCCGGGCGGCCGGCTGGCGGTGCTCTCGTTCCACTCGCTCGAGGACCGCCGCGTCAAGACGTTCATGCGCGCCCGCAGCCAGGGCTGCATCTGCCCGCCCGACCTGCCGGTCTGCGGCTGCGGCCGCGTGGCCGAGGCGGCCCTGCTGGCCCCGAAGGCCCTCCGCCCGCGCCAGGCCGAGCTCGACCGCAACCCGCGCGCCCGCTCGGCCCGCCTGCGCGCCCTGCAGCGCACCGGGGGCGAGGGGTGAGCACCCGCGCGGCGCCGCGGACCGCGCCGGCGCCGGCGCGGACCAGGCCGCGGGCCCGCCCGGCGGCCCGGCCCCGGCCCGCCCGCACCGGCCGCCGCCGCACGCGCGTGCGGCTGGGCCGGCTGGCGATCCCGCTCGTGGCCCTGGTGCTCGGCGGCATCGTCTGGATCAACGTCGCCAAGCTCACCCTCACCCACGAGACCGGTCAGGTGATCGAGCAGGCCCGCAGCGTCGAGGCCGAGACGGCCCGCCTGAAGAGCCGCTTCGAGCAGCGCAACGCGACCGTCATCGCCCGGGCCGAGAAGCGGCTGGGCATGGTCTCGCCGCCGAGCTCCGAGGTGACCTACCTGGACGCCGGGGCGCCGTAGGAGATGGGGGCCGGATCCTCGCGCCGGCCGCCCCGTCCCCGCCGGCGGGCGCGCGCCGGCGGGCGCCCGCGAGGCCCCATCCGCGCCCACCCCAACCGCGTGCGCCTGCTGGTGGGCGTCGCGGTCGTGCTGCTGGGGCTCCTGGCCATCCGCGCGGTCTGGCTGGGGACCGTGCGGGCCGGTGACCTGTCGGCGCGCGGCGTCCAGCAGAACCGCTTCGAGGCCGACCTGCCCGCCCAGCGCGGGTCGATCCAGGCCCGCAACGGGGCCGACCTCGCGATCGACCGCCTGGCGGTCGACGTCACCGCCACGCCCTACCTGGTGACCGACCCCAAGGGCACCGCCGCGAAGCTCGGCCCGGCGATCGAGCGCGACCCCAACGAGCTGGCGAACGCGCTCATCAGGCCCGGCGGCTACGTCGTGCTGGCCCGCAACGTGCCCCCCTCGCTGGCCGACCGGGCCAAGAAGCTCGACCTGCCGGGCATCGACTTCTCGGACACCTGGCAGCGCTTCTACCCGGGCGGGCCCCAGGCGTCCCAGCTGATCGGCCTGACCGGCGACACCCACGAGGGCATGTCGGGCATGGAGCTCCAGAGCGACGACGCCCTGACCGGGACCCCGGGCCACCGGGTGGAGGTGCGCGACCTGCTGGGCAATTCGATCCAGATGCTCGAGGACCGGGAGCCGGTCGAGGGCGACGACGTCCAGCTCACGATCGACCCCACGATCCAGGACCGGGTGGAGCGCACCCTCGCCGCCACGCGCGAGGAGTACGGGGCCCGCAGCGCGACCGGCATCGTCATGGACCCGCGCACCGGCGGCGTGCTCGCCATGGCCACGGTGCCGCGCTTCAACCCCAACCGCCGCACCGTCATCAACCCCGAGCTGGAGCGCAACCGGCCGGTCACCGACACGTTCGAGCCCGGCTCGACCTTCAAGGTCGTGACCATGGCGGCGGCGCTGGAGGACCGGAAGGTCTCGCCCGGCACGACCTTCGCCCTGCCCACGGAGATCACGCGCTACGACCGCACCCTGCGCGACGCCCACGAGCGCCCGCCGGTCACCCTGACCGCCTCCGAGATCCTCGCCCAGTCGAGCAACATCGGGACGGTGCTGATCGCCGAGCGGGTCGGGGCGGAGCGGCTGCAGGCCTGGATCGAGCGCTTCGGCTTCGGCAGCCCGACGGGGATCGACTTCCCGGGCGAGGTCGACGGCCTGGTGCTGCCGCTCGAGCGCTGGTCGGGCACCTCGATCATCAACATCCCGATCGGCCAGGGCATCGGCGTGACGCTCGCCCAGCTCACGCGGGTCTACGCGGCGATCGCCAACGGCGGCCGCCTGGTGCCGCCCCACCTGGTGGACAAGGTCGGCGGGGCCGCCGTCGAGCACCCGGCGGGGCGCCAGATCATGACCCGGCGCACGGCGCGGACGCTCGACCGCATGCTGCGCGGCGTGGTCTCGCCGGACGGGACCGGCAGCCTGGCCCAGATCGAGGGCTACCAGGTGGCGGGCAAGACCGGCACCGCCAACAAGATCGACCCCGAGACGGGCGAGTACAGCAGCGCCCTCTACACCTCCTCGTTCGTGGGCTACGTCCCCGCCAACGACCCCAAGCTGGTGATCTCGGTCGTGCTCGACGAGCCCGGCGGGGCCTACTACGGCGGCGAGGTGGCCGCCCCGGCGTTCGAGGACATCGCCGCATTCTCCCTGCAAACGCTGAACATCGCGCCGTGATGGCCGTCCGCGGCCTCTGGTAGGATCCCCGCCCGCATGACCCTCCAGGAGCTGATCGAGGGCGGTCCCGGAGGGAGGATCGTCGCCGCGCCGTCGCAGACGGCCGCCGAGGCCGCGGCCACGGCGATCGCCTCGATCGTGCACCGCGCCGGCGACGCGGGGCCGAGGGCGCTGTTCTGCGCGCTGCGCGGCGCCCGCGCCGACGGCCACGACTTCGCCCCGGAGGCGGTCGCCCGCGGCGCCGCCGCCCTGATGGTGGAGCGCCCGCTCGACCTGCCGGTGCCCCAGGCCGTCGTGCCGGACACGCGCCTCGGCATCGCGCTGGCGGCCGCGGCCCTCGCCGGCCACCCCTCGCGCGACCTCCGGGTCGTCGGCGTGACCGGCACCAACGGCAAGACGACCTCCTCGTTCCTCGTGCGGGCCATGCTGGAGGCGGCCGGGCTGCCGTGCGGGCTCGTCGGGACGATCGAGGCGCGCGTGGGCGGCGAGTCCGTCCCGCTGCGCCACACGACCCCCGACCCGGTCGAGCTGCAGGAGCTGTTCGCCCGGATGCGCGACGCGGGCGACCGGGCCTGCGCCATGGAGGTCTCCTCGCACGCGCTCGCCCAGCGCCGCACCGCCGGCACCCGCTTCGCGGCCGCCCTCTTCACCAACCTCACCCGCGACCACCTCGACTACCACGAGGGGGTGGAGGACTACTACCTGGCCAAGCGGGCCCTCTTCCTGCGCCCGGACGGCGAGGGCGAGGACCCCCCCGGGGCCGCCAACCTCGACGACGAGCTGGGCCGCCGCCTGGCCCGCGAGGCGGGCGCCCTCGGCTACGCGGTTGACGCGCCGGCGCCGGTGCAGGTGGTCGAGGCGGGCGGCCTGGGGACGGGCATCGTCGCCCGGGTCGCCACCCCGCGCGGGGCGGTCGAGGTCGAGAGCCGCCTGCGGGGGCGCTTCAACCTCTCCAACATCGCCGGCGCGGTCGCGGTGGGGGAGCTGCTGGAGCTGCCCCACGAGGCGGTCGCGGCGGGCCTCGCCTCGGTGCCCGGGGTGCCCGGGCGCTTCGAGGCGGTCGACGGCGGGCAGCCCTTCCACGTGATCGTTGACTACGCGCACACTCCCGACTCGCTCGAGAACGTGCTGCGGGCCGCGCGCGAGCTGGCCGGCGGCGGCCGCCTGATCTGCGTCTTCGGCTGCGGCGGCGACCGCGACCGGGGCAAGCGCCCCCAGATGGGGGCGGCGGTGGCCGCGCTCGCCGACGTGGCCGTCGTGACGTCGGACAACCCGCGCTCGGAGGAGCCCGAGGCGATCATCGACGAGATCCTCGCCGGCATGGGGGAGGGGCAGGCACGGACGGTCGTGGAGCCCGACCGGCGGGCGGCGATCGCCTGGGCGGCGCGCGAGGGGGCGGCGGGCGACGTCGTCGTCATCGCGGGCAAGGGCCACGAGCAGGGCCAGGAGCGCAAGGGGGTGGTCACGCCGTTCGACGACCGCGTCGTCGCCCGCGAGGAGGTCGGAGGCGTCGTGGGCGGGAGGGCGAGGGCGTGAAGCTGACCGTCAACGAGATCCTGAGGGCGGGGGCCGATGCCCGCCTTCCCGTCGGCACCCCCGACACCGAGGTTGACGGCGCGTCGGTTGACTCGCGCGAGATCGTGCCCGGGGGCCTGTTCGTGGGGATCCGCGGCGAGGTCGCCGACGGCGGCCAGCACGCACCGGACGCGCTGCGCGACGGGGCGGCCGCCGCGGTGGTCGGGGAGTCGGCGTGGCGCTGGATCGAGGGCGACTGCCTGGCCATCCGCAAGCCGGTGATCGTGGCCCCCGACCCGGTCGCGGTGCTCCAGGCCGCGGGCCGCCTGGCCCTCGAGCGCAGCGGCGCCCGCGTCGTCGGCATCACCGGGGCGACCGGCAAGACCACCACCAAGGACATCCTGGTCGCGATGCTGCGCGCGGCGGGGGTGGCGGCCCACGGGACGCCGGGAAACCGCAACACGGAGATCGGCGTCCCCATGTCGCTGATGGGCCTGCCCGAGGGCACCGAGGTCGCGGTGGTCGAGATGGGGATGCGCGGCGCCGGCCAGATCGCCGAGCTCGCGGCGCTCGCGCCGCCCGACGTCGCCTGCATCACCGCCATCGGCCCGGTCCACCTGGAGCTGCTGGGGACCGTCGAGGCCGTGGCGGCGGCGAAGGCCGAGATCCTCACGGCGCTGCGGCCGGGCGGCACCGCCGTGATCCCCGCCGGCGAGCCCCTGCTGGAGCCGCACCTGGCGACCCTCGACCCCGGCGTCACGGTTGTGCGCTTCGACCCTCTGCCAGACATGGACCTCGACCTGAGCTTGAGCAAGGCCTGGGAGC
Source organism: Miltoncostaeaceae bacterium (assembly GCA_963808825.1). Classification (GTDB taxonomy): domain Bacteria; phylum Actinomycetota; class Thermoleophilia; order Miltoncostaeales; family Miltoncostaeaceae; genus DATAGF01. The sequence goes on along the minus strand of CAWEGW010000011.1, from coordinate 284,420 downwards.
TGGCCAACGCCTCGGCGGCGCTGGCGTGCTGCCGGGCCCTCGATGCAGCGCCGCCCGAGGGTGCCCGGGTGGAGGTGGCCGTGTCGGCGCTGCGCGGCCAGGAGCGCCCCCTGAGCGCGGGCGGCACCCTGATCGAGGACTGCTACAACGCCAACCCGCTGGCCATGCGCGCGGCGCTGGCCGACCTGGCCGGCCGCGACGGGCGGCGGGTCGCGGTGCTGGCCGACATGATGGAGCTCGGGCCGGAGGAGGAGCGCCACCACCGCGAGGTCGGGGAGGCCGCCCGGGCGGCCGGCGTTCGACCTGCTGGTGGCCGTGGGCGACCGGGCCGCCGCCTACGCCGCCGGCGCCGACGGGGTGCCCTCGCGCCACCTGGCCACGGTGGAGGAGGCGATCGAGGTGGTGCCGGGCCTGATCGAGCCGGGGGACGTGGTGCTGCTCAAGGGCTCGCGCTCGATGCGCCTCGAGCGCGTCGGCGCCGTCATCGCGCCGGAGGGCTGAGCGTGCCGAGGGTGCTCATCGCGGCGATCTCGGCCGCGACCCTGCTCATGTTCCTGGGGCCGAAGTTCATCGCCTGGCTGCGGGCCAACGAGGTGGGCCAGTTCGTGCGCCCGGCCGGCCTGATCCCCGACGCCCACGCCGAGAAGCAGGGCACGCCGACCATGGGCGGCCTGCTGATCCTGGTGGCCACGACGCTGCCCTTCGTGATCCTCTCGAGCCGCAGCACCGAGGCGATGCTGGTGCTGTTCGCGACCATCGCCTGCGGGGCGGTGGGCTTCCTCGACGACTGGATGAAGATCGTCAAGCGGCGCTCGCTGGGGCTCTCGGGGCGCTGGCGCATGGCGGCCCTGCTGGTCATCGCGGCGGTGCTGGTGGCGGTGGCCGTCGAGGTGGTGGGCCTGCCGACCACGCTCACGATCCCGGTGCTCGACCGCTCCTTCGAGATCGGCGCGGTGGCCTTCTTCCTGATCGTGTTCCTGGTGGTGGCGGGGGCCGCCAACGCCGTGAACCTGACCGACGGGCTCGACGGCCTGGCCGCCGGGATCGCCGCCATCGTGCTGCTCTCCTACACGGCCATCGCCTTCGTCTCGGAGCAGAACGACCTGGCGATCTTCGGCGCCACCCTGGTGGGCGCGTGCGTCGGCTTCCTCTGGTTCAACTCGTTCCCGGCGGCCGTCTTCATGGGCGACACCGGCTCCTACGCGCTCGGGGGCGCCATCGCGGCCATGGCGGTGATGACCAAGACCGAGATCCTGCTGATCGTGATCGCGGCGATGTTCGTGGCCGAGGCGCTGTCGGTGATCGTCCAGGTGATCGTCTTCAAGCGCTTCCGCCGCCGCGTCTTCCTGATGACCCCGGTGCACCACCACTTCGAGATGGCCGCATGGAGCGAGACCAAGATCATCGTGCGCTTCTGGCTGATCGCGGCCATCTTCGCCGCCGTCGGGTTCACGCTCTACTTCCGCGACCTCCAGATCACGTGAGGCGGGCGCTGGTGGTCGGCCTCGGGCGCTCGGGGCGGGCCGCCTCCCTCCTGCTGGCCCGGCGCGGCTGGGAGGTCGTCGCCGTGGACGCCGGCGAGGTCTCGGCGCCGGAGCTCGCCGCGGCCGGGGTGGAGGTGCGCGCGCCCTGGCAGGCCCCGGTCCCCGACGTCGAGCTCGTCGTCAAGAGCCCGGGCGTGCCCGGCGACGTCGTCCCGGTGGTCGCCGCCCGGAGCGCCGGGGTGCCGGTGTGGAGCGAGATCGAGCTCGCGGCGCGCGAGCTGCCCAACCCGCTGATCGGCATCACCGGCACCAACGGCAAGACGACCACCACCGAGCTGACGGCCCACCTGCTGCGCGCCGGCGGCCTGGCCGCGACGGCCTGCGGCAACCAGGGCACGCCGCTGGCGGGCCTGGTCGACGCCTCCGACCCCGAGGCCTGGCTCGTGGTGGAGTGCTCGAGCTTCCAGCTCGAGGACGTGGAGCGCTTCCGGCCGCGGGCCGCGGCGCTCCTCAACCTGGCCCCCGACCACCTCGACCGCCACGGCAGCCTGGAGGGCTACCGCGACGCAAAGCTGCGCCTGTTCGCCGCCCAGGGGGCGGGCGACCTGGCCATCCTCCCGCCCGGCCTCGACGCCACCGGCGCGGCGCCCTCGCGGCGCATCTACGACGGCCCGCCCGGGCCCGGCGCGGTCGCCTGGGCCGAGGGCGGGCTGCACGTTGACGGCCTCGGCCGGGTGGTGGCCTGGGAGGAGGTGGCCCTGCGCGGCCGCCACAACCGCGAGAACGCCATGGCCGCGGCGGCCCTGGCGGCCCACGCCGGCCTGGGCGCCGACGCGCTGGCCGCCGGGCTGGCGGGATTCCGGCCGGTGGCCCACCGCCTCGAGCCGGTCGGGGAGGCCGCGGGGGTGGCGTTCGTCAACGACTCCAAGGCCACCAACCCGGACGCCGCGATCGCCGCCCTCGACGCCTACCCGCAGGGCGTCCACCTGATCGCCGGCGGCCGGGCCAAGGGGACGCCCTTCGGCGCGCTCGCCGAGGCCGCCCGTGGCGCGGTGGTGCGCGCCTACCTGGTGGGCGAGGCCGGGGGGGAGATCGGGCGCGCCCTCGCCGCCGAGGGGGTGCCGGCGGAGGACGCCGGCACGGTCGAGGCTGCCGTCGCGGCCGCCGCCGCCAGGGCGGTCCCGGGCCAGACCGTGCTGCTGTCGCCGGGCTGCGCCAGCTTCGACCAGTTCGCCGACTTCCAGGAGCGCGGCGAGGCCTTCCGCGCCGCGGCCAGGGCGGCCGGCGCGCGCTAGCCGGGCGGCGACCCGCGGACCAAGGGTCCGGGGGGCCCGCGGCGAAGTCCCCGGGACCGTGGCACGCCGCCGCACCACCTCCGCCGCCGCACCGGAGCGCCTGCTCACGGGCGTCGTCCTCGCCCTCGTGTCGTTCGGCCTGGTCATGGTCTACTCGACCTCGAGCGCGACGGCGCTGCTCAACGACGGCGACCCGCTGGGCATGGTCACGCGCCAGGCGGCCTACGCGGTGACCGGGCTGGCCGCCTACGCCGTCTTCTCCCGCATGAGCCCCGAGGGGATGCGCCGCCTGGGGCCGCCCGCGATGGCCGTCTCGGTCTTCCTGCTGCTGGTGGTGCTCGTGCCGTCCATCGGCATGCAGGTCAACGGCTCGCGCCGCTGGATCGACCTCGGCCCCATCGGCCAGCTCCAGCCCTCGGAGCTCGCGAAGCTGGCCCTGGCCCTCTGGCTGGCCCAGGCCATCGCCCGCGACCCGCGGCGCCTGGCGACCCCCCGCGGCCTGGCGCCCTTCCTGCTGGTGACGGCCGCCCTGGGCGCGCTGATCCTGGTCGAGCCCGACATGGGGACCGCCGTCGTGCTCTGCGCCATGGCCGTCGCCATGCTGATCGTGGCGGGTGCGCGGCTGCGCCACCTCGGGACGGTGCTGGCGATCGCCGGCTTCCTGGCGGTCATCGCCATCATGGCCGAGCCCTACCGGCGCGAGCGCCTGCTCGCCTTCCTCGACCCCTGGAGCGACCCGAACGGGGCCGGCTTCCAGAGCGTCCAGGCCCAGGTCGCCCTCGGCTCCGGCGGCGTCAGCGGCGTGGGGCTCGGCGACGGCGTCCAGAAGGCCTTCTACCTGCCCGAGGCGCACACGGATATGATCCTCGCGACGGTGGGGGAGGAACTCGGCCTCCTCGGCGTCGTTGCGGTGCTGGTGGCCTTCGCGCTGTTCGCGGCGGCCGGGTACCGGATCGCGCTGAGGGCCAAGGACCTCCACCAGCAGGCGCTGGCGGCGGGCCTGACGACCCTGGTGCTCGCGCAGGCCGCGATCAACATCGGCGCCGTCGTGGGCGTCATGCCCGTGACCGGCGTGCCGCTCCCCTTCGTCTCCTTCGGCGGCAGCAGCCTCATCGTCCTCCTCGCCTGCACCGGGCTCCTTGTCAACATCGGACGCCGATCACACTCCGCCGCCGGCCTCGCCGCGGTCCCCGGCCGTGCGGGCGCTGATCGCCGCCGGCGGGACGGGGGGTCACGTGATGCCGGCGCTGGCGGTCGCCGACGCGCTGCGCGCGCGGGGGGCTGAGGTCCGCTTCGTCGGCGCCCGCAGGGCGGGCGCGGTCGCCGCGGTGGAGGCGGCCGGCTACCCCCAGGACGTGCTTCCGCTGCGCGGCTTCGCGCGGCGGCTGACGCCGCGCAACCTGGTCGCCCTGGCCCAGGCGGCGATCGCCGTCCCGCGCGCGGCCTCGCTGCTCGCCCGGCGCCGCCCCCACGTCGTGATCGGGGCGGGCGGGTACGCCGCCGGGCCGGTCGCCCTGGCGGCCTGGCTGACGCGCCGGCCGCTCATGCTGATGGAGGCCGACTCCCACCTCGGCGCCGCCAACCGCCTGGCCGCGCCGCTGGCCCGGCGGGTGGCGCTGGCGTTCCCGCTGCCGGGCCGCACCGGGCGGCGCTACATGGTGACGGGCCGTCCGGTGAGCAGCGCCGTGACCTCCGCCACCCGCACGGCCGGGCGGCGGGCCTTCGGGATCGACCCCGGGGCGACCGCGGTCCTGGTCGTCGGCGGCAGCCAGGGCGCCCGCAGCCTCAACCGCGCCGCCGCCGAGGCCTTCGGCAGCGCGCCGCCGGTGGACGTCATCCACGTGGCCGGCCCCGGCCTGCTGGAGGAGACCCGGCGCCTGCTCGACGGCCGCGACCCGGGCGACGGCTACCGCCTGGTCGGCTGGCTCGACGACATGCCGGGGGCGATCGCGGCCGCCGACCTGGTGGTCTCGCGCTCGGGAGGGTCGGTCTTCGAGCTGGCGGCGATCGGGCGGCCGGCGATCCTGGTGCCCTACCCCCACGCCACGGCCGACCACCAGGCCAAGAACGCCCGCTGGCTCGCCGAGGCCGGCGCCGCGGTGGTCCTGCCCGACGACGAGTGCACCGGCGAGCACCTGCGCGGCCTCGTGGGCGCGCTGCTCTCGGACCGCCACCGCCTCGACGCCATGGCCGAGGCGGCCCGCGCGGCCGGCAGGCCCGAGGCCGCGGACCGGATCGCGGACGAGGCGCTGTCGATCGCCCGCCGCCCGCGCCGCCGCCGCCTGCCACGGCCGCGGCTGCCGCGGGCGCCCCGGCTGCGGAGGCGCCGGCGCCGGACCGGATGAGCGCCCGGCCGATCCACCTGGTCGGCATCGGCGGGGCGGGGATGAGCGGTCTCGCGCGCCTCGCCGCGGCCGCCGGCTACCGCGTCAGCGGCACCGACCGCGAGGAGTCGGACACCCTGCGGGCCCTGCGCGAGTCGGGGATCGACGCCCGCGCCGGGCACGGGGCCGACGCGGTGCCGGACGACGCGGAGGCGCTGGTGGCCTCGACGGCCATCGCGGCCGACAACCCCGAGCTGGCCGAGGCCCGCCGCCGCGGCCTGCCCGTGCTCCACCGCTCCGAGCTGCTGGCCGAGCTGATGGCGGGGCGCCGCGGCCTGGCGGTCGCGGGCGCCCACGGCAAGTCGACCACCAGCGCGATGCTGGTCGCCGCCCTCGGCGACGCCTCGGCCGCGGTCGGCGCGACCATCGCCGGGGGCGGGGGGACCGGGGCCCTGTGGGGCGACGGGCCCTGGTTCGTCGCCGAGGCCGACGAGAGCGACCGCTCGCTGCTCAACCTCGCCCCGGAGGCGGCGATCCTGCTGAACGTCGACCACGACCACCACGCGACCTTCGCGTCGCTCGACGACGTCCGCGAGGTCTTCCGGGCCTTCGTCGCGCGGCTGCCGGCCCGCGGGCTGCTCGTCGTCGGCCCCGACGACGAGGCACGGGCCTGCGCCCGCGGGGCCCGCTGCCCTGTGCGGGCGGTTGGCGACAGGCCCGGCGCCTGGGGCCGGGTCGACCGCGAGCCCGGCCGGCCGGGCTTCGTGCTGGCGCTCGCCGGCGGGCGGCGGGTCCGCGTGCCGCTGGCCCTCGCCGGCGGCCACAACGCCGACAACGCCGCCTGCGCGCTCGCCCTGGCCGACTGGTGCGGCGTGCCGGTGGAGGAGGCGGCCGCGCGCCTGGCGGGGTTCGCCGGGGTGGGCCGCCGGATGGAGCCGCGCGGGCGGGCGGGAGGCGTGGAGGTGGTGGACGACTACGCCCACCACCCGGCCGAGATCCGGGCGACGCTGGCGGCCGCCCGCGAGCGCGGCCCGGCCCGGGTGGTCGTCGTCTTCCAGCCCCACCTGCCCTCGCGCACGCGGGCGCTGGGGCCCGAGCTCGGGGCCGCGCTCGGGGCGGCCGACGCGGTCGTGGTCACCGACGTCTACCTCGCCCGCGAGCCGGCGGACCCGGCCGCCACCGGCGCCGCGGTCGCCGCGCGGGTGCCCGCCCCGGCGCGGGCGGTGTACGCGCCGACCCTCGCCGAGGCGGCCGACGCCGCGCTCGCCGAGGTCCGCCCGGGCGACCTCCTCATCACGATGGGGGCGGGCGATGTCACCCTTTTGGGGCAGGAGTTGGTGGCCCGCCTGGAAAAACAGTCCGTCGATGGGGATCCCGACGACCGCTCCCGCCCCGCCTGAGCTCGAGCGCGACGCGCCCCTCGCCCCGCTGACCTCCATCCGGGTGGGCGGGCCCGCCGACCGCCTGGCGCGGGTCGGCTCGTTCCGGGCGGCGTCGGCCGCCCTGGCCTGGGCCGCCGGCGAGGGCGTGCCGGTGGCCGTCGTCGGCCGCGGCTCGAACCTGCTGGTGTCGGACGCCGGCTTCCGCGGCGTGGCGCTGCGGCTGGTGGGCCGCCTGACGGCGATCTCGGTGCGCGGCAGCGAGCTGTGGTGCGGCGGCGGCGCCTCGCTCCCGCGCGCCGTTCAGCGCGCCGCCGCGGCCGGCCTGGAGGGGCTGGAGTGGGGGGCGAGCATCCCGGGCACTGCCGGCGGGGCGGTGGCCATGAACGCCGGCGCCCACTCGGGCGAGCTGGCAGAGGCGCTGCGCTGGGCCGTCGTCTGCTCCGCTGCGGGGCGGCGCCGGGTGGAGCCCGCCGACCTGGCGCTCGGCTACCGCAGCTCGGCGATCGGCCCGGGCGACGTCGTGGCCGCCGTGGCCTTCGCGCTGCGCCCCGGCGACGGCGCGGCGATCGCGGCGCGGCTGGCCGAGTTCCGCACCCACCGGCGCGCGACCCAGCCCCAGGGCGTGCGGACCTTCGGCAGCGTCTTCACCAACCCGCCCGGCGACTCGGCCGGGCGGCTGCTCGAGGCGGCGGGCTGCAAGGCCCTGGAGATCGGCGGGGCGCGCTTCTCCCCCGTGCACGCGAACTTCATCGAGGCCCGGCCCGGCACGCGGGCCGCGGACGTGCTGGCGCTGATGGCCGAGGGCCGCCGCCGCGTCGCCGCGGCGCACGGCGTCACCCTGGAGCCGGAGGTGCGCTACCTCGACGAGGAGCGGGGGGTCGTGCGCCCGCCGCTCCCGCCGGCGTGAGCGGCGGCCGGGCCGCCGCCGCGGGGGGGCGCCGGCCCCACCCGGCCGTCGCCGACCGCCGCCGGCGGATCGCCCGCGCCCGCGGGCGGCAGCGCCGGGCCCTGGTCCTGATCGGGCTGGCGGCGCTGGCCGCGCTCGCCCTGCTCTGGTGGCTCGCCCAGGGGCCGCTGCTGGCGGTCGGCCACGTGAGTGTGCGGGGCTACGACGGGCCCGACCGCGACGCCCTGGTGGCGGCGATCGACGGCGCGGCCTCGGACGGGACGATGGTCTCGCCCCCGGTGGACGAGGTCCGCGCGGCGGCGGCCGCCTTCCCCTGGGTGGCGTCGGTCTCGGTCCAGCGCGACTGGCCGCGCGGCCTGACGGTCGACGTGTCGATGGCGCAGCCAGTGGCGATCGCCGCTGCCGCCGGGGGCGAGGCGGCGGTGGTCGCCGAGAGCGGGCGGGTGCTCGGCCCGGTGCCCGAGGACGCGGGCCTGGGGTGGCTGCGGGTGGCCGCGCCGCCCCCGGCGGCCGGCTACGCCCTGCCCGACGCCGACCGCGCGGCCCTCGCCTTCCTCGCCGCCGCGCCGCCCGAGGCCGCGCGGCGGGTGCGGCGCCTGGGGATGGACGCGACCGGTGCCCTGTCCGGGCGCATCGACGGCGGGCCCGAGCTGCGGCTGGGGCGGCCGCAGCACCTGGCGGCCAAGGCCCGCGCGCTCGGCCTCGTGCTCGGGAAGGTGCCCGCGCAGGACATCGATTCGGCCACCTACATCGACCTGAGGGTGCCCAAGCGGCCGGCCATCGGCGGGCTCGCGCCGATCGCCCCGGCGGAGGAGGCGACGGCCGCCGAGACGGCCGCCGCGCCGGCCGAGGAGAGCATCGAGTAGAGGTCGAGGCTTTGCCGCACATCGCGAGAAAAGACTCAACTTATGCTCGACCCTTCTTGACAATCCGGGGTGGTCGACACTACTTTCCAGGCTGGTGGAGTCGTGCCTGAGGGCGGGCGACCACGCGCCGTCGGGACCCTCTACCTACCTCAATCACCAGTTGAGGGTTGACGAAAACAGCGTCTGAGCGGGTCGTTTCAGCCCCGGGAGGCGAGCACAGGTGGAGACGAGCAACTACTTGGCCGTGATCAAGGTGGTGGGCGTCGGCGGCGGGGGCACCAACGCCGTCAACCGGATGATCGACGCCGGCGTGCGCGGCGTCGAGTTCATCGCCGTCAACACCGATGCCCAGGCGCTCTCGATGTCGGACGCCGACGTCAAGGTGCACATCGGCGGCACGATCACCAAGGGGCTCGGCGCGGGCGCCGACCCGCGGGTGGGCTCGGCGGCCGCCGAGGAGAGCCGCGAGGAGCTGAAGGAGGCCGTCCGCGGCGCCGACATGGTGTTCGTGACGGCGGGCGAGGGCGGCGGCACGGGCACCGGCGGGGCGCCGGTCATCGCCCAGACCGCCCGCGAGCAGGGCGCGCTCACGGTGGGCGTGGTCACGCGGCCCTTCACGTTCGAGGGGGCCCAGCGGACGCGGCGGGCCGAGGAGGGCATCTCCGCCCTCGAGAAGCAGGTCGACTCGGTCATCGTCATCCCCAACGAGCGCCTGATCGAGGTCGTCGAGCGGCGCACCTCGATCATCGACGCCTTCCGCATGGCCGACGACGTCCTGCGCCAGGGCGTCCAGGGCATCACCGACCTCATCACCGTGCCCGGCCTGATCAACCTCGACTTCGCCGACGTCCGCACGATCATGCAGGACGCCGGCGCGTCGCTGATGGGCATCGGCACCGCGTCGGGCGAGAACCGCGCGGCCGAGGCCGCCAAGGCGGCCATCTCGTCGCCGCTGCTCGAGACGACGGTCGCCGGCGCCACCGGCGTGCTCCTCAACATCACGGGCGGCCCCGACCTGGGCCTGTTCGAGATCGACGAGGCGGCCGGGATCATCCGCCAGGCGGCCCACGACGACTGCAACGTGATCTTCGGGGCCGTGATCGACGAGAACGCGGGCGACATGCTCCGCGTGACGGTGATCGCCACCGGCTTCGACGGGGCGGCCTCGGCCGCCGAGGCGAGCGAGCCGCGCTTCGGCCGCCGCGAGCGGACCGGGGCGGCGGCGCCGCGGCGCCGCGACAAGGAGGACAACGGCCGGCCGGCGCCGACGATCACCCTCGAGGCGCGCGACCGCCAGGGGCTGGAGATCCCCGACGACGCCCTCGAGATCCCGGACTTCCTGAAGGGCTCCTAGGGGCCTGCTCGCACCCGGTCTCGCGTCCGCTGACGCGTGGTAGCGTCAGCGCGGATGGCGGCCACCCTCTCGCGCACCTCCCTGCACGGCCGGCACACCGCGCTGGGGGCGCGGATGGGGGGCTTCGCCGGGTGGGACATGCCGCTCTACTACTCGACCGCCCGCGCCGAGCACCGGGCGGTGCGGGAGCGGTCCGGCGTCTTCGACGTCTCCCACATGGGCCAGCTCGAGGTGTCCGGCCCCGGCGCCCGCGAGGCGCTCGCCCGGGTGCTGACCAACGACATCGACGAGATCGGGCCCGGCCGCGGCCAGTACACGCTCATGTGCGAGGACGACGGCGGCGTCATCGACGACCTCATCGTCTACGCGCTGGCCGACCGCTTCCTCCTGGTGGTCAACGCGTCGAACGTGGCCGCCTGCCGCGACCGGCTCGCCGACCGGCTCCCGGACGGGGTCGCGCTCGCCGACCGCTCGCTCGAGGTGGCGATGCTCGCGCTGCAGGGGCCGGCCTGGGCGGCCGCCCTCAGCCCCCACCTCGCCGACTCCGCTGGCCCTGGAGCTCGACTACTTCGAGGTCGGCGAGGACATGGTCGCGGGCGTGCCCTGCCTGATCGCGCGCACCGGCTACACCGGCGAGCCCGGCGTCGAGCTCATGTGCCCCTGGGACGGGGCCCCGGACGTCTGGGACGCGCTCATGGCCGGGGAGGCGCCGCCGGAGCCCACCGGGCTGGTCGCGCGCGACACCCTGCGCCTGGAGATGGGCTACCCGCTCTACGGCCAGGAGCTCTCGCGGGCGCGCACCCCGATCGAGGCGGGCCTGCGCTGGGCCTGCGACCTGGACGGCGGCCGCTTCTTCGGCACCGGGACGATGCGCCGCCAGGCCGAGGAGGGGACGCCGCAGCGGCTGGCGATCTTCCGCCTCACCGAGCCCGGCATCCCGCGCGCGGGCCAGGACGTGCTGGTGGAGGGCGAGCCGGCGGGAACCGTCACGAGCGGGACCCTGTCGCCGTCGCTCGAGGTCGGCATCGGCATGGCCTACGTGCCGTCGGCGGTGGCGTCGCCCGACCACGACATCGTCATCGACGTCCGCGGGAAGCCGAAGGCCGCCCGCACCGCCCGCCGTCCGCTTGTGGAGACGTCCCCGAGGGAGTGAAGGAGACCGATGGCAGCTGACGAGTCCTACCCGAGCGACCTCCGCTACCACCCCGAGCACGACTGGGTGCGCGCCGAGGGCGACGAGGCGGTCTTCGGGATCACCTGGTACGCGCAGGACGCGCTCGGCGAGGTGGTCTACTACGAGCCGCCCGAGGTGGGCGCGACGGTGTCGAAGGACGCGTCCTACGGCGAGCTCGAGTCGGTGAAGGCCGTCTCCGACATCTACGCGCCCGCGAGCGGCGAGGTCGTGGCCGTCAACGGCGCCGTCCAGGACCGGCCCGAGGTCGTCAACGAGGACCCCTACGGCGACGGCTGGCTCATCCGCGTGCGCCTCTCGGACCCCGGCGAGCTCGACGCCCTGATGGACGAGCCGGCCTACCGCGCGTACCTGGCCGGCCTGTGAGCGTCTACACCTCCCTCACCGATGACGACCTGCGGGCGATGCTCGCCGAGATCGGGGTCTCCTCGATCGACGAGCTGTTCGCCGCGATCCCCGAGGCCGTCCGCCTGGGCCGTCCCCTCGACCTGCCCCCGGGCCTGCCGGAGCAGGAGGTGGCCGCCCACCTGGGCGAGCTGGCGGCCCGCAACACGTCGGCGGACGACGAGATCACCTTCCTCGGCGCCGGCATGTACGACCACTACGTCCCGGCGCTGATCGACTCGATCCTGTCCCGGTCGGAGTTCCTCACCCCCTACACGCCCTACCAGCCCGAGATCTCCCAGGGCGGCCTGCAGGTGATGTTCGAGTACCAGACGGCCGATGAGCGAGCTGACCGGCCTGCCGGTCTCGAACGCCTCGCTCTACGAGGGCCCCTCCGCCGTCGGCTCGGCGGCCTACCTGGCCAAGCTGACCAACGGCCGCGGCGAGATCGTGGTCTCCCGCGGCGTCCATCCCCACAGCCGCGAGACGCTGGCCACGCTGGCCCCGGGCTACGGCCAGCGCGTCGTCGAGGCCCCCTTGCGCGACGGGGTCACCGACCTCGCCGAGCTCGGCGCCCTGGTCGGGCCCGACACGGCGGTCGTGATCGTCCAGCAGCCCAACTTCCTCGGGGCGGTCGAGGACCTGGAGCCGCTGATCGCGGCCGCCCGCGAGGCGGGCGCCCTGGCGGTCGTGGCCTGCGACCCGCTGCCGCTCGCGCTGCTGCGCACGCCCGGCGAGCTGGGCGCCGACGTGGCGGTCGGCGAGGGGCAGTCGCTCGGCAACCGCCTCGACTACGGCGGGCCGTCCTTCGGCTTCATGGCCGCCCGCGAGGAGCACATCCGCCGCATGCCGGGGCGCATCGCCGGCGAGACGCGCGACGTCGACGGGCGCCGCGGCTTCGTCCTGACCCTGCAGACGCGCGAGCAGCACATCCGCCGCGAGCGGGCGACCCACAACATCTGCACCGCGCAGGTGCTGAACGCCCTGGCGGGCGTCGTCTACCTCTCCTGGCTCGGCAAGCGGGGCGCCGTGGAGCTGGCCGAGCTGATGCTGCGACGGGCCGACTATGCGCGGACGACCCTCGCCGCCCTGCCCGGCGTGCGCGCCCTGCACGAGCAGCCGGTCGCCCGCGAGTTCGCGCTGGCGCTCGAGGCGCCGGTCGAGGCGGTGATCGAGCGCTGCGCCGCCGAGGGCGTCAACCCGGGGCTCGCCCTGGGCCGCGACTACCCCGAGCACCCCGACGGGCTGCTGGTGGCGATCACCGAGCGCCGCAGCCGGGCCGACATCGACCGCCTGGCCGACGTGCTGCGGCCGCGCGGTGGCGGCCGAGCGCTCGGCCCGGCCCGCCGTCGAGACGGGGGCGGTGGCGTGAGCGTCCAGGTCCAGACCCCCCAGCAGCGCGAGCCTGCGACGACGATCTACGAGCGCTCGCGCCCCGGCCGGCGCGCCTTCGTCGCGCCGGCGCTGGACGTGCCCGAGCGGCCGCTCGACGAGCTGCTGCCCGCGCGCCTGCGCCGCGCGGCGCCGCCCGAGCTCCCGGAGGTCGCCGAGCCGGAGATCGTGCGCCACTACAACCGGCTCAGCAAGCGCAACTTCGACCTCGACACCGGCTTCTACCCGCTGGGGTCGTGCACGATGAAGCACAACCCCAAGCTGCACGAGCGCGTCGCCGCGCTGCCGGGGCACGCGCGCCTGCACCCCTTCCAGGCGCCCCGCGCGGGCCCAGGGGGCGCTGGAGCTGATGTGGAACCTCGAGCGGGCGCTCGCCGAGGTCTCGGGCCTGCCGCACGTCTCGCTGCAGCCCAGCGCGGGCTCGCACGGCGAGCTTGCCGGCGTGCTGCTCACGCCGCGCCTACCACGCCGACCGGGGCGACGACGCGCACCCTGGTGCTGACGCCCGACACGGCCCACGGCACCAACCCGGCCACGGTGACCATGGCGGGCTACGAGGTCGTGAAGGTCGGCACGTCGCCGTCGGGCGGCGTGGACCTCGACGACCTGCGCCGCAAGGCCGACGACCGGGTCGCCTGCCTCATGCTCACCAACCCCAACACCCTGGGGATCTTCGACCCGAACATCGAGGAGATCGCCCGCATCGTCCACGACGCCGGCGCGACGCTCTACTACGACGGCGCCAACCTGAACGCGGTCATGGGCATCAGCCGCCCGGGCGACATGGGCTTCGACATCGTGCACTTCAACCTGCACAAGTCCTTCACCCAGCCCCACGGCGGGGGCGGCCCCGGCGCCGGGCCGATCGCGGTCTCGGACCGCATCGAGCCCTACCTGATGGTGCCGCGGATCGTTCGCAGCGAGGGCGCCAACGGCGACCGCCCGGCCTTCGACCTCGACGAGGAGCGGCCGAAGTCGATCGGCCGCCTGCGCGGGTTCCAGGGCAACTACGGCGTCTTCGTGCGCTCGTACGCCTACATCTGCTCCCTCGGCGCCGAGGGCCTGCGCGAGGCCTCGCGAGATCGCCGTGCTGAACGCCAACTACCTGCTGGCGCTGCTGCAGCGGCCGGGGGTGGGCGAGCACCTGCCGCTCGCCTTCGGGGAGCGCTGCATGCACGAGTTCGTGCTCTCGGGCGCGCCGATGAAGGGCGACCTCGGGATCCGCACGACCGACCTGGCCAAGCGCCTGCTGGACTTCGGCTACCACCCGCCGACGGTCTACTTCCCGCTGCTGGTGGAGGAGGCCCTGCTGGTCGAGCCGACCGAGACCGAGACCCGCGAGACGCTCGAGGCCTTCGCCGAGGTCGTCGGCGAGATCCTGCGCGAGGCGGCCGACGACCCCGAGATCGCCCGCCAGGCGCCCTACTCCACCCCGGTGCGGCGCCTCGACGAGGCCGCCGCCGCCCGAACCCCGGTCGTCCGCCAGCCTCCCCCCGCCGCGCCGGGCTAGGGTGCCGGACGCCCGCGTCCTGGTGCTCGGCGGCGGGCCGGCGGGCGACGTCGCGGCCCTGAGGGCGGCGCAGCTGGGGGCGAGCGTGATCCTGGTCGAGCGCGACCTCCTGGGCGGCACCTGCGTCAACCGCGGCTGCATCCCGACCAAGGCGCTGCTGGCGTCCTCTGAGCTGGTGTCGCGGCTGCGGGAGGCCTCGGACTGGGGCATCGCCCTGGGCGAGGTGGGCGTCCACTGGCCGGCGATGCGCGACCGCGCCATGGCGATCGCGGCCCGCATGCGGGGCGGGGTGGAGCAGGCCTGCGAGCGCCGCGGCGTGACCGTCGTGCGCGGGGACGGCTGGCTCACGCGGCCGGACCGGGTCGCCGTGGAGACGGCCGACGGCGTCCAGGAGCTGTCGGCGCCGACGGTCGTGATCGCCACCGGCACGGAGCCGGCCCGCCTCCCGGTGCTCGACCCCGAGCAGCCGGCGGTGCTCAACTCCACCACGGCCATCGAGATGGAGGAGCTGCCCGAGAGCATGCTGATCGTGGGGGGCGGGATCATCGGCTGCGAGTTCGCCTCGATGCTCGCCCCGCTCGGCTGCAGCGTCACGCTGGTCGAGGCGCTGCCGGCGATCCTGGCCACCGAGGAGCGGCGCGTGAGCCAGACGATGACCCAGGCCCTGCGGCGCCAGGGGGTCGAGGTGCTGACCGGCACCACGGTCGAGGAGGTGGTGGAGTACCGCCCGGACGGCCTCACCGTGCGCCTCGCCGACGGGTCCGAGCGGACGGCGGCCTGCGCCCTGGTGGCCGTCGGGCGGGCGCCCAACACGGCCGACATCGGCCTGGAGGAGCTCGGCATCCGCACCGAGCGGGGCCTGATCGCGGTCGACGATCACCTGCGCACCGGCGTCGGCGACGTCTACGCCGTCGGCGACGCGATCCCGGGCCCGCAGCTCGCGCACCTCGGCCAGGCCGAGGGCGCCAACGCGGTCGAGACCGCCCTGGACGGGCCCCGCGTCCTCGACCGCGCCCTGGTCCCGACCTGCGTCTACACCCTGCCGGAGATCGCCCGGGTGGGGCTGACCGAGGAGGCCGCGCGCGAGGCCGGGATGGACGTGACCGTGGGCACGGGGCGGCTCGGCGCCAACGGCAAGGCGCTGGCCCTCGGCGAGACGCTCGGCTTCTGCCGCATGGTGGTGGACCGCGCCTCGGACCGGCTGGTGGGCGCCACGATCATGGGGCCGCACGCGACCGACCTGATCCATGAGCTCGGTTTGGCGCTTCTGTACGGAATTTCTGCGCGCGAGGTCGGCCTGATGATCCACGCGCACCCTACTGTCGCAGAGACCGTTATGGACGCGGCCCACGACGTGCACGGCGTGGGGCTCTACGCCGGATGACGCGGCTCGCCGCCATCGCGGCAGCCACCCTCTCCGCCGCCCTGGCGGCGGCGCCGGCGGCGGCAGGCGCGCCCACCGTGCTGGCCAAGCTGCCGGCCGGCGGCGACGCCCGCGACGTGGCCCGCGACGCCGGCGTGACGCTGGCGCGCGCCTTCCCCGAGATCGGCTGGGCCGAGTACGAGCTGCCCGGCGGCGACGCGGCCGACGCCCGCGGGCGCCTGCTCGACGACCCGCGCGTCTTCCGGCTCGACTGGCAGCGCAGCGGCGAGGGGTTCGAGCCGCTCGTGATCCCCGACGACACCTACACCACGACCCCGCTGACCTTCGGCAGCACGACGGTGACCACCGAGTGGCACTGGCGCCAGAGCGGCTTCTACGCCGCCTGGGACGTGAGCCGCGGCGGTCCGGGCGCGCGCGTCGCCGTCCTCGACAGCGAGATCGACACCCCGCACCCCGAGCTCGTCGGCAAGGTGGTCGCCGCCTACAACGCCGAGGCCCAGTTCCCCGCGACCTACCGGTCGGCCGACGTCCGGGCGTCCAGCGCGCAGATCACCCAGGCGATCAACGACCCGAACGACAACGACCTGCACGGCACCCACGTCGCCGGGCTGGCGGGGGCCGCGACCGGCAACGGCGCCGGGGTCTCCGGCGCCGGCTACGACACCCCGCTGATGGCGTCGAAGGTCACGCTCACGGTGCAGAACAACGACGCGGGGAACGCGCTGTTCGTCGCCAACGTCGTGGACGCCATCATGTGGGCGACCGACGCCGGGGCCTCGGTCATCAACATGTCCTTCGGCACCGGGAACTACTCGCCGGCGCTCGCCTCGGCCGTGGCGTACGCGGTGTCGAGGAACGTCCTGCCGGTGGCGGCCGCGGGGAACACCCAGGACACGCCCGAGGCCGGGGTGCCGCTGTACCCGGCGGCGCTCCCCGGGGTGCTGGCCGTCGGCTCGATCGAGCCGAGCGGCACCATCTCGAGCTTCTCGACCAACGGGACCTACGTCGACGTGGCCGCGCCCGGGAGCATGATCCTCTCGACGTGGGACAGGCGGGTGCCCGGGAACCCCGTGGCGGGCTACACGGTGCTCCAGGGCACGTCGATGGCGACGCCGATCGTCGCCGGGCTCGCCGGGCTGATGCGCAACCTGCGCCCGGACCTCACCCCCGCCGAGACGGAGGGGATCATCCAGGCCACCGCGACCGATCGCGGCGCGCCGGGCCGCGACGTCCAGTACGGGGCCGGCGTGCTCAACGCCGACGCGGCGGTGCGGGGCGCGCTCGCCTTCCAGCGGACCGCCCCGCCGCCGCCGCCGCCCGCCGCCGCGCCCGCGCCGCCGCAGGCCCCGCTGCGCACGCTCGCGCGCCTGCGCTACCGCTGCAGCGCCGGCGCCAAGAAGGTGCGGACCGGGACCCAGGTCGCCGTCCCGTCCGGCGCCCGCCTCGTGTGCCGGGGAAGCACCCTCCCCGCCCTGAGGCGGACGCGCCTCCAGGTGCAGCGCCTGGTCGGGGGCCGCTGGGTCCGGGTCGCCACGACGCCGACCACGGCCGAGGGGCGCATCCGCTTCGCGATCCGGCTGAGGGCCCCGGGCCGCTGGACGATCCGGGCCGCCGTCCTCCCGAGCGCCTCGCGCGCGGCCTCGGCCGGGCCGAGGGCCAAGCTCACGGTCACCAGGAGGACCTGACCCGGCTCCTCGGCCTCCCCGACGTCAACGGGCGTAGTGCGGTCGCCCTGCGCCGCGACGGCTCGGGTTGCCCGCCCCGGCGCGCCGCGCGTGAGAGGATCGCCCTCGTGATCGAGGGCTTCCGGGAGGGCGCCGAGGACGTCGGCGAGGCGACCATCGCCTACGAGGCGGCGGGCAGCGGCCCGCCGCTGCTCCTGCTGCACGGGTACCCCCAGACCCGCACCTGCTGGCACCGCGTCGCCCCCGGGCTGGCGGAGCGCTTCGCGGTCGTCGCGGCCGACCTGCGCGGCTACGGCGACAGCTCGACGCCGCCGGACGGCGACAACCACGAGGGCTACTCCAAGCGGGCGATGGCGCGCGACATGGTGCGGCTGATGGAGCGCCTCGGGCACGAGCGCTTCGCGGTCGCCGGCCACGACCGCGGCGGCAGGGTCGCCCACCGCATGGTCCGCGACCACCCCGGGCGCGTGAGCCGCGCGGCCCTGCTGGACATCGTCCCCACGGCGACCCTGTTCGGGACGGTCAACCAGGCCGTGGCCACCTCCTACTACCACTGGTTCTTCCTGATCCAGCCCGACGGCCTGCCCGAGACGATGATCGGCCACGACCCGGAGTGGTTCCTGCGCGAGACCGTGCGCCGCTGGTCCGGCACCGCGACGCCGGTCGACGAGGTGGCGATCCGCGACTACGTGCGCTGGTTCTCCCGGCCGGAGGCGATCCACGCCTCGTGCGAGGACTACCGCGCCGGGGCCTCCATCGACCTGGAGCACGACGCCGCCGACGCCGGCCGGCGCGCCGCCTGCCCGCTGCTGATCCTCTGGGGCGAGGAGGGCCGGATGGGGCGCATCTACGACGTCCTGGCGACCTGGCAGGCGCTCGCCGACGACGTCCGCGGGCGGGCGATGCCCGGCGGGCACTTCGTCCCCGAGGAGGCCCCGGAGGAGACGATCACGGAGCTGACGGCCTTCTTCTCGGAGGGCGACGGAGGCGGCTGAGGCCCCGGCCGCCCCGGTCGAACGGGGCGACGGGGGGATCTCCCTGCCGTCGGGTGTGCCGATTGGCCGGGCACCGGTTGGCCAATTGGCCGCGGATGGCTTGGCCAATTGGCACGCGGTCCCCTGCCAAGTGGCACAGCCCCGAGAACGGCGTGGTTACGGGCTTCGAGAGGAGTGTGCCACTTGGCCGTGGGTGGGTTGGCCAATTGGCCGCCGGCCACTTGGCCACGGCGCCCGCAGGGCCGGAGTGGAAGACGAGCGCCGCTCAGTCGGGCGGCAGCCAGGGCGCCAGGCCGCGGCGCTCGCCGGTCAGGGAGGCCCGCGTCAGCGAGGTGGTCCCGAAGCGCTCGCGGACGCGGTCGACCGCCGCGTCCAGGGCGCGGTGGCGCTCGCCGTCGATCGGCAGCACCAGCTGCACGGGCCCGCCGTCGTCGAGGTTGGTGATCGCGATGCCGAGCAGCGTCAGCCCGCGGCGGGCGATGAGGGGCCGGGCCTCGTCCAGCAGCTCGCGGGCGGCGTCGAGGATCGCGCGCGTGTCGGCGGTGGCGTCCGGGAGGGTGCGCGAGCGGGCCGCGCGGGTGTAGTCGCCGAAGCGCATGCGGAGCACGATCGTCCGCCCGAGGCGCCCCGAGCGGCGGGTGCGGCGGGCGACCCGGTCTGCGAGGGCGACGAGCGTCCGCTCCATGGCCTCGGGGGGCCGGGACCTGTAGTCCATCGCGCACTGGGAGCCCACCGAGCGGCGCCGTCCACGGCCGCGGCGCACCGGGCGGGGGTCGCGGTTGTGGGCGAGCGCGTGCATCTTGCGGCCGGCCGCCTGGCCCAGGAGCGCCACCAGCCGGGCCTCGTCCAGCCGGGCGACCTGCCCCACGGTCGCCAGGCCGCGGGCCCGCAGCCGGCCGGCCGTCGCCGGGCCGACGCCCCAGAGGCCCTCGACCGGCAGCGGCTCCAGGAAGGCGCGCTCACCGCCCGCCGGCACGACCAGCAGGCCGTCGGGCTTGGCGACGGCGCTGGCCACCTTGGCGAGGAACTTGGTCGTCGCCACGCCCACCGTGATCGGCAGCCCGACCTCCTCGCGCACCCTCCGGCGCAGGTCCTCCGCGATCTCGGCGGGCGAGCCCTGGATCCGCTCGAGGCCGCGCACGTCGAGGAAGGCCTCGTCGATCGACAGGCCCTCGACCAGCGGCGACGTGCGCTCGAAGACCTTGAAGACCGCCCGGCTCGCCTCGACATAGGCGTTCCAGCGCGGCTCCACGACGACGGCCTCGGGGCAGAGGCGGCGGGCGCGCCGCCCGCCCATCGCCGAGCGCACGCCGGTGGCCCGCGCCTCGTAGCTGGCCGCCAGCACGACGCCCCCGCCGACGATCACCGGGCGGCCGCGCAGGCGCCGGTCGTCGCGCTGCTCGACGGACGCGTAGAACGCGTCGAGGTCGGCGTGCAGGATCGTGGCCAGCCCCTCGGGCACGAACACATGTTCGCCCGAACGGCCCGCCCGGGCAAGCGGCCGCTACGGGCTGGGCGCCTGGCCGGCGGGGTCCTGGGGGCCCGGTCCTGGGCGGCCGGCTCGTCGGCAGCCCCGTCGCTGCCGCCCTCGCCGCCGGAGGCGGCCGGCTCGTCGGGAGCGGTGCCCGTCCCCGGGGCCTTGCGCTTGGGCTTGGGGGCGGGCCCGAGCTCGACGAAGGCGTCCTGGGCCGAGTAGTGCCAGGTGTAGGTCTCGTCCCGCTTGAGCTCGTCGCCCTCCCAGACCTCGCGCGTGTAGCTGACCGTGAAGCCCTGCCCGCCCGAGTACTGCTCGACCACGCGGGCGCCGGGCTCGAGCTCCGGGTTGACGGTCTCGTTGATCTCCGGCTCCTCGAAGTCGGTCCGCTCGCCGGTCTCGGTCTCGACCCGCCGCCCCAGCTTCGAGGAGTAGAAGCGGATCGTGACGGCGTTGTCGCCCGCGACCGCGTCGATCAGCACCCCGGCGTCCCAGTCGTTGCGGAACACCAGGTCCGGGCCGCCGTACGACAGCGTGGCCTCGCGGCCCTCCGGATAGCGCGAGATCCAGAACTGGTGCGGGGTGTGGTCGAGCAGCTCCATCCCGGCGAAGAACGCCGCGTTGTAGAGCGTCGTCGAGACCTGGGAGACGCCCCCTCCGACGCCGTCCTCCAGCTTGCCGCCCAGGATCTGCGGCGCCTCGACGTAGCCCCGCTCGGTCGTGCGCGGGCCCAGGGCGTCGTTGAGGGAGAAGGTCCAGCCGGGCCGGATGACCCAGCCATCGAGCGTCTCCGCCGCGCGCTGGATGTTGGTGACGCGCGGCTCGCAGCAGTTGTAGGGGGTCGAGAACTCCGAGACCAGCTCGGTGACGTTCAGCGCGCGGGCCTCGTCGGTGGTCAGCTCGGGCTGGCTCACCTCGAAGCGGGCCCGCACCGCCGTGGCGCCCGGGTCGTCAACCATCTCGGCGGCGACGGCCTCCATGTCGAGCTTGCGTCCCACCCGCGAGGGCACGAGCGTCGCGGTCGCCCCGTTGAGCCTCCAGGACGCGTCGCGGGCGGGCTGCTCGCGGGTGGAGTAGGCCGAGGCGATCTCGCGGTAGAGGGTGTCGGGGTCGAGCCGCACCCGCAGGTCGGGCGGGTCGGGCGCGAAGCGCAGCGCCGAGCGCAGCACCGAGGCCTCGATCGGGGCCCCGCGGCCCTGGAAGGAGACCTCGACCGGCCGGGCCACGACGCGCATGGCCAGCTCGCGCGCGGCCTCGGCCGCCTCATCGGAGACCGGCGGCGGCTGCGGTCCCACCTCCACGTCGATCGGCTCCTGCGGCATCGCGGCGACCTGGTCGCGCAGGGCGAACTCGTCGATGCCGAAGCCGCCCTTGCCGGGGATCACGACGATGTCGTCCTTCGTGACGCGCAGCCGCGCCGGCACGGGCGGGTCGTCGAGGTCGCCGGCCACGCGGTCGACCAGCGCGTTGACCCGCGCCTGGCGCACCGTGAAGCCGATGTCCACCTCGCGGGTCGGGGCGACCCCGAGGCCGCCGAGGATCCTGCCGCCGAGGCTGCGCGGCTCGAGCGCCTCCTCCACCGCGCGGTCAACCTGGGGGCGGGCGCCCAGGCTCCGGCGCGCCACCCTGGTCGGGCGCTCGGGGGCGTCGTCGCGCACGATCACGACCGGCTGCGCCATGAGCTGGCGGGCGCGGTAGCGCACGGCCCGCTCGACCTCGTCGGGGCTCAGGCCGCTGACGTTGACGCCCTCGACCTCGACGCCGGCCGGAGCGTCGCCGTCGTCGGCCGTCGCCCCGAGCGCGGCGCCCACGCCGAGCACGATCACCAGCAGGGCGATGAGGGCGGCGACGACGCGGCCGCCGGGCCCGAAGGGCAGCCGCCACCGCGCGCGCCGACGCGCACGCGGCGCTGGGCGCCGACCGCGGGCGGGGGGCCGGCTGCGCGTCGCCTCACGCATGCGCGCGCAATGGTAGAGGGAATCGGGTCGCGAACAGAAGCGCCCCCGTCCGCGCAACCGACGTTTCAGCGCCCGCGCCGGATCACCGGGCGCCGGTGAGAAAGACCACGGTGTGAGCGAGCCCACGCTGTGAGGCGGCTCACACGGCGGCGGACGCCCGATCGAGCATCCTCGGCTGGTGAGCGTGCTCGCCACGGAGGTCGCCGGCCGCCTCGAGGCCACCCGGGCCCGGACCCTGGCCCTGCTCGCGCCGCTCGCCCCCGAGGACCTCGCGCGCCAGCACTCGCCGCTGCTGAGCCCTCCGCTCTGGGACCTCGGCCACATCGCGGCCTACGAGGAGCTCTGGCTGGTGGGGCGCCTCACCGGTGCCCCGTCGCTGCACCCGGAGCTCGAGGACGTCTACGACGCGATCGAGACCCCCCGCGCCCGCCGCTCCGAGGTCCCGATCCTCGACGAGGCAGGCGCCCGGCGCTACCTCGGCGACGTGCGCGCGCGGGCGCTCGAGGCCCTCGCCCGGGCCGACCTCTCCGAGGACGCCGACCCCCTGACGGCCGGCGGCTTCGTCTTCGACCTCGTCGCCCAGCACGAGGCCCAGCACACCGAGACCGTCCTCCAGTGCCTCCAGATGCTCCCCGAGGGGCGCTACGCGCCGCCCGAGCGGCGGCCCCTGCCGGCGCCGGAGGGGCCGGCCGGCGGCTGGGTGGAGGTGGCCGGCGGCGCCTTCGCGATGGGGGCGGCCGAGGGGCCGTTCGCATACGACTGCGAGCGCCCGCTCCACCGGCGCGAGGTGGCGCCCTTCCTGATCGCGCGCGACCCGGTCAGCTGCGGCGAGCACCTGGCCTTCATCGAGGACGGCGGCTATCGCCGGCGCGAGCTGTGGACGGCCGCCGGCTGGGAGTGGCGGGAGCGCGCGGGGGCCGAGGCCCCGCTCTACTGGGAGCCGCGACGGGGACGGCGGCTGGCTCGACCGCCGCTTCGACCGCACGGGGGCGGTGGATCCCGAGCGCGTGCTCTGCCACGTCTCCGCCCACGAGGCCGACGCCCACGCCGCCTGGGCCGGCGCCCGGCTGCCCACCGAGGCCGAGTGGGAGCTGGCGGCCCAGGGCGCCCCGTCCGGGCCGGAGGGGGCGAACCTCGACCAGCTCGCCTTCGAGCCCGCCGCGCTGGGCGCCTACCCGGCGGCGCCGGGCGGCTGCAGGGGGATGCTCGGCGACGCCTGGGAGTGGACCTCGACGCCCTTCGAGGGCTACCCCGGCTTCCGCGCCTTCCCGTACCCCGAGTACGCCGAGGTCTTCTTCGGCCCCCGCTACCGGGTCCTGCGCGGCGGCTCCTGGGCGACGCAGCCGATCGCGGCGCGCGTCACCTTCCGCAACTGGGACCTGCCCGAGCGGCGGCAGATCTTCTCCGGGCTCCGCCTGGCGCGCGACGCGTGAGCCACGCCGTCGAGCTGGCGCCGCGGCCGTTCCGCCTGGACGTCCACCCGCGCGGCCCGGGCGGGGGCCTGGCCGGCGACGCCCGCGCCGGGCTCGCCGCCTCGCCGAAGGCGCTGCCGCCCAAGCACTTCTACGACGAGCGCGGCTCCGAGCTCTTCGAGCGGATCACGCGGCTGCCCGAGTACTACCAGAGCCGCGCCGAGCTGCGGATCCTGCGCCGGGTCGGCCGACGGCCTGGTCGCCCGCCACGGGGTGGGGGAGCTGGTGGAGCTGGGCTCGGGCGCGTCCCGCAAGACCGCCGCGCTGCTCGACGCGATGCGCGACGCCGGGCTGCTCGAGCGCTACGTGCCCTTCGACGTCTGCCCCGAGGCGATCCTCGCCGCGGCCGGGCGGCTGGTCGAGGGCTACCCCGGCCTCGAGGTCCACGGCGTGGCGGGCGACTTCTCCCGCCACCTGCCGGCGGTCCCGGAGCGGGGGCCCGCGCCGCGCCTGGTCGCCTTCCTCGGGGGCACGATCGGCAACCTCGAGCCGGCCGAGCGGGCCCCCTTCCTGTCCTCGGTGGCGGGGCTCATGGAGGACGACGACCTGCTGCTGGTGGGCACCGACCTTGCGGGGGACGCGGATCGCATCCGGGCCGCCTACGACGACGCCGAGGGCGTGACGGCCGAGTTCAACCTGAACCTGCTGCGGGTGCTCAACCGCGAGCTCGGCGCCGACTTCGACCTCGCCGCCTTCGAGCACGTCGCCCTCTACGACGCGGGGCCGCCCTGGATCGAGATGCGCCTGCGGGCCCGCTCGCCCCAGCGGGTGCGGGTGGCGGCGCTCGGCATGGAGGCGCGCTTCGCCGCCGGCGAGGAGATGCGCACCGAGATCTCGTGCAAGTTCACCCGGGCGATGGTCGCGGCGATGTACGCGGACGCGGGCCTGCGGCTCCTGGAGTGGCACGAGGACCCCCGCGGGTGGTTCGCGGTGTCCCTCGCTCGCCTGGCGTGAGCGGCGCGGCGGCCCAGGGGTGCCCGAGCAGGTGGAGGCTGGCGAGGCCGGCCCACTCGCCGTAGGGCGCCAGCAGGGCCGCGGTGTCGGCCACGCCGGCCGGGCGCCCGTTGACCCGGGTGGCCAGGCGGATGAGCCCGAGGTCGCCGACGAGGCCGACGTCCATGCGCCCGAGCCCGAGCAGGCCCACGACCCCCGCCGACCAGGGCCCGAGGCCGCGCTCCCTGGTGAGGCGGGCGACCACCGCCCGCGAGTCGTGGCGGCGCAGCGCCTCGGGGTCGAGCGTCCGCACGACCCGCGCCAGCGTCGACGCCCGCCCCTGCGACAGCCCTCGCGCGGCGAGCTCGGCGGGGGAGAGCGCCGCGAGCTCGCCCCGCGTCGGCGGCAGGCGCAGGCCGCCGCAGCGGGGGGCCGCGGCCGCGACGACGCGCGCCTCGATGGCGGCGGCCTCGGCCCAGGTGACGAGCTGGCCGGCCACGGCGGCGACCGCCGCCTGGGCGACGGTCCCGCGCACCACGGGCCGGACGCCGGGCCGGCGCCGCACGCGCTCGCCGATGAGGGGGTCGTCGCCGAAGCGGTCGCGGAATTCCGACGTGTCGGCGTCGAGCGACAGGCGCCGGCGGACCTCGGCGGCGACCGCCGCCGGGTCTCCCTCGGCCGCCTCGGCCCGCAGCGAGCCGTCCGAGAGCTGCACCAGCCGCGCGAGCCCGGGGGCGTCCCCTGCCCGCACCGTCATCTCGAGCACGCCGCCGCGCAGGCGCAGCGTGCCGCCGGCCCGGCCGAGCAGCGACCCTCGCAGCGAGTAGGGGCCCCGCGCCCGGAGGATCACCGCTCGCCGGCCCCGGGCCCGCCCTCGAGCTCGTCGTCCTGCGGCATGCGGATGAGCAGGGTGCGGTTGCGGACCTCGATCTCTCCCTGGCTGGCCAGGCGGCCCAGGGCGATCGTGACCGACTCGCGCACGGCCCCGACCATGTTGGCCAGCTCCTGGTGGGTGAGGCGCAGGTCCAGGCGGATGCCGTCCGGGGTCACCCTCCCCCAGCGCTCCGCGAGCTGGCGCAGCTTCAGCAGCAGGCGCCGCTCGACGCGCGGCTCGAGCGCGATGGCCACCGCGAGCTCGCGGTCGGCGATCTGGGCGCTGAGGACGCGGACGACGTTCGCGGCGAGCGCCGGGTCGTGCAACCAGGCGTCGAGCCGGGGGCGGTTGACCAGGTGCATCAGGGCGTCCTCGATCGCGAAGCAGCGCACCCGGGGGCCCGACCTCGGCCCACGGGTCGGTCGGCCGCACGATCACGTCGCCCTCCTCGAGCATCCCGATGGTCCGCTCGCGGTCCTCCGCGGCGATGAAGGCCAGCGCGAGCCGGCCGCCGCCGACCACCCCGCAGACCGCGCCGCTGGCGGCGATGTCGAACTCCTCGCCGGCCGGGACGACGACGGCGTCCAGCTCCCCGACCGCCCGGCGCAGCGCGCTCTCGTCGAGCCCGGCGAAGAGGTCCAGACGGCGGAAGACGGCGGTGTCGGTCATGACGAGGCGACCAGCGCGATGGCGGCGACGACGTTCACCGTCGCGTGGGCGGTCACCGAGGCCCAGTATCCCCGCCACCGGTAGAGCCACGCCAGCACGAGCCCGGTCAGGAACAGCGACAGCGCGCGCGGCCAGAGCAGGTACGAGTCGGCGTGGGCGGCGGCGAACAGCAGGGAGCTGAGCGCCGCCGCCGGCCAGAAGCGCATGCGCTGGATCAGGCCGCGCAGGAGCAGGCCGCGGAAGAGCAGCTCCTCCCCGAGGGGCGCGAGCACCACGACGGCGACGACGGTCAGGACGACCATCCACGGGACCGTCCCGATCTCCTCGATGTCGTCGATGCGCCGCTCGACGACCGGGTCGATCGCGGTGCCGATCAGGATGATCGTGCCGGCGCCGATCACGAGCCCGATCCCGATCGTCACGCCCAGCCCGACCGTCCCCCAGGCCGAGTGCTTCAGCGCGACCGCGGCCCGGCGCTCGTGCGCCGGCAGGCGCAGCCAGAGCAGGACGCCGAACGCGAGGAGCAGGACGCTGGTGGCGAACGACAGGACGGCCGCGGCGCCGTCGTCCGAGATGGACGTCGCCTCGAGGATGCCGGCGCCCACGACCAGCAGCACGAAGGCCAGGAGCACCGCCCCGACCGGCGAGAGGACCCGCCACCAGAACCCGGGGCCGGCGGGCGCCGGCGCCGGGCCCGCCTGATCGAGCGTCGCCACCCAGCCGAGTCTAGGGACAGCTCCCGGGGGCCGACCCGGCGGGGGGTAGCATGCCCGGATGCCCGCCTCCCGGCAGCGCGTCTTCTCCGGCATGCGCCCCACCGGCCAGCTGCACGTCGGCCACCTCTTCGGCGCTCTGGGCAACTGGGTGCGCCTGCAGGACGACTACGACTGCATCTACTGCGTCGTCGACCTGCACGCGCTCACGACCGCCTTCGAGGACGTCGGCGACATCCGGCAGAACACCCGCGAGATGGTGGCCGACTGGGTGGCCGTGGGCGTCGACCCGCAGCGCAGCATCCTGTTCCGCCAGTCCGACGTGCACGAGCACGCCGAGCTCCTCGCGCTGCTCGGCATGGTCACGCCGCTCTCCTGGCTCGAGCGCGTGCCCACCTACAAGGGCCAGATCGCCGAGCTCGGCGAGGGCATCGACACCTACGGCTTCCTCGGCTACCCGCTGCTGCAGACGGCCGACATCATCCTCTACAAGGCGACCCAGGTGCCGGTCGGCCAGGACCAGCTCCCCCACATCGAGCTGGCGCGCGAGGTGGTGCGCCGGATGAACCACCTCTTCGGCCGGCTCTTCCCGGAGCCCCAGGCGCTGCTGGCGGAGTTCCCCCTGGTGCTCGGCCCGGACAACCGCAAGATGAGCAAGAGCTACGGCAACGCCCTGACGCTCGGCATGGAGGACGAGGAGATCGACCGCCTCGTCATGTCCATGATCACCGACCCCCAGCGCGTGCGGCGCGACATCCCGGGCCGGCCGGAGGTGTGCAACGTCTTCTCGTGGCACCGGCTCTTCCGCGCCCCCGAGGACGAGCTCGAGGAGGTCTACCGCGGCTGCACGACCGCCGTGCTCGGCTGCGTCGACGACAAGCGCGGGCTGGCGGCGCGCGTCCGCGCGACCCTGGCCCCGATCCGGGAGCGCCGCGAGGCGCTGCTGGCCGACCCCGAGCGCATCGACGCGATCCTGGACGAGGGCGCCGAGCGCGCCCGCGCGATCGCCGCGCCGGTGCTGGCCGAGGTCAAGGCGGCGATGGGGCTGTGAAGCAGCCGTAGTTCTCGGCGCGGGAGCCCGGACCCCGCTCCCCTCGCAGGATCCCGCCCCTCGCGGGGTGGGCCCGGGCGGGGCCGCCGGGGGCTGCGGGTATGCTGGCCCGGACCCGATGGCCGCGCCCGACGCCCTCCAGCAGCCGATGGAGCTCGACCTCTTCGAGGGCCCGTTCGACCTGCTGCTCACGCTGGTCCTGCGCGACGAGGTCGACCTGCTCGAGCTGCCGCTGCTCGAGGTCGTGACGGGGGCGCTTGGCGAGGGGGCGCACGAGCGCTGGGATGCCGAGACCGCCGGCGAGCTCATCGTCCTGCTCGCGGCGATGGCCGAGCTGAAGGCCCGGCTCCTGCTCGGCGAGCCGGTCGACGAGGAGCCCGACCCGGACGCCCTCGAGGCGCGCGAGCGCCTGGCGGCGCGCCTGATCGCCTACGCGCCCTTCACGCGCGCGGCGGCCTGGCTGGCGGAGCGCGGCCGCGACACGGCCGGGCCGCGCTACCGGCGGGTCCCGCTCGAGGGCGCCGCGCCGCCGCCGGCGCCGCGCGAGCCTCCGGAGTCGCTGCGGGCGGCGATGCGGGCCCTCCTCGCCGCCCCGCCGGCCCCCTCGCTCGCCCACCTCACCAGCCGCCGCGTGAGCGTCCCCGAGGCCATCGGGCGCCTGCAGGCCGCCCTCGCGCGGGCCCGCTCGGTGAGCTTCGACGCCCTGACGGCGGGCGCCGGGCGGCTCGAGGAGGCCGTCACGCTGATCGCGACCCTGGAGCTGGCCCGCCGCGGCGACGTCACCCTGGTCCAGACCGAGCCCTTCGGCGACATCGCCATCCGGGGGCGGCCGCGGTGACCGGCCTGGCGCGCAGCCTCGAGGCGCTGCTGTTCCTGAGCCCCGAGCCGCTCTCGCTGGTCGCGCTCTGCGAGCTCACGGAGGAGCCGCCGGAGCCGGTCCAGCGGGCCCTGGCCGAGCTCGGGGAGCGCCACGGCCCCGAGGGCGGGCTCGAGCTCGCCGAGGTCGCGGGCGGCTACGCCCTGCGCACCAGGCCCGACCTCGCCGAGGTCTGCGACCGGCTGCGAGAGCGGCCCCCCGAGGACCGCATCACCCCGGCCGGGCTCGAGACCCTGGCCGTGGTGGCCTACCTCGAGCCGATCAGCCGGCCCCAGATCAGCCGCCTGCGCGGCGTGGCGGCCGACTCCACGGTGGCGTCGCTCGTCGAGCGCGGCCTGCTCGAGGAGGCCGGCCGGCCGGCCGAGGGCGGCGCGATGCGCTACCGCACGACGCGGCTCTTCCAGGAGCGCTTCGACCTGCGCGGGCCCCGCGACCTCCCGCCGCTCGAGCGCTTCGAGCTCAGCGGGCCGGAGGCCGACCGGGTGCGGCGGCGGCTGGTCGAGGCGGGCCACCTGGCCGCCGACGCGGGCGGCGATGACGGGTGAGCGGATGCGCGTGCACCGCGCCCTCGCGCTCGCCGGGGTCGCCAGCCGCCGGGCGGCGGAGGCCCTGGTGGCCGAGGGGCGGGTGTCGGTCAACGGCGAGCCCGCGACCGTCGGCCAGCTCGTGGGCCCGGACGACCGCCTGGAGGTGGACGGCGCGGCGCGTCCGCGACCCCGAGCACCTGCGCGCCTACCTGCTCAACAAGCCGGCGGGCGTCGTCTCGACCGCCAGCGACCCGCAGGGGCGGCCGACCGTGCTCGACGACCTGCCGCGCGACGTGCGCGTCTACCCGGTCGGGCGGCTCGACATCGACACCACGGGCGCCCTGCTGGTCACCAACGACGGCGAGCTGGCGGCCCGGCTGATGCACCCCTCCTCGAAGGCGCCCAAGACCTACGAGGCCCTGCTGGAGGGCCGGGTCTCGGCCGAGGCCGTCCGCCGCCTGCGCCGCGGCGTGGAGCTGGAGGACGGCATGACGGCGCCGGCGCGGGTGCGGGCCATGGACCGCCGCGCCCAGGGCGGGACCTGGCTCGAGATCGAGCTCACCGAGGGGCGCAACCGCCAGGTGCGGCGGATGGGGGAGGCGGTGGGCCACCCGGTGCGGCGCCTCCACCGCGCCCGCTACGCCGGCATCGGCCTCGGCCGCCTCGAGCCGGGCCGGTGGCGGCCCATCTCCCGGGCCGAGTGGACCCGCCTCGGCGCCGCCGTGGGGCTCGAGCGCTGAGCGAGCTGGTGCTGAGGGCCGTCCGGGGGGCGACCTCCGTGGCCGAGGACACCAGCGAGGCGATCCGCCGGCGCACCGCGGAGCTGCTCGAGGAGGTGCTCGCGCGCAACGCCCTCGCCGCCGAGGACCTCGTCTCGATCATGTTCACCGCGACCGAGGACCTGACGGCCGAGTTCCCCGCGGTGGCCGCCCGCGAGATCGGCCTGGGCGCCGTCCCGCTGATCTGCGCCCGCGAGATCCCGGTCGCCGGGGCGCTCGGGATGTGCATCCGGCTGATGCTCCACTGCTACGCGCCGCCCGGTCGCGCGATGAGCCACGTCTACCTGCACGAGGCCCGCTCGCTCCGGCCCGACCTCCCGCACCTCCCTCAGTAGGGGCCTGCCAAAGAAGTCGGTCGCACACCTGCCGGCTGCAAACCGTCGCCCTTCGGCGCCCGCGTCAACGCCGATGCCGCAAGGGCATCGGCGTCGGCCGCGTCCATCCGAATGGCTCGGTTTTCGCTCGGCATCTGCACGACCTTGGTTCTTCGACAGCCCCCGCCCTCAGGCGGCGTCGAGCCCCAGGTCGAGGGCCGGCGCGGAGTGGGTGAGGGCGCCGACCGACACGGCGTTGACCCCCGCCCGCCCGGCCGCGCGTGCGCCCTCGAGGGTCATCCCGCCCGAGGCCTCGGTGCGGGCGCGCCCGGCGACGAGCGCGACGGCCTCGCGCAGCCGCTCCGGGCCCATGTTGTCGAGCAGGATCCAGTCGGCGCCGGCCTCCAGCGCCGCCCGGACGCCGTCGAGGTCGTCGGCCTCCACCTCCACGATGACCCCCGGCAGCTCGCGGCGGGCCCGCGCCACCGCGGCCGCCAGCCCGGCCCGCGCCAGGGCGAGGTGGTTGTCCTTCACGAGCACCCGGTCGAAGAGGCCCATCCGGTGGTTGACGCCGCCGCCCGCGACGACCGCCGCCTTCTCGAGGGCGCGCATGCCGGGGGTGGTCTTGCGCGTGTCGAGCACGGCCGCCGGGGCGGCGGCGCGAACGTAGGCGGCCGTGAGGGTCGCGACCCCCGACAGGTGGCAGAGCAGGTTCAGCAGCGTCCGCTCGGCGCCGAGCACGGCGCGCGCGGGACCCTCGAGCTCGGCGACCGCCGTCCCGGGGGCGAGGGCGGCGCCGTCCTCCAGCAGCCAGCGCCCGGCGACGCCGGTCTGGCGCAGCACCTCCTCGCCGGCGGCCCGACCCGCGAGCACGCCCTCGGCGCGGGAGACGACCCGGGCCGCCAGGCGGGCGTCCTCGGGGACGATCAGCGCGGAGGTGATGTCGCCGCGCTCGCCGAGGTCCTCGGCCAGCGCGGCGGCCACCAGCTCGGCCGTGGTCATGCCAGGGCGAGCATGCGGTCCAGGGCCAGGCGGCCCAGGCGCGCCATCTCCTCGTTGACCGCGACCACGTTGACGATCTCGCCCGCCGCCAGCGACTCCAGGCACCACGTGAGCTTCGGCAGGTCGATCCGGTTCATCGTGACGCAGGGGCAGATGTCCTCGCGCAGGCACGAGATGCGCTTGTCCGGGTGCCGCTGCCGGAGCCGGTTCACGAGGTTCCAGTCGGTCCCGATCACGATCGACGAGCCCGCCGGCAGCTCCTCGCAGCGGCGGATGATGTACTCGGTGCTGCCGTCCTCGTCGGCGGCCTCGACCACCGGCCGCGGGCACTCGGGATGGACGATCACGCGCACGTCCGGATCGGCGGCGCGCGCCTCGGCGATCTGGCGCGCGGTGAAGGCCGTGTGGACGTTGCAGAAGCCCTTCCAGAGGATCACGCGCGAGGTCACGAGGTCCTCCTCGGCCAGGCCGCCGAGGGCCGCCAGGCGCGGGTTCCACACCAGCGGCTCGCCGGGCGCCATGCCGAGGCGGCAGGCCGTGTTGCGGCCCAGGTGCTCGTCTGGGAAGAAGAAGACCGCGTCGCCCTCCGAGAGCGCCCAGCGGAAGGCCTTCTCGGCGTTGCCGGAGGTGCAGACGGCCCCGCCGTGCTCGCCGACGAAGGCCTTCAGGTCGGCGCCCGAGTTCATGTAGGTGAGGGGCACCACGCGCCGTCCCGGGAGCGCGGCCGTCATCTGGTCCCACGCGTCCCGCACGGTGAAGATGTCGGCGCACTCGGCCAGGTGGCAGCCGGCGCCGAGGTCGGGCAGCACGACGGTCTGGCCCGGCGACTTGAGCACGTCGGCGGCCTCGGCCATGAAGTACACGCCGAGGAAGACGATCAGCTCGGCCTCGGTCGCCGCGGCGCCGCGGCGGGCGAGCAGGAACGAGTCGCCCGTCACGTCGGCGAACTCGATGACCTCGTCCTTCTGGTAGTGGTGGCCGAGGACGACGGCGCGCTCGCCGAGCGCGGCGCGCGCCTCCCAGGCGCGCTCGCGCAGCTCGGCGAGCGGTACGCCCGCGTCGGGGAGGGCGCAGACGGGAGCGGTGGTGGTCATGCGGCCTCCTTGGCCAGGGCGCGGCGCCTCGGGGCGG
Source organism: Miltoncostaeaceae bacterium (assembly GCA_963808825.1). GTDB lineage: Bacteria > Actinomycetota > Thermoleophilia > Miltoncostaeales > Miltoncostaeaceae > DATAGF01. The sequence goes on along the minus strand of CAWEGW010000011.1, from coordinate 252,492 downwards.
CGCCGGTCGGCGGGACGTGGAGCGGCGACCCGCCGACCCAGGCGATGCGGCGCGCCTGGGCGGGGTCGGGAGCGGGGTGGTCACGGCGGAAGTGGGCGCCGCGGCTCTCGGTGCGCAGGGCGGCGGCCGCGGCGGCGAGCCGGCCGACGAGCAGGAGGTTGTCGGCGGCGGCGTCCGTGCCCTCGGGGATCGCGAGGAGGGCGCGCCGCGCCGCGGCGATGCCCTCGGCCTCGCGCTCGACGCCGACCCCGCGCCACATCGCCTCCTGCAGGGCGGCGCGGGCCGCCTCGCCGCCGCCGCGCTCCGCGGGCGGGGCCTCCGGCGCGGACGTGGGGCCCTCGGGCCAGGCGTCGCCTCCGGCCGCCAGCGCCTCGGCCGCGCCGGCGGCGAGGACGGCGGCCTCGAGGAGGCCGTTCGAGGCGAGCCGGTTCGCCCCGTGGGCGCCCGTCGCTGCGCACTCGCCGACCGCGAACAGGCCGGGCAGGGTCGAGCGCCCGGCCATGTCGGCGAGGATGCCGCCGATGGCGTAGTGGGCGGCCGGCGTGACCGGGATCGGGTCGCGGGCCAGGTCCAGGCCGTGCTCGGCGCAGAGCGCCGCCACGGTGGGGAAGCGCCGCCGCACCTCGTCGGCGTCGAGGTGGCGCAGGTCGAGGGTGACCTCGCCGCCCAGCTCGGCCGACCGCCGCGCGATGGCGCGCGCCACCACGTCGCGGGGCCCGAGCTCGGCCATCGGGTGGACCTCGGGCATGAAGCGCCGCCCGCGCGCGTCGCGGAGCACGGCGCCCTCGCCCCGCACGGCCTCGCTCACCAGGGCCAGGGGGCCGTCGCCGAGCGCCAGGGCGGTGGGGTGGAACTGCACGAGCTCGAGATCGGCCAGGGCGGCGCCGGCCCGTGCGGCCAGCGCGGGCCCGTCGGCGGTCGCGCCCGGCGGGTTCGTGGTGCGCGGGTAGAGCCAGCCCATGCCGCCCGAGGCCAGGGCCACGGCCCGGGCCGCGCGCTCCCGGCGGGCCCCGTCGGCGGCGACCGTGCGGAGGCCGGCGGCGCGCCCGTCGCGCACCAGGATCTCGCTCGCCCGCTCGCCCTCGGCGAGCTCGATGCGGGGGTCCGCGCGCAGCGCCGTCGACAGCGCGGCCACGATGTGGGCCCCCGTCGCGTCGCCGCCGGCGTGGACGACCCGGGCGGCCGAGTGGGCCCCCTCGCGGGCGAGGCGCAGCCGGCCCCGGCTGCGGTCGAAGACCACCCCGCGCGACAGCAGCTCGGTCACCTGGGCCGGCCCCTCGCGGCAGATCGCGGCCGCCGCCTCGGGGTCGCAGAGCCCGGCGCCCGCCTCCAGGGTGTCGCGCAGGTGGGCCTCGACCGAGTCGCCCCGGTCGACCGCGGCCGCGATGCCGCCCTGGGCGCGGCGGGTGCTCCCGTCCCCGAGCGACGCCCTCGGTGATGACGACCACGGGGCCCGACTCCGCGGCGCCGAGGGCCGCCAGGGCGCCGGCGATGCCGCTGCCGACGACGATCACGGGCTCCTGCGGGTGCGGTCGGGCCACGTTCGTGTCTCCCTGACGATTAATCGCCGGCCAATTGATGTCGCAGCGACAAAAACAGGCGCGTCAGGAGGATAGCGCACGGCGGGGCCCGCGGGTCCGTGCCCCGCGCGGCCCCGCGCCCCGCTCAGGCCCTACTGGATCGAGAGGACGTACGCGGTGACGTTGTCCAGGTCCTGGCCCTCGGCGAGGCCCGGCGGCATGGGGCCCCCGCCGTTGATGACCTGGTTGCGGATCTGCTGCTCGGTCAGCCCCGCGCCCGCGAGCTGCGGCCCGACGCCGCCGGCGGCCGTGCCGTTCTCGAGGTGGCAGCTCGTGCAGGTGTTGGAGAAGAAGATCTGGCCCTCCTCGACCGCCGCCGCGTCGCCGCCGCCGCCGGCGGTCGTCGCCGGAGCCGTCGTCGTGGCCGGCGGCGCCGTCGTGGCGGGCGCCTCGGTCGTCGCCGGCGCCTCGGTCGTGGTCCCGTCGGCGGAATCGTCGTCGTCGCCGCCGCAGCCCGCCGCCACCCCCAGCAGGCCGGCGACCACCATCGCCGCCACCGCGCCCCGCGATACGCGCATGAGTCCTCCCACGTCGCGACCCCGTTTGCGCGACTCTAAGCGCTTTCGCCCTCCCCGTACACTTCCCCTGTGACCATTCGCTCCTCGCCGCGGCTGGACGCCGTGCCGCGCTACGAGCCCGGCCTCACGACCGCCGAGGTCCTCGCCCGCTACGGCCTCGACGCCGCGGTCAGGCTGGCCTCCAACGAGAGCCCGTTCCCGCCCCTGCCGGAGGTGGCCGAGGTGGTTGCGGCGGGCGTCGCCGGGCTCAACCGCTACCCCGACGGGCCGGGCCGGGCCCTCCGGCGCGCGCTCGCCGAGCGCCACGGCGTGGGCCCGGACGAGGTGGTGCTGGGCAACGGCTCCTGCGAGCTCATCCTGCTGGCCGGCCAGGCCCTGCTCGACCCCGGCACGAGCGTCGTGCACGCGGCGCCCTCGTTCGCGCTCTACCCGCACCTCGCCGCCGCCGCCGGCGCCGAGGCGGTGGCCGTGCCGCTGGCCGGCGACGACGGCCACGACCTCGAGGCGATGGCGGCCGCCGTCGACGAGCGCACCCGCCTGGTCGTCGTCTGCAACCCCAACAACCCGACCGGGGTCTACCGCGGCGCGGACGAGATCGAGCGCTTCCTCGACGCCCTCCCGGAGGACCTCGCGGTCCTGGTGGACGAGGCCTACTTCGAGTTCGTCGACCGCCCCGACGCCGGGCGCACGATGTCGCTGGCCCGCGAGCGCCCCAACCTGCTGGTCACGCGGACCTTCAGCAAGGCCCACGGCCTCTGCGGGCTGCGGGTCGGCTACGGCGTGGGCGGGCCGGGCTGGATCAGCGCCCTCGACCGGGTGCGCCAGCCGTTCAACACCAACGCGCTCGGCCAGGCGGCCGCCCTGGAGAGCCTGCGCCACCCGGCGGCCCTCGACCGGCGCGTGCGCGAGACGGTGTCCGAGCGGGGCCGGGTCGCAGACGCGCTCGCGGACACGGGGTGGGCCTTTCCCCCCAGCCAGGGGAACTTCCTCCTGGTCGCCCCGGACGACGCGGCCGCCGGATCCCACGGCGTGCACGAGCAGCTCCTGCGCCTCGGCGTGATCGTGCGGGACGGTGCGTCGCTCGGGTGCCCCGGGCGCCTTCGCGTCTCGATCGGCACCCCGGAGGAGAACTCGGCGTTCCTGTCGGCGTGGGAGCAGGTCGCCCGGACCGCGCCCCGCGAGACCCAGCCGGGACGGACGACGCCCTAGGCGGCCAGGCTTACGAAACGGCGCGGCGGTTCGAGCCGGCCCGTCCGGTCGGATACGCTCACTGCGCGTCTTCGCGGGCCGGGAGGCGCCAGGGGCCCAGCAAACCTCGACCTTTCGGACGGGCTGAATCGTGATGATCGTGATGCAGGAGGGCGCGACGGAGGAGCAGATCCGCCACGTGATCGAGCGGATCCAGCAGGCCGGCGCCCGCGCCCACCCCTCGCGGGGCGAGTTCGTCACGGTCATCGGCGCCATCGGCGACGACCGCGAGATCGTCGCCTCGCTGCAGCTCGAGGGCGAGCCCGGCGTCGAGAAGGTCGTCCCGATCCTCAAGCCGTACAAGCTGGTCTCGGCCGACTTCCGCGGCACGGACATGGCCGTCGAGGTCGCCGGCCGGCGCATCGGCGGCGGCGCCTTCGGCCTCATCGCCGGGCCGTGCGCGGTGGAGTCGCGCGAGCAGACCCTGGCCTCGGCGCGCGCCTGCAAGGCCGCGGGGGCGACCCTCCTGCGCGGCGGCGCCTACAAGCCGCGCACCTCGCCCTACGCCTTCTCGGGCCTGGGCAAGCCCGCCCTGGAGATCCTGGTCGAGGCGCGCGAGGAGACCGGCCTGCCGATCGTCACCGAGCTCATGGACGTCCGCCAGCTCGAGGACGTGCTGGAGGTCGCCGACATGATCCAGCTCGGCGCGCGCAACATGCAGAACTTCGACCTGCTGCGCGAGGTCGGCCGCACGAGCGTGCCCGTCCTGCTCAAGCGCGGCATGGCCAACACGATCGAGGAGTGGCTGCTGTCGGCCGAGTACATCGCGCGCGAGGGCAACCCGGACATCGTGCTCTGCGAGCGCGGCATCCGCACCTTCGAGACCGCGACCCGGTTGACGCTGGACATCTCGGCGGTGCCGGTCGTCAAGTCGATGTCGAGCCTGCCGGTGATCGTCGACCCCTCCCACGCGGCCGGCCGGCGCGAGCTGATCCTGCCGATGGCCCGGGCCGCGGTGGTCGCGGGCGCCGACGGCCTCATCGTGGAGGTCCACCCGGCCCCCGAGACCGCCCTCTGCGACGGCCCCCAGGCCCTGCACGCCGACGGCTTCGCCGCCTGGGTCGCGGACGTCCGCCGCTGCATCGACCTGATGGGCAAGGTCATGGCGCAGGACGCGCCGGTCGTCCTCAGCGCCTGACCCCTGAGCGCGGTGGCGTGAGCCCCGGCCCCGTCGCCATCGTCGGCGTGGGGCTGATGGGCGGGTCCCTGGGGCTCGCCCTCGCCGGCGCCCGCGAGGTGGTCGGCGTCGACCCCGATCCCGAGGCCCTGCGCGTGGCCCTCGCGCTGGGGGCCGTGGACCGCGCCGCCGGCTCGCTCGAGGAGGCCGCCGAGGGCGCCGAGGCCGTCGTGCTCGCCGCCCCGGTGCCCGCGCTGGAGGGGCTGGCCCACCGGGCGCTGGCGGCGGCGCCGGAGGGGTGCCTGGTCACGGACCTCGGCTCGGCCAAGGCCGCGCTGCTGGGCGCGCTGTCGCCCGGCGAGCGGGAGCGCTTCATCGGCGGCCACCCGGTGTGCGGCGCCGAGCGCACGGGGGTGGCCTTCGCGCGGCCCGACCTCTTCCGGGGCGCCACCTGGTTCATCACCCCGGGCGCCGAGGCGCGCCCCGAGCTGTTCCAGCGCCTCCACGGGCTGGTGGGGTCGGTCGGGGCGCGGCCGGTGGCCATCGACGCCCGCGTGCACGACCGGCTGATGGCGCTGGTCTCGCACCTGCCCCACGTCCTCGCGGGCGCGCTGGTGAACCAGGCCGCCGCGACCGCGCCCGAGGGGCGCGAGGCGCTGCGCTCGGCCGGGCCCTCGTTCGGCGACCTGACCCGGGTCGCGGGCTCGAACCCGCCCATGTGGGCCGACATCCTGCTCGCCAACCGCGAGGCGGTGCTCGAGGCGCTCGGGGCGTATGCGGCATCGCTCGACGAGGTCGCCGACGCCCTGAGGGCGGGGGACCGCGAGTGGCTGCTGGGGTTCATCGGCGACGCCGCCGGAGCCCGGGCGCGCCTCCGGGCGGCCCAGGACGCAAACCCCGCGGAGCCGGCCCGGCTCGTGGTGGCCGTCCCGAACCGCCCCGGGGCGATCTCCGAGATCGCCACCGCGTTGGGCCACGCGCACATCAACATCGAGGACCTCCAGCTGCGCCCCGGGCCGCCGGACGGGGAGGGCGAGCTGGAGCTGGTGGTTGACGGCCCGGAGGCCGCCCGCGAGGCCGTGCGGCTGATCGCCGAGCGCGGCTACCGCGCCGAGGTGGCGTCCTCGATGACGTAGCCGCGGGGGTCGCGCGGCTCGGGCGCCCGCAGCAGGCCGTGGAGCCAGGCGATCAGCTCGCGGTCGCCCCAGTAGCCCGTGTGGTGGCCGCGCCCGACCAGGCAGACGTCGACCAGCCGCAGCGGCCCCGGCTCGGCCGGGATCCGCCACTCGCGCCCGCGGCCCTCGAGCGAGTTGGCGGGGTCGAGCGGGTCCTGGAAGACCGACCGGCCGATGAAGTCGCGCGCCCGGTAGGCGTTGACCCAGGTGAGCGAGAAGGGCCGCATCCGGGCGGCCAGGGCGTCGGGCCTGGCCGGGTCGAGCCAGTCGTACTGTCCAGGCAGGCGCGCCTCGTAGGTCTGGCGGAAGGGCGAGCCCATCGTCACGACCCCGCGCAGCCGGCCGGTCAGCGGCGAGCGCCCGACCGCGTCGGTCCAGGGCCGCACGCCCCACAGGGTGTCCGGCGCCTCGCGGAAGCGGCGGCGCGCGTCGCCGAACAGGGTGGCGATCGTGAGCATCGTGCCCTGGCTGTGGGCGACGATGACGATCTCGTCGTAGTCGCCCTCGAGCCGGCCGAGCACCGCCCGGTAGCGGCGGATGATGCGGGTGCGGACGCCCTCGCCGTCGGTCGGGTCCAGGCGCAGGTAGGTGGCGACGTCGTAGCCGCGGTCGACGACGCCGCGAAGGCGGTCGAGCCCGCCGCCGACGTCGTGGCGCCAGCGGCGCGGGTTCGACCGGGAGCACGCGCGCGAGCGCGATCAGCGCCAGCACGCCCGTCGAGGTGAGCGCCGCCCCGACGGCGGAGCCGAACCCCGGCTGGCTGGCGTCGTCGGAGAGGGCCGTCCAGACCGCCCACGTCCACGCGACGGCCGCAGCGCCGAGGCCGACCAGGACCAGGCCGCCGCGCCAGCCGGGTCCGTACCGCAGCACCTCCGACAGCACCCGCCCGGGCGGCCCTCTCCGCGTGACCACGACCCGCAGCGCGACGGCGACCACCCCGGCCACCAGCAGGACCCCGAGGACGGGGACCATCCAGGCCAGGGGGCGGGTCGTGATCGAGTAGAGGTCCTGCGCCCACCAGGTCGGCGAGGCCTGGGCGGCCTTCTCGGCGGCGGCCGCCTGATCGCGGATCAGGTCGATCTCGCCCTGCTCGGCGGCGACCTCCGCCAGGGCCTCGTCGCGGGCCCCCGGGTCGGGGTCGAGCAGGGCCTCGTTGCGAGCCTCGGAGACGGCGGCCTGCCTGGCGTCGGCGTCCTCCAGGTCGCGGCCGATCGCCTGCGCGAGCGGCCCCCACCCCGCCCCGAGCTTGCCGCAGTCGGTGCTCCACTCCCAGCTGGTGGGCTCGGCGAGGCAGCGCACCTCGGGCGCCGCCTTCCCCCAGGTGGCGTCGGTCGCCGTCGAGTAGGCGACGGCGCCGATGCCGCCGATGAGGATCGCGCCCACGAGCGCCACGAAGAGGGTGCTCACGGCGGTTGTGGCGACCTCCGTGTACCAGAGCCGCTTGAGCGCCGACGCGCCGTGCACCCGCACCAGCAGCAGCAGCGCGATGAGGGCGGCGACCACGATCGTCACCGCGACCAGCCAGGCGGCGCGCAGCCCGAAGCCCGCCGCGATCAGGCTGGCCCTGCCGAGGCCCGCGGCGATCGAGTCCGTCGCCGCGACCGACCAGATGCCCACCCCGATCGCCGCCGCGAGCAGCGCCGCCGTGAGGGTGCGCGCGTCGATCAGGACACGCCAGCCGCGCCCGCCCCAGCCGCCGTTGGAGAGGCCCCTCGCGAGGCGCCAGAGCGCCAGCGCGCCCACGGCGCCCACGAGGACCGAGGCCAGCACGTCGTTGAGGGCGAAGGTGTCGTTGACCACCAGCCAGAGCGCGGTGGCGGCGATGGCGGCGATCACCGTCAGCGGGACCAGGATCGCGGCCAGCCACCACGAGGCCGCCTCGATCAGGGAGTTCGCCACCGAGACGGCCGCGCGCCGGGAGGCGATCACGTTCCCCAGCAGCACGGCGCCGGCGGTGGCCCCGCCCGCGAGCACCGCGAGCGCGTGGGTCGCGTCCTGCGAGACCACCAGGCCCACCAGCGCGCCCAGGACGCCCGCCACCAGGACGACCCAGCGCCAGCGCAGCGGCGGCTCGCGGCCGGGCTGGCCGGCGAAGTCGTCGTCGTCGGCGCGGTGGCTGGCCTCAAGGCCCACGGTCATCATCTGCAGGCCGAGGCCGAAGAGGCTCGTGAAGAAGGGCAGCAGCCCCTTGGGGAAGCGCGAGATGTCCGACCACCGCATCTCGACCAGGTCGATCTCGTCGCGGCCGCGCCGCAGCGCCTGGCGATCGGCCCGGTAGATCTCCCGAGGGCGGCCCGCGCCGCGGGGCACCACGACGTCGATGGCGTCGGCCTCGCCGCGCGAGTAGCCGTCGGCCTGGGCGAGCAGCCCCTCGGCGACGGCGCGCGAGGTCTCGGTGGGCAGCTCCTCGCCGACCCCCGGCACCAGCACGACCGCGATCCGCCGGCCCCGTCCGCCCTCGCCCTGGCCCGGCGTCGTCACGCCCGGACTCTATGCGCGCGAGCGCTCCTCGAGGAAGGCCCGCTCGGCCGGGTTGTCCGTCAGGGCGGCGGCGAGCGCGTACTCGGCGCCCGCCTCGTCGGCGCGGCCGAGCCGCCGCAGCATGTCCGCGCGCGCCGCGTGGAGCGGGGCGTAGCCACGGAGCGCCTCGCCGCACACCAGCCCGTCCACGAGCTCGAGGCCCACGTCGGGGCCGTGCACCTGGGCGACGGCGACCGCCCGGTTGAGGGCGACCACGGGCGAGGGCGCCCGGCGCATGAGCTCGTCGTAGAGCGCGAGGATCTGGGGCCAGTCCGTCGCGGCCGCCGAGGGCGCCTCGGCGTGCACCGCGGCGATGGCGGCCTGCAGCGCGAAGCGACCCGGCGGGCGGCGCATCCGCAGCGCGCGTTCCACCCCGGCCACGCCCCGCGCGATGGCCTCGCGGTCCCACAGGGCACGGTCCTGCTGCTCGAGCAGGACCAGGCCGCCGCCCTCGCCCGCCCGCGCGGCGCGCCGGGCGTGGTGCAGCGTCATGAGGGCGAGGAGCCCGGCCGGCTCGGCCTCGTCGGGCATGAGCTCGGCGAGGATCCGGCCCAGCCGGATCGCCTCCTCGGCCAGGTCGTCGCGGCGCAGGCCGGGACCGCCGGTGGCGACGTAGCCCTCGGTGAAGACGAGCGAGACGACGGTGAGCACGACGTCGAGGCGCTCGGGCAGGCGCTCGGCCGGTGGCACCTCCAGCGGGATGCCGGCGTCGCGGATCTTGCGCTTCGCGCGCACCAGCCGCTGCGCGACCGTCGCCGGCGGCAGCAGCAGCGACCGCGCCACCTCCGGGACGGTCAGCCCGGCCACCAGGCGCAGCGTCAGCGGCACCTGGGCATCGCGGGCCAGGGCCGGGTGGCAGCAGGCGAAGATCAGCCCGAGGCGCTCGTCGGGGATCTCGGTCTCGTCGATGCCGTCGGGGATCATCTCCTCGGCCCGTTCCTCGAGGTCGCGCGCCCGCGCCGCCTCGGACTCCCGCCGGGTCCGCTCGCGGCGCAGCCGGTTGACCGCCCGGTTGCGGGCGGTCGTGAGGATCCAGGCGAGCGGCGCCTCGGGGATCCCGTCCCGAGGCCAGCGGGCGAGGGCGGCCGCGTAGGCGTCCTGCAGCGCGTCCTCGGCGCGGTCGATGTCGCCGAGGGCGCGCGCCAGGACCGCCAGCGCCCGCCCGTGCTCCTCGCGGACGACGCGGGCGACCGCCTCGCGGCCGTCGGCCGTCAGGCGAACTCCATGATCGGCCGCACCTCCACGCTGCCCGAGTCGACGTTCGGGATGCGCCGGGCCGCGTCGATCGCCTGGTCGAGCGTGTCGCACTCGACCATGTAGTAGCCGCCGAGCTGCTCGCGCGTCTCGGCGAACGGGCCGTCGGTCACCTGGGCCTCGCCGTCGCGCACCCTCACCGTCGTGGCCGAGGCCGTGGGCTGCAGGGCCTCGCCGCCGCGCATGATGCCCTCGTCGGTGATCGACTTCGTGTAGGCCTCCCAGCGGCCCATCTCGGCCGCCTGATCGGCCTCGGACTGCTCGGACCACTGGGCCTCGTCGCCGTAGATCAGGAGCAGGTAGCGCACGTCGCACCTCCGGATCGCGGCGGGTCGGCGACCCGCCTCTCGTGAAGTAGACGCCGCCCCGGCCCGGAAATCGACACCCCCGGCGAAACGGCTCAGGCGCCGTCCACCAGCTCGAGTATCGCCTTCGAGAGGGCGCCCCCGCGCCAGGCCAGCGGCGACTCGCCCTCCGCCTCCACGATCAGCTGCGCGCCGGGGATGCGGCGCGCGTACTCCTCGGCCACGGCCAGCGGATGGTCCGGGTCGGCCCCGTCGCGGCTGCCGACCACCAGCGCCGGCGCGGCGACCGCCGACAGCGCCTCCAGCCCGTCGAAGGCCGCCGAGCGGGGGATGCCGCGCAGGGCGGCGGCCACCGCGTCCGGGTGCTCGTGGCGCGCCATCCGCTGCAGGATCACCGTCCTCACCGATTCGCGCCAGCGCTCGTCGAGCGTGAGCGGCCCCATCGCGGCCAGGAAGCCCTCGGGCCCGCCGGCCTCGAGCCCGGCGGCCAGCCGGTCCCAGCGCTCGAGGTCGGCGCTCGGGCGGCCGAGGTGGGCGGGGGTGACGAGGGCCAGGGCGCTGACGCGGCCGGGGTGGGCCAGGGCCAGGGCGACGGCGGTGGCCGCGCCCATCGACTGGCCCGCGACGGCCGCGCGGCCGATCCCGGCAGCGTCCATGACCGCCACGGCGTCGCGGACGAGCTCGTCGTAGGTGTAGGCGTCCGCGCCGCCCGCGGGCGACGAGGCGCCGTGGCCGCGGGCGTCGTAGGCGATCACCGGGTGGCCGGCGCGCTCGAGCACGCGCGAGCCGTGTACGACGTAGCGCCGGGTGGCGGTCAGGCCGTGGAGCAGCAGGATCGGCTCCCCGTCGCCCGCCGAGGCCTCGCCGGCGAGCGCGACGCCGTCCCGCCGGGCGCCGAGGGGCGACGGCTCGGAGGTGCTCACCCCTCCAGGATGTCAGGCGCTCAGAACCTCAAGCCGCGATGCCGAGCGGGCAGGCGCAGGCTGGGCAGTACGGCTCGCCGTCCTCGTCGGGCGATCCGTCCTCGGGCGCGCGCCAGAGCTCATCGCCCGCGTCGAGCGGCGCGCCGCAGTCGTGGCAGGCGAAGGTTGACATGGGCGCATGCTGACGGCGGCCTCGGACGGATGTGGTGTGATGGGCGCGATGGACGACGCCGTGGCGCGCGCCCGCGAGATCGCCGAGGCCGCCCTCGGGCACCCCGTGCCCCACGCGCTGCCGCCCGGGCCGGAGGGGCTGATCGTCGCCGCCTCGGTCGCCGGCGAGCCGCCCTCCGCCCGCGTGGCCTGGGTGACGCCGGAGGGGGAGGTCGTGGCCCGCGTCTCCTGCCCGCCGGGGCGGCCCAGCCGCTGGCGGCCGGTCGTCGCCGCGGCCGTCGCGCTGGAGGCGCCGCCCCACGCCGACCGGGTGATCGTGGCCCGGCTGGCGGCGGAGGCGACCGCCGCCCAGCCCCAGCTGGCCAGCGAGGAGCCGGCGCCGGCGACGGCCGCGGGCGGCGAGGGCCTGGTCCTCGCGCGGCTCCCGGCCGAGGTGGCGGTGCTGGGCGTTGACGCCCTCGACGCCTCCGGCGAGCCGGTGGGGCGCCTGGCCCGCCCCGGGATCTCCGAGCTGCGCTTCGACGGCTCGTCGGTGAGCGGGCGCCTGGGCGCGACCCACGGGATGGGCGCCGGCATCGGCGGCGGGCGCTGGACCGCCGGGCTCGCCGAGGCCGCCTTCGAGGCCGGCTACGAGGCCTGGCTGCCCGCCTGGCTGCCGAGCGGGCTGGAGCGCGGCCGCCCCCGGGTGGAGCCCGACATCGCCTACCCCGCGGCGCCGCCGGCGATCGTGCTCGCCTGGACCGGCTCCGACGGGGCGCGCGTGCTGCTGCGCCAGGCGCCCGCGCCCCTGGCCAGCCCCGAGACCGGCGGCCGCGGCGTCCGGCGGGAGCGGATCGGCGACGTCGAGGGCGTCCTGCGCGGGCCGCGCCTGGTGACGCTCGTCTGGGAGGGCCCCGAGCGCGCCTTCGGGTTGCAGGTGCGGGGGATCCCCTCGGGCGACGAGATCGCCCTGCGGGTGGCCCGATCCATCCGCCCCGAGACCGTTCGCTAGCGCGGCCGCCGACGGCGGGCCCGTCGCCGGGGCGGGTCCGGCTAGGCTTCCCCGATGCCGGTCGTCCGCGTGGCACCCGTCCCGGCGCTCCACGGGACGCTCCGCGTCCCGCCGGACAAGTCCATCACCCACCGCGCCCTCATGCTGGCCGCCGTCTCGGGGGGCGAGGTGCGGATCTCGCGACCGCTCGACTCGGCCGACACGGGCGCGACGCTCGACGCCGTCGAGGCGAGCGGGGCGCGGGTGGAGGGCCACCTCGGCGACGCCCTGGAGGTGGAGGGGCGGGGCCTGCGGGGTCTGCGCCCGCCGCCCGCGATCGACTGCGCGAACGCCGGGACCCTGATGCGGCTGCTGCCGGGCCTGCTGGTCGGCCAGCACGCCGACCACGTCGTCCTGGACGGCGACGACTCCCTGCGGCTGCGGCCGATGACGCGGATCGCGCGCCCCCTGCGGGCCATGGGCGCGGCCGTCTTCACCGCCCCCGGCGGGACGCCGCCGCTGGTCGTGAGCGGCGGGACCCCGCTGCGGGGGGCCGAGCACCGGCTCGAGATCGCCAGCGCCCAGGTCAAGAGCTGCCTGCTGCTGGCCGGGCTGTTCGCCGACGGCGAGACCTGGGTGAGCGAGCCGGCCCCCTCGCGCGACCACACCGAGCGCATGCTCGAGGCCGCGGGCGTGCCCCTGCTCCGCGAGGGCGGGGCGGTCGGCGTGGGCGGGCCGGTCGACCGCCTGGCGCTCCCCGACCTGGAGGTGCCGGGCGACTTCTCGTCGGCGGCGCCCCACCTGGTGGCCGGGGCGCTGCTCGGCGACCCGGAGATCCGCCTCGAGGGCGTGAACCTGAACCCGCGGCGCACCGGGCTGCTCGCGATCATGCGCCGCATGGGCGCCGACGTGCGCGAGGAGCCGGGGCACGACGTGGCCGGCGAGCCCTGCGGCGACCTCGTCGTGGCCCGCTCCGGGCCGCTGCGGGCGACCGAGGTTGCTCCCGAGGAGGTGCCCTCGGCGATCGACGAGCTCCCCCTGGTCGGGGTGCTGGGCGCGATGGCGTCCGGCGTCACGGTCGTGCGCGGCGCGGCCGAGCTGCGCGCGAAGGAGAGCGACCGGATCGCGGCCCTGGTGCGCGCCCTGCGCGCGCTCGGGGTGCGCGCGGAGGAGCGCGAGGACGGCTTCGAGGTCCACGGCGACGGCCGCCTCCCCGGCGGCACCATGGGCTCCGCCGGCGACCACAGGCTCGCGATGCTGGGGGCCGTCGCCGGCCTTGCCAGCCTGGACGGCGTGGGCGTCGAGGGCTTCGAGGCGGTCGCGGTGTCGTACCCGGGCTTCGCCCGCGACCTCGCCGGCCTGGGGGCCGTCCCCGCGTGATCGTCGCCATCGACGGCCCGGCCGGCGCGGGCAAGAGCACCGTGGCGCGGGAGGTGGCCCGCCGCCTGGGCGCCGCCTACCTCGACACCGGCGCCATGTACCGCGCCCTGACGCTCCTCGCCCTCCGGCGCGGGGTCGCGCCCTCGGACGGCGAGGCCCTGGTCGAGCTCGCCCGGCGCCACCCGGTCGAGATCGTGCCCACGGGCGACGGCGACCGCGTGATCGTGGACGGGGAGGACGTGACCGCCGAGATCCGCACCCCCGAGGTCGCGGCGCTGGTGTCGGAGGTCTCGGCCCACCCGGGCGTGCGCGAGCAGATGGTGGCCGCCCAGCGGGCGCTGATGTCGAGCGGGGACTGGGTGTCGGACGGCCGCGACGTCGGCAGCACCGTCTGCCCCGACGCCGAGGTCAAGGTCTTCCTCACCGCGAGCCCCGAGGAGCGGGCGCGCCGGCGCTTCGCCGAGCTCGCCGCCCGGGGCGTCGTGCTCGACGAGGCCCAGGTGCTCGAGGACGTCCGCCGCCGCGACGAGCTGGACACCTCCCGGAAGGCCAGCCCGCTGCGGGTGGCCGACGGCGCGGTCGTGATCGACTCCTCGGACCTCGACGCCGGCGACGTCGCCGACCGGGTGATGGACCTGGTCGCCGCCCGCGCCGGGGGCGACTGACCGTGGCCGACTTCTACAGCGTCCCGCCGATCAAGCGGGGCTGGTGGGCCTTCGGCCACGCCGTCCTGGTGCCGCCGATCTTCTGGATGAAGCGCTTCCGGGTGCGCGGAGCGGAGCACGTGCCGCGGTCCGGGGCCGTCCTGGTCGTCAGCAACCACGTGTCGCAGTGGGACCCACCGACCCTCGGCTTCGCGGCCCGGCCGCGCAAGAGCTACTACATGGCCAAGCTCGAGCTCTTCCGCATCCCCGGCTACAACTACGTGATCTGGCGCCTGGGTGCCTTCCCGGTCGAGCGGGGCGGCGCCGACCGGCGCGCCCTGCGCCTGGCGCGCGACCTGCTGCGCCGGGGCGAGGTGCTGCTCATGTTCCCCGAGGGCACGAGGAACCCGGAGGGCCGCCTGCGCCCGGGGCTGCCCGGCGCCGGCTCGCTCGGCCTGGAGCCCGGCGTGACCGTGGTGCCCGCCGCCGTCTGGGGCAGCCAGAAGCGCTTCGGGCCGATCCGGGTGGTCCTCGGGCCGCCGCTCGACCTCTCCGACCTCAGCGAGGGCCCGCGAAGCCGCCGCTCGCAGGCCGCCGTCGAGCGGATGATGGCGGCGATCGCGGCGCTGCTCCCCGAGGCGGGCGGCCCGTCCCAGCCGTCGCCGGGCAGCCGCGACCCGGCCGAGGCGCCCCCCGAGGTCGTCGATGGCTGACGAGCCGGCGCCCGCCCGCGCGAGGCGCGCGCGGACCCCGAGGCGCCGGGCGGCCGGCAGCACGCTCCAGACCGAGCACCCCGTGGTGGCGATCGTGGGCTACCCGAACGTCGGCAAGTCAACCCTCTTCAACCGCCTTGCCGGCCGCCGCGACGCGGTGGTCCACGCGGTCCCCGGCGTCACGCGCGACCGGCGCCAGGCCGGCGCGGAGTGGAACGGGCGCGCCTTCCAGCTCCTTGACACGGGCGGCATCGACGAGGCCGACCCCAGCGACGTCGGCCGCCAGGTGGCCGCCCAGGCGCTGCGCGGCGTGGAGGAGGCCGACCTGGTCCTGTTCGTGGTCAACGTGGCCACCGCGCCCACGGCGGGCGACCTGGACATCGCCGACCGCCTCCGCCGTGGCGGCCGGCCCCTGATGCTGGTGGCCAACAAGGCCGACTCCGCGCCCCTCGAGGCGACCGCCGAGAACCTGCGCGGCCTCGGCCTGGGCGACCCGCACCCGGTGTCGGCGCAGCACGGGCGGGGGGTGGGGGACCTGCTCGACGCGATCGTGGAGCGCCTGCCCGACGCGCCCCGCGCGGCCGACGCCGAGGGGCGCCCGCCGGCGATCTGCATCATCGGGCGCCCCAACGTCGGCAAGAGCTCGATCCTGAACGCGCTGCTGGGAGAGGAGCGGGTCGTCGTGCACGAGCGGCCGGGCACCACCCGCGACCCGATCGACACCGCCATCGAGGTCGACGGCCGCGAGGTCGTCCTCATCGACACCGCCGGGCTGCGCAAGCGCGGCCGGATGCGCGAGGACGTGGAGCACTACAGCCAGATCCGGGCCCTGCAGGCGGCCGAGCGCAGCGACGTCGCCATCGTGGTCGCCGACGCCACGGAGGGCCTCACCGACGCCGACCTGGGGGCGGTCGACCGCGCGGCCCGGGCCCACTGCGCGACCCTCCTCGTGATGAACAAGTGGGACCTCGCCCAGCCGGACCTCGACCACATCCGCGGCAAGCTGCGCGCCAAGTCGCGCCAGCGGCCCCCGGTCGAGGTCGCCTCGGCGGCGACCGGCGAGGGCCTCCACCGGCTGCTGCCGGCCGCGCTGCGCCTGGAGGAGCGCTCGCGCGCGCGCATCCCGACGCGCGAGCTCAACACGGCCCTCCGGGAGCTCGCGGCCGAGCGCCAAGGCCCTCGCAAGGGCAACCGCCGGCTGTCGCTGCGCTACCTCGTGCAGACGGGCGAGGCGCCGCCGACCTTCCGCCTCGACGTCAACGACCGCTCCCTCATGACCCGCGACTACGGCTTCTGGCTGGAGAACCGGCTGCGCCAGCGGTTCGACCTCGACGGCGTGCCCCTGGTCCTCGAGGTCCGCACCCGCCCCTAGGGCGCTCGGCGACGCCCCCTCCGGAGGCCCCCACCCGCCCGGGGAGCCCTTCTGAACCAGGCCTTTACTCGGGTCCAATGGCCCGGAAGGGGGCCGATGCTACGGTCGCTTCGGTCGTTCTCCACACCCTCCCGGAGGTCCCCCGTTCATGGCCCTGAAGCTTCCCGGCGCGCTTCGCCGCAACCGGTCCGTCGTGATCCTGACCGCGGCGCTCGCGGGATCGGCCATCGCGGTCGCAGGGTGTGGGGGTGACTCGGAGAGCGGCTCCAGCGCGGGCGACGTCGCGTCGTTCGTGCCCTCGTCGAGCCCGCTCTACCTCGAGGTGACGACCGACTTCGACGGGGCCCAGTGGCAGCAGGTCCAGGGCCTGGCCGAGCAGTTCCCCGGCTACCCGGACCTCGAGCGCACGCTCCAGCGGGAGCTCCGCGCCGGCGACGTCGACTTCGACGCCGACGTCAAGCCGCTGCTCGGCGAGCGGGCTGCCATCGCGGGCCTTCAGCTGCCCGACGCCGCCGAGCTCGAGGGCGCGCTCACGACCACGGCGCCCGACGCGGGCGCGGCCGCGGACGCCGCCGACGACATGGCGTTCGTCGCCGTCGTCGAGGTGGCCGACGGCAAGGCCCAGCAGGTGAAGGATCTGCTGGTGCGGGAGGGCGCGACGGCCGCCGGCGAGCACCAGGGGGCGGAGTACTACACGCAGCAGGGCGACGACGGCGTGGTCGCGGTCGACGACGAGGCGCTGATCTTCTCGGACACGCAGCAGCAGGTCTTCGCGGCGCTCGACGCCCACGCCGCCGGCGGCGACCAGACCCTCGCCGGGACCGACAGGTTCACCGACGCGCTCGCCAAGCTCCCGCCCGACGTCTTCGGCCAGGCCTACCTGGACCTCGGCGCGTTCGTGCAGAGCGCCGCCACGGCGGCGGGACCCCAGGCCGAGCAGCTCGGCCTCGCCGACTACCGCGACGCCGTCATGGCGGCCTCGATCGCGGCGGAGCCCGACGGCGCCCGCATGAAGGGCGTCGTGCTCGGCGCGCCGGCGGCCGTCACGCCCGCGGAGTTCAGCCCGCAGCTCACCGACACGGTCCCGGCCGACGCGCTCGCCTACGCCGGCTTCTCCGACATGGCCGGCACCCTCACCGAGGTCTTCCAGCAGGTGCAGGGCAGCCTCGGCGACGAGGAGCAGCGCCAGCTCGAGGGCCTCTCGGGCCAGCTGCCGCAGCTCCTCGGGGTCTCGATCGACCAGCTCTCCGCGCTCGCCGAGGGCGAGCACGCGCTCGTGGTCACGCCGGGCGCCACCCCCGGGGCCGCGCTCGCCCTGCAGGTCGAGGACGGCGCCCAGGCCCAGGCGACGCTCGACAAGCTCCGCACCGGGATCCCGGGGCTCGTGAGGACCTTCAGCCCCGACACCACGATCCCGGAGTGGACCCGCGTGCCGCTCGCCGGCGGCATCCAGGGCTGGCGGCTGCCGCTCTCGCCCGAGGCGGGCGTCGTCTACGGCGTGGACGGCGACCTGGCCATCATCGGGACGAGCGTGAAGGCGGTCGCCTCGGTGCAGCGGCCGGTGAACCCGCTCTCCGGCTCGGAGGCCTTCCAGCAGGGCACGGCCGGGATGCCCGAGCAGGTCACCTCGGTCATGTGGCTCAACCTGGAGAAGGGCATCGCCACGCTGCGCAACATGGGCGCCTTCGAGGACGCGACGCCCGAGACGCTGGCCAACCTGCGCCCGCTGAAGAGCATCGCCGCCTGGACCACCGCCGGGGACACCCCGACCTTCGAGGTGTTCGCAAGGATCCGCGGCTAGCGCCGCGGATCCTTGCTTGCGGCAAGCCGGGCCGTCCGTCGCCGACGCCTGCGCGTCGGCGCCGACCCGACGGCTCCGGAGCCGAGCGGGCGGCCTCGAACCTCCCCCTGTAGAGAGCCGAACGCAATGGCGTCGTTAGCGCAGCGAGCTGAAGGCGGCCCGCACCTCGGTGGAGAAGAGCTCCGGCTCCTCCCAGGCGGCGAAGTGGCCACCGCTGTCGACCTCGTTGAAGTAGGCGAGGTTGGGGTAGACCGTCTCGACCCAGCTGCGGGGGGCAGCGAAGATCTCGCCGGGGAACGTCGTGAAGCCGACCGGAACCGAGACCGCCGGAGGAGCCTGGCCGGCCGCACGGGCTGCGGCCTGGGCCCGTCCGGTCTCCCAGTACCACCGGGCCGCCGAGGCGCCGGTGCCCGTCAGCCAGTACAGCGTGATGTTGTCGAGGATGCTGTCCCGGGTGAGATTGCCCGCGGGCTCGCCGTCGACGAAGGCGCGGGAGATCTTGTAGTAGCTGTCCGTGTCGTGGTCGAGCAGCCAGGCCGCCAGCGCGACGGGTGAATCCAGCAGGGCGTAGCCGATCGTCTGCGGCCGGGTGGACTGCTCCAGGAAGTAGCCGGAGCCGTCCGTCGTGACCGTGTTGACCGCGTCGTGCGCCGCGCGTTCCTGCTCGGACTCCGCCGGCAGTTGGTCCTTGAGGCCGACCGCCGCGAGGAGCAGGTTCATGTGGATGCCGAGCAGCCCCTCGGGCGCTTGGCGGCCCATCGCGTCGGTGACGGCGGCGCCCACGTCGCCCCCCTGGGCGACGTAGCGCGTGTAGCCGAGGCGGTCCATCAGCTCCGCCCAGGCGCGTGCGATGCGGCCGGACTCCCAGCCGAGCTCGGTCGGCTCGCCCGAGAAGCCGTAGCCAGGCAAGGACGGCAGCACCAGGTGGAATGCGTCCTCGGGGGTGCCGCCGTGAGCGGTCGGGTCGGTCAGCGGGCCGACGGTCTCCAGCAGCTCGATGACCGAGCCGGGCCAACCGTGCGTCATGATCAGCGGCAACGCGTTCTCGTGCCGCGACCTGACGTGGATGAAGTGGATGTCGACCCCGTCGATCTGGGTCGTGAACTGCGCCAGCGCGTTCAACCTCGCCTCCACGCGCCCGAAGTCGTACTCGCTCGCCCAGTAGCGGGCGAGCGCCTGCATCGTCGCCAGCTGCACGCCCTGGGAGCGGTCTGCAACGAGCTCTTTCGAAGGCGAGCGCGTCGCCTCGATCCGGCGTCGCAGCTCAGCGAGCTGCTCTTCTGGAATCTCGACCCGGAAAGGACGTATGTCGGTGGCGGTCTCCGCGGGATTACCCATGACAACCTCCGTTCTGGAGGGGCGGGGCGGACGACCTCACTCTGGTTGGGGACGCTCGCCACGCTAGCTCCTGCCCGGGGGCCGAGCAACGAATGGGACGAGATCGACACCAGGCCGCCTCTCGCCGTGATGGCGGACACGGGTCGTCGGCTGTTCGCCGGGGCCGGCCGCCGAAAAGCGTCATGGCCGCCTGGAGGCTGGTCTATGCTCCCTGGCTGTTCTTCCAGCGATCGGGAGCCGTAGCCGCATGGGACAGAGCCACCTCTTCACCTCGGAGTCCGTCACCGAGGGCCACCCGGACAAGATCGCCGACCAGATCTCGGACGGCGTCCTCGACGCGGTGCTGGCCGACGATCCCCACGGCCGCGTCGCCTGCGAGACGCTGATCACGACCGGCCAGGTGATGGTGGCCGGCGAGATCTCGACGTCGACCTACGTCGACATCCCCCAGATCGTCCGCGGGACGATCCGGAGGATCGGCTACGACCGGGCGAAGTACGGCTTCGACTGCGAGACCTGCGGCGTGTCGGTCGCGCTCGACGAGCAGTCGCCCGACATCGCCCAGGGCGTGGACCACGCGCTCGAGGCGCGCGGGCGCAAGGACTCGGACCCCTACGACCTCCAGGGCGCCGGCGACCAGGGCCTCATGTTCGGCTACGCGACCGACGAGACGCCCGAGCTGATGCCGCTGCCGATCACCCTCGCCCACCGCCTCTGCGAGCGCCTGGCGGCGATGCGGCGCAGCTCGATGACCTACCTCCGCCCCGACGGGAAGTCGCAGGTCACGGTGCGCTACGAGGACGGGGCGCCGAAGGAGGTCACCTCCGTGGTGGTCTCGACCCAGCACGCCCCCGACGTGTCGGCCGACCTGCTCCGCGACGAGGTCATCGGGCAGGTCGTGCGCCCGGTGCTCGAGGACTTCGAGATGTACGGGAGCGGCATCACCCACTACATCAACCCCACCGGCACCTTCGTGGTCGGGGGGCCGCTGGGCGACTGCGGCCTGACCGGGCGCAAGATCATCGTCAACACCTACGGCGGCATGGCCCGCCACGGCGGCGGCGCCTTCTCCGGGAAGGACCCCTCGAAGGTGGACCGCTCGGCGGCCTACGCGGCGCGCTGGGTGGCCAAGAACGTGGTGGCCGCGGGCTTCGCGCGCCGCTGCGAGGTGCAGGTGGCCTACGCGATCGGCGTCGCCCACCCGGTCTCGGTGATGATCGAGACCTACGGCACCGAGACGCGCTCGCAGGACCTGATCGCCCAGTGGGTCTCGGAGAAGTTCGACCTGCGCCCGGGCGCGATCATCGAGCGCCTCGACCTGCGCCGGCCGATCTACCAGAAGACCGCGGCCTACGGGCACTTCGGGCGCCACGACCCCGACTTCACCTGGGAGTCGACCGAGATCGGCCGCGAGGCGGGCGACCGGCTGGCGCAGAGCGCCTAGGGGGCGCCGACGGCCACGGCCTCCCCGGCCCAGGTCCACCCGCTGGTCGAGGCGCGCGGCCTCGACCGGATCCTCGACTACGCCGTCCCAGAGGCGCTCGACGCCGCGGCCGTCCCCGGCGCCCTGGTCGCGTGCCCGCTCGGCCCGCGCCGCGTGCTCGGCCTCGTCGTCGGGCGCGGGCCGGCCACCCACGAGGGCCGCCTGGCGCCGCTCGCGGGGGCCGTCGAGGCGCCCCCCGTGCCGCCCGAGCTGCTGGAGCTGGCGCTCTGGACGGCCCGGTACTACCTGGCACCCACGGCCACGTGCCTGAAGCTGGTCCTGCCGCCCGGGGCGGACGGCGCCCTGCGCCGCGGCCCGGACGGCGGCTGGCGGCTGGCGGCGCCGCCCTCCGGCGCCGCGCCGCGCCTGACGGCGGCGCTCCTCGCCGCGCCCGAGGCCGCCGGCAGCGCCCGCCGGCGCGCCGTCGCGGACGCCCTCGCCGGGGCCGGCGGGACGGCCTCCGCCGCCGAGCTGTGCCGGGCGGCGGGCACCACGATGGCGACGCTGCGGCGCATGGCGGCCGACGGCGTCATCGCCCTCGAGGCCCGCGCGCCGGCGACCCGGGCGCTGGAGTCGGTCGGCGGGGGCGCGCCCGCCCGCGACGAGCCGCCGCCGCTGACGGCCGACCAGGCCGAGGCGCTGGAGGCGGTCCGCGGCGCAGTCGCCGACGGCGGCCGGCTGCTGCTGCACGGGGTGACGGGATCCGGCAAGACCGAGGTCTACCTGCGCGCGATCGCAGAGGTCCGCGCCGCCGGGCGCGGCTCGATCGTGCTCGTCCCGGAGATCGCGCTCACGCCCCAGCTCCTGTCCCGGCTGCGGGCGCGCCTCGGCGAGGGCGTCAGCGTCTGGCACTCGGCGATGTCGCGGGCCGAGCGGGCCGAGGAGCACCGCCGGGTGCGCGAGGGCGAGGCCGACGTCGTCCTGGGGGCCCGGAGCGCGGTCTTCGCGCCGGTGGCGCGGCTCGGGCTCGTGGTGGTCGACGAGGAGCACGACGCGTCCTACAAGCAGGACGCGACGCCCCGCTACGACGCCCGCCAGGTCGCCGCCCGGCGCGCCCGGGCGGCCGGCGCGGCGGTCATCTACGGCACCGCCACCCCGCGCCCCGAGACCTGGAGCGCGGTGCCCCGGCGCACCCTGCACGCGCGCCCGGACGGCACCGCGCCGCCGGCGATCGAGGTCGTGGACATGCGGCTGCAGGGGGCCGGGCCGGTCTCGCGCCCGCTCGCCTCGGCGCTGCACGCGGCCGCCGGCCGCGGCGAGAAGGCGGTGCTCCTGGCCAGCCGGCGAGGCTTCGCCCTGATGGCCCTCTGCCGCGAGTGCGGCTGGATCGCGCGCTGCCCCCATTGCGACGTCGCCCTCGTGCTCCACGAGGCGCCGCGCCGCCTGTCGTGCCACCACTGCGGCCACTCCGAGGAGGCGCCCGGCGTCTGCCCGTCGTGCGGCGCGGCCGGCGTGGCGCGGCAGGGCTCGGGCTCCCAGGGCCTCGAGGCCGCCCTGGCCCGGCTGGTGCCGGCGGCGCGCCTGGTGCGCATGGACGGCTCGAGCGCGTCGGGCCGGGGGGCGGTGCGGCGCCTGCTGGCGGAGTTCGCCCGGCCCGGTCCCGCCATCCTGCTGGGCACCCAGATGGTCGCCAAGGGCCACGACCTGCCGGACGTGACGGTGGCGGCCGCGGTCAACGCCGACGCGCCCCTGCAGCACGCGGGCTTCCGCTCCGAGGAGCGCGCCTTCGACCTCATCGTCCAGCTCGCCGGCCGGGCGGGCCGGCGGGGGGAGCCGGCCCGGGTGATCGTGCAGGCCTACGAGCCCGAGGCCCGGGCGGTGCGGCTCGCCGCGCGCCAGGCGGTGGCCGAGTTCCTCGACGGCGAGCTCGAGCGCCGCCGTGCCCACGGCCTGCCGCCCTTCGCCCACCTGGTGCGCGCGGTGGTCAACGGCGAGCGCCCGGACGCGGTGGCGGCGGCGGCCGAGCGCATCGCGGGCGACGTGCGGTCGGCCGCGCCCGCCGTCGGCCTGCTGGGGCCGGCCCCGCTGCACCGCCTGCGCGGGCGCGCCCGCCGCGCTCTGCTCCTGCGGGCGGGGCGGGCGACGGAGGCCGCGGCGCCGCTGCGGGCCGCCCTCGACGGCGCCGCCGCCGACCTGCGCCGCGCGGGGGTGCGCGTCGCCGTCGACGTCGACCCGCAGGAGGCCTAGCGGTGCCCAGGCCTCGCCGCTCCATCCGAGTGCCGGTGGAGGCGTCCGCTACGCTTTCCGGCGCTTCGACCCCGGCCAAGGAGTCCCGGCAGATGCCCGTCCCACGCCTGTTCGAGGCGGCGTCCGACCCCCGCGAGCAGTGGGTCCACGTCGTCGCCACCCTGCTGGCGCTCGGAGGGCCGGAGACGCGCACGGCGCTCGTCGAGGAGATCTCGGGCGAGGCGCTGCCGGACGCCGACGCCCTGCTCGTCCGCGAGCAGCGGGTCCTGGCCGACTCGCCCGAGGGCCTGGTGGCCGACGTGGTGGCGCGGGGCGCGGGGTGGACCTTCGCGATCCAGGCGACGCTGGCCTTCGACGCCGACGAGGCGGAGCGGCTGGTCGCGACCTATGACGCCCTCACGGCGTCGGCCGACCGCTGCATCGTCATCGCGCTCACCCCCGACCGAAAGCCGCCGCCCGCCGTCATGCAGGCCGTCGCCGAGGGAACGCGGAACATCCGCCACCGCAGCTGGCTGCGCGTGCGCGACTGGGTGCAGGAGCGCCCCGAGCGCGGCCGCGCCGAGGGCACCGACCTGCTGCTGCTGCGCGAGGCCGAGTACTTCCTGACGCCGCGCGTCGCCGAGCTCTACCGGCTCGAGGGCCTGATGCCGATGGTGGAGCCGGCCCTTCGCCCGAGCCTGGCCGGCATGTTCTTCGACCTGAACGAGCTCGCGCCGGCCCCGCTGATCCAGAACGAGGCAGGCGCCGCCCGCGTCGCCTTCCCGCGCACCGGCGACGCCGTCGCCGAGATCGCGCTCGGTGACGGCGGCCTGCGGCTCGGGCTGGCGACCGCCGATCCCGGGCCCGGCTTCGCCGACGCGGGCGAGGGGTGGGCGCGCCTTCAGGTCGCCGGCCCCGGCGACTACCTGGCCGCGCGGGCCTGGGCCCAGTCCACCGCGCGGGCGCTGCTGCCGGCGCGCCGGTGACCGCGACCATCCAGCGCCGCGTCGTCGGCGCCTGGGAGCTGGGCGAGCGCATCGGGGGAGGGGGACAGGCCGCCGTCTACCGGGCGCGCCACGCGTCGCTCGGCCGCCCGGCGGCCCTCAAGCTGGTGCACCGCGAGATCTGGGCCGACCCCGCCTTCCGGGTGCGCTTCCGGCGCGAGTGCGAGGCCCTGCTGGGCCTGCGCCACCCCCACATCGTCCCCATCCACGACGCAGGCGAGCAGGACGGTCGCGGCTTCCTGGTGATGGCCCTGGCCCGCGACGGCAGCCTGGCCGCCAGGCTGGCGGCGGGGCCCCTCGACCAGGCCGAGGCGGCCGCCGTCCTGGGCCCGGTGGCCGACGCCCTCGACGCCGCCCACGCCGCCGGGCTGGTGCACCGGGACGTCACGCCCGCCAACGTGCTGCTCGACCCCGACGGGCCCTGGCTGGCCGACTTCGGGATCGCCCGCCGCCTCGACGCCACCGCCATGACGGCCGAGGGGCTGCTGGTGGGCACCGCCGGCTTCCTCGCCCCCGAGGTCATCGAGGGCAGCCCGGCCGGCCCGGCCTCCGACCGCTACGCCCTGGCCGCGGTGGCCTTCGAGGCCCTGACGGGGCGGCCCCCCTTCAGGGCCGACGGGGCCCCGGGGCTCCTCTTCGCCCACGTCAACCGCCCCGCCCCCCGGGCCTCGTCGCTGCGCCCGGGCCTGCCGCCGGGGATCGACGCGGCCCTGCAGCGCGGCCTCGCCAAGGACCCCCGCTCGCGGCCGGCCACGGCGCGCGAGCTGGTCGACTCCCTCCGCGCCGGGGCGCCGCGGCGCCGGCGCCGCCTGCGCCGCGCCGTCCGTCCGGCCCTCGTGGCGGCTGTCGCCGTCGTCGCGGCCGCCGGCGCCGCGACCGGGCTTGCCCTGACCATGGGCGGGGGCGGCGAGCCCCCGCCGCCGGCCCCGCTGGCCACCGTGGTGACCGAGCCCCCGCTCACGGTGCCGGCCCCGGGCGGCCGCGAGCTGCCGGCCGGCCCGGCGGCCGCCGAGGACCTGCCCGGCCTGGCGGGCGCGGCGGGCGCGGCCGCGGCCGACGTGGGCGAGCTGCGGGTGGTCTCGGTCCCGGGGGGCGAGGGCGAGATGGCGGCCGCCGCCGACGCGCTCGCGGGCCCCGGCATGTGGGTCGAGCCGCTCGAGGCCGAGGGGGCCGAGATCGGCCTGGTCGTCGCGTCGCCGATCGACCTCATCGGCACCATGGAGCGCTGGGCGCTGCGGACGGTCGGGGGCCACGTCGTGCTGGTCCGCGGCCGCGGATCGGACCCCGCGAGCTACGCCGCGGGCCTCTCCGCGTAGGGGCGCGCGAGACGGGCGCTGCTAGAGTCGGGGCGTGTCCTCGCGCGCACTCGACGACCCCGTCCTCGAGCGCCGGCGGCTCGCCGCGCTCGACCTCATCCGCCAGTTCGGCGACCCCGTGCTGCGCTCGCCCGCGCTCGAGATCACGCAGTTCGACGAGGCCCTCGCCGACGAGGCCGACCGCATGGCGGCCATCATGGTTAACGCCCGCGGCGTCGGGCTCGCGGCCCCCCAGCTCGGCTCGCTGAGGCGCCTGGTGGTCGTGCGGACCGGGGAGGAGGGCGAGGAGATCGTGGCCCTCTGCAACCCGCGCATCACCTGGCGCTCGGAGGAGACGGACGTCGACTCGGAGGGCTGCCTGTCGATCGGCGAGATCTCGGTTGACATCGAGCGCGCGGCCGCGATCCGGGTCGAGGCCCAGGACGTCGCCGGACGTCCGATCGAGCTCGAGCCCGAGGGCTTCGAGGCGCGCGTCATCCAGCACGAGCTCGACCACCTCGACGGCGTGCTGATCCTCGACCGCACGGCGCCCGAGCAGCGCCGGGAGGCCCTCCGGGCGCTGCGCGACGAGGGGTAGGCCGTGAGGGTCGCCTTCGCGGGCAGCCCGCAGGCGGCCGTCGCCCCGCTGCGCGCGCTGGTCGCGGGCGGGCACGACGTGACCGTCGCCGTCACCCAGCCCGACAAGGCCCGCGGCCGCTCCGGCACGCCGTCGCCCACCCCGGTCGCCGAGGCGGCCGAGGGCCTGGGGATCCCCGTGCTGCGGCCGCGGACGATCAACGACCCCGAGGTCATCGAGGCCATCGCGGCCTCCGGCGCAGAGGCCCTCGCCGTGGTGGCGTTCGGGCAGATCCTCCGCGAGGGGGTGCTCTCGCGCTGGCCCTGCGTCAACGTCCACTTCTCCCTGCTGCCGGCCTACCGCGGCGCGGCCCCGGTGGAGCGGGCGATCATGGACGGCGCGACCCACACCGGCGTGACGATCATGCAGATGGACGCCGGGCTGGACACCGGGCCGATGCTCGCCTCGCGCAGCGTCGAGATCGGCGGGGACGAGGACGCCGGCTCGCTCACCGCCCGGCTCAGCGAGCTCGGCGGGCCGCTCCTGGCCGAGGTGCTGGACGAGCTGGCGGCCGGCCGCCTCGAGCCCGTCCCGCAGCCCGAGGAGGGGGTCTCGCTCGCGCCCAAGATCACCGCCGAGGACCGGGCCCTCGACCTGTCCCGGCCCGCGGTCGCGCTGGCCCGCCAGGTGCGCGCGCTGTCCCCGGAGGTCGGCGCGACGCTGGCGATCGACGGACAGCCGTTCAAGGTCTGGCGGGCGCGCGCCCTGCCGGAGGACGCCCCAGCCCAGCCGGGGGCCGAGGGCGGCCGGCTCCTGGTCGCGACGGGGGAGGGGTCGCTCGAGCTGCTGGAGCTCCAGCCGCCGGGCCGGGGGCGGATGGAGGCGGCCGCCTTCCTCCGGGGCTGGCGGGGCCCGCTCGAGGTGGGGGCCGCCGGTGGCTGACGCGCGGTCGAACGGGATCGCGCGAGAGCGCAGCGTGGCGCTGCGGGTGCTGCGCCGCGTGGACGAGGGCGCCTACGCCGACCGGGCCCTGGCGGCCGAGGCCCGCCGCGCCGAGCTCGACCCGCGGGCCCGCGCCCAGGCGACCCGGCTGGCCTACGGCGCCGTGCAGCGCCGCCGCACCCTCGACTGGCTCATCGACGGCGCCCTCGACCGCCCCGCGTCCCTGGAGCCGGCGGTGCGCGACATCCTGCGCCTCGGCGCCTACGAGCTGGCCTTCTCGGACGGCGTCCCGGCCCGGGCCGCGGTCGACCAGGCCGTGCGCCAGGCGCGGGCCCTGCGCGGGCCCAAGGGCAAGGCCTCGGCGCGGGCGGGGGTCGTCAACGCGGTCCTGCGGCGCATCGCCGACGAGGCCCCGGCCCTCCTGGCGGATCTCGACGCCGAGGGGCCCGAGGCCGCCGGCGTGCGCCACTCGATGCCGGACTGGATCGCGGCCCGTCTCATCGCCTCGCTCGGCGAGGCCGACGCGGTGGCGGTGATGGAGGCGGCCGCCCAGCCGGCCGAGTCGGCGCTGCGCTGGAACCCGCTGCGCGGCCCGCGCGCCGGGCTGGAGGCCGAGCTGCCCCCTGGATGGTCGCGCGACCCGCTCGTCCCCGAGGCCTACGTCCTGTCGGGCCCGTTCGCACTGGAGGAGTCGCGGGCCTGGGCGCGCGGGCTGGCGATGGGGCAGAGCCGCGCCTCGCAGCTCGTCTCACGCGTCGTGGACCCCCGGCCGGGCGAGCGGGTGCTCGACCTCTGCGCCGCGCCCGGCGCCAAGACCACCCACATGGCCGCGCTCGCCCACGGGGGCGCCCGGATCACGGCCGTGGAGCTGCGGCCGGCCCGCGCCCGGGCGCTTCGGGCGCTGGCGCGGCGCATGGGCGCCGTCGTCGAGGTCGTGGAGGGCGACGCCCGCGAGGTGCCGCTCGACGGGGGCTACGACGCCGTGCTGGTCGACCCGCCCTGCACCGGGCTCGGGGTCCTGTCGGCGCGGCCGGACGCCCGCTGGCGGCGCCGCGAGGAGGCCCTCGGGCCCCTCGTCGAGCTGCAGCGCGCGCTGATCCGGCGGGCGCTGGAGCTCGCGCGCCCCGGCGGGCGGGTGGTCTACTCCACCTGCACGCTGATCGCCGAGGAGAACGAGGACGCCATCGACGCCGCCGGGGCACCGCTCGACGACCTCGGGGCCGAGCACCCCCGGCTCGCCCACCCGCGGCGGCCCGAGGCGCTGCTCACGCTGCCGGGCCGGCACGGCACCGACGGGTTCTTCATCGCGCGCATGAGGGCCGCGTGAGCCTCGCCCCGGCCCAGGCGGGGAAGGTGCTGCCGTCGCTGATGTCGGCCGACCCGCTGCGCGTGGGCGAGCAGCTCGACGCCCTGATCGAGGCCGGGGCGCGCGCCTTCCACGTGGACGTGATGGACGCCCACTTCGTTCCCAACCTCACTCTCGGATCCGACTTCGCCCGCGCGGTCGCCGGGCCGATCCACGCGGCCGACGGGCTCGTCGACGTGCACCTGATGGTCAACTGCCCCGGGGACGTGATCCCGCTCTTCGCCGAGGCGGCCGACGCGATCTCGGTCCACGTGGAGGCCGACCCACACCCGCACCGGCTGCTCGCCGTCATCAGGGAGGCCGGCTGCCTGGCCGGCCTGGCGCTGAACCCGGGGACGCCGGTGGAGCATGTCGCCGAGCTCGGCGACGACCTCGACTACGTGAACCTGCTGGCCATCGACCCCGGGTTCGCCGGGCAGACCTTCCTCCCGTCGACGCCCGGCCGGGCCGCGCGCCTGCGCGGCCTGCTGCCCGACCGGGTCGCGATCGAGATCGACGGCGGTATCGCCGCCGGGACGCTGCCGTCGGTCCGCGACGCCGGGGCCCAGCTGTTCGTGTCGGCCTCGACGATCTTCCGTGCCCCCGACCCCGTCGCGGCCTACTCGGAGCTGGCCGCCCTGGCGGCGGGATGACCGTCTCGGACGCCGAGCGCGACGCGCTCGCGCGGGCGCGGGAGCTGGCCCTGCGCGGCCGGGGCCGGGTGAGCCCCAACCCCCTCGTCGGCGCGGTCGTCCTGCGCGACGGCGAGGCCGTGGCCGAGGGCTGGCACGAGGGGCCCGGGCTGCCGCACGCCGAGGCCGCGGCGCTGGCGGCGGCCGGCGAGGCGGCGCGCGGGGCGACGGTGGTCTGCACCCTGGAGCCCTGCTCGCACCACGGGCGCACCGCGCCCTGCGCGGACGCGCTGGTGGCCGCGGGCGTCGCGCGGGTGGTGATCGGGGCGGCCGACCCGCTCGAGCGCGGCCGCGCCCAGGGGCGCGAGGTCCTGCGGGAGGCCGGCATCGAGGTCGCCGTCGCCAGCGGCGCCGACGCCGAGGCCTGCGCCGAGGTCAACGCCGCCTTCCTCACCTGGGCCCTCAACGGCCTGCCCCACGTCACCCTGAAGCTGGCGACCAGCCTCGACGGCAAGGTGGCCACGGCCGGCGGCGAGAGCCAGTGGATCTCGGGCGCCGAGTCGCGCGCCCTGGTCCACCGCTGGCGCGCCGACCACGACGCCGTCGGCGTGGGCCTCGGCACGGCCATCGCGGACGACCCGCGCCTCACCGCGCGCGACGTGGAGGGCCCCGTGCGCCAGCCGGCCCGGGTCGTCTTCGACTCCGCCGCCAGGCTGCCGCTGCGGTCGGCGCTCGTGCACGGCGCCCCCGAGGAGCGGCTGATCGTGCTCGCGGCCGCCGACGCGCCGGCGGAGCGGGTGGTGGCGCTCGAGGCCGCCGGCGCCGAGGTCGCGCATCTGGAGGGCGGCCCGGCCCAGCGGGTCGCCGCGGGCCTGCGGGCGCTGGGGGAGCGCGGCATCCAGTCGCTGCTGGTCGAGGGCGGAGCCGAGCTCGCCGGGGCGCTCGTCGCCGCGGGGGCGGTGGACCGGGTGGCCTGGTTCCTGGCGCCGATGCTGATCGGCGGCCGCGAGGCCCCCTCGGCCCTCGGCGGGGCCGGCGCGCCCAGCCTGGCGCTCGCGCCCCGGCTGTCGGGCGTGCGGACCGAGCGGGTCGGCGACGACATCCTGGTGACGGGGCGGCTGCGGCCGCTCGCGGGGACGGCGTAGGTGTTCACGGGCCTGATCGAGGAGGCCGGCCGGGTCGCCGAGGTCCGCCCGGGGGCGGCCGGGGCGCGGCTGCTGGTCGCGGCCGAGGCCGTCACGGAGGGGCTCCGGGTCGGCGACTCGATCGCCGTCAACGGCGCCTGCCTCACGGCGATCGAGGTGACCGCCCAGGGCTTCGGCGTGGACTGCGTCGCCGAGACCCTCCGCCGCACCGCGCTCGGGGCGCTCGCCCCGGGCGACCGCGTCAACCTCGAGCGGCCGATGCGCGTGGGCGACCGGCTCGACGGGCACCTGGTGCAGGGCCACGTGGACGGCGTCGGGACGGTGCGCGCTGCCCGGGAGGAGGGGGAGAGCACTCTTCTGGAGATCGCCCCGCCGGCCGCCCTGATGCGCTACGTCGTCGAGAAGGGCAGCATCGCCGTCGACGGCGTCAGCCTGACGGTCGCCGCCCGGCTGCCGGACGCCTTCACCGTCGCCCTGATCCCCCACACCATGGGCGTGACGACCCTCGGCCCGGGGGCGCTGGGGCGCGCCGTGAATCTGGAGGTGGACGTGGTGGCAAAATACGTGGAGTCGCTCACGCTTCCGTACGGGCCGCCCGGGAGGGACCCCGCATGACGAGCAGCACCGCCCGCTTCGCCACCGTGGCCGACGCGATCGAGGAGATCCGCGCCGGCCGGATGGTCGTGATCCTCGACTCCGAGGACCGCGAGAACGAGGGCGACCTCGTGATGGCGGCGCAGTTCGCCACCCCCGAGGCGATCAACTTCATGGCCACCCACGGCCGCGGCCTGATCTGCCTGTCCCTCACCGAGGAGCGCTGCGACCAGCTCGGCCTCAAGCCGATGGTGCGGCGCAACGAGACGCCCAACGCGACCGCGTTCACCGAGGCGATCGAGGCCCGCCACGGCATCACGACCGGCATCTCGGCGCCCGACCGCTCCCGGACGATCATGGTGGCGATCGACCCGGACTCCGGGCCCGAGGACCTGGTCAAGCCGGGGCACGTCTTCCCGCTGCGCGCCAAGCCCGGCGGCGTGCTGGAGCGCGCCGGCCACACCGAGGCGGCGGTCGACCTGGCCCGCCTCGCCGGCCTCATCCCCGCCGGCGTCATCTGCGAGATCGCCAAGGACGACGGGACCATGGCCCGCGTGCCCGACCTGGTGCCCTACGCCGCCGAGCACGGGCTCAAGCTGATCACGATCGCCCACCTCATCGAGCACCGGCGGCGCACCGAGCGCCTCATCGAGCGCGGGACCGCGGCGCGGCTGCCCACCGAGTACGGCGACTGGACGGCGGTGGGCTACCGCTCGATCATCGACGGCAAGCACCACCTCGCCATGGTGAAGGGCGAGGTCGACGGGGCCGACGAGGTGCTCGTGCGCGTCCACTCCGAGTGCCTGACCGGCGACGTCTTCGGCTCCCAGCGCTGCGACTGCGGCGCCCAGCTCAGGGCGGCCATGCGGATGATCGCGGCCGAGGGCCGCGGCGTCCTGCTCTACATCGCCCAGGAGGGGCGCGGCATCGGCCTGCTGAACAAGCTCCGCGCCTACGAGCTGCAGGACCAGGGCCTCGACACCGTCGAGGCCAACATCGAGCTGGGCTTCCCGCCGGACCTGCGCGACTACGGCATCGGCGCGCAGATCCTGGTCGACCTCGGCCTCAGCTCGATCCGGCTGCTCACCAACAACCCCAAGAAGATCGTCGGCCTGGAGGGCTACGGCCTGTCGGTGGTCGACCGGGTGCCCATCGAGATGGAGCCCAACGGCGACAACGCCGACTACCTGCGCACCAAGCGCGACAAGATGGGCCACATCCTCCACCACCAGGACCTGCGCTTCGACGCCGACGACCCGTCCCACGAGGAGAGCACCGACTAGTGGCGAGAGGCGACCCGCCCTCGCCGGCCCCTCGTCTGGAGGGCCGGGTGCGGATGGCGGCCGTGATCGCCGGCTTCCACCGGGACCTCGGGGAGCGGCTCCTCGAGGGGGCGCGAGCGCGGCTGGCCGAGGCCGGCCTGCCCGACGGCTACCTCGACGAGCGCTGGGTGCCGGGGGCCTTCGAGCTGCCGCTGGCCGCGAAGGTCATGGCGCGCACGGGCCGCTACGCGGCGGTCATCGCCCTGGGGGCGGTGATCCGCGGGGAGACCTCGCACTACGACCACATCTGCCAGACGGCGGCCGGGGGGCTCTCGGCCGTGGGGCTCGAGACCGGCGTGCCGGTCGCCTTCGGCGTCCTCACCACCGAGGACCGGATGCAGGCCGAGGCGCGGGCGGGCGGCGTGGTCGGCAACGCCGGCGCCGACGCGGCCGACGCGGCCGTCGTGATGGCCAACCTGGTCCGCGAGCAGGGCTGACGCCGGGCCGCTGCGTCGCGGCCACCTGTGAGGATTCTGGGAATTGGGAGCGGGGCGCCTTCCGCGCGCCCCTCGGCGGATTAGCGTCCGCCGGGGATGGACCACGCGATCCGAGGAGAGGATCCCTTCACATGCACGCTGGAGAACGGACGGCTCCCCGACGCCGGGGAGCGCTCGTCGCCACGGCGGTGCCCATCGCGCTCGTCGCCGCGGCGAGCGTGGCGAGCGCCGCGCCGACCATCGCGACCGACGCGATCTGCCTGCGCCCCTCCCAGGAGCCGGGCGGCGCACAGATCTCCCCGCGCCTGAACGTCACCGGCGGCGGCTTCTCGCCCAACGCCCTGATCTCCCTCACCCGCG
This sequence comes from Miltoncostaeaceae bacterium, assembly GCA_963808825.1. GTDB lineage: Bacteria > Actinomycetota > Thermoleophilia > Miltoncostaeales > Miltoncostaeaceae > DATAGF01. The sequence continues at coordinate 220,161 of CAWEGW010000011.1, read as the reverse complement.
GCACCCAGTCGGTGCAGACCTACACCGACGCCGCCGGCTCCTTCGCGTACTCGTTCAGCGTCTTCGACCTGCTCAGCGACCGCGCGCCGAAGGCGACGCCCCTCGACATCGTCGCGTCCGACCCGTTCCTCGGGCCGAGCAACGCCCTCCGCGTGAAGGCCGCGCCCCTGTCGTTCAGCGCCTCACCCAAGCGCACCAGGCCGTCGAGCACGGTCACCTTCAGGTTCTCCGGCTTCGCCCCGGACCTCCCGATCTACGCCCACTACCGCTACGGCGGCAAGCTGCGCGCGAGCGTGAGGATGGGGAGGGCCAGCAACCCCTGCGGCCAGCTCACGGTCAGGCGGGATCAGATCCCGGTCCGGAACGCCCAGGTCGGCCTCTGGAGGGTCCAGTTCTCCCAGAGCAAGGCCTTCAAGGCGAAGAGCACGCTCCGGATCGACGCGACCGTGAACGTCTTCCGGCGCCCGGGCTAGGGGCCCCTAGACCGCCTTGATGACCTTCCCGGCCTTCAGGCAGCGGGTGCAGACGTAGGCGCGGACGGGGGTCGATCCCTTCAGGATCCGCACCTTCTGCACGTTCACGTTGAAGCGGCGCGGGGTGGCGCGCATCGAGTGGCTGCGGTTGTTCCCGAACGCGGGAGCCCTTCCGCAGACGCTGCAGACCTTCGCCATGTCGCCGTTCCTCGCAGTCGCTGTGGTGTGGTCGTGGGACGCCGGGGGCGTCCGAGCGACCCCGGATTATGCTCGCTCGATGGCCGCGCGCGCAACCGCGACGGATTCGCCGCCCCTGCCGCTGCCGCCGCTGGGGTCCGGACGCTCGGACGGATGGCCGTCGCCCCCGCCGCAGCGCCGCCCCGGGCCCGAGGCCTGGGACGCGCGCCTGACCGATCTGCCCGGGGTCGGGCGCACGACCGAGGAGCGCGCCCGGGCGCTTGGGATCGCCACCGTCGGCGACCTCCTGCTGCACCTGCCGGCCCGCTACGAGGACTTCGACGAGGGCGCGCGCCCGGTCGCCGCCCTCGCGGCCGGCGAGGAGGCCACCGTGCGCGTCGTCCTGGACGACATCGCCGTCCAGCGCACGCGCCGCCGCAACCTGCGCATCGTGCGCGCCCGCGTCCACGACGACAGCGGGCGCATGGCCGCGCTGTGGTTCAACCAGCAGCACCTCGCCCGCATCCTCGTACCGGGCGACGAGCTGCTGCTGCGGGGGCGCGTCTCCGAGGGCGGCCGCCGCGAGATGGCGGTGCGCAGCCACGAGGTGCTCGGGGGCGCGGGGTCCGAGGGCGTCCACACCCAGGGGCTGGTGCCCGTCTACCCGGCCACGGAGCGCATGCCCGCCCGCCGCATCCGCGAGCTGGTTAACCTCGCGCGCCCCCTGGCGCGCGCGGCCCCCGAGACCCTGCCGGCGTGGATACGCGACCGCCTCTGGATCGGCGGCGCCGCCGACGCCCTGGTGGCGGTGCACTTCCCCCGCTCCCGCGAGGAGGCGCGCCTGGGCCGCCGCCGCCTCGTGCTGGAGGAGCTGATCGTGCTCCAGCTCGGGCTCCTCGCCGTGCGCCGGCGCGAGGAGCAGACGCGGGCCGCCCCGCCCCTGCGGCCGACCGGCGAGCGCTCGGGCCCGCTGCTGGAGGCGCTGCCGTTCCAGCTGACGGCCGAGCAGCGGCGCGCCGCGCGCGAGATCGGCCGCGACCTGGCGCGCCCGCGGCCGATGCGGCGGCTGCTGCAGGGCGAGGTCGGCTCCGGCAAGACCGTGGTGGCGGCCCTGGCGATCTGCCAGGCGGTCGAGGCCGGCGCCCAGGCGGCCCTGCTGGTGCCGACCGAGACGCTCGCCGAGCAGCACCTGCGCACGCTCGACCGGCTGCTCGAGCCCGCCGGCATGGCGCCGGTGCTGCTGACGGGCCGCGTCCCGCGGTCCGAGCGCGAGCGGCGGCTGATGGCGCTCGCCACGGGCACGGCCCCCGTGGCCGTGGGCACCCAGGCGCTCCTGTCGGAGGGGGTCGCCTTCCAGCGGCTCGGGCTGGCGGTGGTCAACGAGCAGCACCGCTTCGGCGTCGAGCAGCGCCAGGCCCTGTCGGAGCGAGCCGCCGCGGCCGTGGGCCCCGGCGGCGCCGCCCACCTGCTCTACATGACCGCCACCCCGATCCCGCGCACCCTGGCGCTGACGGCCTACGGCGACCTGAGGGTCTCGACGATCCGCGGGCGGCCCCCGGGGCGGGCGCCCGTCGAGACGCGCTGGGTGCGCGAGGCCGACCGCGACGAGGCCTACGAGCTGGTGCGCGCCCAGTTGCGGGCCGGCCACCAGGCGTACGTCATCTGTCCCCTCGTCGAGGAGGGGGAGGCCGCCGAGGCCCGCGCCGCCACCAGCGAGGCCGAGCGGCTCCGGGCCGGGCCCTTCGCCCACTTCGAGGTGGGCCTGGCCCACGGCGGCCAGCGCACGGACGAGAAGCGCGCCGCCATGGAGGGGTTCGCCTCCGGCCGCACCGACCTGCTCGTGGCCACGACGGTCGTCGAGGTCGGGATCGACGTCCCCAACGCCACCACGATCGTGGTCGAGGGCGCGGACCGCTTCGGCCTCGCCCAGCTCCATCAGCTCCGCGGCCGGGTCGGGCGCGGGACCGCCCCGGGGCTGTGCCTGCTGTTCGGCGAGCCCGCGACCGAGGAGGGCGCGCGCCGGCTGGAGGCGCTCACGCAGACGGTCAACGGCTTCCGCCTGGCCGAGCTCGACCTCGAGATCCGGGGCGAGGGCAGCCTGCTGGGCGTCCGCCAGGCAGGCGCGACCGACCTGCGCGTCGCCCGCCTGGGCCGCGACCGGCGCGAGCTCGCGGAGGCGCGCCACATCGCCCGCCGCACCCTGGAGCGCGACCCGCGCCTGCGCGCGCCCGAGCACGCCCTCCTGCACCAGGCCGTCCTCGGGCGCTTCGACGCCCTGCCGCGCCTGCTCGACGCGTGAGGATCGTCGCCGGCACCCACCGCGGCCGCCGCATCGCGGCCCCGCCGGGGCGGGACACGCGCCCGACCTCGGATCGCGTCCGCGAGGCCGTCTTCGCGATCCTGGGGCCGCTCGAGGGCGTCGACGCGCTCGACCTCTTCGCCGGCTCGGGGGCGCTCGGGCTCGAGGCGCTCTCGCGCGGCGCGGCGACGGCGACCTTCGTCGAGCGCTCGCCCCGGGCGGTCGCGGCGATCCGGGCCAACGTGGCCTCGCTGGGGCTCGAGGACCGGGTGCGGGTGGTGCGCCGCGACTGGCGGGCGGCGCTCGCGGCCGAGCGGGCGTCGGGCAGGCGCTACGCTTTGTGCCTCTGCGACCCCCCTTATCGCCTTCTGCCCCGCATCGCGGGGGGCCTCGGTACGGCATTGGCGCCCCTCATGACGCCGGGAGGGACCGTCGTGATCGAGCACCCGTCCGCGGGTCCCGACCTCGAGCCGAAGGGCCTTTCGATCGCGTCGCGAACTGAGCGGACGTACGGCGACACGGCCGTCAGCGTCCTGCGGCTGGAGGAGCGGTGAGGGTGGACGGGTACCGCATCGCGGTCTGCCCCGGGACCTACGACCCGGTCACAAACGGCCACGTCGACATCATCGAGCGCGCCGCGAGCCTCTTCGACGAGCTCGTGGTGTCGGTGACGACGGGATCGGTGAAGAAGCAGCCGCTCTTCGACGCCGAGGAGCGGATCGCCATGGTCGAGCAGAGCGTCGGCCACCTCCACAACGTCCGCGTGGAGGGCTTCGACAGCCTGATCATCGCCCACGCCCGCGACTTGGGCGCCTCCGTTCTGGTAAAAGGGCTGAGGGCGATCTCGGACTTCGACTACGAGTTCCAGATGGCTCAGCTCAACAGGCATTTGGCGGCCGAGATCGAAACCGTCTACCTGCCGGCCTCTCCGCAGTACAGCTTCATCAGCTCGAGCGGGGTCCGGGAGGTGGCGGCTTGGGGGGGCGCAGTTGACGACTGGGTCCCCGCCCACGTCGCGCAGGCGCTGAGGGCGCGGCACCGCCCGGGTCCTGGCTCGGTCCCTTAGGAGGGTTCGTTGGACGTACTGGAGCTCATCGACAAGCTGGACGACCTGATCCACAACGCGCGAGCGGTGCCCCTGACCGACCAGGTGCGGATCGACCGCGACGCCATCTACGAGCTGCTCGACCAGATGCGGTCGACCATCCCGGAGGAGGTCAAGCAGGCGCGCTGGATCGTCAAGGAGCGCCAGGAGATGCTGGCCGAGGCCAAGCGCGAGGCCGAGCGGATCGTCGTCGACGCCCGCGACAAGGCGGCCCAGGAGGCCTCCGAGCAGGAGGTCGTCAAGCGCGCCGAGCGCGAGGCGGCCGAGATCCTCGAGGAGGCGCGCCAGCGCGAGCGGGAGGTGCGGCTCGGCGCCGAGGACTACGCCGACGAGGTGCTCGGGACGCTCGAGGTCAACCTCGGCAAGTTCCTGCAGGCGGTCCAGCGGGGCCGCGAGCGGCTCCAGGGGCCGTCCGAGGAGCGCGCGCTCGAGCCCGACGCACTGCCGCAGGAGCCGGCCGTCTAGAGCGATGGCGGCGGTCGAGTCGATCGACCTCCGCGCCCTCGACCTCGCCCCGGGCTCCGAGACCCGGCTGCGGGTCCGCGTCCCCGCGGTCGAGCTCCGGCTCGGGGGCCAGGACTACCGGGTGGAGCCCCCCGAGCCCGAGGTCGAGCTGCGCGTCGCGCGCTCCCTGTCGGGCGTGCACCTGACCCTGCGCACGGAGGTGGAGCTGGTCGGGCCGTGCTGGCGCTGCCTCGAGGAGGCGCGCGTCCGGCTGGCCGTCGAGAGCCAGGAGTTCGCCGCCGAGGGGCGGCCGGCCGACGCCCCCTTCGACGAGGACCTCGACTCGGCCTACGTGGACGCCCTGCGCCTCGACCTGGCCGGCTGGGTGCGCGACGCGATCGCCGAGGCGGTGCCCGCCACGATCCTCTGCCGCGAGGACTGCGCCGGGCTCTGCCCGACCTGCGGCGCCAACCGCAACGCCGTGGACTGCGGCTGCGTCGTGGTCGAGACCGACCCTCGCTGGGACGCCCTCCGCGAGCTCTCGGAGCGCCTCTCCCGCGACGACTGAGGGGCGCTCCGAGGCCGCATCACTCGGAGATGGTCCGCTGGTAGGCGCGGATGGCCAGCGGCGCGCACACGACGACCATCGCGGCGATCCAGATCAGGCTGTACGCCACCGGGTGGTCCAACGGCCAGGGGGGATCGGCGCCGAAGTCCCCGCGCGGGTTGCCGAACAGCTCCCGCAGCGCCTCTGACATCGCCGTCACCGGGTTCCACTCGGCGATCGTGCGGAGGACCCCCGGCAGCGTCCCGACCGGCACGAAGGTGCTCGCGATGAAGGTGACCGGGAAGATCACGACGAACGCCACGCCCTGCACGGCCTCGGCGGAGGGCAGCAGGCTGCCGAGCAGCACCCCGAGCCAGATCACGGCGAACGAGAAGGCGATCATCAGCGCGTAGCCGCCCACGGCGTCGGCGACCGAGGTGTGGATCCGCCAGCCGACGATCAGGCCGCAGAGGGACATGAGCACGATCGGGAGCAGGCCCCTGATCAGGCTCGCCACGGCGTGCCCGCCGAGCACCGCCCCGCGCGCCATGGGCAGCGAGCGGAAGCGGTCGATCGCCCCGTTCGAGCGGTCGTAGGCGAGTGCGATCGCGACCCCGAAGGCCCCGAAGACGATGGTCTGGGCGAAGATGCCGCCCATGAGGAACTCGCGGTAGCCGCCGCCCGAGACCTGGATGGCGCCGCCGAACACGTAGGCGAACAGCAGCACGAACATCACGGGCTGCAGGGTGACGTCGGCGAGCGCCTCGGGCTGGCGCCGCATGTGCAGGAGGCCGCGCCGGGCGACCACCCAGGCGTCGCCGACGACGCTGCCCCTGCGGGCCGAGGGCGGTGCGATCGCGACGCTCATGACGCCATCTCCAGGACGGGCTCGTCGGCGATGCGCTCGCCGGTGAGCGTGAGGAAGACGTCGTCCAGGGTCGGCTGGCGCAGCCCGAGGTCCTCGACCTCGATCACGTCCTCGGCCAGGGCGTCGGCGAGGCGCGCGACCGCCGCCGGCCCGTCGTCGCAGGGGGCCTGGACCAGGCGGGCCTCCGGATCGACGCCGGGCTCCGCCGACGCGACGCGCGCGACGTGGCGGGCGGCCGCCTCGAGGTCGGCCGGGTCGGCGACGGTCACGAAGACCTGCACGCCGCCGACCCGCCGCTTCAGCGCGCGCGAGTCGCCGCGGGCGATCACGCGACCGTGGTCCACCACGACGATGTCGTCGGCGAGGCGGTCGGCCTCCTCGAGGTACTGGGTCGTCAGCAGGATGGTCACCCCCTCGTCAACCAGCGTCTCGAGCACGTCCCACAGCTCCGTGCGGGCCCGCGGGTCGAGGCCGGTGGTCGGCTCGTCGAGGAAGAGGATCTCGGGCCGCGCGACCAGCGTCGCGGCCAGGTCCAGGCGGCGGCGCATGCCCCCCGAGTAGGTCTTCGCGAGGCGCCCTCCGGCGTCCGCGAGGGCGAACTGCTCCAGCAGCTCGTCGGCGCGCGCCCGCGCGACGCGGCGCCCCAGGTGGTGCAGCTCGCCGATCATCACGAGGTTCTCGCGGCCGGTGAGCAGGCCGTCAACCGTCGCCTCCTGCGCCGCCAGGCCGAGCGCGCGGCGGACCGCCATCGGCTCCCGGGCGACGTCGAGGCCCGCCACGCGGGCGGTCCCCGCGTCGGGCACGGCGAGGGTGGTCAGGATGCGCACGGCGGTGGTCTTCCCGGCGCCGTTCGGGCCGAGGAGGCCGCACACGGTCCCGCGCAGGACGTCGAAATCGACGCCGGCGAGCGCCGTCTTGTCGCCGTAGCGCTTGACGAGGCCCTCGGCCTCGATCGCGTGGTGTGGCGTCACTGTGCCTCCGTGACGGGAGGGATCGGGCTCGCGCCGGGGTGGGCGCCGCGAGGGAGCGTCCCACCGCGCCGCGCCCGATTCAATGAGTGAAAGTTTACCTTTGGTGAAGAACGACGTAGCATGGGCGCATGGGCGCCCCGTCCGGATCACCCGTCGCCCCCGGTGGCCTGCGCGAGCGGAAGAAGGCGCGAACGCGGCAGGCGATCTCCGACATCGCCACCGCCATGTTCATGGAGCGCGGGTTCGAGGCCGTCACCCTCGCCGAGATCGCCGAGGCGGCCGACGTGTCGGTCAAGACGGTCTTCAACTACTTCGGCTCCAAGGAGGAGCTCTTCCTCGACCGGGAGGCGGAGATCTTCGCGGCGATCACCGGGGCGATCGCCGGCCGTCCGCCGGGGCGATCGATCACCGAGGCGCTCGCGGCGCAGCTCGCCGACAACCGCATCCCCGCCGGCGGGGGCTGGGGCGGCCTGCACGACCCCGAGGGCTACGCGCTCTTCCGGCGCTTCCTCGGCACCTGGCACGAGTCGCCGAGCCTGCAGGCGCGCTACCGGCTCTCGAACGAGCGCCTGGCCGACGCGCTGCGCGCCGCGCTGGCGGCCGACCTCGGGCTCCCCGACGGCGACGACCGGCTCCGCGTGATGGCCGCCATGCTCGTCGGCGTCATCCACCTGCGCTACCAGACGCTGGCCGCGGCGGTCCTCGCGGAGGCGCCCGCCGTCGAGGTGGAGCGCCGGGTCCGCGCCATCGTCGCCGAGGGCATGGCCCGGGTGGGGCGGGCCTTCCCCGACCTGGACCGGCGCGCGGCCGGCTCGCGCTAGCTCAGCGTCACGTCGGGCCGGCGGTAGTGGCCGCCGGTGTCGAACACCCTGCGCGCGGCGATGATCGCGCCCGGGTCGCAGTCGGCGTAGAGGATCTCCTCCCGGCCCGCGACCGGCCCGGCGAGCAGGTTGCCCCAGGGGTCGGCGATCAGGCTCGCCCCCTGCAGCAGCTCGTCGGGCCCCGCCGCGATCTCCTCGGCGAGCGGGAAGTCGTCGGGGAAGGCGGTCTTGGGCAGGTACTGGACGGGGGAGAGCACGAAGGCGCCCGCCTCGAAGGCGAAGGCGCGCATCGCCGCGACCCAGACGTCGCGGTCGTCGGCCGTCGGGGCGAGGTAGAAGTCGACGCCCTGGCGGTGCAGGGCGCTGCGGGCCTCGGGCATGAAGTTCTCCCAGCAGATCAGGCCGCCGAGGCGCCCGTACTCGGAGGCGTGGACCCCCAGGTCGTCCCCGGGGCCCATGCCCCAGAAGACGCGCTCGTGCAGGGTCGGCATGAGCTTGCGGTGCTTGCCCGCCAGGCTCCCGTCGGGCGCCAGCCAGACCAGCGTGTTCCAGAGGGTCCCGGGGCGGGACGAGTCGCGCTCGTTGACCCCGATCGCCACCCAGGCGCCGGCGCGCCGGGCGGCCGCGCCCAGGCGCTCGGTGAGCGGTCCCGGGACGTCCACCGCGCCGGCCCACATGCGCCGGTGCACCTCGGCGCCCTCGCGCCCGAAGGTGGCGCAGCGGTGGGCCCAGCGCGAGCTGGGGTAGAGGGAGACGAAGACCTCGGGCAGGGCGATGATGCGGGCGCCGTTGACGCCCGCCTCACCGATGAGGTCGCAGGCTTTGGCGACCGTGGCCTCGGCGTCGAGGACCACGGGCGTCGCCTGGACCACCGCGACGCGCACGCTCATGCGACGAGCACCGGGTCGGGCCGCACCACGACGGTGTCGAGCACCTGGAGGATCTCGTCGGCCGGCAGCAGCGCCTGCGAGGCGTGGCGCCGGATGGCGCCGGGGTCGACCGCCTGGTAGACGCAGACCGTGCCGATCGAGCCGCCGGCCTCGTCGATCACGTAGCTCCGGATCCAGCGCACCTCGTCGCTCATCTCCTCGCCGGCCGCGCTCGACCGGCCCGCGGCCTCGGCGAGGTCGGCCGGCGAGCGCCAGCCGCTGCGGCGGAGCACCACGTAGGTCGTCATCGTTGCGGTCATGGGATGCCTCCTCTGACGGTTGTCGTGGGGGCACCATGGCCCGCGAGCGTTGCGCCAGCGTCGAGCACAGCGTCATTCTTGCGCTACCGCGCGCCGACCGTCACGCCGAACCAGGAGGCGACATGCCCGGCTTCTCGCGGCGGGCGACCTGCCGCGCCCCGGCGGAGGAGGTCTGGAAGCTGCTGTACGACCCGGCCCGCTACACCGAGTGGTGGGAGGGCACCGAGCGGGTGGAGCTCGTCGGCGGCGAGGCGACCCGCTACACCTCCCACTACCCCGGGGAGCCCTTCCCGACCGGGGTCTCGGGCCGGCAGGGCGACGGCCGGGTGACGATCTCGTGCATCGCGACCGACATCGTCTTCGCGTGGACGCTCGCGCCGGCGCCCGAGGGCTGCGCAATCGCCCTGGAGGTGGACGTCCCGGCCACGATCGCCGACCGGCTGGCGAGCCAGGAGGCGGCGATGGACGCGTCGATGGGGCGGCTGGTGGCGGCGGCCGAGCGGGCCGCGGGCGGCTGAGCGGCCGCGCCTTTTCCCCGGGGCCGAGGCCCGCTACCCTTCCGCGAGTCCCTCGACCGGTTGGGTGATCGCGTTGGCCGTCCCGAAGCGCAAGACCTCCAAGCAGCGCCGCGACACGCGGCGTGCCACCCACTCCATCGAGGCGACTCGGATGGGGCGCTGCCCGCGCTGCTCGAGCCCGGTCCGCACCCACCACGTCTGCGGCGTCTGCGGCTACTACCGCGGCCGCCCGGTCGTCGAGATCGAGGGGTAGCGCTCGCCGCCAGCGCCTGAGGCGCCCGAGGTGACACCGACGGCCATCGCGGTCGCGCTCGACGGGATGGGCGGCGACAACGCGCCCGCGGCCCCGGTGGCGGGAGCTCTGGAGGCGGCCCGCGAGGGCGTCGAGGTGCTGCTGGTGGGCGACGAGGCGGCGCTGGCGGCCGAGCTGCGGCGCCAGGGGGCGGCCGGCGCGGCCGGCGTCGAGCTCGTCCACGCGCCGGACGTCGTGCGCTCCGACGAGGAGGGCGCCCGCGCCGTCCGCGCCAAGCCGGAGTCGTCGGTCTCGCTCGCGTGCCGGCTGGTTGGCGACGGGCGCGCGGGGGCGGCGGTCTCCGCCGGGAACACGGGGGCGACGCTGGCCGCGGCGACCCTCTACATGCGCCGCATCCCCGGGGTCATCCGCCCGGCCATCGCCGTCACGCTGCCCGCGGCGGGCGGCCGGCCGGTGGTCATGCTCGACGCCGGGGCAAGCGCCGAGGCGCGCCCCGAGCACTTCCCCCAGCTCGCCCTGATGGGGCGCCTCTTCGCCCGCGACGTGCTGGGCGTCGAGGAGCCGCGGGTGGGCCTCCTGTCGATCGGCGAGGAGGACGTGAAGGGGAGCGAGGCGGTGCTGGCGGCCCACGCCCTGCTGCGCGGCACGCCCGGCTTCGCGGGCAACGTCGAGGGGCGGGACATCCTCTCGCGGACGGTTGACGTGGTGGTGACCGACGGCTTCACCGGCAACGTCGTGCTCAAGACCATGGAGGGCACGGCGGGCTTCCTGCTGGGGGAGGTGCGGGGGGCCGTCGCCTCGTCGCTGCCCGGGCGCATCGGCGGGCTGCTGGTGCGCCCCGCGATGCGCCGCATGCGCGAGCGGATCGACCCCGAGAGCTACGGCGGCGCCGTGCTGCTGGGCGTGCGCGGGCTCGCCGTGATCGGCCACGGCAACGCGACCGGCCGCGGCGTGGCGAACGCCCTGCGGCTGGCGGCCCGCGGCACCCGCGAGCGGCTCGCAGCACACTTCGCGGAGGCCCTGGCACACGAGGGCGCCGAACGCTCTCCGGCCGCGTAGGATGCGCATCGCTACGGGGATCGGATCGTCCGAGGGCCCGTGTAGGTTCACCGTCCAGAGCGCAGGGAGCCCCGGCGCGGACCCAAGGGAGGACAGTTGGATCGAGACAAGGCCGTCGAGGAGGTCCGCGCCATCCTGGTCGAGCAGCTCGGCGTGGACCCCGCGGAGGTCACCGAGGAGGCCTCGTTCCAGGAGGACCTCAACGCGGACTCGCTGGACCTGGTCGAGCTGATCATGGAGATGGAGGACCGGTTCAAGCTCAAGATCCCCGACGAGGAGGCGGAGAAGATCGCCACGGTGGGCCAGGCGGTCGACTTCGTGATGGCCAACAGCGCCTGAGGGTCGCGGACGCGCGGAGGGCGGCCTCGGCCGCCTCGTGGCGGGCCTCTCCGCGGCCCGCCGCCGTCAGGTCTTCACCCACAGCTCGTGGGCGCGCCGTCGTGATGCCTCCTACGAGCGCCTCGAGTTCCTCGGCGACAGCGTCCTCGGCGTGATCGTCAGCGAGGAGCTCATGCGCCGCCACCCCGGCGTTGACGAGGGCGAGCTGTCGTGGATGCGGCAGGCCGTGGTCGGCCGCGACGCCTGTGCCGCCGCCGCGACGGCCGCGGGGCTCCCCGAGGCGCTCGCCGCCGCCGCGCCGCGGGCGCGCGCGGGATCGGCGGCCGACCTCGCCGCCCGGCCGAGCGTGCGCGCCGCGCTCGCCGAGGCCGTGATCGGCGCCGCCTGGCTGGATCTGGGGGTGGACGAGACCCGCGAGGGCGTGCTCGAGGCCTTCGAGCCGGCGCTGGCCGCGGCGACCCCGGGCTCGCGCGACGCCAAGACGGCCCTCCAGGAGGAGGCGGCCCGCCGTCGCCTCGCCGTCGCCTACGAGCTCGTGGACGCGCGCGGCCCGGCGCAGCGGCGGGTCTTCACGACCCGGGTCCGCGTCGACGGCCGCCCGCTGGGGGAGGGCGCGGGCCCCTCCAAGCAGGCCTCCGAGCAGGCGGCCGCGGCCCAGGCGCTCCGCGAGCTCGCCCGGGAGCCCGCGTGCTGAGCCGCCTCACGGTGCGGGGCTTCAAGTCCTTCGCCGACCCCACCACGCTCGAGCTCGGGCCCGGCGTCAACGTCGTGGTCGGGCCGAACGGCTCCGGCAAGAGCAACCTGGCCGAGGCGGTCATCTGGGCCCTCGGCGAGCAGCGCGCGGGCCGCCTGCGCGCGGGCGGGATGGCCGACGTGCTCTACTCGGGCGGGCCCCGGCGCCCCGGCGCGCCCGTCGCGGACGTGAGCCTGGTGCTGTCCCCGGCAGAGCCGGCCGAGCCCGGGCCGGCCGAGCTGGAGGCGTCCCGCCGGCTCACGCGCGCCGGCGACGCCGATTACCGGCTCAACGGCGAGGCCTGCCGCCTGCTGGACGTCCAGGAGGCGCTGGCGGCCCGAGGCGTCGGCCCGGACGCCCTCGCGGTGATCCGCCAGGGCCAGGTCGAGGCGCTCTGCACGAGCACGCCGGTCGAGCGCCGGGCGATGGTCGACGCCGCCGCGGGGGTCGCGGTGGCCAAGCGGCGCCGGCGGCGGGCCGAGCAGAAGCTGGCCCGGGTGGCCGAGAAGCTCGACCGGGCCCGCGATCTCGCGGGCGAGGTCCGGGGACGGGCGCGGGCCCTCGACCGGCAGGCGCGCGCGGCCGAGCGCGCGCGGGCCCTCGACGACGAGGTGGCGGCCGCCCGCGCGGCGGCCGGGGCCGCCCGCGCCCAGCAGGCCGCGGACGCCCACCGGGAGGCCGGCGGCCGCGCCGCCGCCCTGCGGGCGCGCGCAGCCGAGGCCGCCGAGGCGCTGGCCGCCGCCCGCGGGGCCCGGGCCGAGGCCGCCGAGGCCCGCGACGCCGCGGCGGCCGGCGCGGCGGCCGCCCAGGAGCTCGCCAACGCCCTGCGCACGGCCGCCGAGCGCACCGCCGGGCGGGCCGAGCTCGCGGCCGAGCGCCTTGCGGGTGCTCAGCGCGCGGCCGCCGAGCGCGCCGAGCGCCGTCGCGCCGCGGCGGAGCGCCTGGGCGGCCTGGTGGCCGCCGTGTCGGAGGCCTCGGGCGCGGCCGCCGCCGCCGCCGCCGAGGCCGAGCGCGCCGACGCCGCCGCCTCGGCCGCCGAGGAGGGCGACCGCGAGGCGCGGGGCGAGCACCGGCGCCTGGAGGACGCCGCCGCCCTGGCGGCGGCCGCCCTCGCCGCGGCCGACCGCGAGGCCGCCGAGGCCGACCGCCGCGCCGCCGAGGCGGCCGAGGCCCTGGTGGCGGCCCGGCAGCGGCTGGCGGCGCTGGGCGGCGCCGCCCCCGCCGGCCCGTCCCGCCGCGTCGAGCGGCGCGAGGAGGTCGCCTCGGCGCGCGCCCGCCTGTGGGCCGAGCGCGAGGAGGCCGCCGCGCGGCTCGCCGCGGACGCCGCGGCGATCCGGTCCGGTGCCGAGAAGCGCCTGCGCGAGGCGCGGGCCGCCGCCCGCGCCCTCGAGCCCGGCGACGAGGTGCGCGGCGCCGACGCCGCCCTGGGCGACGGCCTCGAGGTCGAGCCCGGCGCCGAGCGCGCGGTCGCCGCCGCCCTGGGCGCCGCGGCCGAGGCGATCGCCGCCGGCTCCATCGACGAGGCGCGCGACGCCCTCGACGCGGGGGCGAGCCTGGTCGCGGTGCCCGCGCCGGAGCGGCCGCCCGGGGCGCCGCCGCCCGGCGGGCGCCCGCTCTGGGAGCTGGTGCGGTCGTGCTCGGCCGCGGCGCGGCCCCACCTGCGGCGCCTGCTCGCCGACGCCTGGCTCGTCGAGCGGCTCGAGGACGTCCCGCCGGGCACGACGGGGCTCGCCGTCACGGCCGACGGGCACGCCCTGCGGCCCGCCGAGGGCCTCGTCGCCCGCGGGGGCGGCGCGTGGGCGCGCCGCGCCCTGCACGCCCGCGCAGTCGAGGCGGAGGCCGAGGCGGCGGCCGGCGCCGAGGCGGCGATCGCCGACGCCGAGGCGGCGTCGGCGGCGCACGCCGCCCTGCTGGCGCGCCGCCGGGCCGCGGAGCGGGCGAGCTCGCGCGCCGCCGAGCGGCTGGCGGCGGCCCGCGCCGAGGCCGGCGGCCGCGCCGAGCAGGCGGCTCAGGCGGCGGTCGACGTCGAGCGCCTCGAGGGCGAGAGCGCGGCGCGGGCGGGCGAGCGCGACGCCGCCGGCGCCCGCCGCGCCGAGGCGCGCGCGGCCGGCCACCGGGCCGCCGAGGAGGCCTCCGCCGCCCGCGCGACGGCCGACGCGGCCGCGCGGCGCCTGCGCGACCTCGGCGCGGAGGCCGCCGACGCGCGCACGGCGCTCGCCGCCGCCCGCGCCGCCGAGGCCGAGGCCCGCGCCCGGGCCGCCGCGACCGAGGCGCTGGCCGAGGAGGCCGAGGACGCCGAGGCCGACCTCGAGCCGGTCCGCCACGCGGCGCGGGCGCTGGAGGACGCGGCGGCGGCGCTCGCCCCGCGGGCCGAGGCCGCCCAGGAGCGGCTCTCCGAGGCGGCCGCGCGCGCCCGCGAGCTCGACGCCGCGCTCTCGGCCGCCCAGGCCGGGGCCGAGGCCGCCGAGGCCGCCGCCGCCGCGGCGGGCGAGGAGTCGCACCGGGCCGAGGTCGACGAGGCCGTCGCCGCCGAGCGGGCCGCCGAGGCGGGGCCGGCGCCGCCGCCGGGCGCCGAGGTCCCGTCGCCCGAGGAGGCCGCCGAACGCCTGGAGGAGCTGGAGCGCCGGCGCGCGGCGCTCGGCGAGGTCAACCCCCTGGCCGCCGGCGAGCGCGAGGAGCTCGGCGAGCGCGAGGCCGAGATGGCCGCCCAGATCGAGGACCTCGAGGGCGCCGCGGCGGCCCTGCGGGGGCACCTCGAGGCGCTCGACACCGCGGTGGCCGAGGGCTTCGACGCGCTCTTCGACGGGCTCAGCGCGCGCTTCGCCGAGGTCTGCGGGCTGCTCTTCCCGGGCGGCGAGGGCCGCCTGCGGGCGGTGGCCGACGAGGAGGGCGAGGCCGGCATCGAGGTCGAGGTGGTGCCGGCCGGCAAGCGGCCGCGGTCGCTGACGTTGATGTCCGGCGGCGAGCGCTCGCTGGTGGCGCTGGCCTTCCTCCTCTCGCTGGCCATGGCGCGGCCGGCGCCCTTCTACCTGCTCGACGAGGTCGAGGCCGCGCTCGACGACGTGAACCTGGGCCGCTTCCTCGGCGTCGTGACGCGCCTCGCCGAGAGCACCCAGTTCATCCTGATCACCCACCAGCAGCCCACCGTCGAGGCCGCCGACACCCTCTACGGCGTCACGATGGGCTCCGAGGGCGTGTCGCAGGTCGTCGCCCGGCGCCTGAGCCGCGACGTCGAGGGGCCGGCCCAGCCGTACGTGCGGCGGGCGCTGCGCGCGATCCCGGGCGGCCGCTCCGCGTGACCCCGGCGGGGGAGGACGTCGACCGCCAGGCGTGGGCGGAGCTGTTCGGGCTTGCCCCGCCCGAGGCCGAGGACGAGGGCCCCGCGCGGCGCGGCCTCTTCCGCCGCCTGCGCGAGAACCTGACCACGCCGCGCCAGACCATCTCGCCACAGCTGGCCGGCATCTTCGCGCCGAAGCTCCTCACGCCCGCCACCTGGGAGGAGCTCGAGGACGCCCTCATCTCGGCCGACGTGGGCGTCGAGACGACCCTCGACCTCGTCGAGGAGCTCCGCGGCGAGGCGGAGCAGGGGCGCATCGCCAGCGGCGCCGACCTGTCGCGCGCCCTCTGGGAGGCGGTCGCGACCCGGATGGCCTCCGAGCCGGCCCGCATCCCCCTGACCGGCTCCCCGACGGTGATCCTGATCGTCGGCGTCAACGGCAGCGGCAAGACCACCACAGTGGGGAAGCTGGCGTACCGCCTCGCCCAGCTCGACCAGAAGGTGGTGATCGGCGCGGCCGACACCTTTCGCGCGGCGGCCATCGACCAGCTGGCGGTCTGGGCCGAGCGCTCGGGCGCCCACTTCGTGCGCCAGTCGCAGGGCGCCGACCCTGGCGCGGTCGCCTTCGACGCCGTCTCCTCGGGGAAGGCGCGGAGCGCCGACGTGGTCCTGATCGACACCGCCGGGCGCCTCCAGACCCAGCACAACCTCATGGAGGAGCTGCGCAAGGTGGCCGCCGTGGTCGGCAAGATCGACTCCGCCGCGCCCCAGGAGGTGCTGCTGGTGCTCGACGCCACCACCGGCCAGAACGGCCTCAGCCAGGCGCGCCTGTTCGACCAGGCGACCGACCTCTCGGGCGTCGCGCTCACCAAGGCCGACGGCACCGCGCGCGGCGGCATCGCGGTGGCGATCCGGCGCGAGCTCGACATCCCCGTCAAGCTCGTCGGCTCGGGCGAGCGCCTCGAGGACCTGCAGCCGTTCGACGCCCGCGCGTTCGCCCGCGCCCTCTTCTCGCCCGAGGCCTAGCCGCCCCTCCGCTACCATCGTTGGTCGCGCCCATGTTCGACGCCCTCACCGACAAGCTGCAGGGGGTCTTCTCCGGCCTGCGAGGCCGCGGGAAGCTCACCGAGTCCGACATCGACCAGGCGATGCGGGCCATCCGGCTCTCGCTGCTGGAGGCCGACGTGAGCCTGCCGGTCGTCAAGCAGCTGACGACGGCCATCGCCGAGCGCGCCAAGGGCGCCGAGGTGATGGAGTCGCTCACGCCCGACCAGCAGGTCGTGAAGATCGTCAGCGACGAGCTCACGAACCTCATGGGCGAGGCCAACGTGGCCCTGCCGCTCGCCTCCAAGCCGCCCACGATCGTGTTGATGGCGGGCCTCCAGGGCTCGGGGAAGACGACCTGCGCCGCCAAGCTGGCCCGGCACTTCCTCCACCAGGGCAGGGCCCCGATGCTCGTGGCCTGCGACGTCCACCGCCCGGCCGCCGCCGAGCAGCTCGCCGTGCTCGGCGAGCAGATCGGCGTCCCGGTGCACCGCGAGGACGGCACCGACGCCCCCGCCATCGCCCGCCGCGGCGTCGAGGCGGCGCGCAGGGGCGGGCGCGACCTGGTCATCGTCGACACCGCGGGCCGGCTGTCGATCGACGAGGAGATGATGGCCGAGCTCGCGCGCGTGCGCGACGCGGTTGACCCCACCAGCGTCGTGCTCGTGCTCGACGCGATGACCGGCCAGACCGCGGTCGAGGTGGCCGGGGCCTTCGCCGAGGCGGTCCAGGTGGACGGCGTGGCGCTCACCAAGCTCGACGGCGACGCCCGCGGCGGCGCCGCCCTGTCGGTGCGGGCCGTCACCGGGCTGCCGATCCTCTTCATCGGCACCGGCGAGAAGCTCGACGCCCTCGAGCCCTTCCACCCCGACCGCATGGCCTCGCGGATCCTGGGGATGGGCGACGTCCTCAGCCTGGTCGAGAAGGCCCAGGCGACCGTCGACATCGCCGACCCGAAGGCGCTCGAGAAGAAGATCCGCGGCGGGTCGCTGACGCTCGAGGACTTCCTCGAGCAGATGACCCAGGTCCGCAAGATGGGCCCGATGTCGCAGGTGCTCGGCATGATCCCGGGCTTCCGCAGCGTCGCGAAGGCCAAGGACGTCGAGGTTGACGACCGCCAGCTCGACCGCATCGAGGCCATCATCCACAGCATGACGCCGTCCGAGCGGCGCCACCCCGAGACCATCAACGGCAGCCGGCGGCGGCGCATCGCCTCCGGCAGCGGCACCAGCGTTCAGGAGGTCAACCAGCTCCTGTCGCAGTTCAAGCAGATGCGAAAGCTGATGAAGCAGGTTGGGCGCGGCGGCCTGCCGGCGATGTTCGGCAGCCCCACCTAGGACCCCGCCCGAATCCACCGCGTACAAGGAGCACCGTGGTCAAGATCCGCCTCGCCCGCGTGGGCAGCAAGAAGAACGCCATCTACCGAGTGGTGGTGGCCGACGTCCGCTCGCCCCGGGACGGGCGCAACATCGAGACGATCGGCCGCTACAACCCGCAGACGGACCCGTCCATCGTCGAGCTCGACCTGGACAAGGCCAACGACTGGATCGCCAAGGGCGCCCAGCCGAGCCCGGCCGTCAAGAAGCTCATGAAGATCGCCGCCAAGGCCGCGGCCTAGCACCGTGGCCGAGCCGAGCCCGCTCGCCGCGATGGTCCAGACCCTTGCCCGCGGGCTGGTCGACAACCCCGACGAGGTCGAGGTCAAGGAGGAGCGCGACGGCGGCTCGCGCGTGATCTCCCTCTACGTCGCCGAGGAGGACCTCGGCCAGGTGATCGGCCGCGGCGGCCGCATCGCCCGGGCGCTCCGCACCGTGCTGCGCGCCGCGTTGACCGCGCGGGGCGAGCGGGCGACCCTCGAGATCGTCGACTAGCGGGGCGGCGCCGGGCGCCATGGAGGAGGGCTCGGTCGTGATCGGCGTGATCGGCCGCCCCCACGGGACGCGCGGCGCGGTGCGCGCGACGCCGACCGGCGCGACCCTCGCGACCCTCGCCCCCGGCGACGACGTCGCGGCCCACGCGGGGGACGCCCCGCTCCGCCGGCTCGTCCTCGCGGCCCGGGCCGGGACGCCCGAGCGCCCGATCCTCACCTTCGAGGGCGTCGCGACCCGCGAGGAGGCCGCGTCGCTGACCGGCGCCGAGCTGCGGGTCGCGCGCGAGCGGGTCGCCCCGCTCCCGGACGCCGACACCTTCTTCGTCCGCGACCTGGTCGGCTGCGAGGTGGTCGTGGGCGGGCGGCCCGCGGGGCGGGTGACGGCGGTCCACGAGGCGCCCGCCAACGACGTCCTCGAGGTGACCCACGGCGAGGGCGTGCTCCTGGTCCCCTTCACCGGCGACGCCGTCCTCGCGGTCGAGCCGGCGGCCCGGCGCATCGCCGTCCGCGGCGACCTCTTCCGGGACTGACCGTGCGGATCGACGTCTTCACGCTCTTCCCCGAGTGGTTCGACTGGATGCGGCGCCCGCGCCACCTGGCGAACGCCGCGCTGTCGGCCGGGCTGGAGCTGCGGGCCTTCAACCCGCGCGACACGACGCCGCTGCCCCACGGCCAGGTCGACGACGCCCCCTACGGCGGGGGCCCGGGCATGGTGCTGCGGGTCGACGTCATGGCGGCGGCGCTCGAGGCCGTCTACGGCGTGCCGGCGGAGCGCGTGCGCGACGAGCGGCGGGTGGTCGTGCTGACCCCCCGCGGCCGGCCCCTGACCGACGCCGTCGCCCGCGAGCTGGCCGCGCAGGACGACCTCGTGCTGCTGTGCGGGCGCTACGAGGGCTTCGACGAGCGGGTGCACGGGGACCTCGCCGGCGACGCCATCAGCCTCGGGCCCTTCGTCCTGGCGGGCGGCGAGGTCGCCGCGATGGCCGTGATCGACGCCGTCGGCCGGCGGATCCCGGGCGCCCTCGGCAACGCCGAGAGCCTCGAGGGCGAGTCGTTCTCCGAGGCCCTCGGCGGCGGCCTCGAGCACCCCCACTACACCCGCCCTGCGGAGTTCCGCGGCAGCCGCGTGCCCGACGTGCTGCTGTCCGGCGACCACGGCGCGATCGCGCGCTGGCGCGCCGAGCGGATCGGGGCGCCGCCCGGCTGAGCGAGGCGCCGCCGGACGGTCGGGGACGGCCGCGGGCCTTGCTACACTCGCCGTCGTTTTGCCGGATCCCGACCCGGCTGGTCGAGCGAGGAGCACGTGCCATGAGCGTCATCGAGAGCCTGGAGCGCGAGCAGCTTCGCGACGACGTCCCGGACTTCAAGGCCGGGGACACGGTGCGGGTCCACTTCCGCGTGATCGAGGGCTCGCGCCAGCGGGTGCAGGTCTTCGAGGGCACGGTCATCCGGCGGCAGGGCTCGACCAACCGCGAGACCTTCACCGTCCGCAAGCAGAGCTTCGGCGTCGGCGTCGAGCGCACCTTCCCGCTCCACTCGCCCAAGATCGAGCGGATCGAGCGCGTGATGGAGGGCGACGTCAACCGGGCCAAGCTCTATTACCTGCGCGGGAAGGTCGGCAAGAAGGCCCGGATCCGCGAGAAGCAGCGCTCCTAGGGCCCTCCGCGGCCCGTGGCGACGTCGAGGCGCAACGGCAACGGGCGCCGGCCCGCGGCGCGCCTGTTCGCCCATGACCGCGCGTTCGGTGTGCGCCGGGTGGCGGGCGCGGACGAGGCGGGACGCGGCTGCCTGGCCGGCCCGCTGGTCGTCTCGGCCGTGTGCCTCGACCTCGAGCGGCTGAGCCCCCGCGGCCGCCGCTCCCTCAGCGACCTCGACGACTCCAAGCGCCTCGCCCCCGACGTCCGCGAGCGCGTCGCCGAGGCGATTCTGCGCCAGGCCGACCAGGTCGTCGTGCTGGTCGCCAGCCCGACGACGATCGACCGCGACGGCCTGCACCGCACCAACCTCCGCCTCCTGGCGCGCGCCCTGGCCGCGATCGAGCCGTGCCCCTCGATCTGCCTCGTCGACGGCTTCCGCCTGGGCCCCCGCGCGCCAGACCACCGCGCCGTGATCGGGGGCGACCACCGCAGCGCGTCCATCGCGGCCGCCTCGGTGATCGCCAAGACCACCCGCGACCGGCTCATGGCCGGCCCGGTGGCCGACGCCTACCCGGTCTTCGGCTTCGACCAGCACGTCGGCTACGCGACCCCGGAGCACCACGCCGCCCTGCGGGCGGAGGGCCTGTCGCCGGTGCACCGGCGCTCCTTCCAGTCGATCGCCTACCCGGGCTACGCCCTGCCCTGAGGCGGCCCCGCGGGGCTTTCAGGCCGAGCCCCGCTCATCATCCGCCGCGTCGACCGAGCCGGTGCCCCGGCGCTTCTTCGAGGCGACGAGATTGGCCAGAAATCGGGTCGAGGAGTACGCGGCCTCAACTTCTCCCAGGCTGAGATCCTGAGACGCCGCCGAGGGCGCGCTGACGCCCTTCTCGGCCGCCCATGCCGCCGAGTCCTGCTGGTGACGGGCGCTTCGAAGCTCGGTGCGCTGGAGGTAGTAGTG
The DNA here is from genome assembly GCA_963808825.1 of Miltoncostaeaceae bacterium. Lineage (GTDB taxonomy): Bacteria > Actinomycetota > Thermoleophilia > Miltoncostaeales > Miltoncostaeaceae > DATAGF01. The sequence goes on along the minus strand of CAWEGW010000011.1, from coordinate 199,579 downwards.
CGAGACCATGTGCAGAACCTCGCCCTCGCCCCAGTCGAAGCGCACGCAGATCGCCGCCTCGCCGTAGCGGGCCGCCATCTCCGAAGAGGTGATCAGGACCTCGACCCTGTCCGGGTCGACCACGCGGATCGGATAGCTCGACCCCTCGAGCCACCACTGCGGATCGTCGCCCGGCTCGATCACGCCCGCGAGGAGCGGGTTCTCGAAGGTGAGCAGCTCGATGCGGACGACGTCGTCGCGGGTCGGACGCTCGTTGTAGGCCAGCAGACCGGGGAACGCCGGCTCGATGACGTGACGGAGGGCCCAGTCGGTGGTGAGGAGGCTCCCGCCCCTGCGCACGAAGCCCTCAACGAGCGGCAGCGCGCGCTCGGGCAGCTCCCCGGGGCAGTTGACCACGAGGAGCTGATCGGGCCTGAGCTCCAGGCGCGGCAGATCAGTGGGATCGATGACGACGTACGGGAGCTCGAGCGCGCCGAGCACCTGCTCGACCCGGTCGTATGCGCCCCTGATCACGACGATGTCGCTGTCGGTGATCGCGGCGAGCGCCGCCGCATCCGCTGGACGCTCGCGACTCATCCGCTCCTTCGTCCACCGCGCACCCATCTCGTAGGAGCGCCGCCGCCGCTCCTGGTCTTCGCCGACTGCCTGGCTCATGCGCCCCCCGTTCGGTCGATCGTCATGGACTCCCAGGGGGAGCCTTCTCTGCTGAGAGCATAGCGCATCTGCTAATTTGGCCGAGCAAATGGCCAAGCGGAGTCCGTGGTTCCACGATCCAGAGCTCGTTCGGTCCCGGGCGAGGAGCCTGGGCGTGGCCATCCAGGAGCGACGTGCCGAGCTCGGCCTCAGCCGGCCGGAGTTGGCCCGTCGGGCATCGCTCTCCTATCCGTACGTCGCCGAGCTGGAGACCGGGAGGAAGCAGGGCAGTCCATCGGCCCTTCACGCGATCGCCACCGCCCTCGACATGAGCACGCCCGAGCTGTTCGCACGCGCGGAGGGCGGCTCGAGCCGAACTCAGGCCGAGTCGCTGGGCGAGCTTGCCCGCGGGGTGCTCGATGCCATCGGAGGGCGGCCCCCCGCAGATGCCGAGGCGGTTCTCCTCATGGCGCTGGGGGAGGTCCGCTCCCGGGTCGCCGCCTCGCCGGCGCAACCGGCCCCGCCATCCCCCGGCCGGAAGGAGATCACCATGGCCACGCACGCCGAGATCGTTGACTTCGTCGAGCGGAACGTCACCAGACCGACCACCTACGGCCGCGTGGCGCACGCCGTCGGGACCAGCGCACAGGCGGTGGGGAACGCGATGCGCGACGCGCCGGACACGTTCACCAAGGCGCACCTGGTGTTGCGAGCGGACTGGACGATCAGCCCCGGCTTCCGGGCCAACGGACGCGGGCCGGAGGACGCGGCCAGGCGTCTCCGGTCCGAGGGCTACACCGTCGTGGAGCTCCCCTCCGGCGTCTTCCGCCTCGCGGATCCCGAATGACCACGGCGCACGGGCCCCGTCACGGCGCCCCGATCGCGCCGGGGCGGTGGACCACCCGCGCCCGGGCGCCGGTCAGGCGCACCGCGATCAGGTCGAGGCGCACCGCGCGCCCGGCGAGCTCCGGGCGGGCCGCCAGGTAGGCCTCGGCCGCGCGGCCGATCCGGGCCCGCTGGGCCGCCGTGACCGGCTCACCGAGCACCGCGGGATCGCCGCGGGCCTTCACCTCGCAGATGGCAACCACGCCGCCCCGCGCGGCCACCAGGTCGAGCTCGCCGCCCGCGCCGCGCCAGCGCGAGGCCAGGATCGTCCATCCCCGCCGCCTGAGGTGGCGCGCCGCGGCCCGCTCGCCGCGGCGCCCCTCGTCCGTACGATCTCCCATGGCCCGATGGTGGCGCCGCGGGCCGTGACGGCTCCACCCCCTGGGCGTGTCAGAGGGCGGCCGGGGGTGTGACGCCCGCCGTCACTCCCCCCAGCGGAAGCCCGTCGGGGCCGCGGCGACCGGCAGCGGGGGCCCGGGCAGCCCCGGCGGCAGCTCGGGGTGGTTGTAGCCGCCCGGGGCCGTGTCGTTGGGCCCGTCGGGGTGGAAGAGCGAGGCCAGGTACTGGATCTGCCCGCGCCCCGGGCCGAGCTCGGTCTGGCCCCCTCCGTAGGCGCCGATGCCGTTGTCCCCGAGGAAGTCGTAGAGGCCCATCAGCTCGCGCAGCGGCCCGACGCGCGACGGCTTGACGTTGATCATGCGCGGGGCCCACGCGAGCGCGCGGACGTCGGCGACCGAGTGGATGGGCGCGTCCCAGGTGACGCGGTCCTCGGCTCCGTTCAGCGCCGCGCGCAGCTCCGGCGTCAGCTTGGGGTCCTCGATCCAGGCGCCGGGGAACCCCTCGACGATCAGCGCGTACGTGCGCGGGTCGGTGGGGACGCCGAAGGGGACGTCGTCGTAGGCGCCCTTCATGTCGAGCGTGTCGACCGCGCCCGTCGCCGCCAGCTCCTCGATCAGCCCCGGCGTCCACTCGTCGGTGGGGTCGAGCTTGAAGCGCAGGCCCGGCTGGCCCTCGAGCAGGCGCCGCACCCGCCCGGCCCCATCGGCGCCGTCGAGGCGGGTCGACACCACGAAGGTGACCGGGTGAGCCTCCCGGCCGAGGGCCTCGGCGAGCGACGCGCCGGCCTGGCGCAGGGCGAGGTCGAGGGCCGCGCTCTCGAAGGCCCAGCGGCGGTAGTTGCGCGAGAAGGGCCGAACCGGCTCCTTGGGGAAGAGGTCGAGCCCGTCGAGGTGGCGGGCGAGGCCGTCGATCGTCCAGTCGCCGGCGATCGGCAGCGTGGCGCCGGCCTCGGCCTGGGCCTCGTGGTCAACCGGGTCGTAGACCACGTCCTCGCCGATGCCCGTCTCGCCGGCCCCGTGCAGGGTGACGACGGTCGTCAGGCGGGCGAACTCCGGCGCGAGCTGGAGCGTGAGGATCTCGAGCCCGTAGCCCTCGATGCGCAGGGGCAGGCCGGCGATGCGCTCGTAGGTCGCGCTCACGCGCCGGGCGGGTAGGAGATGATCTCGGTCTGGAGCGACCCCGGGCCCGCGAGGTAGATGCTGCGGGTGGCGTCGCGATGGGTCGCGATCTCGGCCCCGTGCTCGGCCGCCAGGCGCTCGAGCTCGTCGTCGTCCACCCGGAAGGCGACGTGGCTGGGGTGCTGATCGGGCAGCACGAACGCGAAGCGCGCCCCGCCGGACTCGACCAGCGCCCACGTCGCGTCCTGGTGCAGGACGGTCGTGCCGGGCACCGTGCGGCGCTGCCAGTCGACGGCCTCGGCGATGTCGGGCACCTGCTGGGCGACGTGATCGAAGTGCACGGGCTCCTCCTCCTGCGGCCACCCGTAGGTTAGGCCCTCGGGCGTGCCGCGCGCCGTGCCGCCCCCGGCGCGCTTCCGGCACCCTCGCGCGCGGATCCGTCCCCCCTCCGCTGGGACCCTTCGCCCGTGGTCGCCCAGCTCGTCAGCCCGGCCGTCCTCGGCCTCGAGACCTCCACGGTCGAGGTGGAGGTGGACCTGCGCGCCGGGCTGCCCGCCTTCTCGGTGGTCGGGCTGCCCGACGCGGCGGTGCAGGAGGCCCGCGAGCGGGTGCGCTCGGGCCTCGCCAACCAGGCCTTCGCCGTGCCCGCCCGGCGGATCGTCGCCAACCTGGCCCCGGCCGACCTGCGCAAGGCGGGCCCCCAGTACGACCTGCCCCTCGCCCTGGCGATCCTCTGCGCCTCGGGCCAGCTCGCCGCGGGGGCGCTGGCCGGCGTGGGCGCGGTGGGCGAGCTCGCCCTGGACGGCTCCCTGCGGCCGGTCCCCGGCGCGCTCGCCATGGCCGAGCACGCCGCGCGCCTGGGGTGGCGGCGCCTGGTGGTGCCCCGCGGCAACGCCGCGGAGGCGGCCCTCGTGCCGGGCGTCGAGGTCCTCGGGCCGCCGACGCTGCGCGCCGCCGTGGACCTGCTGGAGGGTCGTACCGAGCCCTCGCTCGTGCGGCTCGACGCGGCCGCGCTCCTGGCCGGGGGCGGGCGGGCGCCGGGCCCCGACCTCGCCGAGGTGCGCGGGCAGGCCGCCGCCCGGCGGGCGCTCGAGGTGGCGGCCGCGGGCGGCCACTCCATGCTGATGATCGGGCCGCCGGGCGGCGGGAAGACCATGCTCGCCCGGCGGCTGCCGGGGCTCATGCCGCCGCTCTCGCTCGACGAGGCGATCGAGGTGACCCGCGTCCACTCCGTGGCCGGCCTGCTCGACGCCGGCTGCCCGCTGGTGACCCGGCGCCCGTTCCGCGCGCCCCACCACACCATCTCGCCGGCGGGGCTGGTCGGCGGCGGCCGCTTCCCGCGCCCCGGGGAGGTCAGCCTCGCGCACCGGGGGGTGCTGTTCCTGGACGAGGTCTGCGCCTTCGCGCCGTCCGCGCTCGACTCGCTGCGCCAGCCGCTCGAGGAGGGGCGCATCGACGTCGCCCGCGCGATGGTGAGCGCCCGCTTCCCGGCCCGGCCGCTGCTGGTCTGCGCCGGGAACCCCTGCCCGTGCGGCTTCGACGGCGACCCCGTCCGCCGCTGCGTCTGCCCGCCGGGCCGGGCGGAGGCCTACCGTGCGCGGCTGTCCGGGCCGGTGCTCGATCGCATCGATCTGCACGTGGCGGTGCCGCGGCTCGCGCGCGACGAGGTCCTGGCCGCGGAGCCGGGCGAGGCGAGCGCGGCGGTCCGCGACCGCGTGGCGACGGCCCGGCGCCACGCGCAGGCGCGCGGCCAGGAGGGGCCGAACGCCCAGCTCGGGCCGGACGCCGCCCGGCGGGCCGCGGGCCTCGACGGCCGCGCCCGGGCCCTGCTCGGGAGGGCGGTGGACCGCCTCGGCCTGTCGGCCCGGGCCCACGACCGCCTGCTGCGCGTCGGCCGCACGATCGCCGACCTGGCCGGCGACGAGCGGGTGGGTGAGCACCATCTCGCCGAGGCGCTCGGCTACCGCCTCCCGCTCGCCGACGGGGAGGCGGTAGCCGCGTGATCCCCTCCGCCGACTGGCCGCTCGGCCTCGCCCGGCTCGCGCAAGCGCTCGGGCGCGACCTGCAGCGCGCGTCCCGGCGCGCCGGCGGCGGGCCTGCCCTGTGGCGGGCCGATCGCGACGCGCTCGGGCGCGCGCTCGGGGTCGCCGGCGCGGAGCTCGACGCCGCCGTCGCCGCCCGGCGGCGCTTCGACGCGGCCGCGGAGCGGCGGCGGCTGGAGGAGGGCGGCATCGTCCACCTCGCCGCCGCGGACCCGCGCTGCCCGCGCCGCCTCGAGGAGCTCCACGACCCGCCCTTCGGGCTCTTCGCGCGCGGCGCCGTCGAGCGGGCGCTGGCGGCCCTCGCGGCGGGCCCGGCGGTCGCGATCGTCGGCAGCCGGCGCGCCACGGCGCCCGGGCGGGCGCTGGCCCGCGAGCTCGGCGCGAGGCTCGGCGAGCGGGGCGCGGTGATCGTGAGCGGCATGGCGCACGGCATCGACGCGGCGGCGCACGAGGGGGCGCTGGAGGCGGGCGGGATCACCGTCGCGGTCCTGGGCTGCGGGATCGACGTGCCCTACCCGCGCCGCAACCGCCACCTCGCGAGGCGGATCGCCGAGGGCGGCGCGCTGGTCTCCGAGTACTGGCCGGGGACGCCGCCGGCCCCGTGGCGCTTCCCGGCGCGCAACCGGATCGTCGCCGGGCTGGCCCAGGCCGTGGCGGTCGTGGAGGCCGGCCGGCGCTCGGGGGCCCTGATCACGGCCGACTTCGCCCTGGAGCTGGGCCGCCCGGTGCTCGCGGTTCCGGGGTGGCCGGGCGCGCTCGCGTCCGAGGGCTGCAACGGGCTGCTGCGCGCGGGCGCCGCGCTGCTGGAGGGCGCCGGAGGATGTGGTCGCCGAGCTGCCCGATGCCGGCTGGAGCGCGGCGTCGCCGGCCGCCGCGGCGGCGCTCGACGGCCTCGGCGGGAGGGTCCACGCGCTGCTCCAGCGCGAGCCGATGGGCGCCGACCGGCTGGCCGAGGAGCTGGAGGAGGAGGCGGCGGCGGTGGCGGCCGCCCTCGCCCTCCTCGAGGTCGAGGGGCTGGCCGTCCGGGGCGAGGGCCAGCGTTTCTGGGCGGCGCCGCTGCGGTGCCGCTCGCCCGGAGCGCCCGAAACCGCCGACGACGGCTCGCGGGACCCCGGGGAGGGAGTCGCCCCGCCCGTGTGCGGGTAGCTTGCCGTGGATGACTGGCGTGACCCCGCCGGTGCACGGCCGGTCCGCCGACCCCGCGCTGATCGGCGCCGGCGGGATGGCCGAGGTCTACCGCGCCCCGGACCTTGAGCTGGGGCGCCCTCGGCGAGCCGGGGTGGCTGGCGCAGCGCTCCGAGCGAGCCGAGATGCTCCGCCCGGCCCGCGCCTGCGCGACCTAGGGGCGGACGGGCCTAGCGGGTGGGGGCGCGCCGCCGGCCGCCGCTGGGGCGGTCGGCGCCGTAGCGGTCCAGGACCTGGGCCGCCAGCTCGGCCACGGTGCGCCGCAGCGAGACGGGCTCGAACAGCACGGCCTCGCCCTGGTACTTGAGGAGCTCCTTCACCAGCCAGTCCTCGCTGGCGTAGGGGATCTCGACCAGCACGGAGCCGTCGGCGAAGCGCTCGCGCGAGCCGTGCTTCTCGAGCATCCAGCGCGCCAGGGCGGGGGTGCACCAGACCGAGGCGCTCTGGGCGACCGTGCCGCCCTGCTGGGGGCGGGAGCCCCAGGGCATGTAGGGGCCGGTGTTGGTGATCTCCGGGCGCCGCTCGAAGACCTCGTCCATGAGGCTCGCGCTGCGGATGCGGTCGAGGCGGAAGGTGCGCTGGCCGCCCGCCCGGCGGCAGAAGGCCACGACGTACCAGGCGTCCTGGGCGTTCACGAGCAGGTGGGGCTCGATGGCGCGCCGCGTGATGGCGCCGCGCGACTCGGTCCAGTAGTCGATCTCCAGGACCCGGTCCTCGCGGATCGCGTGGCTGACGGCCGCCGCGACGCCGGCGTCGGCGACCTGTGCGCGGCCGAGCTCGACGGTCGGCAGGTCGTCCTCGCCGATGGCGGCCTCGAGCTTGGCCCGCACCGAGCCGAGCGACCCGCCGTCCTCGGTCGGCAGGCGGTCGCCGATGAACTCCAGCGCCCACAGCAGGGCCTTCGCCTCGAGCGGCGAGAGGCGGGCCGGGCGGCTGAAGCGGTCGCCGTAGGTCTCCTTCTGCACCACGACCGTGTCGCCCTCGATCTGCGCGTACAGGGCGTAGCAGCCGCCGCCGAAGTTGATGAGGTTGAGGAGCCCGATGTCGTCCTCGAGCACCTTCTTGTCGAGGTTGAGGGCCTGGCGCAGCTCGGCCACCGGGATCTGGGCCTCGGCGGACTCGCCGCAGGCCGACAGGAGCCGCGTCATCAGCGCCAGCAGGCGGGCGAAGCGCTCCGCGGGGACGACGCGCTCGGGCGCCTGGGAGCCGGCGCCGCCGGCCGACGCGGAGACGGTCTCGGCCGGGGGCGGCGACGCCACCGGCTCGGCGGGCGGCGTCACCCGGCCGCCGTCGGCCTGGTGCCGGTCGGCGACCAGCTCGAGGGCCGCGACCACCGCGTCGCGGAGGTCGGGCGGGTCGAGCACCTGGGCCTCGGCGCCGAGGCCGAGGATCCAGGCGGCCAGCTCGCCGCGGTTGGCGTACGGCGTCGTGTAGACGCCCGCCCCGTCGGCGCCGATGGCGGTCTCGCCGTAGGCGCCGAACATCTGCTCGACCCACCACGCGATCGTGGGGGTGAGGGCGATGGTGGCCGTCTGATCGGCGTCGTCCAGCTGCCACGGCGCGCGGTCGCGGTAGCGCGAGAGGTCGAAGTCCTGGGGTGCCGGGAAGTCGTGCTCGGCGCGCGTCTTGAAGGTGATGCGCCCCTCGATGCGCGACAGGCGGAACATCCGCGTGTCCTCGCGCTCGTGCGACCAGCCCACGACGTACCAGTTCCCGGCCGAGTAGAGCAGGCTGTAGGGGTCCACCTCGCGCTCGGAGCGCTCGTCGCGGCCGATCGAGTAGTAGGTGAAGCGGATCGTCTTGCGGCGGCTGATCGCCGACTCGATCTTGGTCAGGTGGGCCGCGACCTCCGGCGAGTAGTCGCCGCCGAGCAGGTTCAGCGAGACCGTGCGCGCGGCGTGGTCGTCGAGCGGGCTCGGGCGCCCGAGCGTGAGGTGCTGCAGCGCGAGCCGCAGCGGCTCGGCGTAGGCGAACTGCCCCTCCAGCAGGTAGAGGCAGGTCTGCAGCGCCGAGAGCTCGGCCGGGTCGAAGTCGAGCTCCGGCAGGTAGTAGTTCTCCGGCGGCAGGGCGTACAGGTCACCCTGGAAGGGGTCGTCGCCCGGGCGCTCGACGGCCAGGCGCAGGCCCATGCTCTCGATCTCGGCGCGGTCGGCGTAGAAGCGGCGCAGGAAGGCCTGCTCGCTCATGCCGCCGTAGCCCTCCACGGCCTCGTGGATCTCGTCGGCGGTCACCGGCCGCTGCTGGGCCATCAGGAAGGCGACCAGCGAGAGCTGCCGGACCAGCTTGTCGTCGTCTCTCATCGCCATGATCGCTCCACCAGCTCGGCCCGTCCGGGCGCGCTCATGATAGCCCAGGGGTGTCCGCGGGACCCCCGCCAGGGGAGCGGGAAGACCGCTCCAAGCGGGCGGCCATCAGGTCGCGGTGGGCCAGGCCCGAGAGCACGAGCTCGATCGGCACGAGGACCGCCGCGGCCCCGAGGGCCCACAGCAGCGGGGGCGCGAGGGCGGCCGCCGTGCCGAGCCCGCCGAGCATCCCCAGGATGATCACCGCAAGCTCGGCGCGGGTGACCGAGGCCGGGTCCGAGGGGTCGACGGTCGCGTGGACCACCAGCGCGGCGGCGAAGGCGGCCGCGGCGATCGCGAAGCGGTCGTCCACGAGCGCCGTCAGCAGGCATGCGCCGACGAGCGCGATCGCCGCCCAGAGCACCGCGTAGCGGCGCCCCGCCCGCCCGAGGAGCACGATCGTGGTCGTCTTGGGCGGAAGGGCCCGGCTGTCGGGGAGCCGGTCGAGGTAGTGGTGCATCATCAGCATCGCGACGCACGAGGCCGCGTAGGCGATGCCGGCCAGCGCCGCGCCGCCCGACAGCTCGCCCCGCTGGAGCACGTAGGCGCCGGTCGTACAGCCCCAGATGCAGACGAAGGCCACGGCCTCGCCGGTGAAGGGGCGGTAGGCGGCCCGCACCGGCGGCAGCGTGTAGAGCACCGCCCCGGCCAGCCCGGCCGCCCCGTAGGCGAGCAGGATCCAGCCCCACTGGGCCGCGGCGAGGAAGCCGAGGACCGTCGCGGCGACCGCCGCCGCGATGCCGATGAGGCGCAGCTCGCGCGGCCCGAGCAGCCCCGAGGCGATCACCTTGCTGCCGCCGCTGATCACGCGGGGCGACGGGTCGCGGTCGGTGCCCGACCGCCAGTCGGCGATCTCGTTCACGCAGTGGGCGACCAGGCCCTGCAGCAGCACCCCGATCGCCACCGCCGTCGAGGTAGCCGCCCACGGAGATCCCGTCCCCGTCGCGCCAGGCGAGCGCCGTCCCGAGGGTGATCGCGGTGAACGACCAGAGGAGCACCGGGATCACCCGGATCTCCAGCCACAGGCCCAGCAGCACCCGCCGAAGGCCGGCCATGGGCCACCCTAACCCCATCCGGGGGGCGGCTGGTACCCTCCGCGGGCGGTGTCGGTTTACGAGCACGTCCACGACCTGCCCACCGAGGACGAGCTGGCACAGCTCGTCGGCGCGGCGACCCCGCACTTCGCCTTCCAGGCCGCCGAGCGGATCGCGCAGCTGGCGGCCAGCCTGCCGCCCGACCACCCGCGCCAGCCCGAGCTGCGCGGCGCACCTCGAGTACCTGGACCGCCTCGGCTACGACGGCGAGACGGCCGGGGTGGACGACCCGACCTGCCGCCGCGGCCGTCGCTCAGCGGCCTGGTGCCAGCGACCGGCGCGCCACCCGGCTGAAGATCCGCAGGATCCGGGCGGTGGCGCCCCAGACGTCCTCGCCGCCGAGCGGATAGCGCAGCGCGAGCGGGGCCGGCTCGGCCGGGAGGGCGGCGTCGGCGCGCAGCAGGTCGGCCACCGGCACCTCGACGATGCGGGCCACCTCGGCGTCGCTCGGCACGGGCGACACGGGTCCCTCCGCGACGGCCACGAAGGGCCGCACGATGAAGCCCGAGACCATCGTGCTCACGTCGTCGAGCTCGCCGATCAGGCGGAGCGCCGCGGCCGGGATGCCGACCTCCTCCTCGGTCTCGCGCAGCGCCGCGTCGGCCGGGGAGGCGTCCTCCGGCTCCACGACGCCGCCCGGCAGCGAGATCTGCCCCGGGTGCGAGGGCACGCTGTCGCTGCGCTTGGTCAGCAGGAGGTGGGCCTCGCCGTCGCGGTCGAACAGCACGAGCAGCACCGCCGCGCGCCGGCCCGGGCCCGGGAGCTCGGCGGGCCGCCGGTCGCGGAGGGTCGCCGCCAGCGCCGCCGCCAGGCCGGCGGCGGGAGGCACCTCGGCCGGCGGGTGGGGGAGGCAGTCGGCTCCGCCGGTCACCGGGCGGATTCTACGCCGCGACGTCTCTATCCTCCGCTCGTGACCACGGCCGCCCCGATCCCCCTCAGTCCCGAGGACCGGGCGATCCTCGAGCTGGAGTGCGACACGGTCGCCGGCCACGCCTGCAAGGTCGTGCTCCTGGACGGCCCGGCCCCGGGGCTGGAGGAGCTGCGCCGGGACATCGCCGAGCGGATCGCCGCCGCCCCGGAGCTGACCCGGCGCCTGGTCGACGCGGACGGCGCGCCCGCCTGGGCCGCCGACGAGGAATTCGACGTCGCCGAGCACGTCGTGGCCAGCCCCGTCGCGGCGCCCCTCGACCCCGCGGGGCTCCGCCGCGAGGTCGCCCGCCTCTTCGCCGAGCGCCTCGACCGGTCGCGGCCCCTGTGGCGCATCGACGTCGCGCCGCTCGCCGACGGGGGGCGGGCGCTGGTCTGGCGCACCCACCACGCGCTCGCCGACGGCACGACGGCGATGCGCCTGGCCGAGGCGGTCCTGTGGGATCCCCGCCCCGGCGAGGCGGGCGCACGCGTCTCGGCGGCCGCGGCCGACGACGGCCGCCGTCGCCGGCTGCGAGGGTTCCTGCACCGCGAGTTCGGCGCGCCCGGCCACCGCTCGCCCTTCGACGGCCGGATCGGCGGCCGGCGCGAGGTGGCCTTCGCGGCCATGCCCCTGAAGCCGCTGCACGACGCCGCGCGCACGGCCTGCGGGGCGACGGTCAACGACGCGGTCCTCTGCGCGGTCGCCGGCGGCATCCGCCGCTGGCTGGAGGCCCGTCACGGGCGGCTCGGCACCCTGCGGCTCCGCGTGCCGGTGAGCCTGCACCACGAGGGCGACGACGCCGGCAACCGCGACTCGTTCTTCTCGCTGGGCGTGCCCCTCGGCGAGCCGGACGCGGTCGTGCGGCTGCGGGCGGTCAGCGCGGCCACGGCGACCCGCAAGGCCGCCGGGGACGCCGAGACGATGGAGCACGTGACGCGCGACCTGGCGCGGGTGTCGCCCGGCCTGGAGGCCTTCGCCGCGCGCCTGGAGGCGAGCCCGCGCGCGTTCGCCGTGGCGGTGTCGAACGTGGTGGGGCCCAGGTCGGCGGTGACGGTCCGGGGGCGCCCGTGACGCGGCTCTACTCGCTCGCCGAGATCGGGCGGCGCCACGCGCTGCGGGTCGGGGCCGTGTCGCTGGCGGGGACGCTCTTCCTCGGCCTCTGCGCCGACCCGGACCTGGTGGAGGACGTCCAGGTCATGGCCGACGGCGCCGAGGCCGAGGCGCGCGCGCTCATCGCGGCCGCGTGAGCGGGGGATCTCCCGAGGAGGCCGCCCTGCGCGCCCTCGTGGACGACCTGAGCGCGGCCCGGGACGCGGCGGCGGCCGCCGCCGGGCGCGCGCCGCTCGGGGTGCGCGCCGTGGAGCCGGCCCACGGCGGCCGGAGCTACCTCTGCGCGTTCGAGGGGCCCGCCTTCCTCTGCCTGGACGCGCGCCTGGCGCCCGAGCGCGACCCGCGCCGGGTGCGCGAGGCCGCGGCGGCGAGCCTGCTGTGGGAGCAGCTGGAGGCGCTGATCGACGCCGCCTCCCTGCGCGACCTGGCGGGCGCCATCGGCCGCCTGCTGGCGCGCGGCGGCGACCCGCCCGAGGTGGCCGGGAGCCTGGAGGTCGTGGCCGCGCGGGCGCTGGAGCTCGCGCGCTGGCGCGACGACCCCCTCCGGGCGCTCGCCTCGGTGCCGGAGCTCGACCGGGCCGTCGCCCTGCAGGAGCGGCTCGTGGGCGCCTACCGGCGCTTCCTGCGCGCCTCCGAGCCCCTGGTCGAGGTGCAGGACCGCCTCGACGCCGGGCTCGTCGAGGCCCTCGGGGACGTCGAGCGCAGCGCCGGGCCGGCGGGCGCCACCGAGCGGCTGGCCGAGCGGCTGGCCGCGGCGCTCCCCGAGGGCGATCACGGGGCCGACCAGATGGTCCGCGCCCACCTCACCCGCCTGGCCTAGGCCGTGGCGGCCTCCGGGACGACGCCGAAGTTCTCGTCGTAGAGCTCCGCGACCCGGGCGAGGTCCTCCTCACCGAGGTCCGGCAGGTCGGGGCCGGCGGCGAACTCCTCGAGCTGCTCGGCCGAGTAGATGTTGGGCAGCGTCGTCATCACGAGGGGCTCCGCGAGCAGCCACTTGAGGGCCGCCTGCCCGAGGGTGTGGGGGCGGTCGTCGTACAGGAAGCCGAGCCGCTCGATCTTCTGAAGCCCCTCGAGCAGCCACGAGCGCGGGCGGTGGCTGCGGTGGTCGTTCGGCGGGAAGGTCGTCTCGGTCGTGTACTTGCCCTCCAGCATCCCCGAGGAGTGGGGCACGCGGACGAAGAGCCCGGTGCCGGCCTCCCGGGCGCCGTCGATGAGGTCGCGGCCGGGCTCCTGCTCCAGCACGTTGTGGATCATCGTGCAGCGAGGTGATCGGCCGCGAGCGACAGCGCCGCGAGGCCCTCGTCGCGCCAGCCGATCTTCGGACCCAGCGAGACGCCGTAGGTGCGGACCTTCCCCTCGGCGCACGAGGTCCTCGAGGGTCGCGAACAGCTCGTCGGAGCGGATCGCGTCCATCCGCGGGTTGTGGAGCTGGTAGACGTCGATCCGGTCGGTGCCGAGGCGCTCCAGGCTGCGCTCGCAGGAGCGGCGCACGAAGGCCGGCGACCAGTCGTGGGGCAGCTCGCGCTGGCCGCGCGGGCCGGTGTGCGAGTACCAGTCGTAGCCGACCTTGGTGGAGTAGACGACCTCGTCGCGGCGGCCGGCGAAGGCCTCGGCGAGGATCGTCTCGCCGCGCCCGTTGCCGTAGGAGTCGGCCGTGTCGAAGAGCGTGATGCCGCGCTCGAGGGCCGCGCGCAGCAGGGCGACGGCCTCGCGGTCGTCCTTGTCGCCCCACCAGCCGGTGGCGAGCGTCCAGACGCCGAAGCCGACCTCGGAGACGGCCACGTCGGTGCGGGGGAGGGTGCGGTAGCGCATGGGGCGATCCTAGCGGCTCGCGGCGGTCGCCTCGGCGCTACCCTGCCCTGTCGGATGACCCTGTACGGCACCGAGATCTCCTTCCGGCTCGGCCCGGGCACGCTCGACGAGGCGCGCGGCGTCGCGGCCCGCCTCGCCGTCGGCCGCCGCGGGCTGCCGCCGCCACGTGCTCTTCGTGGACGCCGAGGCCGGCGAGTACGGCTGCCTGGCCGAGTGGGAGCGGCGCGAGGACGCCGAGGGCTTCGCCGCGCAGGCCGGCGACGCGCGCCGAGATCTCCCTGCTCGAGGAGCGTCAGGGCCGCGCCCCGCGCGTGCGCCTCTACGCGATGGAGGAGGCGGCGCCGTCGCCGACCTGACCCAATCGCGGACCCTCGTGGTGATGGGGGGCGACCAGACCGGCCAGGAGCTGCTGGAGGAGGCCCTGCGCGTCCTCGACCCGGACGTGACCGGGCTGCCGCTCGAGCTCGAGCGCCACGACCTCTCGCTCGAGAACCGCCGCCGCACCCGCAACCAGGCCGTCTTCGACGCCGCAGAGGCGGTGGTGCGACACGGCTTCGGCCTCAAGGCGGCGACGATCACGCCGGAGGGCGCCGAGGACGTCGGCAGCCCGAACGCCCTCCTGCGCGAGGCGATCGGCGGCAAGGTCATCATCCGCAGCGGCCGGCGCCTGTCGGGCGTGCGGCCCATCGGCGGCATCCACGCGCCCATCTCCATCGTCCGCATGGCGGTCGACGACGCATACAACGCCCGCGAGTACCGCGAGGGCGAGGGCGACGACGAGGTCGCCTGGCGCGTGGAGCGCATCTCGCGCCGCACCTGCCGGGCGGTCGCCGAGTTCGCCTTCCAGCAGGCCCGGCGCATGCACGCCACGGTCTTCGGCGGCCCCAAGTGGACCGTCTCGCCGGTCTACGAGGGCGTCCTGAAGGAGGAGCTCGACGCCGCCGCCGCCCGCCACCCCGACGTGCGCTACCGCCCCATGCTCATCGACGCCCTCTACGCGGCCCTCATCAGCCACACCGGCGACGCGCTGGTCGTCCCCGCCCTGAACCGCGACGGCGACTGCCTCTCGGACATGGTGCTCCAGCTCTTCGGCTCGATCGCCGGCGCCGAGTCGCAGCTGCTGGCCTTCGACGAGGACTTCCGCGCCTCGGCGGTCATGGCCGAGGCGCCCCACGGCACGGCGCCGACGCTCCAGGGCAAGAACGTCGCGAACCCGCTCGCGATGATCCTCGCCGGGGCCTCGGTGCTGCCCTACATGCAGGACGAGCACGCCTCGGTGGTCTCGCGGGCGATCTACGAGGGGGCGCTGGAGGCCGTCGCCGAGGACGTCCGCACCGCCGACCTCGGCGGGCACGTCGGGCACCGACGAGTTCACCGACGAGGTCATCAAGCGGGTCCGCACCAAGCTCGACGTCTGGGCCGCGCTGGGCGAGAGCGCCCTGCGCTACTCGAGCTCGGCGGCTCAGTCCTCCTCGTCGCCGTCGCTCGGCCCCTCGGCGATGAAGCGCAGCAGGTCCTCGACGGTGAAGCGGCCGCTCTGCATGGCGGCGACGAGGCCGTAGACGGTGGCGGTGTGGGGGCGCTCGATCACGTAGGCGAGCATCGCCTCGTTGGCGCGCTCCTCGAGGGCCGCGGCCGTCGCGACGCCCTCCTCGGTGGCCTCCACGCCGTTGGGCCGCGTCTCGGCCAGGCCCGGCCTCGACCAGGCGCCCGCAGAGCGTCGCGACCTCGTCCGGGCCGCCGCCGAGGCGCGCGGCCAGGTCGGTGACCTGGTTCGGGCCCGGGTGGGCGACCAGCTCGCGGAGGACCAGGTAGGGGCCCTGGGAGAGCCCGGCGTCGGTGACGGTCTGGTCGAGGACGCCCGCGAGCTCGGCGAGGAGCTGCAGGTCGTCCTCGTCCCGGTACATGCTCACCGCCGCGCCGGGAGGCTAGGGGCCGTAACGGTGGGGCGGCGCGGGCCGCGCCAGGGTGCGGGTCGCGCCGGCCCAGGTGCGGCCGCCGATCCGGCGGTCGTCGAGGATGCGTGAGCGCCGACCACACGACGCCCGGCGCGCGCGCCGTGGCCGTGCGTGTTCGCGACGGTGATCTCGAAGTCGTGGTCGGCCGGCGACCCGCACCGGGCGGGCGTTGGCGCGCGCCAGCGCGACGCGGGCCTCGTTGAGCCGCAGCGGGTCGTCGAGGGTGACGTAGACCTCGAAGAAGGACCAGTCGGAGGGCTGCTCGGCCGAGCACCTCGTCGAAGGCCTCGGTGTGGTTCACGCCGCCCCCTCCACCCGCGCGGCAGCCAGGTCGTGCACGACCTCGCCGCCCGCCAGGTCGCGCTCCACGATCGCGACCGCGTCGGCCGGCGCCACCGGCGCGTACCAGGCGCCGGTCGGGTAGCAGCAGACGACCGGGCCGCTCGCCGCAGAGCGGCCCGACGCAGCCGCACTGGGTCTGCACGACCTCCTCCGAGAGGCCGCGCCGCTCGACCTCCCAGGCCACCGCCGTGTAGACGTCCTGCGCCCCGCGGGAGGCGCAGTCCGGCCCGCGGCAGACCAGCACGTGGGCGCGCATCAGCGCGCGACCCCGGCCGGCGCGAGGGCCGCCTCGACCGCGCCCGCCGCCGCCTCGAAGGCGCGCGTCGTCCAGCGCGGGCACGCCGCTCTGCCGGGGCGCCGATCGCCTCCGGGAGCTCCACCCAGCTCACGCAGCCGCCGTAGCGCGGACGCGCCCTCCAGGACCGGGGGCTCGGGCAGCGACCAGACCCGCAGCACGGCCGCCCAGAGCGGGTGCTTGCGCCGCCAGCGGAGGCGCTCCTCGGCGTAGGACGGCGCCAGGATGTGCAGGCCGTCGATCGCCGCCAGCGCCTCGGGGTCGGCGATCGGGTGCGCCGAGTGCAGCTCGGCGTAGGCCGGCAGCGGCAGCCGCTCGGGCTCGTCGCGCTGCGACAGGGGGTCGCCGAAGCGGTCCCGCCCGGCGGGCTTGACCAGCTCGGGGCGCTGGTGGGCGTAGGTGGGGAAGAGGTAGAAGCGGGGGTGGGGCAGCTCGAAGCGCTTCTCGCCGATCCCGCCCTTGCGGACGATCAGCACCTGGTCCCCGGCGGCGAGGGCCTCCACCGTCACCGCCCACTCCTTGAGCGCGTGCTCGGGCACGGGTCGCAGCGTAGCGCGGCACGGCTGTCCGATCATGGTGACGGGCGCCCCTGATAACCTCGGACGCCATGACCGACGCCATCCTCGCCCGCGCCGCCGACGGGGGCCGGATCACCCCGGAGGAGGCGGTCGCGCTCTACCGCGAGGCGCCGCTCGAGGAGCTGGGCGCCGCGGCCGACGCGGTGGTCCGGCGGCGCTACGGCGACGACGTCACCTACAACGTCAACGCCCACCTCAACCCGACCAACATCTGCGTGGTCGGGTGCGGCTTCTGCGCCTTCGCCGTCTGGACCGAGAAGGACGAGCGCGCCTACGCCTACAGCGTCAACCAGCTCGTCGACCGGGCCGTGCAGCTCGCCGGCCTCGGCATCACCGAGCTCCACATCGTCGGCGGGATGACCAAGGAGTACGACCTCCCGTACTACGAGGAGCTGTTCGCCGAGCTCAAGGCGACCCTGCCGCACGTCGTCGCTGACCGCCCTCACGGCGGTCGAGGTGGACTTCATCGCGCGGATCTCGAAGGTCACCAGCGCCGAGGCGCTGCGCCGGCTGCGCGCCGCCGGCCACGACACCATGCCCGGCGGCGGCGCCGAGGTCTTCAGCCCGCGCGTCCGCAAGATCATCGCCGACCGCAAGGTCCCCGCCGAGACGTGGCTCGAGGTCCACCGCGAGGCGCACGGCCAGGGCCTGCGGACCAACGCGACCCTCCTCTTCGGCCACTTCGAGACGCCCGAGGAGCAGGTCGACCACATGCGCCAGCTGCGCGACCTGCAGGACGACACGGGCGGCTTCCAGGCCTTCATCCCGCTGCCGTTCCTGCCCGGCAACACCGACTTCGCGTACCTCCCGGGCCCGACGCGCGAGGAGAAGCTGCGCACGATCGCCGTCGCGCGGCTGTTCCTGGACACCTTCCCGCACATCAAGGGCCACTGGGTGATGCTCGGCGAGGAGATCACCTCCGAGGCCCTCGGCTACGGCCTCGACGACCTGTCGGGCACGCTCACCGAGGAGCGCATCGCGCACGCCACGACGGTCCAGACGCCGCTCGGCCTCTCCCAGGAGCGGATGGAGACGCTGATCCGCGCCGGCGGCAAGGTCCCGGTCGAGCGCGACACGCTCTACCGCCCCGTGCGGCGCGACGAGGTCGTCGCCTAGGCGCGACCTACACGCTGGCGGAGGCGTCGGCGCTCATCGAGCCGCTCGGCGCGCTGATCGCCGAGCTCCGGGAGGCCCGCGCGGTCATGGCCGACCGCGAGCGCGCCGCGCGGCTGGGCGCCGTCGCCGGGCGGCAACGGGGGCGGCGCGGACGGCACCGTCTTCGCCGAGGCGGCGCTGCGTCTTCACGCGCGGCCTCGCGCAGATCGACCGCTGGGGCGTGATCGTCGCGCGACCTCGACACCGGCATCTGCGACTTCCCGGCCCTGCGCGAGGGCCGCGAGGTCTACCTCTGCTGGCGGGTCGGCGAGGCGCGGATCGAGTGGTGGCACGAGACCGACGCCGGGCTTCGCCGGCCGCCTGCCCCTGGACGACGCGATCCCCTGACCCCCGGTCAGCCCCCAGCAGGTGCTGGGCGAACCAGTCGGCCGCGGCGCCCGAGGCGTCGTCGAAGGCGGCCGTGTACGCCTCGAAGTGGCCCCCCGGGAGGACCACGAGCCGCTTGGGCTCGAGCGCCCGCTCGTAGGCCTCGATGGCCAGGTCGGAGACGGTCAGGTGGTCCTTCGGCGGCGACCACCATCAGGAACGGCGTGGGCGAGATCCAGGCGATGTAGGCGCCCGGGCTCGTACTCCCAGAACATCTCGACGCTGCGCAGCGTCACCTCGTTGCGCCACGAGGGCGCCCGCGACGCGCCGGTCTCCGTGAACCACTCGTACGAGTCGGCCGTCGGAAGCGCCGACGGGGCCATCGGGTCCTCGTCGACGACCGGGATCATCGCCGGCGGCTCGCCCGCGTAGCGGGCCGCGCGGTCGTCGTCGAACATCCCGCCGACGGGCGCGATGAAGTCGGCAGCGCACGATGCGCCGGGCGTTCTCGTGGCCGCTGATGAGGGGCACCTGGCAGGCCACGCACTTCACCCGCCGGTCGATCGCGCCGACGACGAGGACGTGCCCGCCCGAGTAGCTCGAGCCCCAGACGCCGATGCGGTCGGCGTCGACCTCGGCCCGGGTCTGCGCGTAGGTGATCGCGTTGCGGTAGTCGCGGACCTGCTCCCAGGGGTCGATCTCCTGCCGCGGCTCGCCGTCGCTCGCGCCGAAGTTGCGGTTGTCGTAGACCAGCGCCCCGAGCCCCGCCGCGGCGAAGGCCTCGGCGAAGCGGTCGAGGTACATCTCCTTCACGGCGGAGAAGCCGTGGGACATCACGACCGTCGGCACCGGCCCCGCCGCTCCGTCGGGCACGTAGAGCCACCCCCGGAGCGTCGTACCGTCCGCGTCGAACTCGACGTCGCTCCGCATGCCGCCCCCTCTCATCGTCGCCCGGGTGATCCAACCCTTCACCGCCCCGGCGGACCCGTCAAGGCCCGCGCGGTCCGCTCGTCAGGCCAGCGGGCGCCTCCGCAGGCCGGCGACGCAGGCGATCGCCAGGAGCGCGCACCAGGCGAGCGTCCAGACGACGCTCCCCCAGCCGGACGCCGGCACCAGCACCAGGTTGTCGTTGATCTCGAGCGACGGCGCCGCCGGGCCGCCGACGTCGCGGCCCTGCAGCTCGGAGATCATGGGCGAGACGATGGCGCGCGGGCACGACGTAGTAGAGGGCGTTCACCGCCGCGTCGGCGGTGCCGATGAGGTCCTGGTCGGCGGCCGCCTTCAGGTTGACGGCCGCCTGGGCCGCGATGAACACCACCAGGCCGAACGCGCCCGCCGCCACCGGGCCGACCACCGAGCTGGCCGCGCCCGCCGCCAGCAGGGTCAGCAGCAGGCCGACCGAGGCCGCCAGCGTGTGGACCGCCAGCGGCCCGTCCAGGCCGAGCCCCAGCGCGAGGCTGCCGACCTGCAGCGCCACCCCCCAGGCGGCGACGATCGCCGCGAGCGCCACGACCGCGCGCCAGCAGGGCGGCCGCGGCGACCTCGCGCCGCGAGGCGCCGGAGCCCACCAGCAGGCCCAGGTGGCCCGCGGCCGCGTCGCGGTTCAGCGCGCCGGCGCCGAGCCCGACCGCGACGACGAGCCCGCCCAGCAGCAGCAGCGCCGCGCCGCCGCTGCGCAGGGCGTCCTCGCGCTCCAGGCCGGAGTCGGCGGCGGCCGCGGCGGCGACGACGACCACGGCCACCAGGCCGCCTCGCCGGCGACGCGCCTGCACCCACGGCCGGCGGGCCAGGCGCAGGAGCTGCGCCCACGCGAGCCGGGCGAGGCGGCTCAGCGCGGCGCCCCGTCGGCCATGTCGAGGCGGCGCCCCAGGGCCGGGGCGAGGCCCGCCGGGGCGCGACGAGGCCGCCAGCACGGCGGCGCCGCGCTCGCGGGCGCCGGTCGATCTCGCGGAGCGTCTCGGCCAGCACCCAGGGGTCGTCCAGCACGACCAGGGGCGGGTCGCCGGCGATGGCCAGGGCCAGGCTCAGGCGCCGCCAGCCCTCGGCGTCGAGCCGGCGCGTGCGCCAGCGGGCCACGAACTCCAGCCCCGCCCGGGCCAGCGCCTCGGCGGCCGCCGCGCGCGGGTCGCCCGCACCGCGCAGCGCGGCGACCGTCCGCGCGGTCTCGTCCACGCGCAGGCCCCTGGCGAAGCCGCCGCCCTGCGGGCCCGTAGCCGACCCGGGCGGGCAGGCTCACCCGGCCGGCGCGCGGGCACCAGCCCCAGCAGGCCGCGCAGCAGGCTCGTCTTGCCGGCGCCCGCGGGGCCCGCGACCAGGAGGCCCTCGCCGGGCCCGAGGCGCAGGGAGACGTCGCGCACGGCCGGGTCGGGACCCCCGTGGTAGCGCACCTCCAGGCCGTCGACGGCGACGAGGGCCGCGTCCGCGCCGGTCACCCGGAGCGGATCACCTCGAGCACCTCGTCGCGGCGGCGCTCCATGTCCTCCTCGGACACGAGCGACTCGAGGTTCAGCCGCAGCAGCGGCTCGGTGTTCGAGGGGCGCACGTTGAAGTGCCAGTCCTCGTACTCGACCGACAGGCCGTCGATCTCGAACTGGTTGCCGTCGCCGTAGCCGCTCGCGCAGCCGCTCGAGCGCCGCCGGAACGTCGTTGACCGTCGAGTTGATCTCGCCCGAGACGTGGTAGCGCTCGCGGAAGCCGGCCACCATCTCCGACAGCGGCCGTCCCGGCCGTCGCGATCATCTCCATCACCAGCAGCGCCGGGACCAGGCCGGTGTCGGCGTAGAAGAAGTCGCGGAAGTAGTAGTGGCCGCTGACCTCGCCGGCGAAGAGGGCGTCCACCTCGCGCATGCGGCGCTTGATGAAGGCGTGGCCCACGCGCCACATGTCGGGCGTCCCGCCGGCCGCGCGGACGGTGTCGCGCACGGCCCACGAGGCCCGCAGGTCGTAGACGACCGTCGCCGGGCCCGCGCGCCCCAGCAGGTGCCGCGCGAGCAGCGCGGTGAGGAAGTCGCCGGGCACGAACTCGCCCGCGTCGTCGATGAAGAAGCAGCGGTCGGCGTCGCCGTCGAAGGCGATGCCGAGGTCGGCGCCCTCCTCGCGCACCTTGCCGATGACGAACTCGCGGTTCTCCGGCAGGAGCGGGTTCGGCTCGTGGTTGGGGAAGGTGCCGTCGAGGTCGAGGAAGAACGGCACGGCGTCGATGGCCAGCCGCTCCAGGGCCGGCGGCAGGAAGAGCCCCGCCATCCCGTTGGCGGCGTCCATCACGACCCGCAGGTCGCGGACGGCCGCGGGGTCGACGAACGACATGCAGCGGTCGATGTAGCGCCCGAGCAGGCCCGTCGTCGCGCGATCGCGCGCCCGGGTGAGGGCGCCGTCGGCGGCCCGTCGGCGGCGATCCGCCCGACCTCGCCGATGCCGGAGTCGCCCGCGAGCGGCAGCGCGCCCTCGCGCACCATCTTCATGCCGGTGTACCTGGGCGGGTTGTGGCTGGCGGTGACGCAGATGCCGGCGTCGAGCCCGCCGTCGCCGACGGCGAAGTAGAGCATCTCGGTCGCGCAGAGCCCGAGCTCGACGACGTCGGCGCCCGCCGCGAGCGCCCCCTCGGCGACGGCCTCGGCCATCGAGGGCGACGACAGGCGCACGTCGTGGCCCGAGCGCGATCCGCTTCGCGCCCGTGACGGCCACGAAGGCCGCGCCGACGCGCCGTCCGCCCGTCCTCGTCGATCTCGTCGGGGTACACGCCCCGCACGTCGTACGCCTTGAAGACCCCCGGGTCGATCGTCACTCGGCGAACCCCCCGGCCAGCAGGGCGTAGGTCTCGTCGAGGTGCTGGGGCATCACGCGCACGTCTCCCGAGCGCGGGCATGAAGTTGGTGTCGCCGACCCAGCGCGGCAGCAGGTGCATGTGCAGGTGGTCGGCGATGCCGGCGCCGGCCGCCCGGCCCTGGTTGATGCCCGATGTTGAAGCCCTGGGGCCGCATCCGCTCCTCCAGCACCGCCTGGGAGCGCTGCGCCAGCATCATCATCTCCGTGAGGGTGGGCTCGTCGAGGGCCGCGAGCGTGTCGACGTGAGCGTACGGGACGATCATCAGGTGCCCGTTGTTGTAGGGGTAGAGGTTCATGATCACGAACGTCCGCTCGCCGCGGTGGAGGATGTAGGTGGCGGCGTCGTCGCTCCGCGCCGGGAGGTCGCAGAAGACGCAGGCCGGCCCCTCGTACTCGTCGCCGTGCTCGGCGGAGACGTAGGCCATCCGCCAGGGCGACCACATGATGTCGGGCCCGGCGCCGCGGCGGCCGCATCGCCGCTCACAGCCACCGCTTGAAGCGGAAGTAGGCGACCATCCCGATGAGGATCGCCAGCATCGCGCCGACGACCACCCAGAAGGTGACCGACCCGCCGGCGGCAGGGTCGCCGCCCCCCGGCAGCCCGACGTTCATGCCGAAGACGCTCGCGATCAGGGTCAGGGGCAGCACGATGACGCTGATCGCCGTCAGCGCCCGCAGGATGTCGTTCACGCGGTGCGAGATCACCGACTCGTTGGTGGCCTCGAGGGCCTCGGCGACCTCCTTGTAGTTCTCGAGGAGGTCCCAGATCCGCTCGCTCTTGTCGACGATGTCGTCGAAGTAGATGTCGAGGTCCTGGGGGCGAAGCGCTGGCTGCTGCGGTCGAGCAGGCGCAGCGTGGTTCGCTGCGGCTTCACGATCCGGCGGTAGTTGATGATCTCCTGCTTGGTGTTGGAGATGTCGCGCACCAGGTCGTCGCTCTCGCCCTCGAAGAGCGCGTCCTCGATCAGGTCGAGCTTGAAGCCGATCTTGTCGAGGATCGGGAAGCAGTAGTCGTACATCGTGTCGACGATCTCGTAGAGCAGGAAGCCCGAGCCCCTGCCCATGTAGCTGCTCGCGCGCGGCCTCGCTGCGCTCGCAGCGCGACCAGAGCGCGCTGAGCGGCTTCAGCGGCTCGTTCGGGAGCGTGATCACCAGGTCCTCGGCCACGAAGAGGTTCAGCTCGGCCGCCTGGAGCCGGCCCGCGCGCTTGTCGAAGCGCGGGAAGTGCAGGACGATGAACAGGTAGTCGGCGTACTCGTCGATCTTCGCCCGCTGCCGCCGCCGCGAGAGCACGTCCTCGAGGTCGAGGGGGTGGAAGTCGTAGTGCTCGGCCAGCCAGGCGGTCTCGAGCTGGGTCGGCGACTCGATGTTCAGCCACGTGAGGCCGTGCGCCTCGAGGCGCTGGACGTCCGGACCGACGCGGTCAGCGCGCGGCTCGTCCGCGGGCCCGCGCCCGCGCCCGTGGCCTCGGCGGATCTTCGGGAGGTTCGCCATCGGGAGCGTTCGGGAGGGGGCTCATCGCGTCCATGGAGGCGATTCTGGCATACGGGCGTCGCCTGGGCTTGCGAGCTTCGGCGTTTCCGAGCTTCGGGCTTGCGAGCAATGACCCGCCCGCTGGGTCCGGGGAGGCCCCGGGCGCGCCGGCCAGAAAAGCTCCGGCCTTCGGCCGGGGCGCGCTTTTCTGGCAATGCGGACCAATCCGGCCTTACCGCCTTCGGCGGGGCGAGAGGCCGGAATTCACGGTCCGCGCTTCGGCCTACTCGATCAGGCCGTTGCGGTAGGCGTAGCGCGTGGCCTCGGTGCGGTTCCCCACTCCGAGCTTGCGGTAGATGTTCGAGAGGTGGAACTTCACCGTCTGCTCGGTGACGTAGAGCTTGCTGGCGATGTCGAGGTTCGAGAGGCCCTCGGCGACCAGGCGGAGGATCGACAGCTCGCGGTCGGTGAGGCCGCCGGGGTGGCCGGCCGGCGCCCCGCTCGGCGCGACGCCGCCCTCGCCGGCGCGGCCGCGCGGCGTGAAGACGGTGCCCTCCACGACCTGGCGGATGGTCGACGGCAGGTCGAGCGGGTTGATCGTCTTGGCGACGTAGCCCGACGCCCCGCCGTGGAAGGCCTGGTCGATGTGCTCGTTGGCCTCGGACATCGACAGGATGATGATCTTGAGGTCGGGGTAGTCCTTGCGCAGCGCGGCGAGCGTGCTGAGGCCGTCGCCCTTGGGCATGCGGAGGTCGAGGATGACCACGTCGGGCCGCACCCGCGGCACGATGCTGAGCATCTCCTCGCCGGTGGTCGCCTCGGCGACGACCTTGATGTCGGGGGCGGTCTCGAGCGCCCGCTTGATGCCGTCGAGCATGAGCCGGTGGTCGTCCGCGATGGCGACGCGCAAAGGGGCCTTGCTCGGGATGGTGTCGGGCACTTCTGAGGTTGCCACGTCGTTACTATCGGCGGAGATGCGCGCCTCCTTGAGCGTGGCGGGGTCAGCCTAACGCCTGACCGACCCTGCAGAAAGACAACAGGACGAGCCTATCCGGCACATCGGCCGTCGAACGTCAGGCGGTTCCCGGCACCGGCCCGTAGCGTTTGATGGCGTCGACGATCTCTCCGGCGGGGCCGCCCTTGACCAGGTACTCCGAGGCGCCGCCGGCGAGGCCGGCCTCGATCTCCTGCTCCTTGTCGCCGACCGACAGCATCAGCACGGTCACGTCGGGCAGCCGCGCCTTCAGCTCGAAGGTCGCCTCCAGGCCGTCGAGCCCGGGCATCGACACGTCCATGAGGACGACGTCCGGGCCGACCTCTTCGGCCATCTCGAGGGCCTCGTTGCCGTCGCCGGCCTCGGCGACGACGACGATGTCGGGGTCACGCTCCAGCAAGCGGCGCAAGGTACCGCGAAAGCGGGCGTTGTCGTCGGCAAGAAGCACCCGCACCACCGAGCCATGCCCTCCATGTCGCCGGGGATTCGCGCGCGGACGTCCGGATCCGCGTAAGGGAGACTACGCCGGTCGGCGTTCCGGGTCGCCTAGACGCTTTGGTAGTTCGGTGCAGTGGGAGGTATAGGCGATCTTTTCTCGTATCGCGAGCCCAAAAGGGGGATCGGTACGATGTCCGCCGATGCCCGGGGCCGCCGACATGCCTGCACAGGACGCGGTTTCGGCCCTCGTCGAGGTCGCAACGTGCCGTGCGAGCCCCTCCGACGGGGCTGCCGCGGTGGCCGCCCTGACCGAGGCCGCGCGGCGCGCGGCGGGCGCGCAGATCGCGCTGGCGTGGGCCGCGGGCGGGGGCGACCGGGGCGGCCGGGCGGCCGCGTCGGGCGGCCTGGGCGACGACGACGCGGAGCGCCTGGGAGCGCTGCTCGAGCAGGTTTCGGCGGATGGGGACGAGGCCGAGGTGGCGCCCGGCGAGTCCGGGCCGCTGGCGGCGGCGCTGGCCGGGCTGGGGGCGCCGGCGGGGCTGGCGATCCCGCTCGGCGCGGACGGCGCCGGCCGGGGCGCGCTCCTGCTCGCGGGCGCCTCGCCGCCCGCCGCCGAGCCCCTGCGCCGCGAGGCGGCCCGCCTGGGCGCGCACCGCATCGGCGCGCTGCTCGACGCGATCCGCCTGCGCGGCAACCTTGAGCGCGCCATGGCCCAGATTCTCGAGAAGGACGAGCGCCTGGTCGGGCGCATCGCCCTCGACATCCACGACGGCCCGACTCAGCAGCTCTCCGTGGCGCTGCTGGAGGTGCAGCTGCTGGAGGCCGACCTGGCCGACGCCGAGAAGGACGGCGCCGCCGGGCCGCCCGACTCGCTGCGCCCCTCGCTCGATCGCATCTACGAGACCGTCGGCGGGGCGCTGCACGAGATGCGCGAGCTGATCGGCCACCTCCGCCCGGCCCAGTTCGAGGACCGCCGCCTGCCCGACATACTCGAGGACGCGATCACGGCCTTCGAGGCCCGCGGCGACTGCCGCGTCGAGGCCACCTGGGAGGGGGAGTTCCCCGTCAACGGGGTGTCGTCCACCCAGCGCATCACGCTCTACCGCATCCTCCAGGAGTCCCTGACCAATGCCCACCGCCACGGACACGCCTCGCTCGTGACCGTCCTCTGCCGCGACGAGGAGGACGGCACCCGCCTCGTGGTGACCGACGATGGCGCGGGCTTCGACCCCGACGCGGTCCAGCGCCGGCGCCCGGCGTGCCGCTCCAGCGCTTCGGCCTCTACGGGATGCGCGAGCGGGCCCAGATGCTCGAGGGGACCTTCGACGTCGCCAGCGCCCCCGGCAAGGGCACGACCATCAGCGTCTTCCTGCCCCGCTGGGAGGTCGCCCCGCCGGAGCTGCCGGTCGATGCGGGCTGACGGCGCCGTCGCGGTCAAGGTCTGCGGCCTCACCGTGCCGGAGGAGGCCCGGGCCTGCGCCGAGCTCGGCGTCTGGGGCCTCGGCGTGGTCCTCGCCGCCGAGAGCCCGCGGCGGGTGGACGCCGCGCGCGCCGCGGAGGTGATGGCCGCGGTGCCCGACGGGGTCGCCCGCGTCGGCGTCTTCGTCGCCCCGGCGATCGCCGAGGTGGCCGCCGTGGCCGCGCTCGCCGGCCTCACCCACGTCCAGCTCCACGACGGCGACCCCGAGGAGGTGCGGCGCGCGACGGGGCTGCCGGTGATCGAGGGCGTCCGCGTCTCCGGCGCCGACTCGCTGCGGCGCGCGCGCGAGAGCGCGGCCGACCTGGTGCTGCTCGACGCCGCCGTGCCCGGCCGCCACGGCGGGACCGGCCGCAGCTTCGACTGGGACCTGCTCGCGCTCGAGCCCCTCGACCGCCCCTTCGCGCTGGCCGGCGGGCTGCGCCCCGAGACCGTCGCCGACGCGGTGGTGCGCCTGCGCCCGGCCGTCGTGGACGTGTCGAGCGGGGTGGAGTCGTCGCCTGGCCGCAAGGACTTGGCCCTCGTGCGCGCCTTCGTCGCGGCGGTCGCGGGCGCGGGGACGGTGGCGGCGTGAGGGACGCCGAGCTCGCCGCCCGCTACGGGCCCTTCGGGGGCCGCTACGTCCCCGAGACGGTCGTCGGCGCCCTCGACGAGCTCGAGGCCGCCTACCTGGCCCACCGCGACGACCCCGCCTTCCGCGCCGAGCTCGACGGCCTCCTCGAGCGCTACGTCGGGCGGCCGACGCCGCTCTACCGGGCGGCCGGGCTCGAGCGCGCCTACGGCGTCGGGCGCATCTACCTCAAGCGCGAGGACCTCTGCCACACCGGCGCGCACAAGATCAACAACGCGCTCGGGCAGGTGCTGCTGGCCTCGAAGATGGGCAAGCGGCGGATCATCGCCGAGACCGGCGCCGGCCAGCACGGCGTGGCGACCGCCACGGCGGCGGCGCTGCTCGGCCTCGACTGCTGCGTCTACATGGGCCGCGTCGACATGGTCCGGCAGCGGCTGAACGTGATCCGCATGCGCATGCTCGGCGCGGAGGTGCGCGCCGTCGAGTCGGGCATCGGGACGCTGAAGGACGCACTCAACGAGGCGATCCGCGACTGGGTCACCAACGTGCGCGACACCCACTACGTCATCGGCACGGCGGCCGGGCCGGCGCCCTATCCTGAGATCGTGGCCGAGCTCCAGTCGGTGATCGGGGCCGAGGCGCGCGAGCAGATGCTGGCCGAGGAGGGGCGGCTGCCCGAGGCCGTCGTCGCCTGCGTGGGCGGCGGGGTCGAACGCGATCGGGATCTTCCGCGCCTTCCTCGACGACGCGGAGGTCGCGCTGGTGGGGGTCGAGGCCGGCGGCGAGGGGATCGAGAGCGGCCGCCACGGCGCGCCGCTCGGCCACGGCCAGCCCGGCGTGCTGCACGGCAGCTACTCCTACCTGCTGCAGACGCCGGAGGGGCAGGTCGCCGAGCCCCACTCGATGTCGGCCGGGCTCGACTACCCCGGGGTGGGGCCGGAGCACAGCTTCCTGCGCGAGACCGGCCGGGTGCGCTACGAGAGCGCGACCGACGCCGAGGCCCTCGCGGCCTTCCAGGCCTGCTCGAGCGCCGAGGGG
Source organism: Miltoncostaeaceae bacterium (assembly GCA_963808825.1). Lineage (GTDB taxonomy): Bacteria > Actinomycetota > Thermoleophilia > Miltoncostaeales > Miltoncostaeaceae > DATAGF01. The sequence continues at coordinate 171,638 of CAWEGW010000011.1, read as the reverse complement.
ATCATCCCGGCCCTCGAGAGCGCCCACGCGCTGGCGCTCGTCGCGCGCGAGCGCGGCGACGTGGTCCCGGACGGCGGGCCCTGCTGATCTGCCTCTCCGGGCGCGGCGACAAGGACGTCGAAGAGGTGGGCGCCGCCCTGGGCCTCGGTGACTGACGGCGCCGCGCCGCCCACCGAGGGGGGCGCCCGCATCAGGCGGCCTTCGCGGAGGCCGGCAGGCCCCTCTTCATCCCCTACGTCATGGGGGCTTCCCCGACCTCGACGCGAGCGCCGATCACGTCGCCGCCCTCGCCCGGCACGCCGACGTGATCGAGATCGGGATGCCCTTCTCGGACCCCCTCGCCGACGGGCCGACGATCCAGGCGGCCGGCCAGCGGGCGCTCGAGCGCGGCGCGACGCCGGAGGACGTCATCGCGATCGCCGAGCGGGTCGGCGACGGCGGCCCGCCGGTCGTGCTCATGACCTACGTCAACCTCATCCTGGCGGCGGGGCCGCGGGTCTTCATGGAGCGGGCCGCCCGCTCCGGCGTCGCCGGGGTGATCATCCCCGACCTGCCGGTCGACGAGGGCGACGACGTCCGCGAGCAGGCGCGCCGGGCCGGGGTCGGGATCATCCCGCTCGCGGCGCCCACCACGGCGACGAGCGCCTCGCGGCGATCGGCCGCCGCGCCGACGGCTTCGTCTACTGCGTGTCGGTCACCGGCGTGACCGGGGGCGACGTGCAGGTGGGCGACGAGCTGCGCGGCTTCCTCGACCGCGCCCGCGCCCGCATCGAGGCGCCGCTCGCGGTGGGCTTCGGCATCCGCACGCCGGCCCAGGTCGCGGCCGTCGGCCGCATCGCCGACGGCGTGGTCGTCGCGAGCCAGTTGATCCGGATGATCGCCGACGCCCCCGACCCGGCGGCGGCCCAGCGGGCGATCGAGGGCTTCGCCGCCGACGCCGTCGCGGCGCTCCGCGAGGATCTCACAGCTCCGGCTGGGGCCCGGCCGCCGTCCAGCCCGTGCGCTAGCATCGCGCCGCGCCTCGCGGATCGCTCGCGGGGCGGGACATCGCGGGATGCGAACGACGTCGGTCGGCCTCTGGCTCGGCGATCTCGATCAGGTCTCGCCGCACAAAGGAAGGTCGCATGGCCGAAGGCGTCGTGAAGTGGTTCTCCGCGGAGAAGGGCTACGGGTTCATCACCCCCGATGACGGGGGGAAGGACCTCTTCGTCCACTTCTCGGAGATCCAGGGCTCCGGCTACCGGAGCCTCGACGAGGGGCAGCGGGTCAACTACGAGCCGCAGGAGGGCGCAAAGGGGCCGCAGGCCTCGAACGTCTCTCCCCTCTAGTCCCGATCCCCGTACGCGGCGCGGCCGCCGCCCTCGCGGCGGCGGCCGCCCCCGCGGTCAGCAGGGGCCGCTCATCACCGAGCCGCCGTTGAGCGCGTAGCAGGACCCCGGGGCCACCGGCGTCGCGCCCGCGACGACCGGCCCGTTCGCGTCCGAGCCGATCCGCAGCACGTACCAGCCGCCGGACGGCCAGCCCGCCGAGCGCCGTCGAGCGCCCCTCCGCGTAGCCCGACGCGTACCCGGAGGCGCGCCCCTCCTCCTCGCCCTTGTTCCGGCCGGCGGCGAAACCGGTCTTGCGGCCCTGGGCCCTGCCCGTCTTGACGCCGGCCGCCCGCCCCTGCTCCAGGCCCTCGCGCTTGCCCGCGGCGAAGCCGGCCTTCTGCCCGCTCTCCTTGCCCTGCTCGTAGCCCCGCGCCTCGGCGCCCGAGGCGTCGGCCTGCGAGCTGCCGATGATCCACCCGCCCACGCCGGCGCCGGCGAGCAGGAAGGCGCCCCCCACCGCGGCGACGACGGCGACGTCGCGCCCGAGGGCCATCGCGCGGCGGCGCGCCGCGTCGCCGAAGGCCTGGGTGGGCCGGTCCCCGCGGGTTCGGTGCCGCCGGGGTGCGGCGGAAGCGCGCCAGGGCGGCCTCCCAGGGGTTGGGCAGGCCCGCCAGGCGGCGCCTGGCCGGGTGGGGGCCTCCTCGCCGTCGACGGTGGTCCGCTCAGCGGCGGCCGGCTCGGGCTCGGGCTCCGGTCGCGGCGCGAGGGCCGCCCGGAGCTCGTCGACGAGGTCGCCCGCGCGCCCGGGCCGCTCCGACGGGTCCTTGGCCAGGCCGTGGCCGAGCGCCCGGTCGACCGGCGTCGTGAGCCCGTGGCCGAGGCTCGAGGCGTGGGGGACCGGGTCGCGCACGTGGGCCAGCAGGACGGCGCTCGGCTCGCGCCGGACGAACGGGCGCGCGCCCCGTGAGGGCCTCGAAGGCGACCGCGGCCAGCCCGTAGACGTCCGAGGCCGCCGTGGCCGGCTCGCCCTCGACCTGCTCGGGCGAGACGTACTCGGCCGTGCCCAGCCAGTCGCCGCGGCGGGTGAGGCCGGGCATGTCGTCCAGGCGGACCAGGCCGAAGTCGCTGAGGAAGGCCGCCCCGGCGGGGTCGAGCAGGATGTTGCCCGGCTTGACGTCGCGGTGGACCGTGCCCTGAGCGTGGGCGAAGTCGATGGCCTCGGCGATGTCGCCGAGGATCGCGAGCGCCTCGTCGCGGTCGAGGGCGCCGCCGCGGGCGATCCGCTCTGCCAGCGTGTCGCCGGGGATCAGCCGCATGGAGATGTAGGCGCGCCCCTCGACCTCCCCGGCGTCGTAGACCGGCACGATGCGCGGGTGCTCGAGGCGGCCGGCGGCGATCGCCTCGCGGCGGAAGCGCTCGACCGCGCCGGCGCGGGTCAGGTAGCCCTCGTCGAAGACCTTGAGCGCCACCTGGCGGTCGAGGTCGACCTGGGTCGCCCGGTAGACCACGGCCTGGCCGCCGCGGCCGATCTCGGCCTCGACGCGATACCGGCCGAAGGCCTCTCCCGGAACGAGTCGCATGGTGAGTCCTGTTCGCCCTCGACCCCGCGCTTCCTCGCGGGCGGGCGGCGGTCTCGCCCGGTTTTGCTAGCGCGCCACGAGCACCGACGCCTCGGCGCCGTGGGCGACCCGCTCGCTCACGCTGCCGAGCGCCCGGAGCCCGGACAGGCCGCGGCTGCCGACCACCACCAGATCGGCGCCGGTGCCGGTGAGGGCGTGGACCGGGCTGCGCGAGTCCTCCACCAGCTCGTGGGCGGGGAGCCGCTCCCGCAGGCGCTCGACCGCGCGGCGGTCGACGCCCCGGCCCTTGGCCATCACCAGCTTCAGCTGCGACCCGCGCCGTACGGCGATCTCGCCGGCGGCCTCGGCGGCCACGGCCGAGGGCGGCGATCCGTCGACGCCGGCGGCGACGACCCGGGGGAAGCCCGAGGCGTCCTCCGCGCCGCGCGCCAGCAGGATGGGCCGCGTCGACTCGTGCAGCAGCCAGGTGCCCGCGTCGCCGTCGATGATGCCGAGCATCCGCCCCTCCAGCGGGGCGTCGAGGGCGAGCAGCACTCCCTCGGCGTCGCCGGCCGCCGCCTCGAGCGCCGGCGCCAGCGAGCCCACCTCGATCCTGGTCGCCACGTCGCCGCGGTCGGCGAGCGCCTGGGCGGCCCGCTCCAGCTCCGAGCGCACCGCCTCCTCCAGGTCGTCGAGGGTGGCCATCGGCCCGACCGGCATGGGCCCCATGTCGATGTCCCCGCCCAGCGGCTGGGGCATCGCCGCCGCGCCGTAATCGGCCGCGCCCACCAGGACGATCGGGGCGCCGTCGGGCGCGATGCGCGCCGCCCGCGCCGCCGCCGCGATGCCGGTGCCGCCGGCTCCGATGCCGCAGACGATCCGCTCGATCCGCACCTCAGGCCTCCAGCGCGACGACGACGATGACGAGCACCGACAGGAGCACCCCGACGAGGCCGAAGGCGACCGCGATCCCGTTCCCCAGCGGCGTGTAGCCGCCGCGCGCGATCGCCTCGTCCACCTGGCGGTGGCGGATCGCGCCGAAGGCGATGAAGGCGATCGCGAGCGCGGCGAAGGCCACCCCCAGGAGCACGAAGGGCCACTTCGCGCCCGAGGTGAGCTCGGGCGCCACCGCGCCGGCGCCCACCGCGACCGCCAGCGAGGTCGAGGCCGCCGCGCCACCAGGCGAGGTAGGTGCGCTCGTTGGCCAGGCGGGTCCGCCGGCTGGCGTCCATGGTGGCCTCGTCCAATTCGCCCTCCGCGCGCGTCGGTGCCGAGGGGAGCCTCTCAGGCCGGGACCCGGTCCACCAGGCGCGGCGGCCGTCCGGCGCCCGTGACACCCTTCGGGGGTGACCGCCGCCCCCGCCGAGAGCCCCGCCGCGCGGCGGGAGGAGATCCCCGGCGCCGTCCTGCCGCTGGCCGCCCTCGCCGAGCTCGCGCGGCGCCTCGAGGACGGCGGCCCGGCCGAGCCGGTCCTCGCCGAGCTGCGGGCCGCCTGGCCGGCGCTCGGGCCCGGCGACCGGCGGCTCGTGGGCGGCCTCGTCACCGGGCTCCTGGACGAGGGCCCCCGGCCGACCGCAGCGCCCCGCGAGCCGCTCGAGGCCGCCCTCGGGCGGCTCGGCGTCCGCCGCCTGCGCCCGGGCCAGGACCGCGCCATCGCGGCGGCGCTCGCCGGCCGCGACGCGCTCGTGGTCATGGCGACCGGCTCGGGCAAGTCGCTCTGCTACCAGGCCCCGGCCGCGGCCCTCCCCGGGCTCACGGTCGTGGTCTCGCCTCTGATCGCGCTCATGGCCGACCAGCTCGCCGGGCTGGCGCGAGCCGGGATCGCGGCGGCGGCCCTCAACTCGGACATGCCCGAGGAGGCCCAGCGGGCGGTGCTCGACCGGGCCCGCGCCGGCGCGCTGGCGCTGCTCTACGTGGCACCGGAGCGCTTCCACTCGAGCGCGTTCCTGCGCGCGATGGACGGGGCGCGCGTGGCCCTGCTCGTCATCGACGAGGCGCACTGCGTCTCGGAGTGGGGCCACGAGTTCCGGCCCGACTACCGGCGGGTGGGCGGCTTCCGCGAGCGCCTGCGCCCGCGGGCGACCATGGCGCTCACCGCGACGGCGACGGCGCAGGTGCGGGCCGACATCGCCCGGCGCCTCGGCCTGCGCGACCCGGTCGAGACCGTCGGCGGGTTCGACCGCCCCAACCTCACCTTCGACGCGCTCTGGGTCGAGGGCAAGGGCTCGGTCGCGCGCAAGCGCGCGATCCTGCTGGCCGCCGTGCGCTCGGCCGAGGGCGGCAAGGCGATCGTCTACTGCGGCACCCGGAAGGCGGCCGAGGAGACGGCCGCCTTCCTCGACGCGGCGGGCCACCCGGCCGTCGCATACCACGCGGGCCGGAGCGACCGCGCCGAGGCCCAGGACGCCTTCACCGCCGGGCGCGTGCAGGCGGTCGCCGCCACGAACGCCTTCGGCATGGGCGTGAACGTCCCCGACGTGCGCCTGGTGGTTCACACCGCCCTGCCCGACTCGCTGGAGCAGCTCTACCAGGAGGCCGGCAGGGCCGGGCGCGACGGCGAGCCCGCCCGCCACGTGATCGTCGCCGGCCCCTCCGACGAGGTCGCGATCCGGCGGCGCATCGCTCGGGCGCGCATCGAGGCCGACGAGATCGACCGTCTGCTCGCCGGGCTCTCGGCGCGCGCCGACGGCGAGGGCGGCTTCGGGCTCGGCCGCGCCGAGGTCGACGACGAGACGGCCTTCCGGCTGGCGATGGCCGAGCGCGTCGGCGCGCTCGAGGTGCAGGGGGCGCCGGGGGGCGGCCGCCGCGGGCGGCTGACGTCGCCGCGCCTGTCGCCCGAGGCTCGCGAGGAGCTCGACGGCCAGGTCCGGGCCGAGCTGCGCCGCCGTCACCGCAGCCTCGACCAGGCGGCCGGCTACGCCCGCGACGACGCGTGCCGCCGGGCCGCCTTCCTGGCCCATTTCGGCGACCCCTCCGAGCCCTCGCCCGAGGGGCGCTGCTGCAACGTCTGCGCCCCGGCCGCCGACCTGGCCGCGCCGGCCGCGGGCGCCGCCGCGGCCGCGGCCGGCCGCGCGGCGGCGCCCGCCGCGCCGGAGCCCCAGGAGGAGCTGTCGGCCGAGCAGCGCCGCACCTACGACGCCCTGCGCGACTGGCGCTGGGAGGTGGCCCAGGAGCTCGGCTGGCCGGCCTTCCGGGTGGCCTCCAACCGCACGATCGCCGGGATCGCGCGGGCCGCGCCGGCGAGCGAGGCCGAGCTGGCGGCGGTGCGGGGGGTGGGGCCCTGGCTCATGGAGGCCCACGCGGGCCGGCTGTTGGAGATCGTGGCGGCGTGAGCGGGCGGCCGGGGGAGGGGGAGACGCGCCTCTGCGAGTTCGTCTTCCCGTCCGACACCAACCACCTGGGGACGCTCTACGGCGGCACCCTCATGTCCTGGATGGACAAGGCGGCCGCCGTGGCGGGGCTGCGCCGGGCCGGATCGACCGCGGTGGTGACCGTCGCGGTCGACGCGCTGGAGTTCCGGGTGCCGATCCACCACGGCGAGCTGGTCGAGCTGGTGGCGCGCGTCGAGTCGGTGGGGCGCACCAGCATGAAGGTCCGGGTGGAGGCCCACCGCGAGGACCCCCCAGCGGCGCCCGCGAGCTCTGCACCGCCGGGACCTTCACGATGGTCGCGATCGACGAGGACGGGCGCCCCGTCCCCGTCTCCTGACGCCCTAGGTGTAGGGCCCAGGAGCGTTGTTGCGCAGCTGGGCTAACCGAGCTGCCGGGGGCCTGTGGCCGAGCGCGCCGTGTGGTCGGTGCCGGTTGTAGCGGATCAGCCAGCCCGCCGAGGGCGGCGGTGCGCTCGGCTGAAGAGCCGTAGATGGCCCCGTAGGCCCATTCGGTGAGCATGGTGCGGATGAACCGCTCGGCCTTGCCGTTGGTCTGAGGGCGGCGGGGTCGGGTGCGGAGGTGGCGGATCCCAAGGCGCCGGCAGGCCAGCGCGTGGGCGAGCGAGACGTACGGCGCCCCGTTATCGGTCATCAGCCCCTGCACCTGGACGCCATGGCGCCCGGTAGAACGCCACCGCGCGCTCGAGGAAGCCGACCGCGCGCTCGGCCGTCTCATCAGCCAGCACCTCGGCATACGCCAGGCGGGTGGCGTCATCGATCGCCACGTGCACGCACTCCCAGCCTGAGCTCTTGCGTCGCACGCCGGCGCGGTCGGTGTGGGTGCGGGGTGTAGCTGGCGCCTGCCGGTGACGGCCTTGCCCGCCCCGCCGCTGATGCGCCCGAGCCGCTTCGACGTCAACGTGGATCAGCTCGCCCGGACGGGCGCGCTCGTAGCGGCGGGCGGGCTGCCAGCCCAGCCGACCGAGGCGACCCATGCCATGCCGGCGCAGCACCGCAGAAACGGTCGAGGTCGGCATGCCGAGGATCTCCGCGATCTGGGCGCCGGTGAAGCGCAGCCGGCGCAGGGCGCAGATCGCCTCAACCCGCCCTGGGCTGGTGCGCCGCGGGATACGCCGGGCGACCGAGGATCGGTCGTCAAGGCCGCCTGGGCCCTCGGCGCGGTAGCGGGCGAGCCACTTGCGGCAGGTCTGGGGGCTGACCCCCGGCCGAGCAGGCCGCGTCCCTGACCGTCCACCCTGCGTCACCGCTCGACCATCACCAGCCGACCGCGCGGGCCGAGCCTGGCATTAGCGTGCAGCCTCATCCGGACCTCCTCTGGAGAGCTGGGGCGTGTGGCAACGCCCAGCCTCCAGGGAGGCCCGGACGACAACGCTCCTCAGGACTACACCTAGGGCCGCACCCCGGCCCCGGCCGCCGCCGGCGCGAGCGCCTCGGCGATCAGCTCGTAGGAGCGCCGCCGCTCGCCGTGGTCGTGGACGGAGGTCATGACCATCACCTCGTCCGCCGCGGTGGCCTCGGCGAGCGCGAGGATCTCGTCGCGCACGCCCGCCGCGTCGCCCAGCACCTGGGCGCGGCGGTAGCGGCGGATCTGGTCCTGCTCGTGGGGCGTGTAGCGGACGGCGGCGGCCTCCTCGGGGGTCGGCAGCGGGATGGGGCGCCCCTGGCGCATCCGCACCAGGCCGAGGGCCATGGAGGCCGCGAGCTGCTCGGCGCGCTCGCCCGTGTCGGCGGCGATCGCCGAGATGGCCAGGATCGCCGTGGGCTCGGCCATCTCCGGCGACGGCCGGAACGCCGCGCGGTAGGCGTGCACGATCGCCTCCGCCCCGCGCGGGTTGAGGTGGCGAGGCGAAGGCGAAGCCAACGCCCAGGGCCGCGGCGGCCTGGGCGCCGTACTCGCTCGAGCCCAGGATCCAGAGCGGCGGCAGGGGGACGTCGGCGGGGATCGCGCGCACGCTTCTCGAAGGGGTGCCCCCCCGGGGAAGCCCTCGCCGCCATAGGCGAGCAGCTCGCCGAGCTGGGCCGGGAAGTCCTCGGCGCCGAAGGCGTCGGCCGAGCGGCGCAGCGCCGCCGCGGTGATCCCGTCGGTCCCCGGGGCGCGGCCGATCCCGAGGTCGATCCGCCCCGGGTGGAGCGCCTCGAGGACGCGGAAGGCCTCGGCGACGTGCAGCGCCGAGTGGTTGGGGAGCATGATGCCGCCCGACCCCACCCGGATGTGCTCGGTCGCCGCGGCGACGTGGCCGATCAGCACCTCGGGGGCCGAGCTGGCCAGCCCCGGCGTGTTGTGGTGCTCGGCGAGCCAGTAGCGCCGGTACCCCCAGCCCTCGGCCGCCCGGGCGAGGTCGATGGTGTTGCGCAGCGCCTCGGCCGACGTCAACCCCGAGGGGACCGGCGTCAGGTCGAGCACCGAGAGGGGGAGCGGCGGCACCCCGGCCACGCTAACAGGGCCGTGGCCGGGGCGGCCTCGCCGCTCAGGGGCCCGGGGGCGGGCCTCCGAACGGGCCGATGTGGCGCCCGCGCTCGCCGGGGTCGGCGTTCACGATGTGCTGCGCGATGCGGGTGGCCTCCGCCTTGGTGGGCGCGTCCCGGCCGGGGGGCGGGTCGGCGATGATCGCGTCCCGGATCGCCGCGACGACCTTCGCCTCCTCCACGTTGCGGGCGGCCGCGACCTCGGCGAGCGACTTGCCGTCCCTGAGCTGCTCGCGCAGGGCGTCCTCCGAGAGGCCGAGCGCCTTCGCGGCCGACTCCATGAAGGGCCCGCCGCGGAACTCGACGTGGAAGCCCGGGCCGCCGGGGCCGAGCGGCAGTCCGCCGTCGGCGGCGCGCTCGAGCATCTCGTCGGCCTCCGCCTGCGTGATCTTGCCGCTCTTCACGGCCTCGTCGAGCCGCTCCTTGAGCACCTCCTTCATGGCGTCCTGGATGTCCTGCCCGGTGAGGCTGGTGCCCTCGTTGGCGTTCAGCGCCTCGGCGAGGGCGTTCGCCCCCTCCTCCGGGCCGCCGCTGGTCGCCGCGTAGGTGGCGCCGCCGGCCGCCAGGCCCAGCGCGGCGACGGCGGCCCCGGCCACCGCGATCCGTCGTCTGCGTACCTCCACGATGCCTCCTCCGTCGATGCCCGGCGGGAGCGCCGGTCCCCATCGACGGTAGGAGCCCTCCCTAAGGATCGGCTCAGGACGCCGTGAAGGTCCGCTCGGTCAGCCGCGGGTGGGCCTGCGGCTCCCAGCGGAAGCCGCGCGCAGCGACGATCAGGGCAAGGACGGGCGCGTCCGCGATCCGCCAGGGGTTGGCCGCATCGACGACGACTACTCATCGCGCCGCCTCGCGATCGGAGCCGCCCACCGGGTCGAGCCCCCCCGCCGCCGCGCTCGCCACGATTTGTCCCGCGCTCGTTCCCAAGGTTGAGCGCCTCGGCGAACTGTGGCTGTGGGTCCTCGGGCGACCGCCCTCGCCGGCGCCGGCGCGAGCGGGTCGGTCGAGGCGTTCGGCCGCGGCGCGGGCCCGCCGTCGAGGCTCAGGCGCCGCCGAAGACCAACGCGGCGAGTCGCTCCAGTGCTTCGAGTTTCGTGTCGCCGTGCGCGAACAGAGGGGTCGAGCCGACCCTACGGGTGGCGGCCCCCGAGGGGATGGCCACGACGAGCCAGTCCGGGAAGTGCTCGGCGGCGCGAGGCTCGTTGTCGAACCACAAGCCCAGACCCTCAGCCTCCAGTCTGGCTTCGATCTCGGCGGCCCGGCGCTCATCGCCCATCGCGGCGAGCCTATCTCAGGTGGCCGCGAGACCCCCTGCGACGTACTACCTGAACCCCGCGTTGGTGCCGAGGAAGCCGAAGACCTCGCCGCGGGACACGGCCAGGTCGATCCCTTCACGGCCTCGTGCGCCCCGTACGACTTGCGCGCGGGCCGGTCACCTCCACGGGGAGGTCGCTCACCCCCGCGTCGCGCCCTCGTCCCTCGCCAGGAGCGCATCGAGCCGCTGGAGGTCGGTCGGCATCTGGCGCCGGATCATCGGCCCGAGGGCGGGCTCCATGAGCCTCTTGGTCCCGCGCAGGCCGATCTCGATCATGATGGCCAGCCGGGTCGCATCCTCCAGGTCGCCCTCCGGCGCGAAGCGGACCTCGATCCGCCCGCGGCCGGCCTCGAGGTCGGCCGTCTCGATCCAGAGCCGCTCGGGCTCGAACGCGACGACCTCGGCCTCGTAGGTGCCGATGCCCTTCATCGTCTCCCGCCAGCGCGTTCCCAGGCCGGGCGCGCCCTCGGTCAGCAGCTCGACGTCGCGCGTGTTCTCCTGCCAGATCGGCCGGTTCCGCACGTCGGCCATCGCGGCGAACACGCGCGACACCGGGTGGCCCACCACATGCTCGAGATCGACCCTCACGGCCGCGCATCCTCTCATGCGCGTCGGCCGCTAGGGTCGGCCGCCCTGGAGCGGCCGGGGCCCGGTGGCCCGACTCGTCTTCAAAACGAGCGGGGCGGGGTCCACCCCCGCCCGGTAGGTTCGACTCCTACGCCGCTCCGCTGGCCCCCCATGCCCATGGGATTCCCCTGCAAACGGGCCTGCGAGGGGTGCGAGTGATGCAGGGAGAAGCGCCCCCGTGCCCCACCGGTGCCCCATCGAAACCGGTGGTCGGCGGCCGGTGATCGACATCCTCAGCAAGGTTCTGATCCTGCTCGTGGTCATCGGCTTCGTCCTCGCCGCCGCCGCCGCCGGCGACCCGTAGGCCGCGCTCGCGATCTCGCACAGGCCGACGCCCTAGGCTCGGCCTCCTAACGAGGGGAGCGATGAAGGCCGGCGAGGGAGGCTGACGCCAAGCCGCACAAGGCGGGTTGGCGCTCCCTCCGACCGGGGTAATCCGAAGGGCCGCATTTATCCCAACCGGAGGCCCCGTGTCGGACGACGAAGGACCATGACATCCCGATCGCACAGCGCGCGCTCGAGCCGCTCCTGTCGGCCCTCGAGGACGCGCTCGCAGAGGAAGAAGTGGCCCGCGACACCGTCCTAGAGGTCTTCGCTGTCGCGGGGGAGATCTACCTTGCGGGATACCGCGACGGTCAGCGCCGGGCGGTTGGAGAGGTCGCCCCCCAGGCTGCCCGGCACGGTCTGGAACTTTGGCTGGCTCCCGAGCTGGAAGCGCCGCCCCCAGAGCATCTCTAGGCAACCCGGCCTCGCGGTCTCTGTCGACCGTTCTCGCGCCGCGCAGTAGCGGCGTGTGAGCAGGCCTCGGAGCGCCCCTAGCTGTGAATCCTTAGAGCGTTAGTCATCCGAGCCCTGATGGAGGCTCGCGGTTGCCGCCAAGCAACCAAGAACTCCAGGAGGGCCCGGATGAGGCTCCACGCTAACGCCAAGCTGACGCCCGAGGGCAGGGGGCTGCTGTGCCGGCGCGTCTGCGAGCAGGGCTGGTCGATGGCCGACGCCTGCGCGGCCGCCGGGGTGAGCGTGCGCACCGGCTACCGCTGGCTGGCCCGCTGGCGCGATGAGGGCCGGGCCGGCCTTGTCGAGCGGCCCTCGGTCGCGCACCGGCTGGCCCATGCCACCGACCCTGCCCGGGTGAGGGCGATCCTGGCCCTGCGGGGCCTGCGCATGACGGGCCTGCAGATCGCCCAGGCGCTGTCGATGGCGCCCTCGACGGTCTCGGGCATCCTCGCCCGCCATGGCCGCGGCCGGCTGGCCGCCAGCGAGCCCGCCGGGCCGGCCACCCGCTCTGAGCGCCGCCATCCGGGCGAGCTGGTGCACGTTGACGTCAAGCGGCTCGGGCGCATCGGGCGCATCGGCCACCGCGTCCACGGCGACCGCCGCGCGCGGGTGCGCGGGATCGGCTGGGAGTACGTCCACGTGGCGGTTGACGACGCGACCCGCCTGGCCTCTGTCGAGGTGCTGGCCGATGAGCGCGCCCCGAGTGCCGTGGGCTTCCTCGAGCGGGCCCTGACCTGGTTCGCCGCCCGGGGCGTGCGGGTCGAGCGGGTGATGACCGACACCGGCCCGAGCCACCTGTCGCACCTGCACGCGGCGGCCTGCCGGGCCCTGGGGCTGCGCCACCTGCGCACCCGTCCCTACCGGCCCCAGACCAACGGCAAGGGGGAGCGCTTCATCCAGACCCTGACCCGGGGCTGGGCCCACGGGCAGATCTGTGCGAGCTCGGCCGAGCGCACCGGTGCGCTCGGCCGATGGCTCGACTGGTACAACCACGCCAGACCCCACGGCGGCCTTGGCCGGCAGACTCCTGCCGGCCGCCTCCACCAGCTGCTACTGACGAACGCTGCTGGGAATCACACCTAGCGCCCGGACCAGCCCCCCAGCTTGCGCGAGACGCCCGGCCGGGTGCCCGGGATGGCGCCGCCCAACGGGCCGCCGACCACCGGCAGGTTGCGCAGGCGCTGACGATCATCGCCGGGGGTGCGCTCGGCCTCGAGGGCGTTGACTGCCCGCAGGCCGTCTCCGCCGAGGCGCTCGGACATCTTCGCGCGGCGCATGACGGACGCCTCGGCTTCGCGGCGACGACGGGGCAGGAGGCGCCGGTGCTTACCGGCCAGCGGGAGGCCTCTCCACGGGCGCCAGCCTATACGCCCAGGCTTATAGGTGCTGGCCTGTCTGATAAGCTGCGCTTATGGAAACGGCGGCAACGCCAGCGCCCGATTTGATCAGCGTCCGGCAAGCCGCGGAGCTCGCGAATGTCGCCCCCGTGACCATCTACCGGGCGATCCAGCGCGGCGAGGTGGCGGCCGTGCGGGTGGGCGAGCGGGCGGGGCCGCTTCGCGTCGACCGGCAGGGGTTCCTCAAGTGGCTGCACGGCCCCGACGAGGCCGCGTGATGGACCACCCCGAGGCCGCCGGCTGGGTCGCCGCCGACCGGGGGCCGGGCGAATTCTTGCGGGTCGCCCGGCGGCGCTCGGCTAGTGCCACGCTACCGGCAGACGGCCAGCGGCCTGCGGCCGTACGACGAGCCGAGGTACAAGCAGCCGCACCGAGCCTGGCGACACGGAGCGCGCTGGCAGAGGTGGCGACGCGCCGTGATCGCCGAGGAGCCGTGCTGTCGTCACTGCGGGAGCGAGTCGTTGCCTGCGGTGGTTGACCACATCGTTCGCGTGGCCGACGGTGGGCCCATTTTCGAGCGTTCGAACCTTCAGAGGCTGTGCCGGTCGTGCGCCGGCGACAAGACCGGACGCGGCGAGTGAGGTGGCCCGAACTGTCGAGGGGTACCTGACGGTGGGGGGTGCGGAGAGCCTCTGCCGGACGCGGCGAGTGAGATGGCCCGAACTGTCGAGGGGGGTACCTGACGGTGGGGGTGCGGAGAGCCTCTGCCTCGCTCCTCAGCGCAAAAAAATGCTCTCACCGCGAGGAAAACCTAACCGAAGGCGCCCTGATGGCCTCCGGATTCGACGCGGGACGCTCTGCTGAGGGCTGGACCAACGGGACGACCGTCACCTGGTGTGGGGGCCTATTGGGTCCGCTACACCACCGATGCCCGAAGGGGGGTTTTGGCCGACGGGCCGTGGGCACTATGCGCCCTCATGTCGAACGGGCGCATCGCCCGAAGGAGAAAAGAAATGAAGAAATCACTTGCGATCGGCGCGACCGGGCTGGCTCTGGCGTTCGGGGTAGCGACCCCGGCTGTGGCTCAGACGACGCCAGACACACAGCAGGAGCAGGAGAGCGACAAGACGGGACTCTGGGGTCTCGTTGGCCTGCTCGGCCTCGCCGGACTCGCTGGCCTCAAGCGCCGCAACGATCCCTACGACAAGGACACGGCAGGGGCCCGGTCCACGAGGACTACGACGAACCGCTAACGAGTGCCGAGCGCCGGGGCCGGGTCGCGTCTACGAGATGCGCCCGGTCCCGGTCGCGTAGTCGGTCGCCCGTAACCTGGCGGGCCAAGCGGCGGGCCGCCGGCTGATGGAGGACGCCTACAACATGATCGCGATCCTGCTCTCGCTCCGGGAACAGTCAGCGGTTTGTCCTCCTGACCCCGAGGGTAAAACGTTTAGTTGACCCTTGGTGGCCGCGAGCCCGCCGGTCCGGCGGGCTCCGGTGGCCGGGCATACGCCATCTTCGCGCTTCCGTTTGGCTCGGATAGTCGGACGTGCAGCCGCGGCGGCTCCTGGGTCGCGGCGCCGGGGCAAGGGGGATCACCGCCCCGGCGCCGCCTGGCGTCCTGTACGAGACCGCCTCTCGTCTCCGGCCTCGCCGCCGGGCTCTGGGGGTTGGGCCATCGTGATGTCTTCGCCGCCTTCGTCGCCCGCGTCGCCGCGGGGGTCCAGGCGCACGGCTGAGGGACGCTGCGTGAGAACCGCCATCGTCGCCGCCCTCGTCGCGAGCAGCGCCGGAATGCCCTTGGACCGACGCCGCCCGCAACCTCTCCGAAAAAATGGGCGGACGCGATGGCCCGGGCCGCCCATTTCGGGGAGCCTACTTCGCTGCCATGACCGGCGCCATCTGCCATGGTCGAGCCGATCGCCGGTTGATGCGGGAGGTCAGCGGGTAACTGAGGCTCCCCCGCCGGGGACGGGGGTTCCGGGAGAGCGTGAGACACCGCTCAGGATGGTCGATCCGGCATCCGCGTGCGGACGGGGGCGACGAGTTCTCGTCCGCCCGCCCCGGAAGCAAGAGCCGTGCCGGCTCGGGTCTCGCGTGAGGCCCCGCAGGTGCCTCACCCGTAAGCGATTGCGAAGGACCGCCTTCCTTCGTCGATGCCACGAGGGTAGGTTTCGCCGAGACCGACCGTTCCATCCAATCGCCACCGGACACGGGGGGAGGGCGGTCGGCAGGAGGATCGCGTGCCCCCGGTGCCTCTCGAGAGGTTCAGCTGGTCGCTCGCCGAGGGCGAGGGCGAGGTCGTCGTCGGGATGCGTGGCGAGCTGGACCTGGACAGCGAGCCAGATGCCCAGGAGGCCATGGCAGCGGCTGAGGGTGCGGCTGGCTCCCGAATGGTCGTCGACGTGAGCGCCGTCACCTTCATGGGCTCCTGCGGAATTTCGGGTGCTGTTGGAGGCGGCCGCTCGCGCCAAGTCTCATGGCCGGGAGCTGCTGCTCATCACGGGCCCGGCCACCGAGAAGGTCCTGGCGCTGACGGGCGTGGCCGACAGCTTCCAGTATCGGTCGCACTAGTCGCCGGGAGGCGGCGGGGCAGTCGTAGCACGCGCCCTGATTAGACAGCGGCCGCGGGGGTACCTTGATTAGGGGTGGAGAATCGAGGCGGTCTGGTTGTCCATGTCTCCCACGGCGCGCCGGATCGACTTGCCGTCCGGCAGCGATGCACCGGGACGGGCCAGGGAGTGGCTCGGCTGGGTGAGTGTTTACCTCGGGCCCGGCCAGCTCGAGAACGCCCGCTTGATGCTCTCCGAGCTTGTGACCAACTCGGTGCAGCACTCGGGCCTGGCAGAGGGCGAGCCGATCAGCGTTTGCGCGCGAGGCAGCGAGCGCGGGATCAGTGTGACCGTCTGCGACTCCGGTGAGGGATTTCAGCCGGAACCGCCCGCGCTCCCACCCCCTCACGCCCTCGGGCACCGCGGGCTCTGGATGGTCAAGACGCTGGCGGATGCAGTGTCCATCGACGGCGCCCACGGGCGCGTGGCCTTCGAACTCGGTCGCCGTCCGAGCCAGGCTTAGAGCTCGCGCAGGCTCTCCATCCGTCCCTTGCTCGCCCCTGCGGCGAGCCGTTGATGCTCCTCGCGTCTGGGCATCGGTCTCGTCTCTCGCTGGGGGGCGGCGCAAGGTGTGCGCCCTCTCAAGCGAGAACCGTCCCAAGTCGTCGGCGGCGTAGGCCGCGACGACCCAGTCCACCGCCGATGTATCCCGGAGTCGGTCCATAATCTCGGCCAGCTGGTCGGCGGCCAGGGGCAGACGCTCGCCGCCGCCTGCCCCGCTCCTTCGCGATCGCCACGATGTGGCGGGGCTTGCCCTCCAAGCGGAGCCCCGGGCTGGCGTCCGACAGCATCATCAGCTGGCGCGCCGTCAGCCGGAGCAGGATCACGTCCGGATCGTGCGGCGTCTCGGCCAAGGGGCCGCAGGTCACCGCCGCCGGCCTGGTCCGCACGACCGGGGATCTCCGACACGGCCTCCATCGTCACCCAGCCGCTCTCGAGGAGGGCGGCACCGGTTCGGAGGCGCGGGACTGGCGTGAAGAAGAGGCGCCGCAGTCGGTCGGGCACCCATTCGTTGGCCGGCCGGGTGGGGGGTGGAGGGGGTGGGGTACCGCTCGAGGGGACGTGGTCCTCGAGCGGGAAACAGCCCCCCGGGGGGTCAGTCCGACATCTGAGGAATCCCCTCCCCGGTCAGCTTCTGGTGCAGCTCCTCCGGGTCAAGGCCGAGCCTCTCGAGGTCCGCTCGATCACGCTCGGTGTCGACGTCGTCGGCGAGCTCTCGTTCGACCAGGCGGGCCTTGTCCTCGTCGCCGCTCTCGCGGAGCATGTTGATGATCCTGGCCTTCGTGGTCTGCACGTTCATCTCCTTCGGTCAGCCGGTTCTGGAGGAAGCCCGACCGGGTTTCGGTGTGACCGACACCCGGCCGATCCGGTCCTACCTGTCGTCTCGCCGGTCGGGATCGACGGGCCGGGTGCGCTCGCGGTCCTGGTTGCCACCCACGTCCGCGCGGGTCCTCCGGTCGGCGCCGGGCTCGCCGGCGGCCGCGTCGTCGTCGTCGGTCGCCCGCATCACCTGACGGGTCTCGGGGGTCGGGCCCTGGGTGGTGTCGCTGACGTCGTCCAAGCCGCCGGTCTCGCCGGCGACGGAGTCGTCCTCGGCGAAGTCGCGGCCCGTCACGTGGCCTGCCGGGTGACGGGTCTCGGGGGTGGGGCCGCGGGAGAGGTCCTCGCCGGACAGGTCGTCGCGGTTCGGTGCGTCGTGCTCGTGGAGATCGTGCTTGTCCTTCTTGCCCATGTCGCCTCGAATCGTTGAAACGTCGAGGGCTGGAGCTACCCCAAAGGCTGCCGAGCGACACTTCCCTCTCCCGGCCCCATGGAGCCGGCCTTCTGGGGCGGCTGACCCATGCCCCTGGTGCGCCGGCCCCCCGCGCTGCGAATGCCGGCGCTTCAAGCCTGCCGCGCGCCGCCCGGCGCGAAGGGGCCTGACGCGGCCGCGGAGGGCAGGGCGCGGGCGTGGGACGCCGTCCATGGAGGTGGCCGGCATCATCCGCGCCGATCTCCGCCTCACCCGCGGCGAGCTCCCCGAGCATCCGGAGGATGTCTAGCGGCGGCCCGCCCCGCCCCGCGGGCCGTGCCCGATCCGGTCACGTCCGTGACCGGCCGCTCGACGAGCCCCACAGGGCCGCGCGGGGCTTCGGCCACCACGCGCCCCCCCGAGGCCAGGTCCGCGGCGGTGAGGCGCGCCATCCGCTCGCAGATGCTGCGCACCCACGCCGCCTGCCGGCGGCGGCCCAGCCAGCGGAAGCCGAGACGCACGAGGGGGTTGGGCGACGCGACCCGCGACACGGCGTGGGTGCGGAACTCGACCGCGCCGGTGTCGGTCCACTTCCACACCTCGAAGCTGCGCTCGCCGGCCTCCAGGTGCCCCCGGAGGGTGCGGTAGCTCCAGCCCCAGACCTGCGCCGGCCCAGCCTCGCCCCGGCGCGGACCGCCGTAGACCGCGGTGACGCGGACGCCCACGAGGAAGCGGAGCACCAGGATGCGCAGCACCCGGTAGCGCAGCTCGAGGAGCATGACCCGGCCCTCGAGGGGCTCGTTTGGATCGAAGGTGGCCCGCACCCGCGCTGGGTCGGAGAACTCGTAGTCGCGCACCAGCCGTCGGGCCACGTCGAAGCTGCCCCCGGGCTCTGGCTCGCCCGGCGCCTCGGGCGGCAGGGCCTGGCGGCGATCGTCGCGCCGCCAGCCGCGCGCCCGGGGGGCCGCCGCGAGCTCCTCGGGGGTGACGTTGTCGGGCTCCTCCCGCACGGCCTCGAGCGCCCGCCGGGCCGCGCGCGACGTGAGGCCGCCCTTAGCATCGGCGACGGGGTCCAGGCGCCTGGTGCGGATCTCCACGCCGCCGGTCAGGCGTCCGCCCGCCATGCGCGCCACCCGCTCCAGGAACGAGGTCCACATGTGGAGCTGGATCTCCTTCGCCATGCGCAGGTGCTGGTAGAGCAGGTGCGAGAGGCGGTCGCCGCTGCTCGCCCACGACTCGATCTCGACCACCAGCTGGTCACCCTGGCGCGAGGCGCGAAAGGCGATCTGACCCGCCTCCAGGTGGCCCGCCAGGGTGGCGAGGCGAAAGGAGGAGGGGGTCACCTCGACCACGCGCACGGGCCCGTTCCAAGGACCCGGCATGCGCACCACGTACTCGTCGCCCACGCTCATCCCACCCGGCGTGCCGCGGGTCTTCTGGAAGGTGGCGAACTCGCTCGGCGCGGCGCGGTCAGGATCGGCGGCCAGGGCGGCCATCACCTCGCCAGGCGTGGCCGACGCCTCGCGGATCCGCGCCCGGTAGCGCCGGTGGAAGAGGGCGCCGACGCCGTCCTCCGGGCGCTGCAGGTCGTGGGCGGGCACGTCGGGCGGCAGGGCGGGGCAGGCGTCCTCGGCGGCGGTGCCGGGCTCCTCCGAGCGGTGCAGGGGTGTCGTGCGCCAGAGGTAGCGCCAGGAGGTGAGGCCCACGCCCGTCGGCCAGCGGGCGACCGTGGCGAGGCGGCGGGTGAGGGGAGGGCGCCCGGGCACGCCGGTCGAGTACCCGCAACGGTGACCGTCCACGCCGTGTGCACTCCGCACGCCCGGCGGGTACTGAGGCCGTGGATGCTGTCCCGGATCCTCTACCGCTGCGGCCTGCGCGACTGGCACCTGCACGCGCTGTCGCTCGGCTCAATCGGTCTCTGCGTGGTCCTCTGGATACGCGCCAAGACCGTCGACCAGGACGAGCGCGGCAACGCCGAGCGGCGCGCCCTGTTTGTGGGGCTGTGGCCCCCGACCTTCTGGCTCGTCGGGGACTCACTGCGCGACCACGAGCGCGAGGCCCGCAGCCGCGGGCTGCGGTGGCGATGAGGCTCGCCCTCTCCCGCGCACGGCCCGAGGACCTGCTCGCGATCCACCTGAACGACCACCTTGCCCTCATCGAGGCGGAGGCCGCGCTGGCCCGGCGGGCCCTCCGGGCCAACCGCGGCTCGGTCCTCGGCGAGCTCCTCGCGGGCCTGCGAGAGGACGTCGAGGACGACCGCCGGGGCCTGATCCAGGTCATGCGACGGCGCGGTGTCGCGCCCGACCCCCTGAAGCGCGCGGCAGCCGCGGCCGCCGAGCGGGTCGGCCGGCTGAAGCTCAACGGCCAGCTGCGCGGCTACTCGGACCTGAGCCGCCTGGTGGAGGTGGAGGGCCTCTGCGCGGCCGCCGGGGCGCGGCGGGCGGTGTGGACTACGCTCGCTCGGATCGGCGCCGCGCCCGACGCTGAGCGGCGGGCGGTGCGCGCCCAGAGCCACGCCGAGGCCCTCGAGCGCCACCGCCTGGAGGCGGCCGCGCGCGCCTTCAGCCGCCCCGACCCCCGATGAGCGCCGCCAGACGGCGGCGGCTCGCGGGCCCGCCCGGTCGAGGGCTGCGTTTCGAGGAGGGGGCCGGGCGGCGTCAGTCGGCTGACAGCACGCGGGTGTGCAGCGGGCGTAAGGGCTCGTCCGTCCTCGTCCTCGGGGCCGCTGCGGCTGACCGTGACCCACCCGCCCCGATGGTCCAGCTCCAGCACCGCGACCGATTTGTCGAAGGCCGGGCCGCTCAGAAAGAGCCAATCGGCGGCAGGCCGACCTACGCCCGCGGTGCGCGCGACCGCCCGCATGGCCGCGCGTTTTACGACTGCGTCGGGCGGGAACCCATTTTGGCCCCGACCAAGGAGACCAGCATGCCCGAGATGACCGATGCCCTGTGAGCTCTTCCTGCACGAGCTCGGGGACATGCTCTACGCGGAGAACAAGCTCGTGAAGGCGCTGCCGAAGATGGCCAAGGAGGCCACAGACGACTAGCTGCGCGCCGGCTTCACCGAGCACCTCGAGCAGACCCGTGGGCAGGTTGACCGCATCGAGAGGTCGTTCGCAAGCCTCGGCGAGAAGGCGTTGGCCGAGCGCTGTCCTGGCATTGAGGGAATCATCGAGGAGCACGACGAGTTCATGAAGGAGAACGACCCCTCGGCGGAGATCTGCGATCTCTTCCTGACGGGCGCGGGAGCGCGCACCGAGCACTACGACATCGCGGCGTACTCCGGCCTCATCGTGATGGCCCGGGCGCTGGGGGAACGGGAGGTGGTTGACCTCCTCAGCGAGAGCCTCCGGGAGGAGAAGGGGGCGCTGAAGTCACTCGAGGGGGCGAGTCGCCGGCTGGCGAGGGAGCGCGCCAAGGCCGCGGCGGGCTGACGTCGCGCCAGCGGTCGGACTGGTCGGCCCCTGGCGGTCGCGGCCGGTTGGAGGGAGATGGTGGGGTTGGGGGGTGCGCGCCCACGCGCGGCGTGGGCGCCTCCCACCGCCGGGTGCCGATCAGGAGCAGCATGCCGTTCGGTGGTGCTCGACCACGAGGGCATCGCGCCGAACCCGGCCCGCGACCGCCGGGTCAGCTGCCACGGGCCGTGCGCGAGGCGCTCTCGCCGCGAGGCCCAGGACGTGGAGGCCGTCGCCCGCTCCTCGGCGCCGCGCTACCGGCTGGTGCTGGTCGTCCTCGACGCGAGCGCGATGCGCGTCGGCGAGCTCAAGTCGCTCACCTGGGGCGACCTCGACCCGGCGAACGGTCGCTGGCGGGTGGCCCCGCAGCGCGAGGAGGGCGGGCGTGGCCGCTGGGTGCCCGTGCCGGCTGACGTGTTCGCCGCGGTCAACGCCCTTGTGCCCCGCGAGGATCGCGACCTCGAGGCGCCGATGCTGCCGTGGCTGCGCCAGGCCAACCTTCGGCGGGAGATCGCCCGCGGCGCCAAGGCGACCGGGACGCCGCTGTGGAGCCCGCACGACCTGCGCCACCGGCGGATCAGCCTGTGGCACCGGGCGGGCGTCAGCTGGGCCCAGATCGGCGAGTGGGCGGGTCAGCGCGACCTCGCCACGACCGCCAACCGCTACACCCACGTCGTCGTCGGCCGCGAGATCGACCACGCCGCATTGCTGCCGCGGATCGCGTGCCCCCACCGGTGCCCCATCGGCGAGGCGAAAGTGCCTCATTTGCAGGGTAGGTTCGACTCCTACGCCGCTCCGTTCGGCCGCCGCTCCTCGGCGAATGTGACGAACCGATGACCGCCGCGGCAGGCGATTGTGACGAACCGATGACGGGCCTCCGCCACCTCCCCGGCCGGGGAGGGAACGGCCTCCGGCGCCTGCCTACGGTCGATGCCGTCGTCCCCCGAGGAGGCCCACCAGTGCACGGCACACGCTCCACGACCCCGCCGGAGACCGGCCCGAGCCCCTACCAGCCGGCGCCCGGGCTCGAGCTGCTCTACGGCGAGCGCTATTTCGAGACCCGCCTGTCGAACGACCCGAAACGCCTGGCCCAGTTCCGCGCCGAGGGCGAGGTCATCCGCCGCTACGTCCGCTCGGGCTGCGCGATGGACATCGGCTGCTCGACCGGCGAGTTCTACGAGGCGATCGACTGGCAGGGCGAGCGCTACGGGATGGAGATCTCGGAGTACGCGCGCAACATCGCGATCGGCAACGGCGTGCGGTTCGACCGGGACATCTTCTCCGAGAGCGACTTCTTCGACCTGGTGATCCTGCGCGGCACCATCCAGCACCTGGACGAGCCGTTCCTGTTCATCAAGCACGCCCACCGGGCGCTGCGCCGGGGCGGCCACATCGTCTTCCTGGCGACGCCGAACACCAACTCGCCCTTCTACCGGCTGAAGAAGACCCTGCCGTTCATCGACCCGGCGCGGAACTTCTACGTCCCCGACGACGTCGGCCTCGCCCAGACGCTGACCAACTTCGGCTTCGACGTGCGGGAGACCCGATACCCCTACCTGCGCACGCCCTACGCGCGGCCGTTGCACGACCACTGGCGCTTCCTCAGGAACCTGGTGGCGC
Source organism: Miltoncostaeaceae bacterium (assembly GCA_963808825.1). Taxonomy (GTDB): domain Bacteria; phylum Actinomycetota; class Thermoleophilia; order Miltoncostaeales; family Miltoncostaeaceae; genus DATAGF01. The sequence continues at coordinate 149,444 of CAWEGW010000011.1, read as the reverse complement.
CGCGGAGCACCGTGATCCCGCACGCCTTCTGGCGCAGCAGCATGGAGATGATCGCCCGGAAGCGCTGAGCGTCAGGCCGGCGGGTCGGCGGGCGTCTCCGAGCGCCAGGGGGCCCGCCACTCCGGGGCCTCCCAGCCCTCCATGACGTAGATCCGCTCCCGCGCCACCCGGTCGTCGCGGAACTCGAGCAGTTGGACCCCGTACATCTCGGCGGCGCCGTCGTAGGTGACCGAGACCTCGACGACGACCAGGTCGTCGCGGGCCGTGACGCGCCGCACCCGGTAGCTCACCTCGGCCGGGTACTGGCTGCGCCACTCGGTGAAGCCGGCGACGCCCTCGAAGCGCTCGCCCGACTGCGGGAACTCGAGGACTGCGTCCTCGTGGTAGATCTCGCCGGCGCGGTCGACGTCCGCGCCCGCGTACTCCCAGTACCGCCGCACCACCTCGAGCCGCGCCGCCTGATCGGCCATCGCACCTCCCGGGTCGCGGGCGTGAGCCTACGCGGAGCCGGACTCAGCGGCCGCGCCGGCCCCGGCCGGGTGCACCCCACACGCGGAGGGCGATGACCGCGACGATGACGATGGAGATGATCGATGCGTCGGGCGCGCAAACCGTCAGCGACCCGCCTCGAGCAGGGCCCGGGCGGCGTTGTGGCCCGGGATGCCGCTGACGCCGCCGCCGCGGCGCGCGCCGGCGCCGCACAGCAGGACGTTGGGGTGCGCCGTCTCGACCCCCCAGCGGCCGGCCTCGCCGTCGTCCTCGGCGAACGGCCAGGCCAGGTCGCGGTGGAAGATGTGGCCGCCCGGCATCCCGAGCTCCGCCTCGATCTCGAGCGGGGTGCTCGCCTCGATGCAGGGCTCGCCGGCCGGCGTCCGCCACAGGCAGTCCTCGAGCGGCTCGGCGAGGACGCCGTCGAGCGACCGCAGCGTGGCCGCCACGGCGGCCGCCTTCGCCGCCGCGTGGTCGCCGGTGAAGAGCCGCGCCGGCATGTGGAGCGCGAAGCAGGTCAGGGTCTGCGCGCCCGCCGCGCGGAGGTCGTCGCCGAGGATCGTGGGGTCGGCGAGCGTGTGGCAGTAGAGCTCGCACGGGACGGGGTCGGGGAGGCTCCCGGCGCTCGCCCGCGCGTGGGCGGCGGCCAGCTGGCTCGCGGCCTCGTTGACGTGGAAGGTGCCGGCGAACGCGTCGCGCGGGTCCACGGCGCGGTCGCGCAGGCGCGGCAGCCGCGCCAGCAGCATGTTGACCTTGAGCTGGGCCCCCTCGGGGGCGGGCTCGGGCGCCGGGGCGCCCACCAGCCGCGCGAGGACGGCCGGTGCGACGTTGGCGAGGACGTGCCCCGCCCCGGCGCGCCCGCCCTCCCATCGGACCTCGGCGCTCCTCCCGTCGGTCGCGATCTCCGTGACCTCGGCGCCGCAGCGGAGCTCCGCGCCGGCGCGCCGGGCGGCGTCCGCGAGCGCCGCGGTCAGCGCGCCCATGCCGCCCACCGGGACGTCCCAGTCGCCCGTGCCGTTGCCGATCACGTGGTAGAGGAAGCAGCGGTTCTGGCGCAGGGACGCGTCGCCGGCGCCGGCGAAGGTGCCGATCAGCCCGTCGGTGAGCACGACGCCCCGCTCGACGTCGTCGCCGAAGCGCTCGGCGACCGTCTCCCCGAGCGGGCGCTCGACGAGCGCCTCCCAGGCGGCGTCGTCGCCGACGATCGCGCGCATCTCCGCGCGCGAGGGCAGCGGCGCGGTGAGCGTGGGGAAGACCCGCGCGGCGACGCGCCGGGTCATGGCGGAGAAGTCCCGCCAGGCCGCGCTCGGCGGCTCGCCGTCACCCACGAGCAGGCCGCCGCCCTCGGGGCGGGGGGTGTACGAGGAGACCGCCCGCCGCCGCAGCTCGACGCCGACCCCGAGCTCGGCAGCGATCCGGCGCGGCAGCAGCGAGACGAGGTAGGCGTAGCGCGAGAGGCGGGCGTCCACGCCCTCCCAGGGGCGCTCGGACACGGCCGCCCCGCCGACCCGGTCGCGGCGCTCCAGCACGAGCACCGAGCGCCCCGCGCGGGCGAGGTAGGCGGCGGCGACGAGGCCGTTGTGGCCGCCGCCCACGATCACGGCGTCGTGGCGCACCTCAGCCGGGGGCGCCGCCCCGGCGCAGCTCGCGGGCGTCGCCCCGGCGACGTGTGACCCCGGTCGCGTCGAGGTGGGCGGCCAGGGCGGCGGCGTGGCGGCGCCCGACGCCCCACAGGTCGCGCAGGGCGCCGAGCGTCATCGGCCCCGACGCCAGCGCCCGCCGCGCGTGGTCCCGGGCCCCCGCCGCGGCTCGGGCGTCGAACCACACGTCCCCCGCCCGCACCGCCCGCCCCCGCGCGCGCAGGTGGCCGAGGGCCGCCTCGGCCTCGGCCCGCGTCACCCCGGCCAGCTCGGCGAGCCGCGCGACCGGGGGCGGGCGCAGGCCCGCGTCGGCGAGGGCGCGGGCGACCTCCTCGGCCGCGGGGGGCGCGCCGGCGCCCGGCAGGCGCACGCCGGCCCCGTCGCGCTCGAGCTCGGCGGCCGCGGCCAGGGCGGCGATGAGGGCGTCGGCCGCCGCGGCGCCCAGGCCGGTCGCCGCCCGCGCCGCGGCGAGCGACCGCGGCCGGTCGAGGGCGGCCAGCAGTCGCCCGCGGGCGACTGCTGCCAGTCCCGCGTCGAGGGCCACCCCTCCCGGCAGGGACGCCCCGCCGGCGGCCGCGACCAGGGCCGGGTCGAGGTCCTCGGCCAGGCCGTCGGGGCCGGCGTCGCGCAGGCGCTGCGCGAGGATCCTCGAGGGCGCCGCGCTCTCGAGGACCGCGAGGCGCCCGGCCGTCCGGCCGCCGCGGCCGTGCCGGGCGGGCGCGGCGTCGAGGACGACGCCGCCGCCCACCGTGCGCCGCTCCGCCGACCGCAGCACCACCCGGTCGCCGGGCGCCGCCGGCACGGGCCGGCCGAGGCGCAGCTGCGCGTAGGCGCGCCCGCCGGGCTCGAGGGCGTCGGCGTCGAGCAGGACGCAGGCCGCCGGGACCTCCGCGGTGCCGAGGAACGCCTGCAGCCGCTCGCGCGAGCGCAGGCGGCGGCCGGCGTCGGGGAGCCAGCGAAGGGCGACGTCGAGCAGGTCCGTCGCCGCCCACCCGTCGCCGGTGCGGACGACGCAGGCGCCGCGGGGGACGTCGTCCGCGGCGAGCCCGGCGAGGTTCAGGGCGGTCCGGCCCCCTGCGGCGCGGGCGATGGTCCGGTCGTGGGCCTGGACCTCGCGCACGCGGGCGGCGGCGCCGCCGGGCAGCGCGACCACCCGGTCGCCGGGGGCGATCCCCTCGCCCCAGAGCGTCCCGGTCACCACCGTCCCGGCTCCGGGCAGCGAGAAGGCCCGGTCGACGAAGAGGCGCGGGCGGCCGCCCGCGGTGCGCCGGCGCAGGCGGGCCGCCAGCCGGTCGAGCGCGGCCCTCAGGCGCTCGACGCCCTCGCCGGTGACGGCCGAGACGGGCACGACCTCCGGTCCGGGGCCGACCAGCTCCCGGGCCTGGGCGGCGGCGTCGCCGGGCGGGGCGAGGTCGGCGCGCGTGACGGCGACGACGCCGTCATCGACGCCGAGCAGGCCGAGCACGGCGAGGTGCTCGCGCGTCTGGGGCATGACGCCGTCGTCGGCCGCCACGCAGAGCAGGTAGGCGTTGACGCCGCTGGCGCCGGCCACCATGTGGCGCACGAAGCGCTCGTGGCCGGGGACGTTGACCAGGCTCACGGCCCGCCCGGACGGCAGCGGGAGCGCCGCGAAGCCGAGCTCGATCGAGATGCCGCGCGACTTCTCGGCCGCCAGGCGGTCGGTGTCCCGGCCCGTGAGGGCCAGGACGAGCGCCGTCTTGCCGTGGTTGACGTGCCCGGCCGTCCCGAGGACGAGCGGCCCGCTCACCGGCGCGCGCGCGCGACCAGCTCGGGCAGGAGCGCCAGCTCGTCGTCCTCGAGGGCCAGCACGTCGAGCAGGACGCGCCCGTCGCGCAGCCGCGACGCCACCGCGGGGTCGCCGCGACGCAGCGCCGCGGCCAGCCCGACCGGGTCGGCGCCGTCGAGCGCGGCGGCGTAGCTCGGCAGCTCAGCCAGGGGCAGCGCGCCGCCGCCCACGCGGCCCACCGTCGCGACCACCTCGCCCCCGGTGGCGGCGGCGAGCGCGTCCGCGCGGCTCCGCAGCTCCGCCGGGGGGCGGTGGAGCGCCCGCAGCGCCGGGATGCGCTCCGCGGCGCGGCGGGGGTCGCGGTGGAGGGCGAGGGTCGCCTCGAGCGCGGCCAGGATGAGCTTGTCGGGCCGCAGCGCGCGCATGAGCGGGTGCCGGCGCGCCGCCTCCACGGCCGCGGCCGAGCCGACGAGGATCCCCGCCTGGGGTCCCCCGAGGAGCTTGTCGCCGCTGAACGCCACCAGGTCGGAGCCGGCCGCCACGCTGGAGGCGGCGTCGGGCTCGCCGGCGAGCCGGGGCGCGGGGCGCAGCGCGCCGCTGCCGATGTCGTCGATGAGCGCCAGGCCACGGTCGCGGGCGAGGGCGGCCAGCTCCTCGATGGACGCCTCCTCGGCGAAGCCGACGACGCGGAAGTTCGAGGGATGCACGCGCAGGATCGCGCGCGTCTCCGCGCCGATGGCCGCCCCGTAGTCGGCCAGGCGGGTGCGGTTGGTGGTCCCCACCTCCACGAGCCGGCAGCCGGAGGCTGCGAGCACCTCGGGTACGCGGAAGCCGCCGCCGATCTCGACGATCTGGCCGCGCGACACGAGCACCTCGCCGCCCCCGCCGAGGGCGACGAGGGCCAGGAGCACGGCGCCGGCGTTCGAGGTCGTGACGCAGGCCGCCTCGGCGCCGGTCAGCGCCCGCAGGTGGCGCACCAGGTGGTCCTGGCGCGATCCCCGCTCGCCCGAGTCTGGGTCCCACTCCAGCGTTGAGGAGCGGGCGGCGGCCACGGCCGCCTCGATCGCCTCGGGCGCGAGCGGGGCGCGGCCCAGGTTGGTGTGCAGGATCACCCCGGTCGCGTTCAGCGCCCGGCGCAGCGAGGGGCGCAAGGCCGTGGCGACCTCGACGGCGATGCCGTCGGCGCCGTCGCCGCGGGCGCGGCGCCCCTCGAGGACCTCGCGGACCGCGTCGACCACCGCCGCGCGGGGCGCCTCGGCGAGGAGGCCGGCCAGGTCCGGCTCGCGGAGGACGGCGTCCACCGAGGGGAGCGCGCGGCGCGGGTCGGCCATGGCGGCGAGTATCCCCCATCCGGCCCGCCGGGCTGGCGCGGACGGGGGTGGGTGGAGGAAAATGTCTCTCTTCCGGATCAGGAGATCGCAGATGGCACGCACCGCCCCCGCCCGGCCCATCCTCGACGAGCGCCTCGAAGAGATGCTCGGGCTCATCGACGGCGCCGACAGCGTCGAGCTGAAGCTCACGGTTCCCGAGTCGAACCAGCGCTCGGCGGTCCGCTCGCTGGGCATGGACCCGCTGGAGGCCCAGATCCGGCAGGTCTTCTTCTTCGACACCCCCGACCTGGCCCTGGACAAGGCCGGGCTGGTCGTCCGGGCGCGCCGGGTGCAGGGCAGGGGCGACGACACCGTGGTCAAGCTGCGGCCCGTCGTCCCCCACGAGCTGCCGGAGTCGCTGCGGTCGTCGCCCAGCTTCGGGGTCGAGGTTGACGCGATGCCCGGCGGCTTCGTCTGCTCGGGGTCGCTGAAGGCGGCGATCGGCAGGGGCGACGCCGTGAAGGCGGCGGTCGGCGGGGAGCGGCCGGTGCGCAAGCTGTTCACCAAGGAGCAGCGCGCCCTGTTCGCCGAGCACGCACCCGCCGGGGTGACCTTCTCCGACCTGGCCGTGCTCGGGCCGATCCCCGTGATGAAGCTGAAGATGTCGCCCAAGCCGCTGGGCCGCAAGCTCGTGGCCGAGCTCTGGCTCTACCCCGACGGCACCCGCATCCTCGAGCTGTTCGACCAAGTGCGCCCCCGCCGACGCGCTGCGGGTGGCGATGGAGGCGAAGGCCTTCCTGTCCGAGCGCGGCATCGACCTCAGCGGCAAGCAGCTGACCAAGACCCGCACGGCGCTGAACTTCTTCTCGAAGGAGGTCAAGGCCGCGGCGGCCTGAGCGCTCAGCGCACGCGCGCGTCCAGCCAGACGAGGCGGTGGTCCGAGCTGGGGAAGGGGAAGACCCCGACCGGCCGGAAGAGCGGGTCGGCGGCCAGCGGCCAGTAGACGCCCGAGCCGGCGATCCGCAGGCCGCGCCGGCTCGGCAGCACGTAGTCGGCGCGCAGGTTGCCCGGCCCGGGCACATCGACGAAGTCGGCGGTGTCGAAGGCCGGGTCCGAGCGGTGGGTCGCGTTGGCCCCGCCCTGCAGGGCGGCCTGCTCGGGGCCGCCCGGGCTGGTGGGCATCGGGTCGGCGATCCGCCCCAGGTCCAGCAGCTGCTGGATCGCGCCGGGCACGCTGTCCCCGTCGAGGGGGTCGGAGTTCTGGTCGCCGGCGATGACGAACCGTGCGCCCGGCGCGAGCCCGCCGCGCCGGCCGGCGTCGTCGCGGATGTAGCCGCCCTTCGAGGGGCGGACGTAGTCGGCCCAGAAGCGGATCTCGTCGGCGTTGCGCAGGCCGTTGCGGTCCTCGGGGCCGTCGAAGACCGGCGGGGTCGGGTGGCTCACGAGGAGGTGGACGGTGCGGTGCCCGATCCGGATCGGCAGGTCCCAGTGGCTCTTCGACGAGAGGCGCACGACGCCGAGCTCCTCCGGCGAGTACCAGTCGCCCGGCGCCGGCGTCGCGGGGTCGTCGGGCAGCCGCGCGCCGGGCATGTCCCTCCAGAGGAAGCGCTGGAAGGTCCTGGCCTTGGCGGCGTCGATCGGGTAGCGGGAGAGCACCCCCATGCCGAACTGGCCCGGGAAGGCGCCGAAGCCGAAGGCGTCGTTGCCCCCGCCGACGGTCCCGTCGTTGTCGAGGTCGAAGCCCGACGGCACGCCGGTGTTCGAGGGCGCGACGTAGCGGTGCGCGAACTCGATCGGCTCGGCCCCGGCCTGGCTCACGGACAGGTAGTTGTCCTGGAACAGCTCGAGCGCCCGCCCGCCCTCGACGAAGTCGAGCTCGTTGATCAGCAGCACGTCGGGCCGGGCGCGCTGGATGATCTCGGCCACCGCCGCGGCCTGGGGGTCGCCGGGGGCGCTGAGGTCGGCGACCAGCTCGCCCTCGACCCCGCGGTTGAGCGAGGCGTTGAAGGTCGCAAAGCGAGCCTCCTCGGCGCCGCCGCCCCCGCCGGCCGCCGCCGTGCCCGCCCCGGCGCAGCAGGACGACGATGCTCACGACGATCCGCCACATGCCGCCCCTCCCGGTCCGCGCCGCCGACGGCCCCAGGCTACGGGCGCGCCGGTGACAATGCCGTGTCGCCTGGGTGACCGGCCGTGACGCCGGGCCGCAGGATCAGCACCTCGTCGCCCCCGCGCTGGAACTCGTAGGCGACCCGGCGCACCTCGCTGTTGACCCCCGAGGCCGCCAGCCGGCGCCGCAGGCCGTCGAGGCCCGGGTAGCGGACGTAGGCCGTGTCGATGAGGGGGAAGACGCGCACCTCCTCCCGCGCCACCCTCAGCAGCTCGCGGAGGGCCGCCTCGTGGCCCGCATCGTCGATGTGGTCCGGGTAGGCGAACAGGAGATAGGCCGAGAGGGCGAGCCGGAAGGCCCCGTCGGCGAACGGCAGCCGCGGGAGGGCGGCCGCCACGTAGCGGTCGTCGGGGCCGTCGAAGTCGCGCGCGAACGCCTCCAGGGCGGCCCCGCGGCGGCGGCGCAGGTCGCCGAGGGAGGCGAAGAAGGTCCAGACGTAGGACTCCCGGTTCTCGCCCAGGTAGCGGATGCCGTGCTCGAGCCCGGCCCGGACCTGCTCCAGGATCTCCCCGCGGGGCAGCGCGAAGGCCGGGTCGGCGCTCACGGCCTCGCCGCCGCGGGCCCGCACCGCCGGCGCGAAGGGCCCGGCGCCGCCGGGGCAGTCGAGGACCGGCCCGGCCAGCACCTCCGCCTCCGTCAGCCCGAACATCGCCAGGTACTCGTCGTAGGGGCGGCTGCTGACGATGATGTCGCCGATGCCGCGGGGGGCCGAGCCCCCTGCATGGGCCCGGCCGTGGCTCAACGGGCCGGTGCTCCTAGTCGGGTTTGCCGCCCATCGCCCAGACGGCGACGAGGTAGCCGACAAGCGCCACGAGGGCCAGGATCGCGGTGGCCGTGAGGAGGCCCGAGCCGCCGCCGCGGCTGACGCGGCGGACGCCGAACCCGCCCAGGATCAGCCCGACGAGCAGGAGCACCCCGCCCCCCTCCGCGGTGATGAACCCGATGCCGATCCAGGCCGGGTCGTCGTCGCCGGTGAAGCCCTCCTTGTCGTAGATCCACTCGGCGGCGGCCCGCATGATGATCCAGCCGGGCAGCGCCAGGGCCAGCAGCGAGAAGTAGCCGAGGCGGAGGAGGCGCACCTGCCCGCGGGCGATGGCGAGCGCCGTGCCCCCCGCCAGGAGGCCGCCGACGAGCAGCATCGCCCCGAGGACGTGCAGGAAGAGCGGGAAGTCCCAGTCGTCCGGTCGGATCGCGGCGAACATCAGGCCCCCGGCTTCCAGATCATGTCGGCGAGGACCAGCATGGCCGCGATCGTCGCGATCGCCTGGAGGGCGAGCGCGCGCCGGCTGTGGGCGAGCGAGCGCAGCTCGGCGCTGGGCCCGTCGCTCCCGGCCTGGAGCAGCTCCTTCGCACGCTCCTCGGCGCGGGCGTACTCGGCGCCGGCGCGCGCGCCGGTCCCGCTGACCACGAGCCACAGCACGATCCCGGCGATCACCCAGCCGTCCCAGACCTCGTAGCCGTCCAGCGAGATCGCCAGCCAGATCCCGAACACGAGCGTGCCGATCGCCCCGATCGCGACGGCCGCGTTGAGATACGGGCCGAGGCGGAAGATCGCCCGGACGTCGCCGGGCCGGTCGGTCCTCCAGCCGGCGACCACCATCGCCCAGAAGCCGATGATCGCCCCGACGAAGGCGACCGCGGCCAGCAGGTGGAGCGCGATGAGCCAGTCGTCGAGGCTCACCCGCAGGTCGCCCGCGTCGAGAGCGTCACGTCGGCGTGGATGAGTGAGGTGAGCCGGTTCATGTCGTGGCGTTCGAAGGCATCGACGTAGCCGGCGAGCAGCTTACGCTGCGGCGCGGCCAGCGTCGGGGCGGGGTCGCCGGGGCCCGGGTCGTGGGCGGCGAGCGTCGCCCGGGCCCGCTGCAGGGCGCTCGTCACCGAGGCCACGCTCGTGTCCAGCAGGTCGGCGGCCTCGCTGGCGCGCCAGCGCAGGACCTCGCACAGCAAGCAGCGCGGCGCGCTGGCGGGGCGGAAGGTGCCGCAGCGCGGCCCCGAGCGCGAGCCGCACGCTCTCGCGCGAGGCGGCGATCTCGGCCGGGTCGTCCTGGGGCACGGCCGGCCCGTCCGGCTCGGGCTCCAGCCGCATGGCCGACGTGCGCCGCGCGCGGCCGACGAGCATGTCGCTGCAGACGTTGGTCGCGATGCGGTACAGCCACGCGCGGAGCGTCGCCCGGCGCTCGAGGCGGTCGAGGCCCCGCCACGCCCGCACCATCGCCTCCTGGACCGCGTCCTCGGCCTCGACGGCCGAGCCCAGGATGCGGTGGCAGTAGCCGGTCAGCTCCCTCCGGTGCCCCTCCAGCTCGCGCTCGACGGCCGTCATCACCCCTCCGCTCCATCGTCCGGACGGCCCGACGATACGAGCGCCTCCCCGGCGGCCGCGTCGGGGAGGTCCCCGAGGCGGTCCCTGAACTTCGGCGCGCACAAGGTGATCTGCCCGGAGGGGCGAAGGGTGACGCACCTCGATCCGCTCTCTGGACGACGCGTGGGACCGTTCACGAAGCAGGCGTACGGCCGGGCCGCCTGGCTCGGCGCCGTCCTCGGCGCCGGCGCCGCGCTGTGGCTGGCCGGCTGCGGCGGGGACGCGGAGCCCGCCGAGGGCGCCGGCGACGCCCCCGCGACGCGCGTCTGGCTGGCGCCGGGCGCGCCCGCGGTCGTGCGTCGGGCGGTCGCCAGGTCGATCGCGGCCGCGCCCTCGCGGCTGGCGACCGCCGAGGCGAGGGGCGAGGCCGACGTCGCCGTCGGGCCCCGGCCGGGCCGCGGCGGCCGGCGCGCGGGGCCACGGCCGCTCGCCGAGGTCGTCTACGTGCCGGTCGTGCCCTTCCCCACGGTCGCCGACGACGTGTCCTGGGCAGCCATCCGGCGCTTCTGGAGGGGCGACGGCGCGGGCCTCGCCGGCCTCACCGGCGACGGCTCGGTGCCGGCGCTGCTCCTCACCGCCGCCACCCGGGCGGCGCTGGTGGCCCGCATGGGCCGTCCCGCGCCGGCCGCGCCCATCCGGACCGTCGCGCCGGGCCGGCTGCTCGACGCCGCGTGGGAGGCGCACCCCGGGGCCTGGTCGATCGTGCCCTTCGACGCCCTGCGGCCGCGCTGGAAGGCCCTGACGGTGGACGGCCGCAGCGTCCTCGACCGCGGGCTCGCCGTCGGGCGCTACCCCCTGGTGGTGCGCGTGGGCGCGGAGGGGTCCGAGGCGGCGGTCGCCGAGCTGCGGCGGGCGGTCGCGCCGGACGGCGCGCTGACCAACCGCGACGTGCGCCGCATGACGACCCTGATGATGACCGGGGTCACGGCGCTCAGCCGCAACATCGCCGCCAGGATGGAGGCCAACGGCGTGACCTACCCCGCCGAGCGGATCCGGGAGATCCTGCGGGCCAACGACCTCCTCCACATCAGCAACGAGGTCTCGTTCACCGAGGACTGCCCCGGCCCCCAGGCGGGCACGCGGTTCTGCTCGGACCCCCGCTACATCGGGCTGCTCGGCGACGTGGGCACGGACATCGTCGAGCTGTCGGGCAACCACAACCTCGACTGGGGGCCGGAGGCGGCCCGGCGGACGCTGGCGATGTACCGGGCACGGGGATGGCGGTGGTTCGCCGGCGGGGCGGACGACGCCCAGGCGCGCCGCGCCCTGACGATCACCCGCAACGGCAACCGGCTCGCCTTCCTCGGCTGCAACCCCGTGGGGGCGTCGTACGCGTGGGCCGGCCCCGGCCACCCCGGCTCGGCGACGTGCGACCTGGCGGCCATGCGCCGGCAGATCCGCGACCTGCGCGGGCGCGGCTACCTGCCGATCGCGACCTTCCAGCACTGGGAGTCCTACCAGTACTCCCCGACGGCCCAGCAGGTCGCGGACTTCGGCGCCCTGGCGGAGGCGGGGGCCGCCATCGTGAGCGGCAGCCAGGCGCACCAGCCCCAGGGGTTCAGCCTCGCCGAGGGCCGCTTCGTGCACTACGGCCTCGGCAACCTCTTCTTCGACCAGATGCAGACGCTCGGCACCCGCCAGGAGATCGTGGACCGGCACGTCTTCTACCGGGGGCGGCACCTGTTCGACGCAGCTGTTCACGTTCCTGCTCGAGGACTACTCGCAGCCCCGCCCGATGACCCCCGCCGAGCGGGGCCAGCTGCTCAGCTCGGTGTTCGCCGCGAGCCGCTGGTAGCGGGGCGCTCGGCGAGGGCGCCGGCGATGGCGTCGACCGAGCGGTCCACGTCCGCGAGCGTGGTCCGCCAGCTGCAGACCGAGATGCGCATGCAGCGGCGGCCGCGCCAGGTCGTGGCGCTCGTCCAGCAGGTGCCGTCGCGCTGGATGCGGGCCACCAGCCGGTCGGTCGCGTCGTCCGGGCCGTCCGGGCGCACGAGCACCTGGTTGAGCCCCTGGGCGACGACCTCCAGGCCGGGCTGGGCAGCGAGCCGCTCGGCGAAGCGCTCGGCGCACGCGCACAGGCGGTCCACCAGCTCCGCGACGCCGCTCCGGCCCAGCGAGCGCAGGGCCGCGTAGACCGGCACCGCCCGCCCCCGGCGCGAGAACTCCGGGTTCCAGTCCATCGGCTCGCGAACCGGCTCCCCCTGTTGGAGGTAGCTCGCCAGCACGGCCATGGCACGCCGGTGGGCCTCGCGGTCGGCGACGACCGCGATGCCGCAGTCGTAGGGCACGTTGAGCCACTTGTGCGCGTCGGTCGCCCACGAGTCGGCCCGCTCGCAGCCCCGCAGGAGCGCGCGCCGCCGCGGGCTGGCGGCCGCCCAGAGGCCGAAGGCGCCGTTGACGTGGACCCAGGCGCCCGCCCGCCCGGCGGCGTCGCAGACCGCGTCGAGCGGGTCGACGGCGCCGGTGTTCACGTCGCCGGCCTGGGCGCAGACGATGGAGGGGCCGGCCCCGGCCGCGAGCACGTCCTCGAGCGCGTCGGGGAGCATCGCCCCCCGCTCGTCGGCGGCGACCGGCTCGACGCACGCCGTGCCGAGCCCCAGGAAGCGGAGCGCCCGGTCGACCGTCACGTGCCGCTCCTGGGTGACGATCACGCGGACCGGCGGCGCTCCCACGAGGCCCTCGCGCTCCACGTCCCAGCCGGCGTCGGCGAGCACCCGGTTGCGGGCGGCCGCCAGCGCGGTCACGTGCGCCATCTGGCAGCCCGTGACGAAGGCGAACGACGCGTCGCTCGGCAGCCCGAGGAGGTCGATCACCCAGGCGCCGGCGATCTCCTCGATCGCCGCGACCGCCGGCGTCGGGCTGGCGAGGCCGGCGTTCTGGTCCCACGCCGACACCATCCAGTCGGCGGCGAGCGCGACCGGCAGCGTCCCGCCGACCACGAAGCCGAAGAAGCGCGGCGAGCCCATCGCGGTGACGCCGGGCTCGGCGTCCGTCGACCAGCTCGTCGAGCACCCGGCGGGGGTCCGTCGGCCCGTCCGGCAGCGCGTCGCGCAGGGCGGCGCGCGCCGCGGACGCGTCGCGGCTCGCGGCGACGGGCCGCTCGGGGAGGGACTCCAGGTAGGCCGCGGCGTGCGCGGCCGCGGCGGAGAGGAGCTCGCGCATATCAGGCCGTCCCGGGCCGCCGGCCGTAGGTCCCGGTCAGCTCCACCGCCTCGATCAGCTCCTCGGCGAGGAACTCGCGCAGGTCCTCCATCCGCGAGCCGGGCGGGAAGTCCGGCGCCGTCGCGAGCGCGAAGAGGCGGAAGACGTACTCGTCGGGCGGGTCTCCGGGCGGCGGGCACGGCCCCCCGTAGCCGACCGCGCCGAAGCCGTTGCGGCCCTCGAAGGGCGGCTCGACGCCCTCCGGCAGCTCGCGCAGGTGGGGCTCGAGCCCCCACCCCAGCCAGTGGACGAACTCGCCCGAGGGCGCGTCCGGGTCCTCCATGGCGACCGCGAGCGACCGCGTCCCCTCGGGCGGCGCGGTCCACAGGAGGGCGGGGGAGTGGTTCTCCCCGTCGCAGGTGTAGCGGGCCGGGATCGGCTCCCCCAGCTCGAAGGCCGGGCTCGTGAGGGCGAACGGCGCGTCCAAGGCGTCTCCCAGGATCGAGGTGGACGGTGGTCCAGCGGTAAGATCCTCGCGCATGTCCGGATCAGACGACGGATGGCGCGAGCTCGGCGCGGATCTGCGCGCCCGCGTCGAGGGGCTCCAGCGGCGGGGGTGCCGCGTCGAGGGGCCGCGGATCGAGACCATCGCGGCGGAGGGCCGGCACGGCGAGTCGGTCGACTGGGAGATGATCGTGTTCCTCCCCGACGGCGAGCCGATGAAGGGGCGCGGCTCGAGCCGGCCGAGGCGGCCGAGGCGGCGCTGGCCAGGGCGGAGGCGGCGCCGCAGCTCGCGATCCTGCGGCCGGAGGACTGACTCCCGGCGGGAAGCTCCTCGGGCAGGACTCGAACCTGCAACCCTCCGTGCCGATGGAGACCGCCTCCGACGGGCTGCCGACCCGCTTCGGCGGCCGCTACGAGCTGCGGGGCCTCCTGGGTCGGGGTGGGATGTCGCGCGTGCACCGGGCCTCCGACCTGCGGCTGGGCCGGGACGTCGCCCTGAAGCTGCTCGAGCCCGGTGTCGCCGGCCGGCCCGACGCGCGGGCGCGGCTGCGCCGGGAGGCCCGCGCCCTGGCCGAGCTCGACGATCCGCGGATCGTCCGGGTGCTCGACATGGGGAGGAGGGCGGCCTCCCCTACCTGGTGATGGAGCTCGTGGAAGGCGAGGGCCTCGCCGAGCGGCTGCAGGCCGGGCCCGTGCCCGCGCCGCTGGCCGCGCGGACCGGCGCCGATGTGGCGGGGGCCCTCGCGCTGGCCCACGCGCGGGGGATCGTGCACCGCGACATCAAGCCGCAGAACCTGATGCTCACCCCGGACGGCAGGGTCAAGGTGCTGGACTTCGGCATTGCCCGCCCGATCGAGGGCGGGACCACCGTGACCCAGGCCGGCATGGCGGTCGGGACCCTGGGCTACATCGCCCCCGAGGTGTTGGCCGGCCGGCCGGCAGGGGCGGCCGCCGACGCCTACTCCTTGGGGGCAACCCTCCACCACGCGCTCACCGGCGCCGCGCCGGGGCCAGGCGGGCCCGACTTCGCGCTGGCGCTCCCGCCCGAGCTGCACGGAGTCGTGAGCCACTTGCTCGCGCCCGAGCCCGGGGGCCGTCCCAGCGCGGAGGAGGCCGAGGCGCGCCTGCGCGCAGCGGCCGAGGGACCCACGCAGGTGCTCGCGCCGGCGGAGGGTCGCACCCGCCCACTCGTCCGACCCCTTCCCGGGCGGCGCTGGGTCCCCTGGGCGGCGGTGACCGCCGTCGGGGCGGGCGTGATCGCAGCCGTGCTGCCTGATCGGCGGCTCGGGGAGCCCGCCCGCGAGCACGACGCCCCTGAGGACGGCACGCCGGCGACGCCGGTGCCGGCCGACGCCAAGGACGCCGGCTCGCACGGTGACGGCGCAGCCGACGACGGTCCTGGCGACCCCGACGCCGGCCGCGGACCGCGACGACCCGAGGGCCGGAGGGAAGCCGGGCAAGGGTCTGGGGAGGGAAAAGGAGGCCAAACCGGGCAAGGGGCCCAAGCGCGAGCGGTAGAGGCTCCGTTGCCTCCTCCATCAGCAGCGCCGGGCGCTCCAGGGCTGCCGCCAGTCGCAGGCCCGAGGTCGTCACCGACCGTGTGTGCGTACACCTGGCTCGAACTCACCCGCGGCGATGCGTGCGTGAGCTGTGCCGAGACCAATGGAAGCGGCACCCCCTGGGAGAGCATCACGCCGGCGGCCGAGTGGCGCAGCCGATGCGGCGAGAGGAGCGCACGGCGCTCCTCATCCACGAGGCCGACCCGCGCGCAGGCGCGCTCGACGGCGCGAGCAAGTGACCTGTTGTGCATGGTCCCGCCGTCGCGGCCGGGCCACACGTAGCTGGTGGCGTCCGCGCGCCCCTCGGCCACGCTCTCGGCATAGAGGGCGCTGCCCCAGCAGGTCGGGCAGGGCCGAGCAATCGTCGAGCGGACATTTGGAGCCGCCCCGAAGCCAGCATTAGGGAGCTGGCTATTTCGCCACGGCTCGCGGCGCGGCGCCGGCGCTGTGCGTTGTGGGCTGGGTGACCGATGCGGTCAGTACCCAACCCCGATCGCCTGTCTGAGCGTCGCCGGATCGTCCAGCGCAGCGAGCATGGCATGGGCCACATCGGCGCGGGAGATCGAGTAGGCGCGCGGCACATTCCCGCCGACCACGGTCCGGTACTCGCCGGTCAGCGGCTTGTTCACGAGCCTGGGCGGCCGCACGATGGTCCACTCCGTGGCGCTGCGCCGGATCTCGTCCTCCATCTCGGCCAGATCCGCGTAGACGTCCCGCGCAAAGGCACCGATGAACGGCAGCAAGATCCGGCGGTTGACGAAGCTCTCCCCCTCCGGCACCGGGCCAACCGGCACCGCGCTCACCGCCACGAAGCGCCGTACGCCGCTCGCCTCCATCGCGCGCAGAATTCCGCGCGTGGTGCTCGAGGCGACCGGGCCGTCCTTGCGACCGCGCGGGCCGACTCCCGAGATCGCGGCGTCGCTGGACTCCAGCGCAGAGCGCAGCACCTCGGGGTCGGTCAGGCCGGGCACCGTCGCCACCTCGAGCGCGGGATGGCTCACGTCGAACCGGGCCCGATCACGGACCACCGCCGTCACCTCGTGCCCGGCGTCAAGCGCCTGCCGCACGAGATGACCGCCGATGCCGCCGGTCGCCCCGAAGACCGTCATCTTCATCCGATGTCGTTGTGTCTCGGGTTGCCCGCTCGCTCGCGGATCTGGGCTTGCGTCGTGCTCCATGAGAGGTCCTGGCTGCATGGTTGATCTCCTTGGTACGGCTTGGGTTTCGTTCGTTCACTGTTGAGACGGAACGGGACGAAGGGATGTGACCGTGGACGAGCGCGAATGGCTGGCGGAGCCGTTCGAGGCCAACCGCACCCACCTGCGGGCGGTGGCCTACCGGATGCTCGGCTCGGTGAGCGAGGCGGACGACGCCGTCCAGGAGTCCTGGCTCCGTCTCAGCCGCTCCAACACCGCTGAGATCAAGGACCTGCGGGCCTGGCTGACGACGGTCGTCGCGCGGGTTTCCCTCGACATGCTCCGGTCGCGCAAGTCGCGGGGCGAGGAGCCTCTGGGCCCGCACGTGCCCGAGCCGATCGTGAGCCGCGCGGACGGAGTCGACCCCGAGCACGAGGCGCTGCTCGCCGACTCGGTCGGTCTCGCGCTGCTCGTGGTGCTCGAGACGCTGGCTCCCCCCGAGCGGCTCGCGTTCGTGCTCCACGACATGTTCGCGGTGCCGTTCGACGAGATCGCTCCGTTGGTCGAGCGCTCGCCAGCCGCGACCCGGCAGCTCGCGAGCCGCGCGCGGCGCCGGGTTCGCGGAGCAGCCCCGGCTCCGGACGCCGACCTCACTCGCCAGCGCGAGGTCGTCGACGCCTTCCTCGCCGCCGCTCGCGACGGCGACCTCGACGCGCTGGTCGCGGTGCTCGACCCCGACGTCGTGCTCCGAGTCGACCGCGGTGCGGTCCCTCGGGGCGCCTCGCGGGAGGTGCGCGGAGCGCAAGCCGTCGTGGAGCAGGCTCGCACCTTTGCGCCGCTTGTCGCGTCCGCACGGCCGGCGCTCGTGAATGGGGCCGCGGGGGTGGTCGTGGCTCCGCGCGGGCGGCCGGTCGCGGTGGCCGGCTTCACGATTGCGCACGGCCGGATCGTTGAGATCGATCTGCTCGCCGATCCCGCGCGCCTGCGCAACCTCGACCTGACCGTCCTCGACGACTGATGCTCACAGCCTGGCCCGCGCCGCTCGACGCGGTCCCGTCGCCGCGACCCATTGGTCGTGGCCGGTTCGGCCATGGACGGATGCTGCAAGTCCGTGATCGTGGGAGCGCCAGCCGCACGCCCGAGCCCCCGAGACGTCGTTAACCCAATGCGAGCGCCCGAGTGCCGGTCCGCGGCGCGCCTGCTGCGGACGGTGAGCAGGAGCGCAGGTCGAGACTGCTCCTTCCCCCACGAAGGAAGCAGTCTCGGCGCCTCGCTCCGAGGGGCGCCGGTGGCGCCTCACGAAACGCGGCAGCGGCCCGACGACTTCTGAGACCGCTTCTAGGGGGGGTACTTACCAGTGGGGGTGCGGGAAGCCACTGCCTCGCCCCTCCGCGCAAAAAATCCCATTTGCGCACGACGGATCTGCTGCGCAGGGCTTGGTGCTACGCCTCAGGTGCAAGCCCCAGCTGTCCGAGAAAGTCCATCTGATCGAAGTAGAACCGGTGGCTCGTCACGCGCCCGTTCTGAACGGTTGCGGCATCACACCCGCGAACGCGCACGCTCTTTCCGGTGGCCGGAACGCTCTGTCCGTCCGGCAACCGCAAGGGGCCGGTGTGCGTGCCCACGAGGTAGCCCTCGTCGACGGCGGTGTCGCCGCACTCGTGTGCCTGGCTGCTCTCCCAGGCCATATCCGGGAAAGCCTCCGCGAACCCCGTGAACCAGGCGGTGATCGCCTCGCCCCCGCGGATCGTCCCCTCATCGGGTGTCTCGGCGACCGCGTCCGGGGCGTAGAGCTGCTTGAGCGCCTCCGCGTCGTTGCTCATGGCAGCCTCCGTGACGCGGTCCATCACCTCGCGGGCCTGGCCCATTTCTCCCCCTTCGCCGGCGACTCACGGGGATCCTATGGTCGGCCGGGCGAGCCGGTAAAGGCTACAAGGGAGCGGCCGAGAACCTGCGCGCCTAGCGCGCCAAGCGCCGGGGCGCCGCTGATGGAGGACGTCGGTTCCGTTCGCCGGCTGGGTTGACTCAGGCTGGCGAGGGGGCCGGCCTAGAGGCGCCGGCTCGGGAGCGCAGGAGCAGGAGCGAGGCAACCAGGATCCAGGCCCAGTACACGAAGGCCGGGATGAAGAAGATCGCAAACAGGCAGATCACGCCGACTACTACCCCGACCCACGCGAACCAGCGCGGCAGCAAGCCCGTCCTCAGAGCGACGGCCGATGTGGCCCAGACGACCAGCGCGCCCAGGACGACCGCCCCGACCCACAGGAGGTAGCCGGCATCGCTCGAGAACGCGTAGAGGTCAGCCGGGGCGGCGAGAGCCCCCCGGTTATCGGCAGCGGCCAGCGGGGCGACAAAGAATGAGACGGCACCGATCCAGAGGACCCCGCTGGCCACCCCTGACCCGAAGGCTAGGGGGGCCAGGCCCCCGCCGGGGCCTTCGGCCGCTGCGAGTCGCGACCGCAGCACGGAGAAGAAGACGAGCATGAAGAGGACGCCCGCCAGGAACACGAAGAACGCCGCGAAGTTCTGGTTCTGGTTGGAGTCCGAAGCGAGGTATGAGGCGATCTCGGCCTCGGGATCGTCCGGGGCAGGCGAGCTGCCCGCGACGAGGAATGCGATGACCAGGAGGATCACTGACACGGCGCCCGACGCGGGCGCCCAGCGCTCCCACCACGTCGCGCGCGCGCTGCCACTGGAGTCTGATCGCACCGTGCCTCCTGTCGCCTCGGCAATCCGCTGGCATGGCGGGTGTCAGGTATCCCCTAACGGGCGCGGCGCGTCAACGGCCGGAAGGGCTAACTGGCTGAGGCCCGCGAATCGCTGTCGAGTTGGCGGTCTGTTGCGGTCGGTTGCCTAGCCGCGTCGCGGGCGGATCGAGCGCTAGGGCCGGGCGGCGATGACCGCCCGAGCCGCGCTCTACCCTGGCCGAATGGATCCGGGCGATCGAGCGGCAGCCGAAGGCCGCCAAGCGGGGCGCCTTGGCCGTCCGGTCTCGGACCTGCCCCACCACCTCGACGAAACGGAGAGACGGGCCTGGCGGGCGGGCTGGCTCTCGGCCAGGAGGAGGCCGAGGCCTGGCGCGCCAAGTGGCAGGCCGGCGTGCGAGCCTACGGCCGGGGTGCGCGGAGTAGGGCAGCCTGAAGCGGCCACCGTTAGAACCCCCGTAGAACCATGGAGCCGTCGATGCCGAGGGACAGGACGACGAAAGCCCCGCGCTAGCAGGGCTTTCGTAGGCTCCTCGGGCAGGACTCGAACCTGCAACCCTCCGGTTAACAGCCGGATGCTCTACCATTGAGCTACCGAGGATCGCTCGACGGCCAGTGTAGCCCACGTCGCGGCGAGTCCCGAATCGGCTCACCCCCCGGGGGCGGTCAGCCGGTGGAGGTGGACGACGGCCCCGGACTCGTCCGGGCGGCCGGCGTAGTGCCGCTCCTCGCGCTCGTGCTCCCAGCCAGCGGCGTCCAGCCGGTCGAGCAGGGCCGCCGCGTGGGGGCGGCGCGGGTCGGCGATCAGCGCCCGCCCGCCCGGCGCCAGGAGGCGCGGGAGCAGGGCCGCGAGGGCGGCGCCGTTGCGCTCCTCGTAGAGCAGGTCGGCGCCGATCACCAGGTCGCTCCCGGCGCGCCCGAGGAGCCCTGGCGGCGGCTCGCGCCAGTCGACCGCCATCGTCGCCACGCGGACGCCCGCGGCCGCCGCGTTGGCCCGGGTGAACGAGAGCGCCTCCGGGTACCAGTCGGTGGCCAGGACGTCGGCGCCGCCGAGCGCCGCCACGATCGAGGGCAGGCCGACGCCGCAGCCGAGCTCGACAGCTCGCAGGCCGCTCAGGGGCAGGGCGCTCAGCCGCTCCGCGAGCACGAGCGCGCTCGGCCAGAGCTCGGCCCAGTAGGGGAGGCGCTCGTCGCGGGCGTAGTCGTCCTCGTCGATGAGGTCCTCCGCGCTGCGGGGCCGGAGGATGGACAGGACGACCGGCCCGACGGCCACGTCCAGGCGGACCGGGTCGAAGGCCGATAGCGAATCCTCCACATCCGCCAGGCTAGCCGCGGCCGCGGCCGAGGATTCCCCGAGCCACCCTTCCCCCGCGGCGCCGGGGGCCGTAGTGTCGGCCTCCCGATGGCCCTGTTGCCGATGCCCGACGGGCGGCCGGCGCTTCCGAGCATCACCGACGAGCCGCTGAGCGCAGCCCTGCCCACCCTCCTGTCCAGGAGGCGCCTGACGACCGGCGCCCTGGCGGGCCTGCTGCGCGCCGAGGGGATCGCCATCAGCCGGACGCGCCTGCACCAGCTCTCGACCGGATCCGGCGCGCCGCCGACCCCCGAGCAGCTCGAGCGCCTGGCCAGCGTCCTGGGCGTGAGCCCGGCCTACTTCGCCGAGTACCGGCTCTGGCGGGTGCGGGCCCTCCTCGACCCGGGCGTCGTCGGGTTCGACCGCGCCATGGCCAACTTCGGCCGCCTGCGCGGCGGCCGGGGCGGGGGGGCCCTGGACGACCCGGGCGCGCGGGCGGGCTCGCGCTATCCTCCCCGGGTCCCGAGCCAGTCTGAGGAGCGCCGATGAGCGACAGCCAGGAGGCCGCCGAGCCGGTCGAGGAGCAGGAGGCCACGGAGGCCACCGCCGAGGAGGCGCCGGTCGCCGAGGAGCAGCCCGAGCCCTCCCCCGGTGAGGAGCCCCAGGCGGCCGATGAGCAGCCCGAGGCCGAGCCGGAGCCCGAGCCCGAGGCCGCCGAGGCGGAGCCCTCGGACGAGCCCGACCCCGAGATCCTGGCCGCCGAGGAGGAGCTCGCCGAGGAGGCCATCCCGACGCCCGTGGGGCCCGCGTCCGGCCGCCAGGCCACGGTCTTCCTCTGCGACCGCGGACACCGCACCGTCGCGGTGTGGAGCGCGCCGACGACCTGCCACGCCCGCCCCACGCGAAGCGGCGGCGAGTGCGGCCGCCAGCTCTACCCGATCGGCGAGCTGCCCGAGCAGGTGCAGAAGGCGCTCAACCCGCTCAAGGCCTCCAAGAAGGGCTCCAAGGCCTAGCCCCGGCGGGGGCCGGCGGGGCTCAGGCGGCCTCCTCGGCCTCCTCGACCATCCGCTCCATCTCCGCGAACCCTGGCTCCCAGACGCCGGGGTCGTCGAGGTCCACGCCGAGCGCGCCGAGGAGCTCGGCCGGCGCCATCGACCCGCCCGCCGCGAGGAAGGCCAGGTAGTCGCCGACGAAGGCCTCGCCCCGCTCCCGGTAGCGGGCGTAGAGCGCCAGCGTGGCCAGGTGGGCGAAGACGTAGGCGTAGGTGTAGAAGCGCGTCGAGATGAAGTGGGGGATGTACGACCACCCCAGCCGGTAGCCCTCGGGCAGCAGGATCGAGTCGCCGTAGTACTTGGCGTTCTCCTCGAACCAGATGTCCGAGAGGCGCTCGGGCGTGAGGGCGGCTCCCTCCTCGCGCAGCGCGTAGGCCCGCTGCTCGTAGCGGGTCAGCACCGTCTGGCGGAAGACGGTCGCGAATGACCCCTCGACCCGCTCGGCCACCAGCGCCTGCCGCGTCGCCGGGTCGCGCTCGACGGCCATCAGGTGGTCGAACGCGAGCAGCTCGGCGAAGGTCGAGGGGACCTCGGCGAGGGCGATCCCGGTGCCGGCCGACAGCGCCGTCTGCTCCTCGGAGGCGAGCGTGAAGTGCATGCCGTGGCCCAGCTCGTGGGCGAGCGTCATGACGTCGTTCATCCGGTCGGTGAAGTTCATGAGGATGTAGGGCGAGGCGTCCTGCGCGACCGGCGCGCAGAAGGCGCCGCCACGCTTGCCGGCCCGCGGCTCGGCGTCCACGCGGCGCCCGTCGAAGAAGCCGCCCGCGATGCCCGCGACCCGCGGCGAGAAGCGGGCGAACGAGTCGTCGATCAGGCGCCGAGCCTCGGGGTAGTCGACGGCCCGGAACTCGCCGATCGGCGCGTACTGGTCGTGCAGCTCCAGGCGCTCCAGCCCGAGGATGCGGGCCTTGACGCGGAACCAGCGGTGGGCGATCGCGTAGTGGCGCTCGACGGCGTCGAGCATGCGGTCCACGACCTCGCCCGGGAGCTCGTTTCGCAGGTGGGTCGGCTCCATGGGCGACGAGTAGTGGCGCAGCCGGTCCATCGCGAGGCGGTCGCCGACGAGCGTGTCGTAGCTGTGCGCCAGCGTGTCGGTGTGGGGCTCCAGCCCCTCGTAGAGCGCCTCCAGGGAGCGCCGGCGCAGGTCGCGGTCGGGATCGCGCACGTGGGCGAGCAGGCGATCGATGGTGTGCGGCTCCGGCCCGTCGCCGCCGTCGAAGGGCACCTCGAGCGTGGAGGTGATGCGGCCGAAGAGGGTCTGCCAGGCGCCGACCGCGGCGGGGCCGCGCTCGGCGAGCATCCGCTCCTCGGGCTCGGAGAGCGTGTGGGGGGCGAAGCGGCGCAGCGCGATGAGGTAGTGGCGGTCGCGCGCGACCTCGGGGGCGTCGTAGAGCTCCGCGGGCCCGCTCCTCGGGGAGCGCGATCCACTCGAGGTCGAAGAAGCGCAGCGCGTTGGCCGCCTCGACGAGGGCCCGGTCGACCGCCGCCGAGAGGTCCTTGTTCTCCTGCGAGGTGACGTTGACCGACTCGCGCAGGTTGACGTAGGAGCTGACCCGCGAGAGCTCGTTGTCGATGACGGCGAGCTCCTCCAGCGCCTCGGCGAGGCCCGGCGCGTCCATGGTCGCGAGGGCGCCGCGATAGCTCGACTCGAAGGCGCGCGCCCGCTCCAGCCCGGCGTCCAGCCGGCGGCGGGCCTCGTCGGCGTCGGCGACCAGCGGCGACAGGTCCCAGTGGATCCCCGCCGCCCGGGGGCCGGTGGGGGCGGGGGCCGCGTCGGTCGATGTGGTCACCGTCTCAACGTACCGGATCGCCTCCGCCTCACGCCGCCAGCAGCCGGTCGATGGCCCCGGGCGGGAGGGGCGGCGTGCCGGTCTCGCCCGGC
The DNA here is from genome assembly GCA_963808825.1 of Miltoncostaeaceae bacterium. Taxonomy (GTDB): domain Bacteria; phylum Actinomycetota; class Thermoleophilia; order Miltoncostaeales; family Miltoncostaeaceae; genus DATAGF01. Next base: position 126,459 of record CAWEGW010000011.1, on the reverse strand, counting down.
AGCACGCCCTCGCCGGGGCGGTGGAAGTCCGAGCCGCCGGCCGCGACCAGCCCGTGGCGGCGGGCGAGGGCGGCGTAGGCGTCGCGCCGCTCGGGCGTGTGGTCGGGGCGGTGGACCTCGATGCCGCGCAGCCCGGCCCCGGCGCAGCCGCCCGACGAGGGCCGAGAGCGCCGGGGCGTCCATGCGCAGCGACGCCGGGTGGGCGAGGACGGCCGCGCCGCCCGACTCGGCCACGAGCGCCAGAGCCTCCTCCGGGGTCACGCCGCGGTGGGGGACCGCGGCCGGCCCGCCGTCGGCGAGGTAGCGGTCGAAGGCGTCCTGGCGGTCGCGCGCGTGGCCGGCGGCGACGACCGCGTCGGCGATGTGGGGGCGGCCGATCGGACCGGCGGCGCGGGCGGCGACGTCCTCGAACGCCACCGGCGCGCCCGCCTCGGCCAGGCGGCGGACGATCTCGCGGGCGCGCGCCTCCCGCGCCGCCCGCAGCTCCTCGAGCCGGTCGGCGAGCGGCCGCGGCGCGGGCTCGCCGAAGTACGCGAGCAGGTGCATCGAGCCCGAGGGGGCCCGCACCGACAGCTCGACGGCCGGCACCACCCGCAGGCCGCGCGCGCGGCCGGCGCGGATGGCTGCGGCCACGCCGCCGAGCGTGTCGTGGTCGGTGACCGCCATGACGGCCACGCCCTCGCGGGCGGCCAGCTCGACCAGCGCCGCGGGCTCGAGCGACCCGTCGGAGGCGACGGTGTGGAGGTGGAGGTCGGCCCCGCCGGCGGCTACGCGGTCACCGCGCGACCGACGAGGCCGCGGGCCTCCAGCTCGGCGAGGACCCGCGCGGCGCTCTCGGCCGCCGACTCCTCCTCCGTGCGGACGTGCACGTCGGGGCTCGGCGGCGGCTCGTAGGGGTCGCTGACGCCGGTGAACTCCTTGATCTCGCCCGAGAAGGCCTTGGCGTAGAGCCCCTTGACGTCGCGCCGCGCGCACTCCTCGACCGACGTGTTGACGAAGACCTCGACGAATGGGCCGAACTCCTCGACCATGGCGCGAGCGGCCGCGCGCGTCTCGATGTAGGGCGAGATGGCCGACACCAGGGTCACGACCCCGGCGCGCGTGAAGCGGCTGGCCACCCAGCCGATCCGCTCGATGTTGGTGTCGCGGTCCGCCTTGGAGAACCCGAGGCCCTTGGAGAGGTGGGTGCGGACGACGTCGCCGTCCAGGTACTCGGTCAGCAGGCCCCGCCGCTCGAGCTCGGGGCCCACGATCTCCGCGATCGTCGTCTTCCCGGAGCCCGAGAGCCCGGTGAACCACAGGGTGAAGCCGTCGCGCTCACTCACTCTCGGAGAGCCCTCCCTCGGAGCCCGCGGCCCCGCTCGTCGTGCGTGTCAGTCGGTGGAGACGGCCGAGGGCAGGTGGAGCCCGCACTCGGACTTGCCGCTGGACGCCCAGCGGCCGGCGCGCCGGTCCTCGCCCTCCTGGACGGCGCGGGTGCAGGGTACACAGCCGATCGACGGGAACCCGCGGTCGTGCAGCGGGTTGTAGGGGACGTCGTGGGCGTAGAGGTAGCCGACCACGTCCTCGTCGCTCCAGTCGGCGAGCGGCTGGACCTTCACGACGCCGCGGCTCTCGTCCACGTCCACCTTGCGGGCGGTGTGCCGGCCGGGGCTCTGGACGCGGCGGATGCCGGTGATCCAGGCGTCCATGCCGGCGAGCGCGTGCCGCAGCGGGGCGACCTTGCGCAGCGAGCAGCAGCGGTCGGGGTCGCGCAGCCACAGCTCGTCGCCCTCGGAGCGGGCCTGCTCGGCGACGGTCTGCTCGGGCTCGATGCGCTCGACCTCGAGCCCGTAGCGCTCGATCAGCCGGTCGCGGGTCTCGTAGGTCTCCGGGAAGAGGAGGCCCGTGTCGAGCTCCACGATCCGCACCTCTGCGCCGATGCGGTCGAGCATGTCCACCAGCACCGACGACTGCATCTGCCAGGAGCAGGTGAGCACGATGCGGCCGGCGAAGCGGTCGGCCGCCCAGGCGAGCACCTCCTCGGCAGGGCGGTCCTCCATCTCGTCGGAGAGGATGCGCAGGTCGTGCCGGGAGACGGCGAGCGTGGACACGGGGCGACACTATCAGAGGAACGCTGATCGCTTCGATAAGGGTCGGAGATACGCTGGAAACCGGGTGAGAAATGTCGGATAACAGCCGCCGGGTCTACTCGACGGACGGGGGCCGGGTGCCGGAGCCGCCGCGCCGGCAGGCGGCGGCGCCGGGCCCGCCGCGGGACGGCATCGTGCGCGTGAGCCGGACCTCGTCGGGCCGGCGAGGCAAGACGGTGACGCTGGTCACCGGCCTGCCGCCGGGCGACCTGCAGGGCGTCGCGGGGGAGCTGAAGCGCCTTTGCGGCTCCGGCGGCGCGGTCAAGGCGGGGACGGTCGAGATCCAGGGCGACCACCGCGCGCGGGTCATCGAGCACCTCTCCGGCCGCTACCGGGTCAAGGCGGCGGGCGGCTGAGACCCGGCCCGTTTGCGCCCTCGCCCGGCGGGGGCAGCATTGGGGGTGTGCTCGAGATCCGAGGGCTGACAAAGCGCTTCGGCGACCGAGTCGCGCTCGACGACCTCACGATGTCGGTCCCCCCGGGCCAGGTCGTCGGGCTCCTCGGCCCCAACGGCTCCGGCAAGACCACCGCGATGCGGATCGTCTTCGGCGTCATCGACGCCGACGCCGGCGAGGTCCGCTACCGGGGCGGCCGGTCGGGCCCGAGGTCCGCCGGCGCTTCGGCTACATGCCGGAGGAGCGCGGCCTCTACCCGGACATGCGCGTCCGCGACCAGCTCGTCTACTTCGCGCGCCTCGCGGGCCTGACGCGCGAGCGGGCCGGACGGCGCGCCGACGCCCTCCTCGAGCGCCTCGGCGTCGCCGAGCGCGCCCGCGAGCCGGTCGAGGCGCTGTCGCTCGGCAACCAGCAGCGGGTCCAGCTGGCTGCGGCGCTGGTCCACGAGCCCGAGGCGCTCGTGCTCGACGAGCCCTTCTCGGGGCTCGACCCGGTGGCGGTGGAGGGCCTGTCGGAGATCGTCTCCGAGGCCGCCCGCGAGGGGCGCCTGGTCCTCTTCTCGAGCCACCAGCTCGACCTCGTCGAGGGGCTCTGCGAGTCGGTGGCGGTCATCGACCACGGCCACCTGGTCATGGCGGGCCGGGTGGCCGACCTCAAGGAGGCGTCCGGGCGGCGCGAGCTGCGCGTCGACGTCGAGGCCGCCAACGGCGTGCCCTGGGACCGCGGCATGGCGGGCGTGCGGGTGGTGTCGTCGGAGGCCGACGGCGTGCGCCTCGCCCTCGACCCCGGGGTCGACCCCCTGGCCGTGCTCGACGCGGCCCGCGGCGCGGGCAGGGTGCGCGACTTCGCGCTCGAGCAGCCGACGCTCGCCGAGCTCTTCCTGGAGGCCGTGGGACGGGGAGGGGGCGATGAGCCGCTGGCGCGGGGCGAGGCTGGTCGCCGGCCGCGAGATCCGGGAGCGGGTGCGCACGCGCACGTTCCGCGTCACGACGCTCATCCTCGTGATCGCCGCGCTGGCGGGCGTCATCATCCCCGCGCTCGTCGGCGACGACGGGCCGTCCCACTCGACCGTGGCCGTGGCCGGCGGGCCGGCGGCCCTGCCGGAGGCGCTGCGGGCGGCCGGGGCGGCGCAGGACCGGACCATCGACGTCAGCCGCCCGGGCGCGGCGGAGGCCGAGCGGCAGGCCGCGGCCGGCGACGTGGACGCCGCGCGTGATCGCGGGGCCTGCGGGGCCGGTGCGGGTCGTCGTGGAGGACGACATCTCCGACGAGCTGCGCGGGATCATCGCCCAGGCCGTCGCCGGGGCGCGGGTGAGCGACGCGCTCGCCCGCTCCGGCCTGCCGCCGCGCGAGGTCGCCCAGGCCGTCGCGCCGCCCGACCTCGACGTCCAGGCGCGCGGCGCGCGCGCCGACGTCGACGGCGGCGACCTGGCCGTCGGCTTCATCGTCTCGCTGGTGCTCTACATGGCCCTGCTGTTCTCGGGGATCCTGGTGGCCACAGGAGTGGCCGAGGAGAAGTCGACCCGCGTCTCGGAGGTGCTGCTGGCGAGCCTGCGGCCCTCCGAGCTGCTGCTGGGCAAGGTCGCCGGCATCGGCGTCGTCTCGCTCGGGCAGCTCGCCGTGGTCGCGGCCCCCGCCGTGGTCGTGGCCCTGGCCATGGACGCCGTGGACCTGCCGGCGGCGACCGTCGGGACGATCCTCTGGGGCCTGGTCTGGTTCTTCGCCGGCTACGCCCTCTACGGCGCCGCCTACGGCGCGCTCGGGGCGCTCGTCGGCCGCCAGCAGGAGGTGGGCCAGGCGACGGCGCCGCTCGCCCTGCTGCTGGTGTGCGGCTACCTCGCCTCGACCTTCTCGGCCGGGGACCTCGAGTCGTGGTGGGTCCGGCCGCTGTCGCTGCTGCCGCCCTTCGCCCCGATGATGATGCCGATGAGGATCGCGGGCGACGCGGTCTCAACGGGCGAGGTGCTGGCCGCCCTGGCGCTGACCCTCGCGCGGCGGCCGTGCTGATCGCCCTCGGCGCCCGCGTCTACCGCGCCGGCATCACGCGCACCGGGCCGCGGATCCACCTGCGCGAGGCGCTCCTGGCCACGCCCCGCCGGGCACGGCCGAGCTCCTAGACGTCCACCGCCAGTTCGAGCCTGCGGCCGAAGGCACGCGTCGAAGATCGGCGCCTCCAGCGCGGCCGACCAGAGGGCCACCGCCGGGTCGCCCTCGGCTCGGACGGCGAGCCGCACGGTCCCGTCGGGCGCCTCCATCCGCACCTCCCGGATGCCGCCCGCCCGCCCCCGCTCGAGCTGCTCGGCCACCCGCAGGCAGGCCGCCAGGCGCATGAGGCGCTCCGCGTCGTCGACGCCGAGCACCCCCTCGAGCGGGGCCGGGGTGGGCAGCGCCTTGCGGTGCGAGCGCACGAGCAGCGCGACCAGGGCCAGCTCCCGGTGGCGGAACCCCGGCAGGCCCGCGTTGAGGACGAGGTAGAAGCCGTGCTTGTGGTGGTCGTTGTAGTCAACGAGGACGCCGGCGTCGTGGAGCATCCCGGCCGCCCACAGCAGCTCGCGCTCGGGGTGCTCCAGGGCGTGGAGGCCGAGGCGGGCGAGCCCGTCGTAGACGGCGAGCGCGAGGGCGGTCACCTGCTCGGCGTGGGCCCGCTCGCAGCGGTAGATGTCCACCAGGTTGAGCACGCTCTGGCGGCGGACGTCGCCGATCAGGGGCGGCTCGGCGGGGGCGAGGAAGCGCTCGTAGAAGATGCCCTCGCGCAGGCCCTGGGCGCAGATCTCGATCCCCTCGACGCTCAGCCGCTCGAGCGCGCGTGGAGATCACGACGGCGCCCGCCAGCGTGATGTCGGCGCGGTCCTGCTTGAGGCCCGGCAGCCGGGCGCGATCGCGCGCCGGGAGCGCCGCCATGTCCTCCACCAGCTCCTCGAGCCCCTCCCGCGAGAGCAGGTAGCCGTGGATCTCGCCGAGCGGGTACTCGGAGCGGCGCTGGTGCATCGCCGCGAGCGTCCGGATCGTCCCGCCGATCCCGACCATCCGCCCGCCCGTGCGCTCGAGCCAGGACACGTCGTCGAGCTCCCGGACGACGTGCTTGCGGAGCGCCTTGAGGTCGGCACGCGACGCCCGCTGGCGGGGCAGGAAGCGCTCGGTCATGCGGACGGCGCCCAGCGGGCGCGAGAGGGTGCGCCCGAGCTTGCGGCCATCGACCTGCGAGATCTGGATGCTCCCGCCCCCGAGGTCGAGGACGTGGCCGTCGCCGAGCGTCGTGCTGTTGACCGCGCCGAGGTAGCCGTACCAGGCCTCCTCCTCGGCCGAGAGCGTCCGGACGGCGAGGGCGCCGTCGGCCGAGAGGGCCTCGAGCACCTGGTCGGCGTTTGCCGCGTCGCGCACCGCGCTGGTGGCGACCGCCGCCACGTCGTTGACGCCGGCGGCCTCGCAGAAGGCGGCGTAGAGCCGCACGGTGTGGGCGGCCCGCTCGACGGCCTCGGCGGTGAGGCCCTCCGGGCCCGCCCCGGCGGAGAGCCGCACGACCGCTCGGATCTCGTCCACCAGCTGGAACGACCCGCCCGGCCGGTAGCGGAAGACCACCAGCCGGAAGGTGTTGGAGCCCATGTCGATGACCGCCAGGCGGCGCTCGGGGCCCGAGGGCGGCGCTAACCTAGTGTCCATGACCTCGACGCCGCTCCGACCACCCTCGCCGCACGGCGTGGGGGCGGCGGCGCACCCGTCGGCCGAGCCGCTCGCCTGGCCGGGCCTCTTCGACGCCCCCGACACGGTCGACCGGGTCTGGACCGACTTCGTCGCCGCCATCCCCGACCCGGCGCACCGCACCGCGCTGCGCCGCGCGCTCGCCTTCGCCCGCGCCCGCCACGAGGGCCAGTACCGGCGCGGGAGCGAGACGCCCTACTGGGTGCACCTGGTGCGCGTCGCGATGGAGCTCTCCCAGTGGGGCGTCCGCCGCCCCGAGCTGCTCCAGGCGGCCCTGCTCCACGACACCGTCGAGGACACCGTCACGACGATCGACGAGATCCGGGTGGGGTTCGGCGAGGAGGTCGCCGACCTCGTCGACTGGCTGACCGCGCCGCGGCGCGAGGACGACCTGCGCGAGTACTACGAGCGCTTCCAGGCGAGCGCGCCCTTCGACGCGCAGCTGCTCAAGCTCGCCGACCGGGTGGACAACCTCCGCAGCATCCAGGCGCTGGTGATGCGCACCGACGACCGCTACCGCCGCTGGGCGGGCCACTACCTGCGGCGCACCGTCTGGCAGGTGCTCCCGCTCGCGGCAGGCGCGCCGTCGGTGGCGCGCGTCGCCCTGGTCACGGCGATGGCCGACCTGGCCCCGCTGGTCGACGACGAGGGCTTCACCGACCCCTAACGCCCGCGCAACCCACCGGTTACCGAGGGGGGATTGGATGGTCGGCGATTCGACCCCTACCGCACCGGGAGGCGCCATGGGTACCACGCTCAGCATCGCCGAGACCCTCCGGATCGAGGCGCTCCTTTCACGCCTCGAGGCGGACGACGGGGGCACCTGCCAGGTGGCGGGTTGCCTCCACGTGCACGACGGCCCCACCGGCCTCGAGAACCTGCCCGCCCTGGCCGCCTAGGGTCGCTCCCCTCAGGAGTCGCCCTGCTCGGGGGGCACGAGGAAGACCGAGCAGGGCGCGTGGTGCGCCAGGTAGCCGGCGAAGCTGCCGAGCAGGGCGCGCTCCACCAGGCCGCGGTGGGTGGCGGCAACCATCATGTCCACCCCGGCGCCGGCGGCCCACTCGGTCGCGGTGCTCGCCGGGTGGCCCTCGAGCAGGATCGCGTCGCCGCCGACCGAGCGCGCCTCCTCGGCGAGCCACATCTCCGCCGCCTCCTTCTCGACCTCGGTGTCGTGCACCGGGGCGCCGCCCAGGCCGGCGGCCAGCGAGACGAGGAAGGCCGGCGGGGCCAGCACGTGGACGACGCTGAGGCGGGCGCCGGTGGCCTCGCGCAGTGCCGCCGCGTGGCCGAGGGCCCGCGAGGCGGCCTCGGACTCGTCGATGAAGCAGGCGATGTGCGAGTAGGTGACGCTCACGTCGTGCCGCGCTCCTCCGTGGGGGCGGGGGGGACTCTACCCTCGCCGCCCGGCGCGGCGTCGCGGGGCAGCTCGGCCAGGTAGGGGCGGCGGGGGGCGGCGGCGAGCGCGAGCCGGCCCTGGGCCAGCTCCACGAGGGCGTCGCCGGCGATCTCGCGCCGCCACCCCGTGGCGAGGGGCTGGCCGTTGACGTCGCCGCGGCAGGCCGCGACGAGGAAGGCGAGGATCTCCTCGCGGGTGGCCAGGAGGCTGGGGGCGAGGTCGACCGCCGCGGCCCGGGCGCTCACCAGGACCGCCCCGAGCGGGCCGAGGACGTCCAGGCGCTGCTGGACGTCGGGCGGCGGCGGGGCGGCGGCCGCGATCGGCTCGGCCTCGGCGCCGGCCCGCAGGGCCGCCAGCAGGCCGTCGGCCGTCGCGCCGCGGACGCGGTCAGGCAGGCCCCGCTCGGCCTCCAGCGCCCGCCGGTCGCGCGGGCGGCGGCGCGCGATCTCGACCAGGGTGCGGTCGGGCACCACCCACGAGGCCGGCTTGTCGCGGCGGCGGGCCTCCTCCTCGCGCCATGCCGCCAGGGACGCCAGCACGGCCCGGTCGCGCGAGCTGAGCCGTCCCTGGCCCTTGACCCGGCGCCAGGCGGTCTCGGGGTCGGGCACCAGACGGGCCTCGGGGCCGTAGCGGCGCTCCTGCTCCTCGGCCACCCATTCGCTCCGCCCGAGCGCCTCGGCCCGCCGCGCCAGCTCGTCGTGGAGGGGCAGGAGGTGGGCGACGTCGCCCGCCGCGTACTCGAGCTGGGCGGCCGACAGCGGGCGGCGGGTCCAGTCGGTGTAGCGCTCGCCCTTGTCCAGCCGCACGCCCAGCACCCGCTCGAGCAGCGTGCCGAGCCCCTGGCCGGCGCCGAGGCCGACGAACCCGGCGGTCACCTGGACGTCGTGGAGGCGGGTCGGGCGCAGCCCGTAGGCCATGCCGAGCAGGGTCAGGTCGGCCGACGGGGCGTGCATGACGACCTCGACGGCCGGGTCGGCGATCAGCTCGGCCAGCGGCAGGAGGGGCGCGCCCTCGATCGGGTCGATGAGGTGCACCCCGCGCGGCGTCGCCACCTGGGCCAGGCAGGCGACGGGCGCGTAGGTCCGCTCCCACATGAACTCGAGGTCGATCGCCACGCGGCCCTCGGCGCGGGCCTCCTCCACGACGGCGGCGACCTCGGCGGCGTCGCGAAGTGGCTTCCGGGCTGGCATCCACCGCTACCCTAGCGGGCTGTGCAGGCGATCCAGATCAGCAAGGCATTCGGGGCGAGGGACGTCCTCGACGGGGTCGGCTTCCGGGTCGATCCGGGCGAGCGCCTGGCCGTCGTGGGGCGCAACGGCGAGGGCAAGACGACCCTGCTGCGCATCCTCGCCGGGCAGCTGGCGCCGGACGCGGGCCGCGTCAGCCTGCCCCGGGGGGCTCGCGTCGCCCTGCACGACCAGCGCCCGCCGCTCGGGTCGGACCTGACCCTGGAGCAGTACGTCGCCGAGGGCCTGGAGGACGCGCGCACGGCCGAGGAGGAGCTCGCCGCTCTGGAGGCGCGGATGGCCGGCGGCGACGCGGGGCCGGCCGTGCTCGCGGCCTACGAGGAGGCCCAGGCGCGCCTGGAGCGGGCCGGCGGCTACGCCTGGCGCTCGTGGCTGGAGCGTGTCCTGCGCGGCCTCGGGATCTCCGAGGAGCACCTGCCCCGGCCCCTGGCCGGCTTCTCGGGCGGCGAGCTGACGCGGGCCTCGCTCGCGCGGGCGCTGGTCTCGCAGCCGGACGTCCTGCTGCTCGACGAGCCCACCAACCACCTCGACCTCGAGGCGGTCGAGTGGCTCGAGCGGGCGATCGGCGACCTCGGCGCGGCCGTGGTGATGGTCTCGCACGACCGCTGGTTCCTCGAGTCGCTGGCCACCGCGGTCCTCGAGCTCGACCGCGGCCGCGCCCGCCTGTGGCCGATGGGCTACTCGGCCTTCCGGCGCGAGCGCGCCCTCGCCGATCGACCGCCAGGGCGCCGAGGCGGCGCTGCAGGCGGCCGAGATCGCCCGCCTGGAGCGCTTCGTCGAGCGCTTCCGCGCCGGCACCCGCTCCCGCCAGGCGGCCTCGCGCCAGAAGCGGCTCGACCGGATGACCCGGATCGAGGCGCCGACCCGCGCCGCCCACCTCGCGTTCGGCTTCCCGAAGGCCGAGCGCAGCGGGCGGGTGGTGATCGAGGCCGACGGAGTCGAGGTGGCCGTGCCCGGCAGGACCTTGGTCTCGGGCGTGGGCTTCACCCTGGAGCGCGGCCAGCGCCTCGCCGTTGTCGGCCCGAACGGCGCCGGCAAGACGAGCCTGATCGAGACCCTGATCGGGCGCCGCCCGCCCGGCCGGGGCCGGGTGAGCGTGGGGCACAGGGTCGAGGTCGCCTACTTCTCCCAGCAGGGCGCCGGCCTGCGCGGCGACCGCAGCGTCGTGGAGACCGTGCTGGCGGCGGGCGACCTCACCCAGACCCAGGCGCGCACCCTGCTGGGCGGCTTCCTCTTCTCGGGCGAGGCCGCCGAGGCCCCGGTCGAGCGGCTCTCGGGCGGCGAGCGCCGCCGGCTCGAGCTGGTGGCCCTGATCGCCAGGGGCGGCAACTTCCTGGTACTGGACGAGCCCACCAACCACCTCGACACCGAGAGCCGGGAGGCGCTCGAGACGGCCCTGGGCGCCTTCGACGGCACGGTGGTGTTGGTCTCCCACGACCGCGCCCTCATCGACGCCGTCGCGACCCACACGCTGTCGATCGAGGACGGCCGCTCCGTCCTGCGGGCGGGCGGCTACGCCGACCTGGTGCGGGCGCGCGAGGCGGCCCAGGCGCCCCCGGCGCCGGCCCCCGACCCGGCGCCGACGCGCCGCCCCCGGAGGCGTCGGCGGCTCTCCGAGCCGGCCGCCGAGCCGCGCCGCTCGCCGGCGCGCGAGGTCCGGCGCCTGGAGGGCGAGATCGCCCGCGTCGAGGCCGGGATCGCCGAGGTCGAGGCAGCGCTCGCCGACCCCGCCGTCCTCGCCGACCGGGAGGCCGTGGCGACGCGCGGCGAGGAGCACCGCACCCTGCAGCAGGAGCTCGCCTGGCTCATGCGTGAATGGGAGCGCGCGGCGGAGGCGGTCTCCTGAAATGCGGATGGCCGCCTCTCGCGGGCGGCCATGCGCGCCTCCGGCCCCTGGCCGGGGCCTCCGGCAGACCGGCGCACCGCCTTCGGCGGGGCGGGCGCCGGAAAGGTCAAGACCACCGTGAGGCCGGCTCGCTCGTCAGGTGCCGGTTCAGGCCTGCGCCGGGCCCTCGAGGGGCCCGGCGTCGGCCGTCGCGCTTCGTCAGCTCTCGACGATGCCCGCCTCGCTGAGGAACTCCGACGCCACGGCCTCGGGGTCCTCCTGGTCGAACTCCACCCGCGAGATGAGCGGGATGATCGCCTCCTGCGTGAGCGCCGCGCTCACCTGGTTCAGGGCGTCGGTGAAGGCGGTGCGCTGGTCCTCGGTGAGGCCGTCGTAGAAGGCCTTGCTGACGACCGGGAAGGTCTGGTACGAGAGCCCGGCCGAGTAGGCGCCCTTGTCGTCCTCGATCAGGACGAGGTCGAGCTGCCCGAGCTTCGGGTCGGTGCCGAAGGCGTAGACGCAGTTCGCCTGCCCGTCCTCGATCGGCTTGTAGCGCAGGCTGATGTTGACCGTCTTGATCTCCTTCGGGTTGAAGCCGTACTCGCGCTTCAGCAGCGGCAGGCCGTCGGGCCGGGTGAGGTGCTCGGCATTCGCCGAGTAGACGATGTTGGCCGACGCCTTGCCCAGGTCGGAGAGCGTCTTGATGCCGTACTGGTCGACCGCCTCCTGGGTGCAGGCGACGGCGTTGCCGTTGTTGAACGGCGCCGGCGTGAGGGCGGTCAGGCCGCGCTTCTCGTAGGCGGCCCTGACCTCCTCGAACTGGGCCTCGCGCGAGTCGGGCGCGGCGGCCACGTCGAGGCCGAGGACCGTCTGGTAGGACGTGCCCACGTACTCGGGGTAGACGTCGATCTCGCCGTCCCGGATCGCCTTGTCGGCGATCTCCGTGCTGGCGAGGCTCGTGACGTCGGCGTCGAAGCCCTGGGCGTCCAGCGCCTGGGCGTAGGTCTGGGCCACGATGAAGCTCTCGGCGAAGCCCTTGTCGGCGATCCGGACGGCGACGCCGTCGCCGGCGCCGCTCGAGCCCGAGTCATCATCGTCGCCGCACGCGGCGGCCAGCAGCATGAGCGCGGCGATCGCCGCGGCGAGCATGGCCACCGTGAGCCGTCGGAGCCGTGGTCTCACATCGTCCTCCTATGCAGTGGTCGGCCTGCGGCTGATCCGCAGGCCCCGAGGTGTCGCGAGCCGCTCCGCGCCGCCGAACACCAGCTCGGAGAGCGCCGCGAGGATCGTGATGGGGATGGCGCCGGCCAGGATCACGTCGTCCTGGTTGTTGGAGAGGCCGCTGGAGACGATCACCCCCAGGCCGCCGGCGCCGACGAGCCCGGCCAGGGCCGCGGTCGCGATGATCTGCACCGACGAGGTGCGGATGCCGGCGAAGATCAGGGGCATCGACATCGGGAGCTCGACGCGGCCGAGCACCTGGAGCCGCGTGAAGCCCATGCCGCGGCTGGCCTCCACCGCGCCCGGGTCCACATCCCTCACGCCCGTGTAGGTGTTGAGCAGGATCGGGGGGATCCCGAGCAGGAACAGGCCGAGGGCGGCGGGCCAGAAGCCGAGCCCGGTCAGCGCCAGGATGAGCGCGATCAGGGCGAAGGTCGGGACCGTGCGGCCGAGGTTCGAGACCGTGATCACCAGGAACGCCGCCGCCCGGCCGACCTTGGCGCAGACGATGCCGAGGACCAGGCCGACGAGCGTCGCGAGGCCCAGGGCCGTGACGGACAGCTTGACCGTCTCCCACGTCTGTCCCCAGCCGTCGTTCTCCTGGAAGGCGTCCCAGATGTCGCCCATCAGCCGACCGCCGCGCGGGCCCGCTGCCAGGGCGTCAGCAGGCGCTCGATGCCCACCAGGGCGAGGTCGATGACGATCGCCATGACGGTGGCGATCACGGCGCCGACCACGATCGGCGTGACGAAGAGGCCGCGCTGGATGCCGTCGTTGACGATCAGCACGCCGAGGCCGCCCGCTCCGATGTAGACGGCGATCGTGGCGATGCCCACGGTGCTCACGGCCGCCAGGCGGATGCCGGCGAAGATCGCCGGAAGCGCGAGCGGCAGCTCGACCCGGGTCAGCGTCTGACGCGACGTCAGGCCCATCCCGCGCGCCGCCTCGCGCACGGAGCCGGAGACGCTCTCCAGGCCGACCACCGAGTTGCGGATGATGAGCTGGAGGCAGTAGACCGCGAGCGCGATGACCGCCGGCTCGAAGCCGATGCCCACGAACGAGAGCAGGAAGGCGAACATCGCCAGGCTCGGGATCGTGTAGAGCGCGCCCGAGATCGTGTTGACGGCGATGAACGGGATCCGCCGCCGCCGCACGAGGATCGCGATCGGGATCGACACGGCGATGGCGATCGCCAGCGAGGCGCCGACGAGCTGCAGGTGCTCGATCGATGCCTCCTGGATGTCGTCGAGGTTGTCCTCGACCCAGCTCCAGCGGACGAGCTCAGCCACCGGCGCTCCCCGTGCCCGCGTCGAGCGTGGCGGGGGCGGGCGGCGGGACCTCGACGGTCGAGACGCCCGCGGCCTGGCGGAAGCCGGCCGAGATCTCGGGCGCGCCGATCAGGCCGATGCAGCGCCCCTGCTCGTCAACCACCGGCCCGTAGGCCGCGTTGGCCTCGAAGATGGCCGAGAGCGCGTCGCGCAGGGTCGTGACCTGGTCGATCACCGGCTCGGCCCCGCCGGGCGCGGAGGCCGGGATCTGCTCCAGGTCGTCGAGCCGCGCCACCGGGAGCCAGTCGAGGGGCCGGTCGTCGTCGGTTGCGACCAGCAGGTGGTCGGTGACCGGCACGAGCTCGCCGCGGTCCATCCGCGCCCGGACGTCGCGGGCGGGCTCGCCGACCCGCACGATCGGCGCGGGGATCAGCTCGATCTGCTCGACGCGCGTGAGCGAGAGGCTCTTGAGGGCCCGATCGGCGCCCACGAAGTCGGCGACGAACTCGTCGGCGGGCCGGGCCAGCAGCTCGGCGGGCGTCGCGTACTGGATCAGGTGGCCCTCGCGCATGACGGCGATCCGGTCGGCCATCTTGACCGCCTCGTCGATGTCGTGGCTCACGAAGACGACGGTCTTCGGGACCGCCCGGTGCAGGCGCAGGAAGTCGTTCTGGAGGCGCTCCCGCGTGATCGGGTCGACCGCCGAGAAGGGCTCGTCCATCAGCATGACCGGCGGGTCGCCGGCCAGCGCCCGCGCGAGCCCCACGCGCTGCTGCTGGCCGCCCGAGAGCTGGGCGGGGTAGCGGTCGGAGAACTCGTCCGGGTCGAGCCCGATCAGCTCGAGCAGCTCGCGCACCCGCACGCGGATGCGCGCCTTCTCCCAGCCCAGCAGGCGCGGCACCGTGGCCACGTTGGCGAAGACCGTGAGGTGGGGGAGGAGCCCGACCTGCTGGATGACGTAGCCGATCTCCCGGCGCAGGCGGGCCGGGTTTCGCTCGCGGACGCTGCGCCCGTCGATGAGGATCTCGCCGGCGGTGGGCTCGATCAGGCGGTTGATCATCTTGAGCGCCGTGGTCTTGCCGCAGCCCGAGGGCCCGATGAGCACGCACACCTCGGCGGCCGGGACCGTGAGCGACAGGCCGTTGACGGCGGGCCGGCCGTCGCGCGAGTAGCGCTTTGTGACCTCGCGCAACTCGAGAACCCCGGCGCCGGTGCGGGCGGACCCCTCGACCGACGCGCGGGTGGGCTCCCCCGCCATCGCGCGAACCTACCCGAGGCTGCGGTTGGCGGGTCCCCCAGCCGGTTCCGTCGAACGAGCGTTTGTGAGATCGATCACCGTCAGTCGCCGGGAGGCCACGGCGGCGCGTCGCGCAGCCAGGCCTGGGCGTCGTCCGCATCGCCTCGGGTTGACCCGCCGCTGAGCAGCACCCGCGTGAGCGCCGAACGCTCGGCGAGCAGGTCGTCGAGCGCGATCGCGAGGTCGGCGTCGGTCACGGTGCGGCGCCCGTCCTCCGCCACCTCGAGCGCGGTCTTGCGCAGGAGCTCGCGGAAGAACGCGGCGGTCATGCCCTCTGTGCGCGCCACGATCGCCTCGGGGTCGGCGATCCGCGCGTCCAGACCCCGGGCGTAGAGCTCGAGCAGCCGCGCGCGGGCGGCCGCGTCCGGCAGCGGGATCTCGACGGCCAGATCCACTCGCCCCGGCCGGGCGGCGAGCGCCGGCTCGAGCGCCTCGGGGCGGTTCGTCGTGAGCACGAACGCGATGTCGGCGTCCTCGCCGATGCCGCTCATCTCGTTCATGAGCTCGAACAGCGTCGCGTCGCTGCCGAAGGCGCCGAAGACGCGCTCCTCCGCCACCAGGTCCACGTCGTCGAGCACGATCACCGACGGCGCGACCCGGCGCGCCAGCCCCGCGAAGGCGCCCACCATGCCCAGGCTCGCGCCGGACAACAGGATGACGGTCGCCTTGGGCACCCGGCCGAGGAGGTAGCGGACGGTGTGGGTCTTACCGGTGCCCGGGGGTCCCCAGAGGAGCAGTCCCCGAGTGAGGTGGCGGCCCGACGCCTCGAGCGCCGCCCGGTGGCGGGTCGGCCCGACGAGGTGCCGTTCGATCCGCTCCAACGCTCCGGCGGGGAGCACCAGCTCGTCGGCGCCCATGCGCGGGCGCTCGAGGAAGGCCAAGCGGTGCTCGCCGGCGCGGCTCACCTCGACCGTGACGACCTGCCCACGCACGACGTCGTGCTCCTCACGCAGGGCGCGCAGCTCGGTGAGCAGGAGCTCCGCTCGCTGCGGGTCGGCCGCCATCGCCTGGACCGACAGGCCAGCGACCGGGCCGTGCTCGTGGGCGCGGCGGACGAAGAGGCAGGCCGGCCCCTGCGGCGTGTTGACCAGGGCGACCGCAAAATCCAGACAGGCGAGCGTCCGTCCAGGACCGACCGGTGCGTTGACGTACTCGAGCGGCCCGACCGCGTAGTGCTCGCCGGACACGAGGTCGCCGAGGCCGAGCATCGAGAAGCGCTTGCCCTGGCCGGCGACGCCCAGGATGCGGCCGCCCCACCCGTCGCGCGCGAGCAGGGCGTCGAGCGCGAGCTGTTGGCTCGGCAGCTCCCAGGACTCGAGCTCCTCGGTCACCACCGGCGCGCGGTCATGTCCGAGGTGAGCGCGGACCAGCGGGCCGATCGCCTCCCCGCCCTCCTCGCCGGGCTCAGCCATCAGGCCCTCCAAGGCGCGCCCGAGCCGTCGCAGGAAGTCGGCCTCGTCGTCGTGGTCGTGAATCACGGTGCGCAGCCGGCGTCCAGTCGCGCGGTTACGGACGGTTGGCCGCTCTACTCCGTGCTGATGTTCGGGTCGGCCTGCTGGGTGACCGGGTTGATGGCCAGGAAGTGCTCGGCCGGCTCGTCGATGAGCGGCTGGAGGCCGTCGGCCGTCTCCTCCTGGTCCGAGGCGCGCAGGGCGGCCTGGTAGGCGCTGAGGAGCTGGGTCACCGTGGGGACGTCGGTCTCCTCGTCGAGGGCGGCCAGGCTGACCTTCGCCGCCTTGGACAGGCGCCGGCGAACGGCGGCCTCGTCAAGGCCCCAGTCGGGGTTCTGGCGCACATAGACCACCCCGCCGGTCATGCCGCTGCAGAGCCAGGGGCCGGGGTCGCCGAGGACGACGACGCGCCCGCCGGTCATGTACTCGAACGCGAAGCCCTTGCAGTTGGCGCGGGCCGCGAGCGTGCCGAGGCGGTCGTTGAGCGGCTCGGCCGGCTCGCCGCCGAGCACCATGTCGGCGCCCGAGAGCCGGATGCCGGCGCGGGCGTCGGCGTCGCCCTGGATCAGGAAGAGGCCGCGCTGGGCGCCGTAGGCGAAGCTCTTGCCGACGTGGCCGCCCACCCACTGGCCGGCGGCGTTGGGCGACTTCAGCACCTGGACCTCGCCGCCGAGGGCGCACTTGCCCACGCCGTCCTGTGCGCCGCCGAAGACGCGCACGCGCACGCCGTCGAGGGTGAAGGCCGCGAGCCCGCTGCCGGCCGCCGCGCCCTTGGTGAAGGCGAGGTTGACCAGCGTCGCGAGGTGCCCGTTGCCGGCGCCGTTGCCGTCGCCGTTCGGCGCGGCGCCGCCGTTGGGGCCGCCGTTGCTGGGCGAGACGCCGCTGCCGGCGCCGTTGACCCAGGAGTTGTTGACGCCGGTGGTCGCCCGCGCGATCAGGCCGGCGAGGTCGGTGCCGAGGTTGCGGTCGGCGGCCGTCGTGGTCTCCTCCTCCACCGCCAGGGCGGCGCCGGACGCGAGCCGCTGGGCGGCGACCTCGGGGGCGCGGTGCGGGGGCGGCGGGTGGAACGGGCGGAAGAAGCGCGGCGTGCCGGCGGGCGCGGTGATGACGCGCTCGCGCACCGGCGTCAGCAGGCTGGTCAGGTCGAGCCGCTCGTGGTGGGACACCTGGACGAGGCGGTCGGCGTGGCCGACCAGCTCCTGGACCTCGGAGACCCCCATCTGGCCCGCGAGCTCGCGGAGGGCCGTCCCCATCTCGGTGAAGTAGCGCACCAGCCCCTGGACCGAGGGCTCCATGACCCGCGGCACGAAGCGCTTGAGGCCGCGCTCGGCGGCCTCCTCCTCGCCGTCGATCTGGGTGGCGATGCCGACGTGGCAGGTGTCGAGCTGGCAGCCCCGGCAGATCGTGCAGCCGATGGCGACCATCGACGCCGTCCCGAAGCCGAGCCGGTTAGCGCCCATGCAGATGAGCTTGATGCAATCGTGGGCGCTGCGGAGGCCGCCGTCGGCCCAGATCTCCACCCGGTCGCGGATGCCCGCCTCGGTAAGGGCGTGGTGGGCGAGCACGGTGCCGATCTCGCAGGGCAGCCCGGCGCGGCGCAGCGCGTGCTGGCGGGCGGCGCCGGTGCCGCCGTCGTAGCCGGACATGGTGATGACGTCGGCGCCCGCCTTCGCGATCCCGATGGCGATCGTGCCGATGCCGGGCACGACCGGGACCTTCACGACGACCCTGGCGTGCGGGTTCGAGGTCTTCAGCTCGTCGATGAGCTGGGCCAGGTCCTCGATCGAGTAGAGGTCGTGGTTGTTGGAGGGGCTGATGAGGTCGCTGCCGACCTGGGCGTTCCGCGCCCGGGCGATCGCCTGGGTGACCTTCGAGCCCGGCAGGTGGCCGCCCTCGCCGGGCTTGGCCCCCTGGCCGATCTTGATCTCGATCCACTCCGACGAGTTGAGCAGCAGGGACGAGACGCCGAAGCGGCCGCTGGCGATCTGCTGGCCGCGGTGCTTGGGGTAGCGCCCGTACATGTCGGGGATCTCGCCGCCCTCGCCGTTCATGCAGAGCATGTCGGCCCGCATGGCGGCCTCGGCGTAGGCGCGGAAGGCCGTCTCGCCCTGGCTGCCGAAGCTCATCGAGCTGATGAGGAAGGGCAGGGTGTGCTCGCCGACGGCCGCGCTGACCGCCTCGGCGGCGAGGCGCTGCTCCGGCGGCGCCAGCTGGGGCTGCACGGCGTGGCGCAGGGCCACGGGCTGCTCGTCCTCGAGCCTCTCGAGCGTCTCGGCGAGCTCCTCGTAGCCGCGCTCGGAGTTCGCCACCCGCGCCAGCGCCTTCCAGACCTTCGGGTACATCCGCGGCAGCTTCACCTTGGAGGGGCTCTCCTCGCCGGCGCGGATCTGGCGGCCCTGCTCGGCCAGCTCGTCGAGGTCGTCCAGGCCGAGGCCGCGGCCCTCGGAGGCGCAGAAGCCCGGGATGGCCAGCACCCCGAGCACCTCCGGCGAGACGCCGATGGCCGACACGAGCCGGCCGTAGCCGCGCAGCTCGTGGATGCCGAGCGTCGAGAGGACCTTCTCCAT
This sequence comes from Miltoncostaeaceae bacterium, assembly GCA_963808825.1. Classification (GTDB taxonomy): domain Bacteria; phylum Actinomycetota; class Thermoleophilia; order Miltoncostaeales; family Miltoncostaeaceae; genus DATAGF01. The sequence goes on along the minus strand of CAWEGW010000011.1, from coordinate 107,961 downwards.
GCCCTTCTGAAGCCCCTCGAGCACGTTGGCGGCCGCCTTGCCCGGCTCCGGGGAGCCGTCCATGGCCTTCTCCATCATCGCGTAGGGGGAGAGCGCCTGGGCGCCGAAGCCGAGCGCGACCATCACGTCGTGCACGTTGCGGATGCCGGCCGCCTGGAGCACGACGCTGGCGTTGCGGCGCAGCGAGGAGCCGTCGTCGAGCGCCTCGCGCAGCGCCTTGTCAACGGCGGCGACCGCCAGGTGGGGGTCGCAGACGCGCTCGCCGGGCCCGGCGTCGAGGTCCTGGAGCACGAGCAGCTCGGCGCCGTCGCGGACGGCGGTGACGGCGGCCTCCGAGAGGCTCGCCAGGTGCTCGCGCACGCTGCGGTCGGCCGAGAAGTGGAGCGGCAGCCGCACGGCGCGCCAGTCCCAGGCCGCGAGCACGTCCTCCATGCAGGCGACGCCCTGGCCGACCGCCACCCGCCGCATCTCAGGGAGCGAGAGGGTCGTGGCGCCCGCGCGCATTCCCCCGAGGATGATCGGCATCCGCAGCTCGCAGCGCTGGGGCGGCTCCGGCTCGACGCCCTCGATCGGCGGGCGCCGGCCGAGGACCACGCGGGTCGAGAAGTGCTCGACCTCGCGCTCCCGGTCGATCGCCGGGTTGGTGACGACCGCGACCGTCTCCTGGAAGTAGTCCGAGAGCGGCATCGGGACCGGCGTGAACGGCCCGAGCGGCCCGTCCCAGCCGAGCGAGCCGATGGGCTCGGCGCCGCGGTCGGCGTGGAACTGGAGCTGCTGCTTGTCGCTCTCGATCCAGCCGGCGGAGGCGAGCAGGGTCTCCAGCTCCAGGTCCGGCTCGAGGATCTCCTCCTCCGGGTACTCCTCCACGGCGACCGGCTCGAGGCCGCCGGCCAGGCGCGCCCGCGTCTCGGCCGTCGGCAGCGCCCCGCGACCCTTGGCGCGCCGGTAGACCTCGCGCTGGAGCTCCGGGTAGTCGAGCACCGAGGGGACGCCGTCCTCGCCGGTGAGCAGGGCGATCTTCTCGCCGGGCGCGAGCGGCGCGGGGTCGCGCGTCAGCTGGGCGACCGGCACGATGCCCGGCTCCGACGAGACGACGTAGAGCTCGTCGGTCTCGATCCACCACAGCGGCCGCAGCCCCATCGCGTTGACCGAGAAGACCATCTCGTCGGCCGCGCGCGAGGCGAGGGCCACCGGGCCCTGCGCGTAGGGGCCGAGCGCCTCGCGGTAGTGGACGTAGAGGTCCTGCAGCTTGGCCGGCAGGCGGTGGACCTCGCCCAGGATCGGCGGGAGCGCGAACTCCACCGCCTCGAGCAGCGAGAGGCCCTTCTCGAAGATCAGGCCCTCGAGCAGGCGGTTGAGGTCCTGGCTGTCGGAGCCGTCGCGGGTGATGGGGAGGTTGAGCTGCTCGCTCTGCTCCCGGAGCTGGGCGATCGTGTTGATCTCGCCGTTGTGGCCGAGGATCGAGAACGGCTGGACCCGGCTGAAGGTCGGGTAGGTGTTCGTCGAGTAGCGGTTGTGGGCGATGATCCGTGAGGAGCCGAAGTCGGGGTCCTGCATCTCCGGGTAGAAGCGCGGGATGACCTCGGGCTGGCCCTGGACCTTGTAGACGGCGTCGTTGGCCGAGAAGGACGCGACGTGGCAGTTGACGTCGCGCTCGATGGCCACCATCGCCCGGTAGCAGGCCCGCGACGCCAGGGCGCCGGGCTCGTCGGCCAGGCATGCGATCTGCCAGAAGATCGGGGGCGTCTCGGCCGCGCGCGGGCCGAGGGCGCCGCGGTTGACGGTGCCCTCGCCGCTCCAGACCACCTCGAAGCCGTGCTCGCCCAGCAGGGCGAGGATGAGGGGGACGCCGCGCTCGGCCTCGTCCGGCGAGTCGAAGAAGATGTGGGCGACCGTGAAGCGCGCGTCGTCCGCCGCGGCCGGGTCGAGGCCCTCGCCCTCCAGGCGCCGCCGCCAGGTCGGCCGCGGGAGGTCCACCATCAGGCCGCTGCCGTCGCCCTCGCCGTCCACGCTGCCCGAGCGGTGCACCATCATCTGGAGCGACGTCAGGGCGCGCTCCAGCATCGCCCGGCTGGGCTTCCCGTCGCGCGTCGCGAAGGCCGCGAGCGCGCAGGCGTCGTGCTCCTTGAGCTCCGGGAGCCCGCGGGGTGGGGTGGCGGCGAACGGGGGAGGAGCGGTCATCCACGGGCCTCTCGATCGAGTGTCCGGCGGAACATGCTAAAGGACCGTCTGGCGGTCACCGGCGGGGGGCTGCGGTCGGGCCGCGGTCGTTGCCCCGGGCAGCGGGCTCAGGACCGGACTCCGGGACTCGCCGGCTCCTGCCCGAACCGGCGCGAACCTGGAGTAGAGCAGCCGTCCCGGACATCGTCAACGTCCACACCGCGCTCGCAGCGGGATAGCGTGCCGCGATGGCCACGGGCCCACATCAGACCCTCTCCTCGCACGACATCGATGAGCTCACGCGCCGCGAGCTGGCGCGCGAGGCGGTCACGATGGCCCTCTACGTCTCGATCACCCTCCTGGCCGCCCTCGTCGCGATCCCGAGCGACGACGTCCCGGGCACGCTCCGCACCGCCGCCCTGATCTGGGGCGGCGCCGCCGGCCTCGCGCTGGCCCACTGGCTGGCCTTCGACATCGGCGCCCGGCTCTTCGAGACCGCCCACCTCGACCGCCTCCACCGCCTCGGCGGCCCGGTGTCGCTCGCGGCGGCCCTCGCGGTGGCGCTCGTCACCACGATCCCCATCCTGATCGCGCCCGACGACCTCGCCTCGGAGCTCGCGATCTGCATCCTCGCCTTCCTCCTCGGCGCGGCCGGCTTCGCGGTCGGGCGCCGCTCCGGGGCGGGGCTGGTGCGCTCCGTCGCCGGTGGGCTCCTGCTGCTGGCGGTCGCGGGCGTCGTCGTGGCCATCAAGATCGCCGTTGACCACTGAGCGCCCCGCCGGGCCGCGCCGCGGCCCGCGCTACCATCCCGCCCCGATGGGCTCCCACGAGGCGAGCGCGCCGGAGACGCTGCACTGCTACCGGCACCCGGACCGCGAGACGCTCCTCTCGTGCTCCAACTGCGACCGGCCGATCTGCACCTCGTGCATGACCCAGGCGGCGGTGGGCGTCCGCTGCCCGGAGTGCGCGGGCGGCAAGCCTGCCCGCCAGCGGGCCCCGCGTCCGCTCGGCCGCGCAGTGACGACGGGGACCCCGGTCGCCACCTACACGCTCGTCGCGATCAACGTCGCGCTGTTCCTGGTCGAGATGGCCCAGGGCGTGGTGGTGCGCGGCGTCGGCGGCTCGCAGCTGATCGACGAGGGCGCGATCTACGGCCCGGCGATCGCGGACGGCGAGTGGTGGCGCATGGTCACCGGCGGCTTCCTGCACGCCGGGCTGATCCACATCGCCTTCAACATGTACCTGCTGTGGATCCTCGGCGGGGCCCTCGAGCGCTTCGCCGGGTCGCTGCGCTTCCTGGCGATCTACTTCGTGGCCCTGCTCTGGGGCTCGGCGGGGGCGCTCGTGCTGTCGCCCGACTCGCGCACCGTGGGCGCCTCGGGGGCGGTCTTCGGCCTGATGGCCGCGCTCTTCCTGCTCGAGCGCCAGAAGGGGATCGCCCTCCTGGGGGGATCGGTCGGGGCCCTGCTGGTCATCAACCTCGTCTTCACGTTCGCGTTCCCGGGCGTCTCGATCGGCGGCCACGTCGGCGGCATCCTCGGCGGCCTCGCGGCGGGCTTCGTGCTCTCGGGATTCGGCCGCGGCCACCTCGCCTACGGGAGGGTGGGGGTGGAAGGCTGGGCCGCGATCGTTGGGTTGCTGGTTGGCGCCGTGGTTGTAGGAGTCCTGGTCTCCTAGAGCGGATGCCGGCCTCTTGCGGGCCCGGCATGCGCGCCTCCGGGCCCTGGCCGGGCCCTCGTCGTAGCAGCCCTGTCACTCGCCGCGTTGTCCCAGGCGCGGCGGGGGCAGCGTCCTTCGTGTGCAAGACTCTGGGGACGTGCGGGAGCTTCGCCGGGAGATCGAGATCGACGCGCCGCCGGAGCGTGTCTGGGCGGTCGTGACCGACTTCGCCGCCTACCCGGAGTGGAATCCGTTCATCCGCCGGGTCAGCGGTGAACTCCGCGAGGGCGCAAGGCTGGAGGTGCGCATCGAGCCGCCGGGAGCGCGGGCGACGACGTTCAAGCCCACCGTTCGCGCAGTCGAGGCGAATCGCGAGCTGCGCTGGCTCGGCCGCCTGCTCCTGCCCGGCATCATCGACGGCGAGCACAGCCTCCGGATCGAGCCGCTCGAGGGCGGCCGCAGCCGCTTCGTCCAGTCGGAGCGCTTGACCGGCGTCCTCGTCAGGCTGGTGAAGGGCACGCTCGCGAAGACCGAGGTCGGGTTCGAGCAGATGAACACCGCGCTGAAGACGCAGGTCGAGCAGGCCCCCGCTCCGGGCTGACATCGCTTTCAGTGTCGCCCTCGTCGCTTCCCCGGACGCTTTCGGGCTTGCCACGGAGGAGCAGGTACAGGACGCGGAGAAAGCCGCGAGCAACTCCGTAAACAGGCTGCGCGACGAGGCGAGGAACTTGAAGCCGAAGCTACGTCGACGCCGAAGTGGTCGCCCTCACCTGCGACGGCTTGGAGTACCTGACGAGTCTTCGCGTGGCCGACGGTCGGACAGACCCGGACGGGGCTCCGCTGGAGCTTCGGCAGACGTGTCCCTGGCTCATCGCCGGGGGCGAGCGAACGCTGAGGATGCGATCGGCCCAAGGCGAGATCTCGATCGGGCCGACCGGCTCGTCCCGGTACTCCTCGACCGGCGGGGCATGGCGATCCTCGACGAGCAGCGGTTCGCCGTAACGGCGCCGCTTCGTCGCGGCCCGAGCCCGTTCGAGGAGTCGGGCGAGGAGGGCTCGTCGGCCCGATCTCAGCCTCTCGGACTCCGGGACGCTCGCTGAAGAGAGCGCCCCGGCTCGTCGTGATATCGGCGCGCAGCCTCGCCGCGCCGACGTCGAGATGACGCACCTTCGACCCGCGTCGGCGGCGAGCTCGCCGACCCGCTCGACGAGGGCGGCGACCAGCCGCACGCAGGCGTCCACGTCGTCCGGGTGGACGGCCTCGACGCTCGAGTGGACGTAACGGGTCGGGATCGAGACGCAGCCGGCGATGGCGCCGTCGCCGCCGAGCTGCAGGCTCCCCGTGTCGGTGCCGCCCCGGTCGGCGACGTGGAACTGGTGGGGGATGTCCGCCTCCTCGGCGATCCGCGTGAGCAGGTTGACGAGGGCAGGCGCGCCGATGGCGCTGGCGTCCATGATGCGGATCGCCGCCCCGCGTCCGAGGCGGGTGCTGGGGCCGTTGCCCGGCGCCCCGGGGCCGTCGTTGGCCGGACAGGTGTCGATGGCGAGCGCGACGTGGGGGCGCACGCGGGCGGCGGCGACCCGCGAGCCGCGCAGGCCGACCTCCTCCTGGACCGTCGCGGCGGCGATCACCTGGGCCGGCGACGGGCCGGCGGCCCGCAGGGCCTCGATCATCACCAGGACGCCGACCCGGTCGTCGAGGCTCTTGGCCGTCAGGAGGTCGCCCAGGGCGCGCAGGTCGCGCACCCGCGTCACGACGTCGCCGGCGCGGACAAGCTCGCGAACCCGGTCCGCCGGGAGGCCGACGTTGACGGCGAGGTCGCCCACCTCCGGCACCTTGCGGCGCGCCTCCTTGTCGAGCAGGTGGACCGGCGTGGTGCCGACGACGCCCTCGAGGTCCTCGCGCCCGTGCACCAGCACGCGCTGGCTCAGCAGCGTCCGCGGGTCCCAGCCGCCGAGCGGGATGACGCGCAGGAAGCCGCGGTCGTTAACGTGGGTGACCATGAGGCCGATCTCGTCCATGTGGGCGGCCAGCATCAGGCGGCGCTCGCCCTCGCCGCGCACCCCGATCAACCCGCCGAGGGGGTCGCGCTCCACCCGGTCGCAGAGGGCCGCCAGCTCGGGCTCGACGACCGCCCGCACCCGCTCCTCGCGCCCCGGCGGGCCCCCTGCCTCGGCCAGGGCGGTGAGCAGGTCCATGTCCACGGCGGGCGATGCTACCGCCCGTCCGGACGCCGGGCCCTCAGCGCCCCGGCAGCAGCCCCAAACTGGCCGAGCTGGCCGAGGTCGTCGCGGCAGGCCCAGTGCTCCGCGATCCGCCCGTCCGAGACGCGGAAGGGCCTCGTGGTTCAGGTAGTCCTCGGCGAAGAACTCCCCGGTCGCGTCGAGGTCCCCCTCGTCGTACAGGCGCCGGAAGTGCTCGAGGACGACATCGGCGGGGTCGGTCACGGCGGACCTCCGTTCCTCGGTCGTGGTCAGCGCGGCGCGGCGCCAGCCTGACGCAGGCCGTCCTCCCAGGCGGCCACGATGGCCGCGTCGACCTCGGCGATTCGGCCGTCGAGCGCCGCGCAGTCGTCGCGGAGCAGGCGGGCGCTGTCCTCGTGCCCGGCCTCGAGCGCGGTGGCCAGCGCCGCCTGGGCCGACAGCAGGGCCGCGCGGGCGTCCTGGCGCAGGGCCTCCAGCAGGTGGATGCGGCGGGCGGCGTCGAGCAGGCGGCGCTCGGGGCGCAGGCCCCGCAGGAACGCCGGGGCAGCGTCCCCCAGGTCCTCGCCCGGCTCGGCGGCGACGGCCTCGGCGAGCAGGCGCGCCGGGCCGGCCGCGCCCGCGCGGAGCAGGGCGATCGACAGCCAGGTGCTCCCGCCGAAGCCCGGGAGGCGCACGCGGCCGGGGCCGTCGTGCACCAGCTCGCCGGCCAGGAGCAGCTCGCCGGCCGCGCGGTGGGCCTCGACGGCCCGCCGTTCGCGCAGGGCCCGGGCCCCGGAGGGCGGATCGGCCTCGACGAGGTCCTCGCGTCGGCGGGCCAGCTCGGCGGCCGCCAGGGCCTGCCGGTCGGCCGGATCGTCCTCGAGCGCCGCGACGAGCGCCTCCACCTCGAGCGACGGGTCGTCGCGGCCCGCGCCGGCGCGCCGCCCGATCTCGCCCCGCGCGGCGGCGAGCAGCCGGGCCGCGATACCGCTAGGCGACCGAGAGGACGAGCTTGCCGAAGTGGTCGCCGGCCTCCTCGCGCGCGTGTGCCTGAGCTGCCTCGGCGAGCGGGCGAACGCTGTCGATGACCGGCGCCCAGGAGGCCTGCTCGACGGCCGCGAGCATGCCGGCGAAGTCGCGCGGGCTGCCCATCGTCGTGCCGAGGATCGACACCTGGCCCATGGTCACCGGACGCACGGTCATCTCGACCTTGCCGCCGCCGGTGCCGCCGAAGACGACCACGCCTGCCGCCGGGCCGCAGGCAGGCCACGCTGTCGGCCCAGGTCGTGCCGACCGAGTCGACGACCACGTCGACGCCGCGGCCGCCGGTCAGCTCCCTGACGGCCGCCGGCCAGTCGCCCTCCGTGTAGTCGACGCCGCCGGCCGCGCCGAGCTCGGCGGCCGCCGCCAGCTTCTCCGCCGACGACGAGGTGACGAGCACCCGGCAGCCGGCGGCGCGGGCCATCATCAGGGCGATCGTCGCGACGCCGCCCCCGATGCCGATGACCAGGACGGTCTCGCCGGGGCGGATGCGCGCCCGGGTCACCAGGGCGCGGTAGGCCGTGAGGCCGGCGAGCGGCAGCGCGGCCGACTCCTCCCAGGAGAGGCGGGCGGGGCGCGGGCGGACGTTGGCCGCCGGGATGCGGACGAGCTCGGCGTAGGTGCCGTCGTCCGGGCCGCCGAGGATGCGGAAGCCGGGCTCGGGCGCCTCCTCGCCGCCGCCCCAGCCGAGCGCGGGAAGAACCACGACCTCGTCGCCCTCCGCGACGCCGGAGGCGCCGGGGCCGAGCGCGCGGACGACGCCGGCGCCGTCGGCGCCGAGGATCACCGGGAGCGGGCTCGGCGCGATCCCCTTCCGGACGAAGATGTCGCGCCGGTTGAGCGCCGCCGCGCGCAGGGCGACCACGACCTCGCCGGGCCCCGGCTCGGGGTCGAAGGCCAACTCGAGGCGCAGCACCTCCGGCGGTCCGGTCTCGCGCAGGACGACGGCGTTCACGGGCGGCCTCTCGGGTCGGGCGGCGTCGCCGCCCAGCCTACCGGCGCGGCCGCGACCGGCGGGGGCGTCACGTCGGGGCGGGGGCCGCCGGCCTCCCAGCGGGCGAAGGCCTCGGCGAGCGCCGGGCGCGCGGCCCGCCAGGCCGAGAGGTCGAGGCCCATGTAGCCGTCCGGAGCGTCTCGGAGGCGGCTCCAGGCCCGGTCGAGCAGGACCCGGGCGCCGTGGGCGTTGCCGCGCCGGTGGTGCTCGAAGGCGACGGCCCACTGGATCAGCCCCTGGAGGAACCGCATCGGAGGGTCCTCCGAGCGCCGCCAGACCTCCTCCAGGACCTCGTGGGCGTCGAAGAAGCGCCCGGCGCGGTAGAGCGCGACGAACTCGGCGAGCTGCGGCGGGGGCGGGTCCGCCGCCGCGCCGGTCATCCCGACGGCGGGCGGGTGGCCTCGAGGATGGGGAAGGGGTCCAGGCGGGCGCCCGCGCGCTCCCAGGCGACGCGCAGCGAGCCGGCGCTGGCGCCGAGCGGCTGGCCCGCGGCGACCGCGGCGCCCTCGACGATCTCCGGGGCGTACCCGGCGAGCGGCCCGTAGCCGAGGCGGTCGCCGGCGGCCGTCTCGACCCAGAAGGCGATGCCCTCCTCGCGCTCGCCCGCGGTGGCGCCGCACGAGCGCGCCCGCGGCGGCGGCCACGGCGTGCGCGCCCGGGTCGGTCGCGACCGTCACGCCGCAGCGGAAGCCCTCGCCCTCGCACGCGCCCGGCGGCGGCTCGCCGTAGGCGGCCGGCGCCCCTACCGGGAGGGCGAGCGGGAAGACGAAGCCGTCCGGCGGCGCCGGGCCGCGGGCCGGCGCCGCGCCGCCCCAGGCGATCACCACCGGCGGGCCGAGGGGGGCCGGCTCGGGGGCCGCGGGCGCCTTCGGCGTCGCGGGGACCGAGGCTCCGGCGCAGGTGCCCGCCGCGGCCTGGTCGGACGCGAGCACCGGCAGGCTCGGGTCGCCCCCGAGGGCCGCGAAGTAGGTGCCGACCCCGCGGGTCCAGTTGCGGTTGAGGCCGCCCGGGTCGTTCGCCGCGCCGATCGGCGCCCACTTGGCCCCGATCGTCTCCAGGGTGGTGCGGCCCTCGGGCAGGTAGAGCTCGGCCAGCGTCCGGGCGGCGCGGGCGATCGCGTCGCGCTCCGAGGCGAAGGCGATCCCCGGGCCGAGGCCGAAGGCGTTGTTGATCGCCTGGGAGGGGCCGTAGGTCTCCAGCATCGTCTCGTGGGCGGCGATCGCAACCAGGGCGCGCGGGTCGACGCCGGCCGCCAGCGACGCCGAGACGAAGGTCGCGCCCTCGCCCGCGAGCGGGCTGGAGGCGCGCGCGAGCATCGCGTCGATGCCGGCCGCGTCGTGCGGGCGCGACGCAGGTCATGTGCTGCACGACGCCCTCGAGCTGCTGGGCGGCCGCGGTGGTCGCGCCGGCCGCCCCGAGGGCGGCGGCGCCGGCGAGGACGGCGAGGGTCCGGCGGGCGCGCATCCGGGGCAGTCTAGGCCAGCGCGCCGCGCGGGCCCGCCGGGGGCCGTCACGCCCCGCTACCCTGGGGCCGTGGAGCGACCTGCCGACGAGGCGCGGCGGCGGCGCATCGCGATCGCCCTGGTGGTGCTGGCGGTCGTCCTCTTCATCGTGGAGCTGGTCGCGATCGCGCTGGGCCTGCTCGAGGTCGCCGCCCTGGTCTTCGTGATCTTCGTCGGCGGCTGGTTCGCCCTCCGCTCCTACCAGCGCCGCACCGGCGGGGCCTAGCGCGAGCGGGCCGAGTCCTCGATGACGGCGCTGATGCTGACGCCGTCGCCGATCGTGAGGACGGTGGTGACCAGCCGCGGGTGGTCGAGGGCGGCGCGCGTGAAGGCCGCGAGGGCGGTCGCGCTCTCGCCGCGCTCGTCGGGCGGCAGGGCGACGCGCCCGGCCGAGAGGACGTTGTCGGCCAGGATCAGGCCCCCGGGCCGCACGAGCCGCACGGCCTCGCCGAGGTAGGCCGGGTAGCCGGTCTTGTCGGCGTCGATGTAGCAGAGGTCGTAGGCGCCGCCGGGCAGGCCCGGGAGGGTGTCGAGCGCCGGGCCGCGGTGGACGCGCACGCGGTCGGCGAGCCCCGCCCGGGCGAGGAAGGCCTCGGCCCGGTCGGCCCGCTGCGGGTCGGCCTCGAGGGTGTCGATGCGCCCGCCGGGCGCCAGCGCGCGGGCCATCCAGGCCGCCGAGGTCCCCACGAAGGTGCCGATCTCCAGGACCGCCCAGCCCCCCGTGGCCCGCACGAGCGCCTCGAGCAGCGCGCCCAGGTCGGGGTGGGTCATCATCGGCGCGCTCTCGTCGCCCTCCATCTCGGCGTAGAGCGCCTCCAGGTCGGGCGGGACCTTCGCGAGCCCGTCCAGGTAGGCGGCGAGGGGCCCGTCGATGGGCAGGCGGTCGAGTGCCACGCCCCGACCCTACCGTCGGCCGAGGGTCGCGAGTCCGGTCACGGCCCAGGTTCCCAGGAGGGCAAGCAGAGCGCTGAGGGCCACCAGCGCCGGCCAGAGCTCGCTCCAGCCGAGCCCGGTGAGCTCGGCGGCGCGCGAGGCCTCGAGGAGGTAGGTCACCGGGTTGAGGTCCGCGACCGTCGCGAGCCACCCGGTCAGCACGTCGCGGGGCGCGTAGGCGACCGAGGTGAACACGGCCAGGAAGATCACCACCTGCATGAGGGGCGCGGCCTGGATGGTCCGCGTCCGCAGGGCGACCCCCATCGCCCAGCACGCCGAGGCCGCCGCGAAGGCGATCCCGAGCAGGTAGAGGGCGACGGTGTCGACGACCCCTGGCAGGCCCACGCCCCCGATCAGGCCGGCGATGAGCACCACCGTGGTGGTGAAGACGCTCCGCAGCCCCGCGGCGATCAGCGGCCCGACGATCAGCGTGATGCGCGGGGCCGGGCTCACGACGAGCCGGTTGACGAAGCCGCCCTCGATGTCGCGCGCGAGCGTCATGCCGGCGTTCATCCCGGCGAAGCCGGCGCCCATGACGAGCGCGAGCGGGATCGTGAACGCGAGGTACGAGGCGCCGTCGAACGCCGGCAGCAGCGAGATGCCGCGGAAGGCGCCGGAGGTCGCCACCAGGATGAAGAGGGGCATGACCAGCGACGGCAGGAACACCGAGGGCATGCGCCGCACGAGGATCAGGCTGCGCCAGGCGAGCCCCGCGCTGACCCCGAGGGCGTGCCTCACGACGACGCCGCCAGCCGCCGCCGGAAGGCGAACCAGCACGCCGTCACGGCGGCGGCCGCCAGGCCGGACACCACGGCCAGCCCGATCAGGGTCGGGCCGGGGCTCGATGCCCTCGATCACGAGGTCGCGCATCGCCTCGACGAGGTACGAGATGGGGTTCACGTCGGCGGCGGCCTTGAACCAGCCGGTCATGGTCTCGCGCGGGAAGAAGGCCGACGAGAAGAACAGGAGGGCGAAGAAGAGCGGGAACGTGCCCTGGACGGCCTCGGCCGAGCCCGTGCGCAGGGCCAGGAAGATCCCCAGGCCGCTCACCGCGACGGCCATCAGGGCGGCGAGCACCAGCAGGATCAGCACGCCGGCGACGCCGCCCTCGACGCGGGCGCCGAAGATGATCCCGACCGACAGGAACAGGACCGCCTGGGCCATGGCCAGGGTCACGCCGCCGCCGAGGCGGCCGACCAGGATGGCCAGGCGCGAGACCGGCGAGGCCACGAGCCGGTCGAAGAAGCCGCCCTCGATGTCCAGGGCGAAGGCCGCCCCGGCCGACGTGCCGCCGATCAGGATGCCCTGCACGATCGCGCCGGCGAGGGCGAAGTCGAGGAAGCCGCGCACGGGCGGGAAGCCGGGGATCGTGCCCGGCGCGGTGCCGAACGAGCCGGTGAAGATGGCCATCAGGACCAGCGGGAAGACGAGGCTGGGGACGAGCGCCTGGGGCGTGCGCAGGGTCCCCCGCACCGAGCGCCAGGCGAGCGCCCCGGTCTGCCGCAGGGCGAGGGTCACGCCGGTGAGGGGGCGGCGGCCTCGGCCGGCCCCTCGGCCGACCCCTCGGCGCCCTCGGCCTCGAGGCGGCGCCCGGTCTTGGCGACGAAGACGTCGTCGAGCGTGGGCAGCGCCAGGTCGAGCCCCGCGACCGCGACGCCCGCCTCGTCGAGGGCCCGGACGGCCGCCGGCAGGGCGGCGGCGCCCCCGGGCAGCCGCAGCGCGATCGCGCCCGCACGAGCCGGCAGCGGGTCGCCCACGGCGCGCAGGGCGGCCGTGGCGGCCGCCTCGTCCTCGGGGTCGGCCAGGGTCAGGTTGAGGGTCGGGTCACCGACCTGGCGCCTTCAGCTCGGCGGGGGTCCCCTCGGCGACGATGCGGCCGCCGTCGATGATCCCGACCCGGCCGGCGAGCTGGTCGGCCTCCTCCAGGTACTGGGTCGTCAGGAAGACCGTCGTCCCCTCGCCGTTGAGGCGCCGCACCTCGTCCCAGAGGGTGAGGCGCGAGATCGGGTCGAGCCCGGTGGTGGGCTCGTCGAGGAACAGGACCTCGGGCTCGTGGACCAGGGCGAGGGCGAGGTCGAGGCGCCGCCGCATGCCGCCCGAGTAGGTGCTCACGCGCCGATCGGCCGCCCCGACGAGGTCGACCCGCTCGAGCAGCTCGACGGCCCGGGCGCGGCCGACGGCGCGCGGGAACCCGTGCAGCACCGCCTGCAGGTGCAGCAGCTCGCGCCCGGTCATGTACGGGTCGATGGCCGCGTCCTGCAGCGCCACGCCGATGCTGCGGCGCACGGCGGCGGCCTCGGCCACGACATCGTGGCCGGCCACCAGGGCCCGCCCACCGGTCGGGCGCAGCAGGGTCGCAAGCATGCGGACGATCGTGCTCTTGCCCGCGCCGTTGGGGCCGAGGAACCCGTAGACCTCGCCGCGCTCGACCACCAGGTTGACGCCGTCCACCGCCCGGATGCCGCCCTTGAACACCCGCTCGAGGCCGGTCGCCTCCACCGCGTGGGCCTCCGCCACACCTCACCTCCGCTCGCCCTGAGCAGGCTATCGCGGCCCCCGCGCCGCCCGCCTCGCGCCCGAGCAGGGCGCCTTGAGGGCGTCGCCGCGGCCGCTACCATCGCCCGATGGCCGCCGATCCCAGACACGATCGCGACCCCGCCGAGCGCCTGCAGCGCCTGCGCGAGGAGGTCATGGCGGCGCTCGAGCAGCGCGACCTGGCGCGCGACGCCGAGGAGCGCGGCGACGGCCACCACCACCCGGCCGAGGCCGCAACGGACGCCGACCTGCGCGAGCGGGAGCTGCGCGAGCAGCTGCGCTGGCGCCAGCGCGAGGAGCGCCTGCGCGCGGCTCTCGAGGCCATCGAGGCGGGGACCTACGGGGTCTGCGTGGACTGCGGCTCGGAGATCCCGGAGGGGCGGCTGCGGGCGCTGCCCGACTCCGTGCGCTGCGTCCCCTGCCAGAGGCTCGCCTCCCGCGGAGCGTAGGCCTCGGCCACGGGGCGGGCGACGCTCCAGCACGCGGCGGCGATCACGGCCCACACCAGCGCGGCCGTGGTGACGTGGAAGACCACGACCTCCCAGGGGAGGCCGTTGCGGTACTGGTACTCGCCGAGGCCGATCTGGAGCGCGACGAGCGGGAGGGCCGCCGCCGTCAGCCGGCGTGTCAGGCGGTCGGCGCCGCCCTCGCGCCAGACCCAGGCCACGAGGATCACCGCCAGCACGGTGAAGACCACCGCCGCCCGCACGTGGACGCGGGTGGCGAGCACCAGGTCGCCGAAGCGGCGGGTCACGTCGTCGTCGCCCGAGTGCGGGCCCGCGGCGGTCACGACGACCCCGGTCGAGAGCACGACGGCCGCCCCCAGCGCGACCAGCCCGGCCAGCGGCCCGCGCCGGCGGTCCCAGCCGCGCCGCTCGCCCCGGGCCCAGTCGCGCGCGCCCAGGGCGAGGACCGTCCCGCAGGCCAGCGCGACCATCGACAGGAGGAAGTGCGACCCGACGGCGAGCGGGTGGAGCCCCGTGAGGACCGTGACCGCCCCCAGCGGGACCTGGAGCGCCGTGGCGAGGGCGATGGCCGCCGACCAGCGCCGCAGCGCCGCCGGGGCTCCGGGCATGCGGCGGGCGACCACCCACGTCAGGACGGCGACGACCATGACGACGCCCGACAGGATGCGGTTGGTGTACTCGATCAGCGCGTGCCCCGCCTGGGCCGGGACGACCCCGCCGTCGCAGAGGGGCCAGTCCGGGCAGCCGAGCCCGGAGGCGGTCAGGCGGACGACGGCGCCGCTCGGCACGATCACCCACAGCAGCGCGAGCGCGACGAGCGTCAGCCGCGCGAAGGGGCGGGGGGCACGAAGTGCGCGGAGCAGGCGCATCGGGGCCATCGTAGCCGCGCCGGGCGGTGTCAGACTCCCCCGATGCGGCGGCCCGACGACCCCCCTCAGGCGCCGGTCGCGGTCCCCGACCGGCGGCGCCGGATCGGCCTGGTGGCGGGCATCGCGATCATCGCCACGGCCATCGGGGTGGCGGTCGCCTTCGGGCTCTCGGACGACGGCGAGGCCGGCCGGCTCGTGACGGCCGTCCTGACCGCCCAGGACGAGGAGGTCGACGAGCCGGCGCCCGCCGTTCCGCCCGACGCGGCCGGCGCGGGCGGCTTCGCCGACGTCGCCGCGGCAGCGGGGTGGGCGCCGGTCGGCGCCCGGTCCGACACGGTGGAGCGGCGTCGCGGTCACGACGGTCTTCTGGGGGCGCGCGGGCCGGCGGGTGGCTCACACGGTCCTGCCGGGCGAGGCCCCGCCGCCCTCGGGCGCGCGGCGCACCGGGCGCCGCGGCGTGCTCCTCTCCAGCTTCGACTCCGGCCCCCGGGTCGCGGTCACCTGGACCGAGCGCGGCCGGACGTCGGTGATCTCGGCCATCGGCGTCGGCCGGGGCGAGCTCTACGACCTCGCGGGCGGCCCGCCCCGCCGCCCGTGAGGGCCCGGGAGTGGGCCGCCTGCGCGCTGGCCGTGCTCGCGGCCCTCGTCGCGCCGGCCGTCGCGGCCGGCCAGGCCGAGGTGCGCGCCGTCGAGGCGGGGCCGCGGGCCGTGCGCGTCGTCCTCTCGTCGCCGGTCGAGGAGGCCTTCCTGCGGATGGAGGTGCGACGCGCCCCCGGCGGCCCGGTGATCTCCGGGCCCGCCCGGCGCGACCCCCGCGACTCGTCGGCCGTGGTGGCGCCGCTGGCTCGGCCGGCGGCCGGGCCGCTGGTGGTGGAGCTGCGCACCCTCTCCCAGGACGGCCACCCCTCCGGCGACGGCGACGACGGGCCGCTGGCCGTCACGGCACGGCTCCTGCTGCTCGTCGCCCCGATCGGGCTGCTCGGCCTCGTGGTGCTCGCCGCCGGTGTGGTGGCACCGGCGGTGCGGGCCGGGGGGGTGGCGCCCCCGGGCCGGCCGCGCGACGAGGCCGAGGGGTTCCGGCGCCGGGCGGGTGAGGCCCTCGGCCGCCGGGCCCGGCCCTGGTGGGCGGCGTGGTGGGCGCTGGTGGCCGCCGGCGCGGCCGGGCTCGTCCTGTTGCCGATCGCCCTCCTGCGCTCCCTCGGCGAGGGCGCCGGCGAGCTGGGCACGCTGCTGCTCGACACGCGCGTCGGCGCGTCCTGGTGGGTCCAGGCGGCCGCGCTGGCGGCGGCGGCCGTCGGCGGCCTGGCGCTGTGCCGGCGGGGGCTGCCGTCCGGCACCGCGGCGGCCCTCGCGCTCGGGCTGCCGCCCGCCGCCGCCCTGGTCGCCATCAGCTGGGCGGGCCACGCGTCGACCGGCGGCGACCAGACGGCCAACGTGGTCATCGACGCCCTCCACAACGGCGCGACGGCCGCCTGGCTGGGCGGGCTGATCGGGCTCGCCGTCCTCGCCCTGCCCGCCGTGCGGGCGCTCGGCCCCGGCGACCGGGTGCGGCTGGGGGCGGGGGTCGTGGTGCGCTTCTCGGCCCTCGCCCTCACCGCGGTGACCGTGCTGGTGGTGACCGGCGTCTACCGGGCCCTCGCCGAGCTCGGGTCGGTGGGGGAGATCGCCGACAGCGCCTACGGCCGCGCGCTCATCCTGAAGCTGGCCCTCTTCGCGGTGCTCCTGGCCGGCGGCGCCTACAACCGACTCGTCGCCCACCCGCGCCTCGAGCGGGCCGCGCTCGGCCTCGACCCGGACGACCGCGGCGCGTCCTCGGCCCTGCGCGTCAGCGTGGCGGCCGAGCTGGCCATGGCGGGCGCCCTGATGGTCAGCGTGGCGGTGCTCGTGAGCCTGCCTCCCCCCGGCTGAGCCCGCGCCCGTCCCGCTAGAGTCGGCGGGGTGATCGACGACGCCACCGTCCGCCACGTCGCGCGCCTGGCGCGCCTGCGCCTGGGCCCCGGCGAGCAGGAGCGCATGCGCGCCGAGCTGTCGGGGATCCTGGACCACGTCGAGCGGATCCAGGCCCTCGACCTCGACGGCGTGCCGCCGACCACCCACGTTGTCGAGCTGCTGAACGTCCTGCGCGAGGACGAGCCGCGGCCGGGCCTGACCCAGGAGGAGGCGCTGCGGGAGGCGCCGGTGGTGATCGAGGAGCGGTTCGCCGTCCCCAAGTTCGACTGATGGCCGCGCTGCACGAGATGACCGCCGAGGCGTCGGTGCGCGCCCTGCACGCGGGCGAGGCCAGCGCCGCCGAGGTGGTCGACGCCGCCCTGGAGCGGGCCGGGGACGACCGCTGGGGCGCCTTCCTGGCCCTCGACGCCGAGCGCGCCCGCGAGCGGGCCCGGGAGATCGACGCCGCGCCCGAGCGGCCGCCCCTCGGCGGGGTCCCGATCGCGATCAAGGACGCCCTCTCCACCCGCGACCTCACCACGACCGCCGGCTCGCGGATCCTCGAGGGCTTCCGCCCCCTCTACACCGCGACCTGCGTGGAGCGCCTGGAGCGCGCCGGCGCCGTGGTGATCGGCAAGACCAACATGGACGAGTTCGCCATGGGGTCGAGCACCGAGAACTCGGCCTACCAGCTCACCCGCAACCCGTGGGACGCCGAGCGGGTGCCCGGCGGCTCGAGCGGCGGCTCGGCCGCGGCCGTGTCGGCCTACCAGGCCCCCTGGGCGCTCGGCAGCGACACCGGCGGCTCGATCCGCCAGCCCGCCGCCCTCTGCGGCATCGTGGGCATGAAGCCGACCTACGGGGCGGTGTCCCGCTACGGCCTGATCGCCTTCGCCTCGTCGCTCGACCAGGTGGGGCCGTTCGCGCGCACCGTGCGCGACGCGGCCCTCCTGCTGTCCCACATCGTCGGCCACGACGAGATGGACTCCACCTCGCTGGAGTGGGACGAGCCGATCGCCCTGCCCGAGGCGACCGACCTCCGGGGCCTGCGGGTCGGGGTCGTCGACGAGCTCATGGGCGACGGGGTGGAGCCGGGCGTCCGGGAGGCGGTCGACGCGGCCATCGCCACCATCGAGGAGCTCGGCGCGGGCGTCGAGCGGGTGAGCCTCGCGACGACCGAGCACGGGGTCGCGACCTATTACCTCATCGCCCCCGCCGAGTGCTCGTCGAACCTCGCCCGCTTCGACGGCATCCGCTACGGGCCGCGGGTCGCCGAGGCCGAGGACATCCTCGAGCACTACGAGGTCACGCGGGGGAGCGGCTTCGGCCCCGAGGTCAAGCGGCGCGTGATGCTCGGCACCTTCGCGCTGGCCTCCGGGTACTACGACGCCTACTACCTGCGGGCGCAGAAGGTGCGGACGCTCATCCGCCGCGACTTCGACGCCGCCTTCGAGCGCGTCGACGTGATCGTTTCCCCGACCTCGCCGACCGTCGCCTTCCGGCTCGGCGAGCGCCTCCAGGACCCGCTCGCCATGTACCTGTCCGACATCTGCACGATCCCGTCCAGCCTGGCCGGCCTGCCGTCGCTGTCGATCCCCTGCGGCCTGTCCGACGGCCTGCCCGTCGGGCTCCAGCTCACCGGGCCGGCCTTCAGCGAGAACCGCCTGCTCGGCGTGGCCCACGCCCTCGAGGGCGCCATCGGCTTCGACCCGCGGCCCCCGGGGGTCCTGTGAGCGGGGGCGCCTGGGAGCCGGTGATCGGGCTGGAGATCCACGTCCAGCTCGCCACCCGCACGAAGATGTTCTGCGGCTGCGAGCTGAGCTTCGGGGACCCGCCCAACACGCACACCTGCCCGATCTGCCTCGCCCATCCGGGGGCCCTCCCGGTGACCAACGTGGAGGCGGTGCGGCTGGGGATCCTGGCGGGCCTGGCGCTCGGCTGCGACGTGCCCGCGGCGTCGGAGTTCCACCGCAAGAACTACTTCTATCCGGACCTCTCGAAGGCGTACCAGATCTCCCAGTACGACGCGCCGCTGTGCGTCAACGGCGGGGTGGCCGTGCTGCTGCCGGACGGCCGCGAGCTCGAGGTCGGCATCACGCGCGCGCACCTCGAGGAGGACGCCGCCAAGCTCGTGCACCTCGGAGTCGGCGGGCGCCGCGCGGGCGCCGAGTCGTCGGGCGTCAACTTCAACCGCGGCGGCACGCCGCTGCTGGAGATCGTGACCGAGCCCGACCTGCGCTCGGCCGCCGATGCCGGCGCCTTCCTGCGCCAGCTCCGCCAGACCCTCCGCCGCCTGGAGGTGAGCGACTGCAACATGGAGGAGGGCTCGCTGCGCGCCGACGCCAACGTGAGCCTCCGCCCGGCGGGCTCGGACGTCCTCGGCACCAAGACCGAGCTCAAGAACATGAACAGCTTCCGCTTCCTCGAGCGCGGCATCGCGGCCGAGATCGCCCGCCAGACGGAGCTGCTCGAGGCCGGCGGTCGGGTCGTCCAGGAGACGCTGCACTTCGACCCCGACTCGGGCGAGATCCACTCCCTGCGCAGCAAGGAGGAGGCGCACGACTACCGCTACTTCCCGGAGCCCGACCTGGTCCCGATGGCCCCCGACCCCGCCTGGGTCGAGGAGCTGCGGGCGGGCCTGCCGGAGCTGCCGGTGGCGCGCCGGCGCCGCTGGACCGAGGAGCTGGGGCTGACCTACGAGGACGCCGAGGTGCTGTCCGAGACCGCCGCGCTCGGCGACTACTTCGAGGCCGTCGCCGCCGCCGCCGAGCCCAAGGCGGCCGCCAACTGGATCCGCGGCGAGCTGCGGGCCCAGCTGCGCGAGGCGGGCCAGGAGCCGTGGGAGAGCCGGGTCACGCCAGAGCTGCTGGCCGAGCTGATCGGCCTTCGCGAGGACCGCACCCTGTCGGAGCCCGCGGCCAAGGAGGTGCTGGCCGAGGTGGTCCGCAGCGGGGCATCGCCGCGCGCCGTGGTGGACGAGCGCGGCCTCGGCCAGATCTCCGACGACGGCGAGCTGGTCGCGCTCGTCGAGCGCCTGCTGGCCGAGAACCCCGACCAGGCCGCCCAGCTGCGCGGCGGCAAGGACAAGCTGGTGGGCTACTTCGTCGGGCAGGCCATGAAGGCCACCGGCGGCCGCGCCGACCCGGCCCGGGTGGGGGAGCTGGTGCGGGAGGCGGCGGCCTCCTAGCGCCGGTGCTCTTCGCCGACCTCGCCTCCGTGTCGCTCGCCGTGGGCGAGACGCGGTCGCGCACGCGCAAGGCCGAGCTGCTCGGCGAGGCCCTGAGGCGGCTGGCGCCCGAGGAGATCGAGGCGGGCGTGGCCTACCTGAGCGGCGAGCTGCTCCAGCGCCGCACCGGGGTCGGGTGGGCCTCGCTGCGCGACCTCCCGGCGCCGGCGGCCGAGCCCTCCCTGCGCATCGCGGAGGTCAACGCGGCGCTCGGGCGCATCGCCGCGCTCTCGGGGCCCGGGTCGCAGGCCGCCAGGCGGGAGGCGCTGGCCGACCTCTTCGGCCGCGCCACCGCGCCGGAGCAGTCGTTCCTGGGCGCGCTCATCGGCGGCGAGCTGCGCCAGGGCGCCCTGGCCGGCGTGATGGCCGACGCCGTCGCCGCCGCGACCGGGATCCCGCGGGCGGCGGTCGACCGGGCGACGATGCTGCGCGGGGACGCCCGCGCCGTCGCCGAGGTCGCCCTCCGCGAGGGCGAGCCGGGCCTGGCCGCGTTCCGGCTCGAGGTCGGGCGGCCGCTCGGTCCGATGCTCGCATCGCCGGCCGAGTCGCTCGAGGCGGCGATGGCGCGCGCGGGGGAGGCGGCCGTCGACTGGAAGCTCGACGGCGCGCGGATCCAGGTGCACCGCGACGGCGACGAGGTCGCGGTCTTCAGCCGCTCGCTCGACGACCTCACCGCCCGCTTGCCCGAGGCCGTCGCGGCGGTCCGCGCCCTGCCGGCGCGGCGGGTGGTGCTTGACGGCGAGGCGATCGCGCTCCGCGCCGACGGGCGGCCCGGAGCCCTTCCAGGTGACCTCCTCGCGGATCGCGGCCGGCTCGCCCGGCATCGCCCCGGTGCTCTTCGACGTCCTGCACCTCGACGGCGAGGACCTGCTGGACGCGCCCATGTCGCGCCGCGTCGAGGCGCTCGCCGCCGCGGTGCCGGAGGCGCTCCGGGTGCCGCGCGTCGTCACCGGCGACCCGGCGGTCGCGCAGAGCCACCTCGACGCCGCCCTCGCCGCCGGGCACGAGGGGGTGGTGGTGAAGGCCCTCGACGCCCCCTACGCGGCCGGCCGGCGGGGCGCCGGGTGGCTCAAGGTCAAACCCCGCCACACCCTCGACCTCGTGGTCCTGGCGGCCGAGTGGGGCCACGGCCGGCGCACCGGCTGGCTCAGCAACCTCCACCTCGGCGCGCGCGCCGGCGACGGCGAGGGCTTCGTGATGCTGGGCAAGACCTTCAAGGGCCTCACCGACGCGATGCTCGCCTGGCAGACCGAGCGGCTCCAGGAGCTGGAGGTGGCCCGGCGCGGCATCGTCGTCGAGGTCCGCCCCGAGCTGGTCGTGGAGGTCGCCTTCGACGGCGTCCAGGTCTCCCCCCGCTACCCGGGCGGGGTCGCCCTGCGCTTCGCCCGGGTGCTCCGCTACCGCGAGGACAAGACGGCCGCCGATGCCGATGACCTTGCTTCAGTGCTGGCGCTCCGCGCCTGATTTTGCGGACAATGCGGATGGCCGCCTCTTGCGGGCGGCCATGCGCGCCTCCGGCCCCTGGCCGGGGCCTCCGGCAGACGGCGGCACCGCCTTCGGCGGGGCGGGCCGCCTTGGAACCCCCGACCTGAGCCTGGGGCGCGCCGCCTCTGGACTATGCGAGGGGGAGGCGCACCTCGAAGCGGGTGCCGGTTCCCGAGGGGAGCAGGCGCAGGCTTCCCCCCCAGCGCTCGGCGGTCGCCTTGGCGATCGGGAGCCCCAGCCCCGCGCCGGGGGTGCCGCGGCGGTCGGGGGCGCGGTAGAAGCGGTCGAAGACGCGCTCGCGGTCGGCGGGGGCGATGCCGGGCCCGTCGTCGTTGACGCGGACGACCGCCGAGCCGTTCTCGGCCGCCACCGCGACGGTCACACGCCCGCCGTGGGCGCGGCCGTTCTCGATCAGGTTCATCAGCATCCCGCGGAGGGCGGCGCGGTCGCCGGTGACGACCACCCCCGGGTCGAGCGTGGCGCACTCCTCGGCGGTGGCGATCTCGGCCAGCATCTCCCCGAGGTTGACCGGCTCGGCCTCGCCGGCGTCGCCGTTGACCCGGGCCAGCCCCAGCAGCCCCGCCACGAGCCGGTCGAGGCGCTCGACCGAGGCGGCCATGTCGGCCAGGGTCTCGGCGCGCTCGGCGGGCGGCGGGTCGTGGCGGCGCAGGGTCTCGATGTCGCCGCGGAGGGCGGTGAGCGGCGTGCGCATCTCATGGGAGGCGTCGGCGGCGAAGCGGCGCTGCTCGGTGAGGGTCGCGCGCAGCCGCCCCTGGGCGGCCTCGAGCCGCGAGAGCATCCGGTTCATCGTCCGCGCCAGGGCACCGACCTCGTCGGCCCGCCCCTCGGGCACGCGCAGCGAGGGGTCCTGGCTGTCGGCGACCCGCTCGGCCGCGGTGCGGGTCTGTGCGAGGGGGCGGAGGGCGGGCCGGACGACGAGCAGGGCCAGCCCGGTCGCGATCAGCGCCGCCGCCAGCGCGGCGGTGCCGAGCCCGAGGGCGACCTCGTCGAGCGTCTCCTCGACGTCGGTCAGGGGCCGGGCCACGGCGACCGTGCGTCGGGTGCCGTCGGCGCTCGGCTCGAGCGCCCGCACCAGCAGCCGGTAGTGCTCGCCCTCCAGGGTCACCGTCCGCGGGCCGCTCGGGTCCATCTCGCCGGAGGGGTCGAGCTCCACCCGGGTCCCAGCCGGGTCCGGCTCGGGCTCGGGGGCCGGCCGCGCCGGCGCGTCCGGCGTCGGCGGCTCGGCGAAGTCGCGCCCGCCCAGGTCGGGCCGGTCGAGCTCATCCGCGACCCGGTCGGCGGTCTCCGCAAGCGAGCGGTCGACGCGGTCGTAGGCCCGCTCGGAGATGAGCCAGTAGGCACCGGCCGCGAAGAGCGCGACGGCCACGAGCACGGCCGCGGCCGCCGAGAGGGCGATGCGCGTCCTGAGGCTCACGCCTCCCTCAGCACGTAGCCCACGCCGCGCACGGTGTGGATCACGCGCGGCTCGCCGCCCTCCTCCAGCTTGCGCCGCAGGTAGCCGACGTAGACGTCGATCGCGTTGGTCTCGACCGGCGAGTGGAAGCCCCAGGCCTCGGTGAGCAGGCGCTCGCGCGCCAGCACCGTCCCCGGGTGGTCGAGGAAGAGGGCCAGCAGGTCGAACTCCCGCCGGGTGAGCTGCACCGGCCGGCCCGCGCGACGCACCTCGTGGGTCGATGCGTCGAGCTCCAGGTCGCCGACGCGGCGGGCCACGGGCGGCGGCCGGTCGCGGGCGCGCCGGAGCAGGGCGCGCACCCGGGCGACGAGCTCGGCGGTGGAGAAGGGCTTGACCAGGTAGTCGTCGGCCCCGGCCTCGAACCCGGCGACCCGGTCGGAGATGGTGTCGCGGGCCGTCAGCATGAGGATCGGCAGGGGGTCGCCGTCGGCGCGCAGGCGCCCGCAGAGGTCAACGCCGTCGGCGTCGGGCAGCAGCAGGTCGAGCAGCAGCAGGTCTGGCCGGGACGAGCGCAGCGAGGCCATGGCCTCGGCGCCGTCGCAGGCCGCGGCGACCTCGAAGCCCTCGTAGCGCAGCGCCCGGGTGAGCATCGCCCGGACCTGCGGATCGTCCTCCACGACGAGGAGACGGCCCTCCATGGGGCCAAGGGTAGCCCCGCCCGGCCGCTATGCTCCGCCGCCTTGAAGCACACCCTCTCGGTCCTCGTCGAGAACAAGCCCGGGGTCCTGTCCCGCGTCGCGGGGCTGTTCACCCGCCGGGGCTTCAACATCGACTCCCTCGCGGTCAGCCCGACCGAGGACCCCGATCGCTCGCGCATGACCATCGCGGTCGACACGAGCCGCTTCCCGGTCGAGCAGATGACCAAGCAGCTCGACAAGCTCGTCAACGTCATCAAGATCCGCGACCTCGACCCCGAGAACATGGTCTCGCGGGAGCTGGCGCTGGTGAAGGTGCGGGCCGACGCCCGCAGCCGCAGCGAGGTCATCCAGCTCGTCGAGATCTTCGACGCGCGGATCATCGACGTGAACCCCGACTCGCTCACCATCCAGGTGACGGGGGAGAGCGACGAGCTGGTGAACTTCGAGCAGCTCCTGCGGCCCTTCGGGCTCATCGAGCTGGTCAAGACCGGCGTGGTCGCGCTCGGGCGCGGCGCGTCGATCACCTGAACGCCGGCCCCCCGCCGCACCCCGCCACACCAGACCCGGAGCGCCACCGTGCCGATGTACTACGACGCCGACGCCGACCTCGACCTGCTCAGCGGCAAGACCGTGGCCGTGATCGGCTACGGCAGCCAGGGCCACGCCCACGCCCTCAACCTCCGCGACTCGGGCGTGGCGGTGGCCGTCGGCCTGCGGCCGGGCTCCTCGTCAACCGAGGCCGCCCGCGAGGAGGGGCTCGAGGTGCTGGCGCCGCGGGAGGCCGCCGCCCGCGGGGACCTGGTGATGATCCTGGCGCCCGACGAGCACCAGGGCCGGGTCTTCGCCGAGGACATCGCCCCGGGGCTCGGCGAGGGCGACGCCCTGCTGTTCGCGCACGGCTTCTCGATCCACTTCGGCCAGGTCGTGCCGCCGCCGGGGGTGGACGTGATGATGGTCGCGCCCAAGGGCCCGGGCCACCTGGTGCGGCGCACCTACGCCGAGGGCGCCGGCACGCCCGGGCTGATGGCGGTGCAGCAGGACGCCACCGGCCAGGCGAAGCCCCTCGCGCTGGCCTACGCGAAGGGCATCGGCTGCACCCGCGCGGGGGTCATCGAGACCACCTTCGCCGAGGAGACCGAGACCGACCTCTTCGGCGAGCAGGTCGTGCTCTGCGGCGGCCTCACCGAGCTGGTGCGGGCCGGCTTCGACACCCTCGTCGAGGCGGGCTACAACCCCGACCTCGCCTACTTCGAGTGCCTCCACGAGCTGAAGCTCATCGTCGACCTGATGTACGAGAAGGGCATCAGCGGGATGCGCTACTCGATCTCCAACACGGCCGAGTACGGCGACCTCACGCGCGGGCGCCGCATCATCACCGACGAGACCCGGGAGGAGATGAAGCGGATCCTCGCCGAGATCCAGACCGGGCGCTTCGCCAAGGAGTGGCTGGAGGAGAACCAGGTCGGGCGGCCGGTCTTCAACGCCATCGCCCGCCGCGACGCGCAGCATCCGGTCGAGGACGTCGGCAAGCGCCTGCGCGGCATGATGAGCTGGATCGACACGGAGTTCTGAGCTGGCCACCTCGCCGACATCCGCGCACACCGCCGCCCCCGCCACGGTCGGGAACCTCAAGAGCACCCTGATGGTCCCGGGCCCGACGGCCCTGCCGCCCGAGGTCGTCGCCGCGGGCGCCCGCCCGATCCTCTACTCGCGCTCGGCGGAGTTCGTCGCGATCTGGGAGGACGTCATCGAGCGCCTGAGGGGCGTCTTCCAGACGCAGGGCGAGGTGCTGGTGTTCGGGGCCTCCGGCTCGGGGGCGATGGACTCGGCCGTCGCCAACCTCGCCGCCCGCGATGAGCGCGTCCTGGTGGCCTCCTGCGGCAACTTCGGCGTCCGCTGGGCCTCGATCTGCGCCGACAACGGCGTTGACGCCCTGCACCTGGAGGGCGAGTGGGGCCGGCCGATCGATCCGGCCGCCGTCGCCGAGGCGCTCTCCGGCGAGCCCGGCATCGAGGTCGTCTTCGTGACCCAGAGCGAGACCTCCACGGGGGTCGTGTCGGACCTGCCCGCCCTGCGGGAGGCGGTCGGGGACCGCATCCTGGTGGCCGACGCCGTCTCGGGGCTGGGGGTCGTCAACCTCCCGATGGACCGCTGGGGCGTGGACGTCGTCGTCTCGGGCTCGCAGAAGGGGCTGATGACGCCGCCGGGCCTGGCCTTCGTGGCGGCGAGCGAGCGGGCCGTGGAGCACTCGGCGGCGCGCGGCCCCGGCGGCTTCTACCTCGACTGGGAGCGGACCCGGAAGGGCGGCTCGCGCAGCCCCTTCACCCCGCCCGTCACGCTGGTGTGCCAGCTTCAGGAGGCGCTGCGCCTGATCGAGGCGGAGGGGCTGCAGGACGTCTTCGCCCGCCACCGGGTCCTGGGGCGCATGTGCCGCGCCGGCGTGCAGGCGTGCGGCCTCTCCCTGCTCGGGCCGGAGAACCCGGAGGCGAACGTCGTCACGGCGTTCCTCGTGCCCGACGGCGTGGACGGAAAGGCCATCCCGGCCGAGCTCAAGCGCCGCTTCGGCATCCAGATCGCCGGCGGCCAGGGCAAGCTCTCCGGGAGGATCTGCCGCATCGGTCACTGCGGCTACTACGACTACCGCGACATCCTCACGACCCTCGGCGCGCTCGAGATCGTGCTGGCCGACCTCGGCCACCCGGTCGAGCTGGGCGCCGGGGTGGCGGCCGCCCAGCGCGTGGCCGCCGACGCCCTGCGTTGACCACGCTGAGGGCGGACCTGCGCGTGCTCGTCTGCGAGGCGATCGCCGACGCCGGCGTCGCCTACCTCGCCGAGCGCTTCTCGGTCGACGACGGCGTCGGCCTCTCCCGCGACGAGCTGATGGAGCGGGTGGCCGACTACGACGCCATCGTGGTCCGCAGCGCCACCAAGGTCACCGCCGACATGATCGGGCGTGCCACCCGCCTGAAGGTGGTCGGCCGCGCGGGGACGGGCGTCGACAACGTCGACGTCGATGCCGCGACGCGACGCGGCATCGTCGTCGTCAACGCCGCGGGCTCGAACGCCCTGTCGGCGGCGGAGCACGCGATCGCGCTGCTCCTCTCCCAGGCGCGCAACATCCCCCAGGCCCACGCCAGCCTCATCGACGGGCGCTGGGAGCGCTCCCGCTTCGCCGGCATCGAGGTCACCGGCAAGACCCTCGGCGTCCTCGGCTTCGGGCGCATCGGGCAGATGGTGGCCGAGCGGGCCAAGGGGCTCGGCATGCGCGTGATCGCCTTCGACCCCTTCGTCTCCGAGGCTCGCTACCGGGAGCTCGGGGTGGACAAGGCGGAGACGCCCGAGGACCTGTACCGCGGCAGCGACTTCATCAGCCTCCACCTGGCATCGACGGCCGAGACGCGCGGCTTCGTCGGCCGCGAGGCCTTCGCCGCGATGAGGCCGGGCGCGCGCCTGATCAACGCGGCCCGCGGCGACGTCGTCGACCAGGAGGCCCTGCTCGAGGCGCTGGAGCGCGGCACCCTCGGCGGGGCGGGGATCGACGTCTTCCCCCAGGAGCCGGTGACCGAGAGCCCGCTCTTCGGGCTGCCCGGGGTGGTCGTGACGCCGCACCTGGGCGCCTCGACCGAGGAGGCCCAGGACCGCGCCGGCGTCGTCGTCGCCGAGCAGGTGGCCGCGGCCCTGACCGGCGGCGTGGTCACGTCGGCCGTCAACATCCCCGCCCTCGGCCCCGAGGCGCTGGCGGTGCTCGGCCCCTTCCTGCCGCTGGCGCGCCAGCTCGGCCAGCTCGTGGGGGCGCTGGCGGGCGGGGCGGTGTCGCCGCTCGAGATCTCCTACGAGGGCCAGCTGGGCACCCTCGACACCCGCCTCCTCACCTCGGCCGTGCTCGCCGGCGTGCTCCAGGGGCACGTCGAGGAGTACGTCAACGTCGTCAACGCCGGCTCGCTCGCCGCCGAGCGCGGCATCGAGTGGACCGAGCGCACGACGCCGCGGGCGCGCGACTACACCAACCGCATGTCCCTGCGCGCGGGCGAGGTGGGCCTGAGCGGCACCACCGTGGGGACGACCTCGCGGCCGCGCCTGGTCGAGGCCTTCGGCCAGGCGATCGAGATCGAGCTCGCCCCCCACGTGGGGCTCTTCCGCTACCTCGACGTCCCCGGCCAGATCGGCCGCGTCGGCACCATCCTCGGGCTGGCCGACGTGAACATCGCCTCCATGGCGGTCTCGCGCTCCCGCGCCGAGGGCGGCGCCGTGATGGCGGTCACCGTTGACTCCCCGGTGGGGCCCGAGGTCGTGAACGAGATCCGAGCCATCGAGGGCTTCGAATCGGTCTGGTTCGTCGACCTGGACGTCGGCTGACGGAGGCCTCGCCGAACGGCCAGTCTCAACCGAGCTCGGCCTCTCGTACGCTCGTCTCAATGAGGTCTGGTCGGAGCGGCGACGAGTGGGGCCGGCGCGCGCGGGAACCCGCGTAGACAGTTAACCGCGGGTGGAGGCAGCTGCCCGCGAGGGAGCCATGGAGATCTATGAGGTCTGGTCACAGACCACCGGGAGGTCCCTTGGCAGCACTCATCTCGAGGCGTTCTTCAGCCGCGAAGAGTCGATGAACTCGTGGCCGTCCTGAGGCGACGAGGTCCGAGCCCCCTCCGACAGGCAGCGCGCGCGGCGTTGGGCCACGATGGGAAGCTGCGCTTGAAGGAGTGGCTACGGCGCCTTCACGAGGATCGACCCCGACGTCCGTCGTGACCCTTCTACGCGCCTAGCGGGAGAGCACCACCAGGGTCTTCTGGAGGCGACGGTTGCCGGCCGCGTCCTTGGCGATGACCGTGAGGCGCGCGAGGGCAAGCGGCTTGGTCCTGAAGCGGGCCCGCAACAGGCGCCGCGCCGGCAGCGAGACCGGCAGCTTCAGGGTCACCCGGGCGTTCGCGACGAGCGTCCGCCGCGTGCGCTGCAGGGTCGTCCGCTTGGTCGCGCTCGGCAGCACCAGCTTCCCCGACGCGCCGATCCGGCAGAGCTCGTTGCAGCCAAGGCGCACCGCGAGGAAGCCCTGCTGCAGGACGTGCTGGCGCTTGAGGACGCGCAGCCGGATGCGCGGCTTCGCCTTGTCCAGGCGGGCCGGGACCTGGCCCGGGGCGCCCGAGGTGTCGTAGGGCAGCGGCGCCGGCCCGGCGCAGGCGCCCGTGGTCGCGAGGCGGTAGACGGGGCCGTCGATGGAGGTGGCGTAGAGGCGCCCGCAGCCGTCCTCGCCGAGCGAGCTGAGCCCGCTGACGCGCAGGCCCGTCGCGCCGTCACCCGAGGCCCCCGAGGCGGCGAGCGCGGCCGACCAGAGCTCGCCCTTGCAGTAGTCGCCGTAGACGTAGCGGCCGTAGAGCTCGGGCAGGGCAGGGTCGCGGACCACGTAGCCGCCGGTGATCGAGCACCAGCCGGCCGAGTGCGGCTTCTGGATGACGGGCCCGACGTACCCCGCCGGCAGCTCGTCGGCGCGGACGGGCCGGTCGGCGCCGTAGCGGGTGCTGCCCTCGGCGATGTTCCAGCCGAAGTTGGCGCCGCGGCCCCAGCCGGCGGCCCGCGGGACGAAGTCGATCTCCTCGACGTCCTCCTGGCCGACGTCGCCGATCGTCAGGTCGCCGGTGAGGCGGTCGAACGAGAAGCGGAAGGGGTTGCGCAGGCCCAGCGACCAGACCTCCGGCGCGGCGGCGCCGAACGGGTTGTCGGGCGGCGCAAGCGGCTGACCGGGCCGGACGTCGAGGCGCAGGATCTTGCCCAGCCGGGTCCCCAGGCTCTGCCCGCTGCCGAGCGGGTCGCCGCCGCCGCCGCCGTCGCCGGTGCCGGCGTAGAGCATGGCGTCGGGCCCGAAGGCGAGCTGGCCGCCGTTGTGGTTGGCGTACTGGTCGTGCTGGACCGCGATCAGGGTGCGGCGGCTGGCCGGGTCGGCGATCTCCGGGTCGGTCGCGCTGCGGCGGAACTCGTCAACCACGAGGTCGCCGTTGCGGGCAGCGGGCGGCTGCCGGGAGACGTAGAAGGCGAAGAAGCGGCCGCTGGTCGCGTAGTCGGGGGCGAAGGCGATCGACAGCAGCCCGCGCTCGTCCTCGCGCCCGTCGCCGGTGTAGACGAGGCTCCTGATGTCGAGGAAGGGCCGCGCCCGCAGCGTCCCGTCGACCAGCAGCCGCACCGTCCCGCCGCGCTCGACCACGAACACGCTGCGGACGTCGCGCGGCGGCGCCACGACGTAGACCGGGCGGGAGAACTGGCCGATCTGGGCGAGCGCAGGGGCCGCCTGAGCGGGTTGCGGCGCGAGCCCGGGGAGCAGTGCGACCACCGCGCCGGCGAGCAGCGCGAGGAGGAGGGGGGCCCGGCGCACGAGGCGGCACGCTAGCGAAAACGCCGCGGCTGCGGGCGAAGCCCGGTTACGGGCCGGGGCCGGGCTAGGGGACCACGCGGATCGGCACCTGGACGAGGCACTCCAGCGACCCGTCCTTGGCCGACGCGGCCCACGCCTCGAGCATGCCGCGGCGCGGGATCCCCGGGATGGCCTGCGTCCCGCCGATCCAGCGTCCGGCGATCGCGTAGCCGGAGAAGTCGGGCAGGAAGGTGCCCTCCGTCGCGATGATCGGCTTCTCGCCGAGGGTCGAGCCGCCCGCCCCGGGGGCGCGGAACGACAGCACGAGCCCGTGCTCGAAGAGCGGCTGGACTTCGAGGCCCCGCGCGCGGGCACGACCGTTGGTCCCGGTCCAGTTGGTGATCTGCAGGCAGCCGTCGCTCAGGACGGTGGCGGCCCGGTCGGCCGTCGCCTTCCAGAGGTCGATGACGAGCACGTTGCGCGGGACCGACACCTTGTACTGCAGGAACTTGAAGCGTCCCTGGGCCCCCTCGACGCGGACCAGGATGCTGCCGGTGCGGCGGATCACGCGCGCCGTCACGCCGGCGCCGGTCACCGGCGTCGCGCCCGAGGTGATGCCGGTCGCGTTGATGCGCACGACGCCGCGGCCGTCGGCGATCGCGGGGTCAACCGCGTCAACCTGCCGCTCCAGCCCGGTGAGGCGCGCGCCGGCGAAGTCGACGATCACGCGCACGACCTTCGGGTTGCTCGCGACGCGCAGCTCGGTGGCCGTCAGCTGGGCCGAGGCCCGCGGCGCGAGCGCGAGGGCCAGCAGGCACGCGGCCAGCAAGGCGCCGCCGAGGGCGAGGGGCGCGATGGTCCGGGAGCCCGTCACCGGTCAACGGCCCCCCAGCGGGCGGCCGCCCGTCAAGCGGCCGCGCGGCCGCGGTTTGCCCGCCCCGGCCCGCGCCGGTATCCTGCCCGCCATGCTCGTGGACGCCGCGCACCCCGCCATCGCCGCGCGCGGCCTCCTGGGCCTTCGTGGGCTCCTCCCCCGCTAGGGGGAGCTTGCCGACACCCACGTCCGGATGCGCCGGACACCGAGTCCTCGAAGCCCCTTCGTGAGGAAGGATCCCACCGTGAGCGCCGACGAGCAGGTACCGCACCAGGACCCCGCCCAGCGGGTGACGATCTTCGACACCACGCTGCGCGACGGCGAGCAGTCGCCGGGCATCCACCTGAACACGCGCGAGAAGGTCGAGATCGCGCAGCAGCTCGCGCGGCTCCGGGTCAACGTGCTCGAGGCCGGCTTCCCCATCTCCTCGCCGGGCGACTTCGAGGCCGTCCGCGCCGTGGCGCAGGAGGTGCCGGACGTGATCGTGGCCGGGCTGGCGCGCGCCAACGAGCGCGACGTGACCGCCGCCGGCGAGGCCGTGCGCGACGCCGAGCGGCCGCGCATCCACACCTTCATCGCGACCAGCGACATCCACCTGCAGTACAAGCTGA
Organism: Miltoncostaeaceae bacterium; assembly: GCA_963808825.1. Taxonomy (GTDB): domain Bacteria; phylum Actinomycetota; class Thermoleophilia; order Miltoncostaeales; family Miltoncostaeaceae; genus DATAGF01. Next base: position 77,044 of record CAWEGW010000011.1, on the reverse strand, counting down.
AGATGGACCGGGCCCAGGTGCTGGCCGCGGCGGTGGACGCCGTGCGGCTCGCGCGCTCGATGGTCGACGACGTGGAGTTCTCCTGCGAGGACGCCACCCGCTCCGACGTCGCCTTCGTGGGCGACGTGATCGCCGCCGCCATCGCCGAGGGGGCGACCACGATCAACATCCCCGACACGGTCGGCTACACGATGCCGACCGAGTTCCAGCGCTTCCTGGTCAACCTCTACGAGCGCTGCCCCGCCCTGCGCGACGTCACCCTGTCGGTGCACTGCCACAACGACCTCGGGCTGGCCGTCGCCAACTCCCTGGCCGGCGTGCAGGTCGGCGCCCGCCAGGTCGAGGGCTGCATCAACGGCATCGGGGAGCGCGCGGGCAACATGAGCATCGAGGAGCTCGCGATGATCCTGCGCACGCGGGCCGACGCCCTCGGCGGCCTGTGGTGCGGCGTGGCGACACCCGAGATCACCCGCACCAGCCGCCTGGTGAGCCGGATGGTCGGCTACCCCGTGCAGCCGAACAAGGCGATCGTGGGCCGGAACGCCTTCGCCCACGAGGCCGGCATCCACCAGCACGGCGTGCTCAGCAACCCGCTGACCTACGAGATCATGGACGTGTCGTCCGTCGGCCTGGCAGAGAGCGAGATCGTGCTCGGCAAGCACTCTGGCCGCCACGCCCTGCGCAACGCCCTGGAGCAGCTGGGCTACGAGCTGGGCCGCGACCAGCTGGACCAGGCGTTCGCCCGCTTCAAGGAGGTCGCCGACCGCAAGGGGCGCATCTCGGCGATGGACCTGGAGGCGATCGTCGGCGACGAGATGCGCGTCGAGGCCGAGGGCACCGGCTACCGGCTCGAGGAGCTCCACTTCGCCGGCGGCACCGGCGGCGAGCCGCGGGCCCGCGTGGTGGTGCGCGACCCCGAGGGCGAGCTGCGACAGGCGGAGGGGGTGGGGGACGGCCCGGTCAACGCCCTCATGAAGGCCATCGACGCGGCCGCGGGGACGGCGGGGACACTGCTCGAGTACCACGTCTCGGCCGTGACCAGCGGCAAGGACGCGTTAGGGGAGGCTCGGGTCGTCTGCGACATCGGCGGGCGCCGCTTCGCCGGCCAGTCGGTGTCGACGGACGTGCTCGAGGCCAGCGCCATCGCCTACCTGCGGGCGGTCAACGCCAGCCGGCACGCCGAGCAGGGCGAGCGCGTGGCGGAGGGTGTCTGATGGCCCCCCGGACGCTCTTCGAGAAGATCTGGGACGCCCACGAGGTGGTCCCCGAGCGGCGCGGCCAGCCCGCCCTGCTGTTCGTCAACCTGCACATGGTCCACGAGGTCACCTCGCCCCAGGCCTTCGACGGCCTGCGGCTGGCGGGCCGGACCGTGCGGCGGCCGGACCGGACGCTGGCCACGGTCGACCACAACGTGCCAACGATCGGGCGCGAGGCCGGCATCGCCGACCCGCTCTCGGCGGCCCAGGTGGAGGCGCTGGAGCGCAACTGCGCCGAGTTCGGCATCCCGCTGTTCTCGCTGAGCAGCCCGCGCCAGGGCATCGTCCACGTCGTCGGCCCGGAGCTCGGGGTCACCCAGCCGGGCATGACGATCGTCTGCGGCGACAGCCACACGTCGACCCACGGCGCCTTCGGGGCCCTGGCCTTCGGCATCGGCACCAGCGAGGTCGAGCACGTGCTGGCCACCCAGACCCTGCCCCAGGGCAAGCCCCGCACGATGCGGGTGAGCATCGAGGGCGAGCCGGGGGTGGGCGTGGGCGCCAAGGACCTCATCCTCGGCACCATCGGCGCGCTCGGCGTCGCGGGCGCCCGCGGCCATGTGGTCGAGTACGCCGGCTCGGCGATCCGGGCCCTCCCGATGGAGGGCCGCATGACCGTCTGCAACATGTCGATCGAGTGGGGCGCCCGCGCCGGCATGGTCGCGCCGGACGAGACCGCCTTCGCCTGGTTCGAGGGCCGCCCCGGCGGCCCGGCCGACCTGGAGGCGGCGGTCGAGGCGTGGCGGGCGCTGCCGAGCGACGAGGGGGCGGTCTACGACCGCGAGGAGGTCGTCGACGCGGCGGCCCTCGCGCCCCAGGTCACCTGGGGCACCCACCCCGGCATGGTCGCGCCCGTGACCGGGCGGGTGCCGAGCCCGGAGGACGTCGCCCGCGAGGACGCCGAGGGCGTGCGGAGGGCCCTCGAGTACATGGGCCTGCAGGGCGGCGAGGCGATCGAGGACATCGCGATCGACGCCGTCTTCATCGGCTCCTGCACCAACGGGCGCCTGCCCGACCTGCGGGCCGCGGCCCAGGTCGTGCGCGGCCGCCGCGTCGCCGGCGGCGTGCGCGCGATGGTGGTGCCGGGCTCGATGCAGGTGAAGGCCGAGGCCGAGCGGGAGGGGCTCGACGAGGTCTTCCGCTCCGCCGGCTTCGAGTGGCGCGACGCGGGCTGCTCGATGTGCCTGGCCATGAACGACGACGTCCTGGCCGAGGGCGAGCGCTGCGCCTCGACCAGCAACCGCAACTTCGAGGGCCGGCAGGGCAAGGGCGGCCGCACCCACCTGGTCAGCCCGCCGATGGCGGCCGCAGCCGCGATCGCCGGGCACCTGGTGGACGTGCGCGCCTTCGACGCCGAGCCGGCGAGGGTGAGCTGATGGACCCCGTTCACGCGAGTCGAGGGCGTCGTCTGCCCGCTGGACCGGGGCGACGTCGACACCGACCAGATCATCCCCAAGCAGTTCCTCAAGCGCATCGAGCGCACCGGCTTCGGCGAGTTCCTCTTCTGGGACTGGCGCGGCCAGGAGGGCTTCCCGCTCGACCGGCCCGAGTACGCCGGCGCCCCGATCCTGGTGACGGGGCGCAACTTCGGCTGCGGCTCCTCGCGCGAGCACGCGCCCTGGGCGCTCCAGGATCACGGCTTCCGGGCCATCGTGGCGCCGAGCTTCGCCGACATCTTCCACACCAACTGCACGAAGATCGGCCTGCTGCCGGTGACGCTGCCCGAGGACGAGGTCGCCGACCTCATCCACCTCGCGACCTCCAGGCCGGGGGTCACGGCCGCGGTCGACCTCGAGCTCCAGGTCGTCGAGACCTCGGAGGGGCACGAGATCCCCTTCGCCATCGAGCCCGGGGTCCGGGAGCGGCTGCTCAACGGCTGGGACGACATCGCCCTGAGCCTGGCCCACGAGGACGAGATCGCGCGCTACGAGCGCGAGCGGGAGCGGGCCGGGCCCGTTACCACCCCGTTCGCGTGAGGCGATTCTCATCCCGGTCACCCGGGGGTCTCACGACCGGCTCCTAGCGTGGCGCTCGCTCGGTCGAACTCGTCGAGCAACAGCTCGAAGCACGTCGCCAAGAAGAAGAAGAAGCGTGCCCGGCGATGAGGCTCCCGGCCTCCGCGATGGCGCTCCGCCGCCGGCCGCGCGGCATCGAGTTCCTGTGCGCGCCGGAGGACCGTGGCGTCATCGCGGAGCCCTACCCCGCGCGGCAGCTGCTGCCGGACTGGTTCCGCCGCCTCCCCGCCGTGACCGCGACGCGCTCGCGGCGACCGACAACGGCCAGACGGTCAAGCGCTGCATGCCGTCCTTCGACGCGCTGACGACCGGCTGGATCATCCCGCTCGCCGCGACGGTCCGCCTCGAGATCCGGGACGGCGGCGCGGCCTTCGAGGCCGGCTGGGATTCGACCGCGTCATGGTCAGCAACCACTCGCCGCACCAGGTCGCCGGGAACCCGGACGAGCCGCTGAACCCGCCCAAGGCCGGCAACCCGGGCACGGTCAGCGGCTGCGCGACCGCCTCGGCGAGCGTCGTCTCCGACATCGTCGCCCGGCCCGCGTCCTACTACGTCAACGTCCACAACGGCACCTACCCGGGAGGGGCGCTCCGCGGTCAGCTCTTCGCGCGCTAGGTCCCCTCGCCGGGGCCGCTCCCGCCGCTGGTAGGGTCCCGCGGTCCGCGGGCGGCCGGGAGGAGGCGCCGGTGAGAGAGGTGTCGGTCGCCCTGCTGCCGGGCGACGGGATCGGGCCCGAGGTCGTGGCGGTCGCCCGCGAGCTGGTCAACGCGGTCGCGCCCGACCACGGGCTCGCGGTCGCATGGCACGAGCACCTGGTCGGCGGCGCCTCCATCGACGCCCACGGCACCGCCCTCACCGACGAGGTGCTCGAGGCCTGCGCGGGTTCGGACGCCGTGCTGCTGGGCGCGGTGGGCGGGCCCCGCTGGGACACAACCGACCCCGCCAAGCCGCGCCCGGAGCAGGGCCTGCTCGGGCTGCGCGCGGGGCTCGGCCTCTACGCCAACCTGCGGCCCGTGCGCCCCTGGCCGGCGCTCTACGACGCGAGCCCGCTGCGGCGCGAGCGCATCGAGGGGACCGACCTGCTGGTGGTGCGCGAGCTGACCGGCGGCATCTACTTCGGCGAGCGGGGTCGCGAGGGGGACCGCGCCTTCGACACGTGCACCTACACCCTGGCCGAGGTCGAGCGCCTGGCCGAGTGGGGCTTCCGCGCCGCCGCCGGCCGCCGGGGAAAGGTGACCTCGGTCAACAAGGCCAACGTGCTCGAGACGTCGCGCCTCTGGCGAGAGCAGGTCATCCGCACGGCCGCGGCCCACCCCGGGGTGGAGCTCGAGCACATGCTGGTCAACAACGCCGCCATGCAGCTCGTCAGCCGGCCGGCCGACTTCGACGTCATCGTCACCGAGAACCTCTTCGGCGACGTGCTCTCTGACGAGGCGGCCATGATCACCGGCTCCATCGGCCTGCTGCCGTCGGCGAGCCTCGGCCCGGGGGCGCTCGGCCTCTACGAGCCGGTCCACGGCTCGGCGCCCGACATCGCCGGCACCGGGGTGGCGAACCCGCATCGCCACCTGCCTGTCGGCCGCCATGATGCTCCGCTACTCGCTCGGCGCCCCCGAGGCGGCCGCCCGGGTCGAGGCGGCGGTCAACGCGGTCGTCGAGGGCGGCGCGCGCACGCGGGACCTCGGCGGCGACCTGGGCACCGAGGCCGTCCGCGACCGGCTCGTCGCGGCGCTCCGGTAACCTTCGCCGACCGCGGAGGACGCCATGCAGGAAGCCGACAAGATCTGGATGAACGGGGCCCTGGTCAACTGGGCCGACGCGCGCGTGCACGTGCTGTCGCACGGGCTGCACTACGGGACCACGGTCTTCGAGGGCATCCGCTCGTACGACGCCGACGGCGGCACCGCGGTCTTCCGCCTCGACGACCATCTCCAGCGGCTCGAGCGGTCCGCGCAGATGTACCACATGCCCCTGCCCTACACGCGCGCCGAGATGCGGCTCGCCGTGCACCAGGTCATCGCGGCCAACGGGCTCGGCGGCTGCTACATCCGGCCGATCGTCCTGCGCGGCTACGGCACGATGGGGCTCTTCCCGCTCGAGGCGCCGGTCAACGTCGCCGTGGCGGCCTGGGAGTGGGGCGCCTACCTCGGCGAGGAGGGGCTGCGGAAGGGCATCCGGGCCAAGATCTCGAGCTGGCGCCGCATCGGCTCGAGCACCATCCCCGCGACGGCCAAGGCCGGCGGCCAGTACCTCAACTCGATCCTCGCGAAGATCGAGTCGCACAAGGCGGGCTACCAGGAGGCGATCCTCCTGAACGAGGCCGGCTACGTGGCCGACGGCTCGGGCGAGAACCTCTTCCTCGTTCGCGACGGCGCCCTGGTGACGCCGCCGATTCACGCGTCGATCCTCGAGGGCATCACGCGCGCCAGCATCATCACGCTGGCCGGCGACGAGGGCATCCCGGTCGTCGAGCGCGAGGTCGCCCGCGGCGAGCTCTACACGGCCGACGAGGTCTTCATCACCGGCACGGCCGCCGAGGTCTGCCCGGTCAACGAGGTCAACGACCACGAGCTCGGCCCGCCCGGGCCGGTCACCCGGCGCCTGCAGGACCGCTTCTTCGACGCCGTCGGCGGGCGCGACCCGCGCTCGGCCGAGTGGCTGGACTACGTCGAGACGCCCGAGGCGTCGCTGTCGCCGTGAGCGAGCTGATCGCCATCTACGACACGACGCTGCGGGACGGCATGCAGCGCGAGGGGCTGAGCCTGTCGGTCGGCGAGCAGCTGGCGGTCGCCCTGCGCCTGGCCGAGTACGGGGTCAACTACCTCGAGGCGGGCTTCCCGGCGAGCAACCCGAAGTACGGCGAGCTCTTCCGGCTGCTCGAGGACGAGGACCTCGGCACCACCCGCCTGGCCGCCTTCGGCATGACCCGCCGCCGCGGCGTGGCGGCCTCGGACGACGCCGCCCTGCGCGGCCTGGCCGAGTGCGCCGCGCCGGTGGCGACCATCGTCGGCAAGACCTGGGACCTCCACATCGAGAAGGTGACGCGCGTCTCGCGCGAGGAGAACCTCCGCATGATCGAGGAGTCGGTCGCCTTCCTCGCGGGGCAGGGCAAGGAGGTCGTCTACGACGCCGAGCACTTCTTCGACGCCTATGGGGCCCACCCGGGCTACGCCCTCGACTGCCTCAGAGCCGCCGAGGCGGGCGGCGCCGCCTGGATCACGCCCTGCGACACCAACGGCGCCACCCTGCCGGCGCGCTGCGCCGACGTGATCCGCGACGTGCGCGCGGCCCTGCCGGGGGCGGCGCTGGGGATCCACACCCACAACGACGCGGAGTGCGCGGTGGCCAACAGCCTGGCCGCGGTCAACGAGGGCGCACGGATGGTGCAGGGCACGATCAACGGCTACGGCGAGCGCTGCGGCAACGCCAACCTGGTCTCGATCATCCCGTCGCTCACGCTGAAGATGGGCTACCGCACGGTCACCACCGAGCGCCTGGCCGAGCTGACCGCCCTCAGCGTCTTCGTCGCCGAGACGGCCAACCTCCAGCCCGACGCCTGGGCGCCCTACGTCGGCCACAACGCCTTCGCGCACAAGGGCGGGATGCACCAGCAGGGCGTGAACGCCGACGTCCGCGCCTACGAGCACATCGACCCGGCGGCGGTCGGCAACGAGCGCCGGGTGCTGGTGTCGGAGCTGTCGGGACGCGGCACGATCCTCGCCAAGGCGCGCGAGCTCGGCGTGGATCTCTCGGAGGACGAGGGGCGGGTCCCGGCGATCCTCGGGCGCCTGAAGGAGCTGGAGCACCGGGGCTACCACTTCGAGGTGGCGGACGGCTCGTTCGAGCTGCTGCTGGAGCGCGAGACCGGCGTCTACGAGCCGCTCTTCACGCTCGAGAGCTTCCGCGTCATCACCGAGAAGCGCGCCGACGGCCGCGTCGAGACCGAGGCGACGGTCAAGCTCTTCCACCGCGGCGAGCGCCTCGTGGCGACCGCCGAGGGGAACGGCCCGGTCAACGCCCTGGACGGCGCGCTGCGCCTCGCCCTCGAGCCGCGGGTGCCGGAGCTGGCGGCGATCTCCCTGGTCAACTTCAAGGTCCGGATCCTCGACGAGACCAAGGGCACCGGCGCGGTCACGCGGGTGCTGATCGACTCGGGCGACGGCCGCGAGACCTGGGGCGCGATCGGCGTCAGCGAGAACATCATCGAGGCGTCGTGGGAGGCGCTGCTCGACAGCCTCGAGCACGGGGTGCGGCGGTCGGCGCGCGCCCCCGCGCCCACGGCCTCCGCGGGTTGACCCCGGCCGAGGAGCGCATCCCCCTCGCCAAGCCGGTGATCGGCGGGCGGGAGCGCGAGCTGGTCGATGAGGTCCTGCGCTCGGGCCAGCTCTCGCTGGGCCCGATGGGCCCGCGCTTCGAGCGCGCCTGGGCCGGCCGCATCGGCGTCCGCCACGCCGTGGCCGTCTCCAGCGGCACCGCCGGCCTGCACCTCTGCCTGCACGCGCTCGGCATCGGGCCGGGGGACGAGGTGGTCACGTCCTCCTTCTCGTTCGTCGCCTCGGCGAACGCGGTCCTGTTCACCGGGGCGACGCCGGTCTTCGCCGAGGTCAACCCGCTCACGTTCAACATGGACCCGGCGGCCGTCGAGGCGGCCATCACGCCGCGCACGAGGGCGATCCTGATCGTGGACATCTTCGGCTACCCGGCCGAGGTGCCGGCCCTGGTCAACGTCGCCGAGCGCCACGGGCTCGCGCGGGTCGAGGACGCCTGCCAGACCATCGACGGCGCACACGACGGCCGCAAGCTGGGCACCCACGGCCACCCCGCCGTCTACGGCTTCTACGCCAACAAGCAGCTCACCACCGCCGAGGGCGGCATCGTGCTGACCGACGACGACGATCTGGCGCGGACGCTGGCGAGCCTGCGCAACCAGGGCCGCTCGGACGACGGCGCCTGGCTGGTCCACTCCCGCCTGGGCTTCAACTACCGCCTCTCCGACGTCCACTGCGCCATCGGCGTCGCCCAGCTCGAGCGCCTCGACGAGATGATGGCCGGCCGCGAGCGGGTCGCCGGCTGGTATCAGGAGCGGGTGCGCGAGATCGACGGGGTCACGCCCATGTACGAGGGCCCCCAGCGCCGCTCCTGGTTCGTCTACGCGCCCCGGCTCGACCCCGACCTCGCCCGCGACGAGGTCATCGGCGACCTCGACGCGCTCGGCGTGTCGGCCAAGCCCTACCTGCCGTGCATCCACCTCCAGCCGTACTACCGCGACGCCCACGGCCACCGGCCCGGCGAGCTCCCGGTGACCGAGGCGATCAGCGCCTCCACGATCGCGCTGCCCTTCTTCCCGGAGATGACCGAGGGCCAGGTGGACCGCGTCTGCTCCGCACTCGCGGGCGCCATCCGCGCCCGGCGGGGCTCCGGCTCGCCGGCGGCGGCCCCGGCATGACCGACGGCGCGCGCCTCTGGGGCGGGCGCTTCGCGGCCGGTCCGGCCGACGCGTTCGACCGCCTCAACTCCTCCCTCGACGTCGACCGCCGCCTCTGGCCCCAGGACCTGGCGGCCTCGCGCGCCCACGCGCGCATGCTCGCGGCGCAGGGGATCATCTCCGGCGACGACGCCGACGCGATCGCCGCCGGCCTGGCGCGCATCGAGGACGAGCTGCGCGGCGGCGACTTCGCCTTCCGCGACTCCGACGAGGACATCCACACGGCGGTCGAGCGCCGCCTCACCGAGATGGTGGGCGACGCGGGCCGGCGGCTGCACACCGCCCGCAGCCGCAACGACCAGGTCATCACCGACGTCCTGCTCTATCTGCGCGAGCACGCGACGCGCCAGCGCGAGCTGCTGCGCGGCCTCGCCGAGGCGCTGCTGCGCCAGGCCGAGGGCCACGTCAACACGCTTCTGCCCGGCTACACGCACGGCCAGCGCGCCCAGCCGGTGCGCCTCGCCCACCACCTGCTCGCCTACGTCTGGATGCTCGGCCGCGACCGCGCCCGCCTGGGGTACGCGATCGATGCGGCGGCCGAGAGCCCCCTCGGCTCGGGGGCGCTCGCCGGCGTCGGCTTCCCGGTCGACCGGGACGCGGTGGCCGAGGACCTGGGGTTCGAGCGGCCCAGCCCCAACAGCCTCGACGCCGTGGGCAGCCGCGACGCCCTGGTCGACTACCTGCACTTCGCCGCCCAGCTCGGCGTGCACCTCTCGCGCCTGGGCGCCGAGATCGTGATCTGGGCGGGCGACGAGCACGGCTTCGTCGAGCTCGACGACGCCTTCGCCTCGGGCTCCTCGATGCTGCCCCAGAAGAAGAACCCGGACGCCGCCGAGCTCGCGCGCGCGAAGGCGCCCCGCCTGACGGCCGGCCTGGCCGGGCTGCTCGGGGTCCTCCACGGCCTGCCGCTGGCCTACAACAAGGACCTCCAGGAGGACAAGGCGTACCTCTTCGACGCCATGGACACGGTCGACCTGCTGCTGCCGGCGATGACCGGGATGATCGCGACGGCCGACTTCCTCCCCGAGCGGATGGCGGCGGCCCTGACGGGGGGCATGCTGGCGGCGACCGACCTCGCCGACCACCTGGTCACGCTGGGCTGGCCGTTCCGCCGCGCCCACGAGGCCGTCGGGCGCCTCGTGCGGGTCTGCCTGGAGCGCGGCATCGGCCTGGAGGACGCGGGCCCGGACGAGCTCGCCGCCGCCGGCCTGGCGGAGATCGCGCCGCCCGACCTCTCGGCCGAGGCCTCGGTCGAGGCCAAGGCCGCCCGCGGCGGGACCGCGCGCGCGGCGGTGCTCGACGAGCTCGACGCGGCCCGGGCCCTGGTCGCCTCCTGGTGAGCACGGCCGCCGCCGCGCCGGCCGGGTCGCCCGCGCTGGGGGCGGCACTCGACGCGGCCTTCTTCGCCCGGCCGGTCGCCGAGGTGGCCCCGGACCTGGTGGGCTGCAGCCTGCTGGTCGAAGGCGTCGGCGGGCTCATCGTCGAGGTCGAGCGCTACCAGCAGGACGACCCGGCCTCGCACAGCTTCCGCGGGCCCTCCGGGCGGGCGGCCGTGATGTTCGGGCCGCCGGGGCGGCTCTACGTCTACCGCAGCTACGGGCTCCACTGGTGCGTCAACCTGGTGTGCGAGCCCGAGGGCCGGGGCGCGGCCGTGCTGCTGCGGGCCCTCGAGCCCACCCACGGCCTCGACGCCATGCGGGCCCGGCGGGGCCGGCTCGCCGACCGGCTCCTGTGCGCGGGCCCGGGGCGCCTCTGCGCCGCGCTTGGCATCGACGGGCGACTCGACGGGGCGCCCGCGGCCGGCCCCGGCGCCGCGGTGCGGGTGGGGGCGCGCACCGGGCCCGCCGAGGTCGCGAGCGGCCCGCGCGTTGGCATCACCAAGGCCGCCGAGCGTCCCTGGCGCTTCGGGCAGGCGGGCTCGCCGTTCCTGTCGCGCCCGCTCCCGCGGACGTGAGCGCGGCCGGGGCGCTCGCGGCCCGGGCGGTGGACGTCGTCCCCCCCGGCGGCCTCGAGGAGAAGGTGGGGCTCGGCCGGCCGCTGCGGGTGAAGCTGGGGGTCGACCCGACGGCCCCCGACATCCACCTCGGGCACTCGGTCGTCCTCGGCAAGCTGAGGGAGTTCCAGGACGCCGGGCACCTGGCGGTGCTGGTCATCGGCGACTGGACCGCGCGGGTGGGCGACCCCTCGGGCCGCACCTCGACCCGGCCGATGCTGAGCGCGGCCGAGATCGACCGGAACGCCGCCACCTACCGCGAGCAGGCCTTCCGCATCCTCGACCCGGAGCGCGTCGAGATCCGCGCGAACGGCGAGTGGTTCTCGCGCATGGGCCTGGAGGACGTGCTGCGGCTCGCGGGCCGGGCGACGGTCAACCAGCTGCTGCGCCGCAACGACTTCGCCGAGCGGATGGCCGGCGACCGCCCGGTCTCGGTGACCGAGCTGCTCTACCCGCTCATGCAGGCCTACGACTCGGTCGAGCTGCGGGCCGACGTCGAGCTCGGGGGGACGGACCAGCTCTTCAACCTGATGCTCGCCCGCGAGATCCAGGCCGCCTACGGCCAGGCGCCGCAGGTCGTGATGACCATGCCGCTGCTGGCGGGGCTCGACGGCGAGCGCAAGATGAGCAAGTCGCTCGCCAACCACATCGGGGTCGCCGACCCGCCCGAGGAGCAGTTCGGGCGGACGATGAGCATCCCGGACGCCGCGCTGGCGGAGTGGTACCGGCTGCTCGCGCCGGCCGAGCCGCCGCCCTCCGGCCACCCGGCCGACGACAAGCGCCGCCTCGGCCGCCTGGTCGCCGACCGCTTCCACGGCCCCGGCGCCGGCGAGCGGGCGGAGGAGCACTTCAACCGCGTCGTGCGCGACCGGGAGGCGCCGGAGGAGGTGCCCACGGTGGCCGTCGGCGCGGGGACCGTCCACCTGCCGGCGCTGCTCGCCGACGAGCTCGGCGTGGCGTCGCGCAGCGAGGCCCGCCGCCTGATCGCCGGCGGCGCGGTCAGCCTCGACGGCGAGCCGGTCGCCGAGCTGGACCTCCCCGCCGAGGCCCTCGACGGGCGCGTGATCCGCGCCGGGAAGCGGCGTTTCGCCCGCCTCCGGCTCGAGGACGGCGGCGCCTGACAGGCGCGTCGCAGGCCCACGAAGCGCCTTGACCCGCCCCGATGCGGCGGTATACTCCCTCGACCTTCGGGAGGCGATCGCCTGCCGTGGGGACAGGAAACCCGCTTGAGACCTCACCTCTTCGACCTCCAGCCGATGGAGACGCCCGCGTAACGAGGCGCGCACTGCGCCCGCGTGGGGGCCTCCGGAACGCTCGGAGGCCGCGAAGGTGGGAAGCGGGTCGATCAGGCCGGCCGCGCCATGCGACCGCCGCGATCCTTGAAAACTGAACAGCATGCATTTCGGCCCCGGCATCGCCGTGGGCCGCGATGGCCAGGTTTGTAGAACGAACCCCGTCAACCCGACGGTCCGGCGCGATGCCGCACCGTCCGGGAAGGCAGCAACAGCTCGGATCACCCGCCTTGCCCCATCCGGGGTGGAGGTCGGGTCGTCTCCGATTTTCTTCATGGAGAGTTTGATCCTGGCTCAGGACGAACGCTGGCGGCGTGCTTAACACATGCAAGTCGAGCGAGAAACCCTCTTCGGAGGGGAGTACAGCGGCGAACGGGTGAGTAACACGTGGGCAACCTGCCCCAAGGAGCGGGACAACCCGGGGAAACCCGGGCTAATACCGCATGATCCGCGATGCCTCAAGGCATCTCGGGAAATGGTAGCTTCGGCCTCCGCCTTGGGATGGGCCCGCGGCGCATTAGCTAGTTGGTGAGGTAACGGCTCACCAAGGCGACGATGCGTAGCTGGTCTGAGAGGACGATCAGCCACACTGGGACTGAGACACGGCCCAGACTCCTACGGGAGGCAGCAGTGGGGAATCTTGCGCAATGGGCGGAAGCCTGACGCAGCAACGCCGCGTGAGGGAAGACGGCCTTCGGGTTGTAAACCTCTTTCAGGGGGGACGAAGCTTCCGGGGTTAATAGCCCACGGGGTGACGGTACCCCCAGAAGAAGCCCCGGCTAACTACGTGCCAGCAGCCGCGGTAATACGTAGGGGGCGAGCGTTGTCCGGAATCATTGGGCGTAAAGCGCGTGTAGGCGGCTTGGTAAGTCCGGTGTGAAACCTTGGGGCTCAACCCCAAGCCTGCACTGGATACTGCCTCGCTTGAGTCCGGGAGGGGAGAGCGGAATTCCTAGTGTAGCGGTGAAATGCGCAGATATTAGGAAGAACACCGGTGGCGAAGGCGGCTCTCTGGAACGGTACTGACGCTGAGACGCGAAAGCGTGGGGAGCGAACAGGATTAGATACCCTGGTAGTCCACGCCGTAAACGATGGGCACTAGATGTGGGCGGTGTTGACTCCGTCCGTGTCGCAGCTAACGCATTAAGTGCCCCGCCTGGGGAGTACGGCCGCAAGGCTAAAACTCAAAGGAATTGACGGGGGCCCGCACAAGCAGCGGAGCATGTGGTTTAATTCGACGCAACGCGAAGAACCTTACCTGGGCTTGACATGTCCGTGAAAACCCTGGAAACAGGGTCCCTCTTCGGAGCGCGGTCACAGGTGGTGCATGGCTGTCGTCAGCTCGTGTCGTGAGATGTTGGGTTAAGTCCCGCAACGAGCGCAACCCCTGTCCCATGTTGCCAGCGGTTCGGCCGGGGACTCATGGGATACTGCCGGTGACAAACCGGAGGAAGGTGGGGACGACGTCAAGTCATCATGCCCCTTATGTTCAGGGCTACACACGTGCTACAATGGCCGGTACAGAGAGCTGCTAAGCCGCGAGGTGGAGCGAATCTCACAAAGCCGGTCCCAGTTCGGATTGAAGGCTGAAACTCGCCTTCATGAAGTCGGAGTTGCTAGTAATCGCGAATCAGCAACGTCGCGGTGAATACGTTCCCGGGCCTTGTACACACCGCCCGTCACACCACGAAAGTTGGCAACACCCGAAGCCGGTGGGCTAACCCGCAAGGGGGGCAGCCGTCGAAGGTGGGGTCAGCGATTGGGGTGAAGTCGTAACAAGGTAGCCGTAGCGGAAGCTGCGGCTGGATCACCTCCTTTCTAGGGAAGCGGCGCGATCGCGTCGCCAGGGCTCCGGAGCCCCCTCGGGGGATCCGTCGAGCTCCCTCGGCCCAGCCGAGCGAGCGAAGCCCTAGAAGAACGTTGACGACCTGGCGCAGCGAGTTCCGTCCGCGCGTACCACTCAAAGCTCGAGGGGTTCGTCGCGCGCGGGGAGCGGGGCTCGCCGCCGTGCTGTTCAGTCTTGAGGGATCGGGCCCGGCCGTCGCGCCGGGCCGAGCCTTCTCTCCGCCGGCTCCTCTTCAGGGCCGGCGGACGTACCTTGAAAACTGCATAGCGGCAGTAGGTGTGCTCTATTTATCTGGTCAAGATACTAAGGGCACGCGGTGGATGCCTTGGCGTCAGAAGCCGATGAAGGACGTGGACGGCTGCGATAAGCCGCGGTGAGGTGCTGAACAACCTTTGACCCGCGGATTTCCGAATGGGGGAACCCACGCGTGGTAATGCGCGCGTATCCCCGCCTGAACACATAGGGCGGGTGAAGGCAAGCCGGCGAAGTGACACATCTCAGTAGCCGGAGGAAAGGAAAGAAACCTCGACTCCCTGAGTAGTGGCGAGCGAAAGGGGATCAGCCCAAACCGATCGAGTGCCATGCCTGCGGGCCTAGCTCGATCCGGGGTTGTAGGAGCGACATGACCGTGCCGCAGCGCGGTCGGGGAGTTACAAAGGCGTGGAGCTAGCCGAGCAGCTTGGAACTGCTGGCTACAAAGGGTAAGAGCCCCGTAGGCGAAAGCCCACGCCCTCCCTCGTCGCCACCTGAGTACGACCGGGCACGGGAAACCCGGTCGGAATCCACGGGGACCACCCCGTAAGGCTAAGTACTCTCTGACGACCGATAGCGAACTAGTACCGTGAGGGAAAGGTGAAAAGTACCCCGGGAGGGGAGTGAAATAGTACCTGAAACCGCGTGCCTACAAGCGGTGGGAGCCGGCCTCGGCCGGTGACCGCGTGCTTTTTGCATAACGAACCGGCGAGTTGCTCGTGTCCGGCAAGGTTAAGTAACCGGAGCCGTAGCGAAAGCGAGTCTGAACAGGGCGTTCAGTCGGACGCGGCAGACCCGAAGCCGAGTGATCTATCCATGGGCAGGTTGAAGCGAGGGTAAGACCTCGTGGAGGACCGAACCCACGTCGGTTAAAAACGGCGGGGATGACCTGTGGATCGGAGTGAAAGGCTAATCAAACTCGGTGATATCTGGTTCTCTCCGAAATATATTTTGGTATAGCCTCCTGCGTTCAGTCGTGGTTGTAAAGCACTGTTTGGCCTAGGGGCCCTACCAGGTTACCGAAGTCATATAAACTCTGAATGCCACGACTCCAGAGCAGGGGAGTCAGACGGCGGGGGATAAGCTTCGTCGTCGAAAGGGAAACAGCCCAGACCACCAGCTAAGGGCCCAAAGCGCTGGCTAAGTGGAAAACGTTGTGCGAGTGCACAGACAACCAGGATGTTGGCTTAGAGGCAGCCACTCGTCTAAGGAGTGCGTAATAGCTCACTGGTCAAGTGCTCGTGCGCGGATAATGTAACGGGGCTCAAGCCAGCCCCCGAAGCTGTGGGCGTCGCCTTTGGCGGCGCGGTAGGAGAGCGTTCCCAGTGCAGCGAAGCGGTCGCGGCAAGCGTCCGTGGAGCGCTGGGAAGTGAGAATGCCGGTATAAGTAACGAAAGAGGAGTGAGAAACTCCTCCACCGGATGCCCAAGGTTTCCTGAGTAAAGCTAATCTGCTCAGGGTTAGTCGGGTCCTAAGCCGAGGCCGAAAGGCGTAGGCGATGGCCAACAGGTTGATATTCCTGTACCGCGTCTCCCGCGCTATCACCGAAGGGGGGACGGGGAAGGGTAGGCGAACCGTGGCGCTGGTTGACCACGGACAACCCGGTAGGAGGGATCCCAGGAAAATCCGGGATCCACATACTCCGAGAGGGGATGTCGGTCGGCGTAAGCCGGCAAGTCGTCGAGCCCATGCCCCCGAGAAAAGCCTCTAGGGAGTGGGAACGCGCCCGTACCAAAACCGACACAGGTGGGCAGGTAGAGCATACCGAGGTGATCGAGAGAACCCTCGTTAAGGAACTCGGCAAAATGGTCCCGTAACTTCGGGAGAAGGGACGCCCCGGTAGGGTGACCGGCTTCGCGCCGCGAGCCCGAGGGGGCCGCAGAGAATTGGCCCAACCGACTGTTTACCAAAAACACAGGTCTCTGCGAAGTCGTAAGACGACGTATAGGGGCTGACGCCTGCCCGGTGCCGGAAGGTCAAGTGGAGAGGTTAGCTTCGGCGAAGCTTCGAAACCAAGCCCCGGTAAACGGCGGCCGTAACTATAACGGTCCTAAGGTAGCGAAATTCCTTGTCGGGTAAGTTCCGACCTGCACGAATGGCGTAACGAGTTGGGCGCTGTCTCAACGAGGGACTCGGTGAAATTGTAGTATCGGTGAAGATGCCGATTACCCGCCACAAGACGGAAAGACCCCGTGAACCTTTACTGCAGCTTGATATTGGGGTCTGGGATACCCTGTCCAGGATAGGTGGGAGGCTGTGAAGCCGTGGCGTCAGCTGCGGTGGAGCCACCCTTGGGATACCACCCTGGGTGTTCTGGGCTTCTAACGGGAGGCCGTGATCCGGCTTCCGGACAGTGTCAGGTGGGCAGTTTGACTGGGGCGGTCGCCTCCTAAAATGTAACGGAGGCGCGCAAAGGTTCCCTCAGCACGGTTGGAAATCGTGCGTAGAGTGTAAAGGCACAAGGGAGCTTGACTGCGAGACTGACAGGTCGAGCAGGCACGAAAGTGGGCCTTAGTGATCCGGCGGTAGAGAGTGGAATTGCCGTCGCTCAACGGATAAAAGGTACTCCGGGGATAACAGGCTTATCCTCCCCAAGAGTCCACATCGACGGGAGGGTTTGGCACCTCGATGTCGGCTCGTCGCATCCTGGGGCTGGAGTTGGTCCCAAGGGTTGGGCTGTTCGCCCATTAAAGCGGTACGCGAGCTGGGTTCAGAACGTCGTGAGACAGTTCGGTCCCTATCTGTGGTGGGCGTTGGAGATTTGAGGGGAGTCGTCCCTAGTACGAGAGGACCGGGACGAACAGACCTCTGGTGCATCAGTTGTCGTGCCAACGGCACTGCTGGTTAGCTACGTCTGGACGGGATAACCGCTGAAAGCATCTAAGCGGGAAGCCCACCTCGAGATGAGATCTCCCACCCCTTTAAGGGGGTAAGGCTCCAGGTAGACCACCTGGTTGATAGGCTGGATGTGTACGCGCCGCGAGGCGTTCAGCAGACCAGTACTAATCCGCCGAGGGCTTGACCAGCCTCTGAGCGCACCGAATGCCGCTATGCAGTCTTGAGGGTACGACCCTCATGGGTTCCCGGTGGCTGTAGCGAGGGGGTCACACCTCTTCCCATTCCGAACAGAGTCGTTAAGCCCCTCAGCGCCGATGGTACTCCGAGCGAAGGCTCGCGGGAGAGTAGGTCGCCGCCGGGATTGAGCATGTGAGCGAAGGCCGCGGGACGGTAGTGTCCGGCGGCCTTCGTCGTCGACGGGAGGGATCGGGGTTGGCCGCGGGCGGGGCGATCGTCGTGACCGGCGGGACCGGGGGCCTGGGCCTCGGGGTGTGCCGGGTGCTGCAGGAGACCGGACGTCCGCTGGTCGTGACGTGGGTGATCGAGCGCGAGCTCGAGCGGGCCCGCGATGTGCTCGGCTCCGACGCCGACCTGCGCCGGGTGGACGTGACCGACGCCGGCGAGCTCACGGCGCTGGCCGCCGACCTCGATGCCGGGGAGGGGGTCTGGGCGCTGGCCCACCTGGTGGGCGGCTACCACGACGGCAATCCGGTGGCGTCGCTCGACCCCGAGGCCTGGGACCGCCAGTTCGAGCTCAACGTCCGCGGGGCGGCGCTGGCGATGCGGGCCTTCCTGCCCGCGATGGTGCGGCGGCGTGGCGGCCGGGTCGTGGCGGTCTCGAGCCGCACGGCGCTGCGCCCCTTCGCGGGCGCGAGCGCCTACGCCGCCTCAAAGGCCGCGCTGATCGCTCTGGTTGCGGCGGCGTCCGAGGAGGTCAAGCACGACGGCGTGACCGTCAACTGCGTCCTGCCGAGCGTGATCGACACGCCCGCCAACCGGACGGCGCAGGGGGATGCCGACCACGCCCGGTGGGTGAAACCCGAGGAGATCGGGCACGTGGTCCGCTTCCTGACCTCCCCCGAGGCGAGCGCCGTCACCGGCGCCGCGCTCCCGGTGTACGGGCGCGCGTAGGCCGGCCCGCAGCCGCCGGCGCAGCGCCCGCCAGCGAGCCCTGCGCCGCTCCGCGACGGCGGCCTGGAGCACGGCGCGGTGGAGGAGCTCCTCGCGCTCCCGGGCGCTGGTGGGGGGCCGCTCCCAGTCCCTCGGACCTCCGTACATCGCGTCTCCCTGATCGCCGGTTCACCTGCCTCCGAAGGCTCGCGCGACTTGGCGATAAGGACAAATCCAGTTAGCGTTCGGGATGATCATGGAACGTGATGAACATGTCCCTCGAGATGGGTGGCTCCGCGTCGAGGTCCGCCACCTCGCCGCGCTCCGCGCCGTCGCCCGCGAGGGGTCGTTCGGCGCCGCGGCGCTGAGCCTCGGCTACACCCAGTCGGCCGTCTCCCAGCAGATCCAGACGCTCGAGCGGGCGGTGGGCGAGCGCCTCGTCGAGCGCCCCGGCGGGCCGCGCCGGGTCTCGCTGACCGAGGCGGGGGAGGTGCTGCTGCGCCACGCCGAGCGGGTCGTCGCGGGCATGGAGGCCGCCTGGGCCGACCTGCAGGCCCTGTCGGCCGGCGACGCCGGCACGCTGCGGGTGGGGACCTACCAGAGCGTCGGCGCGCGCATCCTGCCCGACCTGGTGCGGCGCTTCGTGGTCGAGCGCCCGGGGGTCGAGGTCCTGCTGACCGAGTCGGCAGCCGACCAGGAGCTGCTCGACGAGCTCGAGCGGGGCGAGACCGACCTGACCTTCACGATCCTCCCGATGGAGGGCGGGCCCTTCGAGGCGGTCGAGCTGATGCGCGACCCGTACCTCGTGGTCGCCGCCGCCGGCTCGCCGCTGGCCCTCGCCGGCCGCCCCCCCACCCTCGCCGAGCTGGGGGAGGTCCCGATCATCGGGAGCCGCCACTGCTTCGCCGGCGCGCAGATCGAGCGCCTGCTCGAGGGCCGCGGGATCGCCCTGAACGTCGTCTTCCGCTCGGACGACAACGGCACCGTGCAGGGGCTGGTCGGGGCCGGCATGGCGGCGGCCCTCATGCCCGCGCTGGCCGTGGAGCCGAACGACGACCAGGTGGTGGTGCTCACGACCGCCGAGCCGCTGCCGCCGCGCCGGATCGCCCTGGCCTGGCACCGCCACCGGGCGCTGTCGCGGGCGGCGAGGACCTTCATCGACTGCGCGGTCGACCTCTGCGCCGAGCTCGACGTCGCGGCGCCGGCCCGGGAGGGCATTGGTACCATCGCGCCCCGATGACCAGGCCACCCAGCGGCCGCGGCGAGGGGCTCGAGTGCGTGATCGTGGGCGGCGGCCTGGCTGGCCTGGCCTGCGCGCACGGCCTGGTGAAGGCCGGCCGCTCGGTGCACGTGCGTGGAGGCCGAGGAGGCGCCCGGTGGGCGGGCGCGCACCGTCTGGCACCGCGGCCGGCCCGTGGACCGCGGCTTCCAGGTCGTCCTCAAGGCCTATCCGCGCACCCGCGAGCTGATGCGCGCGGTCGGGATCCCGCGGCGCGACCTGCGCCCCGTCAGCGGCGGGGCGGTGTTCGTGCACGGCGACGGGACCCTGCACCGCCTGGGCACCTCGAAGGTCGCCGCCCTGCGCTTCACCGGGCTTGGCGGGCGCCGACCGGCGCCGGCTGGCCGCCCTGGCGGCCGAGGTGGTGGCCCGCCCGGCCGACGCGCTCCTGGCCCAGGATGAGGAGGGGCTGAGCACCGAGGACTTCCTGCGGGCGCGCGGCTTCTCGGACGACGCCATCGAGGACGTCTTCCGCCCCCTCTTCGGCACGATCCTGCTCGACCGCTCCCTGGGCGCCGACCCCGGGTACTTCCGCTTCCTCGTGAGCATGCTGGTCCGGGGCCCGGCGGCGATCCCGAGCGACGGCCTCGGCATGATCGCCGAGTGGACCTCGGCGGCCGTGCGCCAGGCCGGCGGGACCATCGACCTGGGGGTCCGCGCCGCCGCGCTCGAGCCGGACGCCGCCGGCCGCCGCGTCGCCGCCGTGACCACCGATGACGGCCGTCGCATCGCGGCGAGCCAGGTGGTCCTCGCCGTCGAGGCGCCGGCCGCCGCGCGCCTGCTGGCCCCGCTCGACCCGGAGTCGGCCGGCCGCCTGCCGTCCGAGCCGGCCTCGGCCGCCACGGCCGCGTTCGCCCTGCGCACGCCGCTCTACCGCGGCCGCGTGATCCTGCTCAACGCCGACCGCGACCCGCCCGGCATCGCCTCGGGTCGACCTGCTCTGCCAGACGACCAACATCACCCGGCCGGGCGCCCCCGAGGGGCCCCACATCCTGCTGGCGACGCGCGTCACCACGCAGGGCGGGAGCGGCGACGGGCTGGTCGAGGCGACCGGCGACCTGGTGCGCCGGTGGACCCCCGGCTACGACTGGGACGAGCTGGCCGAGCCGATCGACGTCTACGAGCACCCCTTCGCCCAGTACCGGCCCCTGAGCGGCGTCCGGCGCAGCCTGCCGGGCCCCCGCACGGCGGTCGAGAACCTCTCGCTGGCCGGCGACCTCACGACCCACCCCTCCATCGAGGGCGCCGTCGCGAGCGGGGCCCGGGCGGCCGAGATCGTGGACGCGCTGCTGCCGTGAAGGTCGTCGGCGGCCGGCGGGTGTTCTCGGTCGAGGAGGTGAGCGCGCGGCTGGCCTCGATGTTCGAGGGGCTGCGCTCGTTCTGGGTGGAGGCCGAGGTCCAGGACCTGCGCCCGTCGCGCAGCCAGGTGCGCTTCACCCTGCGGGGCGGGCACGCCATCGACGCCTCGATGAACGGCATCGTCTACGAGCGGCTCCCGCACAAGCCGGCCGACGGTGGGCTGGTGCAGGCCTACGGCAGGATGGAGTTCTGGCGCGCCCGCGGGCAGGTCAGCATGCGGGTCGAGCGCCTGGAGCTGGTGGGGGAGGGCCTCCTGCGGGCGCAGGTCGACGAGCTGCGCGGGCGCCTGGCCGCCGAGGGGCTCCTCGACCCCGCCCGCAAGCGGCGCCCGCCGCTGCTGCCGCGCCGGATCGGCCTGGTGACGAGCGCCGAGGGCGCCGCACGCCAGGACGTCCTGACCAACGTCTGGGCGCGCCTGCCCGAGGCGGACGTGGTCGTCGTGGCGGTGCCCGTGCAGGGCGACGACGCGCCCCGCCTGATCGCCCGCGCGCTGCGCCACCTCGACGCCGTGCCGGACGTCGACGTGATCGTGGTGGCCCGCGGCGGGGGCTCCCTCGAGGACCTGATGGCCTTCAACGGGGAGCCGGTCTGCCGCGCCGTGGCGGCCGCCTCGACACCGGTCGTCTCGGCGGTGGGGCACGAGCGCGACGTGACGCTCTGCGACCTCGTGGCCGACGTGCGCGTGTCCACGCCCACGGCGGCCGCCGTGGCCGTCGTGCCGAGCCGGGAGGCGCTCGAGACCCACCTCGCCGACGCCGGGCAGGCGGTCGCGCGCGGGCTGCTGCGGGCCCGGGCGGGCGCCGAGGAGGCCCTGCGGTCGCGCTCCGGTGCGCTCGCGAGGGCGCTGCGGGGCCGAGGCGAGCTCGCGGGCGACCGCGCCGAGCGCCTGGCGGCCCGCCTGGCGCCCGCGCTGCGGCGGTCGGGGGCGGCGGCAGCGGGCCGCGTCGACCGCGCGGAGGCCCTGCTCGGCGCACTGTCCCCGCGGCGCACCCTGGCGCGGGGCTACGCGATCGTGCGCGACGGCGGCGACGGCCGGGTGCTCGCCGACGCGGCGGCCGTGACGCCGGGGCGCGAGCTGGAGATCGAGCTCCGCGACGGGCGCGTCGCCGCGACGGCCGGGAGGAGGACGCCGTGACCACCGGCGAGGGGCCCGCCGAGGCGCCGCTCACCTTCGAGGAGGCCCTGCGGCGCCTCGACGAGGTCGTGGCGCGGCTCGAGGGGGGCGAGGTGGGCCTCGAGGAGGCCGTGGCGCTCTTCGAGCGCGGGCAGGCCTACCTGGCGGCCTGCCGCGAGCGCCTGGCCGCGGCTCAGCGCAGGATCGAGGAGCTCACGGCCGAGGACCTCCCGGCCGCGCCCGGCGAGCCGCCGCCAGGGGAGCCCGAGCCGCCCTTCTGAGCCTCGCGTGCGCGGCGCGCGGTCCAGCGCTCGAGCCGGGCGATGTCGCGCTCGATGCGGCTCAGCGGGACCTGGCAGCCGGCGTTGCCGACGTTGGCGTACGACAGCAGGCGGTCCTCGTCGGCCCGCAGGGTCATCCACTTGGCGAGCACGTCGTCGCCTCGCGGCAGCAGCGGCGTCCCCTCGCCGCCGCGCTCCGGGAATTGCACGCAGTACTCGCGCACGGGCGCCATGGAGCGCGGGAGCAGGGCGACCACGGGCAGGTGCGGGTAGATGAGGTAGCGGTAGCGGGGCGGCCCGCCTGCCGGCCGGCCGGGCCGGGCCCCGCGGCGGCCGGTGGTGCAGATGAAGCCGAGCTCGGAGAACTGCTCCCACTCGTCGTCGTTCACGACCGAGCGCAGCAGCTCGAGGGAGCGCTGCTCGGCCTCCTCGGGGGCGAGGGGCGGCTCGCGGATCCAGGACGGCAGGGCCCCGCGAGGGCCGCGCGGCCGCAGCCGCCGCCCCAGGACGGGGCGGCCCATGACGGCCGCCAGCGCGCCCAGGGTCACCACCAGGACGACGACCCCGAGCCCGCCCACCGACCGCCTAGCCGCCGGCGGCGCGCGGCCAGAAGAGCACGCGCTCCGCGTCCTCCGGGATCTCGTCGAAGTCCGTGACGAGGACCGCCTCGCGGCGGCCGGTGGCGTTGTCGGCGACCGGGACGGCGGCCCACATGCCCTCGTCGAGCTGGCGCCGGAACTCGCTCAGGAGCCGGTCGCGCTCCTCGGCCTGGAGGGGGTCGCCCTCGGCGATCAGCGTCTCGCCGTAGCCGGGCATCATGCGCAGGAGCCTCATGCCAGCCGTTATACCGATCGTCCCGGGCGCGGCGCAACGGCCCGGGTGGCGGGATGGCCGGTGTGCGACCCTGGCCGGGTGACGCCTCCCGAGCTGCCCGCGGTGCGGGCCCGGCTTCCCGTGCTCGCGTCCACGACCTATCTCAACAGCGGCGCCGTGGGGCCGCTGTGCCTGCCGGCCGCGCGAGCGCTCGCGGACTGGGCCGAGGCGGCGCCGCGCCGGGCGCGCGGCAGCCTGGAGGGCTTCGGCCGCGTCGCAGCCCGGGCGGCCGCGCTGCGGGCGGCCGCGGGCCGCCTGGTGGGCGCCGGCCCGGAGGCGGTTGCCCTGACCGCCAACACCACCCAGGGGGTCAACCTGGCCGCCTGGGGCATCGACTGGCGGGCGGGCGACGAGATCGTCACGACCGCCCTCGAGCACCCGGGGCTCACCGTGCCGCTGGCCGTGATCGCGCGGCGCTCCGGGGCCCGCCTGCGGGTGATCGCCGCCCGGGACGCCGGCGGCGACCTCGAGCGGGCCGTCGCCGGGGTCGCCGGGCCGCGGACGCGCCTGGTGGCGCTCTCGCACGTCGCCTGGACCACCGGGGCGGCCCTCGACGTCGCCGGCGCCGCCCGGGCCGCGCGCGCGGCCGGGGC
The DNA here is from genome assembly GCA_963808825.1 of Miltoncostaeaceae bacterium. Classification (GTDB taxonomy): domain Bacteria; phylum Actinomycetota; class Thermoleophilia; order Miltoncostaeales; family Miltoncostaeaceae; genus DATAGF01. Next base: position 53,458 of record CAWEGW010000011.1, on the reverse strand, counting down.
CCTCGTCGTCGTCGACGGCGCCCAGGCCGTCGGCACGATCCCGGTGGACCCGGCCGCGCTGGGCGCCGACGCCTACGCCTTCCCCGCCCACAAGTGGCTGCTCGGGCCCGAGGGCCTCGGGGCGCTGTGGGTGCGGCCGGAGGCCATGGAGCGGATCGACGTGTCCGTCGCGGGCCTGGAGAGCGCCGCCGGGGGCGCCGCGCACGGCGAGGACGGGGCCATGGAGCCCCACCCGGGCGCGCGCCGCTACGAGGCCTCCACGGCGCCCGCGGCCCTGCTGGTGGCCTGGGAGGCGGCCCTCGCCTGGCTGGCGGAGCTCGGCTGGCCCTGGATCCACGGCCGCGTCCGCGAGGCACAGGCCGCGACGCGCGCCGCGCTGGCCGCGATCGAGGGCGTCGAGGTGCTCACGCCGCCCGGGCCCCAGGCGGGCCTGGTCACCTTCACGGTCGCCGGACGGGCGCCCGCCGAGGCGGCCGCGGAGCTGGCGGCGAAGGGCGTCGTGGTGCGCTCCCTGGTGCGCCCGGAGGCGCTCCGTGCCTCGGTCGGCTTCTTCACCGACGAGGCCGACGTGGCCCGTCTGGCCGCGGGGGTCGCGGCACTGTCCTCCTGCTAGCTTCCGGGGACGTGAGCCAGGACAGGCTGGTCATCCGGGGCGGCCGCGCGCTGTCCGGCACCATCGTGCCGAGCGGCAACAAGAACGCCGCTCTGCCGATCCTCGCCGCCTGCCTGCTGACGGACGAGGAGGTCGTGCTCGACAACGTGCCCGACATCCTCGACGTGCACGTGATGCTGGCCCTGCTCGACGACCTCGGCGTCAGCGTGCGCGACGAGGGCCCCAACTCGCTGGTGCTGCGGGCCGACCGCGTGCGGACCACCCACCTCGACCCGGACCTCTGCCGGCGCCTGCGCGCCTCGCTGCTGCTCGCGGGCCCGCTGCTGGCGCGCTGCGGGCGCGTCGAGCTGCCGCTGGCCGGGGGCGACTTCATCGGCCGCCGCCGCGTTGACACCCACCTGCTCGCCTTCCGGGCGCTGGGGGCGGAGTGCGTCGTCAACCGCAGCTACCGGCTGAGCCACTCCGGCCTCAGCGGGGCGGACATCTTCCTCGACGAGGCCTCGGTCACGGCGACCGAGAACGCGCTGATGGCGGCCGTCACCGCCCCCGGGCGCACCGTGGTGATGAACGCCGCCGGCGAGCCCCACGTGCAGGACCTGGCGCGCTTCCTGGTTGAGCTGGGCGCGCGGATCGAGGGCATCGGCACCAACCGGCTGATCGTCGAGGGCGTCGAGCGCCTCTCGGGCGGGCGCTTCCGCATCGGCCCGGACCACATTGAGATCGCCTCGTTCATCGGCCTCGGGGCCATCACCGGCTCGGACCTGACGATCGAGGACGTGCGGCCCGAGGACCTGCGCATGATCAACCTCACCTTCGAGCGCCTCGGGATCCGCGTCGAGCTCGACGGCGACACGCTGCGCGTGCCCCCGGAGCAGGGCCTGCGCGTCGTCGCCGACGAGGGCGAGGCGATCCCCAAGATCGACGACGGGATCTGGCCGGCCTTCCCGGCCGACCTCACCAGCATCGCGACGGCGGTGGCGACCCAGACCGACGGCACCGTGATGATCTTCGAGAAGATGTTCGAGAACCGGCTCTTCTTCGTGGACAAGCTGGTCTCGATGGGCGCCCGGATCGTGCTCTGCGACCCCCACCGGGCGGTGGTGAGCGGGCCGGCCCAGCTCTTCGGCGAGCGCCTCGAGAGCCCGGACATCCGCGCGGGCATGGCGATGCTGATCGCCAGCCTCGCCGCATCGGGGACGAGCACGATCGGGAACGTGGGCCAGATCGACCGCGGCTACGAGCGCATCGACGAGCGCCTGCAGGCCGTCGGCGCGGACATCGAGCGCCTGCGTGACTGAGATCTCGCCAGGGGCGCTGCCCGCCGGCGGCAAGGACGTGCTGGCGGTGGAGGCGCAGGAGCTGCGGGCGGTCGAGGCCGCCCTGCGCGAGCGCTTCACGCGCTACGGCTACCGCGAGGTCATGACGCCGGTGCTGGAGTTCGCGGAGGTCATCGACCGCGCCCAGGAGGGCGGGCTGCGCGAGGCCTTCCGCCTCTTCGACGACCACGGGCGCGTGCTGGTGATGCGCCCCGACCTCACGATCCCGGTCGCGCGCCTGGTCGCGACCCGGATGGCCGACCACCCCGGCCCGGTGCGGGCCTTCTACCTTGCGCGCGCCTTCCGGCCGCCGCCGGTGGGGCGGCCGCGGGCGTCGGAGCAGCGCCAGGCCGGCGTCGAGCTGGTGGGCGCGAACGGGCCCGGCGCCGACGCCGAGGCGATCGCGCTGCTGGCCGACAGCCTGGCGGCGACCGGGCTCGGGGGGCTGACCGTCGGCGTGGCCGACGTTTCGCTCACGGGCGCGGTGCTCGAGGGGTCCGTGGCCGACCCCGAGCTGAGGGCGGCCCTGCGCGCGGCCCTGGCGGCGCGGGACGTGGCCGGCTGGCGGCGGCTGGCCCGCGGCGCGGCGGCGGGGCCGGCCGGGGAGCTGGTGGAGCGCCTGCCCGCTCTACGGGGCGGCGCCGAGGTCCTCGAGCGGATCGGCGACCGCGTCCCAGGAGCCCGGGCGGCGTGCGAGCGGATGGCGCGCATGCTGGGGCTCGTGGCCGAGCACGGCGCCGGCGAGGCTGTCGTGGTCGATCTCGGCGTGATGCGCGACTGGCCCTACTACTCCGGCGTGGTCTTCGAGGCCTACGCGCCCGGGGTGGGGGAGCCCATCGCCATGGGCGGGCGCTACGACGGGCTGGCGGGGCGCTTCGGCCGCCCTCGCCCGGCCGTCGGGTTCGCGATCGTGCTCGACGCCCTGCACCGCGCGCTGATGGCCGCCGGCGCGCCGCCGGCGCCGCCGCGCGAGGGCGTCGTGCTGGTGGGCGGGCTCGACGAGGACCCGGCCGCCGCCGCCGCCGCCCGCCGGGCGGGCGTGGTCGTCGTGGCGCTGCCGGCCGCCGACGACGGGAGCGCGGAGGCGCTCGCCGCGGCCGACGGGTGGCGCTTCGTCGCCCGGCCCTCCGGCGAGGGCTACGCGGTCCTCGACCGCCTGACGGGCGAGCGCCGCGCCGGCGTCGCCCGGCTGGAGGAGGCGCTGCCATCGCCGAGCTGAGGATCTGCGTGCCCCTTGGGGCGCTCTTCGACGGCGCCGTCGCGGCCCTCGAGCGGGGCGGGCTCGACGTCGCCCCGCTGCGCGACGCGGGCCGCCGCCTGGTCGTCGGGGCCGGCAACGGCACGACCTACATCACGACCCGCCCCTCGGACGTCCCCACCTACGTCGAGAGCGGCGCCGCCGACCTCGGCATCGTGGGCAAGGACGTGCTGCTGGAGCAGGGCCCGGACGTCTACGAGCTGCTCGACCTGGGCTTCGGGCGCTGCCGCATGGTCTACGCCACCTCGTCCGGCGAGGATCCCACGCCCGCCGCCCTGGAGCACCTCGGCGCCGTGCGCGTCGCGACCAAGTACCCGGTCACGGCAGCGGCCCACTTCACCGCCACCGGGCGCCAGGCCGAGGTGGTGAAGGTCAACGGCTCGGTCGAGCTCGCGCCCCTGGTCGGGCTGGCCCACGGGATCGTTGACCTCGTCGACACCGGCCGCACGCTGCGCGAGAACGGGCTCGTCGAGCGGGAGGAGCTCTTCGCCTCCTCGGCGCGCCTGATCGCCAACCGGGTGAGCCAGACCCTGCGCGCCGACGCGGTTGACCGCCTGGCCGAGCGGCTCGAGCCGGAGGCGCCGTGAGCGGCCCGCCGCGGCGCGCGCGCCTGCGGGCCGGCGGGGCCCAGGCGATCGCGCACACCCTGCGTCCCGAGGCGGACGTCGAGGGTCTGCGGGAGGGCGTCGCCGCCACCCTCGAGGACGTGCGCGCGCACGGCGACGACGCGCTGGTCGAGGCGGCCCGCCGCTTCGACTCGCCCGGCTTCGCCCACGATCGCCTGCGCGTGCCGCCGGCCGCGATCGAGCGCGCGACCGAGCGCCTCGACGACGACCTGCGCGCGGCGGTCGTCGCCGCCTCCGCCCAGGTGCGGATCGTCGCCGAGGCGCTCCTGCCCGACGACCGTCACGTCGTCCTGCCCTACGGCCAGCGCGTGCAGGTGCGGCGGGTGCCGGTTGACTCGGCCGGCTGCTACGTGCCGGGCGGGCGGGCCGCGTACCCCTCCAGCCTGATCATGTGCGCGGTCCCGGCCCAGGTCGCCGGGGTGGGGCGGATCGTCGTGGTCAGCCCCCCCGGCGACGACGGCCGCCCGTCCCCGGCCATCCTCGCGACCGCCGGGCTGCTGGGGGTGGAGGAGGTCTACGCCGCCGGCGGCGCCGCGGCGATCGGGGCGCTGGCGTACGGCACCGCCACCATCGCCCCCGTCGCGGTGGTCGTCGGCCCGGGCAGCCCCTGGGTGCAGGAGGCCAAGCGCCAGGTGGCCGGCACGGTGGGGATCGACGGCCTCGCCGGGCCGAGCGAGGTGATGATCATCGCCGACGCGAGCGCCGACCCGGAGGCGATGGCGCTCGACCTGCTCGCCCAGGCCGAGCACGGGGAGGACTCCCCGGCCGTGCTGGCGAGCGACGACCCCGAGGTCGTCGAGGCGGTCGCCGCCGCCCTGGAGGGCCTGCCGGCGGCGATCGGCCCCATCACCCTGGTCGAGTGTGCCAGCATGCCGCTGGCGATCGAGCTGGCCGAGGCCTTCGCCCCGGAGCACCTGGAGGTCGCGACCCGCGATCCCCAGGCGGTCGCGGGCGAGATCACCAGGGCGGGGTCGGTGTTCGTGGGGCCCAACTGCGCGACCGCCTTCGGCGACTACGTCGCCGGCTCCAACCACGTCCTGCCCACGGGGGGCGCCGCGCGCCACGCGTCGGCCCTCGGGCCCACAACGTTCCTGCGGAGGATGTCGGTGGTCGAGATGACCGACGAGGCGGTCGAGGCGCTCACGCCGCACCTGGCGGCGCTGGCCGACGCCGAGGGCTTCCCCATGCACCGCCGCTCGGCCGAGGCGAGGCTGCGGCCGTGAGCCGCCGGGCCGAGGTGCGCCGGGCCACCGGCGAGACCGACGTGCGCGTGCGAATCGACCTCGACGGGTCGGGGCTCTCGGACGTGGCCACGGGCGTGGGCTTCTTCGACCACATGCTCACCCTCTTCGCCCGCCACTCGCTCATCGACCTGGAGGTCGCCGCGACCGGCGACCTCGAGACCGGCAGCCACCACACGGTGGAGGACGTCGGCATCACGCTGGGGCAGGCCCTCGCCGAGGCGCTGGGCGACCGTGCCGGCATCGAGCGCTACGGCTCGGCCGTGGTGCCGATGGACGAGTGCCTGGCGCAGGCCGCCATCGACCTGTCGGGGCGCCCCTTCGCCGCGATCGACGTCCCCCTGCCCGACGTGGTGATCGGCGGCTTCGAGACCGAGGCGCTGGCCGAGTTCCTGCGCGGGCTCGCCAACCACGCGCGCCTCACCCTGCACGTGCGCCTGCTGGCGCCGGGCGGCGCCCATCACGCGATCGAGGGCAGCGTGAAGGCCGTGGCGCGGGCGCTGGCGGGCGCCGTCGCGCCGAACCCGCGCGTCGCCGGCATCCCGTCGACCAAGGGCTCCCTGTGACCCGCCTGGCCGTCCTCGACTACCGCGTGAGCAACCTGCGCTCCGCCACCAAGGCGCTCGAGCTGCTGGGGGCCGACGTGCGCGTCACGGGCGATCCCGGCGACGTGCCCGGCGCCGACGCGGTGGTGCTGCCCGGCGTCGGCCACTTCGGCGAGGCCATGCGGCGCATCCGCGAGCACGGGCTCGACCGTGCGGTGCTGCGCGCCGCCGACGAGGGCGTCCCGATCCTGGGCTTCTGCGTGGGCCTCCAGCTGCTCTTCGCCGAGAGCGAGGAGAGCCCGGGCGTGCCGGGCATCGGCGTCCTGCCGGGCCCGGTGCGGCGGCTGCGCACCGACCGCAAGCTGCCCCACATCGGCTGGAGCGAGGTCGAGTGGGCGCCGGAGAGCGGCCTGGGGCCCGAGAGCGGCCGCGCCGCCGACGCGACCTACTACTTCGTCCACAGCTTCGCGCCCGAGCCCGAGGACGAGGCGCTGGTGCTCGGGCGGGCGCGCCACGGCGTCGAGTTCTGCGCGGCCGCGGGCCGGCCCGGCGTGACCGGCCTGCAGTTCCACCCGGAGAAGTCGAGCGCGGCCGGGCTGGCGCTGCTCGGGCGCTGGCTGGCCGGCGTCCGCGCCGCGACCGGCGCCCCCACCGCGACGTGATCGACCTCTACCCGGCCATCGACCTGCAGGACGGCCGCGCCGTGCGCCTGCGCCGGGGCGACTTCGCCCAGTCGACCGTCTTCAGCGACGACCCGGTCGCGCAGGCGCGCGCCTTCGCCGAGGGCGGCGCCTCGGTGCTCCACGTCGTCGACCTCGACGGCGCCCGCGAGGGCCAGCCGGTGCACGCCGCGACCGTGGCGAGCATCGCCGCCGCGTTCCCGGGCACGGTGCACCTGGGCGGCGGGCTCCGCTCCCGCGCGGCGATCGAGACGGCGATGGCCACGGGCGTCAACCGCGTGGTCGTGGGCACCGCGGTGGTCGAGGACCGCAGCCTGCTGGAGTGGGCCATCGACCGCCTCGGCGACGCCCTCGTCGTGGGGCTGGACGCCCGCCAGGGACGCCTCGCGACCCACGGCTGGACCCAGATCTCCGACCGCCAGGCGGTGGGCGCCGCCACCGAGCTGGTCACGACCGGCGTGCGCCGCATGGCCTACACGGACATCAACCGCGACGGGACCCTGGGGGGGCCGAACCTCGCCGCCCTGCGCCGGCTCTCCGAGGCCGCCCCGCCGCTGAAGCTGATCGCCTCGGGGGGCATCTCCTCGCTGGACGACCTGCGCCGGCTGCGCGACCTGCGGCTCGCGAACCTGGAGGGCGTGATCGTCGGCCGGGCGCTCTACGAGGGGCGCTTCACCGTCGCCGAGGGGCTCGAGGCGCTCGCGGAGCGGAGCCGGGCGTGATCCGGGTCATCCCGTGCCTGGACGTTGACCGCGGCCGGGTCGTGAAGGGCGTGAACTTCGTCGGCCTGCGCGACGCCGGCGACCCTGTGGAGCTGGCCGCCCGCTACGACCGCGAGGGCGCCGACGAGCTGGTCTTCCTCGACATCACCGCCAGCCACGAGGGGCGCGGCACGATCGTCGAGCTGGCCCGGCGGACGGCCGAGGAGGTCTTCATCCCGTTCACCATCGGGGGCGGCCTGCGCTCGGAGGAGGACATCCGCGAGGTGCTCGCGGCCGGCGCCGACAAGGTCTCGCTCAACTCGGCCGCCGTCCGCGACCCCGAGCTGATCTCCCGCGGCTCGGACCGCTTCGGCGCCCAGTGCATCGTGGTGGCCATCGACGCCAAGCGGCGCGAGGGAGGGGCCGGCTGGGAGGTCTTCCTCAACGGCGGGCGCCTGCCGACCGGCCGCGAGGCGGTGGCCTGGGCGGCGGAGGCCGCCGAGCGGGGGGCGGGCGAGCTGCTGGTCACCAGCATGGACCGCGACGGCACCCAGGACGGCTTCGACGTCGAGCTGCTGGCCGCGGTGGCTGAGGCGGCCCCGGTGCCGGTGATCGCCTCGGGCGGCGCCGGGCGCCTGGAGCACTTCGCCGCCGCGGTCGCCGAGGGGCGCGCCGACGCCGTGCTGGCGGCCTCGGTCTTCCACGACGGCGTCTACTCCATCGCCCAGGTCAAGGAGGCGATGGCCGGCGCCGGCATGCCGGTCAGGCGCTAGGGGGCAGCCCCTCCAGCCAGGCGTCGAAGGTCGTGGGCGCCAGGCGCGCGCCGGGGCCGGGCAGCATCGCCTCGCCGGCCATCTCGACGCCGAAGACCCCGCTCCGCCAGGTCGGCGCCAGCCTCACCTCCCGGCCGCGGGCGGCGAGGGCCCTGCGGGCCATGTCGACCATGTCCTCCGGCCGCGGCCCGGCCAGGTCGGGGGCGCGTCCCCGGGGCGGGCCGGCGGCCGCCTCGGCGAGCGCCTGCCCGACGTCGGCTGCGGCCACCGGCTGCAGCAGCAGGGGCGCGATCTCGGCCACGCCGTCGCGGAGCGTCCAGTTGACGACCATCTCGGCGAACTCGTGGAACTGGGCCGCGCGCAGGATGGTGGCGGGAACCGGCCCGGCCTCCACGAGCTCCTCCTGGCGCCGCTTGCCGGCGTAGTGGGCGTTCCCCTCCACCCGGTTGACCCCCACGATGGAGAGGAGCACGTGGTGGCCCACGCCGGCGCGCGCCTCGGCCTCGAGCAGGCGCTGGGTCATCGCCCCGAAGGCGCGCCGCGCCTCGTCGGCGTCGGCCGCGAACGCGTTCGTCACGTCGATGGCCGCGTCCGCGCCGGCCAGCGCCTCGTCGAGGCCCTCCCCGGTCGCGAGGTCCACCCCGCGGGAGCGGGCGACCACCACGGGCTCGTGCCCGCCCCGCGCCAGGGCGTCCACGGTGTGCCGCCCCACCAGGCCCGTGCCGCCGATCACCGCGATCCGCATCCGGCCATCCTGACACGCCCCCACCGTATCCTCGTCCGGTGGCCCCGACCGACGCCGGACGGCGCTTCACCGCCCTCGAGGCCGCCGGCTGGAGCGAGCGGGCGGCCGCCTACGACCGCCTGACCGGCCGGGTGACGGCGGACGTCGCCGGCCCGCTGCTCGATGCCGCCGGCGTGGGCGAGGGGACGCGCGTGCTCGACGTCGGCTGCGGCACCGGGGTCGTCTGCGGGCTCGCGGCGGGGCGCCGCGCCGCGCCCACCGGCGTCGACGTGGCGCCCGGCATGCTCGCGGAGGCGCGGCGGCGCCACCCCGGGCTCGCCTTCGCCGAGGCGGACGCGGCCGCGCTGCCCTTTCCGGACGGGGCCTTCGACGCCTGCGTGGCGAACTTCGTCCTCAATCACCTGCCGGCCCCCGAGGAGGCGGTCGCCGAGATGGCGCGCGCCCTCGGGTCCGGGGGCGCGCTCGCGCTCTCGCTCTGGGACCTCCCGGCTCGCAACCGCTGGCTCGGCGTCGTCGGCGAGGCCATCGACGAGGTCGGCGTCCCCATCCCGGACGAGATCGCCGCCGGGCCGGCCTCGTACCGGTTCGCCGACCGCGGCGCGCTGCTCGCCCTGCTGCGCGGCGCCGGCCTGGCGGACGCGCGGGTCGGCGAGGTCGCGACCGTCGTCCGCTGCGCCGGCCCCGGCGAGCTCTGGGAGGGCGTGCTCGGCGGCTCCGTGCGGGCCTCCACGACGATCCTGCGCCAGCCCGAGCCGGTCCGGCGCCGGCTGCGCGAGGCGGTGGAGCGGCGCGCGAGCCCCTACCGGAGGCCCGCGGGGCTGGAGCTGCCGGCGCGCGCGGTCATCGGCGCCGGGCGCGTCCGCTAGCGTGCCCGGGCGTGAGAACCGTTCGCACCGACGCGGCTCCCGCTCCGGTCGCCGGGGCGCCCTACAGCCAGGCCGCGGCCGCCGCGCCCGGTGAGATCGTCTTCGTGTCGGGCCAGCTGGGGGTCGACCCGACAAGCGGCGAGCTCGTCGGGGACGACGTGAGCGAGCAGACCGCGCTGGCACTGCGCCACGTCGCGGCGATCCTGGCCGAGGCCGGCGCCGGGCTCGGCGACGTGGTCAAGACGACGGTCTTCCTCGCCGACCTGGCGGGCGACTTCGCCGCCATGAACGAGGTCTACTCCCACGCCTTCTCCGGGCACGCGCCGGCGCGGGCGACCGTCGGCGTGGCCGCGCTGCCGCTGGGCGCGCGGGTGGAGATCGAGGCCGTCGCCGTCGTCGCGGCGGGGTGACGGCGCGGTGCGCGGCAGCCCTACTCGGCCCAGGTGCGGCGCTCGATCAGGCTGTCGAGGGCGATGCGGTCGAGGTAGTCCGGGGCCTCCGAGATGGGGCGCCCGGCGTTGACCGGGTCCTCGACCCAGGCGCGGAAGCGCGACTGCGCCTCGTCGAAGCGGGCCTGGAGCTCCGACAGGGCCAGCCCCTCGAAGCGCGCGAAGGCCGCCACCAGCTCCGGCGACATGGGCGCGGCGGCGGGCAGCTTGCGGGAGACCGGGTCGTAGGCCACGAGCGAGATCCTAGCCCCGCCCTCGCGCTGCTGGCCGCGCACCCCCTGGTGCGCCGGGTGGCGCCCCACCTGGAGGGCGAGGTGAGCGTCGTGGGGGGCGCCGTCCGCGACGCGCTGCTCGGCCGCCCCGCCGGCCCGGAGCTCGACCTGGTTGTGGAGGGCGACGCGCTGGCGCTGGCGACGCGGCTCGGCCGCGAGCTCGGCGGCCGCGTGGTCGCCCACCCGCGCTTCGGGACGGCCGCCGTCGAGCTCCCCCACGGGGCTCACCTCGACGTGGTCACGGCGCGCCGCGAGCGCTACGCCCGTCCCGGCGCCCTCCCGGAGGTCGCGCCCGGCACCCTGGCGGACGACCTCGCCCGCCGCGACTTCACCATCAACGCCGTGGCCCAGCGGCTGTCGGGCCCGGGCGCGGGCGAGCTGGTCGATCCCTACGGCGGCGCCGCCGACGCGGAGGCCGGGATCGTGCGCGCCCTGCGGCCGGACGCCTTCGAGGAGGACCCAAGCCGCCTCGTGCGGGCGGCCCGCTACGCGGCGCGGCTCGGGTTCCTGCTCGACGGGGAGACGGCCGCCGCCGCCCGCGAGGCCGCGCCGGGGCTGGACCCGGGGAGCGCCCGGGTCGCCGACGAGCTGGCGCGCCTGGCGCAGGAGCCCACGGCGCCGAGCGCGCTGGCCCTGCTGGGGAGCCTCGGCGTCCCGTGGCTCTCCCGCCCCGGCGGCGGCAGCCTGCGCGAGCGCTTCACCGCCATCGACGAGGCCCTGGCCCGGCCCGGGGCGCCCGAGCTCCCGGCCTGGCCCCTGCGCCTGGGCGAGGCCCTCGACCCCGAGACGCTGGCCCTCACCGCGATCCCCGGATGGGCCAGGGCGCTGGGGGCGGAGGAGCGCGCCGGCGCCGAGCTGGCGGAGCGGCTCGGGTCTCGGGTGGCCCCCTCCGAGGCCGACCGGCTGCTGCGAGCGGCCCCGCCGGCGACGGCCGTCGGGGCGCTGTCGCGCGGCGCCGAGGCGGTCGCCGGCTGGTGGGCGGATGGGCGCGACCGCGAGCCTGCCGTGCGCGGCGCCGACCTGGTGAGCGCCGGGATCCCGCCGGGACCGGCGATCGGGCGCGCCCTCGCCGAGGTCCGGGCGGCCCTGCTCGACGGCCGCGTCGGCGGGCCCGAGGACCAGCTGGCCCTGGCGCTGCGCGTCGCCCGGGAGCGCCGGTGAGCGTCCCCGAGCTGATCGAGGTGGCGACCGGCGCGCCCGCCCGGGCGGTCTTCACCACGCGCCGCGGCGGCGTCAGCCCGCCGCCCTTCGACGAGCTCAACCTGGCCTCCGACCGCGACGACGCCGACGCCGCGGTCCGCGCCAACCGGCGCCGGGTGTGCGAGGCCGTGGGGCTCGACCCCGAGGGGGTCAGCCTCGGGCGCCAGGTGCACGGGTCGCTGGTGCGGCCGCTCGACGCGCCGTCCTCGCCCGGCCGCTTCACGGGCGCCCTGCGGGGCTGGCCCGAGGGCGACGGCCTGACGACGCGGGCGCCGGGCCTGGGCCTGATGGTCCTCGGGGCCGACTGCCTGCCCGTGCTGCTGTGGCGGCGCGACGAGCCGGCGGTCGCAGCGGCCCACGCCGGCTGGCGGGGCCTGGTGGCCGGCGTGCTCGGCGAGGCCGTGCGGTCGCTGGGGCGGCCCGGGCGCATCGGGGCGGCCATCGGCCCCGGCGTGGGCCCGTGTTGCTACCCGGTCTCGCGGGAGGTCCGCGACCGCTTCGCCGCCGCCTTCGGGCAGGCGGTGCTGCGCCCGCCGGCCGTCGACCTCGCCGCCGCCGCGCGGGCGGCGCTGGTCGCCGAGGGCGTCCAGGACGGCGCGGTCGTCACCATCGAGGCGTGCACGAGCTGCCAGGCCGACCGCTTCTTCTCGTACCGCCGCGATGGCGAGGCCAGCGGACGCCAGGCGGGGCTGGTGTGGGCGACCGCGTGACCCTCGACCCGGACGCCCTGCGCGCCGCCCTCGCCGAGGTGCGCGAGGCGCTCGACGAGGCGGCCCGGCGAGCCGGCCGCCCGGCCGGCTCGGCCGAGCTGGTGCTCGCGGGGAAGTACGTCCCGGTCGACCAGACCGCGGCCCTCCTGGAGGCCGGCGTCGAGGTGGTGGGGGAGAACCGCCTCCAGGACCTCCGCGCCCGCCGCGAGGCGGCCGGCGGCCGGCTGACCTACGACTTCATCGGCCACCTCCAGCGCAAGAAGGCGCGCGAGGTGGTCGGCGCGGTGCGGCTGCTGCACTCGCTGGACTCGATGCGCCTGGCGGAGGCGATCTCGGCCCGCGCGGAAGGTCCCACGCGGGTTCTCGTCGAAATCAACGTCGCCGGGGAATCGACCAAAGGTGGTATCGTGCCGCCCCAGCTTCGGGCGTTCATGGAGGATGTGTCGGAGCACACCGACCTCGTGGTCGGGGGCCTGATGGCGATGCCACCGTTCCAGACCGACGCGGAGCACAGCCGGCCCCACTTCGCCGCCGTCCGCCGACTGGCGGAGGAGCTGGCCGAGGAGTGGCGGGGGCGACACGACCTGTCGGACCTCTCCATGGGCACCAGCCAGGACTACCTGGTCGCCGCCGAGGAGGGGGCGACGAAGGTGCGCGTGGGCCGCGGAATCCTCGACAAGGCCCTGATCCCGACATCCCGAGAGGCGTAGATGGCCGTCAGCGACCTCTGGCACCGCACGCTCGTCTACTTCGGCATGGCCGATGAGGCCGACGACTACGACGACTACGACGACGACCGCTACGACGACGAGGTCGAGCCCGAGCGCGATCGCGACCGCGACCGCGAGCGGCGCAGCGCGGCGCAGGACGACCTGGAGCGCAGCTACCGCGAGCGGCCCAACGTCCGGCGCCTCGGCCCCCGGCGGCGCGAGCCCGACTTCGACGACATCTTCGCCGAGGAGGCGCCGCGCAGCCGGCCAACGCAGATGCGCTCGGTCGAGTCGCGGCCCCAGCCGGCCGAGGTCCACCTCATTGTCCCCAAGAGCTTCAACGACGCCCAGCAGATCGCCGACAAGTTCAAGGGGACGATCCCGGTCATCCTCAACCTCCAGAGCGCCGAGACGGACCTCGCCAAGCGGCTCATCGACTTCTCCAGCGGGCTCACCTACGCCCTCGACGGCGGCATGCAGCGCGTGGCCGACAAGGTCTTCATGCTGACGCCGCGCAACGTCGAGGTGTCGGCGGAGGAGCGGGCCCGGCTGCTGGAGAAGGGCTTCTTCAACCAGTATTAGAGCCGGTCGAAGAACCAAGGCCGTGCGGCCCGCCGAGCGAAAACCAAGCGATCCGGATGGACGCGGCCGACGCCGATGCCCGAAGGCATCGGCGTTGACGCGGGCGCCGGAGCGCGCCGGTTTGCAGCCGGCGGACGTGCGGCCGACTTCTTTGATCGGCTCCTAATGGCGGGCTGGCCGGGCCGCCTCTCGGTGATCGGCGCCGGCGCGATGGGCCGGGCCCTCGCGGCCGGGCTCGTGCGCGGCCACCCGGGCCTGGCCGAGCGGCTGGCGCTGGCCGACGCCGTCCCCGCGGCCCTGGAGGCGGCGATCGCCGACGTCGGCGGGCGGCCGGCGGCGCTCGAGGAGGCCGCGGCCGCCGACCTGGTGTGCGTGGCCGTCAAGCCGAAGGACGCCGGCGACGCCGTCGCCGAGGTCGCGCGGAGCATGACGCCGGGGTCGGTGCTGCTCTCGGTCATCGCGGGCTGGGACCTCGACCGGCTCGCCGCCGCCGCCCCGGGGGCCGCCCTGGCGCGCACCATGCCCAACCTGGCCGTGCGCCACGGGGCGGGGGTCGTGGCCCTCGCGACCCGCGGGCTCGGCGGCGAGCGCGAGGCCGAGCTGACCGCGTTCCTACGTCCGCTCGGCGCCGTCGTGCCGCTCCCCGAGGGCCTGTTCCCGCCCGCGACGGCGCTGGCCGGGAGCGGCCCGGGCCTGCTGGCGCTGGTCGCCGAGGGGCTCGAGGAGGGCGCGGTCGCGGCCGGCCTCGCCCGCCCCCAGGCGCGCGAGCTCACCGCCGCCGTCCTGGCGGGCACGGCGGCGCTGCTGGCCGACGGCACCGACCCGGCCCTCCTGCGCCAGCGGGTCAGCTCGCCGGCCGGGGCGACGCTCGCCGGCCTCGCCGTGCTGGAGCGCGGGGCGGTGCGTGCCCACGTGGCCGACGCGGTCGTGGCGGCCGCGCGGAGGTCCGCCGAGCTCTGAGCCAGGGTCCAGGCCGGCCCCAGGGGCCCGCGCAACCGCCGCCTTCCCCCTGGATACGGTGGTGTTGACCTTTCCGGCGCCCGCCCCGCCGAAGGCGGTGCGCCGGTCTGCAAATGCGCCCGGCCAGGGCGGATTTGCGCGTCCAGCTGGCCCGCCAGAGGCCGGCTGCACGCCCCGGGGCCCCGCTGTACGCTGTCCGCCGCGTGGACCAACTGGAGACCTACATCTCGGCGCTGTTCACGGTGTTCATCATCGTGATCTTCATCCGGATCCTGCTGTCGTTCCTGCCGGTGGCGCCGCGCTCCCGCTGGACCCGCGCGATCTTCGACTTCGTCCACCAGAGCACCGAGTGGTTCCTCGGCTTCTTCCGGCGGATCATCCCGCCGCTCGGGATGTTCGACCTCTCGCCGATCGTGGCGCTGCTGGTCCTCTACATCCTCCGCAACCTCGTCCTGGCGCTCCTGGACAGCTTCTGACCGCCGCGCTCCCCCCCTGGCTCACGGTCCGCGACGACGGGGTGACGGTCGCGGTGAAGGCCGTGCCGCGCTCGCGCGCGACGCGCGCCGTCGGGGTGCAGGCGGGGGCGCTGCGGGTCCAGATCGCGGCGCCGCCGCACGAGGGCCGCGCCAACGGGGCGCTGTGCGCCTACCTGGCCGGCGCGGCGGGGCTGCGAGCGCCGGCGGCGCGCATCCGGCGCGGGTCGGGCGGCGCCCGCAAGCTCGTCGAGATCGACGGGGACCCGCAGCGGATCGCCGCCCGGCTGGTCGCGGCCATCGGCGCCGAGGGGCGCGACGCTCGCGAGGGCGGGCGGTGACCTCCGCCAAGCCCACGACCCGCGACGCCGTGCTGCAGGCCATCGAGCGGCGCCGCCGGCGCCAGACCAAGGCCCGCTGGTGGCGGTTCGCCGCCTTCGCGCTGCTCGTGCTGGTGCTCGACCAGATCTCCAAGGCCATCATCCGCGCGACCCTCGTCCCGCGCGAGGTCATCGACGTCTTCCCGGGATTCGACGTCTCCCGCGTCACCAACGAGGGCATCGCCTTCGGGCTCTTCCCCGGGCGCCAGTCGGCGATCGCGGTGCTCACCGTGCTGGCCCTCTGCGCCATCGCCATCGCCCTGGCCGGGCTGGTCGCCCGGAACAACACGGTCGCGATCGGGGCCGGCCTGCTCGTCGGCGGGAGCCTCGGCAACCTGATCGACCGCCTGGCGCACGGGGCGGTCACCGACTTCATCGACTTCGCCCGCTGGCCCGCCTTCAACGTGGCCGACATCGGCATCACCGTCGGCGCGGTGCTGATCGTGCTCGGCCTGCTGCAGGACGGCGAGGGGAACGAGGAGGATGAGCGGCCCGGCTGACCCGGCCCCGGTGCGCCTCGCCGTCGGCCCGGAGGAGGCCGGCCGCCGCCTCGACGCGGTCGTGGGCGGGCTCGACGAGGTCGGCAGCCGCGCCGAGGCGCAGCGCCTGATCGAGGCCGGGCGGGTGCTGGTGGACGGGCGGGGGGTCGCGAAGCGGCACCTGCTCGCCCAGGGGGAGTCGGTGGAGGTGCGCCCGGCGCCGCCCCCGCCGGCGGGGATCGAGCCCGAGGACGTCCCCCTGACCGTCCGCTACGAGGACGACCACCTGCTGGTCGTCGACAAGCCCGCCGGCGTCGTCGTGCACCCGAGCGCCGGCCACCGCGGCGGCACGCTCGTGCACGGCCTGGTGGCGCGGGACATCGCCGGCGGCCAGGACCCGGCCCGCCCCGGCATCGTCCACCGCCTCGACCGCGACACCTCGGGCCTCCTCGTGGTGGCCCGCTCGGAGCGCGCCCACCGCCGCCTCCAGCGGATGATGCGCGACCGCCTGGTGGACCGGCGCTACCTGGCGCTCGTCCACGGGGCCGCGCCGCCCGCCCTCACCATCGACCGCACCGTCGGCCGCGACCGGCGGGTGCGCACCCGCATGGCGGTGGGGACCGCGGACGGCCGCGAGGCCGTCACCCACCTGCGCCGGCTCGAGGAGCTGGGCCGCTTCTCGCTGCTCGAGGCGCGCCTGGAGACCGGCCGCACCCACCAGATCCGCGTGCACCTCGAGTCGGTCGGCCACCCGATCGTCGGCGACCGGCTGTACGGCCGCCGACCCGAGCGGCTCGGGCTCGACCGCCAGTTCCTCCACGCCGCCCGCCTCGCCTTCCCGCACCCGGAGACGGGGGAGCCGGTCGAGGTGGAGAGCCCGCTGCCGCCCGACCTGCGGGCCGCCCTGGCCCGCGCGCGAGGGGAAGCGCCCGCGCGCTAACATCGTCGGCCGCAGGACATCCGTCCCACTCCCCGGCGCGATCCCGCCCGATGGCGGTGCCCGGGCGCCGCGTCCCCGACGACGCGCCCCCCGGGTCCCATCGGCCCGCGCCGGTGCCCGACACGCCCAAACCGCAGCACAGGAGCCGCCCGTGGCCACCGTCACCATGAAGCAACTGCTGGAGTCCGGGGTCCACTTCGGACACCAGACCCGCCGCTGGAACCCGAAGATGAAGCGCTACATCTTCGGCGAGCGCGGCGGCATCTACATCATCGACCTGCAGCAGACGATCGTGCTCCTGCAGGAGGCGATGGACGTCGTGCGCGACATCGCCGAGCGCGGCGGGACCGTCCTCTTCGTGGGCACCAAGAAGCAGTGCCAGGACGCGATCCAGGAGCACGCGGAACGCGCCGGGATGCCCTTCGTCTCGCACCGCTGGCTCGGAGGCCTGCTGACGAACTGGGGGACGATCTCCCAACGCATCCGGCGCCTTCACGAGCTGCGCAACCAGAAGCGCGAGGGCCAGCTCGACCTGCTCCCCACGCGCGAGCGCCTGGCGCGCGAGGGCGAGCTCACCAAGCTCGAGACGAACCTGGGCGGCGTGGCCGACATGCAGCGCCTGCCCGACGCGGTCGTGATCGTGGACCTCAAGAAGGAGGCCATCGGGGTGCGCGAGGCCAACCGCCTCGGCCTCGCGGTCATCGGCCTGGTTGACACGAACTGCGACCCGGACGAGGCGACGTACGTGATCCCCGGCAACGACGACGCGATCCGGTCGTGCAACCTGATCGTCGGGGCGCTGGCCGGCGCGATCATCGAGGGCAAGGGCACCGTGCCGTCGTCCGGCATCCCGGCCGACGGCGAGGCGCCGGTCGTCGACGAGGCGGCCCCCGAGCCGCCCGCCCCGGCCCCCGAGCCGCCCGCCCCGGCCCCCGAGCCGCCCGCCCCGGCCCCCGAGCCGCCCGCCCCGGCCGCCGAGGCCCCCGCGCCCAAGGAGCCTCAGCCGGAGGCGGCCGCCGAGCCCCCCTCGGAGCCGTCGGAGGCCGAGCCCGCCCCGCAGCCCGCCGAGACCGAGCCCACCGCCGCCGAGCCGGCCCCCGACGCCGCCCCGGCCGCCGACCGAGAGGACACCGCGTGAGCACCGCCATTCCCGCCCAGCTGGTGAAGGACCTGCGGGAGCGGACCGGCGCCGGGATGATGGACTGCAAGCGGGCGCTCGAGGAGGCCGGCGGCGACATCGAGGCGGCGACCACCTCCCTCCGCACCAAGGGGCTCGCCGACGCCGCCAAGCGCGCCGGCCGCGCCGCGAACGAGGGCCTGGTTGACAGCTACATCCACGCGGGCGGCCGCGTCGGGGTGCTGGTCGAGGTGAACTGCGAGACGGACTTCGTCGCCCGCACCGACCAGTTCAAGGACTTCGTGCACGAGATCGCCCTGCACATCGCGGCCCTGAAGCCGCGCTTCGTGAGCAGCGACGAGGTCCCCGAGGACTACATCGCCGCCGAGCGGGCGATCTACGAGGCCCAGGCCCAGGACGTGCCCGAGCACGCCCGCGAGCGGGCGGTCGAGGGCAAGCTCGCGAAGCACCTGAGGTCCATCTGCCTCCTGGAGCAGGAGTACATCCGCGACCAGGGGGAGAAGAAGCCGCGCACCATCGAGGAGCTGCGGGCGGAGGCGGCCGGGAGCCTGGGCGAGAACGTCACCATCCGGCGCTTCAGCCTCTTCGAGCTTGGCCAGTAGGTCCGCCCCGGGCGACGGTGCGCGGGCGGGCGCCGCCCCGGGCGGCGCCGCCTTCTCGCGGGTGGTGCTGAAGCTCTCGGGCGAGGCCCTGATGGGCGACGAGCCCTACGGGATCGACCCGGAGCGCATCGCAGCCATCGCGCGCCAGGTGAACGGCGCCGTCGAGCGCGGCGTCGGGGTGGCGATCGTGGTCGGCGCGGGGAACATCTTCCGCGGCCTGCAGGGCATGGCGATCGGCATGGATCGCGCGACGGCCGACTACATGGGCATGATCGCGACCGTGCTCAACGCGCTGGCCATCCAGGACGCG
This sequence comes from Miltoncostaeaceae bacterium, assembly GCA_963808825.1. Classification (GTDB taxonomy): domain Bacteria; phylum Actinomycetota; class Thermoleophilia; order Miltoncostaeales; family Miltoncostaeaceae; genus DATAGF01. The sequence continues at coordinate 34,889 of CAWEGW010000011.1, read as the reverse complement.
CTCGAGAAGCTCGGCCTCACGACCCGGGTCCAGTCGGCCATCGCGATGCAGGAGGTCGCGGAGCCGTACATCCGGCGCCGGGCCATCCGCCACCTGGAGAAGGGCCGGGTGGTGATCTTCGCCGGGGGCACCGGCAACCCGTTCTTCACGACCGACACCACGGCGGCCCTGCGGGCGCTCGAGATCGGCGCCGAGTGCATCCTCATGGCCAAGAACCGCGTCGAGGGGGTGCTCGACGCCGACCCGCGCGAGGTGCCCGACGCCAAGCTGATCCCGCGGATCAGCCACATGCAGGCGATCGAGCGCGGTCTGAAGGTGATGGACACGACGGCCCTGACGCTCTGCATGGACAACGGGCTGCCAATCTTCGTCTTCAACATGAGCGACGAGGCCAACATCGGCCGGCTGCTCGACGGCGAGCAGGTCGGCACGATGGTGGTCACCGAGTGACCGATCCAGGGGGCGGCGGTGAGTGACGATCGGATGTCGGACGCCAAGCGGCGGATGGAGGGCGCGGTGAGGGCCCTCGCGACCGAGTTCCAGACGGTGCGCACTGGGCGCGCGTTCACCGGGCTCCTGGACCGCGTCACGGTTGACGCCTACGGGACCCGGACCCCGCTCAACCAGCTCGCGACGATCAACGCCCCGGAGCCGCGGCTGCTCACCGTGCAGCCGTACGACCGCAGCATCATGGCGGCGGTCGAGAAGGCGATCATGGAGTCCGACCTCGGGCTCACGCCGAACAACGACGGCCAGACCATCCGGCTCCCGGTGCCCCAGCTCACCGAGGAGCGGCGGAAGGAGATGGTGCGCCTCGTGCACAAGATGGCCGAGGAGGCGCGGGTGGCGGTGCGCAACGTGCGCCGCGACATCCTGAACGAGATGAAGCGGGCCGAGAAGGACGGCGAGATGTCGCGCGACGAGCTCAGCCGGAGCCAGGACGAGGTGCAGAAGCTCACCGACGCCGAGGTGAAGGCCATCGACGACCTGATGGCCCGCAAAGAGGCCGAGATCCTCGAGGTGTGACGGTGGGACGAGGGTGACGATCCGAACGCGGCTGCGCACCGCCCGCTCCGTCCTCGGGCTCGGGCGCGCGACCGAGGCCGAGTCGCGGCCGGCGGGGCTCACCGAGGTCCCCTCGTCCGTCGCCATCATCATGGACGGCAACGGCCGCTGGGCCCGCGACCGCCACCTGCCGGTGGGGGCGGGGCACCGCGCGGGCGCGCGGGCGCTCAAGCGGGTGGTGCGCGCGGCCGGCGACGCCGGCATCAAGGACCTGACCGTCTTCTCGTTCTCCACCGAGAACTGGTCGCGGCCCCTCGACGAGGTCGAGGACCTGATGGGGCTCTTCTGCGAGCTGATCGACCGCGAGGTGCCCGAGCTCGACGAGGAGCGGGTCCGGATCCGCTTCATCGGCCGCTGCGAGGACCTGGACGACGCGCTGCAGGCCAAGATCGCCGAGGCGGAGGAGCTGACGGCCGGCAACGAGCGCCTGCGCCTGTTCATCGCCATGAACTACGGCGGCCGCCAGGAGATCGTTGACGCCGCCCGCCGCTTCGCCGCCGAGTGCGGCCCCGAGGCCGGCGAGGCCGAGTTCGCCCGCATGCTCTACGGCCCCGACCTGCGCGATCCCGAGCTCGTGATCCGCACGAGCGGCGAGCAGCGCCTGTCCAACTTCCTCCTCTGGCAGTCGGCCTACGCCGAGCTGTACTTCTCGCCGCGGCTCTGGCCCGACTTCTCGCCCGAGGACCTCGAGGCGGCCCTCGCGGACTACGCGCATCGCCACCGCCGCTTCGGCGGGCGGTGAACCCCGCGCTGGCGAGCCGGCTCGCGATCGCGATCCCCGGGATCGCGATCGCGATCGCGGTCGTGGTGATCGGCGGGGCGCCCTTCGCGATCGTGGCGGCAGCCATCGGCGTCCTCGGCCTCTACGAGCTCTACAGCCTCACGGCGGCCCAACGGCCCCTCCGCTGGGCCGGCTACGTGGGCGCGATCCTGGTCATCCTCCTGGCCTGGGGCTACGACCCGGGCGAGCGCGGCGTGGTGCTCGGCTTCGGCCTCAGCCTGCTGCTGGTCGCCGTCGCAGGCCTGATCCTGCCCCGCCGCGACGACATCACCGCGCGCATGGCGACCACCCTGCTCGGGGTCGTCTACCTGGGCCTGCCGCTCGCCCTCCTGGTGCTCACCCGCGAGCTGCCGGACGGCGCGGGCGCCGTCATCAACGTGCTGGTCGGGGTCTGGGTCTTCGACACCGCCTCCTACGTCGGCGGGCGCCTCTGGGGCCGGACCCCGATCGCTCCGCGCACGTCGCCGAAGAAGACCGTCGAGGGGGCCGTCATCGGGCTCGCCGCGGGCACCCTCGCGGTCTGGATCGCGGGGCTCTACATGGACTGGATCACCGGCTGGGAGTCGCTGATCCTCGGCCTCGCCATCTGCCCGGCGGCCTACCTCGGCGACCTCTTCGAGTCGATGCTCAAGCGCGACGCCGGCGCCAAGGACTCGGGCCGCCTGCTCCTGGCCCACGGCGGCGTCCTGGATCGCTTCGACGCCCTCCTCTTTGGAGCCGTGGCGGGGTACTTCGTGACCGTCTGGCTCGTGTATTGAATGCGGATAATGCGGATGGCCGCCTCTCGCGGGCGGCCATGCGCGCCTCCGGGCCCTGAGCCGGGCCCTCCGGCAGACCGGCGCACCGGCTTCGCCGGGGCGGGCGCCGGAACAGTCAACACCACCGTGCTCCGGTCTCGGAGGGTGTGGCCCACCTTGGTACCGTGCCGCCCGTGAATTTGGAGCTGCTGGCCGAGCTGTGCGAGACCCCGGGGGCGCCCGGGCGGGAGGAGCGCATCCGCGAGGTCGCCCGCCGCGAGCTGGAGCCGCTCGCCGACGAGGTCACGGTTGACCCGCTCGGGAGCCTCGTCGCCCGGCGCGCCGGGCGGCGCGGGCCGCGGCTGATGCTGTCGGCGCACATGGACGAGATCGGCTTCATGGTGAGCCACGTCGAGGAGGCCGGCTACCTGCGGCTGCTGCCGCTGGGCGGCTTCGACCCCAAGACGCTCACGGCCCAGCGGGTGGTCGTGCACGGGCGCGAGGACCTCCTGGGGGTGCTGGGGACCAAGGCCGTCCACCTGATGACCGACGAGGAGAAGCGCAAGCCGCCGAAGCTCGAGGATTACTTCGTGGACCTCGGGCTGCCCGCCGAGCGCGTCGGCGAGCTCGTGCGGCCGGGAGACCCGGTCACGCGCGAGCGGGGCATGGCGCGCCTCGGCGACCTCGTCACCTGCAAGAGCCTGGACAACCGCGCGGGGCTCTACGTGATGATCGAGGCCGTCCGTGCGCTGGGCGACCACGAGTGCGAGGTGGTCGCCGTGGCCAGCGTCCAGGAGGAGGTGGGCCTGCGCGGCGCCCGGGTGGCGGCCGCGCGGCTGCGCCCCCGGATCGGCCTGGCCGTCAACATCACGCTGGCCAACGACGGCCCAGAGGCCAAGCCGCACGAGCGCGTCACGACGCTGGGCGGCGGGGCGGCTGTGAAGGTCTACGACAGCAGCGCGATCGTGCCGCGCGCCGTCGTCAACCACCTGGTCGCGGTGGCCGAGGAGCGCGAGATCCCGCACCAGCTCGAGGTGATGCCCCGCGGCGGGACCGACACCCGCGAGCTGGGCCTGTCGGGCGACGGCGCCCCGGCCGGCTGCGTCTCGATCCCGACCCGCTACGTCCACCAGGTCGTCGAGGCCTGCCACCCCGACGACCTCGACGCCGCGGTGCGCCTGGTGGCGGCCTTCTGCGAGACCGCCCACGCCCTGGTGGACTGACGGGGCTTCAGGGGAGGTTCACTCACTCAGGGCTCGCCGGCGATGGGGAGGGCTGCAGCTCCGGAACACGGGCGATCCGGATGGGGTCGGTCGTGCGTGTGTCGAGTGGCCGGCGCTCACTGTCGGTGAGGGCGAACCTGACGCGGTAGGTGCCGGCCCGGGGCGGATAGGGGATCCAGACCGGAACCCGCGCGGAGTGCGCTTCGCTCTTCGGGGTGAAGACGGCCGCGGTCTGGTTGTAGATCTCCCCGCGCAGCCGGGCTCCATCATCGCGGAGAACGCTCCAGGTGAGTGGAATCTCCTTGCCGACCCTCCCTCGGAGGCGAACCTTCACATTGACCCGAATGCCCTCTTCGATGGCCTCGGGTCGCGAGAGGCCCTCCGAGCTCTGCCCCGTCTCCTCCAAGTAGTCAACGAGCCGTTCGTGGACGGAATCGACGTCGGCGGCGAGAAGCTGAGCCTCGATGACCGGGGGCGGTGTTGAGCTGAAGATGCCCGCCGACCAGCTGATGATCGTGGTGAGGCTTGCGATCGCGGCAATCGCCGCACCGGCGAGTCCGAGCATCTTCGAAGCCGACAGCCGGCGGCTGCCGCCGGCGTCGAGGTCGCCGCTTCCCTCCGCGCCGGTCATCGAGGTGTGGTGCGCACGCGCGACGGGGTTCCGAGACGCACGGCCTCGACCCCCCTGATCCGCTCAAGGGGTCCGTCAACCACGGCGCGGTCGCGTTGCGGGCCGCCGTCGAGACGGTCGCGCTGCCCGTCGCGCGCCCTCAGCATGTCGCGCCCCGGCCCGCCGCGCAGGTCGTCGCGCCCAGCGCCGCCGACGAGAACGTCTGCCTGCGCGCCGCCGAGGATCGCATCGGTACCGGCGTCCCCGAGCAGGAAGTCCGGCCCGCCCTCGCCGACCAGGCGATCCGGGCCGGTGCCGCCCCACAGCCGGTCGCCGCCGCGGGCGCCGGCAAGGAAGTCGCGGCCCCGTTGCCCACGCAGCCGATCGGCTCCACGACCGCCGAAGAGCCGGTCATTCCCTGCTCCCCCGAGGAGGACGTCATCGGCTCCGAGGCCCAGGATGAGGTCGTCGCCCCCCAAGCCGCAGAGCACGTCACGTCGGGCGGTTCCTCGCAGCCGGTCCGGCCCGGCCGTCCCCGACTTCGTGCATCTCCCCTCGGAGTCCTCACCGGGGGTGACGGCCAGCCGCGCCACGTCGGTGGCCCCGTCGTCGTCCGTGATGCGCACCGTGACGGTCCTGCGCTCCGGCCCGGTCAACCGCGTGGTGACGCTCGCCTGCGCGCCGCGCTGCTCGTATGAGCCATCCCCGTCGAGGTCCCATTCGTAGCGGTCAATGGTGCCTCCGATCGCCTCGGAGGCCGTGGCGTCGAACGTCACGTTCTGTCCCACGCGAGGCGACTCTGGTCGCAGCCGGAGCTGAGCCGAGGGGGGCTCGGCACAGGGAGCGGCTCCCGCCTGCAGCGAGGTCCGCATGATCGGGTCGATGCCGCCCTGCTCCCTTCTGATCGCCCGGCGGCGGCGAGGATGCTGTCGGCCGAGCGGTCGGAAGTACGCGATCTGGGCGGAGTAGGGGAGCGCCTGCCAGGCTGGGTGACGCGGGGTTCCGGACACTCCCGGCAGCGGCACTGGAACGGCAGACGGGCCGTCGGTCGTGCGAATCTGGAGCAGGGCCGCCCCCTGCGAAGTGCGCCGCTGGTACGACAGGGCGTCGCCATACGGCGACCACGCGGGGCCGTCAGCTCCCAATCCGGCGTCGTCAACCGTCCAGGTCGCCGCTTGGCCCGGCGCTGGCGGCCGGTCGCCGTCACCCGCTGGCCAGACTGTGTAGTTGATCGCGCATGCACCGTCCGGCTCAGGCCCGCCGAACGCGATGGCGCTGGTCGGGTTCTCGTTCAGCCCGAAATGGAACCAGCTCGGGTCGTAACTGGGCGGCTCGTCCTCGGTCAGCTTCCGCAGCCCCTCCTCCGCAACGAACCGCCCCGAGGCATCGCGCTTGAGCTCCATGGTCCAGATGTCGGTTTGGCCATCGCGATCGCTCTGAAACGCCAGGTGCCTGCCCGTCGCGGAGAAGTCGGGATTGGCGTCGTCGGCGGGACTGCTGGTGAGCGGAGCGGGATTGACGCCCTCGCGCACCGGCTGACCCGCGTCGAAGATCCAGACCTCGCGGTCGCCGCCCCGATCGCTGACGTACGCGAGCAGCGGCACATCCACATCGTTGGGGATGGTGAGCTCGCTCGTGCCGCTCCAGGCGGGTTGGGTCTCGTTGGTGCCGCGCCAGGCGACCAGGGGAACGGGGGTGGCAGCCGTCTCATTGGCGGCCCAGATGTCGTAGTCGCCGCCACGGTTGCTTTGAAAGGCCAGCGGCTGGGACGGCCGACATCCGGGCCGCTGACCCGTCGCCGTACCAGGGACCCTCAGGACGCCGGCCACGACGGTCTGCTCGAGGGCCGGCGCGGCCTGGAATCCGGCAGAGCGGGAGACGCAGACCGGCCCGCTCGTCGCCCCTGGGGGCACCGTCGCGGAGATGTTGAAGGTAAACGCGTTAACGCCCGCGACGGTGAAAGCTCCCCGGAGTCCGTTGAAGGACACCGCGGTGATGGGGCGCGGCACAGGGCCCGACACCGCGATGTCAACAATGGCGCCCGGGGCCGCTTCGGGATCGCCGCCGGAAGGGCTCTGAAGCGTCGCGATGCCCTGGGCCGCGGGCGCCGCCCACGCCGGCCGCGAGTCACTGACCCCTGGCGCGCTCACCGGCAGTCTGCGCTCGACGGCGTCGGCCACCACGTAGAGGTCGGTGTCGCCCCCCGTCCGGCGGTCGTACGCGACGGCGCCGGGAAGCCCGGTCATCGCCGCCGTCGCCGAGGGGGCTGCGACGGCTGTGGTGACGAGGACGAGCCCGCAGATCGCGGCGCACCCCGCACTCCGCAAGCCCGGTTTCGCGACACGCCGGCCTGGGGTGAATCGCGATCGCCGCTGCGGTGCACTTGCCGCCGCCGGGCCTCCGTTCATCGGCGTTCTGGCTGACCTGGCGGGCTCGGATGTGGTGACGCTCACGAGAACGGACTCCAGACGTCCGGCGGACACTTGTTGCCGGCAGTGCTACGCCGTCGCGCTCAGCGCGCGCTGAGCGCGCGCTGAGCCCGCGCTCACGAGCGGGGTGGAGCACCCTCGCTACACTCGCTGGCGTGATCCGTGTCCTCGTCCTCGGCTCCACGGGGTCCATCGGGGTCCAGGCCCTCCAGGTGATCGAGGCGGCCCCCGACATGGCCTGCTGCGGCCTGGCCTGCGGCAGCCGGGTCGAGGAGATGGACGCCCAGGCCCGCGCCCACGGCGTCGCGCACACGGCCGACGGCGGCGCCGCGCCCGACCACGGCGACCTCATGGACCGGAGCGCCCCCGACATCGTGCTCAACGGGATCGTCGGGGCGGCCGGCCTTCCGGCCACGCTGGCCGCGCTGGAGCGGGGCCTGCCGGTGGCGCTCGCCAACAAGGAGAGCCTGGTGGTCGGCGGGGAGCTGGTGAACGCGGCCCGCACCGCCAGCGGAGCGGCGCTCGTCCCGGTCGACTCCGAGCACTCGGCGATGTTCCAGCTCCTGGAGGGCGTGCCCCGCGAGCGCGTCGAGGCCGGGGTCCTGACGGCGTCGGGCGGGCCCTTCCGCGGGCGCGCGGCCGAGGAGCTCGAGTCGGTCACCGCCGAGCAGGCGCTGGACCATCCGACCTGGCGGATGGGCGGCCGCATCACGATCGACTCGGCGACCCTGATGAACAAGGGCTTCGAGGTGATCGAGGCCCACCACCTCTTCGGCCTGCCGTACGAGCGGATCGAGGTCGTGGTGCACCCCCAGTCGCTGGTGCACGCCATGGCGCGCCTCGACGACGGCAGCGTCCTGGCCCACTGCGGCCCGCCGGACATGCGGGTGCCGATCGGCTACGCCCTGCGCCACCCCGCCCCGCCGCCGCCCGCGCCGCCGATGGACCTCGTTGGCCGGCCGGCTCGAGTTCGAGGCCCCCGACGAGGCGGCCTTCCCCTGCCTGGGCCTGGCCCGCGAGGCCGGCCTGGAGGGCGGGACCGCCCCGGCCGTGCTCAACGGCGCCGACGAGGTCGCTGTCGCCGCCTTCCTGGCCGGGCGCATCGGCTTCATGGACATCCCGCGCGTCGTGCGCGCCGCGCTCGAGGCCGTGCCGGCCGCCCCGGCCGACGCCCTCGAGGCCGTGCTCGGCGCCGACGCGCGCGCCCGCGAGGCCGCCCGGGCCGCCATCGAGGGGGTGCCCGCATTCTCGGCCTGAACATCTTCTGGTTCGTCGTCATCCTGATGGGCCTCGTGCTCGTGCACGAGGCCGGGCACATGGTGGTGGCCAAGTGGTGCGGGATGCGCGTCGAGCGCTTCTCGATCTTCTTCGGCCGCCCGATCGCGAGGTTCCAGCGGGGCGAGACCGAGTACGGGATCGGCTGGCTGCCCCTGGGCGGCTACGTGAAGATCACCGGGATGCTGCGGGGGGAGGACGTGCCCCCCGAGGTCGAGCACCGGGCGTACTACAACATGCCGGCCTGGAAGAAGATCGCGACGATCGCCGCCGGCCCGGCGGTGAACATCGTCCTGGCGGTGATCATCTTCGCGGCGATCTTCTGGATCGGCGTGCCGGTGGGGAACCCCACGGTCGAGTCGGTCACCCCCGGCTCCGCGGCGGCCAGCGCCGGGCTGCAGGCGGGCGACCGCTTCATCGCCGTTGACCGCGTGGACGTCGCCGAGGACCCGCGGGCGCTCATCGACACGCTCGCAGCGGGCTCCCCCGGCCAGGACATCGTCCTGACGGTCGAGCGCGACGGCCGCACGGTCCGGCTGCCGGCCGAGCTGGCCACCATCGACGACGGCGAGGGTGGCACCAAGCCCGGCCTGGGGTTCCAGACCCGGGTGGTCGAGGGCCGCACCGATCACCTACGGGCCGATCGCCGGGCTCGAGCAGGGCTGGGATTTCGCCTGGTTCGTGATCGAGGAGAACGGCAAGGTGCTGGGCGACGTCTTCACCAGCTCCGAGGCGCGCGACCAGCTCGGCGGGCCGGTCGGGCTGGGAGCGGTGTTCAACGAGGTCGCCGAGGACGGGCTCATCACGATCCTGCGCTTCATCGGCGTGATCAGCCTCGCGCTCGGCCTCTTCAACCTCCTGCCGGTCCCCCCGCTGGACGGCGGCCATATCCTGTTCGCCCTGGTGGAGAAGGCGAAGGGCTCGCCGATCAGCCGCGCGGTGTACGAGCGGACGTCGTTCGTGGGGTTCGCGCTGGTGCTGGTCGTGGCGGTGTTCGCGCTTCAGAACGACATCGGCAGGATCAGCGGGGAGGGCTTCAACCTCGGGCGCTAGTCTCCCGGGAGTGACCGGCCTCTCCGCGCGACGCCAGAGCCGGGTCTGCCGCGTCGGCGACGTCGTGGTCGGCGGCGGCGCCCCGGTGGTGGTGCAGTCGATGACCAACACCGACACGGCCGACGCCGTCGCGACGGCGCGCCAGGTGGCCGAGCTGGCGGAGGCGGGCTCGGAGATCGTCCGCATCACGGTCAACAACCGGGCCGCCGCGGCCCGCGTCGCCGAGATCCGCGAGCGCCTGCGCGACGAGCACGGCACCGACGTGCCGCTCGTCGGCGATTTCCACTACAACGGCCACACCCTGCTGCGCGAGTTCCCGGACTGCGCCGAGGTGCTCGACAAGTACCGCATCAACCCGGGCAACGTGGGCCGCGGCGCCCGCCACGACGCCAACTTCGCCACGATGGTGCAGGCGGCGATCGACCACGGCAGACCGGTCCGGATCGGCGTCAACGCCGGGTCGCTCGACCCGGAGCTGATGGACCGGCTGATGGACGAGAACGGCCGGCGCCCCGAGCCCTGGGGGGCGGACGCGGTGCTGCGGGAGGCCATGGTGCAGAGCGCCCTCGGCTCCGCCGGGGCCGCCGAGGAGCTCGGCCTGCCCGGCGACCGCATCGTGCTCTCGTGCAAGACCAGCCGGCTGCAGGACATGGTCGCGGTCTACCGCGACCTGGCGGCGCGCTGCGAATACCCACTGCACCTCGGGCTCACCGAGGCCGGCATGGGCAGCAAGGGCATCGTCTCGACCACGGCGGCGCTCGGGATCCTGCTGCAGGAGGGGATCGGCGACACCATCCGCGCCAGCCTCACGCCGGAGCCGGGCGGCGACCGGACCCTTGAGGTGCGCGTCTGCCGCGAGCTGCTCCAGAGCCTCGGCCTGCGGGCCTTCCGGCCCGAGGTCACGGCCTGCCCGGGCTGCGGCCGCACCACCAGCACGGTCTTCCAGGAGCTGGCCCAGACCATCGAGCGCCACCTCGAGGCCCGGATGGCCGAGTGGCGCGCCGAGCGCCCGGGCGCCGCCGAGCTGAAGGTCGCCGTGATGGGCTGCATCGTGAACGGGCCGGGGGAGAGCCGCGCCGCCGACATCGGCATCAGCCTCCCCGGGACGGGCGAGCAGCCGCGCGCCCCGGTCTACGTGGACGGCGAGAAGGTCCGCACGCTGGAGGGCCCCACGCTCGCGGCGGACTTCATCGCGATGGTCGAGGACTACGTGGAGGCCCGCTTCCCGCTCGCGACCGCGCCCGCCGCGCGGTGACCTCCACCGCCCGCACGCCGGCGCCGGAGGGCTGGCGCCTCCCCGACGCGCCCCTGGGCGGCTCGCTCCGCCTCAGCGGGCGCCTCTGGCCCACCCTGCGCGACCCCCCGGCCGACGCCGAGGCCGTCAGCCACATCCTCATGGTCCGCGCCGGCCTCGTGCGTCAGCTGGCCGCCGGCCTCTACACGCTGCTGCCCTTCGGCCTGCGCGCGATCCGGCGGGTCGAGGCCATCGTGCGCGAGGAGATGGACCGGATCGGGGCGCAGGAGCTCCTGATGCCGATCCTGCACCCGGCCGAGATCTGGGAGGCGACCGGCCGCTACCCGCTGGCCGAGCAGTTCAAGCTCGAGGACCGGGCGGGCCGCCCGATGGTGCTCGGCATGACCCACGAGGAGATCATCACCTGGCACGCCGCCCGCGAGGTCCGCTCCTACCGCGACCTGCCGCAGGCCTGGTACCAGATCCAGACCAAGTTCCGCGACGAGCCGCGGGCCAAGAGCGGCCTGCTGCGCGTGCGCGAGTTCTCGATGAAGGACTCCTACTCGCTCGACCGCGACGAGGCCGGGCTCGACGCCTCCTATGCGGCCCACGCCGAGGCCTACGCCCGGATCATGGACCGCTCCGGCCTCCACTGGTACATGGTCGAGAGCGACACCGGGATGATGGGGGGCAGCGCCGCCCACGAGTTCATGGCGCCCAGCCCGGCCGGCGAGGACACCATCGTCCGCGACCCGGGCGGCGGCTACGCGGCCAACGTCGAGCTGGCGGTGTCGGTGGCCCGCGAGCCGGACTTCGGCGACGCGCCGGACGCCCCCGAGCCCTTCGACACCCCGGGCATCGGCACCATCGAGGAGCTGGCGGCCTTCGCGGGGCTGCCGCCGGCGCGCCTGGCGAAGAGCGTCGTCGTGGTCGCCGACGACGGGCCGGTGCTGGCGCTGGTGCGGGGCGAGCACGCCATCCACGAGAAGAAGCTCGCCCGCGTGGTCGGGCCGCACCGCGCGGCCCACCCCGAGGAGATCCGCGAGTGGTTCGGCGCCGACCCCGGCTCGCTGGGGCCGGTGGGCCTGCCGGCGGGCTCGCCCGTGCGGGTCGTCGCCGACGAGACCCTCGCCCAGGGCCACTACGTCACCGGCGCCAACCGCGACGGCGTGCACCTGAGCGGGGTGGTGCTGGGCCGCGACTTCCAGGCCGAGACGGCCGACATCCGCGAGGTGCTCCCCGGCGAGGGCGACGCCGCCTCGGGGGCGGCCCTCGTGGTGGAGCCCGTCATCGAGGTCGGCAACATCTTCAAGCTCGGCACCCGCTACTCGGAGGCCCTCGGGGCGACCTACCTCGACGCCGAGGGGCACGAGCGGCCGATCGTGATGGGCTGCTACGGCATCGGACCGGGCCGCATCGTGGCGGCCGCGATCGAGCAGAGCCACGACGAGGCGGGCATCGTCTGGCCCCGCGCGATCGCGCCCTTCGACGTCCACCTCGTCCTGATCGGCGGGCCGGACACCCCGCAGGCCGCGCTGGCGGACGGGCTCTACGAGGAGCTGTCGTCGCTGGGCCTCGAGGTCCTGTACGACGACCGCGTCAACACCAAGCCGGGGGAGAAGTTCGTCGAGGCCGAGCTGCTGGGCTGCCCCGTCCGCGTCACCGTCGGGGCGCGCACGCTGCCCGACGGCCCGGTCGAGGTGCAGGTGCGCCGCGGGCGCGAGCGGCGCGACGTGGAGCTCCAGGGCGCGGCCGAGGCGATCCACGACATCTGGGAGGCCTGCGACTGATGTCCGGGGTCCGCCTCCAGCACGTCGGGGTCACCTTCCCGCCGGGCCGGGCGGACGCGATCCGCGCCTTCTACGGCGGGACGCTGGGCATCCCCGAGATGCCCGTGCCGCCTGAGGTCGCCGACAAGGGCTGGGTGTGGTTCGCCACCCGCGACCCCGGCATCGAGCTGCATTTCATCCCGCACGAGATCCCGCCGGACGAGGCGCGCCGGCACCACTTCTGCCTGCAGGTGGACGACCTGGCCGCGACGACGCGGCGCCTCGAGGGCGCCGGCGCCCCCCTCATCGACGCCGGCAGCAGGATCCACGGCCGCGAGCGGCTCTTCACCCGCGACCCGCTGGGCAACTTGGTCGAGCTCGTCGAGCTGCGGTAGACTCGGGGCCACCTCGGGGCGTGGCGCAGCCTGGTAGCGCACCCGGCTGGGGGCCGGGCGGTCGGAGGTTCAAATCCTCTCGCCCCGACTCAGGCGCAGGATGGAGCTCTCGGAGCAGCAGGTGTCCGACTTCGGCCTCGCCCTCGACGAGGCGACGGTCGTCGGCATCGAGGTCGAGCCGGAGGAGCGCTGGGTGGCGCTCACGTTCACCGTCCTCAGGCTTCCGGCCGACGAGGGACCGCCGCCATCCGACCCGCGGGTGCAGTTCGTCCTCGAGCCGGTGGGCCGCATCGCCGCATCGCTGCGGCACGGGAACTGGGACGATGCAGCGGCCCGCGTCGAGGAGTTCGAGCTCGACCGCCTGGAGAAGGTCCTCGCGACCTTCGAGCAGGCGTCGATCTACGGGTCGGAGTTCCTCGACGTGCCCGAGAAGGACGGCTTCGCCAGGTGGGCGGAGCGGCTGAGCCTCGACTGGCGCTCGGAGCCGGGAGGCACGTCGCACACGCTCGACCTCTTCCAGGAGTTGGGCGGCTCGCGCCACCTCGAGCTGCGCCTCTGGTTCGACGAGCTGCGCATCTTCGATCCCGACGGTCACGAGATCGCGTTCGACAACTTCACGGCGGCGGGCGTCCGCTGGTGGGACGGGTTTCACGCCGGCGATCCGAGGACCGACGGGGAGGGCATCCACCGGATCGCTCCGCCCCCGCGCCGCTGGCGGTGGTTGCGCGGTCGCCGCCGAGCCGGGTGAACGCGCCGCTCAGGGCCGCAATGGCTTCTCGTGGACCTCGAGGTCGCACGGCGTGGCGAGCAGCGGCGCCATGTGCGGATACGCGTCGGCGATCGTGCCGGTGCGGGCGATGCGGTAGCCGCGGCGGCCGTACCAGCCCTGAGGAATTCCTTGGCCGGATGCCGCCAGGCGCGCGGCACGAGCAGCTCGAGCTGCATGGCCCGCCGTCCGCGCTCGAGGCCGTGCCGCTCGGCGAAGTCGACGAGCGCCCGGCCGACGCCCGTGCCGCGCTGGTCGGCGTCGGCGACCAGCATCCCGAACTCGCTGACGTCGTCCGAGACGTCGTGCACGCGGACGGCGCCGACGATCCGCCAGTCCCGGGTGGCCACCGCGATCTGCCGGGCCGCGATCAGGTCGGCCATCTCGGCATCCCTGGTCCGGGTCGCCCCGTCGCGCCAGAGCCCGCGCTCAGCCGTCGCGTAGACGCCGTTGACGAGGCGGGTCAGCCGATCGACCAGCCGGCCATCACGGCTGTCCGCCGCCTCCAGCAGCGTGATCGCGATGTCGGCGTGCCGCTCGGTCCGTCCCATGGCCCGAGGATGCCCACCGAGATCCACCGGTGCAATAGATCGTTCTCACAGCAGCGATCGTGTTCTACGATCGCTCGCTGTGGAGCTGCGGCAGCTGAGGTGCGTGGAGGCGGTGGCGCGGCACCGCCACTTCACGCGCGCCGCCGAGGAGCTCCACGTCGCGCAGTCGGCGCTGTCGCACCAGATCCGGCGGCTCGAGCTCGAGCTGGGCATCCCGCTGTTCGAGCGCACCAGCCGCCGCGTCGCCCCCACCGAGGCGGGGGAGGCGATCGCCGCGCGAGCCCGCCGGGTCCTGGCGGAGGTTGACGCCGCGAGGCAGGAGATCGACGAGCTGCGCGGCGTCCTGCGCGGCCGCATCCGGATCGGACCGCTCATGCCGGCGGGCGGCCTCGACGTCGCCGGGCTGCTCGCTCGCTTCAGCCAGGCCCACCCAGGCGTCGAGGTGGGCCTCCGCGAGGGCCTCGCCGCCGACATGCTGCGCCTCCTCGCCGCCGGCGAGCTCGACGCCGCCTTCTGCCTGCTGGCCGGCGAGATGCCCGACGATCTCGCCGTCGAGCGCCTCAGCCGCGAGGAGGTGGTCGCCGTCTTCGCCCCGGACCGAGCGCCGGCCGCCCCCGACGTCACCGTCGCCGAGCTCGGCCGGCACGCGATCATCGCGCCGCGCCGCGGCTCGGCCGTCACCTCCGTCCTCGACCGGCTCTTCGCCGACGCCGGCCTGACGCTCCGCCCGGCCCTCGAGAGCGGCGACCCCTTCCTCCTCCGCGCGCTCGCCGCACAGGGCTTCGCCACCGCCATCCTCCCGCGGTCGCTCACGGCCCTGGAGGGACCAGCCCTCGAGCTGCGAAGCCTGCGCCCCGCCGTCCACCTGCCCGTCGCGCTCGTCTGGCGCCGCGGGCGCAGCACCTCCCCCGCGGCGCGCGCGTTCGTCGAGTTCGTTCGTCGCGAGACGGCCGACGCCGCCTAGCTGTGATTCCCAGCAGCGTTCGTCAGTAGCAGCTGATGGAGGCGCCCGGCAGGATCTGCCGGCCAAGGCCTCCGTGGGGTCTGGCGTGGTTGTACCAGTCGAGCCATCGGCCGAGCGCACCGGCGCGCTCGGCCGAGCTCGGCATAGATCTGCCCGTCGGCCCAGCCACGGGTCAGGGTCTGGATGAAGCGCTCCCCCTTGCCGTTGGTCTGGGGCCGGTAGGGACCGGTGCGCAGGTCGCGCAACCCCATGCGCCTGCAGGCCGCCGCGTGCAGGTGCGACAGGTAGCTCGGACCGTTGTCGGTCATCACCCGCTCGACCCGCACGCCCCGGGCGGCGAACCAGGTCAGGGCCCGCTCGAGGAAGCCCACGGCACTCGGGGCGCGCTCATCGGCCAGCACCTCGACATAGGCCAGGCGGGTCGCGTCGTCGATCGCCACGTGGACGTACTCCCAGCCGATCCCGCGCACCCGTGCGCGGCGGTCGCCGTGGACGCGGTGGCCGATGCGCCCGATGCGCCCGAGCCGCTTGACGTCGACATGCACCAGCTCGCCCGGATGGGACAGCGGGCAGGGCGGCGGCATGGCGCCGCCCCCAGGCGCCGGCGAAGCTGCGGACGCGCGCCGCCAGGGCGGCGGCGAGGGAGGATGGCGAACGCCGGGCGGCCCGCTGGGGGAGTCAGGCGCCCGCGACGACCGCCGGCGGCTCCACCGGCTCCGCGGCCCCCGCGACGTCGTACCGCTTGATCACTCGCCCGTAGGGGAGCACGAAGTTGTAGCGGCCCCAGCTCGCGGCGACCATGCGGCGCACCGGCATCCGGTGCCAGGGGTCGACCGCCGAGGGCGAGTCGAAGGTGACGTTGCCGGGGCCCGAGAAGCCCTCGCCGCGCCCGTCGGAGCCGACGATCAGCTCGAACGTGAGGGGCGTCAGCACGAGCTCGGCGACCTCCGGCGGGGCGCCCTCCTCGGGGCTCGGGATCACCTTCAGGGTGACCAGGGGCGGGCTGGCGACGTCCTCGGGCGAGAGGATGTCGCGCGGGCGCAGCACGCCCGTGCAGATCCGCTTGCCCTTGGGGCGCTCGGCGTAGGCGCTGATGATCTCGTGCTCCTTCACCCACTCGACCTCGCCGAAGAGCTTCGGGAAGCCGTAGGGCTCGCGGCCGCCGATGAGGCCGACCTCGTTGGTCACCAGGAGGTTCGAGCAGTAGGTGACCGGCTCGCCCTCCCAGAGGCAGCTGACCCCCAGGATCGCCTCGGTGTAGGCGCCCAGGGTGGAGAAGTGGAAGTTCGTGAAGATGAGCTGCGCGATCGCCGGCGAGTGGGCGATCACGAGCCCCTCGGGCACGATCGCCGCCGCGGCGTCGTCGTCGGTCTCGTAGGCGAAGCCCATCACCTCGATGCCGCGGTAGTAGTACGGCGGCCGGTCGAAGGGCGGGTCGGTGACCGGCATCGAGAAGCCGAAGCGATCGGGGGAGAGCCGTCCAGGGGTGCCGGGCATGGGTTGACCTCCTGTGGGGACGCGCGCCCCGGGCGGGCGCTGTGCCCCCACCCTAAGGGACTGTCAACGAAGTCGGTCGCACACCTGCCGGCTGCAAACCTTCGCCCTTCGGCGTCCGCGTCACCGCCGATGCCCTCTGGCATCGGCGTCGGCCGCGTCCATCCGAATGCCTCGGTTTTCGCTCGGCATCTGCACGACCTTGGTTCTTTGCCAGTCCCCTCGGCCGGGAAGGGGCGCGCCGTCAGGTCGCGGGCGTCGCCGCGGCACGTGCCCCAGAATGTCGCGATGCGCAGATCCCGGCTGGCGTGGCTGCCCAACGCCCTCACGATCGCCCGGCTCGCCGCGCTGCCGGTGCTGCTGGTCGTGCTGGCCCGCGCCGACGGCCCCACGTCGGTGCCGGCGGCGGTCATCTTCGGCGTCGTGGGCGCCACCGACTTCCTCGACGGGATCCTGGCCCGCCGCCTGGGCGCCGAGAGCCGCTTCGGCCGCATCGCCGACCCCCTCGCCGACCGCCTGCTGGTGCTCGTCGGCCTGGTGGGCGTGATCCTGCTCGATCGCCTCAACCCGGTCGGGCCGGCGATCCTCATGTTCCGGGAGGTGTTCATCGTGGCGGCCTACGCCTGGCTGCTGCGCCGCGGCATCGAGATGCGCGTCGACATGGCCGGGAAGGTCTCGTCGGCGCTGACGATGGTGGCCACGGGCGGGGCGATCCTGCTGGACCAGACGTGGGTCGATGTGCTGTTCTGGGCTGCGGTCGCGCTGGCCATCGCGACCCTCTTGAACTACTCGAGGGAGGCCGCCATGGCCCTCCGCGCGCGGCCGGCGGCCTCGACCCGGCCCTGAGGGTTGCCCCGGGGCCGCTATGCTGGCCCGGTAGGCGCACGAGGAGCCCCGATGGACGCCCAGCCCGACCTCAGCAAGCTCACGGACGCCGAGCTCAAGGAGCTGATCCGTCAGCTCACCGAGGAGGAGCGTGAGATCTCGAAGGCACGGCGCCTGCTGCACGGCCGCATCGAGCTCGCCAAGAGCGAGCTGATCGGCCGCCTGCGCGGCCGCGACGAGGGCGATCTGTCGGTCGTGGACGTGGACGCGCTCAGCAAGATCCTGGCGGGGCGCCTTCCCGACCTCGACCGCCTCGAGGGCGATTAGCGCCGGGTCCGGCGGAGGGGAGGGGGAGTCGGGATGTACTGCCCCGAATGCGGGTTCCACAACAGCGACGCCCACAAGTACTGCGGCCGCTGCGGCGCGCTCCTGATCGCGGAGAACCAGGGCACGGGCGAGATCACCGGGCCCCTGGCGATCAGCGACGAGGTGGTCGAGACGGGCGCCTGGCAGGGCCCGGCGATCGACGGCCCGAGCCTGGCGGTCCGCTCCGGCGGCCCTCCGGGGGCGATCTTCTCGCTCGACCGCGAGGCGGTGACCATCGGCCGGGAGCCGACCTCCGACGTCTTCCTCGACGACGTCACCGTGTCGCGCAACCACGCCGTGATCCTCCGCAGCGGCGACGGCACAGCCCTGCGCGACCTCGGCAGCCTCAACGGCACCTACGTCAACCGGCGCCGGATCGAGAGCGACGAGGTCCTCGAGGACGGCGACGAGCTGCAGGTCGGCAAGTTCCGCCTGACCTACCTGGCGGGATGACCGAGCCGCGCCTCATCCCCGACGACGAGGCGGCGGGCGGCGGCGAGGGGCGGGGCGACGGCGCCCTGACCATCGGCGCCGTCTGCGACCTGCTGAGGGCGGACTTCCCCTCGATCTCGATCTCGAAGATCCGCTACCTCGAGGACCAGAAGCTGATCACGCCGAAGCGGACGCCCGGCGGGTACCGGCTCTACTCGCCCCTCGAGGTCGAGCGCCTGCGCACCATCCTCCGCCTGCAGCGCGACGAGTTCCTGCCCCTGCGGGTGATCCGCCAGGAGCTGGAGTCGTCCACGACGGGCGCCTTCAGCGTCGCCAACCAGGCGAAGCAGCTCAAGCGGGCCCACCTGGCCGAGCCGGCGCCCACGCGGCGCTACACGCCCGACGAGATCCTGGCGACCACCGGCGCCGACGTCGCCCTGCTGCGCGCCCTGGAGGAGTTCCAGCTCATCGGCGGCCGCGGCGACCAGGGCTTCGACGAGACCGACCGCGAGGTCGTGCGGACGGCGCTGGAGCTCGCCTCCTACGGGGTCGAGCCGCGCCACCTGCGCATCTTCCGCGTGGCCGCGGACCGCGAGGCCGGCCTGCTCGAGCAGCTGCTGGCGGTGGGCATGCGCTCGCGCAACCCCGAGCGCCGCCGCGAGGCCCTCGAGGCGCTGGAGAGCCTGGCGGCGCTCGCCGCCCACATGCGGCACCTGATGCTGATCTCGGCCTTGCGCCAGATCGTCAGCGCGTGACGTCGGGGGCCTTCGACATCGACGCCGCGATCCGCAAGATCCCCGACCACCCCCACCCGGGGATCCTGTTCTACGACCTCATGCCCCTGTTCCAGAGCCCCGGCGGGCTCACGGCCTGCGTCGACCGCATGGCCGCCTGGGGGCGCGAGCGCCAGCCCGAGCTGGTGCTGGCCCCGGAGGCGCGCGGCCTGATACTGGCGGGCGCGCTGGCGCAGGCCCTCGGCGTCGGGGTGGCGGCGGCGCGGAAGCCGGGCAAGCTGCCGGCGGAGACCGTGGCCGAGGCCTACACCCTCGAGTACGGTACCGACTCGCTCGAGTTGCACGCCGACGCCGTCCGGCCCCGGCAGAAGGTGCTGGTGCACGACGACCTGCTCGCCACCGGGGGGACGGCGCTGGCGCTCTGCAACCTGGTCGAGCGGCTCGGAGGTGTCGTCGTCGGGATCGCGTTCGTGATCGAGCTCACCTTCCTGGCCGGCCGCGAGCGCCTGCGAGGCTACGACGTCCTGTCACTGGTGACCTACGACAGCGAGGCGGCATGAGAGGGCTTATCGGCGTCGACATCGGCGGCAGCGGGATCAAGGGCGCGGTGGTGGACTCGCGGCGGGGCGCACTCACGAGCGACCGGATACGGGTGCCGACCCCCAACCCCGCCAAGCCCGAGGAGGTCGTGTCGGCCACTGCGGCCGTGGTCGCCGGGCTCGGCCCCGACGAGGGGCCGATCGGCGTCGGCCTGCCGAGCCCGATCGTGGGCGGAGTGGCCATGGCGGCGGCCAACATCGACAAGAGCTGGATCGGCGTGAACGCGGTTGACGCCTTCACCGAGGCGATCGGCCGCCAGGTGGTGGTGCTCAACGACGCCGACGCCGCCGGCCTCGCCGAGATGCGCTTCGGCGCCGGCAAGGGCGTGGCCGGCGTGGTGCTGATGCTGACCCTCGGGACCGGGATCGGCTCGGCGCTGTTCGTGGACGGGGCGCTGGTGCCCAACCTGGAGCTCGGCCACATCGAGATCCGCGGCAAGGACGCCGAGCGGCGGGCGTCGTCCGGCGCCCGCGACCGCAAGGGCCTCTCCTTCGCGCAGTGGGCGCCGCTGCTGAACGAGTACCTCGACCGTGTCGACCAGCTCATCTGGCCGGACCTGGTGATCCTGGGCGGCGGGATCTCAAAGAAGGGCGACAAGTTCATCCCGCTCCTGGACGTGCGTCCGCCGGTGGTCGCAGCGACCCTCCGCAACGAGGCCGGGATCGTGGGATCGGCGATGCGCGCGCGGGAGCTGCTCGCCCCGGCGCCGCGCCCGCGGGTGCCGCGCCGTCCGGCCCGGCGGGGCGCGAAGGCCGCCTGACCGCCCCGCGGAGGGCCTCGTGAGCGACATGCTCGAGTTCGACGAGGAGGCCTCCCGCGCGGTCGAGCGCGTCTACGGCACCCCGGACGTCGTCGAGCAGCGCCGCCTCGTCATGGCCGCGCTCGCGCCGCGGCCGGGCGAGCGCGCCCTCGACCTGGGCTGCGGCCCCGGGCTGCTCGCCTGCGAGCTCGCCCAGGCGGTCGGGCCAGAGGGGCACGTCCTCGGCCTGGACGCCAGCCCGAGCATGCTGGCCATGGCGGCCCGCCGCCGGTGCGGCGCCGGGGCGGCCCCGGTCGAGGTGGCCGAGGCCGACGTCGCGGGCCCCCTGCCGGTGGACGACGGGGCGGCCGACCTCGCCGTGTCGACCCAGGT
Source organism: Miltoncostaeaceae bacterium (assembly GCA_963808825.1). GTDB lineage: Bacteria > Actinomycetota > Thermoleophilia > Miltoncostaeales > Miltoncostaeaceae > DATAGF01. The sequence goes on along the minus strand of CAWEGW010000011.1, from coordinate 14,454 downwards.
GTACGAGTACGTCGCCGACATCGCCGGCGCCCTGGCCGAGGCCCGCCGGGTCCTGCGGCCCCGCGGCCGCCTGCTGGTCCTGGACACGGACTGGGACTCGATCGTCTGGCGCTCCCACGACGACCCGCTCATGAAGCGGGTGCTGGCCGCCTGGGATGAGCACCTGGCCCATCGCGACCTGCCCCGCCGGCTGCCCCAGCTCCTGCGCGAGGCCGGCTTCGCGCTCGAGGAGCGCTCGATCGTCCCGATCCTGAACGTCGGCTACGACGCCGAGACCTACAGCGGGGGGCTGATCCCGATCGTCGCCGGCTTCGTCGCCGGCCGCGGCGAGGTCGCCGAGGAGGAGGCGGGCGCGTGGGCCGACGGCCTCCGCGCCATGGGGCCCGACTACTTCTTCGCCCTCAGCCGCTTCATCTTCCTGGCGCGGGCCTGACGCCGGCGCCGGCGCGGGCGATCAGGGTGCGCCACTCGGCCGGGACGCGGTAGCCGCCGCCCGCGACGCGGCACGGCGCCATCGCGTCCAGGACCGCGGCCGCGACCGCCTCCTCCCCGGCGGCGCCGACCAGCTCGGCCACGGGGCCCGGCGACAGCAGCCGCCGCAGCAGGTCGGGCTCGTCCGGGTAGTCGAGCGCGACGGCGACGTCGAAGGCCTCCTCCGGCGCCAGACCGGCCGCCTCGGCCAGGCCCTCGAGGACCCCGGGCCGCGCGAGCGGGGGCCCGGGGGGCGGGGGCGCCCCGCGCAGCGCCCGCAGGGCCGCGAACATCGGCGTGAAGCCGATCCGCTCGGGGCGCCCCCAGACCTGGATCACGACCGGCGCGCCCGGCCGCGCCACCCGGCCCGCCTCGCGCAGGGCCCCGGCCATGTCGGGCGCCAGGAAGAACGCGTTGAAGCCGGTCACCGCGTCGAAGGCGTCGTCGCCGAACGGGAGTCGCTGCATGTCCCCGACCCGCAGGTCCGCCCCGGGGACGCGCCGGCGCGCGATCGCCAGCAGCGACTCGGAGGCGTCCAGCCCGGCGACCCGAGCGCCGCGCCGGGCGGCCAGCTCGAGAAAGGCGCCCGACCCGCAGCCGACGTCGAGCACGCGCGTGCCGGGCCCGATCCCAGCGCGGGCGGCCGGTGCCGCGTACTTCGGCGCCTCGGCGGCCTCCTCCTCGGCCCAGGCGGCCGCCCGCGCGCCCCAGAGGCGCCCCTGGCGGGCCGCCTCGGCCGATGCGTCGACGCCGATCGTCCGCTCCCTCCGCTAAGCTACGTTCCGTAGTTATCGACGCCGGAGCGGAGCGATGTCAAGGGACGAGCTGAGCCTGTTCTCGTACGAGATCCTGGGGCTGGTGGGGCGCGGCGGCGCCGGCGCCCACGACCTGCTGCGCATGGCGCGCCGGGCGCGGATCCTCGACTGGGCCGGCGAGAGCCAGTACTACGTCGAGCCCAAGCGCCTGGCCGGGCTCGGCTATCTGGACGCCCGCCGCGAGCCCGGCAGGACCCGCGAGCGGACGGTCTACACGCTCAGCGACAAGGGCCTGCAGGCGCTGCGGGAGTACGCCGCCACGCCGGCCCGCGTGCTGCCGCTCAAGAGCGACGCCCTCCTGCGGCTGCTCATCGCCGACCTGGTGGGGGAGGGGCTCACCCGCGCGAGCCTCGGCGCCCTGCGGAGCGACGTCGCCGACCTGCTCGCCGGGATCGAGGAGAGCGAGGAGAGCGCCCGCGCGCTGCCGCACCGGGCGACCTACCTGCTCATGGTCACGGCCTTCCTCCGCGGCCTGCTCGAGCTGCACCTGGAGCTGGTCGACCGGGTCGACGCCGAGCTCGCCGACGAGCCCGGCGAGGGCGGTCAGGCGGCGGCCACCACGTAGGAGCGCTCGAGGTGCGCGATGAGGGCGTCCGAGCTCAGCTCCCGCCCGGTCGCCCTCCGCATCAGGTCCGGCGTCTCCATCCGGGCACCGTGGCGGTGCACGCGCTCCCGCATGAAGGCCAGGACGTCCCCCAGCCGCCCCTCCTCGACCGCGCGCTCGATCCCGCCCAGCTCGGCGTCGGCGACCTCGGCGAGCTGGGCCGCGTAGAGGTTGCCCAGGGTGTAGGTGGGGAAGTAGCCGTAGAGCCCGTCCGCCCAGTGGATGTCCTGCATCGCTCCGAGGGCGTCGCTGGGCGGCCGGATGCCGAGCAGCCGCTCCATCCCGTCGGCGAAGGCCCCGGGGAGGTCGTCCACGTCGAGCTCGCCCCGGATCAGCGCAAGCTCGAGCTCGAAGCGCAGGACGATGTGCAGGTTGTAGGTCACCTCGTCGGCCTCGACGCGGATCAGCGACGGCCGCACGACTCTGGCGGCGCGGTGCATCAGGGCCGGGTCGAGCCCGGTCATGGCCTCGGGGAAGCGGCGGCGCAGGTCGGGCTCGAGCGCCGTCCAGAAGGCCAGCGTGTGGCCGATCTGGTTCTCCCAGAACCGCGACTGCGACTCGTGGGCGCCGAGCGAGGGCGCGTCGTGCAGCGGCGTGCGGTCCACCTCGGCCGGCAGGCCCTGCTCGTAGAGGGCGTGGCCGAGCTCGTGCATCACCGCGCCGATGTTGCTCAGCGGGCTCGAGGGGTTGACGCGCGTCGTGAAGCGCACGTCGCCCGCGTGCGGCGACGAGGTGAAGGGGTGGGCCGAGCGCGCGATGGCGCCCGCCGCCTCGTCGAAGCCCACCAGCGCGCCGATGTCGTGGGCCAGGGCCATCTGGCCCTCCTCGGGCCAGTCGCGCGGCGGCAGCTCGGCCGGCTCGCGGGCGGAGGCGGCCGCGACGATCGGGGCCAGGCGCTCGCGCAGGTCGGCGAACACCGGCTCGAGCCGGGCCGCCCGCGCGCCGGGCTCGAACCCGTCGAGCAGGGCGTCGTAGGGCTCGTCGCCGATCCCGATCGCCTCGGCCTCGCGGCGCTTGAGCTCCACGACGCGCCGCAGCGGCCCGGCGAAGGCCGGGAAGTCATCGGCGGCCCGCGCCTCGATCCAGGCCGACGTGGCCCGCGAGCAGGCCTCGGTGATCTCGCGCACCAGCGCCTCGGGCACCCGCAGGGCCCGCTCCCGGTCGCGCCGGGCGAGGCGCAGCATCGCCCGCGCGTCGTCGTCGAGGTCGCCGTCCTCACCCAGCGCGTCGATCGCCTCGCCGGCGTCCGCGCGCACCAGCTCGCGGTGGTGCAGGGCGGCGAGCGTGCCGAGTTGCCGGGCGCGGCCCTCCGCGCCGGCCTTGGGCATCACCGTCTCGCGGTCCCAGCCGAGCAGCCCGGCCGAGCCCCCGAGGTCGGCGAGGGTCCCGGTCCACTCGGTGAACAGCCCCCACTCGGGTGACGTCCGTCCCGGCACCGGGACATCCTAGGGCCTGTCAAAGGAGTCGGCCGCCCACCTGCCGGCTGCAAACGCTTCGCTCGGCATCTGCACGGCCTTGGTCCTTTGACAGGCCTCGTCGCGGACGGCTCGGCGTATCCTGGACCCGGTGAGCACCACCCGGCGATCCGAGCCGCCCGCCTGGCTTCGCCGCTGGGAGGACCTCCACGTCGGCGCCCAGGTCGCCATCGTGGCCCCGCTCGCGGTCCTGGTGCTCTGGGCCGTCCACGTGTACCTGCTCAACCAGCCCGTGTGGCGGGGACTCACCTACGGCGTCTTCTGGGGGATCCTGGCGACGGCCGCGATCGTCGGCGCGACGCGCTCCGAGCGCGCGCGCCGGCGTACGGGCCGCCGCCGCCCGCCGCGCTAGGGCGTGGCCGCCGCCTGCAGCTCGGACGCCGCCTGCTGAAGCTCGGGCACGACGGCCTGGACCGCCTCCGGGTCTCCCGTCTCCGCGGCGTCGACGAATCGCGTCAGGACCTCGCTGGCGCGCGCCCCTGCATCCGAGAGCCGCTCCCGCTGGCGCTCGAGGGCGGCATTGTCGAGGGTGTAGCCGTCGATGCTTTGCAGGGCCGCGTCGAGCTCGTCGAGGCTGGCCCGCGCCTCGGGCACGGCGGCCTGGAGGTCCTCGAGGGTCGTGGCGCCGGCGAACGCCTGCAACAGGCTCGTCAACGCCCCGATCGCCTTCTGGCGGTCGGCGGCGAGCTGACCGGCCGTCGCCGTCCCGCCCGCGGTCGTGCCGGCGGTCGTGGAGGGGGCAGTCGGCGTCGTGCCGGTCGTGGTGGCCGCGGCGTCGCCGCCGGCGCCGCACTCCGAGAGGCCCAGCTCGTCCGCCTTGGCCCGCGCCTCGTCGCGCAAGCGCGTGATCTCGGGCCCGACGTCCTCGATGACCGTCTCGGGGTCCTCGCCGGCCTCGATGCGGTCGGCCGCCTGCTCGATGGCGTCCTGGCGCTGCTGCAGGAGGTCGGTCGCCTCGTCGAAGGTCGCCTGGAGGTCGTCCGGCGGGTCGAGCTCCCGGATCCGCTCGAGCTCCTCGGCCTGGATGGGCAGCCCCGCCCGCAGATAGGGCAGCACGGCCTCGGGCGAGCCGGGCTCGGTGAGGGTCGCGACGCGCTCGTTCGCGTCAACGCAGATCTCGTCGGCCTGCTGGCGGAAGTCCTCGGCGCTCGACGAGTCGGACCCGCCGCCGCAGCCGGCGATGAACGCGGCGGCGCCGACGGCGGCGAGGCCGGCGAGGGGGCGGCGGAGGGCGGGCATGGGGTCTCCTTCGGCTCGGACGCGCGGACCCTAGCGGCCGCCTCCGGCCCGCGCACTGCCCGGGCGAGGGGTCGTCGCCCGCCGTCGCTAGACTGGCGATTCCGACGCCCAGAGGAGCCGCGCATGCCCGTCGAGCCCGCCGTCGTGGACGCCCTCAACGCCCAGATGGGGCGGGAGTTCGAGGCGCACCTGCAGTACCTCGAGGTCTCGAGCTGGTTCGACGCAGAGGGCCTGCCCGAGCTGACCCGCTTCTTCGCGGCCCAGGCGGCCGAGGAGCACGGCCACGCGATGAAGTTCCTCGCCTACCTCCAGGATGTCGGCGCCCCGGTGGCGATCCCGAGCCTCAATGCGCCCAAGGCGAACTTCGAGAGCGCCGAGGAGGCCGTCGCGCTGAGCCTGGACTGGGAGAACTCGGTCACCGCGCACATCCACGCCGCGGTGGACCTGGCGGTGGAGAAGAACGACCACGCCACCCGGGTCTTCCTCCAGTGGTTCGTCACCGAGCAGGTGGAGGAGGTCAAGACGATGTCGGAGCTCCTGCAGGTCGTGCGCCGGGCCGGCGACGACAACCTGCTCCTGGTCGAGGAGTACGTCGCCCGCTCGGCGGCCGGCGGGGGCGCCGACGGCTAGCGGCCTGAGTGCCCGGCCGCTGCGGGGCGACGACTACCTGAGGGCGCGGGCGGTCGTCGACGACTGGTTCGGCCACCCGGTCGGGCTGGCGATGCACCGCCTCTTCTTCGACCAGCTTGGCCCGTCCGGGGTGTGGCTGGAGGACGGGCGCGGCGAGCCCGCCGGGTTCCTGCTGGGCCTGGTGAGCGAGGCCGAGCCGGACCTCGCCTACGTCCACATGCACGTCGTCGCGCCGGCGTGGCGCGGCACCGGGGCCGGCGAGCGCCTCTACCGGGAGTTCTGCGCCCGGGCCGAGGCGCGCGGCTGCCGCCGGGTCCGGGCCCTCGCCGCGCCCGACCGGTCCGCCTCGCGGCGCTTCCACGAGCGCCTGGGCTTCGCGGGCACGCCCGCCCCGGGTCTCCTCGGCCCGGGCGCCGACCGCATCGTCTACGAGCGGGCGCTGCCGCTCGACCGGTAGGGTCTGGGGGCCGAGGCTGGACGAGGGAGGGGGAGATGGCCGACCCGGCTCCGCAGGACGAGCGCCGCGCCCACGCGCGCGCGGCGGCCGAGCTGCCGGCCCGCGTGATCGCCGACGGCTCGGTGGTCCCCGCGCAGAGCGTGAACCTCAGCGAGGGCGGCGTGCTGCTGGCCGGGACCGACTTCCCGACGGCGCGCCAGGTCCGCATCGAGATCGAGCTGGCGGAGATGGGGTGGCACGCCGTCGATGCCGAGGTGGTGCGCCACGACGAGCGGGCGCCGTCGGCGCTCGCGGCCCGCTTCGCCGAGGCGGCGACGGGCGGCGGCCGCGAGGCGATCAGGGCCTTCTTCGAGACCCGCCTCGCCGGGCCCGGGCCGGGCGGCGAGACCGCCTAGCCGACCCGCCAGCCGACGTCGAGGTCGTCGCCGTGGACGATGGCGTAGACCGGCCGGGCCCGTCGCGGGTGGAAGACGACGGACATCGTCTCGCCCTCCGACAGGGCCAGCTCCTTCGGCAGGCGCCGGAAGCTCACGCTGGTGCGCGTGCCGTCGCGCTCGGCGAAGAGCGCGGAGTAGCGGAGGCCCAGCCAGCGCTTCTCGAGGATCGGGCGGCCGACGCAGCGCGCGCCGATCATGGCCGAGAACTCCTCGCGGCAGGCCGGGCAGGCCATCCGCACGATCCGCCCGCCGGCGTCCGGGACCCGGCTGCGGGTCGCGCACGAGGGGCAGGGCAGCTCGCGCAGCACCTGGGGGGCCGGCGGGGCGGCCGCGGCGCGCCCGTCGCGGCGGCGGTCGTAGCGGCGGCGCCGCTCGGGGTCGCCCAGGACCTGCCACGCGGCGTTCGCCCGCTTGGTGAGCTCCTCGGCCCGCCGCCGCTGCGCGGGATCCCGGAACCGGTCCGGATGGAAGGCCACCAGCTGGAGTCGCCACGCGGCGTGGATCTCCTCCGTCGTGGCCTGGGGGGCGACTTCCAGCGCCCGGTAATGGTCGTCGCCCTCTGCCACGCGTGTCGCACAGCATGACGGATGCGTAGGCTGCCGCCGTGGAGGACCATCGTCCGATCGGCGCCCGCCTCCGCGAGGCACGGATGCGACAGGGGCTCGACCTCTCCGATTGCGCGGCGGCGACGCGTATCCGCGAGCGCTATCTCGTCGCGATCGAGGACGACCGCTTCGAGTCGCTGCCGGACCCCGCCTACGTGAACGGCTTCGTGCGCGCCTACGCCGCCCACCTCGGCGTGCCGGTCGAGGGCCCTGAGCGGACCCTGCCGGCCGAGGGCGCGGTCGGCTCCGTCCGCCCCCGGACCGTGCACGTCCCGGCGACGCGCGCGACGGCGCGGGGGGTGGGGGCGCGGCCCTCCCGCTGGCGCTGGGTGGTCGCGGTGATCGTCATCGCCGCCGCCATCGTCGCGCTGCTGCTGTGGGCCGGCGTCGTGGAGTGGCCCTCCAGCCTCTAGGTGTGATTCCCAGCAGCGTTCGTCAGTAGCAGCTGATGGAGGCGGCGGGCGGATTGTCCGGCCAAGGCCGCCGTGGGGTCTGGCGTGGTTGTACCAGTCGAGCCATCGGCCGAGCGCACCGGTGCGCTCGGCCGAGCTGGCACAGATCTGCCCGTGGGCCCAGCCACGGGTCAGGGTCTGGATGAAGCGCTCCCCCTTGCCGTTGGTCTGGGGCCGGTAGGGACGGGTGCGCAGGTGGCGCAGCCCCGGGCGCCGGCAGGCCGCCGCGTGCAGGTGCCGACAGGTAGCTCGGACCGTTGTCGGTCATCACCCGCTCGACCCGCACGCCCCGGGCGGCGAACCAGGTCAGGGCCCGCTAGAGGAAGCCCACGGCGCTCGGGGCGCGCTCATCCGCCAGCACCTCGACATAGGCCAGGCGGGTCGCGTCGTCCACCGCCACGTGGACGTACTCCCAGCCGATCCCGCGCACCCGTGCGCGGCGGTCGCCATGGACGCGGTGGCCGATGCGCCCGATGCGCCCGAGCCGCTTGACGTCCACATGCACCAGGTCGCCCGGATGGCGGCGCTCATAGCGGGTGGCCCCGGCGGGCTCGCTGGCGCCCGCCGGCCGCGGCCATGGCGGGCGAGGATGCCCGAGACCGTCGAGGGCGCCATCGACAGCGCCTGGGCGATCTGCAGCCCGTCATGCGCAGGCCCCGCAGGGCCAGGATCGCTCTCACCCGGGCAGGGTCGGTGGCATGGGCCAGCCGGTGCGCCACCGAGGGCCGGTCCACGGCAGGCCCGGCCCTCATCGCGCCAGCGGGCCAGCCAGCGTAGCCGGCGCGCACGCTCACCCCGGCGGCCGCGCAGGCCTCGGCCATCCACCAGCCCTGCTCGCAGACGCGCCGGCACAGCAGCCCCCTGCCCTCGGGCGTCAGCCTGGCGTTAGCGTGGAGCCTCATCCGGGCCCTCCTGAGTTCTTGGTTGCTTGGCGGCAACCGCGAGCCTCCATCAGGGCTCGGATCGACGATCCTTAAGGATTCACATCTAGGGGCCTGTCAGAGACCTCAGGCGCGCACGATGAGGCAGTAGGAGCCGATCGCCCGCAGGCGGTCGGCGTCGAGCCGCTGGTCGCCGGCCAGGATCGAGCGCAGCGCCGCCGCTTTCCTCGTCGAACTCGACGTCGGTGATCGCGCCGAGCGCGTCGCCGCCGTCGCTCAGGACCAGGCGGCCGTCGAGGTCGAGCCTGCCGGCGGCCACCGCGGCCTCGCGGTCGTCCTCCGGCGGGCGGGCCGCGTCGTCGTCCTCGACGACGATGCCGTCGGGGCCGAAGCCGACGATCGACGACCACTCGACCAGGCGCGCGTGGCGCCGCCCCCCGGCCACGTGCAGCGCGACGATGCGGCGGGCGCCGACGTCCACGACGACGTGCTTCAGCTCGCCGAGCCTCTCGGCGCTCGCCCTGCTGACGACCGGGCGGCCGTCCGCCTCGCTGAGCCTCACCGGCCCGACCCCAGCCGGCGGCGGAACTCGTCCACCGCGCTCCCGAAGCCCGGACAGGTCGTCGCGCACGAACTGCTCGGCCGCGGCCGGGACCATCAGGGTCTCGCCCGAGACCGCGAGCGTGTCGTCAACCGGCAGCAGCAGCGTCGCGGCGGAGCGGTCGCGCTCGACCTCCGGCCCGTGCATCTCGAAGCCCACGACCCGCGCGCTGCCCCCCTCGACCTGCACGATGACGTCCTCGACCGTCCCGAGCTTCGTCCCGCCGTCGGTCATCACGGCCGCCCCGATCACGTCCCGGTCGCCGGAGGCGGCCGCCTCCTCCATGACCTCGTCGCCCTCCCCGAGCGCGGCGGCCGACTCGATCATCACGGCGTCGCGGCCGAGCGCGGCGACCCGCGACCAGGGCAGGCGCTCGCGCATCGGCGACCCCAGGAACCCCCGCTTGTTGAGGCTGAAGCCCACCACGGCGTTCGACCGGTAGGAGATCAGGACGTCCTTGACCTCGGCCACGTCCTCGGCGGTGTCGAGGGTCACGACCGGCCGGCCGTCGATCTCGCGAGCCCGCATGAGGACGCTCATCGCGCCGGCGCCGGCCGCGCGCCACCCTGACCCCGCCCGCGCGACGGCGCCGCTGCACGAGCACGGCCAGGACGGCCAGCACGACCAGGGCGATGAGCACGGCGATGAGGATCTCCACGCGGGGTTGCTACCCCGCGCAGGCCGCGCCCACACGCGGGGCCTAGATCAGGATCGCCCCCTCGTGGGCGAGCAGTGCGTGCTTGCGCTCGAGCCCTCCCGCGTAGCCGGTGAGCCTGCCGTTCGCGCCGATCACCCGATGGCAGGGCACCACGATCGCGACCGGGTTGCGGGCGTTGGCGGAGCCGACCGCCCGGGCCTGGCCGGCCGCGCCGATGCGCGCCGCCAGCTCGCCGTAGGTCGTGGTCGTGCCGTGAGGGATCTCGCGGAGCGCGTCCCAGACGCGCCGGTCGAAGGCCGGGCCGTCGAGGCGCAGGGCGAGGTCGAAGACGGTCCGCTCGCCCGCGAAGTACTCGGCGAGCTGGCGGGCCTCCTCGGCGAAGCGCGCGTCGTCGCGCCGCAGGCCGCGCGGCGCGTCGCGGCCGGCGAAGCGCAGGCCGGTGAGGGCCTCCCCGTCGCCGCTCAGGAGCAGCGGGCCGACGGGGATGGGACGACGGTGAAGAGCTGGTGGGAAGTCGCGGTGATGGTCATGCCCCTGAAACGACGGCGGGGCCCCTGGCGTGAGACGCCCGGGGCCCCGCGCCGCAGCGGGTCAGACCGGCGCGCCCAGCTCCGCCGCCTTGGCCTCGAGGTCGATCCCGTGCAGGCGGGCGAGGTTGCCGCCCAGGATCTTCCGCTTGGCCTGCTCGGTGAGCGCCGGGTAGCCGTAGTCCTCGGTGATGTCCCTCGGCAGCTCGAAGTTCCAGAACGCCTCGAGCGCCCACTGCGGGTGCCAGATCGGCGACTCGCCGCCGTAGATGATCTTGTCCTCGCCGCACCACCAGAGCATCTTGCCGAGCGTCTCCGCGAAGACGCGCGGGTGGCGCGAGACGAAGTTCACGGTGGCGGCGATCGAGGCGTAGAGGTTCGGGAAGCGCACGATCTGCCACAGCACCTCGTCGAGCCATGGCAGCCCGACGTGGAAGATCACGAAGTTGATGTCGGGGAAGTTGGCCGCCGCCCCGTCCATGTCGAACGTGCGCGTGTGCTCGACGGGCTGCGGGCCCAGCGGCACGCCCTTGTGCACGCCGATCAGGTTCACGCCGAGCTTCTGGGCGTGCTCGAAGACCGGGAAGGCGACGCGGGGGTCGTCCATGCGCCACGGGAAGGGCTGCCCGTAGTCGTAGCGGACGTTGTAGAACTTGAACGCCTTCGCGCCGTGGTCCTCGACCTGGCGGGTCATCAGGTCGATCGCCTTCTTGCCCTCCAGCGGGTTGACGGAGCCCCAGAAGACGGCCCGGTCAGGGTGCTTGGCCGCCATCTCGGCGCACTTCTCCCAGGGCGAGAGGCCGTCGTGGAAGAGGTCGGTCAGCGGCAGCGGCTGGGCCACGATCATGTCGGTGTCCGAGCCCTCGATGACCATGTCGTAGATCTCGTCGACCGACCACTCCTTGAAGAACTCGTCCCGCGACAGCACGGGCTCGCCGGCCTTCGTGAGGAACTGGTGGAAGGCATAGAGGTGCTCGTCGAACATCTCGCCGGGCGGCCCGAGCGCGTTGCGCTTGTCGAAGTTGAAGATGTGGCAGACGCAGTCGAAGACGAACGCCGGCACCTTCCGCTCGCGCGCGCCCGCGGCCCCGGGGGTGTCTCGGTCGTCGCCATGCTCAGCCTCCTTCGCGGGCGTGGGCGAGGCGCTGCTCCCGGTAGGGCAGCAGCTCCTCCATGGGCATCGAGAGCTTGTCGCGGGCCGAGGGCGAGAGCCGCTCGGCCGTCCACACCGGGTCCCAGACCACCTCGACCTCGACGCTCTCGACGCCGTCGAGGCCGCGCAGGCGCGCGGGGATGGCGTCGGACATCGAGGCGACGAACGGGCACCAGCCGGTCGTGAGGACGATGTTGACGTGCACGTGCGAGCCGTCCACCCGTACGTCCTCGACCAGGCCGATGTCGACGACGCTGATCCCGCGGTCGGCGCAGCATGGGTCGTAGACGTCGCGCAGTGCGTCGATCACCCGCTCGCGGGCGGATGAGCTTGGCGCGGTCATGGCACCTCCTCGTCGTGGTCTGCGGTGTCGAGCTCGATCGCGACCCGGAAGCCGGTGGTGTGGGTCGCGCGGCGCGGGTCGGCCGCCAGGCTGCGGCTGGCACGGACGCCCCAGGCGTGGTCGAGGTGGCAGCCGCCGCGCACGCGGCGCCAGCCGTCCTCGTCGGGCGGGTCGCCGACCCACTCCCAGACGTTTCCCGCCATCCCCTCCGCGCCGCAGGGCGAGGCGCCGCCGGGGTGCGCATCGACCGGCGCGGTGGTCCAGGCGTTGCCCTCGGCGCAGGCGCAGCGGTCGGGGTCGAAGGTCTCCCCCCACGGCCACGGCCGGCCGTCGTCGCCGCGCGCGGCCGCCTCCCACTCGGCGCCCGTCGGCAGGCGCACGCGGCGCCCGGTCCGCGCCGACGCCCAGTCGCAGAAGGCCTCGGCCTCGTCGAACGTCAGCCCGGTGGCGGGGTGCTCGGCCAGGTGGGGGGCGGCCAGCCGCTCCCGCAGCCCCGCCTCGCCCAGCGGCCCCGCGCCGGCGGCGAAGGCCGCGGCCTGGGCGTTGGTGACGGGGAAGCGGCCGACCAGGACCGCGGCGACGTCCACCTGGCGCTCCTCGCCGGGCTCGCCGAGCCGGTAGCGGCCCGCAGGGAGGACGACGAGGTCGCCGACCTCGGTGCGGCTCGCGCTCTGCCCCCGTGTTGACATGTCCGCTCCGGCCGGGACGCCGTGCCCGACCGACCGTACCGTCCCGTGCGGCTCAGGTCACCTTGGGGGCGACGCCGGCGACCGGGGGCGACCATCGGCTCGCTCGCGGCCGTCTGGCGCTCCTCCGCCTCCTCCCGGGAGATCACGTAGCTGAGGCAGGCGTAGAGCAGGAGGAGCCAGATCGTCCCGATCATGGCCGACAGCTGGTCGTAGTAGAACGCGAAGACCTGGCCGATCAGCAGGGCGACCAGGACCGAGAGCTTGAAGAGCCGGTACGCGTTCAGGCGCGACCGGCGCCACACGATCAGGCCCGCGACGATGAGCGCGGCGGTGGCGGCGGCGGCGCCGCCCTGGAACCACGCCACGAAGCCGTGGCTGTCGTTGTTGACGCCGTTCTCATCCCCGACCCAGCCGAGGATCGGCGTCGCGAGCGTGGCGAGGTTGATCAGGAGGCCCAGCACCATCACGGTGATCAGGGTCGCCGTGAACCAGCGGCGCCCGGCGATGCCCTGGTACCAGGCCGCGACGCGAGTCTTCACGAAGGCGTACGGCGTGAGGTTGCGGCGCTCGAGGGTGGGCGCGTCGCGCACGCGCTCGCGCAGGACCGGCACGAGGGGGTCGGCCGGGTTCGCCTGGCCCAGCAGGCTGAGGATCTGGCGCCTCGTCTCCGGGTCGAAGGCGCCGTCGCGCTCCTCGCGCATGAGGCTGAGGGCGTTGGCGAGCGCGTCGTGAGCGCGGAGGCGCGCGTGCTTGATGGCGTAGGCGACCAGGAAGAGGATGATGAAGACGACGTACATCACGCTGAAGGCCGGCGCGAAGAAGTAGTCCACGTCGTTGGTGACGAACTTGCCGACCTCGTCGATGAAGAACCCGAAGCCGACCCCGCCGACGAACGCCGCGAACCAGCGCACCGCCATGTTCAGGAAGGCGAACACCAGGATCAGGGCGGCGATCATCATCAGCCCGCCGTAGAGCACGTGGGCGATGTGGAGGCCGCCGCTGCCGAGCTTCGGGTAGCCCATCAGCTCGAGGATCACCCGGATGACGATGATGGTCGCGACGGCGACCACCAGCATCATCTCGATGAGGTCGCCGGCGTTGACGTTGCGTATGGGCCTGGGTCGGTGCATGGGTCGTCGGCGCGCCGGAGGAACCGACGCGACGGACCGACGCTACGGCGCCCCGGAACGGCCCGTCAAGCCGTCCGGACCCGCGCGCGCGGCTCAGGGGTCAGGCCGCCCGGCGCCGCTCGAAGCGAGCGCGGGCCTTGGCCGCCTCGACCTCGCGGTCCTTGGGCGAGGCCGAGGTGGTCAGCTCGCCCATCAGCTCCCGCGTGATCGCCGCGACGGCCTCGACCGCGTTCTCGAAGGCCTCGGCGTTGGCGCGCGAGGGCTTCGTGAACCCGCTCACCTTGCGGACGTATTGGAGCGCGGCGGCGCGGACCTCGTCCTCGCTCGCCGGCGGCTCGAAGTTGTAGAGCGTTCGGATGTTCCGGCACATGCCCTGAGGCTATACGGTCCGCGACCGTGACGAGGAGGCGCGCGCTCGACAGGCGTCAGCGGCGCGTGCTGGCGGCGATGCTGGCGTGCAACGCGCTCGTCTTCCTCGACCAGACGGCGGTCGTCGTGGCCCTGCCGTCGATCGCCGACTACCTGGGCGGCACCCCGAGGACATCCGCTGGACCGTCACGGCGTACCTGCTCCCGCTGGCGGTCTTCATGGTCCTGGCGGGGCGGATCGCCGACCACCTCGGCCGGCGCCGGACCCTGCTCGCGGGCATGGCCGTCTTCGCCCTCGGGTCGCTGGCCTGCGCGCTCGCGCCGTCCATGGCCGCCCTGATCGGCTTCCGCGCGCTGCAGGGGCTCGGCGGCGCGATCCTCCAGCCCGCTCGTGCTCGCCAACACGACCCGCGCCATGCCCGACGACCGTCGCGGCTGGGCGATCGGGGTGCCGGCCACCGGGGGCACCACATTCCTGCTCCTGGGACCGCTGATCGCCGCCGGCATCCTGGCGGCGGGGAGCTGGCGCTGGATCTTCGCGATCAACCTCCCGGTCCTGGCGGCCGCGTTCGTCCTGGCGCGGCGCTGGGTGGCGCCGTCGCGCGAGTCGCGCCCCCAGCCGCTCGAGCTCCGGGCGGCGGCGCTGCTGCTCGCCGGCCTCGCCGCCACGGTCGTCGGGGTCACGCAGGTCGCCGAGTGGGGCGTCCGCTCGCTCGGCCTCGTCGCGGCCGGCGCGCTCGTGCTGGCCGCGTTCGTGCGGCGCGAGCTGCGCGTCCCCGAGCCGCTGATCCGGGTCGACCTGCTGAGGGACCGCCTGCTGCGACCTCGCTCGCGGCCCTGTTCGCCATCCAGTTCGTGGTGCTGGGCAGCGCGGTGCACCTGGTCCTCTTCGCCGAGCGCGGCCTCGAGCTGAGCACGC
>CAWEGW010000010.1:0-43433 GCA_963808825.1 Miltoncostaeaceae bacterium | reverse complement strand
TCATCTGGAACCGCGAGCTGCTGCCGGGGCGCCGGGCCGAGGACTGCGGGAGGGACTGCGCGGGGGCCGTCGACCAGGAGTTCTTCGCCCAGGCGTGCCAGGTGATCCTGCTGCTGGTCGTCGCCATCGCCCTCGAGGCCGCCCTGTTCCGGCGCCTGGCCCGGGACGCCGTGGGCCGCGCACTGGTGAGCGTGGCCATCCTGATCCTGCTGGTGGGCGAGGCGCTCGCCATCAGCGCGCTCCCCCGGGCCAACGAGGGCGTCGCCGCCGACGTGCTCTACGAGTGGCACGAGTACGTCGCCTTCTTCACGAGCGTCCAGGCGATCTTCACCGGGCTCGCGACGCTCGCCCTTGCGGTGGTGTTCGCCGCGCGACAGGACGACGAGCGCGGCTAGCCTCGGCGATCCTCGGGCGAGTCAGCCGTCGGCGAGCTCGAAGTCGTAGCGCGAGGCCAGCTCGGCCATGGTGGCGGGATCGGGCGGGCCGCCGAGGGCGGCGAGCTCGCGGAGGTAGGCCTCGAAGCCTCCGGGGCTGAAGAGGTTGAGGACCCGCGCCGGCTCGGCGCCCTCGTTGGCGAACGTGTGGACGACGCCGGGCGGGACGGCGACGAAGGTCCCCGGGCCAGCCTCCACCCGGCGGCCGTCAACTCGGAAGACGAGCGTCCCGTCGATGACGTAGAAGCAGTCGTGCATCTCGCTGTGGCGATGGGGCGGCGGGCCCTGGAACCCCGGCGCGAAGGTCGTGTCGACCAGGGCGAAGCGGCCGCGGGTGTCGGCGTGGGCGGCCTTGATCTCGCCGTGCGTCGGCCCCATCGCGAGGTGCTCGCCCTCGCCCGGACCGCGGATGACCGGCTCGTCCATCGCCGGGCATCATCCCCGATATGCGCATCGCCGTCATCTCCGACACCCACATGCCGCGCAGGGGGCTCGTCCTGCCGCCGGCGTGCGTCGAGCGGCTGCGGATGGCCGACCTGATCGTCCACGCCGGCGACTGGTCCTCGATGGACGCCGTCGCCCTCGTGCGCGGCATCGGCCCGCCGGTGGTGGGCGTGCGGGGCAACGTGGAGGAGCCGGCGGTGCGCGCCGCGCTGCCGGCGACCGCCGAGGCGGAGGTGGAGGGCGTGCGGATCGGGGTGGTCCACGACGGCGGCCCCGGCGACGGGCGCCCGTCGCGCCTGCGCCGCCGCTTCCCGTCGGCCGCCGCCGTGGTCTTCGGCCACTCGCACATCCCCTGGCACGAGGTCGGCGGCGACGGCCTGGTGGTCGTGAATCCCGGCAGCCCGACCGACCGCCGCCGCTCACCCCGCCACAGCATGGCCGAGATCGAGGTGGACGGCGGGCGCGTCGCAGGCGTGGCGTTCTGGGCGGTCGACGAGCCCGCCGGGCCGCTCGACCCGCAGCTGGTGCGGGGCGGCCCTCGTTAACATCGCCGGATGGACCTGTACGTCAGCCTGGTGGGCACGGCGGCGTCGGTGCCGACGGCCGCGCGGGGGACCGCGGCGACGCTGATCTCGCGCGGCGGCGAGCGCTGGCTGGTGGACTGCGGCGAGGGCACCCAGCGCCAGCTCCTGCGCTCGGGGCTCGGGCTGGTCGACCTCGACCTGCTGCTCATCACCCACCTGCACGGCGACCACTACCTCGGCCTGCCCGGGCTGCTGAAGACCTACGGGCTGCGCGGGCGCGAGCGGGCCCTGACCATCGTCGGGCCCGCGCGGCCTGACGCGGCTGATCGAGGTGCTGCGGCCGGTGATCGGGCGCACGCCCTTCATCCTCGAGATCGAGGAGCTGGACGAGCGCGACCGGGGGTCGTCGACGGCGGGCGAGGGCTACCGGATCGAGCACCTGCCGACGCGCCACAGCGTCCCCTCGCTGGCGTTCGCCCTCGTCGAGGACGAGCGCCCCGGCGCCTTCGACGTCGCCGCCGCCCGCGCCCTCGGGGTCGAGGAGGGGCCGGAGTTCGGCCGCCTCCAGCGCGGCGAGGCCGTCACGACGGCGGCCGGCCGCACGGTGCGGCCGGCCGAGGTGCTCGGGCCGCCGCGGCGCCGGACGGACCGTCGTGGTCACCGGCGACACCGAGCCCTGCGACGCCCGTGCTCGAGGCCGCCGCGCGGCGCGCGGTGCTCGTGCACGAGGCGACCTTCCTCGACGAGGAGCGCGACCGCGCGCGCGAGACGCGCCACTCGACCGCCCGCGAGGCGGCGGCGCTCGCGCCGCGACGCCGACGTCGGGCTGCTGGTGCTCACCCACCTCTCGAGCCGCCACGCGCCGCGCGAGGTCCGCGAGGAGGCCGAGCGCGAGTTCCCGCGCGTGCTCGTGCCCCGCGACTTCGACCAGGTCGAGGTGCCCTTCCCCGAGCGCGGCGAGCCGATCGTGCACCCGGCGCGCGGCCGCCGCGGGGGGGCCGACGCGCCGTCGGAGGCACCTGCTACCGTGGCACCCATCGACCTTTAACCCGGTCCTGCGAGGCCGGAAAGGAGACCAGATGGCAGTGCGCCCGTCCCCCCGCGCCACCCCCGCGCGCGCATAGCCCCCGTCGCTGAGAGGGTGCTGGTCGACGCCGACCAGCTGCGCCGGACCGTCGTCCCGGATCGGCCACGAGATCGTGGAGCGCCACGGCGACCCCGACCGCCTCGCGCTGGTCGGGATCCACACCCGCGGCGTGCCGCTCGCCGCGCGCCTGGCGCGCCTGATCGGCGAGTTCGCCGGGACCGAGCCGGCCTTCGGCACGGTGGACATCGCGCTCTACCGCGACGACGTCGGCCTCGACAGCCGGCGCGGCGCGCTGCCGGTCGTCGGCGACACCGTCCTCGACTTCGACGTCTCCGAGCGGGCAGTGATCCTGGTGGACGACGTGCTCTACACCGGTCGCACCATCCGGGCGGCGATCGACGCGATCTTCGACTACGGCCGGCCGCCGCTGGTGCAGCTCGCCGTGCTGGTCGACCGCGGCCACCGCGAGCTCCCGATCCGGCCCGACTACGTGGGGAAGAACCTGCCGACCTCGCGCTCCCAGCGTGTGAGCGTGCGCCTCGAGGAGATCGACGGCGAGGACGAGGTCGTGCTCCAGGACGACGCGGAGGGCTCGCCGTGACTCGCCGCTCGCTGATCTCCATCGCCGACCTCGACCGCGCGGAGATCGCGCGCATCCTGCGGGTCGAGCAACCGCTTCGCCGAGGTCATGCAGCGCGACATCAAGAAGGTCCCGACGCTGCGCGGGCGGACGATCATCAACATGTTCTTCGAGGCCTCGACGCGCACCTCGACCTCGTTCGAGCTGGCCGGCAAGCGCCTCTCCGCGGACGTCGTCAACGTCAAGGGCTCCGGCTCGAGCGTCGAGAAGGGCGAGACCCTCAAGGACACGGTCCTCACGCTGGCCTCCTACGCCCCGGACGTCCTGGTCATCCGCCACAGCGCCGTCGGCGCGTGCCAGATCGCCGCCCGCCACACCGAGGCGGCCGTCATCAACGCCGGCGACGGCAAGCACGAGCACCCCACCCAGACCCTGCTCGACCTCTACACGATCGAGCGCGAGGTCGGGCCGCTCGACGGGCTGCACATCGCCTTCGTCGGCGACATCGCCCACTCGCGGGTCGCGCGCTCGGGCATCCGCGGCTTCCAGACGATGGGCGCGCGCGTGTCGCTGATCGCCCCGCCGACGCTGATCCCGCGCGACGCCGAGGAGGCGCTCGGCGTGGCGGTCTCGACCGACGTGCGCGACGTCGCCGACGCCGACGTCGTCTACGTGCTGCGGATGCAGCTCGAGCGGATGGGCCCCGGCGGCTTCGTCCCCTCGCTGCGCGAGTACGCCATGACCTACGGGATCGACCACTCCCGGCTGCGGCCCGGCCAGCGGGTCATGCACGCCGGGCCGATCAACCGCGGCGTCGAGATCTCGGGCGCGCTCGCCGACGACCCCGGAGACGCTGATCGAGCGCCAGGCGGCCAACGGGATGGTCGTGCGGATGGCGGTGCTCTACGACCTGCTCGCCGAGCCCGCCGCCGCGGCCGAGGCCGTCGAGCCGGTCGAGGCCCTCGCCGTCTGATGCCGCCCCGGCTCGTCCAGCGGCCCGGCCCGGCCGCCTCCGTCGTGCTGCGCGGCGCCCGCGTGCTCGACCCGGCGGCCGGCATCGACGAGGTGCGCGACCTGGTGATGCGCGACGGCCGCGTCGGCGGCTCGCCGACGGGCCTCGAGGAGGTCGACGCCGCCGGGCTGGTCGCCGTGCCCGGCTTCGTCGACCCCCACGTCCACCTGCGCACGCCGGGCCGCGAGGACCTGGAGGACATCGCCACCGGCAGCGCGGCGGCGGCCGCCGGGGGCTTCGTGACCATCGTGGCCATGCCCAACACCTCGCCGGTCGTCGACACGGCCTCGGTGCTCCACTCGCTGCTCGAGCGCGGCGAGCAGGAGGCGGCGGTGCGGGTCGGCTTCCTCGCGGCCATCACCGCGGGGCAGAAGGGGGCGGAGCTGACCGAGCAGGTCGAGCTTGCCCGGGCCGGGGCGGTCGGGCTTCAGCGACGACGGCCACCCGGTCGCCGACGCCGGCGTGATGCGCCGCGCGCTCCAGTACCAGCGCATCACCGGGCTGCCGCTCGTCCTGCACGAGGAGGACCCCTCGCTGTCCGGCGCCGGCGTCGTGCCCACGAGGGCGCGGTCGCGAGCCGGCTGGGGCTGGCGGGGATCCCCTCGATCTCGGAGAGCGTCGCCGTCGCGCGCGACGCGGCCCTGGCCGAGTACGAGGGCGGGCGGATCCACATCTGCCACGTCTCCGCGGCCGAGACGGCCGAGGAGGTCCGCCGCGCCAAGGCCCGCGGCGTGCGGATCACCGCCGAGGTCACGCCGCACCACCTGGCGCTCACCGACGAGGCCGTCGGCCTCGCTCGACCCCTCGCGCCACAAGATGAACCCGCCTCTGCGCGAGGATCCGACCGCGAGGCGCTGGTCGCCGCCCTGGCCGACGGCACGATCGACTGCGTCGCCACCGACCACGCCCCGCACGCCTTCGACGAGAAGGAGGTCCCCTTCGAGGAGGCGCCCTTCGGCGTCACCGGCCTCGAGACCGCCTTCGCCGCCTGCCACACCCACCTCGTGCGGACGGGCCTGATGAGCCTGGAGCTGCTGGTGCGCCGCATGGGCGCCGACGCGGCGGCCGCGCTCGACCTGCCGGCGCCGACGCTCGCCGACGGGCGCGGTCGCCGACGTCGCGCTGCTCGACCTGGAGGCGACGGTCCGGGTGGGCGATGATGGGTTCCGGAGCCGGTCGCGCAACTCCGCCTTCCTCGGGCGAGGAGCTGGTCGGACGGGTGCGGCTCACGATCGCGGGAGGTCAGATCGCATGGCGGCTGTAGATGCGCGGCGTCACCCGGCGCTGCTGGAGCGCGAGCGGGCCGGCCTGATCCTGGTCGACGTCCAGGAGGCCTTCCGGCCGGTGATCGACCGCTTCGACGAGATCGTCGCCAACTGCGGCCTGCTCGCCGAGGGCTTCGGCGTGCTGGGCCGGCCGGTGCTGGTGAGCGAGCAGTACCCCAAGGGCCTCGGCCACACGGTCCCCGAGCTGGCCGAGCGCCTGCCGGAGGGCGACGCGCCTGGTCGAGAAGGTGCGCTTCTCGGCCTCCGGGGTCGAGCGCCTTCGACGAGGCGATCGCCGAGTCGGGCGCCTCGAGCTTCGTGGTGGGCGGGCATCGAGGCCCACGTCTGCGTCAACCAGACCGTGCACGACCTGCTGGAGCTGGGCTTCCAGGTGCAGGTCGCGGCCGACGCGGTCTCGTCGCGCACCCCGCGCAACCGGGAGCTGGGCATGGCGAAGATGACGGCCGCCGGGGCGGGAACCACGAGCGCCGAGATGGCCCTGTTCGAGATGCTCGAGCGGGCCGGCTCGGACGAGTTCAAGCAGATCTCGCGCCTCGTCAGATGAGGCGGGAGGCCCGCGCCTGGGTCGTCCTCGAGGACGGCCTGGTCCTGGAGGCGCGGACCGTCGCGGCCTCGGGCACGGCCCTCGGGCGAGATGGTCTTCACGACGGGGATGACCGGCTACCAGGAGGCCGTCACCGACCCCTCCTACCTGGGCCAGATCCTCTGCTTCGCCGCGCCCATGATCGGCAACTACGGCGCCGGCCCGGGCCACGACGAGAGCGCCCGCCCCTGGCCGGGCGCGGTGGTGATGGCCCGCGCCGGCGACGGGCCCGGCGCCGCCGGGCCGACCGGCTGGCGCGTCGTGGCTGCGCCGCGCGCGGGGTGGTGGCCGTCGAGGGCTGCGACACGCGCCGCCTGGTGCGCCACCTGCGCGACCGCGGCGCCATGCGCGGCGGCGTCTCCGACGAGCTCGGCCCCGAGGAGCTGCTGGCGCGGGTGCGCGAGCACCCGGTGCTCGACGGGCGCGACCTGGCGGCCGAGGCCGCCGGCGGCGCGCGGGGCCTGGGCGACGACGGCCCGCGGGTCGTCGCCATCGACTGCGGCATGAAGGCGAGCATCGCCCGGGGCCTGGCGGCGGCCGGCTGCCGCCTCGACGTCGTGCCCGCCGGCACGACCGCGGACGAGATCCTCGGCGCGCGGCCCCGACGGCGTGTTCGTCTCCAACGGCCCCGGCGACCCGGCCGCGGTGACCCCGGTGATCGAGGCGGTGCGCGGCCTGCTCGGCCAGGTGCCCGTGTTCGGCATCTGCCTGGGCCACCAGATGCTCGGCCATGCGCTCGGCCTGACCACGCGCAAGCTGCCCTTCGGCCACCGCGGCGCCAACCACCCGGTGCGCCGGACGGCCGACGGCGGCGTCGAGATCACGGTCCAGAACCACGGCTACGCGGTCGAGGGCGGCGGCCTGCCCGACGGCGTCGAGGTCACGCGCACGAGCCTCTTCGACGGCTCGGTCGAGGGCATCGCCGCGCCCGAGCTGCGCGCCTGGTCGGTGCAGTACCACCCCGAGGCGAGCCCCGGGCCGCGCGACGCCCGCTACATGTTCCGCGAGTTCGCCGAGGCCATCGGCTAGTGCCGCGCCGGACCGACATCGGCACCGTGCTCGTGCTCGGCAGCGGCCCGATCGTGATCGGCCAGGCGGGCGAGTTCGACTACTCGGGCACCCAGGCGTGCCGGGCCCTGCGCGCCGAGGGCTACCGGGTGGTGCTGGTCAACTCCAACCCGGCCACGATCATGACCGACCCCTCGGTGGCCGACCGCACCTACGTGGAGCCGCTCGACCTCGAGGCCGTCGAGGCCGTCATCGCGATCGAGCGTCCCGACGCGCTGCTGCCCACGCTCGGCGGCCAGACCGCCCTCAACCTGGCCATGGAGCTGTCGGCCGAGGGGGTGCTCGACCGCTGCGGGGTCGAGCTGATCGGCGCCGACGCCGAGGCCATCCGGCGGGCCGAGGACCGCGAGGCCTTCCGCCGGACGATGGCCGGCGCGGGCCTGGCCGTGCCCGACAGCCGGGTCGTCGGCGACATGGCCGCCGGCCGGGCGGCGGCGGCCGAGCTCGGCCTGCCGGTGATCCTGCGCCCGGGCTTCACGCTGGGCGGGCGAGGGGGGAGGGGCCGCGCGCACGCCGGCCGAGCTCGAGGAGCGCCTGGCGCGGGCCCTCGACGCCAGCCCGATCGGCCAGGTGCTGGTCGAGCGCTCGGTGCTCGGCTGGGCCGAGATCGAGCTCGAGGTCATGCGCGACGGCGCCGACAACGCGGTGGTCGTCTGCTCGATCGAGAACATCGACCCGATGGGCGTCCACACCGGCGACTCGGCGACGGTCGCCCCGGTGATGACGCTCTCCGACCCGGAGCTCCAGGCGCTGCGCGACGCGGCCCTCACGGTCATCCGCGCGGTGGGGGTCTCGACCGGCGGCGCCAACGTCCAGTTCGCCCTGAACCGGGCGACGGGCGAGATGGTCGTCGATCGAGATGAACCCGCGCGTGTCGCGCAGCTCGGCCCTGGCGTCGAAGGCCACCGGCTTCCCGATCGCCAAGATCGCGGCCCGCCTGGCGGTCGGCTACACCCTCGACGAGCTGCCCAACGAGATCACCGGGGTCACGCCGGCCAGCTTCGAGCCGACGCTCGACTACGTCGCGGTCAAGCTGCCGCGCTTCGCCTTCGAGAAGCTGCCCGGCGCCTCGACCGAGCTGACCACCCACATGAAGAGCGTCGGCGAGGTGCTGGCCCTGGGGCGCACCTTCGGCGAGGCCTTCGGCAAGGCCATGGCCGGCCGCGAGCTCGACGCGCGCGTCGCCCCGCCGGCCGACGTCGGCGAGGCCCTGGAGTCGCCTGCGCACGCCCTCGGCCGACCGCTACGACGTGCTCCTCTGGGCGCTCGCCGCCGGCGCCGACGCAGGCGGAGCTGGCCGAGGCGACGGCCATCGACCCCTGGTTCCTCGGCGAGCTCGGCGCGCTGGCCGCGGCCCGCGCGGGCGTCCGCGCCCCGCTCGAGTCGCTCGGCGCCGATGCCCTGCGCGAGCGCCCGCCGGGCCGGCCTGGCCGACCGCGACATCGCCGCGGCCGCGGGCGCCGGGGAGCTGGCGGTCGGGCGCCGGCGCCGGGCGCTCGGCGTGCGCCCGACCTACCACGCGGTGGACACCTGCGCCGCCGAGTTCGCCGCCCTCACGCCCTACTACTACTCGGCCTTCGAGACCGAGAGCGAGCTGCCCGCCGACGACCGCCCCTCGATCGTCGTGCTCGGCTCGGGCCCGAACCGCATCGGCCAGGGCATCGAGTTCGACTACTGCTGCGTCCACGCCGCCGAGACCGCGCGCGAGCTCGGCTACGCGTCGGTGATGGTCAACTGCAACCCGGAGACCGTCTCCACCGACCACGGGGTCAGCGACCGCCTCTACCTCGAGCCGCTGACGCTGGACGCCGTGCTCGACATCTGCGAGGCCGAGCGCCCGGTCGGGGTGATCGCCCAGCTCGGCGGCCAGACGCCGCTGCGGCTGGCGCGGGCCCTGGCCGAGGAGGGCGTGCCGGTGCTCGGGCACCCCCGCCGAGGCGATCGACCTGGCCGAGGACCGCGGCCGCTTCGGCCGCCTGCTCGACGAGCTCGGCCTGGAGGCCCCGCCCTGGGCGATGGCCGACGGCCCCGGACGACGCCCTCCGCGCGGCGGACGAGGTCGGCTACCCGGTGCTCGTGCGCCCCAGCTACGTCCTCGGCGGGCGCGCCATGGCGTCTGCGACTCGCCCGACGGCCCTGCGCGCCTACCTCGCAGCGCGAGCGCCCGGAGGGGCTCGCTGCTGGTCGACCGCTTCCTGGAGAACGCGACCGAGCTCGACGTCGACGCGCTCTCGGACGGCCGCGACTGCTGGAGCGCGGCCGTCATGGAGCACGTCGAGGCGGCCGGGGTCCACTCGGGCGACTCGGCCTGCGTGCTGCCGCCCCAGGGCGCGGGGCCGGGGCTGGTCGCCGAGATCGAGGAGCAGACCGCCGCGCTCGCCAGGGCGCTCGGCGCGGTGGGGCTCCTCAACGTCCAGTTCGCCGTCCGCGACGAGCGCGTCTACGTGATCGAGGCCAACCCGCGCGCGTCCCGCACCGTGCCCTTCGTGGCCAAGGCCACCGGCGTGCCCCTGGTGCGCCACGCCGTGCGCCTGATGCTCGGCGCCTCGCTCGACGAGCTCGACCTGCCGGTCGCCGCGCCTGCCCGCCAGGTCGCGGTGAAGGAGGCGGTCCTGCCGTTCGCCCGCTTCCCCGGCGCCGACCCGGTGCTCGGCCCGGAGATGCGGGCGACCGGCGAGGTGATGGGCCTGGGCGGCAGCTTCCCCGAGGCCTTCGCCAAGGCGCAGCGCGGGGCGGGCCAGGCGCTGCCGCGGTCGGGCGCGGCGTTCATCTCCGCGCGCGACGCCGACAAGCCGCGGGCCGTCGCCCTGGCGTCCCGCCTCGCCCGGGCCGGCCTGAGCCCTCGTGGCCACCTCGGGCACGGCCGCCGCGCTCGCCGCGGCGGGCCTGCCGGTGCGCGCCGGTCAACAAGGTCTCGGAGGGCTCGCCCCACGTCGTCGACCTGATCGCGCGCCGGCGAGATCGCGCTCGTTGTCAACACCCCGCGCGGCGGGCACGGCGCCCGCACCGACGGCTACGAGATCCGGGCCGCGGCGGTCCGCGCCGGCATCCCGTGCATCACCACGATCGAGGCCGCCGAGGCCGCCGCCGCGGCGGTCGGGGCGAGCCGTCCGGCGCCGCCGCGGGCGCTGCAGGACGGCGGCGCCGCGCCGGCCGGCGCGCGGGCCTTCCGGCCGGGCCTCCGTACGCCTTCAGCCTCAACCTGAGGGGGAGGTTTTGGACCCTGCAACAGACCGTCGCTTCCCCTGCAACATGCGTGAAAAGCAGGTAAAAAGGCTGCTCACAACGGCCTTGTGCCCGGCGAAGGAGCGAACCTAGAATGGCGCGGCGATGGCCACCACGACCACCCCTCCAAAGCCAGTGACCCAGGCACCCGAGCGTTCGCTCGATCAGCGTATGGAGGCCCTCCGCCGAGCGAACCAGATTCGCTCCCGCAGGGCACAGCTCAAGAAAGACCTGAAGAGCGGGCGAACGTCGATTCAGGACGGTGATCGCCAACCCTCCCGACTTCGTGATGACGGCCAAGGTGTTTGACATGCTGATGGCCGTACCGAAGTACGGGAAGGTCAAGGCGACGCGATTCCTGAACACCTGCCGCATATCGCAGGGAAAGACGATCGGGGGCCTTTCCGACCGACAGCGCACCGAGCTGCTGGAGCTGCTGCACCGGTAGCCCGGCGCGCGCGCGCCATCATCGTCTCGGGACCCTCGGGGGCGGGGAAGGGCACGCTCATCGAGCGCATCCTTCCCCGCTTCCCCCATCTCGAGGTCGCCGTCTCGGCGACCACCCGCCGCCGCCGGCCGGGTGAGGTCGACGGGGCCGACTACCACTTCCTCAGCCCGGAGGAGTTCGAGCGCCGGGTCGCCGACGGCGCCTTCCTCGAGCACGTCGAGTACGCCGGCAACCGCTACGGGACCCTGCGCTCGGAGCTCGAGCGCATCCTCGGCAGGGGTCGTCGCCGATCCTCGAGATCGAGCTGGCCGGGCGCCCGCGCGGTGCGCCGCGACGTGCCCGAGGCCGCCTCGATCTTCATCGCGCCCGCCGTCGCTGGCCGAGCTCGGCCGCCGCCTCGAGCGGCGCGCGACCGACACCGAGGGCGAGATCGCGGCCCGCCTCGCCACCAGCCGGGTCGAGCTCGAGGCGATGGGCGAGTTCGACCACGTGATCGTCAACGACGACGTCGAGGCGGCGGCCGAGGCGCTCGCCGAGACCATCGCCGAGGTCACCGGGGAGGCGCCCTGTGGCTGAGGTGCTCCTGGGCGTCTCGGGCGGGATCGCGGCCTACAAGGCGATCGACGTGATGCGCATCCTGCAGCGCGGCGGGCCACGGGGTCACGGTCGTGATGACCCGGGCGGCGCGCCGCTTCGTCGGCCCGGCCACCTTCGCCGCGCTCTCGGGGCGGCCGGTCGGCACCGACCTGTTCGGCGCCGAGGAGCGCCCCGGCTACGGCCACCTCGAGCTCGCGCGGCGCGCCGACCTGATGCTGGTCGCGCCGGCGTCGGCGAACACGATCGCCAAGCTGGCCGCCGGCCTGGCCGACGGGCTGCTGGGCTCCGCCTACCTCGCCTTCGACGGGCCGGTCGTGATCGCGCCGGCGATGAACACGCGCATGTGGACCCACCCGGCGACGGCGCGCAACCTCGGCCTGCTCGCCGAGCGCGGCGTGCAGGTCGTCGCGCCGGCGTCGGGGCTGCTGGCCGACGGCGAGGTCGGGGTGGGGCGGCTGGCCGAGCCGGCCGAGATCGCGGCCGCGGTCGAGGCGCGCCTCGCCGGGGCCGGCACCCTCGCCGGGCGGCGCGTCCTGGTCAGCGCCGGCGGCACCCGCGAGCCCATCGACCCGGTCCGCTACGTCGGCAACCGCTCGAGCGGGCGGATGGGCTGGGCGGTCGCCGGGGCGGCCCGGCGCCGCGGCGCCGAGGTGACGGTGCTCGCGTCGAACGTCGACCTGCCCCGCCACCCCGACGTGCGCTATGTCGACGCCCCAACGGCGGCGGACCTGCGCCGCGGCGGCCCTCGACGCCTTCGGCTCCTGCGACGTGCTGGTCATGGCCGCGGCCGTCGCCGACTTCGCCCCCGCGGCGGCGCGCGCCGGCAAGATCGACAAGGGCGCCGAGGGGCGCCTGGCGCTCGAGCTCGAGCCGACGACCGACATCCTGGCCGAGCTGGCCGGCCGCCGCGACGGCCAGGTCGTGGTCGGCTTCGCGGCCGAGCACGGCGCCGAGGGGCTGGCGCGGGCGCGCGCCAAGCGCGAGCGCAAGCGCCTCGACCTGATCGTCCACAACGACGTCTCGGTCGAGGGCATCGGCTTCGGCAGCGCGGACAACGACATCACGATCATCGGCGCCGACGGCGAGACGGCCCATCCGCGCATGAGCAAGGACGCCTGCGCCGAGCGCATCCTCGACGCCGTCGTGCCCCTCCTCGGCCCGCCCTCCTAGGGGCGCGTCAGCAGGACCGAGCAGGGCGCGTGGCGGGCGAGGTGGCCCGCGAAGCTGCCCAGCATGATCCGCTCGCGCCTGCCCCTGTGGGCGGCTGCGACGATGAGGTCGACGCGCGCGCCCGCCGCCCACTCGCAGGCCGCCGCGGCGGGGACGCCGAGGTTGACGAGCAGCACGGGGTCGCCGGGCCCCTCCGCCGCGGCGGCGGTCAGCCACGCGGGCGCCGCCGGCGTGGCGTCGTGCGGCGGGCCGAAGACGACGTGCACGATGCTCAGCCGCCCCGGGCCCTGGGCCCGCACGCGGCGCGCCTCGCGCAGGGCGGCCGCCGCCGCCTCCGAGTCGTCGACGAGGCAGGCGACGTGGGCCCAGAGCGAGGTCGTCGAGGTCATCGGCCGGCGGAGCCTAGTGGACGGCGGCCGGGCGGCGCCGCCCGGCCCCGCGTGACGGCCGCGGCGGCTGAAACGGGCGGCGGTGTACTACCCTCGGACGATCGCGACCTCGCCCCTCGCCCCCCCGCCGCTCCGGGACGACGAGCTGGCACAGGCCTCCGCGCTGGCCGGAGCGCTCGTCGACGAGTGCGCGCGCGCCGTGCGGGCGCCGCGCTCGAGCCTCCAGGCGTGCGTGATCGCGCTCCTGTCGGGCGGTCACGTGATGATCGAGGACGTCCCCGGCGTGGGGAAGACGGTCCTGGCCAAGAGCCTCGCGAAGGCCGCCGGCTGCGACTACTCGCGCGTCCAGTGCACCGCCGACCTGCTCCCCGCCGACGTGACCGGCGTGACGGTCTGGGACCAGAACGCGGGCGCCTTCCTCTTCCGCCCCGGGCCGGTCTTCGCGAACCTGGTCCTCGTCGACGAGATCAACCGCGCCTCGCCCAAGACCCAGTCGGCGCTCCTGGAGTGCATGGAGGAGGGCCAGGTCACGGTCGACGGCTCCACGCGGGGCCTGCCGCGCGCCCTTCATGATCATCGCGACCCAGAACCCGGTCGAGTACGAGGGCACCTTCCCGCTCCCCGAGGCCCAGCTCGACCGCTTCGCCGTCCGGGTGCGGATCGGCTACCCGCCGGCGCGCGAGGAGGCCGCGATGATCCTCGACCTCGCGGCCCAGGACCCGCGTGGAGCTCGTCTCGCCGGTCGCGGCGGAGCGCGAGATCCTCGCGGCGCGCACGACGGCGGAGCGCGTGCACGCCGACCCTGCCCTGGCCGACTACGTCGTCGCGCTCTCGACGGCGACGCGCGCCGACGCGCGGGTGCAGCTCGGGGCGAGCCCGCGCGCCGGGCTGGCGCTGCTGCGCGCGGCGAAGGCCCTGGCGCTCCTGGCGGGGCGCGGCTTCGTGCTCCCCGAGGACGTGAAGGCGCTCGCGCCGACCGTGCTCAGCCACCGCCTGATCCTGACGCCCGACGCGCGGGCGCGCGGCTCGCGGGCGGAGGAGGTCGTGGTCGCGTGCCTCGACGCGGTGCCCGTCCCGCTGTGAGCTGCGGGCGCCCGAGAGGGGCATGAGCGCCCGCGAGGGTCCGTCCGGGCGCGCCCTCGGGCTCGCCGCGGCAGGGGTCGCCGCCCTCATCGCCAGCCAGGGCTTCGGCACGGCGCCGCTCGCCACCCTGGGCGCGGGCCTGGTCGCGCTGCCCGTCATCGTCACCGCGCTGGTCTGGGCGGTCGCCTCCGGCCTGCACGTGCGCCGCCGGGTCGAGCCGGCGCGCCTGTGCGCGGGCGAGCGCTACGAGGTCTCCCTCGGCCTGACCGGGTGGCCGGTCCGCGTGGGCCTCGACCGGCTGCTCGACGTCTCCCTCGACCCGGCGCTCGGCGACGCGGCCGGGCCGGTTCCGCCGGCGCGGCGCGGGTCGCGCTCGTGGGTCGTGCGCTCGGCGCCCCGCGGCGACCACCGCCTGCCGCCCCCGCGCCTCCGGGTCGCCGACCCCTTCGGCCTGGCCCGCCGCAGCCGCCTGGGCGACGGGGACGACGCCGTCGTCGTGGCCCCGCAGGCGCCCGCGATCGACCGGCTGGCGCTGGGCGTGCGCCGCGACGGCCGCGGCCCGCGCCGGCGCCTGCCGCTGGCGGGGTTCGGCGAGCTCGACCGGGTCCGCGACTACCAGCCCGGCGACGCGCTCTCGCGGATCCACTGGGCCCAGACGGCCAAGCGCGGCCGCCTCCAGACCAAGGTCCTGCGCGCGGCC
This sequence comes from Miltoncostaeaceae bacterium, assembly GCA_963808825.1. Lineage (GTDB taxonomy): Bacteria > Actinomycetota > Thermoleophilia > Miltoncostaeales > Miltoncostaeaceae > DATAGF01. Next base: position 28,803 of record CAWEGW010000010.1, on the reverse strand, counting down.
GAGGGCTCGGGGCGGACGGTGCTGGTGCTCGTCGACGGCGCCGCGCCGGCGGGCGACGCGCTCGAGCTGGCCGTGAGCGCGGGCGCCGCCGTCGCCCGCCACGCCGCCGGCCGCGGCGAGCCCTTCGGCCTCGCGCACACCGGCCGCCGCCCCGCCCGCATCCCGGTCGGCCGCGGCACCTGGCCCGCGGCCGAGACGGCGCTGACCCGGCTCGAGGCCGGCGGGGAGCGCCAGCTCTCGCTGGCCCTGCGGGCCGAGGCGACCGCCCCCGACCCGCCCGACCTGGTCCTGGTCGCGACATCGGCCGGCGACCCGGCGCTCGCCGCTGCCGTCTCCCAGGCCCTCGGCCTCGGCGTGCTGGTCGCGGCCGTCCTCGCCGGGCCGGCCGCCGCCGCCGCCGGCGACCTCGCCCTGGCCGGCGCCGACGTTGCCATCGTCGGCGGTCCCGACGACCTGGTCGGCGCGCTCAGCGCGGCCGACGCCCGTGCGCGCGTCTCCTAGGGAGGGGCCCGCCGCCGCGGCGGCGCTGGCCCTTGTCGTGCTGGTGATCGCGTGGGCGGGCCTCTACGAGGGGGTCCGCTGGCCGCACCTGGCCGGGCTCTGCGCCGTGGCCGCCCTCCCGGCGATCGCGGCCTCCAGCAGGCGCTGGCGCGCGCCCCTGGTGGTCGCCGCCGTCGCCCTGGCCGTCCCGCTGGTCCTCGCGATGTCGCTGCGGCACTCGCTCTGGGACTACCTCGCCTTCGACGGCCAGGCGTGGCGGGACGCGCGGGCGGTGCTGCCGGACGGCCTGCAGACGGCGTCGAACGCCGGCCTGCCGGCGTCCTTCGAGGAGCACCCCGAGCTCGTCGCCCTGCTGGACCTGGCGCTCGCCGCCCTGGCCGCGACCATCGCCTGGCAGCTCCTGGTGCGGCGCCGGCCGGTCGCCGCCCTGCTCGCCCTGGGCGTCGGCCTGGCCTACCGCTGGACCGTCGAGCCCCCCGGCGCCGGCGCGGCCGCGGGCGCCCTCGGCCTCGCCGCCGTCGCGGCCGTGCTCGCCCTGGCCGCCTGGGAGGGTGGCAGCGGCGAGCGGGCGGCCCGGCGGGCGGTCGGCGCCGTCGCCCTCGGCGGGGTGGCGGTGCTGATCGCCGTCGGCCTCGGCGCCGGCCCGATCAAGGCGGGGGACGCCTGGTGGGGATGGAAGGACTGGGAGGTGGGCGGCGGCGGCGAGGCGGCCGCCGCGGACCTGGACCTCAGCCAGAGCTACGGCGCCCTCGACTGGCCGGCCACGCCGCGGGTCGCCCTGACCGTGTCGTCGGAGAGCAACCTCCCGCTCCGCGCGGTGGTGCTCGAGGACTTCGACGGGGTCGCGTTCCAGCTCGCCGGCCCCACGACGGGATCGACCGGTGAGCGGCTGGCGCGGGTCGAGAACAACGCCATCGAGCTCGAGCCGGGGCCGGGCTCGTCCGGCCAGAAGCTCTCCCAGCGGGTGCGGCTGGTGGGCGCCAGCTCGCGGGTGCTGCTGCTGTCGGGGCGCCCCCACCGGATCGAGGGCCCCTTCAGCGGCACGGCCCGCCTCGCCGCCGGCGCGGTCCAGCTCGAGTCCGCGCTCGAGCCGGGCGACGGGTACACGGCCCGCGCGACGCTCCCGCGCCCGCGGCCGGCCGAGCTCGTGGAGGAGGGGCCCTACGACCCCGCGCGGATCCCCGCGTCCTCGACCCGCCTGCGCGGCGGGTACGGCGGCGACCCGATCGACGTGCCGGCCTGGGGGAGCGGCGACCCCGGGCCGGACGACTTCGAGCTGGGGCCCTACGCCCAGGTGCGCGACCTCGCCCGCCGGGTCGTGAGCGACGCGGCGACCCCGTACGCGGCGGTCAACCGGCTCGAGTCGTTCCTGCGCCGCCGCTACGCCTACGACGAGGCGCCGCCCTTCCCGACGAGCCTGCCCGACGGCACCACCAGCCCCGCGGGGCGGCCCCCGCTGGTCAACTTCCTCGTGTCGAGCCGGCGCGGCTACTGCCAGCACTTCGCCGGCGCGATGGCGGTGATGCTGCGCACGCTGGGGATCCCGTCGCGGGTCGCGGTCGGCTACGGCACCGGCCGCTACGACAGCGAGCGCAAGGCGTGGGTCGTGCTCGACCGCGACGCCCACTCCTGGGTCGAGGTGTGGTTCCCCGGCCGGGGCTGGCTGCCCTTCGACCCGACGCCCGGGCGGTCGGCGCCGAACCCGGCGTCGGTCTCCTCGCCCGAGTACGCGCCCAGCCGCTTCGAGGTCGACCTCGGCGGCATCGAGGACGCCGCGGTGGCGCCGCCGCCGGAGGCTCCCGGGCCGGCCGAGCAGGCCCCGGAGGAGCAGGAGGCGCCGCCGCCCGCCGCGTCGTCCGGCGGCGGCGGGGGGACGCCGTGGCAGTGGGCGCTGCTGGCGCTCGCCCTGCCGCTGGCCGCGATCCCGGCGGCACGCGGCGCCCTGCGCGCGCGGGCCCGGCGGCGGGGCGGCGAGCGCGAGCGCGTCATCGCCGCCGCCCGCGACCTCGAGAGCTCGCTGCGGGCGCTGGGCTGGGCGCCGCCGCCGGCCGCGGCGCCGAGCGAGCGCGCCGCCGACGTCCGGGACCGCACCGGCATCGACCCCTCGTCGCTCTACCGGCGCGCCGCCCAGGCGCGCTACGCCGCGGCGCCGCTGCCGGCCGGAGCGGGGGCGGCGGCCTGGCGCGAGGCCGGCCGGCTGCGCCGCGCGATCCGCCGCCGCGCATCGCTCGGGCGCCGGATCCGGGCCACGTTCGCCATCCGGCCGCGGCGCGGTACCGTAGCGACATGACCCACGCCGACGCGTACGACGCCTACTGCAACGGCACCTGGCTGCTCGAGGCGCGCGAGTACCGCCAGGCGGCGGTCGCCCTCGAGCGGGCGAAGGCGCTCGAGCCGGACAAGGGCTCGATCCGCGAGGCCCTGGGGCGGGCCTACCTGTCCTCGCGCGCCTACCGCCGCGCCGCCGAGGAGTTCGCCGCCGCGGTCGAGCTCTCGCCGACCGACGGCTACGCCCACTACGGGCTCGCGCGGTCGCTCGACCGGCTCGGCGACCCGCTGGCCGCCCGCCACTACCGCCTGGCCGAGTGCTTCGGCACGGGGATCGAGTAGGGCGCGTCACCCCGAGACCCCCGGCCGCGTCAGCCTCCGGGGGGCGGGCCGAACTGCGTGCCCTCGGGCACGTCGAACCCGGTCCTGACGACGCTCTCGTAGGTCTCGTCCACGACGGCGCAGAGCGAGCCGAGCAGGCCGTCGAGGGCGTCGGCGTCGAGCGCCGCCAAGGGCGCGTCGCAGACCAGGAACACGTCCCCGTCGTCGTCCAGGGCGAAGCGCCACTGGGCGGTCAACAGGTTCTTGCGCAGGAGGCGGCGGTAGACGTCCTCGTGGGCGCGGTCGGGGCCGCGCAGGACGAAGGCGCGGATCGTCACGGTCCGCTCGCGGACGCTCAGCGCCGCCCCGATCGCGCCGCGCTTCTCCGAGGGCAGGCGCAGCCCCCAGTCGCGCTCGCCGCGCCGCTCGGCCTCGGCGCCGATCTCGTCGAGGTAGTGCGCGATGCGCGCGGGGGTGGCGTCCATCGCGGCGATGCTACCCGGCGGCCGACTACGATCCCGCCGCGTGCGCGTCGTGCTGCAGAGGGTCCGCTGGGCCCGGGTGGCGGTGGGCGAGGAGGTGGCCGGCGAGATCGGCCCCGGGCTCCTGGCGTTGGTCGGCGTCGCCGCCGGCGACGCGCCCGAGGACGCCGCCCTCCTGGCCCGCAAGACCGTCCGCCTGCGCGTGCTGGCCGGCGATGCGCGGCCCTTCGACCGCTCGCTGCTCGACGTCCCCGGAGCGGCGCTGCTCTGCGTCAGCCAGTTCACGCTGCTCGCCGACGTCCGGCGCGGCAACCGGCCCTCGTGGTCGGCGGCAGCGCCGCCCGAGGTCGCCGAGTCGCTCGTCGAGGCCTACGCGGCCGCGGTCGCCGCCGAGGGGGTCCCCGTCGAGCGCGGGCGCTTCGGCGCCGCGATGGCCGTGACCCTCGAGAACGACGGCCCGGTCACCCTCGTGCTCGACAGCGACGGGCTGCGCGCCCCGCGCTCAGCCGGCTGAGCCGGCGGCGAGGCCGAAGGGGCTGCCCTCGGAGTCGCGGCAGATCGCCCAGCGCTCGCCCGGGTGGATCACCTCGCCGCCCAGGGCGACGACCCGCTCGAGCGCCGCGGGCAGGTCCTCGACCGCGAAGTAGGGCAGCGACACGCGGTCGCCGGGCCCCGGACCGCGCTCGTGGACGCCCACCGCCACGGGGCCGCCGCGCGTCTCCCAGCCGGCGCCCTCGTCCTCGGCGCGCGTCTCGAGCGCCGTGCCCAGGAGCCCCTCCCAGAAGCGCAGTGCCCGCCCGGCGTCGTCGGCGGGGAACTCGATCAGGCGAGGCGATGTCATGTGCCCAGGGTAGCCGCCGCGCCGCCCCGCCTGGGAGAATCGGCGCCTCATGGCCGCGTCGCTCGCGGATGCGCTCGTGCTCATGCACGGCGCCGACCAGGGGTTCGGCTCGGTGCGGATGGTCGTCCGGGAGTGGTCGCACCACGAGCGGCTCCAGCGCGCCTGGACCCGCCACGAGGCGGGCTCGCCCCACAGCACGATCGTCGTCTCGCTTCCCGGCTCGGACGAGCCGGGCGAGCCGCAGAACGAGGAGGGCACCGAGCGCACCCGGGTGTGGTGGCGCAAGCCCGACCAGGTCCGCCTCGAGCACGACGACGGCGACGGGGGCACCCGCATCGAGGTCGCCGCCGGCGACCGCTGGTGGACGTGGTCCTCCGACTGGGGGGCGACCTCGAACGAGGATCAGCCGGAGGTGCGGAGCGGCGTTCAGCAGGGGCCGTTCCCCCAGCTCCTCCGGCCTGAGCTGCTCCTCTCCGCGCTCCACCTCGAGCTCGTGGGCTCGGGACTGCAGGCCGGGCGCCGCGCGATCGCCCTGCGCGGGGTCCCGAGGGGGTTGGACGACCACGCCGTGATGCTCGCCCACCTCGCGATCGGCGCCGACGCGCACGACCTCATGGTCGATGCCGAGCGCGGCGTCCTCCTGCGCGTCGCGTCCGAGATCGACGGCGAGCCGTTCGCGATCGCGGAGGTCGAGGAGATCGCCTTCGACGAGGCCTTCGGCCCGCGGACCTTCACGCTCGACCTCCCGCCGGGCGAGGCCTTCGGCCCCCTGGGCGGGCCGGCCCCGCTGGACGTGACCCTGGACGAGGCAGCGCGGCGGGCGCCGTTCACGGTCCTGGCCCCGCCCCGGATCCCTCGCGGCGCCGAGCTCTGGGTCCGCATGGTGGAGGCGTCCGAGCGCCCTCCGGCGGCGGCCCAGGTCGGGATCAGCTACCACGTGGAGCGGGGCGGCTTCTCGATGAGCCTCACCCAGGCGGCGGTCGAGGACGCCGAGGACCGCGGTCTGGTCGAGGACGGCGAGCTGGTGGAGCGCGACGGGCGCGCCGTCGTGTGGCGCCAGATGGGCAACCAGCGCCAGCTCGAGACCGAGCACCTCGGCACCCACGTCTTCATGATGAGCGACTCGATGCCGATCGAAGCGCTGATCGACCTCATGCTGTCGCTCGAGCCCGCCCCGACGGAGCCGCCCGAGCTCGTCTGACGCGGCGAACATCTGTTCGTTACTGTGCTACAATAACGGCGGTTTGCGGGGATTTGTGCGACGACGCGAGGTGGCGGCATGCGGATGACGAGGCGTGGGTTCCAGAGGGGCCGGCCGGAGGCGCGGTGGACGGCGGCCGACCTGGCCGCGGTGGCCGAGGCGGTGCTGCGCACGTCGCCCGGCCTGCTGTGGAGCGCCGACGACCTGCGGGAGCGCCTCGCCTTCGGCCACGAGGGCGGCGGCCCCGCCGCGTCGTCGGTGAGGGAGGCCCTGGCCGCGCTCGAGCGCGACGGCCGGGCCGAGCGGATCGAGGTCTGGGGCCGGGTGGGCTGGGGCGGCACGCGCCACGCCTACCGGGCGCTGCCGGCCGAGGCGCAGGAGCGCCTGCCGATCGCGGCCTGAGGGGCTCCGTGCCGGACGGATCCCCCGGCCGGTGCTATCGTGGACGTCCCGCGAGGGGACGACGAACGGCGGCGACGGGAGGTGGGTGACGAACCCACCTTTTTCGTGTTTGGGGGGCGTCGCCCGGAGGAGGTCGAGCCGAATGAGTGCCCAAGGAGACATCGAGCGCCGGGTTGTTCAACGCGCTGGCTGAGGACATGCCGGAGGTCGACCTGCTCGAGCTGAGCGTGCTTCCCGCCCAGGGTGGCACGCTCCGCCTCGTCGTGGACCATCCGGACGGGGTGGACCACGGCGTCTGCGCGGACGTCACCGCCGTCCTCGGCCGGGCGGGCCTCCTGGACGACTACGGGGCGGAGGTCTGGTCGCCGGGGCCCGAGCCGCCGCTGCGCACGCCGGAGCACTTCCGGCGGGCGGTCGGCCGGCGCGTGAAGGTCCGCGCCGAGGCCGCCGACGGCCGGCGATCGTTTACGGGTACCCTTCTGGAGGCCGACGACCGCTCCCTGCGGCTCGCGCTGGGGGACGCGGAGGTCCAGATCCCGCTCTCCGAGGTCCGGAGGGCACGCGCCCTCGAGACGTCGGAGGCGGTGGGATGACGGCCGGCAGCCGCACGAGGCGGGCCGGAGGGGCGCACTCCGTCCAGGACGGGAGGACGAACAGGTGAACCGAGAGATCATCGAGGCGATCAAGCAGATCGAGCGCGAGAAGGGCATCGATTCCGAGACCCTGCTCGTGGCCCTCGAGGACGCCCTCCTGGCCGCGTACAAGAAGACGCCCGACGCCGCCGAGTTCGCGCGCGTCGACATCGACCGCGAGACCGGCGAGATGCGGGTCTTCCAGCTCATCCTGCCCGAGGGCGAGGAGCTGCGGACGCTGCCGCGCGAGGAGCCCGAGATCCCCGAGGGCGTCGACCCCGAGGAGTACGAGCCGCCGCCCCCGGACATCGACTGGGCCGCCTACGAGGACAGCGAGATCCAGGCGATCGACGTCACCCCCGACAACTTCGGCCGCATCGCCGCGCAGACCGCCAAGCAGGTGATCCTGCAGCGGATCCGCGAGGCCGAGCGCGAGATGATGTACGAGGAGTACGTCGACCGCGTCGGCGACGTCGTGACCGGGATCATCCAGCAGTCGGACTCCCGCTACACGCTGGTCGACCTCGGCCGCGTGGAGGCGCTCCTGCCCGAGAGCGAGCAGGTGCACAACGAGCGCTACGACCACGGGGCGCGCGTCAAGGCGGTGATCACCGAGGTGCGCAGCTCCACCAAGGGGCCGCAGGTGATCGTCAGCCGGCGCTCCGACCAGCTCGTGCGTGAGCTCTTCAAGCTCGAGGTGCCGGAGATGGCCGACGGGCTGGTCGAGATCCGCGGCGTGGCGCGCGAGCCCGGCTGGCGCTCCAAGATCGCCGTGATCTCGCACGTCCAGGGGGTCGACCCGGTCGGCGCCTGCGTGGGCCCACGCGGCTCGCGCGTGCGCATGGTCGTGAGCGAGCTCCGCGGCGAGAAGATCGACATCATCCCGTTCAACGAGGAGCCGGCGCGCTACGTCGCCAAGGCGCTCTCGCCGGCGCGGGTGCGCGAGGTGCTGGTTGAGGACGAGGCCCGTCAGGCGACGGTCATCGTGCCCGACGACCAGCTCTCGCTGGCCATCGGCCGCGAGGGCATGAACGCCCGCCTGGCCGCCCGCCTCACCGGCTGGAGGATCGACATCAAGAGCGAGTTGACCTTCGCCCGCGAGGAGGAGAGCGACGAGTTCGGGGACGAGACGGACGCCGGGGTGTCGCGGTGCGCGGCCATGCTGCGCACGGGCAAGCGCTGCCCGAACGCCGCGGTGCCGCCCACGCGCTACTGCGCCCTGCCCGCCCACTCGCGGCTCGCCGGGCTGGAGGCCGGCCTGGCCCGTCCTCTCACCGCCGAGGAGATCGAGCAGGCGAGCACCGACAAGGGGTTCGAGCGGATCTCGGAGCTGGCGCCGGCCGCCGTGGCGGCGTCGGGGGATGCGACCGACGAGGAGGGCGCCGGATAGGGGGACGCCGACGACACGCGACCGACAGGCGCCACAGCGCCGCTGCCTCGGCTGCGGGGCGCGGCGTGACAAGCCCGAGCTGGCCCGCTTCGTGGCCGCCCCGGCGGCCGGCGGCCACGCGCTGGTGCGCGACGACCTGGCCCGCCTGGGCGGGCGCGGTCTCTACGTGTGCAGGCGGCGCGAGTGCTTCGAGCGGGCGGTGGCGCGGCGGGGGTTCCGCCGGGGCGCGCGCGTCGAGGGGGAGCTGACGATCGATCCGGCCCTTGGGCCGGCGATCGAGACGGAGGATCGATGGGGGACGTGATGGAGAAGAAGAGGATCTACGAGATCGCCAAGGAGGAGGGGCTCCCGAGCTCCCTCGTCCTGCAGCGCCTGCAGCGGGCGGGCGTGCCCGTGAAGACCGCGTCGTCGACCGTTGACGTGGCCGAGGCCCTGCACGTCCTCAATCCCAACCGCTACCCAAAGCCCGAGCCGCGCCCCGAGCCGGAGCCCGCCCCCGCCCCGAAGGCCGCGGCCCCGAAGGCCAAGCGGCCGGCGAAGGCCGCCGCGCCGGAGCCCGCCGAGGTGCCGGCCCCCGAGCCCGAGCCCGAGCCCGCTCCCGAGCCGGCCGCCGAGACGCCCGCGCCCGCCCCGGCGGCCGAGCCCGCGCCTGCCCCCGAGCCCGCGCCTGCCCCCGAGCCGGAGCCCGCCCCCGCCCCGGAGCCGGTCGCCCGCGAGCCCGAGCCGGAGCCCGAGCCGACCCCGGCCCCGGAGCCCGAGCCCGCTCCGGCCCCCGAGCCCGAGCCCGAGCCGGTCGCGGAGGCCGAGCCCGAGCCGGTCGCGGAGGCCGAGCCCGAGCCGGTCGCGGAGGCCGAGCCCGAGCCGGTCGCGGAGGCCCCCGCCCCCGCCCCCGAGCCCGAGCCCGAGCCGGCGCCCGCCGAGCCGGCGCCGGCCGCGGAGGCCCCCGCGCCCGCCCCTGCCCCCGAGCCCGCGCCGCGCGCCGCGGCGCCCGCGCGGCCCGCCACGCCCGCGCGCCCGGCCGGGAACGGCGCCGGCCGTGCCGAGGCGCCCGCCGGCCGCGGCAAGCGCCGGCGCGTGGTCATCGACCCCCAGGCGGGGCGGCGCACCCCCGCGGCGCCGGGCCGCGACCGCCGCCAGGGGCGGCCGCCGCGCACGGAGGAGAAGCCCGCGGCGCCGGTGGCGCCCGTCGAGCTGCCGCCCGTCGAGGTCGCCTCGGGGTCGACGGTCAAGGACCTCGCCGAGACGCTCGGCGTCTCGACCGCGCAGATCATCAAGACCCTCATGGGCCTCGGGGAGATGGCCACCATCACCCAGTCGCTCTCGGACGAGGCCATCGAGCTGATCGCCGCCGACCTCGAGCGCACGGTGACCATCGTGCACGCCGAGGAGGAGGCCGAGCGGCCCGAGGAGTTCGACGACGCCGCGGAGGACCTGGTCGCGCGCGCCCCGGTCGTGGCCGTCATGGGCCACGTTGACCACGGCAAGACCTCGCTGCTCGACGCCATCCGCTCGACCGAGGTCGCGGCCGGCGAGGCCGGCGGCATCACCCAGCACATCGGCGCCTACCAGGTGCGCCACGACGGGCGCGAGATCACCTTCCTCGACACGCCGGGCCACGAGGCCTTCACGGCCATGCGCGCCCGCGGCGCGAAGATCACCGACGTCGCGGTCATCGTCGTGGCCGCCGACGACGGCGTGATGCCGCAGACGATCGAGGCCATCGACCACGCCCGGGCGGCCGAGGTGCCGTTCATGGTGGCCGTGAACAAGATCGACAAGGAGAACGCGAACCCCGACCGCGTGCGGCAGGAGCTGTCCCAGCGCGAGGTCATCCCCTCGGACTGGGGCGGGTCGCACGAGTTCGTGAACGTGTCGGCGGTGGAGGGCACCGGGATCGACTCCCTGCTGGAGACCGTCCTGCTGGTGGCCGACGCCGACGCGGAGCCGAGGGCCAACCCCGCCCCGGACGCCTCGGGGACGGTCATCGAGTCCCGCCTCGACCCCGGCCGCGGCCCGGTCGCGACGCTGCTGGTGCAGCGCGGCACGCTCCGCGTGGGCGACGTGATCGTGGCCGGCGACGTCTTCGGCCGCGTCCGCGCGATGGCCGACTACACGCAGAAGCCGATCGTCGAGGCCGCCCCGTCGGTGCCGGTCGAGATCCTCGGGCTGGGCGGCGTGGTTGACGCCGGCGAGCGCTTCCGGGTGGTCGAGAACGAGCGCGAGGCGCGCCAGCGCGCCGGCGAGCGCAGCCAGCGCCTGCGCGCGGAGGAGCTGGCCAACCGCCGGCCGGTGTCGCTCGACGACGTCTTCGCCCGCATCCGCGAGGGCGGGCTCAAGGAGCTCAACATCATCATCAAGGGCGACGTGCAGGGCTCGGTCGGGGCCCTGGTCGACGCGCTCGAGAAGGTCGAGCAGACCGAGGTGCGGCTGCGCGTCATCCACACCGGCGTCGGCGCGATCAACGAGTCCGACGTCATGCTGGCGTCGGCGTCGCAGGCCATCATCATCGGCTTCAACGTCCGGCCGCGGCCGGAGGCCAAGGGCCTCGCCGATCGCGAGGGCGTCGACATCCGCACCTACCGGGTCATCTACCGCGTCATCGAGGACGTCCGCGACGCACTCGTCGGCCTCCTCGAGCCCGACGTGGTCGAGGACGTGATCGGCGAGCTCGAGGTGCGCGCGACCTTCCGCGCGAGCCGGCTCGGGACGATCGCGGGGTGCTACGTCACCGAGGGCATCGTGCGGCGGAGCTCGAACGTGCGCCTCGTCCGGGAGGGGACCGTGGTGCACGAGGGCCGCATCGCCTCCCTGCGCCGCTTCAACGAGGACGCCCGCGAGGTGACGGCCGGCTTCGAGTGCGGTCTGCTCATCGAGGACTACAACGACGTCAAGGAGGGCGACCACATCGAGGCCTACGAGCTGCGCGAGGTCGCCCGCACGTCGCAGGCCGCGGCGGCGCCCGCCGAGGCCTCGCCGGCGCCCGGCGGCGGCCGAGTAGGCGGAGGTCGCCCGGGGTGGAGTGCGGTCACGTCGGCATCCTGACCGTCGACCTGCACCTGCCTGACGGCGCGTCGCTGAAGTCCAAGCGGAAGGAGCTGCTGCGCCTGAAGAACGCCCTGGCCAAGCGCTTCTCCTGCGCGGTATCGAGGTCGACCACCACGACCTGTGGCAGCGCTCGCGTCTCACGCTGGCGATCGTCGGCCGGGAGGCGGGGGAGACCGACGACCGCCTGCTCCAGGCGTCGCGCTTCCTGCACTCCGACGAGGCCTTCCAGGTGGTCGACGAGGCCCGCGAGCTGATCGCGGTCTCCGGCGAGACGGGCTGGCGCCAGGGCGGCGCCGGCGTGAGCCCCCGCGAGCGCAGCACGCGCATGCGCCGGGTTGACACGGCGATGCGCCAGGTGCTGGCCGACGCGGTGACGCGCGACCTCTCGGACCCCCGCCTCGGGTTCGTCACCATCACCCGCGTGGAGGCGACCCAGGACACGCGCGAGGCCAAGGTCTGGTTCAGCACGCTGCGGCCGCGCGACCGCGCGCGCCAGCCAGGAGGCCCTCGAGTCGGCGCGCGGGCCTGCTGCAGGCGCGCCTGGCGGCGGAGCTGAAGTCGCGCCACACGCCGCAGCTCACCTTCCACTACGACTCGACCGAGCAGGACGCGGCCCGGCTCACGCGCCTGATCGACGAGGTGACGAGCCCGGCGGACGACGCGTGAGCCGCGTCGCCGCCCGGCAGGACGCCTCCCGGGCCGACGTCGCCGAGGCGCTCGGCCGCCCCGGCGAGCGGCTGGTCGTCACGGCGCACCACAACCCCGACGGCGATGCCATCGGGTCGATGCTCGGGCTCGCCCGGGCGCTCCGGGCGGCCGGCCAGGACGTGGTGCTCGCCCACCCCGACCCCGAGCCGGTGCCCAGCGACCTGGCCTTCCTGGTCGACCCGGGCGAGCGCATCCTCCCGGCGCCGCCGGACGACCTCGGCGAGCGCGTCCTGGTGGCGGTTGACTGCGCCAGCGAGCACCGCCTCTGGCACGAGCCCGTGCACGAGGGCGCGCGCCTGGTGGTCAACATCGACCATCACCATGACAACACCCGCTTCGGCGACCTGAACCTCGTCGAGCCCCTGGCCTCGAGCAGCGCCGAGGTGGTCGCCGGGCGTGATCGAGGCGGCCGGCTGGCCGCTGACGGCGGCGGTCGCGACGCCCCTCTACGCCGGCCTCGTCACCGACACGGGCCGCTTCGGCTACTCCAACACCGGCCCGGCCGCCCACCGCCTCGCCGCGGCGCTCATCGAGGCCGGCGTTGACCCCGGCCGAGATGTCGCGCCGGCTCTACGAGGAGCAGCCGCTCGACCGGCTCCTGCTGACCGGACGCGCCCTGGAGCACGCCCGCCCCCTGGCCGGCGGCAGGGCGCTGGCGTCGGTGCTGACGCGCGACGACTTCGCCGCCGTGGGCGGCGACGACACCGAGAACATCGTGGAGGCGCTGCGGGCGGTCCGCGGGGTGCGCGCCGCCGTCTTCGTGCGCGAGGCCGGCCCCGACGGCGCCTGGCGCGTCTCCCTGCGAACCGCCGACCCGGCGGTCGACGTGTCCGAGATCGCCCGCCAGGGCGGCGGCGGCGGGCACCGCGCGGCCGCCGGGTTCAGCACGCCGGCGCGACCCCGACGAGCTGCTGGAGTGGATCGGGCGCGAGCTCGAGGCCCGCCTCGACCGGGACGGAGCCGATGGCTGAGGCGGCTGCCGCGGCGCGGCCCGCCCTCTGGCTCGTCGACAAGCCCGCCGGCCCGACCTCGCACGACGTCGTCGCCGGCATCCGCCGCCGGCTCGGGCGGGGGACGAAGGTCGGGCCACGCGGGCACGCTCGACCCCTTCGCCACGGGCCTGCTGGTGGTGCTCGTGGGCCGGGCCACCCGCCTCGCGGACTTCCTCTCGGGCCTCGACAAGAGCTACCGGGCCACGATCCGCACGGGCTTCACCTCCGCGACCGGCGACACCGAGGGCCCGATCGAGCGGGCCGGCGAGCCCGCCGAGGCCGACGCGCTCCGGGCGGCGCTCCCCGCGTTCACCGGCCGCCAGCGCCAGCGCGTGCCGGCCTTCGCGGCCGTGAAGGTGGGGGGCGAGCGCCTCTATCGCAAGGCGCGCGCCGCGGCGAGGCGGTCGAGCGGCCCGAGCGGGAGATCGAGATCCACGACCTGCGGCTGGTCGACGACCTCGGCGACGGCGCCGCGGTCCTCGAGGTCCGGTGCAGCGCCGGAACCTACGTCCGCCAGCTCGCCGCCGACATCGGCGAGCGGCCTGGGCTGCGGCGCCTACCTCACGGCCCTGCGCCGCACGGCCGTGGGCGGCCTGTCGGTCGAGGCCGCCGTCCCGCCCGAGGCCGTCGCCACCGTCGGCGGCCTCGACCCCGGCCGGGGCCTGGGCATGCCCGAGCGGGTCCTGAGCGACGACGAGCTCGCCGACGTCCGCCACGGGCGCCCGGTGGCGCCCGGGGAGGCGCGCGGCGGCGGGGGCCCGGTGGCGCTGCTCGCGCCGGACGGCCGTCTCGTCGCGGTCGCGCGCCCCGGCGGCAGCGGCCTGCGGCCGGCGGTGGTGCTGGAGGATCCGGCGTGAGGCGCTACCAGTCGCTCGGCGACCTGCCGCTCGGGGCGCCGCGGCGGGTCGTCGCCATCGGCACCTTCGACGGGGTCCACCTGGGCCACCAGGCGGTCATCCGGCGGGCGATCGAGATCGCCGCCGAGCGGCGCCTCTCGGCGATGGCGCTGACGTTCGAGCCCCAGCCGATCGCCGTGCTCCGCCCCGAGCTGCGCCCCGCCGTCCTCGACGCCGATCGGCCTCAAGAGCCAGCTGATCGAGCGCCTCGGGGTGGAGGAGCTGCTGGTGGTGCCCTTCACGAAGGCCTTCTCGCGGATCCGGGCCGAGCGCTTCGCCGAGATGCTCGCCTCGGCCCCGGTGAGCGCGGAGGCGGTCGTCGTCGGCGAGAACTTCCGCTTCGGCCACGGCGGCGCGGGCACCGTCGCGATGCTGACCCAGTTCGGCCGCTCGCGCGGCCTGCACGTCGAGTCGCCCGCCACGGTCACCAGCCCGGACGGCAAGCCCATCTCGTCCACCCGGATCCGCCGCCTGGTCGCGACCGGCCAGGTCGCCCAGGTGATCCCGCTGCTCGCGCGACCGCACTCGGTCGAGGGCGTCGTGGTCCCCGGCGACCAGCGCGGCCGCGCCATGGGGATCCCGACCGCCAACCTGGAGATCCCCGCGGACATCGCGCTGCCCAGCCGCGGCGTCTACGCCGGCCGCGCGGTCCTCGAGACCGGGCCGCAGCGCCGCCGCCATCAACATCGGCGTCGCCCCGACCTTCACGGGCGCCGACGCCCGCGCCACCCTCCGCATCGAGGCCTTCCTCCTGGATCACGACGGCAGCGACCTCTACGGCCGGACGATGCGCATCGAGTTCCTCGAGCGCCTCCGCGACGAGCGCCGCTTCGAGTCGCCGGATGCCCTGGTCGCCCAGATCACCCAGGACATCGAGCGCACCCGCGAGATCGCCGCCCGAGCGGCCGAGGGCGCCGCCGCCTGAGCGGTTCGAGGGCGCCTTCGGGGGCCGAATTGCGAAGCGGCCAATTGGCCGACGACCGCGTGGCCAATTGGCCGGATCGCCGGATCGCCCTCCACAAGCGCGATCCGAGCCCGCTGCGGCCGACCGCGCCGCGCCGGATCCAGCCCGGGCGAAATGTGAACGTGCCAATTGGCCAACCCGCCGCTCGGCCAAATTCGGCCAGCCCGCCCCGGAGGGGCTAGCGTGACCCGGGTGAGCGCGGAGTTCGTGAGCGCCGCCCCGCACCCCGCCCTGGCGGGCCAGGTGCTCCGCCTGACCGGCTACGCGGAGCGCGCCCCGGCTCCGGTGGTCTTCCGCGAGCTGCCCTGCACCTTCGTGCCGGTGATCATCGACATGGACGCCGGCTGGAGCATCGGGGACGGGCGCCGGCCGGAGCGGCCGCCGGAGCGGCTGGGGTCGTTCGTGGCCGGCATCACCGACGGGCCGGTGATCGTGAGCCACGGCGGGTCGGCGCGCTGCCTGCAGGTTGACCTGGCGCCGCTGGCGGCGCGTCGCATGCTCGGGCTGCCGATGAGCGAGCTGGCCAACCGCTCGGTGTCGCTGGAGGACGTGCTCGGGCCGCGGGCCGAAGAGCTCGCGGGGCGGATCGCCGAGGCGCCGGGGTGGCCGGAGCGGTTCGCGATGGTCCAGCGCGCGCTGGCGGCGCGGATCGCCGAGGCGCCGCCGGCCGACCCCGGGGTGGCATGGTCGCTCGGCGTGCTCGCGGGCAGCGGGGGGCGGGCGCCGATCGGGGCGCTGGCCGGCGAGCTGGGGTGGAGCCACCGGCGCCTGATCGCGCGCTTCCGCGACGCCGTCGGGATGCCGCCCAAGCGGGTCGCCCGCATCCTCCGCTTCGAGCGCCTCACGGCCCTGGTGGGCGCCGACCCCTCCATCGGCTGGGCCCGCGCGGCGGCCGAGTGCGGCTTCGCCGACCAGGCCCACCTCGCCCGCGAGGTCCGCGACCTGGCCGGGCTCACGCCCACCGGGCTGCTCGCCGACCCCGCCGTCAATTCCATTCCAAGACCGCGCGGAGGACCCGGCCTAGCCTGGCCCTGGACTCACCCCACGAGCGAGGAGCCGCGATGACCGAGACCACGACCCTCCAGGGCGCCTTCCCGATCGTCCCCTACCGAGGAGCCGCGCGCCGCCATTGAGTGGCTCGAGCGGGCCTTCGGGGCCGAGCCGACCGCCGTCTACCCGCCGGAGCCCGACGAGCCGCTCGTCCACGCCGAGGTGCGGGTCGGCACCGGCGTGGTGATGCTGAGCGACCGTCGCGCGCGCCGGCGAGTCCGCCGTTCGCCATGGCCGGGCCGGTGGTCGTCTTACGTCGTCGTGGACGACCCCGACGCCCTCTACGACGCGCGCCGGTCGCGGCGGGCGCCGAGATCGTCCGCGGCCTCACCGACCAGGACTACGGCTCGCGCGAGTTCGCCGCCCGCGACCCGCACGGCAACGTCTGGAGCTTCGGGACCTACCGGCCCAGCGCCGACGCGTCAGGCTGAGGCGGGCAGCGTCCGGCCGAGGCGGTCCTCCTCGACGAGGTCGCGGCGGGCCGTCTCGGGCAGCCCGCGGAGGGCGAGCAGGGCCGCGACGAGGCAGCCGCCGAGGATCGAGCATGAGGAGGTAGGGGCTGACCACGCCGGCCAGGCCGCCGAGCACGACCAGCCCGACCGAGCCCGCCGCCACCTGGCAGACGAGCACGAAGGACGTCAGCGAGGCGCGGACCTCGGTCGGGAAGAGCTCGGCCATGTAGGCGACCGAGGCGGCCAGGAAGCACGACCCGGCGGCGGCCAGCAGGAAGAAGCCGGGCGCGAAGAGCGCGGGCATCTGGGTGAAGACCAGCACCGTCCCGGCGGCGCCCATGACGATCGCGAGCCCGATCATCGGGCGCCGGCCGGCGAGGTCGCTGATGCGCCCGCCGAGCCAGAAGCCGAGCACCCCGAAGACCGCGGACGCCAGGATCAGGCCGGTGAACAGCGCGCTCCAGCCGTAGTCGGTCTGGGCGAGCTCGGAGGCGTAGAAGAACCCGCTCGTCTGCACGAGGCCGAAGACGCCGACCATCGCGATCACCCGCCAGAGCCGGCGGCGGTGGGAGGGGTGGACCCGAGGCCAGAGCGTCGTCTGCACGCGGTTCTGGGTCCGCGCGACGAGGAAGGCGCGGGTCTCCGGCAGGCGCCGTCGCAGGTAGGCGGCGAGCCCCAGCGGCACCAGCGCGACGAGGTAGAAGAGCCGCCAGTCGAGCGGCGTGAGCGGCGACCACGAGCAGCATGCCCGCGACGGCCCCGTAGCCCAGGCCCGACACGATCCCGAGCGCCGAGAGACCGGCCCCGCGGCGGTCCGGGCGCAGCTCCTCGGCCACGACGAGGTTGGCGAGGCCCGCCTCGGTGGCCAGGAAGACGCGCGCGGCCATCTGGAGCGCGACGAAGGCGAGGAGGCCCCAGGCGAGCGCGGTCATCCCCGTTGCGAGGGTGAAGAGCGCGAGCGAGGCGAGCAGCAGCGTGCGCCTGCCCCAGCGGTCCGCGAGACGCATCAGGGGCAGGCTGCCCAGCGTGGCGAGCCGGATCACCGCGACCCCGATGCCGAAGGTGGCGATCGCGACGCCGAGGCCCTCGGCGATCACGGGCGCGGCGAGGGTCAGCAGGGCGACGTCGTAGACCTCGAAGAAGCCGACCATCGACAACGGGCCGAGCACGGACCACTCGCGCCTGTTGAAGTCCACCAGGGACCTGATGTGCCGCGCCTCCGCCTCGATGCCGCAATGATCGGCAACGGCGCGCCCCGACTTGAGGCGAGCGCGGCGCGGACGACCTGACCGCGCGAGCGTAGCGCGTTCGCCGGACCCCCACGCGCGCGCGTGGTGGGAGGGCCGATCGGCGGGCGCGCAACGAGGGCCTGCTAACCTCGTCGCTTGTCCGGGTTGTGAGACGCGCGTGGCGCGCATCCCCGGTGACACGAAACGACCCGGTGCGGCTCCGGCTGCGCCGCGGCTGAGCGAGGACAAGAGAGCGAGTGCTGACCAAGGACGCGAAGGCGGAGGTCATCGGTGCCTACCGCCAGCACGAGGCAGACACGGGATCGCCGCAGGTACAGGTCGCGATCCTGACCGAGCGGATCAACGGGCTCACCGAGCACCTGAAGACGCACAAGAAGGACCATCACTCGCGGCGAGGCTTGCTGCAGATGGTCGGGCGCCGGCGCCGGCTGCTGAACTACCTGCAGCGCGAGGACCTGGACGCCTACCGCGAGCTCACGCGGCAGCTCGGCCTGCGCAGGTAGCGCGGCCGGTGCGCGGGCGAGGACGGGGAAGGGACGAGACCGAGGGCCGGCGCCGGGCGGCGCGGGCACATGAGGCGCCTCGCCGGGTGGCGGGGCAGACAAGGGATGTGAAATGGCAGTAGAGAAGGTGACCGTCGAGATCGGCGACGTGCCGATCGAGTTCGAGACGGGCAAGCTCGCCAAGCAGGCGAACGGGTCCGTCGTCGTCCACTCGGGCGACACGGTGGTGCTGGTCACGGCGGTGGGCGCGCAGGAGCCGCGCCCGGGGGCGGATTTCTTCCCCCTCACGGTGGACGTTGAGGAGCGCATGTACGCGGCCGGGAAGATCCCCGGCGGCTTCATCAAGCGCGAGTCGCGGCCAAGCGACCGCGCGACCCTGACGGCGCGCATGACCGACCGGCCGATCCGGCCGCTCTGGCCGAAGGGCTACCGCAACGAGACCCAGGTGGTCGCGACGGTGCTCTCGGTCGATCAGGTCAACGCGTTCGACATCCTCTGCCTCAACGGGGCCTCGGCCGCGCTGATGCTGTCCGAGCTGCCCTTCCAGGGGCCGGTGGGGGCCGTCCGCATCGGCCTGGTCGGCGACGAGTTCATCATCAACCCGACCCTGCAGGAGATCGAGGAGTCCGAGCTCGATCTCGTCGTCGCCGGCACCGCGGAGGCCATCTCGATGGTCGAGGCGGGCGCCAAGGAGGTCGACGAGGAGACGATGCTCGAGGCGCTGCAGATCGCCCACGAGGAGATCCGGCGTCTGTGCGCGGCCCAGGTGGAGCTGCGCGAGGCCGTCGGCAAGCCGAAGTGGGAGGTCGAGGGGGCCGCGGTTGACGACAAGCTGCTGGCCAAGATCGAGAAGGCGGCCGGGAAGGACCTGGCCGAGGCCACGAGCGAGCAGGCCAAGCTGGCCCGCCGCGACAAGGTCGCCGCCGTGCGGGCGGCCGCCGCCGAGAAGGTGCTCGGCGACGACCCCGACCCCGAGCAGGCCGCCGCCTACAGCGCGGCCTTCGAGTCGCTGCAGAAGCGCCTCATCCGCCAGCGGATCGCGGTTGACAAGGAGCGCCCCGACGGCCGGCGCGCCGACGAGATCCGGCCGATCAGCTGCGAGGTGCGGGTGCTTCCGCGCGTTCACGGCTCCGGCCTGTTCACCCGCGGCGAGACCCAGGTGCTCACGAGCCTCGCGCTCGGCACCACCAAGGAGGCGCAGCGGATCGACGGCCTCGGGCCGGAGACCACCAAGCGCTACATCCACCACTACAACTTCCCGCCCTTCAGCGTGGGCGAGACCGGCTTCATGCGCGGCCCCAAGCGCCGCGACATCGGGCACGGCGCGCTCGCCGAGCGGGCCCTCCTGCCGATGATCCCGCCGGAGGACGAGTTCCCCTACACGCTGCGGCTGGTGTCGGAGACGCTCGAGAGCAACGGCTCGTCGTCGATGGCCTCGGTCTGCGGCTCGACGCTCGCGCTGCTCGACGCCGGCGTGCAGATCACGCGCCCGGTGGCCGGCATCGCGATGGGCCTCATCAAGGAGGGCGACGAGCACATCGTCCTCTCGGACATCCAGGGCGACGAGGACCACCTCGGCGACATGGACTTCAAGGTGGCCGGGACGTCGGAGGGCATCACCGCCCTCCAGATGGACATCAAGATCACCGGCGTCACCTTCGAGATCCTGCGCGACGCCCTCGCCCAGGCGAAGTCGGGGCGCCAGTTCATCCTCGGCGTCATGAACGAGACGATCCCGGGGCCGCGCGACGAGCTGTCGCCGTGGGCGCCGCGGATCACCGCGATCAAGATCGACCCGGAGCGGATCGGCACCGTCATCGGCAAGGGCGGCGAGACGATCCGCGGGCTCGAGGCCGACTACGGCGTCGAGATCTCCGTCGAGGACGACGGGACCGTCAAGGTCTACGGGGTCGAGGGCCAGAAGGCCGACGAGGCCGTGGAGATGATCCGCGCGATGACCAAGGACGTCGAGGTGGGGGACACCTACCTGGGCGCCAAGGTCGTCAAGACGACCACCTTCGGCGCCTTCGTCGAGCTGACCAAGGGCGTGGACGGGCTGCTCCACATCTCCAACCTGAGCCGCGGCCGGGTCGACAAGGTCGAGGACGTCCTCAACCGCGGCGACACGGTTGACGTCCGGGTCGTCGAGGTCGACAAGCTGCGTGGCCGGATCGGCCTGCGCATCATCGGCCTGGAGGACGAGGAGCCCGAGGCCGCCGGCAACGGCGGCGTCGCGTCCGCCGACGGCGAGCCGGCGCCGCGCCGCAGGCGGCGGAGGCTCACGACCGCCGAGTGATCGACGCCGCGACCTCGCGGCGCCCCGTCGTCAGCACGGGGCGGGGAGGGCTCCGGATCGTCTCGGAGCCCGTCCCCGGCGTGCGCTCGGTGGCGATCGGCGTCTGGATCGGCGTCGGCTCGCGCTTCGAGCGGGTCGAGGAGGCGGGGATCTCCCACTTCCTCGAGCACATGCTCTTCAAGGGCACGCCCGACGCTGTCGCCGGAGGAGATCGCCCAGGTCTTCGACGGCCTCGGCGGCGAGGTCAACGCCGCGACCGGCAAGGACTACACGGTCCTGTACTGCCGCGTGCTCGACGAGCTCGTGGACCGGGCGATGCCGGTGCTGACCGACATGCTCCAGCGGCCGACGCTGCACGACCTCGACCAGGAGCGCGAGGTGGTCCTCGAGGAGATCGCCATGTACGAGGACGATCCCCAGGACCAGATCCACGACCTGGCCAGCCTGGCGGTGTTCCCCGACCAGGCGCTGGGCCGGCCGGTGATCGGCACCGCGAAGGTGATCGGCTCGGTGCCGGCCCACGGCGTGCGCGCCTACCACCGGGGCCACTACACGGCGCCCAACGTGGTGGTGGCGGCGGCCGGGAACATCGCCCACGAGCGGGTCGTCGAGCTCGCCGACCAGCTCCTCGGCGACCTGCCGCTCGAGCCGGACGTCGGCGTCTACGAGGCCGCCAGCCCGGGGCGGCCGACGCTCGTCGTGAAGGAGAAGGCCACCGAGCAGTACCACCTCTGCCTCGGCGGGCCGGGGCTGTCGCGCAACGACCCCCGCCGCCACGCCCAGTCGGTGCTCGACGCCGTGCTGGGCGGCTCGATGAGCAGCCGCCTCTTCCAGGAGGTGCGGGAGAAGCGCGGCCTCGCCTACTCGGTCGGCTCCTACGCGGTGGGCTACGCCGACACCGGCCAGGTCGGCGTCTACCTTGGGACCCGCGAGGACAACCTGGGCACCGCCTGCGAGGTGGCGGGTGCGGAGCTTCGGCGCATCGGCGAGGAGCCGCTGCCCGAGGACGAGCTGCGCCGGGCGAAGGACCACCTCAAGGGGCGCCTGGTGCTCGGCATGGAGAGCTCCGGAACGCGCATGAACCGCATCGGGCGGGCCGTCCTCACCGGCACCGAGCTGCTGACCGTTGACGAGACGGTCGACCGGATCGAGGCCGTGACGGCCGACGACGTCCGCGAGCTCGCGCGCACCCACTGGCGGCCCGAGGGCCTCTCGGCGGCGGCCATCGGCGCCAGCGGCGACGTGATCCGCGCCGCCGTGGGCCGCCTCTCGCCGGAGCTGGCGCGGGCCTCCTAGGCCGCGCGCCCCCGTCCGTGGGCGGACGGCCCAGGATCGGTGAAGGGACGGCCAACCGGCGTGCGCGGCCCGTGCGTGGCCCGCGGCCGTCCTCTACCACTCGCCTGTGACTCAGGCCCGCGACCGCCGCGTTCCCCACCCAGCCGCTGGGCCCGCGCCCCGCCCCGGCGGCCGGGACGCCCTCGCGCGTGCGGGCGGTGCTGCTGGCCCTGGCCGTCGCGGTGGCGTTCGCGGACTCGTCGATCGTCGTGCTGGCGCTCCCTCAGCTGCTCGGGGACTTCGGCGCGACGATCACGTCGGTCTCGTGGGTGGTGACCTCCTACAACGTGGCCGTGGCGGTGCTGGCCCTGGCGCTGATCCCGCTCGTGGGCCGCCTGGACGCGGCCCGGCTCACGCGGTGGGGGCTGATCGTCTTCTGCGCCGCCTGCATCGGCTGCGCGGTCGCCGACGGCCTGACGGTCCTGATCGTCGCCCGGGCGGTGCAGGGGGCCGGCGCGGCGCTGCTGCTGGCCGGCTCGGTGCCGCTGCTCGGGGCCCTCTGCGGCTCGCCGGCGCGCGGGGCGCTGGTCTGGGGGAGCGCCGGCGTGCTTGGCGCCGCGGTGGGGCCGGCGCTCGGCGGGGCGCTCACCCAGGCCTTCGACTGGCGCTCGATCTTCATCGCCCAGGTGCCGCTGGCGGCGGCGGCCATCGTCGCGACGATCCGGGCGCCGGTCGCCGCGGCCGAGGCGCCGGCGGCGGAGCGGCCGGCGCGCGAGCGCGACCCCGCCCGCCTTGCGCGCTGGGTCTCGGGCGCCGCGCTCGCGCTGATCTCGGCGGCCCTGGTCGGCGCGCTCTTCCTCGCCGTCGTCCTGATGATCGACGGCTGGGGCCACGAGCCGCTGCTCGCCGCGGCGGTCGTGAGCGCCCTCCCGGCGGGCGCCCTTGCGGCCGCCCCGATCGCGAGCCGCAGCGCGACCCTGGTCGCCGTCGCCGGCGGCATCCTGCTGGTCTCCGGCAGCCTGCTCGCGATGGCGCTGCTGCCCGAGCCCAGCCTGGCCATGCTCGGCACGGCCCTCGGCCTCTGCGGCCTCGGGCTCGGCCTGAGCCTGCCGGCCCTCACGGACGCGTCGCTCCGCGGGCCCAGCCTGGCCTCGTCGGGGACGTGGTCGGTGGGCATCCGCCACGCCGGGCTGGTGCTGGGGCTCGTGCTGCTGACGCCGCTGCTCGCCTCCGACCTGGCCGGGGTGGAGGACCGCGCCCGCCTCGCCGGGGCCTCGGCCCTGATCGAGGCGCCGCTGTCGATCGAGGACAAGGTCGCCGTCGGCGTCGAGCTCGAGAAGGCCATCGACGAGGCCCCGCGCGGCGAGGTCCCTGACCTCAGCGCGGCCGTCGCCGCGGGCGGCGACCCGGACGCGCCGGGCCGCGTCGCCCTGCGCGACAGCCTCCAGCGGGTGATCTCCGACGCCATCACGCGCGGCTTCCGCGGCGCCTTCATCCTCTGCGCGATCCTCGCCGTGCTCGCCCTGGTCCCCGTGGCCGTCATGCGCTGGAGGCGGCTGGCATGAGGGTGACGATCCGCCAGGCCGGCCACGTGGCGATCGCCGCCGCCCTGGCGGCCCTCGCCGTGCTGATCGTCGTGGAGATCCAGCGCGGCGCGTTCACCGAGAGCGCCCTCTCGGTCCCCGACCCCTGCGACCGCCAGGTCAACGTGACCACCGGCGGCATCGACGGCGCCACCCAGCGGATCGGCCTCCGCGCGATCGACGTCGCCGCCTGCGAGATGGGCACCACCCGCGAGGACCTCCTCCTCTCCGTCGCCACCTCGCTCCAGGAGTCGCGCGAGCTGCCCCCCGGCTCCGAGGGCGCCATCCGCGACGGCCTGGAGCAGGCGATCGACGAGGAGGAGGAGGCCGGCCGCCTCAACACCGTCACCGCCTGGCTCCTCTCCCAGGCCGCCCAGAACGCGCCCGGTCGAGTGGGTCGTCCGAGCCGTCGAGGAGATCGGCCCCATCCTGGGCTGAGCGCGCCTCCGCGGTCCCTACCGCACGGAGCGCTCCCGGTAGCCCCGGCCCCCGGGGCCGTAGTAGGTGCCGAGCTTCTCGCGGTACGCCTTGTCGAAGCGGCTGTCGCCGAACTCGGGCGCGTTCTTGATCTCGTCCTTCGTGCGATGGACGTAGACCGTCTCCTCTCGCGTGTCGATGTGGTCGATGACCCCCGCCGGCAGCACGACCCTCTTGCCGAAGATCCAGGGGCCGGTGTCCACGACGACGAAGCTCGCGTCCGTCTCGTAGGTGGCCTCGTCGATCTTCCCGATCGATCCGTCCATCGCCTCGACCTTGTAGCCGGTGATGTCCGTGGTGGTTCCCCAGCCGCTGCCGGAGTAGACCCACAGGTCGGTCGTCCTCGTGCTCATCGCATTCCCTCCTGGTGGGATGCAGGTTTCGGCAGTGGCTACCCGCCGCCGCGATCCCCGGCACGTCGCCGGTTCCGGCAGAACACATGTGTCGCCTACTGGGACGATGCTGTCTCAGCACCCTCAGAGAGAGGCGGGTTGCACCGGGCCCCGGGAGGTGACGCCGAAGGCCACCACCCACCCCGCGCCGCCGTTCGGGACCGCGATCTCTGTGAGGCTCGCCGTGGGGACGGCGACCAGGGAGGAGCGGGGAGGCCGCCGACGGCGGCGCAGGCCGCGCGGATCGGCCCGCCGTGGGTGATCACCAGGGCACGATGGGCACCGGCCGCCGCGCGCTCCGCGATCGCCTCGCGACCAGGCGCGTGGCTGTCGGCAACGCCTCGCCTCCGGGCGGGGCCGCCGAGCTCTCGAGCCAGCCCCGTGCGCCTCGGGCTCCTCGGCGACCACCTCCTCGGTCCGTCCACCGCCCCAGGCCGGCCTCGCGCCAGCGTGGAGTGGATCGTCCGCGCCGGCGAGGAGATCGGGTCCAGCCTGGCCGAGCCCGCCGGGCGGAATGGTCCTGCGATCCGGCGTGAACCGGATCGGCGCCGGCGAGCGAACCCGGTGTGGAGAGGTCGTTCCCATCGAGGAGGAGGGAGCATGACCGCACCCGGATTCGCACGTCTCCCGCGTCGGTCCTCGCGATGGTCGCCGGCTCGGCGGTCGCCGGGCTGGCCCTGGCCTCGCTCGCCGCGGCCGGCCCGGCGCGGCCGGTTCCGCCGCCGAGCCGGCATCGGTCGAGCCACGGCGGGGAGCATCCTCGGCGCCGGCCCCGAGCCGGGCGCTCGCGATTGGGCGCCCGGGCCCGGCTCTCGCCGCTCCCGCGGCCACGGCTTCGTGCGCGACGGCAGCGGCTTCGCGAGGATCGACGTGCCCGGCGCGTCCCTCACCGCCGCCTTCAGAGGCAACGACGGCGGGCAGATCGTGGGCGCCTACCTCGACGCCCGCAGGCGATTCCACAGGTTCCTCCGCGACGGGCGCCGCGTCCGCAGGATCGACGTCCCCGGCGCGGAGGGGACCCTGGCCGCGCGGCATCAACAACCGCGGCCAGATCGCCATCGACACCGTTGACGCGCAGCTGGTGCACCACGGCTTCCTGTTCGACGACGGCCGCTTCACCGAGATCAGGCCGCGCGGCGTTCCCAACAACGGGTCATTGGCCAACGACGTTGACGACCGCGGCCGCGTGCTCGGCTACGTCGTCTGAGGGGAGGCCACCGACCCTGCGTCCTCATCGCGTCACCACGATCGCGGTCACCCGCTTGGCGCGCTGACCCCGAGGCCGGCCGCCGCCGGCAGCGCCGCGGCGGCCGGCCTGCCAATTGGCCACACACCGGTGTGCCAATTGGCAGGGGACCGGAACGGGCCCTGCGGGCCCGTCGAGGCCGGCTCGCTCGCGCCTGATTGGGGGGCGCGGCGGCCGGCCTCGGGCCCCGTTGGCCAATTGGCCGTCTGTCGCCTGGCCAATTGCGCCCCACTCGAGACATCCTCGTGCGCCCGCCGGATCGCTTCGGCGCTGATCCGGGCGTCGGCGCCGGGCACGCTGTGGGCGTGGCGAGGAGCTTCTACAAGGGGGAACGGCTGGGGAACCGGCCGCCCTGCCTGCTCTGCATGGGGCGGGGGGAGGGGGAACGGGCGGAGCTGCACCTGCCCTACGGGGTCACGGTGTGGCTGTGCGCGGCGCATCGGAGCGCGGAGTTTCAGACTCGGCGAGCTGGGAGGGACTTCGTGGCCTCGCTGGCGCGGGCCTGGGCGGGGGCGGGGTGCCTCACCCGGGCGCGGCAGCGGGCGCTCGACGGGCATCGGGCGCGCGTGCTCGAACGGGCTACCACCAGGGATCGGCCCGGGTCCTACTCGTGGCCCGCCCTCCGGCGGGAGGCGGAGCGCCGGTTCGCGGCCGGCGAGCCGCCTCGCAGCGTCATCCGCGACCTGCTGGGCCGGGAGCGATCCGGCTGCGCCCTACCGCCCTCGGCGCGCACCATGCGGCGCTGGTTCGGCGACCGGCGCTGGCTCGGGCCGGACGGCGGAGGCGCTCGCTCAGGGCGGGGCGGGCCGCACCGGTCCCCGGCGGGTGACGCCGAAGGCCACCACCCACCCCACCCCGCCGTTCGGGACCGCGATCTCGGTGAGGCTCGCGGTGGGCACGGCCACCAGGCCCGAGCGCGGCAGGCCGGCCACGGCCGCGCAGGCCGCCCGGATCGGGCCGCCGTGGGTCACCACCAGGGCGCGTCCCGCCCCCGAGGCCGCCAGATCGGCGATCGCCGCTGCGATCCGCGCGCAGGTGTCGGCGAAGGCCTCGCCCCCGGGCGGCGCGGCCGAGCCCTCGAGCCAGCCCCCGTGGGCCTCGGGCTCCTCGGCGACAACCTCATCGGCCAGGCGGCCCGTCCACCGCCCCAGGCCGGCCTCGCGCCAGCGCGGGTCCGTCCTCGCGCCGTTCAGGCCGAGCGCCTCGACGGTCTGGCGGGCCCGCAGGAGGTCGGAGCTGACGACCGCGTCCGGGGCGAGCCCACCGAGGAGGGGCACGAGCTCCCGGGCTTGGGCGCGGCCGGCCTCGCTCAGCGGCGGGTCGGCGGTCCCCTGCATCCTGCCCTCGGCGTTCCAGGTGGACTCGCCGTGGCGCAGGAGGATGAGCCGCACCGCGCAAGCCTATGCGTGAGGCTCGTTCCGGGAGGCGGTGCCCGACCTGCGCGCACCGACGTCTGACGCGCCTACTCGAGCTCGATCCGCAGCGACCAGGAGCGCAGCGTCCCCGTGTCGCGGGGCGCCAGGTCGCGCACGGCCAGGCGCCACTCCCCGGTCACCGGGAGGCCCGCGAGCGCCGCCAGCCCGGCGGCGGTTGTGCCGTCCCAGGTGCGCACGAGGTCGCGGCGCCCGCCGCCCTGGCGGTCGTGGAGGATCGCCGCGGCCCCGCCGGGCGCCAGCAGCTCGACCCGCAGGTCGCCGATGTAGGGGTGGGCCACGTCGACCGACACGGCGACGAGCCGGACGACCCCCTGCTCCGGCACGACGATCGCGCTGTGGACCGCCCCGGCCGGGGCGTCCGGGATCGGGAGGCCCGGCTCGGAGCGGCGCTCGATCGGCGCGGCCGCCGGATCGGGGTTGACCTCGATGGTCCAGCGGTTGAGGCGGCCCGTGTCGCGCCGCTCGGCGTCGGTCACGTGCAGCGTCCACGCCCCGCCGGCGGGCTCCCCGCGGAGCGCCGCCAGCGGCGATCCGGGCGAGGCCGAGTCCCATGACTCGCGCAGGTCGTGGCCGTCGCCGCCGACCCGGTCGCGCAGCACGGCGCGGGCGCCGGACGGCGCGGCCAGCTCGATCCGCAGGTCGCCGATCCAGGGGTGGACGACCTCCGCCGACGCCCGCGCCGCCGCGACGGCGCCCGGGGCCGACAGCGCGATCGAGCTCACCGCGCCCACCGGGTCGTCGTCGGGGATGAGGAGGTCGGGGGCGGCCTCGCCCCTGGCCGTGCCGCCGGCCGGGGGCGCCTCGCCGGCGCGGAAGCGGACCGCCGCCCCCGGAGACCCCACGTCGGAGATCACGAGCCCCGACCCGGTCCCGTCCCAGAGCCGCGACGCCGGCACCGTGTCGTGCGACATGACCACGCCCGAGGCGGCGCCGAACAGGTCGCCGGCGTCGCCGGTGTTGCGGTTGGCCTCGAGGTCGAGGTGCCCGTCGGCCTGCAGGAGGGCGAGCTGGTAGTGGCGCTCGCGGGTCCCGTCCTCCCACTCGTTCGAGCCGAGGGTGTCGCAGTGGTAGACGGCCAGGCCGCTGGAGGGCAGCGAGTCGTCGGTCCCGACGCGCGAGCGGTTCTCGACCATGAAGTACTCGTTCAGGCGCCCCCGGGGCTGAAGCGGTGGACGCGCGCGTAGTCGCCCTGGCCAGCTCGTGCTCGCCCGGGTCGAGGGGGACGACCTGTCGGCCAGCCCGACGAGGTCGCGCAGGTAGCCGCTGAGCGCGGCGCGGCGCGCGCCCCTGGCCCAGGTGGTTGCCCGAGCCCATGAGGCAGTAGACGCCGACGCCGGCGCTCTTCTCGAAGTCGCCGTCTCCTTGCCGTAGTCGTAGAGGTCGGGGAAGCGGCAGAGCAGGTGCCCGGTCTCGTGGCCGAAGGTCCCGATGCTCAGGTCCACCGGGCTCCGGCCCATGCTGGACACCTGGTAGAAGTGGGTGCGGATCCCGCCGGGTAGCTCAGGCCGACGGACCGGTTGTGCGGCCACAGCTCGCCCTCGTAGACGCGTCCGCCCGGCGTACATGAAGTTGACCGCGTCCAGGATGCCCTCGTCGCGCGAGTCGAAGTCGGCCAGGTCCACGCCGTGCGCCGCCAGGGCCAGGTCGATCGCCTCCTTCAGCAGGAGGGTCGTCTTGTAGTGCGCCAGGGGCTTGCTCAGCTGCACGGGCCCCACGACCGTGTTGCGGTAGTCGAGCCGCCCGCTGGACATCGCCAGGTAGTAGTCGCGCACCGAGCCGCGGTTGCCGTTGCGCGAGTAGCCCTCCTCGTTCAGCAGCGCGTCGACGTCGGCCGCGCCGACGGTCGCCTGCAGGTCGGCGAAGTTGACGAGGATCGTCAGCCCGTGGACGATGCCCTCGCTCACGCGGCGGCCCTCGAGCAGGCCCTTGTTCAGGCCGAGGGTCCGCAGCTGGCCGGAGCGCTCGGCGCCGAGGCGCGGCCGCAGCTCGGCGTAGCGGCGCCCGAAGCGCGCGTTGCGGATCTCGGGCGCCTCGCGCAGGTGGGTGGGCAGCCCGGGCGGCGGCGGCTTGTCGATCGGCACGCCGGTCGAGATCGAGCCGCCCGCCCGCGAGCGTCGCGAAGCAGTAGACGCCCAGGTCGGCGTCGTAGGACGACGGTGTGGCCGTCGAGGGTCTCGTAGCGGGCGTAGAACTCGTCGCC
>CAWEGW010000009.1:0-655390 GCA_963808825.1 Miltoncostaeaceae bacterium | reverse complement strand
CCGACGCTTCCTTGCCCTCGTCTTTGATGGACCTCGCGGCCAGCTTCAAGGCAAAGCCTTGCAGACGTGACTTGATGGACATGTATGTCAGCAAGGGGCCCTGCGTGGTGTTGCCCGTGAAGCCCGCCGCACGCGCGGCCGCCTTGATGTCCTGAACCGACGCGTCCTCGTAGGCGAAGTACGTATCGAGAGGCTCGCGGACGTGATGCTTCAGCCATTTGACGGCCTTCTGAGGGTTGCCGGCCACGGGCGTGGCCGGAGGGTCGTCCACGTGCTCGAAGATGGCGTCGAACACCGGGCCGGCACGCTCCACGAGCCGCTCGATGTGCTGGTCGCCCTCGCCGTCGATGTCCGAGAGGAAGAGGAGCTTCTCGTCTCCCTCGATCATGAATCGGGAGAAATGCACGGTACCGAGCTCGTCCTGCGCCTTCGCGAGGTCGGGCATCAACGGGGGCAGCTCGTCGGCGAGCGCCTTGGCGTCGGCGGGTGCCTCGATCGGGAAGTCGATCACGAGATGATTTTGGCTCATCAGCGTTCTCCTTCCGTGTCAAGCGCTGATGCCGTGCGCCGTGGCGACGTGGGCGCCGGCCTCGTGCAGAGCCTTCTCGTCCTCATGTCTCGCCGGCTTGAGGTCGAAGATGACCTTCCTCACGGTCCCCGTGAACGCATACGGAGCCTTGGCCGCGTAGGCGCGGTCGACGACCAGGCCGTTGTCGCGGCCGACGTCCATGCCGGCGTAGCCGGAGAAGCGGACGGGGACAGTCCTTTCCATCCGCCCCTCGCCGATCTTCTCGTCGTTCGCGTACAGGGAGACCATTCCGCCGGCCGAGGGTTCTTGCCGGTCGGCGTCGAACTGCATGCGGACCGTGATGTCCCCGGTCGGGATCGGCTCGGTCGAGACCTGCTCGTACCGCTCGACGCCCATCATCGAGTAGCTGTGGTGAAGCAGGCCGCTCTCGTCGACCCAGAGCGAGAAGCCGCCCATCTCGTCCGCCTCGGCGACGATCACGCCCTCGGCGCCCTGTGCCGGCACCGTGAGCTGCGCCTCGATCGCGTAGGAGCGGCCGTAGACGCGCGGGATCATCCCGGCCGCGATGTTCTCGACGTCGCCGTAGAACGTGTATGTCGTGATCGTCGGCATCGGCGGCAGAATTCCGAAGAAGACCGAGAGCGCGCCCAGCAGCGGCAACACGTTGTGCGTCTCGGCCTCCTGCCAGAAGAGCTCCTTCAGCTCGCCCAGCTTCTCCGGGTTCTCCGCGGCCAGGTCGTTCGCCTGGCTGAAGTCGTCGGGGAGGTAGTACAGCTCCCAGGTGTCCTGCTCCGGGTCGTAGGCTCCGGGTGCGAACCTCGCCATCGTCGGCGGCGAGAGGTCCCAGGGGATGCGGTCGAGCTTGCAGGCGGCCCACCAGCCGTCCTTGTAGATCGCCCGGTTGCCGACGATCTCGAAGTACTGCACGGTGTGCCGCTCGGCGGCGTTCGCGTCGTCGAAGCTGTAGAGGAAGCTCGTGCCCTCCATCGGCTTCTGGGCGACCCCGTCGACGACCTTGGCCTCGGGGATGCCGGCCGCCTCGAGGATGGTCGGCCCGATGTCGATGCAGTGGGTGAACTGCGACCGAAGCCCGCCGGCGTCCTTGATCCGCTCCGGCCAGGAGACGACCATGCCGTTGCGCGTGCCGCCGAGGTGGGAGGCGACCTGCTTGCCCCACCGGAAGGGCGTGTTCCCGGCCCACGCCCAGGCGGCGGCGTAGTGGGGCGCGTACGCGTCGGTGCCCCAGGCGTCGAGCCCGCCGTACTGCTCGATCAGCGAGAGCTGCTGCTCGGGGGTGAGGGCGATCCCGTTCTGCATCGTCAGCTCGTTGAAGGAGCCGGTGATCGTGCCCTCCATGCTCGCGCCGTTGTCCCCGAAGATGTAGATGACGAGCGTGTTGTCGAGCTCGCCCATCTCCCCGACCGCGTCGAGCAGGCGGCCGACGTTCCAGTCGGCGTTCTCCTGGAAGCCGGCGTAGACCTCCATCTGCCGCGCGTACAGCGTCTTCTCGCTGTCCGAGAGCGAGTCCCAGGCCGGGAGTTCGTCCGGCCTCGGCGTGAGCATCGCGTCCGGGGGGATCACGCCCAGCGCTTCTGCCGTTCGAAGGTCTCCTCGCGGAGCACGTCCCAGCCCTGGTCGAACTCGCCGCGGTACTTCTCGCTCCACTCGACCGCGACCTGGTGGGGCGCGTGCGAGCACCCGGTCGAGTAGTAGATGAACCACGGCTTCTCCTGGTCCTGGGCGCGCACCCCGTGCAGCCAGCGCACCGCCTGGTCGGTGAGGTCGTCCGGCCAGTAGTACTGCTCGCCGTCCTCGCCCTCCGGGACGCCGAGGGTCGTGTTGTCCTGCGTGATCACCGGGTCGTACTGGCCCGCCTCGCCGCCGAGGATGCCCCAGAAGCGGTCGAATCCCCAGGCGTTCGGCCAGCGGTCGAACGGCCCGGCCGCCCCCTGCATGTGATCGGGCGTCATGTGCCACTTTCCGAATCCGGCGGTCGAGTAGCCGTTGCCCTGAAGCGCCCGGACGAAGGGAGCGCAGTCCTTCGGCACGCTCGCCGAGTAGCCGGGGAACGGTCCGGGGAACTCGCCGATCGACCCGAACCCCACGGTGTGGTGGTTGCGGCCGGTCAGCAGGGCGGCCCGGGTGGGCGAGCAGAGCGCGGTGACGTGGAAGCGGTTGTAGCTGAGGCCCTGCTCGGCGACCCGCGTCATGGCCGGCGTGGAGACGGGCCCGCCGAACGTGGACGGGTTGCCGAAGCCCGCGTCGTCGATCAGGACGAGCAACACGTTCGGCGCGCCCTCCGGGGGCGACGGTGTCATGTTGATCGTCCAGTCGGGGACGGACGCGTCGAGCGTGCGCCCGATCGCGCCGCCGAAGTTCGGATCCGGGATCGGAAGCACCGTCCGGTCGGGGCTGAACTTCCCCATCGCCTCGGCGAGCGACTCCTTCAGCGCGCCGATGCCCTTCTTGTCGCCCTGGACGACCGACCGGATCAGCGCGCCCGCGAGCGCCCGCTCGACGCCGAGCCGCTGAGCGTCGTCGAAGACGGCGATGATCCCGGCCGACCCCGGCGGCAGGTTCTCGCCGATCTTGTCGTGGATCTCGTCCTCGACCCGGTGGTCGGCGAACTTGCCGATGACCCGGCCGGCGACCGCGCCGACGGCGACCGACGCGAGCAGCGGGGGCGCGAAGAGGCCAACCGCGAGCCCGACCCCGCCGCCCCAGCCCGTCCCCTTGCGGCCGAGGTTGTCGCCCGTCTGCCGCACGCCGACGCTGCCGTCCTGCTCGTGCGTCACGAGGATGACGCCCTCGATCGAGACCTGCTTCTCCTTGACGAGCGCGAGGAGCGACTCGAAGTCCTTCGTCGCCTCGTCGATGTCCTGGTAGCCCGCGACGAGCACGTCGGTCGGTGTCTCGGCCATCACGAAGCTCCCTTCGAGCGCCGCTGGCGTCCCGACCCTCGGCGGGTTGGGCCCGGGCCGCGACTGATCGCGAGAGCATGGGGACCGGCGCCGACCTGCCCACGGCCCCAGAGAGATCACAGCGCAGGGCCCGCTGCGCGCGCATGACCCACATCGGGTGATCCTCGGGGGGTGGCCGCCGCCGAGCTGGCCGGTGACCAGGTGATCGCGGCCCTCAGCCGCCGCCGGGCGCGGATCACCCAGCGCCGTGATGAGCACCCTACCTCGCATCGCCCCGGCCAGGCCACCAGGCCGGAGCTTCGGCGGCGCCGGTCTGGACTGCGAGAGCCAGCGCGTCGAAGACCGTGCTGACCTCGTCGATCATGTCGTCCTCGAGCCTGAGAAAGGCGGAGCCTGCGACTTCGATGTGGTTACCGCTCGCCGGCAGCTCGGGCCGCTCGCCTGAGTGCGTTCCCGAGACCAGCCATTCGATTGCGATCCGATCCTTCTGTCTGATCTCCCGCAACAACTCCATCTTGAGATCGGGCACGATCGCACGCCAGTACTCAACGCTCTCCTGCGCCATCGCGGGGCCACCGCGCGTCGGCGTCGAGTCATATGTGAAGCCATTGATGGACAAGGCCAGGTCCGGGGCGACGTAGCTCTCGGCTTCGCTGAAGTCGCCCTTGTTCCATGCAGCGAGCATGAACTTCACCGCTGGGTGCTTCGGTTCGAGCCCATCCTCCTGCTTGGGGCGCTTGAAGTACCGCCTTCCCATCACGATGAGGGTCGGGATGACCGCGGCGTTGATGTCCGGGGACAGCACGTACTTGGCCATCGGCCAACTGCACGCTGCTGCAATGCCGAGCAGGACAGCGTCCCGCGCTCGTCGGCGGCCGTCGGCGCTTGCGGAATGATCACGCATGGGGACCTCCTCGTGGGTCAGGGCCGTGCAGGGGCGAGGCGCTGCCCAGCCCGAGGGCCGTGCGCACCAGGCTCGGCGCCTCGCGGAGCGGAGCCACGGCCAGCGCGGCGGGTGAGACGTCGGCCGCACCCAGGGGCAGGCGCACACGCAGAGCGCCGGGCAGGATCGCGAACTCGAGCGGAGGGTCGAGCGAGAGCGCCTCGCCGTCCACCCCGACGGCGACCTGGGCGCCGGAGTCGATGGTGAACGCCGTGGCATCCCACTCCTGCCAGCCCGGGTACCGGCGCACCTGGCCCGCGGCCTCGAGTGCGAGAAGCTCGGCCGCCGAGGCCGAGCCCGGGACGTTCACCACCACCACGCCAAGGCGGCCGGAGTCCATGCGGACTCGCGACCCGAGTCCATCCAGGCGGGCCAGGTTGTACGGGTTGTTGGAGATCAGGATGACGTGGGCTCCTCGCCGCGCCTCGCCGTCCGGGCCCACGAAGCGCAGATCGAGGGGCTCGGCCTTCGGCCCGAGCAGCTCGGGGAGCGTCTCCGAGATGGTGGCCCGCTTGGCCTCGCGGTAGCCCGGTCGCTGCACGGCCTCGGCGTAGACGCCGAGCGAGGCGTTGTTCACGAAGACCCGGTCGCCCACTCGCGCCAGGTCGATGGGCCGCTCCACGGCCGGCCCGAAGGCCTCGAGGGCGCCGACCACGTCGTCCCGGTCCAGGCCCAGGTCCATGGCCAGGTGGTTCCGGGTGCCTGCCGGGACGCACACGTAGGACGCACCGTGCGCGGCGGCCACCGAGGCCACGAGGGCCTGGGAGCCGTCGCCCCCGGCCATGCCGATGACATCCGCTCCCCCGGCGACGGCGCGCTCGGCCAGCTCGCGCAGGTCGTCCCCCGGACGGAGCAGGACCGGCTCGATGCCACGCCGGCGCGCCTCCGCCTCCAGGTGGAAGCGCTCCACCTTCCCACCCCCCGACTTCGGGTTCATGATCAGCACCGGCTGGCGGGCGGCGGGCACCGGCCGGCCCTCGGGTGCGGCCGCGCGGAGCGCCGCGAGGTCTCGGCCGAGCGCGTAGCGGGCCAGGGCCACGGCGGCGAGGACCAGGACGAGAACGACCACGAGGCCGGCCAGATTTCCCGCCAGCAGGACGAGCGCGCCGGCCAGGGCCAGGGCGCCGACCACGGCGCCCAGGGTCCTCGCGAAGCCCCGGCCCACCAAGGCCCACCAGGCGCCGGCGGCCGCCAGCAGGACGAGGAGCAATGCACCGACCAGCTCCGCGGGGCTGGAGCTCAGCACGACCAGAACCGCGACGAGCGCGCCGGCGAGCGCCACCAGGGCGAGGACGGCGGCGGCGCGGCGGCGGCCGAGGTGCGGCTCAGGGCTCGTCATCGCGGCGCCCTCACCTAGGCTGAGCCCGATCGGGAAGGGAATCAGACTCAAGGAGGGCGAGATGGACATCCTGAAGATCGAGAGCAAGGAGACCGTCTCTCGCGAGGAGGCGGCGGCACGCCTGCGCGCCTTCGCGGACGGCCTGGCCTCCCATAACGACGTCGAGCTCGAGTGGGGTGGCAAGCACCTGCGCCTCCATGTCGCCGACGAGGTCCGGCTCGAGATCGAGATCGAGGTCGGCGAGGATGAGACGGAGCTCGAGATCGAGCTCAAGTGGAGCCGGTGAGGGCGGTGGTGCACCGGACACCGGCTCGCAGGTGACGGGCTCGTCTCGCGCCGCTCCACTCGCATTGAAATCCGCTCAGAGGCCGGTCGTCGCCTCCACGCGTCCGGCTTTGACGGCCTCGGCCACCGCCTCGATGGTCACGTTCGTTCTGGTCCGCGTAGGCTTCGGCGAACGTCTCGATCGCGCGGTCGAAGGCGTCGCCGCCGCCGAGGTACGCGGCGATGGCGACCCGGTCGCCAGAGCGGGCGTGCGCCCGGGCGAGCGTCCAGCCGCAGGCCTCCCCGTAGATCGCCATGAGCTTGGGCGACATCGCCTCGACCACCGCCGAGGCCTTCGCGTCCCAGAGCTGGCGCACGTAGAAGTCACGCGGCTGGCCGTCGAGTCCGGCCGGCACCCGATGCCAGCCCAGGAAGATGTCGCTCGCCGCCTGCATCAGCCGCTGCCCCTCGACCACCCGCCGGCCGTGGTTGGCGAACTCGCTGGCCCCGAGGTAGGGCTCGAGCACCGAGGCCTCGGCCTCCTTGGCCTGGAGGAACAGGGGGTCCTGGTCGTCGCGGCCGAGGAACAGGACGATCCAGGCGCGCGTTCCCACGCTGCCGACCCCGACCACCTTGCGGGCCATGTGCGCGTAGCGGTAGCTCTCGAGCAGACGGCGTCGATTTCGCTCCAGGGTGCGCCGGTAGGAGCGGATGAGCGAGCGGAGCTCGGCCTCGAGCTGATCCTGGTCGATGTGCTGAGCCAGCTCCTCGACGGGGACGATCAGGGGCGGGTCGCTGATGATGCGGAGCTCGCCGTCCACCCGGCGGGTGAGCTTGGCGAAGGCGCGCAGGTGGTCCTTGGCCCGCGCCTTCGCCACGTTGCGGTCGAAGGCCTTGGTCGCGGCCTTGCTCACTCCGCTTCGCCACCGGCGCTGCGACCTCCTCGACGTCCAGCCGCGAGTACCAGACCTGGAGGTTCGACATGCCGGCGAACTGCGCCATGGCCGTCCGGTAGGCGCCTACAACCCCCTGCACGAGGTTTCGCCGCCTGGCGTCGTCCACGCCTAACTCGCGGGCGGCGATGGCGAAGCTGGCGGCCAGGCGCTTGATGTCCCACTCCCACGGGCCGGGCAGGGTCTCGTCGAAGTCGTTGATATCGAAGGCGAGGGCGCGCTCCGGTGTGGCGAAGCCGCCGAAGTTGGAGAGGTGGGCGTCGCCGCAGAGCTGCACCGGCAGTCCCGACCGGGGCGTGGGCGCCAGATCAGCGGCCATGATCGCCGCCGCGCCGCGGTAGAAGGCGAAGGCCGAGGTGAGCATGCGGCCGTAACGGATCGGGACGAGATCCTGCACCCTGCTGAGCGCCTGGTTCTCGAGGATCTCCACGGGGTCGCGCCCCTTGGCCGGCGTCCAGTCGGCGTGGCTCGCGCGCGGAGTCTCGAGACGTGCCGCCTTGCCGCGCGCGGCGCGCTCGCCCACCGTGAGGTGGGGCACCGCTCCCGCGGCCGCTGCCGGCGGTGCCGAGGTCGGGGACGGACTCATGGCGTGCTCCTTCGTTCGGGATCGGGCGAGGCGGGAGGACTCGGCGCAGGAGAGCGCGCTGGGGGACGCGTCGTCGCCGGCGCCGTGGTGGCCTTGAAACCCCAGGAGGCGCCAGGCGCGCGGCCCTCGTCGCGAACCGCGGGAGGAGGGTCGATGGGCTCGCGCTGGTCCTCGTCCTCGCGGAGCTCCGAGTCACGCTGCTGTGCCTCCCCTGGGCCCCGACGCTCGTCAAGGGTCGGGTCGGGCCGTTCGTGCTCGGCATCTTCGTGCCCCCTCATCTGGGCCGTCGGCGCGTCCCTTCCGGGCCGGGGCTGATCACGAAACCGTGGGGCCATCGCAGTCGAGCCGACGGCCCCGGGGCCATCACAGCGCGGAGGCCGCTGAGCGCGCATCCACCACATCGGGTGAATCCGCGAAACGAGCCCGACGTCGTCCGTGTCTCGACTGGCGGCCCCCTCGGGTCAGAGCGAGCCGCCCGGGCTCCTCGAGATAGTCCCTTCTCTGCCGAAGACTGGGGCGCCAAGAGCACCGCTGAGCGCCCCCACCTGCCCTCCAGCGGGCGGGCGCTGGGCGACTCCTCGCCTCGCGAGGGCGAGGCTGCCATGGCTCGGCGGCTCCGAACAAGAAGCTACGCGCATCGGTGGCCATGGACCTTGCCGTGAGCGCCAGCACGGCCGTCGAGCCGGCAAGTCGATGAGCGGCGGGCAGCCCCTGCCGTTCCGGCAACCCGCTGCGTTCCAATCACCCCATGTGGCCGATGCGGCTCAAGTACCGAACGGTCGAGCCTTCGGACGGGCCGGCGCTCAGCGTTGGGGGCTCGGTCCGACATTCATCGGCCGCCGGCGTCCCCCGTCGCCGGCCTCGGCATGGGAGGTAGCGGATGTCCACCGATACCTACGACGCGGGATCGGCGTGGAGCGGATGGGTCATCTTCGCCGCCATCGTGATGCTCACGATCGGCGCCCTCGACATCATCCAGGGCATCGTGGCCCTGGCCAAGGACGGGACCTACCTGATCCCCGAGTCGGGTCTGCTCGTCACGACCGACTTCACGACGTGGGGATGGGCCCTCATCATCTGGGGGATCGTCATGATCCTCGCAGGCGCGGCGCTCTTCGCCGGCAAGGAGTGGGGCCGCTGGTTCGCCATCGTCGTCGTGGTCATCAACCTCATCGGCCAGATCGCCTGGTTCCCGGCCTACCCGCTGTGGAGCCTGGTCGCCATCGGGCTCGGCATCGCCGTTCTGTATGCGCTCACGGCGGGCTGGAAAGAGGCGAAGCAGGTTCTGAGGCCCTGAACGGGCACGGAGGAGTTCGGCCCGTCGGTCCGCTGCCGCCGCCAGCCTAGCCATCGCTCGACGTGGGCGCGGCTGGCGGCGAGCGCCTGCAGCTCCAGGCGGGGGTCCTGGCCTCGGCGGCGGCTCTGGCCGCGGCGCCGAGAAGGGCCACCTGGACCTTCAGCGGCGGCGGGCGACCCGGCGCGAGGTGCGCCGTGCGACCCTGCGCGATCCCATCATCTCGACCTCCTCTGGTCGTGGCTGACCGTTTCGGATGCTACTTCTGCGCTGCGCTCTGCTCGAGGGCGTGGAGCTCTGCGGCCTCCTCGGCCGTGACCAGCCCGATCTCGATCAGGTCCAAGGGGCTGATGAAGCCGTCGCTGATGCGGAAGCCACCCGCCCGGGCGATGGCGTCGCGCAGCGGCACGGCCCAGTGGTGCTCGATCAGCAGCAGGGCCGCCGCCGAGTCGTTGGGGATCTCCTCCAGCACGTCCCAGGCCTCCTCGTCGGAGAAGACATGCACGCCGTCGGCGGCCGCCTCGGCGCCGGCCAGCGCCCCGGCCTCCATCCCCTCCTCGCCCTCGATGCCGAGGCCGATCAGGGCACCGATCGTGGTGCCCAGCTCGATGGCCTCCTCTTTGGTCAGGTTGCTCAGGTGGGCGACCTCGATCTCGCCCTCGGCGTCCTTGTGCACCGCCAGGGCATCGATCACGCGCACGGTGTCGCTCTCGCGCAGCCGCTCCAGCTCGGCGATGATCTCGCCGTGGAACTCCGGGTGCCGGAAGCCCAGCACGATCAGCTGCACGGGTCCGATGGCCATGTCACTCCTTTCTCGTGCCCGCTGGTGACGCGGGCTCGGCTTGCTTCGCCGTCGTCGCCTCAAGGGGGCTCATGGCGCCCCACCGAATTCGCGTTCGAGCTGCGCTTCCTGCCCGGGCGCAAGGGAGGTCAGGATGAGGGTGGCGCCGCGCTCTCGGAGCCGCCCAAGGTCCTCGTCTTGGTCCTCGTCGACGAGGAGAAGCCCCACGGCCGACGTGCCGGGCACCAAGGCCTCGCGGGCCCGCGCCAGGAATCCCTCGTCAACGCCGGCGTTGATCAATGCTCCGAGCAGCGCCCCCGCGCTCGGGCCGTATGAGCTGCCCGGAACGGGAACCACGAGGATGAGCCTGAACAGAGCCTCCCAGAACATGCCCGGCAAACCGCGCGCCGTGCCCGGGCGGCCAGTGGTCTCGACCGCGTAGCTGCCGCAGTCGGAAACGCTCACGGTGGCGGCCGACGCGAAGCAGTCCACGTCCAGGCAATCGGCTCGCAGGTCCCGCAGGGCGCGTGCCGCAGTCCCCTGCCCCGCGAAGACGCTGAGCAGCAATTCGCTCACCTCGGGGGAGAGCTTGGACCCGTGAGCGAATCGGCGCATCACCCCCTACGGGCGATTAGTCGCGGGCCAAGACCCCGTGCCGGCCCGCGCGCGCGACCGCGTCGCCGCGTCCGCCCGCATCGAGCTTGGTGTAGATCGACCTCACATGGGCCTTGACCGTGTTCCGCGAGATGTGGAGCCTCTCGCCGATCTCGGCCAGGGACAGGTGCGTCGGCAGCAGCTCCAGCACCTTGAGCTCGGCGGGAGTGAGCGGCTCGCCGAGCACGCCGGCGCCGCCGCGGGCCGCCTCGAGCGCGTGCTCCTCCCGGGCGAGCAGCCGGGGGAGCGTGCCGGCGTCAGGGTAGTTGGCCAGCTCCCGCCGCGCCTCCTCCAGCAACGCTCCCGCAAGCGTGAGGTCGCCGAGGGCAAGCGCGGCCCGGCCCAGCAGCGCGCGCGTCCGGATCGACCGCCAGGGAGCTGCGGCGGCGCGGGGAAGGACCGATCGCGCCGTCCCCAGATGGACCCGCGCGCGCGCCAGATCACCGCTTCGGGCGCCGAGGCACGCGGCGGCGGTGTCGAACGGAGGCGCTGAAGGTGTTGTCTCCGAGGCCCTGTTCGGCGATGAGCGCCAGCCCCGCCCGAACCCTCGCCTCGGCCGCGTCAAGATGCCCCTTCTCCAGGGCGATCTGCGCGAGCACGCCCAGGGCAAGGATCGAAACCATCGCCGCGGCCCCTCCTGCCCCCGACCCCTCCTCCAGGAGGGGCACCGCCTCTGCGGTCCGCCCGACCAGCATCAGGCTGCAGCCGAGGGCGACGGCCGCCGGCTCGTGCGCGGGGTGTCCGACGGGGAGGAGGCGGTAGGCGGTGAGCGCGTCGGCGCGCATCCGGGTCACCCCCTCCCAGCCGTAGGTCGCCTTGATGAGCGCCACCGCGGCCTCGCGAGACGGCTCGCCGACGGGCCCGAGGCCGCTCCAGGGCGCGCCTTCGGCGACCGCGACGTAGCGCCGCGCCCGCTCACGCTCCCCGGACAGCGCCATCGCGTGGGCGGCGGTCATGGCCAACGGCCCCGAGCCGGCGATGACGTCCTCCGGGAAGGCCTCCAGCCAGCGACGCACGGTCGCCAGGCGGCCGACGATGGTGAGCCTGCGTGCCGTGCGCACCATGAGCTCCGCCGCTCGGCGCATGTCGCGCGCGGCCAGCGCGTGCTGCACGGCCTCCTCGGGCGTCCCCTCCCGCTCGTGCCAGCGCGAGGCCCGGCGGTGGAGCAACGGCACCGATCGCGGGTCCCGGCGGGCGAGCTCGGCGCGAAGGACGTCCCGGAAGAGGTGGTGGTAGCGGTACCACTCGCGTCGGCGATCGAGGGGCACGACGAAGAGGTTCGAGTGCTCGAGCTCGGCGATCTCCTGCGCCGAGTCCTGGCGGTCCAAGACGGCGTCGCACAGCGCCGCCGAGAAGCGATTCAGGACCGACGTCTGCAGGAGGAAGGAGAGCCGCTCGGGCGGGAGGCGCGTCAGCAGCTCGCCGGAGAGGTAATCCACCAGATCGCGATCGTCGCCGGCCACCCCGATCCCTGAGCCGCGCCCGCCGCCGCCGTTCCGGAGCGCGAGCGCGGCGAGGTAGACGGCCGCCGGCCACCCCTCGGTGCGCTCGTGCAGCGCGTCCAAGTGCTGCCTCTCGAGCGGCGCGCCGGTCGCTCGCATGAGCTCCTCCACCTCCGTGCGGCTGAGCGCGAGGTCGCGCCAACCGAGCTCGAGCAGCCGCCCGCCCACGCGCAGGCTGCCCAGGGGCAGGGCCGGCGTGTCGCGGGAAGCGACCAGGAGCTGGGCGCCGGGCGGGAGGTGCTGGCAGAGGAAGGACAGGACGGCAACGCTCTCGGGGCTGTCGACCAGGTGCAGGTCGTCCACGGCGAGGGCCACGTTGCCGGCGGCGTAGACGCTGTTGACGAGGCCGGGGAGGACAATCCGCTCGATCGCCGGCGCCGGCCCGCCCAGGCTGGCGAACACGCGGGCATCGACCGGTGCGACGCGGTCGATGGCGGTGGCCAGTTCGAGGGCCACGAGGACCGGGTCGGCGTCGGCGGCGTCGAGCGAGAGCCAGACGAACGGACGAGCAGCGACGGCCGCGTACTGCGACAGAAGGACGGTCTTGCCGAAGCCGGCGGGGGCGCTGACGACCACCACCGACGCCTCCGATCCGACGAGGTGGCGCAGCAAGCCAACGCGCTCGACGAGCTCGGGCCGCGCCGGGGGCGGATGGAGCTTGGTCTCGAGGACGATGCTCGGGTCGAAACCCTGCAACTGGGCGCTCCGCGATACGGCGCAGGAGATTTAGCCTCTCACGCCCCAGCTTCGAGGAGATTTTCGACTCTAGGGCATTAGAGGCGCCTGAACGTACCGGCACGGCTCGTTAATGCGGCGCCCTGGCGCCGTGCCCTGGCCGGGGGGCTGGGCCTGTCCGCGGCAGCCACGCCTGGCTACCTCCAGCGCCCGGGCACGCCCGGGCGCGGGTCAAGTGCCCGTGGCCGCAGCGCTCGGCCCGAGGGTCGTCCGGCCTCAGGGGTGGTAGGACTGCCCGCTGGGGGCACGAACTCGACGGTGATGGTTGGAGAGACGAGGATCGAGCGTCGAGTTCAACAGATGGATCGACCGCGCCACGACGCCCCGGGCGGCCGCGGTCGTCATCGCCACCGTGACGGGGGTGATGACCGTGGTGACCGGGCTGCTGATGACGGTCATCGACCACGACAGCTTTCCCTCGCTCGGCGGCGGCCTCTGGTGGGCCATTCAGACGGTGACGACGGTCGGCTACGGCGACCACGTTCCCGAGAGCGCGGGCGGCCAGATTCTGGCGGCGCTGGTCATGCTCCTGGGGATCGGCTTCATCACGGTGGTCACCGCGGCGATCACCAGCATTTTCGTGGCTCGGTTGGGCAGGCAGGCTCAAGCCCGGAGTGGCGATCCGTTGGCGGAGCAGCTGGGGCGGATCGACGAGCGCCTCGAGCGGATCGAAGCCACGCTGCGCGAGCGCCGGTAGGACGCCCTGTGACCCGCAGGTCCGGCGGCCCCCACCCGAACAGCCAATGAGCCGGGCGGGGGCGGAATGCCGGAACCCTGATCCGATCAGGCTGATGCGGGGGCCGCGTTGCCCATTTTGAAGTGAGTACGACGGCCCTTGTCAGTTCCGGCCGACGTCGCCGCGCCAGCTGCCGCTCGCCTCGCCGCGCTCCTCGATGAGGTCCTTGAAGCGGGTCAGGTCGCCCTTGGCCTGGCGCCGCACGAGGCCGAGCGCGTCGCCCGCCTTGTGACGAGCCCCTCGGGGTCATGGTCGAGCTGGAGCATCACCTTGGTGCGGTCGTCGGCGAGGCGGTGGAAGGTCACCACGCCGGCGTTGCGCTGGCCGCCGGTGCTCGTCCAGGCGACGCGCTCGTCCGGGTGCTGCTCGGTGATCTCGGCGTCCCACTCCCGCCGCTGGCCGGCGATCTCGGCGACCCAGTGCAGGTGGGTGTCGTCCACCTGGCGCATCGACTCGACGCCCTCCATGAACCGGGGGAACTCCTCGAACTGTGTCCACTGGTCGTAGGCGGTCCGCACCGGCACCTTGACCTCGACCGACTCCTCGATCGTTAGACATCCGTCGTCCCCTTCCGTCGTTGTCGCGGGGGTCGGTACCCGGCCTCGGGGCGGGGAAACGGGACCCGTCAGCCACCGCCGTCCCCGACGGGCGTCTCCCGCGGCCCCGGGACCCGGGTGGGCAGCAGCCCCGCGGCCCGGCAGCGGGCCGCCAGCACGCGGGCGTCCCGCGGCGCGCAGCCCTCGCCGTCGTTGTTGAGATAGACGAAGACGTCGTCCTCAGCGGAGAAGCAGTCCGCCAGGCGGCGCGCCCAGCCGTCCAGGGCGGCGCGCCCGTAGCAGGGGGCCGGCGACGCCCGGCCCTGGTGCAGGCGCAGGTAGCCCCAGTCGGCGGTCCGCCAGAGGGGCGGCC
This sequence comes from Miltoncostaeaceae bacterium, assembly GCA_963808825.1. Taxonomy (GTDB): domain Bacteria; phylum Actinomycetota; class Thermoleophilia; order Miltoncostaeales; family Miltoncostaeaceae; genus DATAGF01. The sequence goes on along the minus strand of CAWEGW010000009.1, from coordinate 641,244 downwards.
GCCATCCCGGCCGGTCCGCGGCGCAGAGCGCCGCGCCGCGCCGCTCGAGCAGCGCGCGGGTGGCGTCGACGAACCACGACGCCTCGCGCGGCTCCACCGCGACCCTCACGCCGGCGGGGAAGGCGCGCAGGGCCCCGTCGAGGGCGTCGAGGTCGCGGCGCATGTTCGGCGGGAGCTGCACGAGCACCGGGCCCAGGCGGTTCCCGAGCGGCTCCAGGGTCCGCATCAGCCGCTCGATCGGCTCGCGCGGCTCGCGCAGGCGGCGGATGTGGGTGAGGTAGCGGCTCGCCTTCGCCGCCACCACGAAGTCGTCCGGGGTGCGCCGCGCCCAGTCCTCGACCGTGGCCGGCCGCGGCAGGCGGTAGAAGGTCGCGTTCACCTCCACGGTCGCGAAGCGCTCGGCGTAGTGCTCCAGCCAGCGGCGCTGGGGCAGCCCCGCGGGATAGAGGCGGCCGCGCCAATGCGCGTACTGCCACCCCGAGGTGCCGATCAGGACCGGCATGCGCCCTCGGGGCCCGTCCGCTAGCCCGAGCCGGACGGGCGCGGGATGAAGCTGATCTTCCCGCCCGTCTCCAGCACGGCGTAGGCGACGTCGTCGAGGCTGGCGATCTGCTCGAGGCGCGCCTGGGCGCGCAGCTCCTCGAGGGTGATGCGCTCCCTGCGGAGGTTGGGCTCGACCGGCCGGCCGTCGTGGATGAGCACGACGGGCTCGCCGTCGAGGATCGGCCGCAGCCGGCGGACCCGGAAGGACAGGTAGGACGCGGCGACGGTCAGCACCGCCAGCGTGCACACGGCCAGCGCGGTCCCCGTCAGCGAGTAGTCGCTCTGCGTCACGCCCTGCTGGATCAGGTCGCCCATCACGACGAGCAGGATCAGGTCGAACGGCTCCATCTGCCCCAGCTCGCGCCGGCCGATGGTGCGCGTGACGACGAAGAGCAGCACGAAGACGGCCGCCGCCCGCAGGACGATGTCCATCTCAGGCCTCCTGGCTCAGGGGAAGACGACGATGGTCCGGTCCACCCGGGCGATCTGGCGGTCGCCATCGAGCAGGGCGACGCCGCCCGCCTGGCTCCCGAGGTCGGTCGGGTTGACCTGGTACGAGATCCGCACCGTCAGGGTGTCGCCGGCGCCCAGCTCGCCGTATGCGAGGACAGTCCGGCCCTGGTCGCTGCCCTCGGCCGCGGCCGCCGGCGAGATCGTGTTGATCGTCATGCCGTCGATCCACCCCGGGTCCAGGACCAGGCGGGGCTGGGCGATCCGCTCGATCGCCCGCACCTCGATGGTGCCCTGGGCGATGATGCCGCCGCGGAGGCGGTCGGGCGCCTCGAGGGTCAGCTCGGCCGCGGCGCCCGACGCGGACGAGGTGGTCGCCCGCTGGCCGAAGACGTTCGCGAGTCCAAGCGCGGCGATCGCCACGAAGATCGCCAGGACCGCGCGCCGCACCCAGGGCTCGTACGCGCGCCCGACCAGGTCGCGGTGACGTTCGACCGACAGGTCGGCGGGCGGCGTCACGGGTGGCGGGGCGTCGGGCATCGTCGAGGAGCGGGCGGCGCCGCGCTCTTGCTTCTACCCTCGGCCAGCCGCCTCGGAACGCCGCTCGCGTCGCTGCACGGGCGCGCGCCCCGTGAAGGGTCCGGGTCGCGTGATCCCCCCAGCTACGCGGTGGTGGTCCGGCAGGGTGGGAGGCGGTGACGGGACGCCGCCTCCCCACCCGTTCGCGATGGGCGGTCGCTCACGGCCGGCTCAGGAGCGCTCGGACATCTCCAGCCCGCAGCTCGGGCAGCGCCAGACCTCGGTCGGCTCCCGGTCGTCGCCGGCGACCATCGGCGCGCCGCACCGGGGGCAGTTGGGGCCGGCGTCGGCCAGGTCGGGGGACGGCCCGCTCACGCCGCGATCACACGGCTCATCCGGTCGGCCCGGAAAGCGCACCCGCAGGTTGCCGCCGTCGCAGACGAAGTTCTGGGGAAGGCGCGGGACCAGCTTGCACTGGACCGTGATCCCGGCCGCGGTCACGGTCTCCGTGCTGCGGTGGGCGCGGAAGGCCGCCGTCCAGGCCGTGCCGAGCGTGTGGGCCATGCTGCAGCCGTAGGAGCCCGGCCGCACCGAGCCGGTCCGCGCGATCGACAGGTACGAGACGCCGTTGCGGATGGCGCCGCAGCTGAGGGCGGTGCTCGGGTGGCCGAAGGTCAGGATGAGGCGCGCGCCCCGGGGGATGCACTGCACGGCGTCGAGGGTCGCGGTGGAGACCGCCCCGCCCGAGCTGAAGCGCCCGCCCGTCAGCAGGTAGGCCCCCTGTGCCGGGGTGGCGTTGACGGCCACCCGCCGCATGCCGGCGGCGGGCAGGCGGACGGTCAGCGTCTTCTCGCTGGCCCCGCCCGCGAGGCTGAAGGTCGCCTCGCAGGAGGTGTCGTTCCCGCGGCAGGTGGCGGTCGCCGAGCCGGCCCCCCTGGGCCGTCGCGGCGGCCGCCGCGAGGACGGCCCACCCCGCCAGCAGGGGCAGGCCGCGTCGAAGCGTGCGCGTGGTCATCCCTCTCCCTTTTCGTCGCCTGCGACGGCGGCGAGGTGGGGTCGATGTGCGGCTGCGATCGAACGGCACCGGGGCGAGCCCTGTCAACAGGCGCGGCCTCAGCGCTCCGGGTCGAAGAGGATCTTGACCGCCCCGTCCTCCTTGCGCTGGAAGGTCGCGTAGGCGTCGGGGGCCCGGTCGAGCGGCACCCGGTGGGTGGCGAAGGTCTCGGTGCCGAGCGGGTCGCCGTCCAGCAGCAGCGGCATGATCTCCGGCACCCAGCGCTTGACGTTCGCCTGACCCATCCGCACCTGCACCTGCTTGTCGAACAGGGTCAGCATCGGTAGCGGGTCGGCCATGCCGCCGTAGACGCCGACGAGCGAGATCGTGCCGCCCCGGCGGACGATGTCGATGGCGAGGTAGAAGGCGTTCATGCGGTCCATGCCCGCCGTCTCCATCAGCTTGGCCGCCACCGAGTCGGGCAGCAGCCCGGTGATCTTCTGGGCCAGCCCGGCGACCGGAGCCCCGTGGGCCTCCATGCCGACGGCGTCGATCACCGAGTCGGTGCCGCGCCCGTCGGTCATGCCGCGGATCACCTCGGCCAGGTCGTCCTCGTGCTCGAGCAGGTCGAGGGTCTCGACGCCGTTGCGGCGGGCCCGCTCGAGGCGCTCGGGCACCAGGTTGACGGCGATGACCCGGTGGCCGCGGTGCAGTGCGATGCGCGAGGCCATGTCGCCGATCGGCCCGAGGCCGAGGACCGTGACCGAGCCGCCCGGCGGGATCTGCGCGTACTCGACCCCCTGCCAGGCCGTCGGCAGGACGTCCGACAGGTAGACGAAGCGCTCGTCGGGCGGGCCCTCGGGCACCTTGATCGGGCCGAACTGGGCCTGGGGGACGCGGAGGTACTCGGCCTGTCCGCCCGGGACCTGCCCGTAGAGCTTCGTGTAGCCGAACAGCGCCGCCCCCATGCCCTGCTCCCGCACCTGGGTGGTCTCGCACTGGGTGAAGAGGCCCTGGTCGCACATGAAGCAGCTCCCGCAGGAGATCTGGAACGGCACCACCACGCGGTCGCCCGGCGCGATCGAGGTCACCGCGCTCCCCACCTCCTCGACGATGCCCATCGGCTCGTGGCCGAGGATGTCGCCCTCGCCCATGAACGGCCCGAGGACCTCGTAGAGGTGAAGGTCCGACCCGCAGAGGCCGGTCGTCGTCACCCGGATGATCGCGTCCGTCGCATCCTGGATCGTCGGATCCGGCACCTCCTCGACGCGGACGTCCCTCCGGCCGTGCCAGGTCACCGCCTTCATGTCGCCCTCCCTGTCGAGGCTGCCGTCGTCGAACCGGCCAAGGTGGACGTAGTACCCCCGGAGCACCCGCAGCCGACGGAGCCGCCGCGGGCCGGGTCCCACAGAACCCCGCCGTGCCCGTCAGCGGGCGGCGGTCTCGACCCCCATCTCGGCCATCAGCTCGCGCACGCGCCGGCCGATGTCGTCCCGGATCGGCCGGATCTCGGCGAGGTCCCTGCCTGCCGGGTCCTCGACCTCCCAGTTGACGTAGCGCTTGCCCGGGTAGAGGGGGCAGGCGTCGCCGCAGCCCATGGTGACCACGACGTCGGCGGCCCGCACGATCTCGTCGGCCCACGGCTTGGGGAGCTCCTGCGAGATGTCAACGCCGATCTCGGCCATGGCCTCCACCGCCCCACGGTTGAGCGACGGGGCCGGCTCCGAGCCCCCCGAGAAGACGTCCACCCCCTCCCCCGCGAGGTGGCGCATCCAGCCGGCGGCCATCTGGGAGCGGCCGGCGTTCTGGACGCAGAGGAAGAGGACGGCCGGGGTGGTGACCTCCGGGCCGAGCTCGAGCCGCACGAGGGCGCGCAGCCGCTCCTTGGCGAAGCGCTCGGCGAGCAGGGGCAGCCAGTTGGGCAGGTGCGCGCCGGCGGCGATCTGATCGAACGACTCGGTCAGGAAGCGCTCGATCGTCTCCGTGTTCAGCTGGCCGGCGAACTGGTCCCTGAGCCGGTCGGCGGCCTGGCGGAGCTGGAGGCGCTGCTCGAGCGGGAGCTCGGTGGTCGTTGAGCTGGGGTCGGACATCGGTTCCCCCTCGGGGTTCAGGCGGCGGGCCTGGCGGCTGCGAGCAGCTCGACCCGCTCGGAGATCTCGGCGAAGGCGGCGGCGAAGGCCGCCGCCCGCCCGTCGGCGACCGGGTCGGCCACCGACCAGTGGAGCGTCCGGCAGTCGAAGGGAAGGCCCGCCTCCCGGGCGCGGTCGCAGACCGACACCACGAGGGTCGGCTCGAGCTCCAGGCCGTCGTAGCCCTTTGGGCTCCGGCCGGAGAGGTCGACGCCGAAGGCGCGGGCCGCGCGGGTCGCGCCGGGGTGCACCCGGCGGGCCGGCTCGGCGCCGGCGCTGTCGGCCGACGCTCCGGTCCGCCGCCGCCAGAGCGCCGCGGCGAACTGCGACCGTGCCGAGTTGCCCGTGCAGACGAAGACCACCGAGGCGACGGGCGCGGCAGCCGCGGGCAGCAGCCCCGCGAGCGGGCCGTGCCGCAGGACCACGTAGCGGCGTCGCCGGTCGCCCGCCGAGGCGCGCCGCTCGATCAGGCCGGCGGCGTCGAGCACCTCCAGGTGGTGCGCGAGCAGGTTCGTGGGAAGGTCGACCAGGTCGCCGAGCTCGCGGGGGGTCCGGTCGCCGAGCGCGAGGGCATCGACGATCGCAAGCCGGGACGGCTCGGCGAGCGCCGCGTGGACGCGGAGGCGATCGGCCTGGTCCATGCCACGACCATAAAGATCAACGACAACTGACTCAACTAGTGTTGAGTAGTGTTACGCCGGCTTCGCCGCGGTGACGATCGCGGCGTGAAGGCCGTCGGCGACCTCATGCGTGAACGTGACGCTCGCGTCGACGAAGCCGGCGCCCGCGAGCAGGGCGTCGTACTCGCCCACCGACAGCGCGCCGGCGATGCAGCCCGCCCAGCCACCGCGCTCCCCCCGCTCGGCCGCCGAGAGCCGGTCCTCGGCGACGACGTCGGTGATGCCGACCCGGCCCCCGGGCCGAAGCACGCGGAAGGTCTCGGCGAGCACCGCCGCCTTGTCGGGCGAGAGGTTCACGACGCAGTTCGAGATCACGACGTCGATGGTCTCGGCCGGCAGCGGGATCGCCTCGATCTGGCCCTTCAGGAACTCCACGTTCGCGGCCCCGGCCTCGGCCGCGGTGCGACGGGCGAGCGCCAGCATCTCGTCGGTCATGTCGAGCCCGTACGCCTTCCCCGTCGGACCGACGCGCTTCGCGGAGAGCAGGACGTCGATGCCGCCGCCCGACCCGAGGTCCAGGACGACCTCTCCCTCGCGCAGCTCGGCCACGGCCGCCGGGTTGCCGCACCCGAGGCTCGCCAGGACCGCCTGCTCGGGGAGGCCACCGCGATCGGCGTCGCCGTACAGGGCGCCGCCGAAGTCGGCCGGGCCGCAGCAGCCGCCCTCGCCGCAGCCGCCGACGATCCCCGGCTGGGCGCCCGACGCCGCCTCGGCCGCCGCCCGCGCGTAGCGCTCCCGGACCTGCTCGTGGACCTCGTTCGCGCTCATCCGTCCCCCGTTCCCCGGCCCCGACGCCCGCCCAAGCCTCCGCGCGCTCGATCTACATCTATCGATTGGAGCGATATCTGTCAATCGATTACTTGAGGCCCCGCGGGCCCCCTTGCGCCGAGGCGACGGCCCTGGCGGCCGAGGCGGACCCGATCGTGGTGGACCTCCGGGAGCGAGGACGCTCGCGGAGGCCCTCGGCACGCGCATCGTGCTGCTGGATGAGTCGGGCCAGCCCCATCGGTCCTGGAGCTGACCGGGCTGGTCGGGTCGTTCGAGATGATCGGCGAGCTCCGCCAGCTCATGGCGTAAACCACGACCGGCTGGGCCGGTTCGCCACCTCGGACCGTGTCGGCATAGCCAGGCGACGAGCACGGCGGTCACGCGGCGATCCCGGCGATCAGCGTGAGTGGCGCGGTGGCGATCGCGAGGAGCGCGAGCGCCGCCAGCCCAAGCAGCCGCGACCGCCGCAGCCATCAGCGCACGGTGGCAGGGCCTCCGCGGCCCCGACGTTCGGTTGAGGGCCGGTCAGGCGCCGACGTAGGCCGCGAGGTGCTCGCCGGTGAGGGTCGTGCGGGCGGCGACGAGGTCGGCGGGCGTGCCCTCGAAGACGATCCGGCCGCCGTCGTGTCCGGCGCCGGGGCCGAGGTCGATGATCCAGTCGGCGTGCGCCATGACCGCCTGGTGGTGCTCGATGACGATGACCGACTTGCCGGAGTCGACGAGCCGGTCGAGCAGGCCGAGCAGCTGCTCGACGTCGGCGAGGTGGAGGCCGGTCGTCGGCTCGTCGAGGACGTAGACGCCGCCCTTCTCGGCCATGTGGGTGGCCAGCTTGAGCCGCTGCCGCTCGCCGCCGGAGAGCGTGGTGAGCGGCTGGCCGATGGTGAGGTAGCCGAGCCCGACCTCGGCGAGCCGGCCGAGGATGGCGTGCGCGGCCGGCGTGCGCGCCTCGCCGGCGCCGAAGAACTCCTCGGCCTCGGTCACCGACATCGCGAGCACCTCGCTGATGTCGCGGCCGCCGAGGGGGTAGTCCAGCACCGCTGCCTGGAACCGCTTCCCCTCGCACTCCTCGCAGGTGGTGGCCACGGTGGCCATCATCCCCAGGTCGGTGTAGACGACGCCGGCGCCGTTGCAGTTGGGGCAGGCGCCCTCGGAGTTGGCGCTGAACAGGGCCGGCTTCACGCCGTTGGCCTTCGCGAACGCCTTGCGGATCGGGTCGAGCAGCCCGCTGTACGTCGCCGGGTTGCTCCGTCGCGAGCCGCGGATCGCGCCCTGGTCGATCGACACCACCCCCTGGCCGGCGGGGATCGACCCGTGCACGAGCGAGCTCTTGCCGGAGCCCGCCACGCCGGTGATCACGCAGAGCACCCCGAGCGGGATGTCCACGTCGACGTCCTGCAGGTTGTGGGCGGTGGCGCCGCGGATCTCCAGGGTGCCGGTGGGTGTGCGCACCGCCGGCCTGAGGGACGCCCGGTCGTCGAGGTGGCGCCCGGTGATGGTGTCGCCGGCCCGCAGCCCCTCGACGGTTCCCTCGAAGCAGACCGCGCCGCCCGCCGTACCGGCGCCCGGGCCCAGGTCCACGACGTGGTCGGCGATCGCGATGGTGTCCGGCTCGTGCTCGATGACGAGCACCGTGTTGCCCTTGTCACGCAGCCGCAGCAGCAGGTCGTTCATCCGCTCGACGTCGTGGGGGTGGAGGCCGATGGTCGGCTCGTCGAAGACGTAGGTGACGTCGGTGAGCGAGGAGCCGAGGTGGCGGATCATCTTGGTGCGCTGCGCCTCGCCGCCCGACAGCGTCCCCGACGGCCGGTCGAGCGAGAGGTAGCCCAGCCCGATCTCAACGAACGAGTCGAGGGTCTGCTGCAGCGCGTCGAGCAGCGGCGCCACGGACGGCTCGTCGAGGCCGCGCACCCACTCGGCCAGGTCCCTGATCTCCATCGCGCAGGCGTCGGCGATGCTGATCCGATCGATCCTCGACGACCGGGGCCCCTCGCTGAGCCGGGTGCCGCCGCACTCGGGGCAGGTGGTGAAGGTGACCGCCCGGTCCACGAACGCGCGGATGTGCGGCTGCATCGCCTCCCTGTCCTTGGACAGGAACGACTTCTGGATCTTGGGGATCAGCCCCTCGTAGGTGTAGTTCACGCCCTCGACCTTCACCTTGGTCGGCTCGCGGTAGAGGAAGTCCTGCATCTCCTTCTTGGTGAACTCGCGGATCGGCTTGTTCGGGTCGAGGAAGCCCGACTCGGCGTAGATCCGCACCGTCCACCAGCTGTCCGACTTCCAGCCGGGGATGGTGAACGCGCCCTCGGCGATCGACTTGGAGTCGTCGTAGAGCTGGGCGAGGTCGATGTCGGAGACCGCGCCCCGGCCTTCGCAGCGTGGACACATGCCGCCGGTGCGGGTGAAGGTCGCCTTCTCGGTCTTGGTCTTGTCACCGCGCTCGACGGTGATCGCACCGCTCGCCCGGACCGAGGGGACGTTGAAGGCGAACGCGCTGGGCGGGCCGATCTGCGGCTCGCCGAGCCGGCTGAAGAGGATGCGCAGCATCGCGTTGGCGTCGGTGGCGGTGCCGACCGTGGAGCGGGGGTCGGCGCCCATCCGCTCCTGGTCGACGAGGATCGCGGTCGTCAGCCCCTCGAGCACGTCGACCTCGGGCCGCGCCAGCGTCGGCATGAAGCCCTGCACGAAGGCGCTGTAGGTCTCGTTGATCAGCCGCTGCGACTCGGCGGCGATCGTGCCGAACACCAGCGAGCTCTTGCCCGAGCCGGAGACCCCGGTGAACACCGTCAGCCGGCGCTTCGGGATCTCGATGCTGACGTCCTTGAGGTTGTTCTCGCGCGCGCCGTGCACGCGGATCAGGTCGTGGGTGTCGGCGGCCTGCGGCGCAGGCGTTCGCGCGTCCGTCCTCGTGGCCATGCTCTATCCCGTCCTCATCGCTGCGATCGCCGGACGGCTCAGCGCAGCTCCTGGATGCGGATCAGGTTGCCCGCGGGATCCCGGAAGGCGCAGTCGCGGACCCCGTACGGCTGGTCGGTCGGCTCCTGGACGACCTCGGCGTCGCCGGCCTGCAGCCGCGCGAAGGTGCCGTCGAGGTCGGCGGTCGCCAGGTTGACGCTGGCGAAGGTGCCCTTGGCCATCATCTCGGCGATGGTGCGGCCCTCGTCCTCGGTGACGCCGGGGGTGGCGGCCGGCGGGTACAGGACGATGGACGTGTCGGGCTGGTCGGGGGGGCCGATCGTGATCCAGTGCATCCCGCCGTATTCGACGTCGTTGCGGACCTCGAAGCCGAGCGTGTCGCGGTAGAAGCCGAGGGATGCGTCCGGGTCGTCGTGCGGGAGGAAGCTCGCGTGAATGGTGATGTCCATGCGGTCAGGGTAGCTGCGGCCCGGGGGCCGGCGCTTCTCGATTCCTGATCGGTCGGGTCACCTGTTTCGCCACGCACGGGGGTATCCCGGCCATCGCGCCCGTCGCCTGCCGCCGGTAGACGCTGGGCGGCATGCCGACCAGCTCGGTGAAGCGGGTGCTGAAGGTGCCCAGAGACGAGCAGCCGACCGCGAAGCAGACCTCGGTGACGCTGAGGTCGCCACGGCGCAGCAGCGCCATCGCGCGCTCGATGCGTCGCGTCATCAGGTAGCTGTAGGGCGACTCGCCGAAGGCGACCCGGAACTGGCGGCTGAGGTGCCCGGCCGACATGCTCGCGCCGCGGGCGAGCGCCTCGACGTCCAGCGGCTGCGCGTACTCCCGGTCGATCCGGTCGCGGACGCGGCGCAGCCGGGCGAGGTCGCGCAGGTGCTGCGCCGCGGCGGGTCTGGTGGTCACCCCTGGGATCGTGCCACGTCGCGTCGGGCGTGCCCGCGAGGGGCTCGGCGCCGCCCGGGGGAGACCGGACGGCGCCCAGCGCGTGCTCAGGTGTCCGTGACGGGGTTTGTCTCGATCCCGTACGGCGCGCGCTCGATGAGCTCGAGCATGATCCCGTCGGGATCCTTGAAGATGACGACCTTGCGAGTGCCGAAGTCGCCCATGTCCCACTCCTCCGGGGGGCCGGCCACGCGCTTCCAGACCTTCTTCAGCTCGTGGTAGGAGGCCTCGATGTCGTCCACCTCGAAGGCGAGCCTGATGATGCCGAGGTGGTTGGGCACCGGGTAGGGCCGCCCGAACACCCCCGGGATCTCCCACTGCAGCAGGTCGATCGGATTGCGGCTGTCGGCCCGGTAGCTGAAGAAGGGCGCGTCGAAGTCCACCAGCCCTTCGTAGATGGTGCCGTCCGGGTTGCGGATGGCCCTGCCCAGCGACCCAAGCGTCTGGTCGAACGGCTCCGGTGAGAATGGCCGCGCGCTGTGGTCGAGACCGACGACCCGCTGGTAGAAGGGGAAGGACTTGCGCAGGTCGCGCGCGTTGGCGTTCTGGTGCGAGAGCCTCTCCGCGGGAAGCCCGTCCACCTGGATCCATTCCAACGTGCTGCCGTCCGGGTCGGGGAAGCCGAACGCGATCGCGACGGCTCCCGCGGGACCCACGGGGATCGGGGAGGGCGGCCCGTAGGGGGTGCTGCCGGCCGCGATGACCTGCTTGTGGCGCGTCTCGATGTCAGCGGTGAGGGCCGCCGTCCGGTAGAAGCCGTTGTGGTTGGCCTCGACGTAGGGCGTCCCCACCGGCGTCGGCGACTTCCACTCCACGATGTGGATCGCCCGGCTGGGGAACTCGCTGGCGTCGTTGAGCATGTAGCCGTCGAACTGGCCTCGTTTGATGCCGAGGCTCCGGTACGCCTGGGGCGGCCCGTTGGTCCGGGCCGTGACCGTGACGGGGAAGGTCGCCTCGTAGAACTCCCTCGCGCGCTCCAGGTCGGAGACGTTGATCACCAGGTGCGAGAACCGGTTGATGTGGGCGCGCAGGCCCAGGTCGGGAGTCGGCGTCTCGCCCGGCGGGAAGGGGATATCGACCGCGTCGGCGCGCTCTGCGGCGAGCAGTGCGCCGGCCGCGGTCATGCCCACGCCGGCGACGGCGGCCCGCTTCAGGAAATCGGTACGCCGCAGCGCCCCGGCCTCCCGTGCCTCGGTCGGAAGGGGGTTGTCCATGGCCTCGGTCCTCCTTTCTCAGGAAGGACGGGCTCCCGCCCGCACCCGGGGAGCCGCGTCCGGGGACGCAAAGGACGCTATGAACGGGCCCGTTGGACGTCCAGGGCCGTGCGCATTGATCGCGTTGAGGCGATCGATGCGACCCGTCAGAGGCGCTTCCGGGGAGGCGCCGGGGAGCCATTCGCCCGGCGCCTCACGGCACCTCGTTGGCTACTCCGGCCCCTCGCCGTCCGAGCCGCCCATGCTCAGGTGCTCATCGCGACCTCGCCCACATGCACCTCGGGCGCGCTGACCGAGAGGTGCGAGAGATTGGTGGCGATGTAGTCGCGCGCGGCCTCGTTCGAGGCCTCGGCGCCAGCCTGATCGTCGCAGACCGTGATGGAGGTCGCGCTCCTGGGCCCGGTCTTGACCATGTAGTAGCTCTGGAAGCCGTCGATCTCGTTGAAGAGCCCGAGAATCTCCGCCTTGTTCTGGGCGACTGCGTCGGCCAGTCCCTCCGCCTCGCCGTAGATCCGGATGGTGGCGTACATCGGGCCCCCTCGGGTTGGTGTCAACGATGCCGCGCGAGCCGATGGCGCCCGGAGCCCGTGCTCGGGTCGCGATCGGGTCGGTAGAGCCAACGCGCGGAGGGTCCTGGGGACGGGCACGGGCGGCCATCCTCGTTCAGTCGTGGTGAGGGCGGCAATCCGAGGAGGCCCCCCCCCCCCCCCCCCCGTCGTGCCGCGAGGCGGGGGTCATCCGGATCGGGTCCGCCGGGGCGTCGGGCTTGCTTGCGTCGCGCTCCACTCCGCACCGGTCCTGCCCGGCCCAGGCGCGGCCCGCCGAACTCGGGGCCGAAGTCCCACTCCTCGGGCGCACCCGACAGTCGCCGGCCCTGCTTGCCCCTCCTCCGAGGCCGGCCCGCAGGAGCGTCCGGTGGAGGCGTCGATGTCGTCAACCTCGATCGACAGCCGTGGTCGCCCCGGTGCGTGGGCTCGCCGAAGACGTCGTAGGGCGGGCCGACCGGCGCCGCGGGGGCGAACCACGTCAGGTAGTCGATCGAGAACCTGCTATCGCCCCGCGCTTGGAAGAAGTCGTGTCATAGGCGCCTCACCGCCGTCCGAGCCGAGGGTGTTGGGCACGGGACACGAGGTTGAGCGCGAGGCGAAGTCGAGCCCGAGCACCTCGGTTCTGCTCACCCTGCCACCGGAGCGTGCATCGCCCAGCAGACGGGCCGGACGACGTTTCTTGGCCTAGAGGGCGCTCCCTACACCCTCGCCTAGCGCGCTGCGGACAAACGTTCAGGCGCCGCGTGCAATCGCCTTTGCCGTGGGAGGCAGGAAAAACCCGATGAGCCACAGGAACGGGAAGATGATCCCGAGCCAGAACAGCCAGGTGTGGCCGTTTTGCAGCGTGGTCAGGCCGCACACGATGGCCAATGTGATCCAGATGATCACCCCAAAGATCCCAATTCCCCACCACATACCCGGACCCCCCGGCCGCTTGTGACGGACTCGGCGCCCGCCAGCCGGGGGTGAGTCAACCACATGGGACCGGGGGGGCGGGGATCTGCGGGACCAGCAGGCATCTTCCGTGAACGGGAGCGGCGCGCGCGTTTGCGCGCCGGCAGCCGCGTGCTCCATCCTACGTGCGCTGGCCCGCGTGGGCACCCGCGCGTACGATCCGGGCATGGCCCCGACGACCGATCCGGTGCTGGCTGCGTTCGCCGAGCTGGGCGGCCTCTCGGCCGTTGCCGATCGTCTGGGCTTTGCTTCCGACGAGGACGCGCGCCAGGCGATCCATGCCGCCTTCCGTCGGTCGGATCAGGACACCCCGGGGGACATGCTCGATCTCGACGGTCCCGCCGCCGAGGTCGACGAGCAGCAGCGCGGGGCCGGCGGATTACCGCAGCCGCGCGCTCCATGAGTCTCCGACCTCGGTTGATCGTCCCGATTCCGACCGGGGCGCCGCGGCGGTTGCGTCCCGCCCCGGCAAGTGGGCGCACGGGCGCTCGAACGCTCCGGAGGCACCGTGTGATGCGCATACAGCCGTGACGCCCGAAGCGCCGCGCCGTCGGGAGGCGCCGGCCAAGGAGGCCGCGGATGGGTCCTCGTCCGAGACGACCGCCGGGGCGGGGCGATTGGAGGCGGGCGGGTCGCTGCGCAGGGCGGTGCGCTCGGAGTGGGCGACCGCAACGCGCCGGACGGGGCGCGGGTTCGCCCTGGCTCGTCTGAGCTGGAGGCTCTTCGGCGACAACCGCCGCCTGGCCGCGTTCCCGCTGGCCGGAGGCGCGTGCATGTTGGGCTGGGCGGCCGGCGTGGGGCTTCCCGCCGCCTATCTGATTCAGCACGGGGACCGGGTCATCGGGGGGCTGCTGGCGGCCGCGTGCTTCTACGGCCTGAGCTTTCTTCGCACCTTCTTCACGACGGGCCTGGCCGTGGCAACGACGCGGGCGATGGCCGGGGAGGAGATCAGCCTCGGAGGCGGCCTCCGCGTCGCGCTCCGCCGCCTGCGGTCCGTGGCGGGCTGGTCGGTGGTTGACCTTCTGGGGAAGCTCCTTTCGAGCGCCTTCGTGGTGGTCGGCCGCCTGGCCTTTCTCGGCCTGGGTGGGCTTCTGGGCATCGCCTGGTCCCTGCTCACGCTCATGGCCGTGCCGGTCATCGCCCAGGAGGGTTTGGGACCCCTTCGCGCCCTGCGCCGCTCCGCCGGGCTTCTCCGGGGACGCTGGGGCGAGGGGATCAGCGGCGAGGCCTGGGTCACCCTGGTGATCCTCGCCTGCGGCGGGGTGCCCGGCGCGGCGGGACTGGGCTTGGGCATCGGGCTGGTCAGCCGGGGGCGGCCGTTCCTCGGCTTCATCCTGGTAGCCGCGGGCGTCGCGGTGCTGATCGTCACCGCGGTCGCCGTAGCCGCGGTGTCCCAGGTGTTCGCGGTTGCGCTCTACCGCTACGCGGCAATGGGAGACACGTCCGGCCCGTTCAGCGCCGAGGTGCTGGACTTGGCCGTGGCTCAACGGGGGCGCCGATCGCTGCCGCGACCTCGGCGGCGCTCCGGGGACACCCCTCGAGGCCAATGAGCGGAGGGCGGCGGGCGGCAGCGCCGGCCCGGGGCGATCATGCCTGGTGTCTGGTGCGCACTCGCGCGCGCCGCGGCGGCCTTGGCCTCGCGGCCTTCGGCCCACGCGCGGAGCTTCTCGGCCTTCGCGAGCCTGCGCTCGCGGTAGCTGGTCATCCGGACACCAACCGCGACTCCGGGAGCCGCGAAGACGGTCCGGGGCGGCGATCGCTCCAATCTTTGCTCCAATGTCTGAGCAGCCGCTCCAGTGTCCTGGGGCGTCCTGAGGCGCCTTTCGGACGGACGCACGCGTCGCCCGCAGACGCAAAAAATCCCTGCTATCAGGCATTTCTCCGTGATGCGCCCGGCAGGATTCGAACCTGCGACCCGCGGCTTAGAAGGCCGCCGCTCTATCCAACTGAGCTACGGGCGCGCGCGCCGGACCGTACCGCAGACCGCCGCGTGCCCGGCACCCCCAAAGGGTAGGACCCGTCCGTGGAGATCGCCTGGCCGATCCCTCGGACAGTCCCCCGAAGGCGGCGCGCCGTGGTGCTGCTGCGGCGGCTCCTCCTGCTGGTGACGGCCTGGCACCTGGCCGAAAGCTTCATCAGCGTCGTGACGGGCGTCATCGCGCGGTCGCCGGCGGTGATCGTCTTCGGCGTCTGCTCGTTCACGCTCATGCTGGGCTCGCTGGCGGTGCTCTGGCGGTTCGCCCCGGTCCGCGCCCACCGCTCCGACGTGGAGGAGACGGCCGAGCGCCTCGTGGGCCTCAGCTTCTACGCCGTGGGCGCGCTCGCGGCGGCGGGCGCCGTCTGGACCCTCGCCGTCGAGCACGCGCCGACGGCGAAGCCGATCGACGTGGCCGTGGCGGCGCTCACGCTCTGCGCGATGCCGCCCGTCGGCCTGACGATCATGCGCCTCGGGGAGACGATCGAGTCCCATGCGGCGCGGGCGGAGGGCTACCAGACTGTGCTCTACGGCCTGCTGGCCGGGGCGCTGCTGATCGGGCTGGGCGGCAACGCGCTGGGGGGCCTGTGGTGGGGCGATCCGGTCGCCGCCCTGGCGATCGCCGTCTTCGCGTGGCGCGCCGGGCGGCGCCTGCGCCACGACAGGCCGGTGCCGGAGACGCATGGCTGAGCGGCTCAGCCGGTGCTGGTGAAGGTCCCCATCGCCTCGGCGACCGTCTCGCCGTCCTCCGCCTGGGTCACCTCGGCCTGCACGACCGTGAAGAGCCGCCCGCGGCGGCGCACCTCGGCGCTCGCGACGAGGAGCCCCGGCCGGCCGGGCTCGAGGTAGTTGAGCTTCATCTCGATGGTGACCGGGACCTCGTCGGCGGCGATCAGGGAGGCGACCGCCCTGCCCATGGCGACGTTGACGAGCGTGGCGATCGCGCCGCCGTGCACGACGCCGCTCGGGTTCAGGTGGCGCCCGTCGGCGACCAGGGCGACCTCGGCCCTCCCGTCGCCGGCCTCCAGCTCCTCCAGCCCGATGTGGACGTCGTAGCCCGCGGCCCCGCCGTCGCGGGTCACGCCCCTCCGCCGCCCGGGGCGCGGAAGGTGGGCGCCCAGTACTGCACCTCGCGGCGGCCGCGGGGCGTCAGCTCCACGGTGTCGCCGTCGCGCGACATGGTCGAGTTGGGGCCGCTGAAGAAGCCCAGCCCGGCCTCGACCCGGTCGAGGAGCGCCCGCGCCGCGGCGATGCCGCGGCGTGCGGTCCGCTCGATCGCCGGCTGCGCCCGGGTCCTGAGCTGGTCCAGCCGGGTGGGGCGCGCGCCTGTCATGGCGCAGCCGTGATACCCGCCCGGCCGTCCACGCGAAACGGCCCCCGCCTCCGCGGGGGAGACGAGGGCCGTCGCGCCTGCGGGCAGGCGGAAAGGAGCTACGACAGGTACTTGCTCGCGTCGATGTTGTGCTCCTCCATGAGCTTCGTAAACGTCTCCCGCATCTCCTCCGGGTAGTCCGGGAGGCCGCCCTCGGCCAGGACCTCCTCGGCCCGCTTCTTGATGTTCGGGCCGAAGTCCCAGTCGTCGTCGTTGATCAGCCGGCGGACCTCCTTCTCCGGCCAGGACACGACGCCCGGGTCGCGGCTGAACTGCTGGGCGAGCTTGTCGATCTCCTCGATCCGGCCCGGGAGCGGGGCCTGCTCCTGGATGAGGCCCTTCTCCTTGAGCGCGGCCTCGGTGCCGGAGTCGGACGCCAGCGGGACGCCGTACTTGTCCTTGAAGAAGAGCCGGTCGTACTTGAGGCGGGGCCGCTGGCCGCCGGCCTTCGGGTCCTCGAGCGGGTAGCCGATGGCGTGGGCCCAGGTGAACTTGAGGTTCGGCGTGAGGCCGAAGGCCTTCTCCACCCCGCCCGGCTTGCGGCCGAAGGCGAGGAGGCAGCTGCCGAGCCCGAGGGCCGAGCACGCGAGGGTCGCGTTGCCGACGGCCTGCCCGGTCTCGAACCGGAGCAGGATCTCGGTCCGCTCGGTCGGGAAGCTCATCAGGCGCGGCACGGTCTGGGTCATCGTGAACTCGTAGTTCCAGCCGTGGTACTTCGTGAGGGCGCCGGCGAGGGCGAGCGACGAGAGGCCGTCGTTGGCGCGCCCGTACCAGGCGTTCAGGTTCGTCAGCCAGAAGATGACGTGAGAGGCCTGGTTGATCATCTGGACGTTGAAGCCGGAGACGCACTCCTCGATCTCGTCCCAGATGTCGCAGGACTCCTTCTGGACGACGATCGCCTCTGTGGCGTTGATGTTGCCTTGGCATGAGGCGAACCGCGCCACCTGGAGGATCGTCTCGATCTTCCAGTCCTCCACCTTCTTGTCCGGGTCGTAGTAGCGGATGCTCCGGCGGTCCCCGGCGGTCTGGAGGAACGACTTGTCGGGAATCTCGGCTGCGCTTACAGGCATCTGCCCCCCCTGGGGTCGGCTCTCGTCGACGTTGACTGCGGGGCGGGAAGCACGCGGGACCCGCCGGCCGGTTGGCAATCTACACCGGGGATCCCGTTCGTGGCGACAGTTGCGATCGCATGCGAGCGAGGTGGCGGCGGCCGTCTCGCCCTGCGGGAAGGGCGGCCGGTGGGCGGCCGCGCGGGCGGTCGATCGGTAGGCTCCCCCGCCATGCCAAAGCTACTGTTCGTCACCGTTCCCACCGACGAGGTCCTGAACAAGGAGGGGAAGGTCCGCTTCCCCGGCACGGACGCCGCCGTCGTGAAGCTCACCGAGGCCGGCTGGGAGGTCGAGGTCATGCGGCCCGACTGGCCCAAGCCCCTCGAGGAGGCCAAGTCGGGCGGCTACGCCGCGATCCTGGTCTCCACCTTCAAGTCGGTCCCCCGCTCGCGCGACGCCGCCTCGATGCTGTCGCGGATGCAGGACCTGCCCGTCTACACCGTCGGCGTCCTCCAGAAGGACGACGCCTTCCGCACCATGGCGCCGAACGTCGGCGTGCTCCGCAACATCGGGGAGCTGCCCGACCCCAGCTGAGGGAGGGGGGCCCTTCGCTCAGCCGTCGAGGTACGCGATCGTGACCCCGTCCCCGCCCTCCTCGGGCGGGGCCGGCTCGGCCCGGTCCACGAGCGGGTGGCGCGCCAGCTCCTCGCGCACGGCCGCGCGCAGCGCGCCGGTGCCGTGGCCGTGGATCACGCGCACCTCGGGCAGGCCGGCCATCGCCGCCGCGTCCATCCGCTCGCGGACGGCCCTGACGGCCTCGGCCGCGCGGCGGCCGCGCACGTCGACCTCGAGCGTGGCCGCGGGGCCCGACGGCGGCGGCGCCGTGACGGCCGGCTCCTCCGGCTCGGGCGCGCGCGCGGGGGCGGCGGGGTCGGCGACCAGCCGCGCGAGCGGCAGGCGCATACGGGCGGCGCCTCCCTGCACCTCGGCTCGAGCCCCGTCGATCGCCACCACCCGCCCGCGGAACCCCATCTCGGGGTCGACCACCTCGTCGCCGACGGCCACCGGCCGCCGCTCGGCGGCGGGCGGCGCCGCGGCGGCGACCAGCGCCTCGCGGGCCCGGCCGACGGCGCGGGAGGCGGCGTCGAGGCGGCGGTCGCGGGCGCGCTCGCGCGGCGCGGCCGGCGCGGCGGAGGCGGCCGCCGCTGCCCGCCGGGCGGCCTCCTCACGGCGGGCGGCCGAGATCTCGGAGCGCAGCTCGGCGAGCTCGCGCGCGGCGGCGGCCAACTCGGCCTCGGCCTCGCGGCGGGCCCGCGCCCGCTCCGCCTCGGCGGCCTCGCGTGACCGGGCGAGGCGGCGCTCGAGCTCGGCCTGGCGCGACTCGGCGCGCCCGCGGGCCTCGGCCGCCTCGGCGCGCTCGGCCGCCGCGGCCGCCCGCTCGTCGTCGGCCGCCGCCCGCGCCGCGGCCGCCTCCTGCAGCAGCGCCTCGAGGGCGCGCCGCTCGGGCGGCCCGGCGGCGCGGGCGGCCTCTACGATCGCCGGGTCGAGGCCGAGCCCCTCGGCGATGCCGAGCGCGTGCGAGGCGCCCGGCTCGCCGAGCTGCAGGGCATACAGCGGCCGCAGCGTCCGCGCGTCGAGTCCGACGGCCGCGTTGGCCGCGCCCGGCGCCGCGCTCGCCCAGGCCTTCACCTCGGGCTGGTGGGTCGTCGCCAGCACGAGGGCACCCTGCTCGACGAGGCGCGCGATCACGGCCTCGGCGAGGCGCGCGCCCTCGTCCGGGTCGGTCCCCGCGGCGGGCTCGTCGAGCAGCACGAGCGCACGCGGCCCGGCCGCCGCGAGGATCGCGATCAGCCGCCGCACGTGGGCCGAGAACGTTGACAGGCTCTCGGCGATCGACTGGTCGTCGCCGATGTCGGCCAGCAGGCGGTCGAAGACCGGCAGGCGCGCGCGGGCGGCCGGGACGCGCAGCCCGCACTGGTGCAGCATCGCCAGCAGGCCGAGGGTCTTCAGCGCCACGGTCTTGCCCCCGGTGTTCGGCCCCGAGACCACCAGCGCCCGCACGCCCTCCAGGGGCAGGTCGATCGGCACCGCCGTGGCCGGGTCGAGCAGCGGGTGGCGGGCCGCGCGCAGGTTGACCTGCTCGGCCGGCTCCACCCGGCAGCCGTCCCAGGCGCGCGACAGGGCGGCGCGCGCCAGGGCGAGGTCGAGCTCGGCCAGGGCGGCCGTGAGGTCGTCGAGCGCGGCGCGCTCGTCGCCGACCAGCCGTGACAGCGCCCGCAGGATCCGGGCCTCCTCCTCGGCCTCCTCGGCCGCCAGCTCGCGCACCCGGTTGCTGGCCTCCACGAGCTCCAGGGGCTCGATGAAGAGGGTCTGGCCGGAGCCCGAGGTGTCGTGGACGATCCCCGGCACCGCCGAGCGCGACGAGGCCTTGACCGCCAGCACCGGCCGGCCGCCGCGCTCGGTGGTGAACGACTCCTGCAGGTGGGAGCGGAGGTGGGCGGCCAGTTCGCGCAGCAGCTCGGCGGCCGCGCGGCGGGCCGACCCGAGGCGGCGGCGCACCGAAGCCAGCTCCGGCGAGGCCGTGTCGAGCAGGCCGCCGCGCGGGTCCAGCGCCCGCTCGAGCGCGGCCTCCACCCGCCGCGCGGCGCCGGCGTCCGGCTCGGCGAGCGCCGCGGCCAGGCGCGGCGCCTCCTCGGCCCGGGCGCCCACCGCCTCTCGGGCCTCGAGCCAGACCCGCACGGTGGCGAGCACCTCGGCGAGCGCCTCGGCCTCGAGGACGGCGTCGCGCGCCGCGGCCTCGGTGGCCGGCCGGAGGTCGGAGGCGCCGCCGGGCCCGCCGACGCCGAGGTCGCGAAGGCGCAGCGCCTCCTCGGTCTCCGCCAGGTGGACGGCCACGCGCTCCGGCTCGGGCGACGGGACGAGGTCGAGCGCCAGGTCGCGGCCGCCCGCGAACGACGTCAGCCCGGCCAGCCGCCTGCGGACGGCCGGCAGCTCCAGCAGCTCGGCGCTTCTCGGGTCCACGGCATGGGAGGGTAGCCCCGGAGGGGCTAGGGCTCGATCTCGGGCGGCTCGACGCCCGGGGCCGTCAGCGCGGCGGCCCGCTGCTCCCGCCGCCACGACCACCACTCCTGCAGGAGCACCTGGACGATGCCGGCGACCGGGATCGCCAACAGCGCCCCGATGAAGCCCAGCACGGTCGCCCCGACGAGCACGGCCAGGATGATCCAGAACGGGTTCAGGTGAACCGTGTAGCGGTGGATGACCGGCTGGAAGACGTTGTTCTCGATCTGCTGGTAGACGACCAGGAACACGATCGCCGCGACCCCGATGGGCCACCCCTGGAAGAAGGCGACGACGATGTACGGGATCCCGCCGATCGTGGCCCCGACGAGGGGGATCAGCGAGGACAGCCCCGCCCAGAAGCCCAGCAGCAGCGCGAACGGCACGCCGACGATCGTGAGGAATATCCAGACGGCCACGCCGCCCGTCAGGGCGACCAGGAATATCCCCACGACGTAGCCCGAGATCACCCGGTAGATGCGGTCGGCGACGCGCTCGAGGTGCGGGCGGCGGCGGTCGTCGGCCGTGTCCATCACCCAGGCGCGTACGCGGCGGCCGTAGAGGCTGAGCAGGAAGCAGATGACCCCGATGCTGATGAGGGCCACGAGCCCCTCGGCCACGCGCCGCGCGAGGTTGACGGCGGTGTCGGGCCCGGCGACCCCCTCCAGGGCCGAGGTCGTCTCCTCCTCGAGCCGGCTGAGCAGGTCGTACTCCTCGTCGAGGCGCTGGACGAGGTCGGACTCCTCGAGCCGCTCGGCGTAGGTCGGGACCTCGTCGGTGAGCTCCTGGGCCGCGTCGATGAGCGGCGGGACGAAGAGCAGCGCGGCGCCGGTCAGCAGGCCGGCCACGAGCACGTAGACGATGAGGATCGAGGGTGCGCGCCGCAGCCGCAGCCGGTCCTGCAACAGGTTGACCAGCGGGTTGATCGCGACGGCGAGGAAGGCGGCGACGCCCACCCAGGTGAGGACGCCGCGCGAGACCCAGATCAGCCACAACGCCAGCGTCACGACGAGGAGCACCCCGACGACGCGCAGGATCGCGCGCGTGGATGGGACGTCGCCGTTCACGGGTCGACGTTCGCTCCCCCCGGCGCGAGTCCTCGCCCCTCGTATGGTTGGCGAGACCCCCGGAACGGAGGCGTGCCATGGCCGAGAAGCTCAAGAAGAAGGTCTACGAGCAGGAGCTCGAGCGCATGCAGGAGGAGCTCGTGCTGCTGCAGGAGGCGGTGCGGGCCGAGGGGCTCCGGATCGTCGTCCTCTTCGAGGGCCGCGACACGGCCGGCAAGGGCGGCACGATCAAGCGGATCGTCGAGAAGCTCAACCCCCGGGTGTGCCACGTCGTCGCCCTCGGCACCCCCACCGACCGGGAGCGCGGCCAGTGGTACTTCCAGCGCTACCTCGAGCGGCTCCCGACGGCGGGCGAGATCGTCCTCTTCGACCGCTCCTGGTACAACCGCGCCGGGGTCGAGCGCGTGATGGGCTTCTGCACCGAGGAGGACGTCGAGGAGTTCTTCCGCGAGGCGCCCGAGGTCGAGCGCATGCTGGTGCGCTCCGACCTGATCCTCATCAAGTACTGGCTCGAGGTGAGCGCCGAGGAGCAGCTCGCGCGCCTCATGGAGCGCGTCGAGGACCCGACCAAGCAGTGGAAGCTGAGCCCCATCGACGCCGAGGCACCCGCCCGCTACGGCGGCTACTCGCGGGCGGTGGCGGAGACGTTCGCCCGGACCAGCATCCCCGAGTGCCCCTGGTACCTGGTTAACGCCAACGACCAGCGGCGGGCCCGCCTCAACGTCATGGCCCACCTGCTGGAGCTGCTGCCCCAACGCCGCACGCCCGACGTCGTGAAGATCAAGAAGCCCCGCGGCAAGGCGAAGCCGCTCGTGCCGCCGGAGACCGTGATCCGCGTCCCCGAGCGCTGGTAGGGGCTATGACCGCCGGCTCAGCACCAGGTCGTCGGCGATCGCCCCTCCGCCCGCGACCCTCAGCCGCACCGTGACCGGCCCGGGCGTGCCCAGCCGGACGGTGTCGGTGACGCTCCGCCAGCGCCGCCTGCCCTGCGTCGCGGTCAGCGCGAGCGTGATCGTGCGGCCCGCCGCCGTCGCGCTCAGCCGCACTCGGCCGCTGCGCACCCGGAGGGTCGCGCGGTAGGTGCCCGCCTGGAGGGCCGGCCCCGGGACGACCGCCCCGGCGCCGACGCGCAGCCCCCGCCGCCCCGAGGAGGCCACCCGCACACGCGCCGCCTCGGGGATGCCGCGGATCGGGTTCTCGAAGCCCTCGCTCCAGTATGACCGCGGCGCGAGCGGGGCCAGGGCGGCCCCCGGCGAGGGGGCCCCCGGAGTCGCGGGCGCCGTCGACCCGTCCGGGGGTTGTCGCCCCGGGAGCGGTCGTCCCGCCGCCCGTTCCCGGAGGCGGCGGAGGGGGCGGCTCGGGCGGCGGCAGCGGGGCGGCGGGAGCCAGGTGGACGAAGCGCGCCACCGAGGGGACCCCCGCTGAGTTCACCAGAAACAGCATGTAGTGCCCCGGCGGCGCGATCGACGTGCTGGCCGGCGCCGTGAGCTGCAGGCCGCCGGCCGTCCGCGTCATGACCAGCGGCACCAGCCGCTGGTGCATGTCGTTGGCGTGGGTCGTCGCGCCCGGGGCCACCAGCACGGCCTTGGCCACGTCGCCGTCCGGCGTGCCGACGCCGAACGTCGACCCGTACGGCACGGCGACCGGGGCCGACGTGATCTGGGGGCGCGGGCCCTTGAACAGGTAGGCTGGCGAGAAGACCTCGATCTCGTCGCTCTGACCGCCGGGGCCGGAGGGCCCGTCGTCGCCCGCCGACACGATGCGGCCGTCCGGCAGCAGGAGCGCCGTCGAGTGGTAGCCGCGCTCCTCGGCCTGGGCCGCCATCGGCGTCCAGGCGTCAGTGGCCGGGTCGTAGCGCAGCGCCTCCTTCTGGGGGGAGATGTAGTTGTCCTCGAGGTTGCCCCCGATGGTGATGACCGCGCCGTCCGGCGTGAGGACCGAGTTGGTGTTGTGGCGCTTCTGGGGCAGCGGCGCCCGCCGCCTCCAGCCCGCTCCGAGGTCCGCGGCGTCGATGACCTCCACGACGTCCTCGTCCACGCCCCCGATCACCATAACCTTGCTCGACCCGCTCGGGCCGTCGGGCAGGAGCACCGCCGAGCCCCCCAGTGGTTGCCGGCCGGCCTGCGCGACAGCGGGCTGAAGCCCCAGCCGGCGGGTTGAAGATGCCGACGTCCACGCCGGTGGGCCCGCTCACGAGCACCCGGCCGTCGGGGATGACGTGCTGTTGGGGGTACAGGTTGAGCCAGCTGCCGGCCGACGGTCTCGATCGTCCCCCGCTTGGTGGGGTCCGGGTTGGGCGTGAAGACGTCCACGTCCTCATTGATGTTCCCCGAGCCGTCGCGCACCCGCCCGCTCGTGATGAGCACCCGCCCGTCGGGCAGGGTCGTGGTCGTGGGGTACCAGCGGCCCTCGTTCATCCGCCCCTGGAACATCCAGGTCTCGGTCCAGGGGTCGAACGTGTAGATCGTGTCGAGGCCGTTGAAGAGGTCGCTCGTCTTTGGGGCGTTGCCCCCGGCCACCAGTACCCGCCCGTCGGCGAGCAGCGTCTGGCCACCGCACCACAGGTTGTCGCCGCCCGGCGGGTTGACGCGGCGGCGCGCCCCGGTCTCCGGGTCCCAGATCGCCGCGATGCCCTCGGCGCGGGGCCCGTAGGTGAAGAAAAGGACCTTGCCCGTCGGCAGCATGATGGCGTGGATGCCGGTGACGTCGATGTGGATCGTGCCCGACCACTGGCCGACCACCGACGGCGCGCCGACGGCCATCGGCCGACGGGGCGGCGGCTCCGGCGGGCCGAGCTGGGCGGCGAGGCGGCGCGCCTCGCGGCGCGCGCTCCGGTGCTCCAGGGCGTGGCCGCGGCCGAGCGCCCGCGTCTCGATCTTCACCAGCTTCGCCTCGGGGATGCCCGAGGCGGCCGGGACGCCGTGGGCGGATGCGCTCGGCGCGGCGCTCAGGGCGACGGCCGCAAGCGCCGCCGCGCCGAGGCCGGCGGTGCCCGCTCGAATGCTCAACCTACGAGAAGCTCCCACCCGTCCACTGTGAGACCACCGGATCCGGGGGAGGGAGCCCCCTTCGGCTAGTCGCGCACCCCCCGCGAGGGGGGTTCCGCGGGCACCAGCAGCCCGAGCACGAGCCCGAACAGGGCGTGCATGGCCGCCTCCTGCGCCATCACGCGCGGGTTCGTGGCCAGCGGCGGCCAGCGTCCGGAGCGCCGGTCCGGGTGGACCCTGTCGATCAGCGCCATGCCGGGCCAGGTCGCGACGGCCTCGGCCATCGTCCAGGCGAGGCCGGCCCGGGGGCCGCGCCCGCCCGCCAGCGCGAAGAGCGCCCCGAAGGCCGCGCCGTTGGCCGCGTGCACCAGCGCGCCCGCGGCCGGCCAGCGCTCGCCGGCGCCGGGCACGAGGCGCCCGAGCAGGCGGACGTCCGTGTAGCCGCCCGTTCCCAGGAGGCGGCCCGCCAGCGGCTCGGCCGCCGCCCACGCGCCCGCCGCGACGGCTCCCGCGAGCGCGCCCCGGACGAACGGCCCCGCTCTCGCCACTGCGACCCCCCGATCCCCCTCATCGCCGCGCCGCGCGAGGTTAGCCTGGAGGCATGCCCGGTGCCGAGGACCCGCCCCGCCCCCTGATCCTCCTCACCGGCGCCACCGGCTACGTCGGGGGGCGGCTGCGGGCGTCGCCTCGAGGGCGACGGCCGGCGCCTGCGCCTGATGACCCGCCGCCCGGCCCAGCTCGCCGGGCAGGTGACGCCGTCCACCGAGGTGGTGCGCGGCGACGTGCGGGAGCCGTCGTCGCTGCGGGCGGCCCTCGCCGGGGTTGACACCGCCTTCTACCTGGTCCACTCGATGGCCTCGGGCACTGACTACCGGGAGGCCGACCGCCGCGGGGCCGAGGCGTTCGGCGCGGCGGCGCGGGCGGCCGGGGTGCGGCGGATCGTCTACCTCGGCGGGCTGGGCCACGACGAGGACCTGTCAGGCCACCTGTCGAGCCGCCAGGAGGTCGGGCGGGTCCTGGCGGGCTCGGGGGTGCCGACCCTCGAGCTGCGCGCGTCGATCGTCATCGGCTCCGGGAGCACATCCTTCGAGATGATCCGCGCCCTGGTCGACCGCCTGCCGGTCATGGTCACCCCGCGCTGGGTCGGCACCCTGACCCAGCCGATCGCGATCGAGGACGTGCTCGAGTACCTCACCGAGGCGGCGGACCTCGACATCGAGGGCGACCTCGTCGTGGAGATCGGCGGGCGCCGACCGCGTCTCGTACGGCGACCTCATGCGCGAGTACGCCCGCCAGCGGGGCCTGCGGCGCCTCATGCTCCCGGTGCCCGCCCTCTCCCCGCGCCTGTCGAGCCTGTGGCTCGGGCTCGTCACGCCGGTCTACGCGCGCGTCGGCCGGCAGCTGGTCGAGGGGCTGCGCAACGAGACGGTCGTGCGCGACGACGCCGCCGCCCGGCGCTTCCGGGTGCGGCCTCGCGGCGCGCGCGAGGCGATCGCGCGGGCGCTGGTCAACGAGGACCGGGAGTTCGCCGCGACGCGCTGGTCGGACGCCCTCTCCTCGGGCCCGGGCCCGCGCGCGTTCGGCGGAGCGTCGGTGGGCTCGCGCCTGGTGGACTCGCGCGCGGCGCGGGTGCCCGTCCCGCCCGAGGCCGCCTTCGCCCCGATCCGCCGCATCGGCGGGCGCCAGGGCTGGTACTACGGCAACGCGCTGTGGCGGCTGCGCGGGCTGCTCGACCTCCCGTTGGGCGGCGCCGGCGCGCGCCGCGGCCGGCGCGACCCGGAGCGGCTGCTGCCCGGCGACACGGTCGACTTCTGGCGCGTCGAGGAGGTCGAGCCGGACCGGCGGCTGCGCCTGTCGGCCGAGATGACGCCTGCCCGGGCGCGCGTGGCTGCAGTTCGAGGTCGAGCCCGCCGACGGCGGCTCGATCATCCGCCAGACGGCGATCTTCGACCCGGTCGGCGTGCTGGGGCGCCTGTACTGGTACGCCGTCTGGCCGCTCCATGGCCTCGTCTTCCGCGGGATGGTCCGCGGGATCGCCCGCGCGGCGGTGGCCGGGTGACCGGCGCCCCCGAGGCCGGCCTGGCCGAGCGGCTCGTGGGCTGGATGGCCGCCAACCGCGAGGGCCTCGACGCCCTCATGGCGGAGGAGGGATCGCGGGCGGTCCACGAGGAGTTCCTGCTGGCCGAGGGCGGGACCCTGCCCGACGGGCCGGCGCGCCTCGAGCGCGCCCGCGGCGCGAGCGCGCGGGCGTGGACCCGCCACCTGGCGCGCGCGGTCGAGGCCGTCTGGGGCGGCGCCGAGCCCGGGCTGTCGGGACGGGTGGAGCGCTGGTCGGCCGCCCACCCGGAGCGGCTGGAGGCGCTCGTGCTCGAGGAGCGCGCGGCCGCCGCGCGCCGGGGCGCCTCGGCCGACCCCGCCGCCGACGAGCGCGACGCCGAGCTGATCGCCCACTGCCGGCTGCTCGCCGAGGGGCTGGCGACCCAGGCGCGGCCGCTCGATGACCAGCCGCCGCCCGACTTCGGGCGCCGGGTGGCCGCCTGGGCGAGGGCCCAGGAGCGGCGCAGGCGCGAGGTCGAGCGGGCGGCGGTCGCGGCCTGGCGGCCGGGGCCCGGCGGCGATGGGCCGCGAGCCCGCGAGGCGGCCGCGGTCTGGGCGCACGTGCGCGTCCTCGCCGAGGCGCTCGAGCGGGGGCTGCCGGGGGCCCCGGCCTGAGGGCGGACCGCACGACGCATCCGGGGCGCCGGTCCGCCCCGTACGACCGTGCGAGGTGTCGCCCGTCCGCGCCATCGCCGCCCCCCGCCCCCTCGCGCCGCCGCTGATGCTGCGGCGCGCGGAGCGGCAGCGGCGCGTCCGAGGAGCGGCTGGTCGCCGGGCTGCGCCGCCGCGACCCCGACGCGCTCGCCCAGGCGCACCGCGACTACGGCGGAGCGGTCCTGGGCTACCTGCGGCGGATGATCAGGGACCCGGGCGGCGCCGAGGACGTGCACCAGGAGGTGTTCCTCGATGTCTGGCGGCGCGGGCCGTCGTTCGACCCGGGCCGGGCGACCCTCGGCACCTGGATCCTCCTGATCGCCCACAGCCGGGCGATCGACCACCTTCGCAAGCGGGTGCCCGAGCCGCGCGACCCGCAGGCGCCCGCAGCCCTCGCCGTCGGCGACCCCGAGCCGGACCCCGAGACGTCGCCCGACGCCCTTGTCGAGCGCTGGGGCATGGCGATGCGGCTCGGCCGCCTGCCCGAGCACGAGGGCTCCGTCCTGCGCATGCGCTTCCATGAGGGCCTGAGCCAGAGCGAGATCGCCGAGCGCACCGGCGTCCCGCTGGGGACGGTGAAGACGCACATGGTCCGAGGGCTGCGCCGCCTGCGCGCGATGGTTGACGAGGAGGGGGGCGCGTGAGCCGCGACGCCGAGATCGCGGGCTACCTCCTCGGCGAGCTGGCGCCCCGAGGAGCGGGCGGCGGTCGAGCGCCGCATGCGCGAGGACGCAGGCCTTCCGGCGCGAGGTGGAGCGCCTGCGGCCCGTGGTCGCCGAGCTCGAGGGGGTTCCGCCCGAGGCGTGGGACCCGGGGCGAGGTGCCGCCCCTCCCGGAGCTGCCGGCGCCGCCGCGGCACCGAGCCCGCCCGGCGCGGATGGTCCCGGCGGTGGGCCGCCGCGGCCGCCGCCGCGTGCCTCGCGCTCGTGGCGGCGGGGGTCGGCATCGGGGCGCTGGTCTTCGGCGGCGACGACGGCGACGGGGCGGGCCCGGCCATCGCGCTGACCCGCGTCGGGGAGGGCGGCCCCGCGGCGACCGGCCAGGCCCGCGTCGTGTCCTCCGACGAGGGCGGGCTGCGGGTGCGCGTGAGCGGCCTGGCCCCCAGCCGGCCCGGGGGCTTCTACGAGCTCTGGCTGCTCGACGGGCCGGAGCGCCTGGTCTCGCTCGGGTCGTTCCGCGTGCCCGCCTCGGGCACCGCGGAGGTCACGGTCCCGCTCCCGGTTGACCCGGCCGAGTTCCGCTTCGTCGACGTCTCGGTCGAGCCCGCCGACGGCGACCCGGGCCACTCGGGCGTCTCGGTGCTGCGGGGGCCGACAGCCCCCGCATAGCCCCGAGGGTCACGGCCCCTACACGGTGGTCGGGGCCGTCGTCTCGGCCGTCGGCGGGGCGTCCTTCAGGCGCCGGATCAGGTCGGCCACGTCGGCCGTCTCCTGCTCCAGGTCGCGCTGGTACTGCTCCAGCCGCTCGAGCCAGGCCTCGCGGTTGAACCTGCCGCGGCCGATTGGCGGCCCGCAGCGGCGTCCACCGCGGTGGTGTCGTCTGTGCGTCATGTCGTCACCTCCTCTCCTCGATAGCGGTCGATGAACGCGGTGATGACGTCGCGGGCCTCGCCGAGGGCGTCGGCCCAGCGCGCCAGCAGCTCGCGCCCCGAGTCGGTGAGCCGGTACACACGCTTCGCCGGGCCCGGCAGGCTCTCGTCCCACTCCGAGGCGACCACCCCCTCCTCCTCGAGCGAGCGCAGCAGCCGGTAGAGGTTGCCGAGGTCGACGCGGCGCTCCTCCTGGGCGATGCCGGGCAGCAGCTCCAGGAGCTCGTAGCCGTGCATCGGCCGCTCGGAGAGCAGCAGGAGGAGGGCGGGCTCGACGAACCGCTCGACCCGCGCCCGCACCTCCCACTGACCCGGAGCGACGCTGCGGCGGGTGCGCGCCCGGCGCCGTCCTCGGTGGCCCATCGGGCCTCTGCGGTGGTGTGGTCCGGTCACGCGGGCCACTATAGGTCAAATACATAGTCTTTGGAAGGCGGACAACGCGAGCCGGGCGCGATACCTTCACGCGATGGGCCTCTCGGAGCCGGCGCTCTCGCTCACCGACCTCGCGCTCGGGATCGTGACCATCGCCCTCGCGGTGCAGCTCCAGCGGACGCCTGGGGTGCACCGCTACTGGCGCCTCACGTTCTGGTGGGTCGGCGCCGCGGCGCTCGCGGGGGCCGTCCACCACGGCGTCGTCACCTACTCGGACACCTGGGCCGGCCCGAGCTGGGCGGTCATCAGCTTTATGGTCGTGGTCGGGATCTCCTACCTGCTCGCGGCCAGCGTCGTCGAGGTCCTCGGCCCGGGCCGCGGGCGCGTCTTCTGGGTGCTCCGCTCCCTCGGCCTCATCGCCTACGCGGCGCTGGCGATCGCCGGCTACGCGGGGGTGAACTCGATGCTCGCCTGCGAGGGCATCACGATGCTCGCCATCCTGGCGCTCTGGGGCCGCGCGCTCCACGACCACCACCCGCTCGCGGTCCCGGTGATCGTGGCGATCCTGGCGAGCGGCGCGGCGGCCGGGGTGCGGGCCCTCCCGTCGGACGTCACCGAGCTCGTCGGGCTCGACCCGACCTCGCTCTACCACCTCGCCCAGATCCCGGGGCTGGTGCTGCTCGCGCACGCCCTCCTCGCGGCCCCTCAGCGCCAGCCGCAGGCCGTGCCGGCGCCCGCCGCGAGCACGTCGCTCCCGCGCACCGGAGCCCCGACCTAGCCGTCCGGAGGGACAGCCGACCTTGCGGGCGAGCCCTCCCTGCGTTTTCATGGTGGGCGGGTTGCCCCTCCCCACCCCTCCCCCCGCGCGCCAACTGACGGCGGCCATCCGCCGCCCACGCGTCCGTCGCTCCCTGGTCGTGGCCGGGGTGGTGGCCCTGCTGGCCCTGGCCTGCTGGGGCGCGACCCACGCGATCCAGCCGGGCGCGCTCGCCGATGCCTTCGCGGCCGTCAGCTGGCCCTGGGTCGTCGTGTCGGCCGTCGTCTACGCGGCCGGCCAGATGGCCTCGGGGCTCGTCTGGGGCGTCGGCCTGCGGGCCGGCGGCATGCGCGGCGTCGAGCGTCGCCACGTCCAGAGCGCCCACTGGATCGGGCACGGGGCCGGCGAGGTGCTGCCGGCCCAGCTGGGCCACGTCGTGCGCTACGCGGCCATCCGCCGCCACCCCGCCGCCGCCGCCGGGGGCGGCCTGCGGATCGCCGGCAGCGTCGGCGCCTGGAAGGTCGTGGACGGCCTGGTCACCTTCGTGGTGGTCGCGATCGCGACGATGGTCATGCCCCTCCCCGACGGGCTCGGCGGGCTCCGCTGGGTCGCGGGAGTCACGCTGGTCGGCCTGCTGATCGCCCTCTTCGTGGCCTCGCGCGTCGGGCTGGGCCGGGTGGCCGCCGTGCTGCCCGAGCGGGCCGCCCGCGTCGTG
The DNA here is from genome assembly GCA_963808825.1 of Miltoncostaeaceae bacterium. Lineage (GTDB taxonomy): Bacteria > Actinomycetota > Thermoleophilia > Miltoncostaeales > Miltoncostaeaceae > DATAGF01. Next base: position 610,897 of record CAWEGW010000009.1, on the reverse strand, counting down.
CTCGGCCTCGGCGAGGGGGCGGCGCTGCTGGCGCGGCGGCGCGACGCCGCGGCGGCGGTGGGGCTCCAGCTCGCGGCGATCTGCGGCCGGGTCGTGAGCCTGGCCGTCCTGCTGCACGCCTTCGGGATGCCTGCCGAGGCGGCCCTGCTGGTGTTCGCGCTCATGGTGCTGTCCGGGGTCGTGGCGATCTCCCCGGGAGGGGTTGGCGTGCGCGACGCGGCGATGGTGCCGGCGCTCGTGGCGACCTACGGCCTCGGCACCGAGCCCGCCCTGGCCTTCAGCCTCGGCATCCAGGCGACGGCGCTCGGCGTGTCGATGGTCGGGGCCGCCGTCGCCCTGGTGCTCATGCGCCTGAACCCGATCCGGGCAGCCCGCGTCCTGAGCTGACGCCGCCCGCGGCGAGCCTCGCCACGAGGGCGAGGTCGTCGACGATCAGCGCCGTCGCGCCCAGGCCCGCCAGGCGCTCGGCCTCGGCGGCGTCCGCCACGGGCCAGGTGCCCAGGAAGGGCGCGGCCCGCCCGAGCGTCGCGGCCACGTCCGGCGCGAGCAGGTCGGCGCGCACGCACGCGCCGTCGCCGAGGCGGCCCGCCGCGGCGAGCGCCATCAGGCCGCGCACCTCGCGCGCCGACGCCGCCGAGCGCACGAGCCGCAGTCCGGGCGCCGCCGCGAGGCGGTCGAGCAGCGCCCAGCGGCGCGAGGCGATCGTCACCGGCCGCTGGCCGAGGGCCGCGCGGACGGCCGCCAGCGCCGCCTCGGCCATCCGGGGCGGGCCGCCCTTGAGGTCGAGCAGCGGCTCCGCCCGCGGGCCGAGGGCGGCGAGGGCCGCCCCCGGCTCCTGGGGCGCGCCCCGCGCCAGGGCGACGCCCTCGCGGTCCCAGAGCACCGGCCCCAGGCGGCGCGGGTGGCGCAGCTCGAGCCGGCCGCGGCGCATGTGGACGTCCGCCTCGACGAGGTCGGCGCCGGCCTCCGCCGCGGCGCGGGCCGTCGCGGGGTCGTTGCCCGCCCGGTGGGCCACCACCAGGGGCCGGCCGCTCACCCCTCGTCGGGCGGCGCCGTCTCCCCGGTGACGAGGAAGTGGACCCGGGCGCCGAGCTCGGCGGCGTTGTTGCCCACCCGCTCGACGTGGCGCGCGACCAGCACCGCGGCGGCCGACCAGGCGCGCATCCCCGGCTCCCCCGGCGCCTGGGCCACGGCGGACATCACCTGGTCGAGCATCGCGCTGAGGCGGGCCGCGTCGCGCACGGCCTGGTCGCCGGCCTCCAGGTCGGACCGCGCCACCGCCTGGACCGCGAGCGCCAGCGCGTCGATGGCCGTCTCCCCCATGCGGGCGATGAGCGCGCGCACCCGCTCCGACCCGGCCTCGGGGGGCGGCGCGGATTCGGCGAGGCGCGCGATCGACACGGCCAGGTTGCCCACCCGCTCGAGGGCGACGGCGGCGATCAGGCCCACGTGGAGCAGTCGCAGGTCGCTCGCGAAGGTCGACCAGTTCTGGTGCAGCGCGAGGATGCGCGCCTCGAGCGCCGCGCTGCGCAGGTCGATCTCGCGGTCGCCCTCGGCGACGCTCTCCGCGACGGACGGGTCGGAGTCCTCCCAGCCGGCGATGGCCCGCTCGACCTGCGACAGGGTGAGGGTCGCCAGCTCGCCCAGGTCCTCTCGCAGGGCCGCGAAGTCCGCCGCCGGATCGGTGCGGGAGGGGCTCAACGGCTCCAGTGGGGCGGGCGCTTCTCGAGGAAGGCGGACATGCCCTCCTGGGCGTCGTCGGTCGCGGCGTTGTAACACATGACCGCGCTCGCGTGCCGGTAGGCCTCCTCGAGGGGGAGGCCGAGGTTCTCGTGCACGGCGCGCTTGCCGATCGCGAGCGTCTCGCCGCTCGCCGTCGCGACCCGCCCGGCCAGCGCCGCCGCCTCGTCGTCGAGGTGCTCCAGCGGGACGATCCGGTTCACCAGGCCCCATCGCTCGGCGGTCCGGGCGTCGATCGGCTCGCCCGTCAACAGCATCTCCATCGCCCGCGGCCGCCCGACGGCCCGGGCGACCTCGACCATCGGGGTCGTGCAGAAGAGGCCGATCTTCACCCCGGGCGTCGCGAAGGAGGCCGACTCGGCCGCCACGGCGAGGTCGCAGGCGGCCACGAGCTGGCAGCCGGCCGCCGTCGCCAGGCCCTGGACGCGCGCGACGACCGGCTGGGGCAGGCGGTGGATCGTGAGCATCAGGTCCGCGCAGGCCGTGAAGACGCGCTCGTACACGGCCTCGTCGCGGGTGGTCAGCTCGCGCAGGTCGTGGCCGGCGGAGAACACCGGCCCGAGCGCGCCAAGCACGATCGCCCGCACCGAGGGGTCGTCGCCGACCTCGCGCAGGCGGGCCGTCAGCTCGGTCATCGTCTCGTGGGAAAGCGGGTTCCGCCGCTCGGGACGGCTCAGCACGAGGGTCGTGACCGGCCCGTCTCGCTGGACGCTCACCGGGCGGTCGGTCATCACGGCGTCGGACATCGCTCCCCTGGCTTCCCTCGGGCCGTCGTCCAAACCGTACCCCGATACGGTGCCCGGGTGCAGGTCCACCTGATCGACGGAACCTACGAGCTCTTCCGTCACCACCTCGGCCTCCCGGCCGAGGTGGCGGCCTCCTCCCGCGCGGCCGGGACGCGCGGCGTGCTGCGCTCGGTGCTCACCCTGATCGCCGAGGGGGCGACGCACGTCGGCGTCGCGACCGACACGGTCATCGAGTCGTTCCGCAACGACCTCTGGCCGACCTACAAGTCGAGCGCCGGCATCGAGCCGGCCCTGCTGGAGCAGTTCCCGCTGCTGGAGGACGGGCTGCGGGCGCTCGGCGTGACCGTCTGGGGGATGGTCGAGCTGGAGGCCGACGACGCCCTGGCCGCCGCCGCGGCGCGCGCGGCGGCGGACCCCGCGGTCGAGCGGGTCGTCATCTGCACGCCCGACAAGGACCTCGCCCAGTGCGTGTCCGGGTCGCGCGTCGTGCAGCTCGACCGCCGCGCCGAGCGCATCCGAGACGAGGACGGCGTACGTGAGCGCTTCGGCGTCGCGCCGTCCTCGATCCCGGACTACCTGGCGCTGGTGGGCGACTCCGCGGACGGGTTCCCCGGCCTGCCCGGCTGGGGCGCCAAGAGCGCCGGCGCGGTGCTCGCCCGCTACGGGCACCTCGAGGGCATCCCCGAGGACGCCGCCGACTGGGACGTCGCCGTGCGCGGGGCGGCGCGCCTGGCGGCCGCGCTCGCCGAGGGGCGCGAGGCCGCCGAGCTCTTCCGGGTGCTGGCCACGCTGCGCGCCGACGCCCCCGGGGTCCTCGAGGAGGGCGTCGGGGCGCTGCGCTGGCGCGGGCCGGCCCAGGGCTTCCGCGAGCTCTGCGCCGAGCTCGACGCGCCGGACCTGCTCGCGCGCGCCGAGGAGCTGGCCGCCGCGCGCTGACGTTCACCGCGGCGTTCCCGAACCCTCATCCCGTCTCAAGGCGGCCTTGAGAAACGCTTAAGGCGGCGGTGGTCCAATGGCCGCACGCGCCGGGAGCTCACGCGACCCCAGGCCCCCGGCGCGACCAGACACCGCGTATCGAGGACCGCCATGCAAGCTCACCGCTTCCGCCAGGCCGTCACCGGGCGCGTGGCCCGCACCGCCGCCGTCGCCCTCACCGCCGCCGCCGTCGGGGGCGGCGTGGTGGCCGCCGTTGACGCGGCGACCGCGCCCGCCGCCACCGCGCCGGCGGCCGTCGTCGAGACCACGCCCGCCTCGACCACCGCCACCCCGCTCGGGTCGGCGACGGAGGTCGACTTCAGCGCGGTCTACGCGCGCCGCCGCTCGGGCGTGGTCTCGATCACCACGACCGGTCCCCAGCCGGGCAGCGCCAGCGGCGTGGTCGTCGACGACGAGGGCCACGTGCTCACCAACGAGCACGTCGTCAGCGGGGCCACCGGCGTCACCGTCGAGCTGGCCGACGGCCGCACGGCGACCGCGAGGGTCCTCGGGACCGACCCCTCGACCGACCTGGCCCTGCTGAAGATCGACGTCCCGGCCGCCGAGCTCGAGCCGATCCCGCTGGGCGACTCGTCGCAGCTGGCCGTCGGCGACCCCGTGCTCGCGGTCGGCGACCCCTTCGGCTACCAGGGCAGCGCCAGCGCCGGCATCGTCTCGGGGCTCGGGCGCACCATCGAGGCGCCCAACGGCTTCTCGATCAGCGGGGCGATCCAGACCGACGCCGCCGTCAACCACGGCAACTCGGGCGGCGCGCTCCTCAACGCCGCCGGCGAGCTGGTGGGCATCCCGGCCCAGATCGCGGACTCCGGCGTCGACGGCGACGTGGGCGTCGCCTTCGCGGTTCCGGTGGACACCGCCAAGGAGGTCATCTCGACCCTGTCCGAGGGCGGCCAGGTCGAGCACGCCTGGCTCGGCGTCTCGACCCAGGACGCCGCGTCCAACGGCGGGGCGGAGGTGGACGGCCTCGCCGCGGGAGGCCCCGCCGCGACGGCCGGCCTGGGCTGCGGCGACGTGATCACGGCGGTCGGCGACACGGAGGTCGGCGACAGCAGCGACCTCCAGAGGGCGGTGGACGCCGCGAAGCCCGGGGCCGAGATCGTCCTGCGGGTGCGCGGCGCCGGCGGGAGCGAGCGCTCGGTGGCCGTGACCCTCGGCCAGCGGCCGGCGTCCGCCCAGTCCACCGCCGCCTGCGCGTCCGGATGACCCGCGCGACGGCGCCGGCGCGGGCGCCCGCTACCCTCCCTTCGGGGTGAGCGCCGACTCCGGAAAGCCGCGCGTGATGGTCGTCGACGACGACCCGCGCATCCTCGAGGCCCTTCGGCGCGCGCTGACGCTGAAGGGCTTCGCGGTGTTGACCGCCGAGGGCGGCGAGCCGGCCCTGAGCCTGCTGGGCCTCGGGGCGCCCGACGTGCTCGTGCTCGACGTCGCCATGCCCGACGTTCACGGGATCGAGGTCTGCCGGCGCCTGCGCGAGGCCGGCGACCGCACCCCGGTCCTGATGCTCACCGCCCGCGACGCCGTGGCCGACCGGGTCGTGGGGCTCGAGGCGGGGGCCGACGACTACCTCGTCAAGCCCTTCGCCCTCGAGGAGCTGATCGCCCGCCTGCGGGCGCTGCTGCGGCGCACCGGGGGAGACGGCGGCGGCGCCGCGGTGCTGCGCTTCGCCGACCTGACCCTCGACGAGGGCACCTTCGAGGCCCGCCGCGGCGCGCGGCCGCTCCAGCTGACGCGGACCGAGTTCCAGCTCCTCGGCACGCTCCTGCTCAACCCGCGGCGGGTGGTCACGCGCGAGGCGCTCTTCGAGCGCGTCTGGGGCTACGACTTCGACCTGTCGTCCAACTCCCTGGCGGTCTACATCTCGCCTCCGGCGCAAGCTGGAGGAGGGCGGCGAGCCGCGCCTCATCCACACCGTGCGCGGGGTCGGGTACGTGCTGCGCGAGCGATGAGCATCCGCGCCCGCCTGGCGCTGGGCTGCGCGGCGGCGCTGGCCGCCGTCGTCGTCCTGGTGTCGGCGCTGGTCTACGTGGGCGTCCGCAGCCAGCTGCGCGGGCAGGTCGACGACCAGCTCCGCGAGCGCGTCGACGCCGTCGCGCCCGCCCTGCTGCGGCGGCCGCCGGGCACTTCGGCGGCCCGGTGGACGCGATGCGCATCCCCACGGCACCCCTCGGCGGGCGCGGCGGCGTGGTGCAGATCGTCACCCCGAGACGCGCACCGACGGATCGGAGGGGCCCGGCGGCCGCGCCGCTGCCGGTGGACGACGACGTCCGCGAGGTGGCCGCGGGGAGCGCGACGGCTTCCTGCGCGACGCCTCCTCGACGGGACCAGCGTCCGCGTGCTGACGGCGCCCCTCGGCGGCGGCCGGGCGGTCCAGGTCGCCCGCCCGCTGGAGGACGTGAACGACACCCTGGGGCGGCTGCGCTGGGCGCTGGCCCTGATCGGCATCGCCGGCGTCGGCCTCGCCGGCCTGCTGGCGGCCGCCGTCGCGCGCGCCGGCCTGGCGCCGGTGCGCCGCCTGGACCGCACCGCGGAGGAGGTCGCCCACACCCGCGACCTCGGCCGCCGCATCGAGGTGGACGGGCGCGACGAGGTCGCCCGGCTCGCGCGCACCTTCAACGAGATGCTCTCGGCGCTCGAGGCCTCGCAGGAGAGCCAGCGCCGCCTGGTCATGGACGCCTCCCACGAGCTGCGCACGCCGCTGACGGCCCTGCGCACCAACATCGAGGTGCTGGCCGCCGACGACGGCCTCGACGCGGAGGGGCGGCGGCGCCTGCTCCGCGACGTGACCGCCCAGCTCGAGGACCTGAGCCGCCTGGTCGCCGACGTCGTCGAGCCTGGCGCGCGGCGCCGAGGCGGCCGACGAGCGCGAGGACCTGCGGCTCGACGCCCTCGCGCGGCGCGCGGTCGAGCGCGCCCGCCTGCACGCGCCGGGCCTCGTCTTCGTCGTGGACGCGGCGCCCACGGTGGTCGCCGGCTCCCCCGGCCAGCTCGAGCGCGCGATCGGGAACCTGCTCGACAACGCGGCCAAGTGGAGCCCGCCGGGCGGGACGGTGGAGGTGGTGGTCGAGGACGGCGAGGTGACGGTGCGCGACCACGGCCCCGGCATCGACGCGGCCGACCTGCCCCACGTCTTCGACCGCTTCTACCGGGCGCCCGCCGCGCGCCGCACGCCGGGCTCCGGCCTGGGGCTGGCGATCGTGCGCCAGGCCGCCGAGGCCCACGGCGGCACGGTCACGGCCTCCGCCGCGCACGGCGGCGGGGCGCTCCTGCGGCTGCGGCTGCCCGTCGTCCGGGACCGGCCCGCCACGTGAGCCGGCGGCGTCAGCCGACCGGCGCGGCCCCCCTCGCGCGGACGGCGTCGACGAGCAGACCGATGACGTCGCGGAGCTGGCTGCGCGCCTCCTCGTCGGTCAGGCGCCCCCGCGCGTCGAAGCGCTCGTGCGCGTGGCCAAGGGCCACCTCGCCGTCGACGACCCGGGCGCCGACGGCGGCCAGGACCTTGCGCATCTCGGCCTGTGCCCAGACCGCGCCGAAGGCCCCGGTGCTTGCGCCGACCACCGCCACCGGGACGAACCGCAGCTCGTTCGCACCGTGTGGCCGCGCCAGCCAGTCCATCGCGTTCTTCAGCTGGCCCGGGATCGAGTGGCTGTACTCCGGCGTGGCGATCAGCAGCCCGTCGGCCCCGTCGATCGCCCCCCGGAGCCGGCTCACCGCCTCGGGGGGGTCCTCGTCGTCCTCGTCCTCGTCGTAGGGCGGGACCTCGCGCAGCCCGTCGTAGATGCGCAGATCGACGCCCTCGGGCAGCTCCTCCGCGGCCGCGCGCAGCAGCCCGGTGTTGTGGGAGCCGCCCCGCAGGCTTCCGCTGATCCCCAGGAGGGAGATCTCAGCCACGGACGTACTCGAGGTGCGCGCCGATCGTGACCTCGTCGCCGACAGCGAAGCCGCCCTTCGGCAGCGGCGCGTTCCAGTTGAGGCCGTACTCGGTGCGGTCGAAGCTGCCGGTCAGGTCGAGCCCGATGCGCTCGGCGTCACCGAGGTCGACCGCCGGGCCGAAGATGGTGCCGCGCAGCTCGATGGTGCCGGTGTGGCCCTTCAGGGTGAGCTGGCCGACGATCCGGATCTGCTCGCCGTCGCGGACGATCTCGGCCGACCGGAAGCGCACCTCCGGGTGGCGCTCGGCGTCGAAGAAGTCGGGGGACTGCAGGTGGGCTGTGAGGGCCGGGTCGGGCGTGACGACGCTGGCGACGCGGCCGACGCCCTCGAGGGCCGCGCCGCGGTCGTCGACCGTCAGCGTGGACTCGAAGTCCGGCAGCGAGCTGCGGAACGTCCCCACCACCATGTGCTTGACCGAGAACTCCAACGATGAGTGGATCCGGTCCTGGGTCCAGATGCCGACCGGAAGGGCGATCGTGTCGGTGGTCTGAGCGGTGCTCATTGTCGCTGTCTCCTGGGCTGGTTTGGTGGTAAGGTTGAGTGCACAAACAAAGCTAGCGAGGGTTGGTTGAGCAGTCAAGTTCTATCCGGGGAGCAGGTCCGAGCGGTGCAGGCGTGGGTGCGCCTGAAGGCTTCGGACGCGGCCATGACGCGGGCGTTCAACGCCTCCCTGATGGCCGCGCACCGGCTGACGGTCAACGACTTCGAGGTGCTGCGGCGCCTCTCGCTCGAGCCCGAGGGGCGCATGCGGCGCGTTCGACCTGGCCCAGGTCGTGAGCCTGACGCCGTCCGGCATCACCCGGCTGCTGGACGGCCTGGAGCGGGCGGACCTGGTGTGCAAGGACGTCTGTCCCGAGGACGCGCGCGTAACCTATGCCCGGATCACCGATGCCGGGCGGAGCACGCTCGTGGCCGCGGCCGACAGCCACCTCGTCGCGCTGGAGGCCATCTTCTCGGAGCGCTTCAGCGAGGATGAGCTCGAGGTCCTCGGCGAGCTGCTCGGCCGGCTGCCGGGGGCGGCCGACGCCGACGAGCGGTGCGTGGGCGGGCCAGACGAGACGGGAGGCGGGGATGAGCACGAACGACGGAGGCGCGGCGGGTGACGGCATCGGGGACCGCCCCGAGCTGCAGACGCTGATCGCCGCGGGCGAGGACCAGGGCTGCGTCAACATCACCCAGCTCGGCGAGGTCGCCGCCGACGCCGGGCTCGACGACGACGAGGTCGCCGAGCTTCACGCGAACCTGACCGAGCGCGGCATCGACGTGCTCGACGACTGCGCCCGCATCGGCGTCCCCCCCACCCGCGCCAGCAACCGCGAGCTGGCCGAGACCACGACCGACGCGATGCAGCTCTTCCTCAACGAGGTGCGCCGCTACCCCCTGCTCACGCGCGAGGAGGAGCGCGAGCTCGCCCAGCGCGTCGAGGCCGGCGACGCCGAGGCCAAGGAGCGCATGGTCAACTCCAACCTGCGCCTGGTGGTCTCGATCGCCAAGCGCTACCAGGGGCAGGGCGAGCTGACGCTGCTCGACCTCATCCAGGAGGGCGTGCTCGGCCTCATCCGCGCGGTCGAGAAGTTCGATTGGCGGCGGGGGCTCAAGTTCTCGACCTACGCCACCCTGTGGATCCAGCAGGCCATCCAGCGGGGGCTGGCCAACCAGGCCCGCTCGATCCGCCTGCCGGTGCACGTGGTCGAGCGCCAGCAGCGGGTCTCGCGGGCAGAGCGCACGCTGCTCGCGCGGCTGGGCCGCGAGCCCACCGACGAGGAGATCGCCGAGCAGAGCCGCCTGCCGGTGGAGCGGGTCGCCGAGGTGCGCGAGCTGCCCCGCACCGTCACCAGCCTCGACCGGCCGGTGGGCGAGGACGGCGACACCAGCCTGGGCGAGCTCATCGCCGACGACGCCGAGGAGGAGCCCACCGCCGAGCTCGAGGTGAGCCTGCGCGAGGACCTGCTTGGCCGGGCGCTGGCCGAGCTCCCCGAGCGGGAGCGCGAGGTGCTCGAGGCCCGCTACGGCCTCGGCGACCACGAGCCGGAGACGCTCCAGCAGGTCGGGCGCCGGCTGGGGGTCACCCGCGAGCGGGTGCGCCAGATCGAGACGCCAGGCGCTCGACCGGCTCGCCCGCGCCCGCGAGAGCGAGGCCCTGCGGGACCTGGCCGCCTGAGCCCGGCCGGGGGTCAGGCCGCCTGCTCGGCGTGCCGGCCCTCGGCGAACTCCTCCACGATCTTCGGCACCCGGGTCCGGGGTGGCGAAAACGGGTAGCACCGGGACGTGGAGGAGACCGCCGCAGCCCTGATCCCGCCCCGGCCGTCGCTGGCCGGGCTGCGCCGCGAGGCCGCTCGCTGCACCGCCTGCCACCTGCACGAGCTCGGCACCCAGACGGTGTTCGGGGAGGGCCCGAAGGCGGCCGGGCTGATGCTGGTGGGCGAGCAGCCCGGGGACGTCGAGGACCGGGAGGGCCGGCCCTTCGTCGGGCCGGCCGGCAGGCTCCTCGACCGCGCGCTGGCCGAGGCCGGGATCGCGCGCGACCGCGTCTACCTCACCAACGCGGTCAAGCACTTCAAGTGGAAGGCCCGCGGCCCGCGGCGCATCCACGACACGCCGAACGAGCGCGAGATGCGCGCCTGCGTCCCCTGGCTGCGCGCGGAGATCGAGGTCGTCGACCCCTCGCTGGTGGTCTGCCTCGGCGCGACGGCGGCGAAGGCCCTGCTCGGCCGCGACTTCCGCCTGACGCGCCACCGCGGCGAGGTCTTCGAGCGGCTCGACGGCCCCCCGGTCACGGCGACGGTCCACCCCTCCGCCGTCCTCCGCGGCCCCCGGGAGCGGCGCGACGAGCTCTTCGAGGGCCTCGTGGACGACCTGCGGCTGGCCGCGCGGGCCGCCTGAGACGGCCCCGCGGACGCCGTTTGCGGCCCCACGGGCGCGGGTACGCCCGGGGTGACGACGAAGGAGCGCGAATGGCCGACGAGATCCACCCGCACAGCGTCCAGCCCGACCGGCCCGCCAAGCCGCCCGCAGAGTCCCGCGAGGAGACGATCGACCGGGTGCTGGAGGAGGCCGACGAGGCGCAGCACGTGCACGCGCGCGAGGAGCTCGTCGACCCGACCTCACGGCGCGGGGTCAACCGCGCGGTGACGAAGCGAGCGCTGCTGCTGGCGGGCGCGGGGGCGGTCTTCGGCGCCGTCCTGGCGCTGATCCTCAGCCTCCTGCCGGGCCCGGTCGAGACGGACACCGTCCCCGGGACGATCGGCTACATGGTCGTGTCCGGGATCGTGTTCGCGATCATCTTCGGCCTGATCGGCACGCTGATCCTGCTCGCGCGCGAGGACGGGCGCGTGGAGCGCGAGGTCGAGCGCGCCACCGGCCGCGACGCCCCGCCGCCGGCGAGCCCGAGCGACCCGAAGTACGACGTCGACGGCTCCTAGCGAGGGCCGAGCCGCCTGAGCCGCAGCGCTAGCTGGCCCGGCGCTCGATCAGGGCCAGGACGAGGCGGCCGCCGGCCTCGTCGACGCGCCCGCCCACCACGAGCAGGCCGAGCGCCACCTGAGCCTCGGGCGCGGGCAGCCCGGCCAGCAGCGCCCGCGGCGTCAGGCCGCCGGGCGCGCCCGACAGGCGGCCGAGGATCGTGCGCTGCAGCTGGTCGGTCGTCGTCGTCATCTTCGCTCCCGTGTCCGGTGTACGAACACATGTTCGCACACGGGCCGGCCGTTCCTGCCGCGGCGCCGCGGATCGGCCGGTGATATCATTTGCCTGCCAGCAAGTAAAGGAGTTCCCGTGCCCCGACCGGGCGCCCACACGATCGACGAGGAGAGCGTGATCCGGCTGAGGAACGCGCTGCTGCGCACGGCCCGGCGGCTGCGCACCGGCGGCGACCCCGAGGGCCTGTCGGCGTCGCAGTCGTCGGTCCTCGCGACGCTCGTGCGCGAGGGCCCGCTGCGCGCCGGCGACCTGGCCGACGCCGAGGCGCTGAACCCGACCATGCTCTCGCGCATCCTTGCGCATCTCGAGGGGCGGGGCCTCGCCGTCCGCGGGCCCGACCCCGAGGACGGCCGGGCCACGCTCGCCCGGGCCACCGCGGATGGGCGGCGCCTGGTCGAGCGCCTGCGGGCGCGGCGGGCGGCGCTGCTGATGGGCTGGCTCGACGACCTGACCCCGGACGGCCGGGCCTCGCTGCTGACCGCCCTGCCGGCGCTGGAGGAGCTCGCCGGGGTGGCGCGGCCCTGATCCGCTCCTGGGCATCCTCCACCTTCTCGGCGCTCGAGTCGCCGAACTTCCGCCGCTACCTGTCGGGCCAGGCCGTGAGCCTGGTCGGCACCTGGATGCAGACCGTCGCCCTCGGCTGGCTCGTCCTCGAGATGACCGGCTCGGGCACCGCCCTCGGAGCCGTGGTGGCGGCCCAGTTCCTGCCGATCCTGCTGCTCGGCCCCTACGGCGGCCTGCTCGCCGACCGCCTGGACAAGCGCCGCCTGCTCATGGCCACCCAGGCGGTCCTCGGCGCGACCGCGCTGGCGCTCGGGCTCCTGGTGGTGACGGGCGCCGTCGAGCTGTGGATGGTCGTCGTCGTCGCCGTCGTCTTCGGCCTGGTCACGGCGTGCGACAACCCGACGCGCCAGGCGTTCTCGCTGGAGATGGTCGGCCCGGAGCGGCTCCGCAACGCGGTCAGCCTGCACAGCACCATGGTGAACGTCGCCCGGGCGGCCGGGCCGGCCGTCGCCGGCGTCGTCATCGCGACGGCCGGCACGGGCATCTGCTTCCTGATCAACGCGGCCAGCTACGCCGCCGTGCTCGCGGCCCTGTGGTCCATGGAGACCGGGACGCTGCGCCCCGCCACGCCGGCGGTGCGCGAGCCGGGACAGGTGCGCGAGGGGCTGCGCTACGTGGGCCGCACGCCCGGCCTGCTCGTGCCGCTGATCATGCTCGCGCTGATCGGGACGCTGGCCTACGAGTTCCAGGTCGTCCTGCCGTTGCTGGCGACCGGGCCCTTCGGCGGCGACGCCGCGACCTACGGCGTGCTGACGTCGGCCATGGGCGCCGGCGCGATCGCCGGAGGGCTGGTGGTCGCGGGCCACGGCCGCACGGGCCTGCGGCCGCTGACGACGGCGGCCGCCGTCTTCGGCGCCGCCATCCTCGCGGTGGCCCTCTCCCCGACCCTGCCGGTCGCGGTCGTCGCCCTCGCGGCCACGGGCGCCGCGAGCATCACCTTCCTCGCGACCGGCAACACCACCCTGCAGCTGGCCAGCGAGCCCCGCTTCCGCGGCCGCGTGATGGCGCTCTGGACGGTGGCCTTCCTCGGCAGCACCCCGATCGGGGCCCCGATCGTCGGGGCGATCTCCGAGCACATGGGCCCGCGCGGCGGCCTGGTCGCCGGGGCCGCGACCTGCCTGCTGGCCGCCGCGGTGGGGGCGCTCGCCCTGGCGCGCGAGGGGCGGCGCGAGCAGGCCGGCCCGCGGCCCTCCGAGGCCCAGCCGGTCCCCTAGGGCGCCGCGTCCGGCCCGAAGCGGTCGTGCTCGACGACCAGGCGCTCGTACGACTGCTCCATCAGGGGGCTCGAGAGGAGGAAGTCGGCGGTGGCCCGGTTGCAGGCGATGGGCGTGTTGTGCACGACCGTGACGCGCAGCAGGGCCTTCACGTCGACGTCGTGGGGCTGGGCCTCGAGGGGGTCCCAGAAGAAGATCACGAGGTCGATGCGGCCCTCGGCGATGGCGGCCCCGACCTGCTGGTCGCCGCCGAGCGGGCCGCTGAGGAAGCGCGTCACCGGGAGGCCGAGCTCGCTGGCGATGAGCCCGCCGGTGGTGCCGGTGGCGAACAGCTCGTGCTTGGACAGCGAGCCGCGGTTGTAGCGGGCCCACTCGAGCATGTCGTCCTTGCGGTTGTCGTGCGCGATGAGCGCGATGCGCTTGCGCGACGTCATGCCGACGCGGTGGATCCGCATCGGCTCCTCGGTCCCGCGCAGGACGATCTGCGGGTCCGGATCGGTGGTCGCCATCGGGCAGGCCCTCCTCGGGTGGTGACCGACCGAAGGTAGCGTAGCCTTGGGCGTCGTGACGACCACGGCAGCCGCGCCCTCGCTGATGATCGACGGCCGCCTCGTGCCCGCCGGCGACGTCCCGCGGATTGCTCTCGACGACGGCCTCGTGCGCGGCGACGGCGTCTTCGAGGGGATCCGGATCTACGGTCGCCGCCCGCGGACGCCGGCGTGGCACCTCGACCGGCTCGCCCGCTCCGCCGGCGCGCTGGGGCTCGCCATCGACCGCTCCGTGCTCGAGCACGAGCTCGCCGCCTTCTGCGAGGCGACGACCGCGCCCGACTGCGCCGTGCGCCTGATCGTGACGCGAGGCGGCCAGCGCGTCTGGCGCGAGGAGCCGGTCCCGGCCGCGGACCCCGAGGGCGTTCGCCTGCTGCCGGTCGAGCACCGCGTGACGCCGCTGCTGGTCGGCGCGAAGACCCTCTCCTACGCCGCCAACATGGAGGCGGGCCGGCGCGCCCGCGCGGCCGGCTGCCACGACGCCCTGCTGGTCGATGCCGACCGAGGCCTCGTGCTCGAGGGGCCCACGTGGTCGTTCGGCTGGCTGGAGGGCGACGCCCTGGTCTTCCCGCCCCTGGAGCTCGGCATCCTCGCCTCGCTCACCCGCCGCCTCGCCCGCGAGGCCCTGCCGACCCGGGAGCGCGAGGCGCGGCTGGACGAGCTCGCCGGCGCCGACGGCGCCCTGGCCCTGTCCACCCTGACGGAGGCCCGCCCCGTCGCCGAGGTCAGGGGCGTCGCGAGCTACGACCCGGCGTCCGCGCGGGTGCTCGCCGCGGCCGCCGCCGTGCGGGAGGCGATCGCCGCCGCGATCCCCTGAGGCGCCGCCCTCAGGGCCGGTAGGGCGGGGCGACCCCCCAGCCCCAGCGCGGGACCGGCGCGTGCTCCACCGCCGCCGCCCCCGGCTGTGAATTCGCGTAGGCGAGGCGCGTGCCCCACTCCAGGTAGGCCAGCAGCGCGGAGCGGAACTCGGGGTCGGCGGGGAGGCCGGCGTCGTCGGCCGCCACGCTCATCAGCGAGACGAAGCGGCGCCGCTGCTCGGGGGTGATCCCGAGGTCGCGGTGGTGGGCGACCATCCGCTCGTAGCCGCCCAGGTCCTCCGTGTAGCGGGCGGGGCCGCCGAAGACCTCGATCCACCAGGCCGTGACGTGGCTGCGGTGCTCCCGGGAGACGCCGCCCGGGAACAGCGGCGAGATCAGGTCGTCGCGCTCGACGCGGTCGTAGAAGGCGTTGATCATCCGCTCGAGGGCCTCGTCGCCCCCGGCCCACTCGTGGAGGGTGGGCGTCTCGGCCATCAGCTCAGGAGCCCCCGCCGGCGCAGGTGGTCCAGGACGCCGCGGCTGACTGCGGCCGCGATCAGGCCGGTCCGCGCCAGGAGCGCGTCGTCGGTGTCGCCGCCGCCCGCCTCCACGATGACGCGGGCCGCGGCGCGCGTGCGGTAGAAGCCGTAGTAGCTCATCATCCGCGGGTTGCCGTCGCGGGTCTGGACGCCCCCCCAGGGCCCCCTCGCCCCGTTGGAGGAAGTGTAGATCGGCCGGTAGCGGGCGGCGATGCGGTGGGCGAGGTCGCGGGAGCGCCGCTCGACGGCGGGCGAGACCGTCGTCGCGCGCCGGTGCGGGGCCGAGTCGGGATAGGGCCGCGGGCTTGGCGCGCCGCCGCCCTCGCCGTGGTACCAGTTCTCGCCGTCGCCGGTGATCGCGTGCCCGATGGCGGCGGCGCCGCCGGGGACGTCGTGGTGGAGGCTGACGAAGACGGCCGCCGGCGCGCCCCAGGGGGTGACGAGCCCGGGGGTCCCGCGGGCGTCAACGCCCGCCGCGCGCAGGCGCGCCACGACCGCGTCCGCGGTCCGGGTGGTGAAGCCGACCTCGCCGCCGAAGGGCCCCGAGCCGGCGCCGGTCTGGTCGCGGTAGCCCGGCTCCCGCGGCCCCTCGTGACCGGCCTGGACGTAGACGACCGGCCCCGCCCCGAGGGCCGGCGCGGCGGCGGCGAGCACGGCGGCCGCGGCGGCCGCGGCGGCGGTCAGCGCCCAGAGCCGGGGCGCGCGGCGGGGGTGGCGCACCGCTCAAGCGTAGACCGCGCCGGCCGATGGATGGGCATCGCCCGGCGAGGCGCATCACCAATGGGACGGAGGCGGAGATGAGGGTCAGGTGGCTGGTCGCGGTCGTGGCGATGGCGGCGGTGGCGGGCGGGGCGGGAGCGGCCGGGGCTGGACAGGCGGATGCCGCCGGCGCCCGCGAGACGTTCCAGAGCCCCAGCGGAAACATCCGCTGTGGCTACATGTCGGGCGTCGGCGTGGGCTGCTACACGCGCAACAACGGGCGCTGGGCGATGCTCGAGTCGTTCGGCGAGTCGTATGTCACGCGGGCGGGCGGCGGGCTGCCGAGCGGTCCGGTGCTCGGCTATGGGCGCACCTGGCGCCGCAGCACCTTCCGCTGCCACTCCTCGCAGGCCGGCATGGACTGCTGGTCCACGTACACCGGCAACGGTTTCTTCATCAACCGCACGACGGCGTACGGCTACTAGCGGGCGGCGCCCCGGTCAGCCGGCGTGCCAGAGCTCCATGTGGCGCCGGTGGAGGTCGGAGTACGCCCCGTCGGCGTAGTGGCGGTCGTAGAAGTCCAGCTCCAGGTGGTGGGCCTGGACCACCAGCCGCACGAACATCGGGTCGATGAAGGCGGGGAAGCGCCCGTAGGCGTCGAGCACGTGCTGGGTGAAGGCCGTGACGATCTCGACCGTCTCCTCGGTGGGGTCCTCCCGGCCGGCCAGCACCTCGCGCGGGTTGGCGTAGGGCGAGGCCGCGCTCGGGTCGGCGCGGCGCTCGGCGAGGAAGCGCTGGACGGCCTCGCCCATGTCGGCGACGTAGGGCGGGCAGAGGGCCTCGTGGACGCCGGCGCGGCCGACGGGAACGGGCCGGGCGTGGGCCCGCGGCGTGCGGGACGGGGTGACGAAGTCGAAGCCGAGGCCGCGGTGGGCCGGGTCGGCGCCCAGCACGTGGTGCGGCAGGAAGCCCGTGAAGGCCCAGCCGCCGAGGCCCAGCGCCTGGAGCGCCAGGCTCATGTTCTGGCAGATGAAGGCCCCCTCGACGTTGAGCGTCGTGAGGACCCGCAGCTCGAGGTCGATGAGCGACATCTCGGTGCGGCCGAGCCGCCCCGCCTCGGCCCAGCGCTCGAGGCCGCAGAGGCCCCCGGCCAGCTCGTCGACGATCGCGAAGCGGTTGCGCTCGTCGAAGTAGATGAACAGCAGGGTCAGGTACTCCACCGTCATATCGGTGACGGGGATGAAGAGCGTCGTGCCCGGCCGGTTGACGTTCCAGGCGTTGAAGTCGAAGAGGCCCGGCTCGCCGGTCGGCAGGTCGGCGCGGCCCTCCTCCAGGGCCAGGCGCGCGCCGCGGAACAGGTGCGTCATGGCCTCCGCCGCGCCGGCGGGGTCGGGGGCGGCGCGCGCCGCCTCGGCCTCCGCCTCCGGCTCGCGCCCCCGCAGGCGGGCGACGTACAGCCCCTCGTCGTTGGTGAAGAAGAGCTCGGTCGAGTGCGAGTTCACCGAGCATGGCCAGGAGCGCCCGATCCAGCGGTGCATCCACGAGAGCCCGTCCGGCGGCAGGTCGCCCAGCGCGAGCCCGGTCACGCCGGTCCCGAGCCAGACCAGCACCGCCTCCTCCAGCTCGCTGAGCGGCACCGGCTCGGCCCGGGACGCGTGCGCCAGCGGGCCCGTCGGCAGGGTCATCCCCAGCCCGAAGCGGCGAGAGCGGCGCGTCAGGAGGGCGTCGGCGAGCGGCAGCTCCAACGCGTCGCGCAGGCCGGGGGGGAGCTCCATCGCGGTGGAGTCTAGGTGGGGCCGGGCGCCTCCAGGACGGCCAGGATGTTGCCGGCCGGGTCGCGGAACCAGGCGATCGGCGGGCCGGCCTGACGGAAGACGCCCTTCTCGTCGGTCTCCAGGTCGCCCGTGTACGACTCGAACTCGACCCCGGCGGCGGCCAGGTCGTCGACCGCGCGGTCGATGTCCTCCACCGGGAAGTTGAGGATCGTGTAGTTCGCCGGCTCGTGGTCGGGCTTGGGGTAGATCAGGATCGGCCGCTCGCCCGCGACGTGCAGCGTCAGCATCCCGTTCTCCTCGGTCACCTCGAGCCCGAGGGTCCCGCCGTAGAAGTCCTTCGCCGCGTCGGTGTCTGGCACCGCGAAGCCGGAGAAGGCGCGCGTGTCTCGGAACATCGTTTCCTCCCGTCGGTGGTCTCACGTCTCAGTACCCGTCCTGAGCAGCAGCGCCGCCAGCACGGCGAGCGCCGCCATCAGGACGGCTCCCACGATCGCGGCCGCCTGGAACCCGACCGCGAGGGGCCGATCGCCGCGCCGGCGGAGAAGCTCGTCACCCAGACGGAGATCGCGACCGTGCGCTGCCGGTCGTCGGCGAACATGTTGCGGATCAGGGAGAGCGTCGAGGGGGCCAGGGTCGCGGCGGCGACCCCGAGGATCGCCCGGGCGGCGATGAGCATCTCGGCGCTGGTCGAGAAGGCCGCCAGCACCGACGCCGCGCCGAAGGCGGCCGCGCCGATCAGGAGCAGCCTGCGGCGGCCGATCCGGTCGCCCAGGGTGCCCATGGTCACCAGCAGCCCGGCCAGCAGGAACCCGTAGATGTCTGAGATCCAGAGGAGCTCGGCGCTGCTCGGGTCGAGGTCCTCGGTGATCTGGGGCACCGCGAGGAACAGCACCGTCAGGTCCATCGAGTAGAGCAGGCAGGGCAGGGCGATGACCGCCAGCCCGATCCACTCCCGCCGCCCGGCGCGCGGCGCCGCCGTCCCCGTCACCCCGCCCACCTCCGCAGGCTCGATCCGTCCCGTCCAACGTGTTGAACGAGCGGCGGCCGGAAACTCATCGGCGCATCACAGCTCCGTGGGCAGCCCGAAGCGCGGGAACAGCTCGGGGAGCACGAAGGCGTTGACCTCGGCGATGCGGCCGTCCACGACGCGCAGGACGTCGATGACCAGGGGGCGGAAGGCGTCGTCGCCGGGCGCGCGCATGTAGACGGCGGCCGCCGGCTGCCGGTTGGCCCGCGCCGCCACGTGCCGGTAGGCGCGCCCGCCGGCCCAGACGGTGCCGGCGTGGAACTCGGCGATCGCCCGCGCGCCGGCGAACCAGGTCGGGTAGGGCGGCATGGTCATCCGCGCGTCGTCGGCGAGCATGGCCACCAGGCCCTCGACGTCGGCCGACTCCATGGCGGCGATGTAGCGGCGCAGCAGGTCGCGCTCGCCCTCGCCCGCGCCGGGCGCCGGCCGCCACTCCGAGCGGGCGACGGGAAGGCGGTCCTTCAGCGTCGCGCGGGCCCGCTGAAGGGCGCTGTTGGCGGCGGCGACCGAGGTCTCCATCAGGGCGGCCGTCTCGCGGGCCGACCAGCCCAGTGCGTCGCGGAGGATCAGCACCGCCCGCTGGCGCGGCGGCAGGTGGTGGATGGCCGCCATGAAGGCCAGCTCGATCGTCTCCTTCGCCTCGGCGGCCGCCACGGGGCCCGCGCCCTCGTCGGGGATGTCGTCCAGCAAGGAGTCGGGGTAGGGCTGCAGCCAGGGCAGGTCGGCCTCCGCGGCGTCGGGGGCCGCCGGGTCGGCCGCCGGGACGTCGGCCGCCAGCACCCGCCGCGGGCGCCGCTCGAGGGCGTCGAGGCAGGCGTTGGTCGCGATGCGGTAGAGCCAGGTCCGCAGCGACGAGCGCCCCCGGAAACCCCGCCGGCCGCGCCACGCCCGCAGGAAGGTCTCCTGCACCAGGTCCTCCGACTCCTCCAGCGAGCCGGTCATCCGGTAGCAATGGACCTGCAGCTCGCGCCGGTGGCGCTCGGCCGCCTCGGCGAACGCCGCCTCGTCCGTCGTCTCCCGCACGCCCTCCCCCGCGGTGGCTCGCTCCCCCTACAGACCGCCGCCGGGGCCACGACTCATCGGCGCCGGCCCAGAGGAGAGCCCGGATGACACACGTCGCCGGCGTGGGAGACTGGCGCCGTGACGACATGGGCGCTCGACCTCGACGGCGTCCTCTGGCGCGGGGAGATGCCGATCGAGGGGGCGGCGGACGCAGTCGCGCGCATCCGGGCGCGCGGCGACCGCGTGGTCTTTCTGACCAACAACGCCTACGCGACGGTCTCCCAGCACCTCGCCAAGCTCGAGCGGATGGGCGTCGCGGCCCGCGCCGGGGACCTCCTCACCTCCGCTCAGGCGGCGGCGACCACGCTCGAGCCGGGCACCGTGGCGCTCGCCTGCGCGGGCCCCGGCGTGCGCGAGGCGCTCACGGCGCGCGGCGTGCGCGTCGTGGATGAGGGGCCCGCCGATGCGGTCGTCGTGGGTTGGCACCGCGAGTTCGACTTCTCGCGTCTGGCCCGCGCCGCGGATGCCGCGCGAGCAGGGGCACGGCTCATCGGCACGAACGACGACGCGACCTTCCCGACGCCGGACGGGCTGCTTCCCGGCGCGGGCGCTCTCCTGGCGGCCGTGGCCTACGCCGCCATGGTGACCCCCGAGATCGCCGGCAAGCCCCACGCGCCGATGTGTCGGCTCGTCGCGGAGCGCGTCGGGTCCGTCGCGACGGTGGTCGGCGATCGTCCGTCCACCGACGGTGGACTCGCCCGCGCGCTGGGCTCCCGGTTCGCCCTCGTTCTGAGCGGTGTCACCGACGAGCGTGAGGTCGCTCGCCTGCAGCCGGCGCCCGATGCTGTGGCGCACGACCTCGGGGTGCTCGTTCCGTAGGAGGCGCTGAAGGGGCCGGGCCATCCCGCCGCCTCACGACCCCCCGTCCGCGGCCGCCCCCCGGACGGTCTGGACGACCTCGGCCGCGGAGGCGCCCGGGCCGAGGACCCCGGCCACGCCGGCCTCGCGCAGGGTCACGACGTCGCGCTCGGGGATGATCCCGCCGATGACGACGGGCGTCGCGAGCCCCAGGTCGCGGAGCGCTTCCACCATCAGCGGCGCGAGCGTCAGGTGACTCGCGTTGTGCATCGAGATGCCCACCACGTCGGCGTCCTCCTGCTCGACGACGCTCGCGACGCCCTCGGGCGACTGGCGCAGCCCGAGGTAGACGATCTCCATCCCGGCGTCGCGGAGGATCCGGGCCACCACCTTCAGGCCGCGGTCGTGCCCGTCGAGGCCCAGCTTGGCGAGGACGACCCTCGTCGCCGGGCCCTCCGTCACACCACGATCCGCTCGACGTAGGTGCCGAAGACCGCCTCGAGGGCCGAGACGATCTCGCCCTCGGTCGCGTGCGCCCGCACGGCGTCGATGAGCGGCGGCATCAGGTTGCGCGCCGGGTCGGTGGCGGCGATCGAGAGGGCGTCGAGCGCGTCCTCGACGGCCGCCGGGTCGCGCTCGGAGCGGACGTTCGCGAGGCGCCGCAGCTGGTACTCCTCGACCGACGGGTCGATGCGGAGCGTGTCCTCGGCCTTGTCCTCGTTGCCGTCGGTGAAGGCGTTGACGCCGACGATGATCCGCCGCCCCGCGTTGACCTCGCGCTCGAAGCGGTAGGCGGAGTCGGCGATCTGTCCGACGAAATAGCCGTTCTCGATGCCCTCGTAGGTGCCCTCGAGGATCGAGCCCCCGCCCAGCTCCAGCAGGTGCTCGAAGACCTCCTCGGCCTGGCGCTCCATCTCGTCGGTCATCCACTCCACGTAGGCCGATCCCCCGAGCGGGTCGGCCACGTTGGCGGCGCCGGTCTCGTGAGCGACGATCTGCTGAGTGCGCAGGGCGATGCGCGCCGCCCTGTCGCTGGGCAGGGCGAGCGCCTCGTCGTAGCTGTCGGTGTGGAGGCTCTGGGTGCCGGCCAGCGTGGCGGCGAGGGCCTGCACCGCGACGCGGGCGATGTTGATCTCGGGCTGGGTCGCCGTCAGGGAGACGCCCGCGGTCTGGGTGTGGAAGCGGCAGAGCAGGCTCCGCTCGTCGGTCGCCCCGTACCGCTCGCGCATCCAGCGCGCCCAGATGCGCCGGGCGGCGCGCAGCTTGCCGATCTCCTCGAAGAAGTCGATGTGGCAGTTGAAGAAGAAGCTCAGGCGGCGGGCGAAGGCGTCGACGTCGAGGCCCGCGGCCATCGCCGCCTCCACGTAGGCGAACCCGTTGGCCAGGGTGAAGGCCAGCTCCTGGGCCGCCGTGCAGCCGGCCTCGCGGATGTGGTAGCCGGAGATCGAGACCGGGTGCCAGCGCGGCATCTCGGCCGTCGTGAAGGCGATCATGTCCGTGATCAGCCGGACGGACGGGCGCGGCGGGAAGATGTACTCCTTCTGCGCCTGGTACTCCTTGAGGATGTCGTTCTGGATCGTGCCGGCCAGGTCCGCGCGCGGGACGCCCCGCTTCTCGGCGGCCGCGATGTACATGGCGAAGACGATCGCCGCCGGGCCGTTGATGGTCATCGAGGTCGAGACCGCGCCCTGGTCGATGCCGTCGAAGAGGTCCTCCATGTCCACGAGGCTGTCGACGGCGACGCCGGCCCGGCCGACCTCGCCGCGCGCGAGCCGGTCGTCCGAGTCGCGGCCCATCAGGGTGGGCATGTCGAAGGCGGTCGACAGGCCGGTGCCGCCCGCCCTCAGCAGCTCCTTGAAGCGGCGGTTCGTGTCGTCGGCCGTGCCGAAGCCGGCGAACATCCGCATCGTCCAGAGGCGCGAGCGGTACATCGACGGGTACACCCCGCGGGTGTAGGGGTACACGCCCGGGTAGGGCGGGTCGCCGTAGACGGGGTCGACCGGCACGCCCGACATCGTCTCGAAGGGCCCCTCGCGGAGCGGGGCGGCGCCGTAGGCCTCCTCCCAGTCGCGCCGGGCCTCCTCGCGGCTCTGGCCCTCCGACACGGCAGCCCTCCATCCACTGGACGTTCAATAGTTGGATGTCAAAGCTACATCACGTCGTAGCATGGCGCGATGCCGCCCGACTTCGACCTGGTGGCCGAGGCCCGCCGCAACTGGGAGGAGGTCGACTGGGGCCGGCCCGAGGCCATGGTGGCGGCGATCTCGATCGTCCGGGCCCAGCAGATCGTCCTCGCCCGGGCCGACGCCGCGCTGGCGCCCTTCGGCCTCACCTTCTCCCGCTTCGAGGCGCTCGCCCTGCTCTCGTTCTCCCGCCGCGGCGCCCTCCCGATGGGCAAGATCGGCGCCCGGCTCCAGGTCCACCCGACCAGCGTCACCAACACGGTGAACCGCCTCGAGCGCGACGGCCTGGTCCGGCGCGCCTCCTCCGACGGCGACCGGCGGACGGTCCTCGCCGAGCTCACCCCCGAGGGGCGCCGCGTCGTCCCGGTCGCCGCCCGGGCCCTGGCCGCGGTCGGCTTCGGCGTCGAGGGCCTCGCCCCCGACGAGCTGCGGCGCATCCACGACGCCCTCGTCCCCCTCCGCAGGGGCGCCGGGGACTTCTGAGCGGCGCCGGCCGCCGCGACCGGCGTCAGGCGGCGGCCGAGGCCTTCCGCTCGAGCAGCACGGAGCCCACCTCCTGGGCACGCCGGGCGGCCCCGCGGTCGCCCTCGCCGGCCGAGACGATCGAGCCCTTCATGAGGATGTGCCACTGCCGGGCGAAGTCGTCCGGGTCGGCGACGCCCGCCCGGGCGGCGAGGTCCTGGACGAAGGCGCGGATGTGGGCGAGGTGCTCGGCGCTGGCGCGGTTGAGCTCGCTCGCCGGGTCGGAGATCTCGAGGAGCACGTTGACGAACGAGCAGCCCTCGAAGTCGGGGCGCTGGAACCACTCGTCGAAGACGTCGAAGATCGCCAGCAGGCGCTCGCCCGGATCTTCCGCGCGCCGCTCGACCTCGGCCTGCAGCCACTCCCTCGTCCAGCGCTGCTCGCGGCGCTCGAGGAAGGCCAGGACGAGGGCGTCCTTCGAGGCGAAGTGGCGGTAGAGCGTCATGCGGGCCACGCCGGAGCGCTCGACGATGGCGTCGATGCCCACCGCGCGGATCCCGTGGCGCGAGAAGAGCTCGTAGGCCGCCTCGAGGATCCGCTCGCGCGCGTCAGAGCCGGCGGCCTGACCCGGCGCGACGGCGCGGCGCGGAGAGCTCATCTCCACGACGATATCAGGGGCCCGCGCCTCGCCTTCGCCAGGTGGGGCCGAGGCATGAGGGTCACCGAACATCGCTGATGCGGCGCGCCTTGTCGCGCCCGTTGCGCGTGGGATAGCCTGCCCCGGCCCGTGTCCTCGACCAGCAGCCCGCCCGCGGCGGCTCCTGCGTCCCGCCCTCCCCCGCCCGCCCCGGCTCGCGGCGGCGCTGGAGCGCTTCGGCGACCCGGACGGCCGTGGTGGCGAGGGCGAGGAGGTCACCTACGCCGAGCTTGACCGGCTCGAGGGCCTGCGCGTGCCGGGCGTGGACTTCCGCCGCTCGACGCCCTCCGCGACGACTACCTCGCAAATCGGCGAGGCGACCCGCGGACCGCCGACGCGATCACCGCCCTCGCGACCGCCCCCGAGCGGGAGCGCCCGGGCGGGCCCGTCCGGTCTGATCCGGCGCCTTCCGGGCCCGCCCGCGGCCTCCCGCTCGGCCAGGCCGCTAGGCGGCCAGGCCGACCGGCTTCGGGAAGCGGTGCCGGAGGCCGTACCGGTAGGGCTTGGCCGCCCCCGCCCAGGTCGCGTCCCCCCCTGCCGCCCCCCCACGCTCCCGGGTGTAGGTCTCCGTCCAGAGCACCTCGCCCGCCGGGATGATCAGGTCGAAGCTGAAGGTCATGAGGCCGATCAGCTCCTTGGGCGGGAGCTCGTGCCCGAGGTTGTCGTAGGGCGTGGCCTGCATGAACCAGTTGATGCTCTTGCGGCTGGCGGTGCGGATCGACTCGGGCTTCACCTGGAAGCGGTGCGAGCCCTCGGTGTCGGGCCGCCCGATGGCGGTCGCCAGGTCCTTGGTGACCATGGACGGCAGGTAGACGAGCTCCCAGCGCGACTCGGAGACGTCCGGCGCCGTCACCACCTTCATGTTGAGGCGCCCGTAGTCCGTGTTGCCGTAGAAGGCGGGCTTGGCCCCCAGCTCGGCGTCGTCGTAGGCCCCGGTCGCCGAGTGGATGACGTAGCCCTGGCGGATCATGAGGAACGAGAAGTAGTCGAACTGGTAGACCTTGGTGTCGTAGACGCCGTAGCCGTCGTCGGGCGCCCCGCCGTGCTCGAGCACGCGGATGAAGGCGTCCTTCTTGGGGAAGCCGAGGACCCGGCCCGCGTCGATGCCGGCGTCCTGGGTCAGGTACATGTACGGGTAGTAGCCGCCGTAGTAGGTCCGGCCGTCGCCGCCCTTGTGGCTGGCGGCGATCGTGACGCCCATCTCCCCGTACGGGCCGATCATCGTGTGGTTGTGGTCGACGTACCAGAACTCGACGACGTCGTCCTCGAGGTCCATGCAGTCGGGCAGCACGCGCCGCAGGTGGGCCTCCTCGGCCCGGTAGAAGAACGCCGACCACCGGGAGTTGGTGTAGGTCAGCGGCAGCGTGTCGATGTCCCACAGCGGGTCGGCGATGCCGTGGACGAACGCCGTCTTCTCGTCGCGCTTGACCGGCGGCGGCGGGACCTCGCCGGTGTCCGCGCCGGGGATCTGGGTCACTGCCATCTGAGCCATGTCGCGCCTGCCTGTGTCGCGGACGGGTCGGGCCCACGCTATGACGCCGCCGTTACACGGCCGCACCGCGCCGCGCAGGCGGCGGGCGGCGCGCGTTATCCGCGCAGCCGCTCCAGCATCACGCGCGTCTCGCCGGACGGCTCCAGGCCGACCTCGCTCAGGGACCGGCGGCACTCGAGGAACACCCGCGCGACCGCGGTCGGGCCGGCGAGCCCGGCCTGGACGCGCATCAGCTCCTGCCAGGCGTCCTCGCGGTAGGGGTCGGCGTCGATGGCGGCCCTCAGGGCGGCGAGGGCCCGGGCGTGCGACCCCTCGACCCGCATCGCCCGCGCGTACTCCAGGCGGACGTCCATCGCCAGGCCGTCGAGCACCCTGCGGCGCTCGAGGACGCTCTCGTCGTCGAGGCCCTCCATGTACTGGCCGCGCTCCAGGAGCTCCAGGGCGCGCTCGAGCGCCTCGGTGAGCCCCTGGCCCACCTCGACGCGGACCCGCCCGTGCAGGGACTCCAGGAGGGCGTCGTCGGAGGCGACCGCCTCGGCCGGCCGCCAGGCGAGCTTGGTCCCCGACGACCGCAGCTCGAGCTGGGCGGGGAGGGCCCTCCGGAGCCGGAAGACGAGCTGGCGCAGGTAGTTGGGCCCGTCGCGGCTGCCCTCGAAGAGGCTGCTCACGAGCTGGGAGCGGGCGATGCCCGGCGGCCCCGCGCGCGCGATCTCCGCGGCCACCTCCACCGCTTTGAGGGGCACGTTCGCCACCGGCCGCCCGTCGAGCTCGAGCGCCGGGGGCCCGAGGGTCCGCACCCGCAGCCGCGCGTGCTCGGTCGCCAGGGCGGCCACCCGCGCGGGCGAGCGCGGGACCAGGGCGCGCCAGCGGCGCTCGCTGTCGAGCGCCTCCGCGTCCAGGCTGCGCGCCAGGACGCCGGGCATCAGCTCCAGGGCGCCGGCGAGGGGGTGGAGCGTGCCGCACTCCTCGGCGGCGGCGTAGGCCGTGTCGGCGGCGGCGTCGTGGGCGTCCGCGTCGCCGGCCCGCCACTCGGCCTCGGCGAGGAAGACGGCCGCCGCCGGGAGCTCGAGGTGGCGCCGGGCGCGCCGCATGCCCGCCACGGTCTGGGCGAGGAGGGCGCGGGCCTCGCCGGCCGGCCGGTCGAGCACCAGCATCGCCGCCCCGAGCCAGGCCTCCGCCCACTCGCGGAACGAGGCCAGCCCGCGCTCGGCGCACCACGCGCGCACCGCCGAGAGCACCGGCACGGCCTGCTCGGCCGCGCCGAGCCGCACCAGCATCCGCCCCTCGACGGCCCCGAAGATCGCCTTGTCGCCCACGCGCCACCCGTGACGGGCCGAGGCCTCGCGGGCCGCGCGGATCAGCTCCAGGGCCCGCTCGCCGCTGCCCTCCTCCAGGCAGAGCTCCGCCTCGGCGTGGAGCCAGAACTCGATGAAGCGCGAGCTCCTGATGCTGGCGGGGACGGTCTCCAGCACCCGCCGGGCGGCCGCCGCCTCGCCGCGGGCGCGGAGGACGTTGACCTTGTGCACCTGGGCGACGGCGGCCGTGACCGGGCCGCCCGCCGCGGCCGCCACGTCGGCCAGCATGCTCGCCGCGCGCAGGCGGCCCTGGAAGTAGAGCGCCTCCTGCAGCACGACGTGGAGCGGGTGGGTGCGGGTGAGCGCCGACTCGGCCAGGTCCTCGGGAGGCTCGCGGGCGACCGACGAGACCAGCATGTAGCGCATGACCTCGGCCACGCGGGAGCGCCCGCGGGGGGGCAGCAGCGGGATCAGCTTGGCCCACTCGCCCGAGCCGTGGAGCGCCCAGACCGCCCAGGCCGCCACGTCCGGGGCCGACTCGACCAGCTCGCCGACCTCCCCGGTCGCGAGCATCTCGTGGACGAGGTCCTCCAGCTCCTCCTGCCGGCGCGCGTTGAGCAGGGAGCGCACCTGGGCCTCGCGCAGGATCGGCCGGCGCCGCAGCGCGGCCTCCCCCAGCGCCTCGCTCCAAGCGAGCACCTTGGACCAGTCGCCGCGCCGCCGCAGCGCCGTGACCGCGCTGACGGCGAGCTCCTCGGCCTCATCGCGGCGGCCGCTCTGGAGCAGCACGTTGACCGCCTCCTCCAGGAAGCCCTCCTCGGCCAGCAGGCGGCCGTAGGTCTCGAGCAGCAGGGGGACCTCGCCGGGCAGCTCGCGCCGCAGGCGGTACTCGAGGAACTCGCGGAACTGCGGGTGGTAGCGCATGCCCTGGAGCTCGGCGGCGGCGGGCAGGTGCAGCCGCGAGAGCTCCTCGAGCGCCACGGGCGGATCCTCCCGGGGCAGCCGCGCGAGCCGCTCGTCGGTGACCGTGTCGAGGACGGCGGAGCGCAGCAGCGCCCGCCGCAGGCGGGGCGGGAGCTCGCGGAGGATCTCGTCGCCGAGGTAGCCGAAGAGGGGCCCCTCGGTCGTCGGGAAGGCCGAGGGGGCGCCCGGCCGGCGCAGGGCCTCGAAGACGATCCCCGCGGCCCATCCGCCGGTCGCCCCGTGGACCGCCCGCGGGTCGACGTCCACGTCGCGGGCCTCCAGCAGCGCCTGGGTCTCGTCGAGGCTGAAGGCCAGCTCGTCGTCGAAGACGCCGCTCAGCTGGTCGGTGAGGAGCCCGTGGAAGAGGTTGACGCTCGGCATGCGCCGCGAGACCAGCACCGCCAGGGCGTCGGCGGGCAGGTAGCGGAGGAAGGCTCTCAGCGGGACGAGCGCCGGGGCGTCCGGCTCCAGGTGATGGAGGTCGTCGAGCACGATCGTCCAGCCGGCGCCGAGGCGCTCGGCCAGCAGGCCCGCGCAGTCCTCCGTGAGCAGCCCGTCGGCAAGCGAGTCCTGGACCATGGTCTCGAGCCGCGGCTCGGCCCGCCCGACGGCGGCCGCGAGGTAGCTGACGAAGCGGCCCGCCGCGGTATCGGAGGGGTCGAGCGAGAGCCACGCCGTCCGGCCGGGGCGGGCGTCGAGGAAGCGCGCGGCCGCGGTGGTCTTGCCGGCCCCGGCTCCCGCGATCACCAGCACGACGCCGTGGCTCGCGGCCGCGCCGGCCATCGCCTCCTCCACGCGCGGCCGCGGGATGAGGACGGCCGCGAGCGGCGGCGGTCGCAGCTTCGCCACGATCATCCTGCGGGAGCTCATCTACTCGGTCGGCCGCATTCCCTAACGACCCTCTGATGGCGGCGACGCCGGGGCCGACGCGCGGCCGTCCGGGCTCTAACGAGGCCGGACATAGCGTGACCGGCGAAGGACCGCCGACTCGCCCGGACGCCCACGATAACCCAATCGGGGGTCCGGCCCTCACGCGGACCGGCGGTGGACATCCCCGCGAGAGAGGCATCCGGATGGCTGAGCTGACGGTCAGGAGCACCCCGTGGATCGAGTCGGGCGACGCCCCCCCGCTGCCGCTCGACCGCGACCCCCGCGACATCATCTCCCAGGCGGTCGCCGACCCGCTCTACGACTACGACATCGTCCCGCTGACGTACACCAACTCGCGCTGGTCCGCGTTCTTCTACCGGGCCGACGAGGCCGACCTGCGGGGCATCCTCCCCAAGTGCCTCGAGCTCGAGGACGACGTCGTGGAGTTCTGGTACGTCGACCACCTCCACACCGGCGTCGGCCCCTACGGCGAGGTCGGGGTGACGATCGCCGCCAGCCACAAGGGGGGCGACGGCCGCACCTACTACGGCGGCTACTACCCGTACATGTGGCTCACCGCCGCGATCGGCGTGGCGGCCGGCCGCGAGCCCTTCGGCTTCCCGAAGAAGATCGCCTACATCGTCACCCTCGAGCACGGCGGCAAGGAGGACGACGGCTACGGCGGCTTCGGCAACGACTACTTCAACTTCACGATGGAGCGGCGCGGCTACCTCGTGCACACGGCCACCGGGAAGTACGACGACGCCGAGCTGCCCGCCAAGCCGGCGTTCTACGGCGACCCGGCGTACGGGCGCATGAACCTGCGGCTCGTGACCGACCCGAGCCTGACCACCACGAAGTGGGACCTGACCTACATCCCGTCCGAGGTGACGCCCGCGCTCGCGGAGGGCATGGGCCGGCCCGAGACCGCCGGCCAGCACCGCTTCCAGCTCAAGCCGGAGTCGATCCGCACCGCCTCCGCCGGCGCGATCCGCAGCTGGATCCTCCAGGCGACCCCCTGGGACAACGTGGGCGCGCTGGTGCCGGTCAAGGAGCTGCTGGGCCTGATGAGCTTCAGCTTCGACCTGGTGATCCCCGGCGCCGAGACGATCTGGACCCAGACCATCGAGCGCACCGCGGAGGACATCGGCGACCTCATGTTCGCCACGCCCTTCGAGTACACGATGCGCCACCGCTTCCCCAAGCCGCCCGGCGTCTAGCCCGGCCTCCCACGGGCCCCGGCGGACGGCGCCGGGGCCCCGATTCCGACCCCCGAGCAAGGAGGGACAATGGAACGAGGCGACCCGCAATTGGTGGCCGCGCCGGTCTTCACGATCGGCTCGATCGCCCTCGCCTTCCAGCTCGTCCACTACGTGGGCCAGGCCTCCGTCGGCGCGCCGCTGGCCATCATCCTGGCCTGCACCGGAGTCTTCCTCGTCGTTTCAACCATCTGGGCCGCCGCGGCCGGACAGTCGTTCGTCGCCTGCTTCGCCGGAACGTTCGGCGGATTCTGGCTCGGATACGGCGTGCTCGTGTTGGCGCTGATCCACGGGTGGTTCGCGATCCCGCCGGAGGACATCCAGCGCACGGTCGCGACCTTCGCGATCGCCTTCGCGTCCTTCTTCCTCTTCCTGACGCTGGCGGCGCTGCGGCTGCCGGCCGTCTACCCGCTCATCTTCGCGCTGGTGGTCGCGGCGCTCTGCTTCGTGGCCGCCGCGTACCTCATGACCCCGGTGGACACCGACCTGCTGAAGGTCGCCGGGTACATCGTGTTCGTGTTCGCGGGCCTCGGAATGTGGCTCTCCTGGACCGTGATGAACCTGTCCCTCGGCGGGCCGGCCTTCCCGCCGCTGGGACCGACGCTCATAAAGCCCCGGCCGGCGCCGCCGGCGTAGGCGCGCGAGGGGCAGCCGTTCGACCCCAGGCGTCACTTCTTGCCGCTCGCCCGCAGCGGTGCCGATCGACGGCGCGGGCCAGGAAAGGGCAACCACACAGGCGCCGGGCCGGCCGCACACGCGGCCGGCCCGGGCGCCGCGGCGGAGCTAGACCAGCGCCTCCTCGGTGAGCACCGTGCCGGCCGGCGAGGCGTCCTTCAGGGCGCGGCCGATGACGCGGTCGTAGTCGAACGGCGCCATGCCGGTGCCGGGCCGCTTGAAGCCCAGGTCGTCCAGCGTGAGCGGCTGGCCGGCGACCACGTCGCGCTCGAGCACGATCGAGCGGCGGGCGAGCTGGCGCGCCGGCTGCTCGGAGTCGCGGACGCCGATCCACGGGTCGCCGCGCAGGACGGCGGCCCGGTTGCAGGCCTGGACCATCTCGGCCAGCTCGGGCGGCGTGACGCTGAGCTTGTGGTCGGGGACGTCCGGGAGGTCGGGGTCGATGGTGTAGTGCTTCTCGATGCAGACGCCGCCGAGAGCGGCCGTCATCCACGCGCCGGCCGACCCGATGGTGTGGTCGGACATGCCGATCAGGTACGGGTCCATCTCGCGCTTGTAGGTCTCGATGCGCGCGAAGTGGCCGTCCGGGTCGGGCGTCGGGTACGTCAGCGTGCAGGCGAGCAGCACGAGCTTGTCCGGCCCCAGGCCCATCCAGTCGACCGCGCGCTTGACCTCGTCGAGGGTGGACGCGCCGGTCGCCAGGAAGACGGGCTTGTTGGTCTCGGCGACGGCCTCGAGCAGCCGCTTGTGGGTGATGTCGGCGCTCGCGATCTTGTGCGCGGGCACGTCCATCTTCTCCAGGGCCTCGACGGCGTCGAGGTCGAACGGGGTCGCGAAGAAGACGATCCCCATCTCGCGGCAGGCCGCCGCGACCTCGGCGTAGTCGCCGTAGTCCATCCGGTCCGAGAGCTCGAAGGCCTCGTGCTGGGTCTTGGTGCCGATGGCGTCGGTCCAGTACTTGGGCGAGTCCTTCACCGTAGGCAGCCCGCCTTGTAGAGCTGGTACTTGCAGCCCCAGGCGCCGGCGTCGGCGGCCTTCTGCGCCATCTCGATCGCCCGGTCCACGGAGTTGTTGTGGTTGGCGCCGGCCTCGGCGATGACCCGGCACGCACCGGCGACGATCGGCTCGGCTCCGGCCACCCGGACCTCGGGTGAATCACTCATGAAAGACCTCTCATCAATCCGCGGATTTGGTGTGCGATGCGCTGCGCGCCGAGGGAGTCGATGGACTTCCGCAGCCGGATGCTGAGATCCGAGCGCAGCTTGTAGTCGGCGAGCATGCGCCGCACGACGGGCACGAGCTGCTCGCCGTCGACGAAGGACCCGAGGCCGAGGTAGACGACCCCCGTCTCCGGCCCGAGGTGGGCGTGCGTCGCCTCGAGGGCGTTGGCCGCGAGGGCGATGACGGGCGTGCCGGTCATCGCGCACTCGTAGACCGTGCGGCCCGCGGACGTGATCGCGAGGTCGGCGGCAAGCATCTCGGCCGCCATGCTCGGCACCCTGCGGGCCGGGACGATCTCGGGCGGGAACTCCTGCTCCTCGGCCCCCGGGCCCATGATCACCCGGATCTCGACGCCCAGGTCGGCCTCGTGGAGGGCGGTGGCGAAGCGGCCCGAGAAGTGCGAGGGGTCGGTGCCCCCGAAGAGCACCAGGACCCGCTCGGGCTCGCGCCGGATCACCCGGGGCGGCAGGTTGTGGAAGTCGCGGGCGGTCTGGTTCCACTTGGAGCCGCTCGAGATGTGGCTCGCGTCGGCGAAGTTGCCCGGGTAGAGCGGGTTGACCACCCAGTCGGCGAAGCGGGCGCCGGGGCCGAGGTCGTCGACGTTGACGACCTTGTAGCCGAGCGTCCTCGCGATCAGGACGTCCTCCTCCGTGGTGTCGAGCATGTCGTTCACCAGGAGGTTGCGGGACGAGCCGTTCTGTTCATCGTGTCCAGGTCGCTCCGCAGGTCGTCCCCCTGGGCCATCCACTCGTAGCCGCGCGCGTCGAGCATCTCGGTGACGAAGGGGTCGCACCTGTAGAGCAGGAAGGCGCAGTCGTGCTCGGTGAGCTCCTCGGCGAGGGCCAGGCAGCTCCAGAGGTGGCCGGATCCGACCTCCCAGTTGGCGGAGATCCGGAAGATGATCCGGCCCTGCTCGCTGATGCGGCGGGCCACGACGAGGTCGTCGTAGGCGTCGATGTCGAGCCCCTCGTCGTGGTCCAGCTCGAAGAGGCGGTGGCGCTCGCCGACCATCTCCCCGCCGCTGCGCAGGGCCTCGGTGGTGACCAGCAGGATGGCGCCGGTCTCGCGCAGCACCCCGTGCTTGCCGTACTGGCGGTTGACGCGCGCGGCGTAGAGGGGCCTGGGGTTGTCGAGGCCCTCCGACTCGTCGTACCAGAAGAGCTTGGGCTCGCGGACGACGGAGGCGAGCGAGTCGATCTCCTCGGCCTGGGCCCGCTCCACGGCGCGCCGGATCGCCTCCGGGCCGCGCAGGGGCGAGGTCGGGAGCAGCGCGACGACGATGCCCTCCCACTCCAGCTCGTCGATCACGTGGCGGGTGACCTGGGCGATCGTGATCTCGTCGGTCGACAGCTCGTCGGGCCGGTCGATCACCTCGTAGCCGTGCAGCTTGCACCACTGGGCGATCTCGTTGCCCTCCGTGG
This sequence comes from Miltoncostaeaceae bacterium, assembly GCA_963808825.1. Classification (GTDB taxonomy): domain Bacteria; phylum Actinomycetota; class Thermoleophilia; order Miltoncostaeales; family Miltoncostaeaceae; genus DATAGF01. Next base: position 578,228 of record CAWEGW010000009.1, on the reverse strand, counting down.
AGACGACGAGCCGGTCGATCACGCCGGACTCGCGTGCGGCCTTGAGCGTGTGGGCGATCATCGGGTCGCCGTCGATCAGGCGCATGTTCTTGCCGACGATCCCCTTGCTGCCGGCCCGAGCCGGCACGAGGCCGAGGACCGGCATGTTCCGCGTCATCGAAGTGCTCTCCCCATGTCGTCAGTGACCTCTGCGGAGCGGCGCGGAAGCGGCCGCGATCCCCATCCCAGCGACTATCGGCCGCGACGGGCGCGAATCAACCTACAACCACCCCTGATCCGGCAGAACTCACCGATTGGGGTGTGTCACCTGCACCCGCGGGGGGCCGCGGGAACGGGCGAGCGAGGGGTGCCGCAGCCGGGCGCGTGTCGCTTACCATCGCGGTAGCCGGCGCCGGATCGGACTCCGGAGACGGCTCGACCCGACGAGGAGCGACGATGAGCGATGCAGCAACGGGCGTGCGCCGCGCGAGAAAACGAACGAGGCCGTTCCCGAGGACGTGGGGCAGGCCATGCACGACCTCCTCGTGGAGCTCTTCCCGATCAACCGCAGCCTCATGGGCGACGGCGTGCGCCGGACGCTCGCCCGGCTGGGCGAGCTCATGCCGATCACCGTCCACGAGATCCCGACCGGGACCATGGTCGGCGACTGGGAGGTGCCGCGCGAGTGGGTCATGCGCGACGCCTACATCGAGGCCCCCGACGGCCGGAGGATCGCCGAGTTCAGCCGCAACAACCTGCACGTGGTCGGCTACTCGACCCCGGTCGACGCGCGCATGTCGCTGGAGGAGCTCCAGCCGCACCTGTACTCGCAGGAGGACATGCCCGACGCGATCCCCTACGTCACGTCCTACTACGCCGAGCGCTGGGGCTTCTGCCTGCCCCACAACGAGCGCGTCCGCCTGGAGCCGGGCACCTACCGGGCCTTCATCGACAGCGAACTGGTGCAGGGATCGCTGACCTACGCGGACCTGGTCATCCCGGGCGAGTCGAAGGAGGAGGTGCTCCTGTCAACCTACGCCTGCCACCCCTCGATGGCGAACAACGAGCTCTCCGGGCCCATCGTGACCACCTACCTCGCCCGCTGGCTGATGTCGGCGCCGCGGCGCTACACGTACCGGGTCGCGATCGTGCCCGAGACGATCGGCTCGGTCGCCTACCTCGACCGCCACCTCGAGCACCTGCGCGGGAACCTCGTCGCGGGCTTCGTCATCACCTGCGTCGGCGACGATCGCGTCTACTCCTACCTGCCGTCCCGGCGCGGGGGCACCCTCGCCGACCGCGCCGCGCTCAACGTGCTCGGCTTCGCCCACCCCGACTTCATCCGCTACTCGTATCTCAGCCGCGGCAGCGACGAGCGCCAGTACTGCAGCCCCGGGGCCGACCTCCCGGTCTGCAGCGTCATGCGGAGCAAGTACCGTGAGTACCCCGAGTACCACACCTCGGCCGACGACGCGCGCCTGGTGACGCCGGCCGGGCTCCAGGGGGCGTTCGAGGCGCTCCGGGACATCATCACCGTCATCGAGGGCAACCGGCGCTACCGCACGACGACCGTCGGCGAGCCCCAGCTCGGCAAGCGCGGCCTCTACCCCCAGCTCAGCCAGAAGCACTCCGCCGACACGGCCTGGAACCTGGTGAACCTGCTCGCATACGCCGACGGCGAGAGCGACCTGATCGAGATCAGCGACGCGATCGGCGTGGCCGCGATCGACCTCCTTCCCATGGTCGATCGCCTGCGCGGAGCGGGGCTCCTGGACGTTCGGGAGCCCTGAGCCGCCGGGCGGGGGTGGCCGGCGAAACCGGCCACTGTACCTAGGGCTAGCTGTGCGCGAGGCGCTTCGGCGTCAACATCTTGGGTCGTGCCGATCTACGTGAAATGCGCCGGCAGGGAGGCCGGCGGGCATCGCCGCGGGAGCGCGCTCCCGTGCCCGATGCCGCGCTGATCCCATGAGCGAGGCACTCGCCTCGCGGCTGGTGAGCCGCACCCGGGCCCACCTGTCGGAGCCGCTCTTCCGCAACGCCTACAGCCTGATGGTGAACTCCATCATGAGCTCGGGGCTCGGGCTGGTGTTCTGGATCGTCGCCGCCCGCATGTACCCCAGCGAGACCGTGGGCCGCGACAGCGCGATGGTGGCGGCGATGGTGACGCTGTCGACCATCTGCCAGCTCAACCTGGGCAACGCGATCCCGCGCTTCATGCCGCTGGTCGCCGACCCGGCCAAGGCCCTGCGCAAGCTCTACGCGCTCAGCACCGGGCTGGCCCTCATCCTGTCGACGGGCTTCGTGTTCGTCGTGCCCAACCTCGACGAGGAGCTCGGGCTCCTCGGCGATCCCGCGGTGGCCATCAGCTTCATCGTCGGCACGTCGCTCTGGGGCGTCTTCGCCCTCCAGGACGGGGCCCTCACGGGGCTGCGGCACGCGCCGTGGGTCCCGATCGAGAACACGGTCTTCGGCATCCTCAAGCTGGTCAGCCTGCCGCTGTTCCTGGCCATCGGCGTGGTCAACGGCGTCTTCCTGAGCTGGCTCGGCCCGATGCTGCTGCTGCTGATCCCGGTGAACGCGCTGATCTTCGGGAAGGTCATCCCCGCCCACCGGCGGGCCCACCCCGAGCGCGCAGCACGGCTGGAGGACATCCACCGGCGGGACCTGACGCCGGTTCCTCGCCCAGGACTTCTTCGCCAGCGCCCTCTTCATGGGCGCCGTGGCGATCCTGCCCCTGATCGTGCTCTCGATCGTCGGCGGGACGGGCAACGCCTACTACTACATCGCCCTCACCATCACCCTGGCGCTCGAGGCCCTGGTGGCCAACGCCGGCATGTCGCTGACGGTGGAGAGCGCCTTCAACCAGGAGCGGCTGCGCGGGCTCGCGAAGGTCGTGCTCCAGCGCGCGCTGATGCTGATGGTGCCGTGCTCGCTGATCCTCATCGTCGGGGCGCCGGTGATCCTGTCGCCCTTCGGCGAGGACTACGTGCAGGAGGGGACGCCGCTGCTGCGCCTCTTCGGGCTCACGGTCATCTTCCGCACCTTCATCCTCATCTTCCAGTACGTCTCGCGCTCGCGCGGGAGGGGCCGGTCGCTGCTGCTGGCGGACCTGTGCAACTTCATCCTCCTCATCGGGCTGACCCTGGTCCTGACCCCCGAGTACGGGCTGGTGGGCGCCGGCTTCGCCTGGCTGATCTCCAACGCCATCGTCGCCATGGCCATCGCGCCCGGCCTGCTGCGCTTCGTCTTCGGCCACGAGGACGGCGAGGTCGCGTTCGGGCTGCGGGCGGGCACCGCGCACCGAGCCCGCCGCCGCCGGCGCCGGGGCCGGCCCCGTGACGATGCCCCTCGTGACCGAGTCGCCGGTCGCCGCGGCCGTCGAGCGGGAGGTCGAGCCCGTCGAGGCCGAGGCCCCCGAGCCGCCGCCCGAGCGCGGCGGGCGGCCGAGGATGACGGCCGGCGGCCAGCTGATCCTCCTGATCGCCCTCGCCGCGTCGCTGACGAGCGTCGGCATGATGGCGCTGGGCGTCGGCAGCGGGTGGTCCACGCTCTCGCTGGTGCTCATGTTCAGCCTGGCGCCGGGCGCCGCCCTGCTGCCCTACGTCGGGGCGCGCGGCGATGGCCTGTCGCTCGGCCTCGTGCTCGCCACGAGCCTCGGCATCAGCACGGTCCTCTCCCAGGTGATGCTCTGGGCGACCTGGGAGCCGGTCGCCGCCGCCTACGCGGTGGCGGGCCTCTGCATCCCGGCGATCCTGATCGCGCTCCGCACGCGGGGCTTCGTCCCGCGCTCGCTGGGCGAGGCGTTCGGCGACCCCGGCCCGGACACGCGGCGCTCGCGCAGCATGCTCGCCCGTGCGCTGCGCCGGCCCTCGACGCAGTTCCTCATCCTCCTCGGGGCGGCGATCTTCTGGGCCGCCGGCATCGACCAGACCGACCTGGCCCACATGGACGGCTTCGGGCTCCTGTCCGCCCTCGGCAGCGGCTGGTACGTCGCCCTGATGCTGCTGGTGGTGGGCTTCGCGTTCGCCATCTGGAGCACCCCCAAGATCCCCGGGGCTCTACGGCGCCTATGTCGCCGGCATGGTCGTCCTGCTGCACGGCACCACCGCGGTGCTCTACGACGTCCCGCGGTACACGTGGACCTTCAAGCACCTGGGCGTCACCGAGGCCATCATCAACACCGGCTCGGTTGACCGCTCGCTCGACGTCTACAACAACTGGCCCGGCTTCTTCGCCTTCGCCGCGTGGCTGAGCGAGGCGGCCGGCGTGCAGCCGATCACCTTCGCCGCCTGGGCGCAGGTCTTCTTCACCCTGGGGACGGCGGCCGTGCTGCTGTTCGCCCTGCGCGGGCTCAACATCAGCGAGCGGGTCCGCTGGTCGGCGGTCTGGCTCTACGTGGTCGTCGACTGGATCGGCCAGAACTACTTCGCCCCTCAGGCGCTGGCCTTCGTGCTGTCGCTCGCGGTCATCGCCCTCGCTCTGAGGTGCGCGCCCGAGCGCGACGGCCGGCGGCGCTTCGACCGCTGGCTCAACCGCCGCCGCGGCCCGGTGCTCGGCGGCCTCGCCTCCATCCGGCGCAGCGCCCTGCTCTCCTCGCGCGAGGCGCCCCTGTCGCCCCGGGTTGCCTTGGCTGTCGGCGCGATCATCTACCTCGCGGTCGTGTTCAGCCACCAGCTCTCACCGCTGCTCGTCACCTCGCAGGTGGCGGCCATCGCGCTGGTGGGGGCGCGCCTGCCCTTCTGGATCCCGGCGGCCATGCTCGCCGTCGAGGTCTGGTGGATCGCCCTGGCGTGGAACTTCGTCGGCGCCCACTTCAGCCTCTTCGACATCAACCCGGGGGCATCGGCGGGCAATCGCGTCGACGGACCTCTCGTCAGGCCTGCCCGGGGTGCAGCTCGTCTTCTGGGCCCCCCGGATCCTGCTCTTCGGCGTGTTCGTGCTCGCCGCCTTCGGCGTCCTGCGCCTGATACAGCAGACGCGCGCCGCCCGGTTCGAGCACCGGCGCTACCTCGACCCGGTGCCCATCGCGCTCGCGGTCACCCCGATGATCGTCGTCTGGCTGCAGTCGTACGGCGGCGAGGGGATCCTGCGGGCCTCGCTCTTCGCCCTTCCCTGGCTCGCCGTGCTGACCGCGGAGATCTGCGCCCCGCGGGGGGGCCCCTCGCGGCGGCGCGCCACCGAGACCTGGCGCCTGATCGGCGTCTCCAGCCTGGTCGGGTGCCTGATGCTGCTCGCGTACTTCGGCACGGAGATGCGGAGCTACGTGCAGCGCAGCGACGTGGCCGCCTCGGCCTGGTTCGAGGAGCGCGCGCCGGCCGGCTCGTTCCGCGCCTACATGGCGTCGAACTTCCCGCTGTCGATGACGTCCAACTACGCGGCCAAGCGCATCTTCCCGGACCCGAAGCCCGCCCTCACATCGCTGCCGGAGTTCCAGCACAGGATGTTCGGGCCGGTTAACGCGGTGCGCATCCGCCAGCTGCTGCTCGAGCACGACGCGCCGGAGCGCTACTTCGTCATCAGCCCGAGCCAGGAGAACTACGCCGCCCTCTACAAGCTCGTGCCCCCGGGCTCGGCGGAGCGGCTGATCGAGGTCATGCTGGCCTCGCCCGACTTCGAGCTCGCCTTCCGCGACGGCGACGCCTACGTGTTCAGGCTGGTGCCGCGGCGCGAGGAGCCCGCCGGCCCCGCCTAGCTGAGGTCAGGCGCGCTCCCAGGCCGCGACCCAGTCGATGTCGATGGCCGCCCGGGCGCCGTCCTGGGGCAGCTCGCCCGAGAGCGACGTCTCCGACTGGAGGATCCAGCCCATGGCGGTCGTGGGCACGCTCTCGGTCGAGGTGCCGACCAGCTGGCCGTCCAGGAAGAACCGAACCTCGCCCGGCGTCCACTCGATCACGCTCGTGTGCCACCCGGTCCCGGCCAGCGCCACGTCGGAGGCGAAGTCGTCCTGCCCGCCGTCCTCCTTGTGCATGAAGGCGTGGATCTCGGGGTCCAGGTCGGCCTCGGGGAAGTCGATCTCACCCCACTCGCTGATGGTGCGCCACAGCAGCCAGGCGATCTTGAAGCCGGGCGCCGGGTCCTCGACCTTGAAGCGCACCGCGTAGCGGCCGTAGAGGAGCGAGTCCATCCTCGGGTAGGGCGCGGCGGACCGGGTCGTGCCGTCCTCGCCGGCTGAGCCGGATGCGGAGCATGCCGTCCGACATCGACAGGTCGGAAGGCTGGTAGTAGCCGCCGTCCCCCTCCAGCTTCTCGCGGGTGTCCTGGTGCGTGCTCGGGTATGCCCACCACCGCGACCGGTAGGGCTCGGGCAGGTCCGGGCAGGTGTGCTCCTCGAAGGAGCCGCACTCGCCCCAGCTGTTGACGTCCTCCGTGAAGTCGTCGATGAAGACCTGCCGCCAGCCCGGTAGGTCGCCCTCGGGCGCCTTCACGCCGGACGGCGACCGCGCGGCGCCGGCCGCCGGGGCCGGCGCCGGCGCGGTGGCGGCCGGGGCCGCCGAGGTCGCCGGCGGGGAGTCGTCAGCGCTCGACGACGAGTCGTCCCGGCTGGCGATGAGCACGATCGAGACGGCCGCGACCACGACCACGGCGCCGAGCGCGAGCAGGGACCTCTTCAGCGAGCGGGATCGATGCCTCCCAGGGGACGACGGGCGGCACCGGCGCCGCGCGGGTTCATCGACACGGTGCGCCGATCGCGCCCCGAGTTGTCAACGACGCCCGGCCCCCCCGCACGGGGGGCCCGGACGTCCCGTCAGGCCGGGGCCCAGGCGGCGACCCAGTTGAACGTAGATGTTCGCGCTGGTCCCGTTCGGCGGAGGGCCGTCGAGCGAGGTCTCCGACTGGAGGATCCAGTTCATGGGGAAGCTCGGCACCTCGGAGGTGGTGGTCCCGAACTGCTGGTCGTCGAGGAGGAAGGTGATCCGCCCCGGCGTCCACTCGATGACCGCCGTGTGCCAGACGCCCGCCATCGGCGTGTTGCTGCAGCGCGCGAAGGCGTTGCCGCCGCTCGAGCCGTGGTTGAAGGCGCAGATGCCGCCGTCGAGCTCGCCCTCGGGGAAGTCGATCTCGCCCCAGCTGCCGGACGCGCGCCAGAACAGCCAGGCCACCTTGAAGCCCGGGGCCGACTCCATCCTGAAGCGAACCGCGTAGCGGCCGTAGGCCCGCGGGCCGATCTTCGGTGCGGGCGCCGCGCCCTCGGTCTCGCCGTTCACGCGGCGCATCGGCCACTGGAGCATGCCGTTGGAGATCGACATGTTGCGCGGCTCGTAGTGGCCGCCGTCGCCGTTGTTCTTCTCGCGGGTGTCCTGGTAGCTCGAGGGGTAGGCCCACCACTTGGAGCGGAGCGGCTCGGGCAGGCTCGAGCAGGTGCGCCCCTGGTCATAGGTGCTGCAGGTGCCGAAGCTCGCGACGTTCTGGGTGAAGTCCTCGAGGAAGATCTGGCGCCAGCCCGGCAGGTCGCCGGCGGGCGCCGGGACGCCGGACGCCGAGGGCCCCGGCGCAGCGGGCGCCGGCGGCGGCGCGGCCGCCGGTGCCGGCCTGGCCGGGGAGGGGCGCATGCCGCGGCGGATCTCCGCCGCGCTGAGGGCGCGGTTGTAGACGCGCACCTCGTCGAGGACGCCCTTGAACCAGCCGCCGCCGGGCACGCGCCCGCCGATGCGCAGCGGGCCGTTCGCGTCCTTGATGCTGCCCTCGACGGGGACCGAGCTGACCTCGTCGGCGTTCTGGTAGAGGCGCATCCGCGAGCCGTCGTAGGTGAGGGCGACGTGGGTCCAGCGGCCGAGCGGCAGGTCGTCGGGCACGGACACCCGCCCGGTCCCGCGCTGCAGGCGCGCCTCGCCGCCGGGGCCGCCCCTGGCGGTCGCGGCGTGCACGGCGTAGCTCGCGCCGCCGCGGCCGAGGCGGGCGACGATCGTCCGCGTGCCCTTCGCCGACTGCGGCTTGACCCAGGCCGAGAGCGTCATGGCCTCGTCGAGGTCGAGCACCGGGCGGCCGGCGACGGTCAGCGACGAGCTCTTGCCGTTGAAGGCGAGCCCGCGGCCGAACCTGCCCTCGGCGCGGCGCACGTTGCGCCCCACCGCCATGCCCCTGTGGCCGGAGCGGTCGGCGAAGCGCATGCCCGTGGCGGCAGGGTCGCTGAAGCTGTAGGCGGCGACGAGGGACCTCGTCGCCGTCGTGCGCGCGGTCTCCTGCTGGGCCATGACCAGGGCCGATCCGGCGCAGAGGCCGACGGCGATCAGCCCGAGCGCCGGGACGGTCGTCTTGAGAGGAGGGATGGTCGCTCTCCTGGAGTCGAGTCCGGCGCTGGGCACGGCGCCGCTGGTCTCCATCAGGTTGTGGCCGCGCCCCGGGGGGACCGGGAAGCGACTGCGGCAGACTACGCGGCGAGCCTGCCATGTCAACGACGGGCGTCCCCGCTTCGGGGGAGATGGATCGTTAGAAAAACGTGAGTTCCGCCCCGCCGCGGGTCAGCGGTCGGACACCCTCAGGCGGTTCTCGGCGCGCCGGACGGCGGCCTCGGCGGCGACCCTGGCGACCTCGTCGTCGCCGGCCTCGGCGAGGGCCGCCTGGGCCTGCTCGAGCGCCGCCTGGGCCCGCTCGCGGTCGATCTCGTCGGCCAGCTCGGCCTGCTCGGCGAGGATCTGGACGCGGTCCTCCTCCACCGAGAGGTAGCCCTCGGTGGTGGCGTAGACGAGCTCGGTGTCGTCGAGCAGCTTGATGCGCGTCTCGCCGGTCCGCAGGAAGGCGATGAAGGGGGTGTGGCGCGGCAGGATCCCGACCTCGCCCTCCACGCTCGGGGCGATGACCATGTAGGCGAGGTCGTCGAAGACCGGCCCCTCGGGCGTGAGGAGCCGGACCCCGATGCGGTTGCGCTCCTGGCCCGGTGCGGTGCTCACCGGTTCTGCAGCTCCGCGGCCCGCTCCACCGCCTCGTCGATGCCGCCGACCATGTAGAAGGCCTCCTCGGGCAGGTCGTCGTGGCGGCCCTCGACGATCTCCTTGAAGCCGCGCACCGTCTCGGAGAGCGGCACGTACTTGCCGGGGCGCCCGGTGAAGGCCTCGGCGACGTTGAAGGGCTGCGAGAGGAAGCGCTCGATGCGGCGGGCGCGGGCGACGGCGAGCTTCTGCTCGTCGGTGAGCTCGTCCACGCCGAGGATCGCGATGATGTCCTGGAGGTCGCGGTAGGTCTGCAGGGTCTCCTGCACCTGCGTGGCCACCTCGTAGTGCTCGGCGCCGACGCCCTCCTTGGAGAGGATCCGGCTGGTCGAGCCGAGCGGGTCCACCGCCGGGTAGATCCCCTTCTCCGAGATCGCCCGGTCGAGCACCGTGGTCGCGTCGAGGTGGGCGAAGCTCGCCGCGGGGGCCGGGTCGGTGAGGTCGTCGGCGGGCACGTAGATCGCCTGCACCGAGGTGACCGAGCCGTTGCGCGTCGAGGTGATGCGCTCCTGCAGGTCGCCCATCTCCGACTGCAGGGTCGGCTGGTAGCCCACGGCGGAGGGCATGCGGCCGAGCAGCGCCGAGACCTCGGAGCCCGCCTGCACGAAGCGGAAGATGTTGTCGATGAAGAGCAGCACGTCCTGGCCGCCCTCGTCGCGGAAGTACTCGGCCATCGTGAGGCCGCTCAGGCCGACCCGCAGGCGCGCGCCCGGGGGCTCGTTCATCTGGCCGTAGACGAGCGCCGTCTTCTCGATGACGCCGCTCTCCTTCATCTCGAGCCAGAGGTCGTTGCCCTCGCGGGTGCGCTCGCCCACCCCCGCGAACACGGACAGGCCGCCGTGCTCCTGGGCGATGTTGTTGATGAGCTCCTGGATCAGCACCGTCTTGCCCACGCCGGCGCCGCCGAAGAGGCCGACCTTCCCGCCCTTCACGTAGGGCGCGAGCAGGTCGACGACCTTGATGCCGGTCTCGAAGATCTCCTCGGTGGGGTCGAGCTGGTCGAACGCGGGCGCGTGGCGGTGGATCGGCCAGCGATCGGTGGTGGCGACGTCGCCGCCCTCGTCGATGGTGTCGCCGAGCACGTTGAAGATGCGGCCCAGGGTGGCCTCGCCGACCGGGACCGTGATCGGCCCGCCGGTGTCGGTGACCGTCGTCCCGCGCGCCAGGCCGTCGGTGGTGTCGAAGGCGACCGCGCGCACCCGGTCGTCGCCCAGGTGCTGCTGGACCTCGGCGATCAGCGGCGGTGCGTCGGCGCCGCGATCGATCTCGACGGCGTTGTAGATGCCGGGCAGCTCCCCGTCCGGGAAGCGGGCGTCGACCACCACCCCCCGGATCTCCAGGATCGTGCCGGTGCTGCGGGCGTCGTCAGCCATGTCGGTCGGTTCTCTCCTTGGGGCTCATTCGAGGGCGTCGGCGCCGGCGACGACCTCCAGGATCTCCTGGGTGATCGCGGCCTGGCGGGCGCGGTTCATCGCGAGGGTGAGCTCGTCGATCAGCGTGCCGGCGTTGTCGGTGGCGTTGCGCATGGCCGTGCGGCGGGCCGCCAGCTCGGCGGCCGCGCTCTCCAGCAGCGCGCGGTAGATGGCGGTGTCGAGGTAGTTCGGCAGCAGGGCCTTGAGGAAGTCCTCGGGCTCGGGCTCGAAGAGGGCGAGCCCCTTGCCGAGCTCGTGGTCCCCGTCCTCATCGTCGCCCTCGATCACGACCTCCCGCTCGATCGGCAGGAGCTGCTCGGTCGTGACGCGCTGCTCGAGGACCGACTTGAAGGCGTTGTAGACGATGACCACCCGGTTGACCTCGCCCTCGTCGGCCGAGAAGCGCTGGACCAGGTGCTCGGTGACGTGGTCGGCGTCCGCGAAGGTCGGCTCGACGGAGAAGCCCTGGTACGAGCGGTCTATGGGGAGCTGGCGGAAGCGGATCGTGCCGGTGCCCTTCTTGCCGACGGTCACGTACTGGACCTCGGCGAAGCCCTCGGCGGCCAGGTCCTGGGCCACGCCGTAGGCCGTGCGGACGATGTTGACGTTGAAGGCGCCGGCCAGGCCGCGGTCGCCCGTGATGGCGACCACGATCGCCGTGCCCTCGGCCGGGCGCTCCTCCAGCAGGCTGACGCCCCTCATGCCGCCGCTCTGGCGGGCGGCCTGGGCCATCAGCCGGCGCATGGCCGTCGCGTATGGCCGCAGCGACTCGATCTTCTCCTGGGCCCGGCGCAGCTTCGCCGACGCCACGAGCTCCATCGCGCGGGTGATCTTGCGCGTGTTGCGGACCGAGTCGATCCGCCGCTTGATGTCTCGCTGGGTGGCCAACTACGAGCGCGAGGCGGCCGTGTCGGCCGTCTCCTCGCTCTCCTCGCTCGCCTCGCCCTCCTCGGCGGCCTCGGCCTCCTCGAGCTCGTCGGCCGGGGGCTGGTCGAGGGCCTCCTCCTCGGGGACGGCGAACTGGTCCACCACGCCCGGGAGGATCTCGTCGAGCTTGGCGATCGCCTCGTCCGAGAGGTCCTTGGTGTCGCGCACCTCCTCGAGCACCTCGGGCGCCTTCTCGCGCACCTCGCGCACGATCGCGTCGTTGACGTCCGGGACGTCGGAGACCTCGACCCTGTCGAGGAGGCCCTGGTTGGCCGCGTAGATGACGACCACCTGCTCCTCGACCGGCCACGGCGCGTAGGCCGGCTGGTTCAGCGTGGCCACCAGGCGGGCGCCGCGGGCCAGGGTGCGCTGGGTGGCGGCGTCGAGCTCTGAGCCGAACTGGGCGAAGGCCTCGAGGTCGCGGTACTGGGCGAGCTCGAGCTTGAGGCGGCCGGCCACCTTCCGCATCGCCCGGATCTGCGCGTTGCCGCCCACCCGCGACACCGAGATGCCGACGTTCACGGCCGGGCGCACGCCCGAGAAGAAGAGCTTGCTCTCGAGGAAGATCTGCCCGTCGGTGATCGAGATCACGTTGGTCGGGATGTAGGCCGCCACGTCGCCCGCCTGGGTCTCGATGACCGGGAGGGCGGTCAGCGACCCGCCGCCCAGCTCGTCGCTGAGCTTGCAGGCGCGCTCGAGCAGCCGCGAGTGCAGGTAGAAGACGTCGCCCGGGAAGGCCTCGCGGCCCGGCGGGCGCCTCAGCAGCAGCGACATCTGGCGGTAGGCGTCGGCCTGCTTGGAGAGGTCGTCGTAGACGCACAGCGCGTGCTGGCCGCCGTAGAGGAAGTACTCGGCCATGGCCGCCGCCGAGTAGGGCGCCAGGTACTTCAGGGCCGCCGCCTGCGACGCGGTCGCGGCGACGACGGTCGTGTAGTCCATGGCGCCCGCGGCGCGCAGGCGAGCGACCACGGTCGCCACGGTGGACGCCTTCTGGCCGATGGCCACGTAGAAGCAGTGCACGTCCTCGCCGGCCTGGTTGATGATCGTGTCGACCGCGATGGTGGTCTTGCCCGTCTGGCGGTCGCCGATGATCAGCTCGCGCTGGCCCCGGCCGATCGGGATGAGCGCGTCGATGGCCTTGATGCCGGTCTGGAGCGGCTCCTTCACCGGCTGGCGCTGCACGACGCCCGGCGCCTTGAACTCCACGGGGCGGAACTCGTCGGTCTCGATCGGGCCGCGGTCGTCGAGCGGGTTGCCCAGCGGGTCCACCACGCGCCCCAGCAGCGCCTCGCCCACCGGGACCTGGATGACCTTGCCCGTGCGGCGGACCGGGTCGCCCTCCTTGATGAGGACGTCCTCGCCGAGCAGCACGACGCCGACGTTGTCCTCCTCGAGGTTGAGCGCGAGGCCGACCACGTCGTGCGGCAGGTCGACCATCTCGAGCGCCACGCACGAGTTGAGCCCGTGGACGCGCGCGATGCCGTCGCCGACCTGGAGGACGGTGCCGACCTCCTCGACGTTGACGGTCCCCGAGAACTGCTCGATCTGCTCGCGCAGGACCTTGGTGATCTCGTCCGGTCGCAGCTTCATCTCTGGGGCTCGTCCTCTCTGCTCAGGTCGTGTGCGTGTCGCGTCATGCGGGGGAGACGGCCCCCTCCACGGGGGCGCCGGTCAGCTCGCGGCGCAGCTCGTCGATGTGATGGCGGACCGAGCCGTCGATGACGACCTCGCCGACGTGCAGGACCAGCCCGCCGACGACGTCGGCGTCCACGGACTCGGTCAGCTCCACGGTGGCGTTGGTCTTGGACTGGATGCTCTCGACGATGCGGTCGCGGAGGTCGTCGGGCAGGGGCACGGCGGTGACGGCCTCGACCTCGATCCGGTCCTCGGCGCGCGCGACCCGTTCCCGGAAGGCCTCCGCGACGTCGAGGAACTCGGCGATGCGGCCGCGCTCCACCAGCACGAGCAGGAAATTGCGGACCAGCGGGTGGGCGTCGGCGGCGACGGCGGCGATGACCGACGACTTGGCCGCCGAGTCGATCTCGGGGTTGTCGAGGGCCATGCGCAGGTCCTCCGACTCCTCCACCGCGGCGGCGAAGGCGTCGATGTCCTTGGCGACCTGAGGCACGGCGTCGGAGTCGGCCGCCGCCTCGTACAGCGCCTCGGCGTATGTCGTCGCGACGCTCACTCGGAGGGGGTCCTCCCGTTCCCGTTGGTGGCGACCGCCGACAGGTCGGCCTCCTCGATCGCCTGCTCGATGAGGCGGCGGTGGTCATCGTCGCTCAGGGAGCGGCGCGAGACCTTCTCGGCCGCCAGCAGGGCCAGGGTGGCGACCTGGTCCCGCAGGCCGGTCGCCGCGGAGCGGGCCTCGGCGGAGATCTGGGTCTCGGCGTCGGCGAGGATGCGCTCGCGCTGGGCCTGCGCCTGGGCCACGATCTCCTGCGCCTGCCGCTCGCCCTCCTTGCGCCCCTGCTCGCGCAGGGAGTCGGCCTCCTTGCGTGCCTCCGTCAGGCGGGTCCGGTAGTCCTCGAGCAGGGCGGTGGCCTCGTCGCGGCTGCGCTCGGCGTGCTCGAGGCTCTCGGCGATCTCCGAGCGCCGCTTCTCGATCGCCTGGCCGACCGGCCCGAAGACGTACCGCTTCAGGATGAAGAGGGTGATCCCGAAGATCACCAGGGTCCAGATCATCAGACCCGGGCTGGCCTCCAGGAGCGGGTTGCTGCTGTCGTCGCCCCCCGAGTCCGCCTGGAGCGGCAGGACGTAGACCGCCAGTGTGCCGACGAGGTCCATCGCCTAGCCGATGAAGAAGGCGACGAAGCCCATGAGCAGGGCGTAGAAGACGATGGCCTCGGTGAGGGCGAGGCCCAGGAACATCAGCGACAGGATCTCGCTGCGGAGCTCGGGCTGGCGTGCCACGGCCTCCACGGTCTTGCCCATGAGGTACCCGACGCCCGCGCCCGGGCCGATGGCCCCGAAGCCGGTTGCGAGGCCGAGGGCGAGGATCTTTGCTGCATCCTCGACATTGCCTTCAAGCGCCACGGAACTTCCTTTCGTTGGTTAGTGCGATGACTCCACCGCGAAGCCGATGTAGATCCCGCTCAGCATCGCGAAGATGAACGCCTGCAGGCCTGCGATCAGGACCCACTCGAAGACGTAGAAGAAGACGCCGACCGGGATCGCGATGATGCCGGCGAAGTTGCCGAGCAGGATCACGAAGCCGGCGCACATGATGATCAGCAGGTGGCCGGCGAGCAGGTTGGCGAAGAGCCGGACCGAGAGGCTCACGAGGCGCAGCAGCTGCGACAGGACCTCGAGGGCGGCGATGAAGGGCTTGATCACCCGCGGCGCGTCGGGCACCAGCGTCCTGGCGTACCCGACGGGGCCGTGCGCCCGGATGCCCTCGTAGTTGTAGGCGATGAAGGTCACGAGGGTCAGCGCGAGGGTGACGTTGATGTTCGCCGTGGCCGCGTAGAGGCCGAGGTCGGGGATCCCGAACGGGAACGTCCCGCTCTCGTGCGAGATCGGCAGGGGGATGAAGCTGATGAGGTTGCTGACGAGCAGGAACAGGAAGAGCGTCGCGATGTACGGGAAGTAGCGGGGGTAGACGCTCTCGCTGAGGGTCGGCCGCGCGATCTGCCGCTCGGCGAACTCGTAGCCGATCTCCACGAGGTTCTGGGCCCTCGTGGGCCGGTCGCGCAGCCCGCCGCGCACCGCGAAGACCCCGAATCCGATGCAGATGGCGGCGGCCAGCAGGAGGTAGACGACCGCCTTGTTGATCGAGAGGTCGAGCGGCCCGATCTCGATCGAGATGTAGGGGTCGAGCTCGAACTCGACCGAGGGGTCGAACTCGTCATCCTCCTCGGCCTGGGCGGTCGCGAAGGCGGGGGCGAGCAGCAGCGCCGCCAGCGCGAGCGCGGTCAGCGCCGCCCAGGATCGGCGCAGCGTCACCGGGGCGTGTCCCGGGTCGTCCTCTGACGCAGCGCGAACAGGATCGAGCGGCCCACCAGGTCGCAGGTGAAGGCGACCAGGAAGACGACGCCCGCGGTCAGGCCGATCTGCTCGTCGTAGTTCAGCGCGATCACGAACAGGATGATCGCGACCAGCCAGGCCCGCGAGATGAACGAGAGCCCGGAGAGCCCCACCGCGGCCGTCGCGCTCGTGTTGACGACGAGCTTGGCCGTCAGCAGCTGCAGCGACCAGTTGGCCGCCCACAGCACCACCCCGAGCACCCAGCCGTTGAGCGGCCCGCCGGCCAGCAGGACGATCGGAAGCGTGAGGACGGCCACGATGATGCCGATGGCCGAGACGATGGCGGTGAGAGGGCGGGGGACGTCGGTGGTCGACGTCGTGGCCGCAACCGTGAGAGGCCGGGCCTCGGCCACCGGGAGCTGCTCGCTGGGGATTCGTCCTCCGTCGTCACGCACGGGCGGCCGGGTACCCGCCCACGGCGAGGCCCGGCGAAAGGCGCCGCGGAGTATACCTGCGCGTCCGAGCGCCATGGCATGTCCGCGCGGGCGGCCAGGACGTTCGTCCCGTCCGGCGAACACGAGGGGGCGCGACCCGCCCCGACGGCGACCGGGAACACCCAAGATCCTGCGTATTCAGACTTTCGACCAGTTGTGTCAGGGCCGCCCGGCGGGCCAGGATCACGCCATGCCCCGCCCGTCCCGGCGACGCGGCGCTCCCCGACGGCGCCGCTGGGCCGCGTCTGCCACCATCGCGGCCGCGATGGTCGGCGCCCTGGTCCCGGCCGCGCAGGCCGCCGCGACGGACCCCTCCCCCGCCGCCTGCAAGCCGTCGAAGAAGTCCGGCCCGCCGCCGTCGGGGGTCGTCGCCGACATCCTGGCCGCCGCGCGCGCCGGGGTCGCCGTGCCGCCCGGCGCGATCGAGCCGCCGGCGGTGACCGCCGGCCGGCCGGCGCAGGTCCTGGTCCGGCTGGGCGCCGACCCGCTGGGCATCGCCGCCGCCGTCGGGGCGGACCCCGCGCAGTTCTGGGGCACCGCCCGGGCGACCGTCTCGGCGGCCGGTCCCGGCTTCACCGCCCGCGCCTGGCTGGCGGGCGACGGCACCGCCCGCCTCTCCTTCACGCCGCCCGCGGCGGGCTCGGTGCGGATGAGCATGTACGTCCCGGGGCGGTCGATCCAGCGAGCCCTCGGGCTCTGCCCCTACGTCCGCTGGGGCGTCGAATCACCCCTGGTCGCCCCCGGCCAGCCCCCCGGCACCCCGGTCATGGAGGTGGAGGGCCTCCCAACCTTCCCACCCGACCCGGGCCCAGAGCCGGCACCCATCCCGGGACCCGAACCCACCCCGTAGACGAGCCAGGCTCCGCGGAGCAGTTCAAGGCGGCCCGCCCCGCCGAAGGCGGTGCCGCCGTCTGCCGGAGGCCCCGGCCAGGGGCCGGAGGCGCGCATGGCCGCCCGCAAGAGGCGGCCATCCGCATTGTCCGCCCCATCCGCATTGTCCGCCCGTCCTCAGGGCCTTTCGGCCATCTCCCCTCGGCGCGCCGAACCGGCTGTCGCGCACCAGCTTGATCACCGGGGTGCTCCGCCACTTCAGGATCTCGAGCACGTAGACCAGGTAGATCGAGGCGGCCAGGGCGACCAGGCCGGCGCCGACGAGGGCGAGGGTGCCGGCGATCTGGATGCCGCCCTGGGGGTCCTGGTAGGGCACGAAGCGCATCGCCACGGCCACGCCGCCCATCAGCGCGCACCAGCCGTAGAGGGCGAGCACGGTCTTGCGCTGCCCCCACCCGATCGTGAAGAAGCGGTGGTGGAAGTGGCTGCGGTCGGCGCTGTAGATCGGCAGCCCGTACTTGAGCCGCTTCAGGATCACGAACGAGGTGTCGAGGATCGGGATCGCGAGGATGATCAGCGGCGCCACGACCGCGATCGCGGCGGCGCTCTTCATCACCCCGCTCACCGCGACGCCGGCGATCACGAAGCCCAGCAGCATCGATCCCGCGTCGCCCATGAAGACGCGCGCCGGGTGGAAGTTGAAGACCAGGAAGGCGGCGCAGGCGCCGGCGAGGGACGCCGCGAGGATCGCCGGGTCGGCGCGGCCGAGCGAGGCGGCGAGGATGGCGAAGGTGGTCGCGCCGAGGCCGGTGATGCCCGCCGCCAGGCCGTCCATCCCGTCGGTGAAGTTGATCATGTTCACCAGCGCGACGAACCAGATGATCGTGAGCGGGTACTGGGCCCAGCCGAGGTCGCCGACCCCGAGGAAGGGCAGCGTGATGTGGTCGATCGTGAGGCCGGCGGCGACCGGGATCGCGGCGCAGGCCGCCTGGCCGGCGAACTTCACCGCCGGCGTGAGGCCCCAGATGTCGTTGACCGCCCCGAGAAGCGTGATGAGGACGGCGCCCGTCACCAGCGCCCGCTCCGGCGACCCCTCCGGGAAGTAGAAGAGCACCGGCACCATGAAGCCGGCCAGCAGGGCGAGCCCGCCGAGCCGGGGTGTCGGCTCGCTGTGGATCCGCCTGTCGGAGGGCAGGTCCACCGCCCCCACCGCGCGCGCGAGGCGCGCCGCCAGCGGCGTCGTCGCCAACACCACGAGGGCCGCGACGAGCGCGCACAGGATGGGAATGAGGGTGGTCGTCACGGAGCCTCGGGGCCGGGGGGGCCCTGGGGGATTCTAGGTGCCACGTCGACAGCCCTTCAACGATCGTTGCGGGTGTGGACGCCCTCGGAACGGGCAGCGTAGCCTGAGCCATGCTCCGCCCGCGCGACGACGCCGGCGTGACGCCCGAGATGCGCGACCCGGAGACGCCGCCGGACATCGTGATCTCGGCGGAGGCGCCGCCGCCCTTCACCGATCCGACCCTGGGGATCGCGGTCCCGCCGCGAGAGCGCTCGGAGGCGCTCCCGCGCCACCGGCTGGTGGCGATCGGCGACTCGCTCACCCACGGCTTCATGAGCGGGGCGGTCCACCGGACCGACCTCTCGGCGCCGGCCATCGTCGCCTGGGAGCTGGGGCTGCGGGACGGGCGCCCGGACGCCTTCCGGCGCCCGGCCTACGACGGCCCCGGCGACGGCCTGCCGCTGAACATCGAGGCCCTGGTCCGGCACCTGGAGCGCGGCGGGGTGCTGGGCGGCGGCTTCTGGCGGCTGGCCGGCGCGGCGCGGCGGGCGCGCGCGTGGATGGACGACGTGGAGGACTACTGGGAGACCGGCGACGGCTCCCGCTTCTCCCCGCCGGCGGAGATCAACCACAACCTCGGCATCTACGGCTGGAGGCTGGACCACGCGCTCCAGCGCACCGCCCACAGCCTGCAGGAGTCCATCCGGCCCGCGCGCGACGCCTTCGTCAAGCAGGTGGTGCAGGACCACAACGCGCGCGCCGGCGTGCGCGTGCTCGCCTCCCGGCGCCGCACCGACCTCACCCCGTTCGGCGCCGCGCGCGAGCTGGGGCGCGAGACGGGCGACGGCGCCGACCCCGAGTCCGGCATCGAGACCCTGCTCGTGATGCTGGGCGCGAACCACGCCCTCGAGACCGTTGTGGGCCTCGAGGTGACCTGGACGGGGGGTGCCGGCGAGCGGGCCGGCCGGCAGGCGACCGTCTGGCACCCGCGCCGCTTCAAGGAGGTCCTCGACCGGGTGGTCGCCGAGGTCCGCGGCATCGCCGCCCGCCACGTGATCTGGGGGACGGTGCCCCACGTCACGATCGCCCCCGTCGCCAGGGGCGTGGAGCGCAAGGTCTCGCCGGGCTCCCGCTACTTCCCCTACTACACGCGGCCGTGGATCGGCGACGACGCCTTCGACCCGGAGGCGGACCGCAGCATCACCCACCAGCAGGCACGCGCCGTGGACAGCGCCATCGACGACTACAACGACCACATCGCCGAGGCCGTGGTCGCGGCCCGGCGCGGGGGCCTGGACTGGTACGTCCTCGACCTGGCCGGGGTCCTCGACCGCCTCGCCCAGAAGCGCTACATCGACGACCCCCTCGCCCGGCCCTCGTGGTGGAGCCGCTACCCGCTGCCGCCCGAGCTCGCGGCCCTCGACCCACCGCCGACCTCGGCCTTCTTCACCGCCGACCAGGCGGGCCACCGCACGAAGGGCGGCCTCTTCAGCCTCGACGGCGTCCACCCCACGACGGTCGGCTACGGCATCCTCGCCCAGGAGATCATGCGCGTCATGGGCGTCGCCGGCGTGGTCTTCCACGACGGCGACGGCAACCCCCGCCCCGCCCCCGCGGCCGTCGACGTCGAGCGCCTGCTGGCCGAGGACACCCTCATCTCGGACCCGCCGCGCTCAATCGACTCCACCCTCCGCACGATCGCCTGGCTCGACGAGCACACGCCCTTCCTGGGGAGCCTGACGGACTGAGACGCGGTGGGCGACGGCCGAGGCGCGCAGCACGAGCCCCCGGGGGGCGAGCCGCCCGGCCAGCATCGAGCCGCGCGCCACCCAGCCCGTGGGCGCGCGGCGGCGGCCGGCCGCGAGCGCCCGCCAGGTCGCGCGCACCACCAGGTCGACGTCGTCGTGGGGCACTGACCAGCGCAGCGTCCGCTCCGCCCCGGTCGACATCGTGAACTCGGTGCGGGTCGGCCCCGGGCACACGGCCACCGCCCGGACGCCGGTGCCGCGCAGCTCCTCCGCCACGGCCTCGGCGAAATGCAGGTCGAAGGCCTTGGTGGCGGCGTAGGTCGCCATGAAGGGGACGGGCTGCCAGGCGGCCGCCGAGCTGACCACGACCAGGGCGCCGGCGCCCCGGGCGACCATGCGCGGCAGGGCGTGCGCGGCCAGGTTGACCACCGCGACGCAGTTCAGGCGCACCATCTCGGCCTCGCGCGCGCGGTCGAGCTCCCACAGCGCGCCGTGGGTGCCGAAGCCCGCGTTGAGGACGACCACCTCCGGCGGCGGGCCCTCGTCGAGGGCGTTGCGGCAGGCGGCGAGGCCCTCCTCGGACGCGAGGTCGGCGACGACCGGGCGCGCCTCCACGCCGTGGACCTCGCGCGCCCGGCGCGCCAGGGCGTTCAGGCGCTCCTCGCGCCGCGCCACGAGGACGAGCGGATGGCCGCGCGCCGCGAGGGAGTCGGCGTAGGCCCAGCCCAGGCCCGACGACGCCCCGGTGACGAGCGCCGGCCCCCGTCGGGCCGTCACGCCCCGGCGGACGCCGCGTAGAGCCGGTCGCCCGCGTCGCCGAGGCCGGGCACGATGAAGCCGCGCTCGTCGAGGCGCTCGTCGATGGCCGCCACCGTGACGGACACGTCGGGCTCGGCCGCGGCCACCGCGGCGAGGCCCTCGGGGGCGGCGATCAGGCCCACCAGGCGAAGCCGCTGGGCGCCCGCCGCCCGCAGCGCCCGCAGCGCGGCCGAGCTCGACCCGCCGGTCGCGATCATCGGGTCGAGGGCGACCACCTCGTGCTCGCCCAGCCCGGCCGGCAGGCTCTCGAGGTAGGTCCGCGGCTCCAGGGTCTGCTCGTCGCGCGCCATCCCCAGGAAGCCCACCAGGGTGTCGTCCGGCAGGAGCTGGAGGGCGGGCTCCACCATGGCCAGCCCGGCCCGCAGCACCGGCACGAGCGTGACGCGGCGCGCGGGCACCAGGGCGGTGGCGTGGGCGAGCGGCGTCTCGACCTCCTCCACCCGCTCCTCGAGGTCCTCCAGCGCGCTCGCGAGCACGAGCGCCGACAGCGCCCCGGCGTGCCGCCGGAACGCGTGCGGCGGCGTGCTCACGTCGCGGAGCCGGGCGAGGTGCTGGCCTGCGAGGGCGCCGCGGAGCACGACGGGCGGTCGGGCGGGCACGCGCGCACCCTAGTGCCTGGCGGGCCCCCGTTTCGACAGGGACCGCCGCACGGGGCGGTAGTTGTGGGCCGGGTCGATCCGGGCCTCGATCGTGGTGACCATGCCCTGGAGCTCGTGCGAGTCGGGGGTCCCCGCGAAGAGCGAGCACCAGAGCTTCCAGGTCCCGGGCGTGAGCGTCGCCCGGATCTCGGAGCTCGTCCCGGGGGCGAGGTCGACCCGGTGCAGGGCCCCGGTCGCGTCGACCAGGGAGAGGTCGTGGTCGTCCATGCCGCGGTTGTAGACGCGGAGGGTGACCGGCCCGGCGGCGACCACGCGCTTGGAGGGGATCACGGTCCACTCGTCCTCGTCGACCGCGAGCGAGGTGGGGAGCGGCGGCGGGGGCGGGAGCGTGAGCCGGTGGACGCGCGGGGCGGCCACGGCCGTCGCGGCCGCCAGGAGCGAGACGGCGATGAGGACCCCCGCGGTGCGCGCGGGCGGCCTCACCCGACCAGGGCGCCCCCGAGGGGGAACGGCCCTCCCGGGATCACGGCGGCCGGGTCGCCGCCGAGCCACTCGCCCACCACCGAGCTGTAGACGGCGCGGAAGTCCGTCGTCACGCGCAGGTCGCCCTGGTAGAGCGTGCTCAGCCCGGGGAACTCGCCCCGGAAGCCGCCGCGCACCGACGAGCCCATCGCCATCATCAGGCCGCCCGCCCCGTGGTCGGTGCCGGTGTTGTTCGACGCCACGCGGCGGCCGAACTCCGAGAAGACGACCGTCATCACGCGGCCCTCGATCCCGCGTGCCACGAGGTCGTCGCGGAAGGCCGCGAGCGCCCTGGAGAGCGTCGTGAGCTGCGGGTCCTGGCTGCCGAGCTGGTTGCCGTGGGTGTCGAACGAGCCCCAGTCGAGCGTGATGACCTTCACCCCGAGGTTGGCCGAGAGGAGGATGGCCGCCAGCTGGAGCCGGTTCGAGAGGTCCGACTGGGGGTAGCCGGCGGCCACCGGCGCGCCGACGAGGGTCCGCAGCGAGCGAGAGACCTGGACCGTGCGCGAGTAGGTGTCTCGCGAGCGGGCGAGGCCGTCGTTGCCCTTGCCCACCGGGACGGCGGCCACCGGGGCCATCTGCTCGGTGGTGTTCACCAGGTTGGTGGCCACGTTGTCGACGCGGAACTCGACCCCGTTGAGGCTGCGGACGGCGCTGACCGGCGCGCGGGCGGCGCGGATCTGCTTCGAGATCGTCGAGTCGATCGAGACGGCCTGGAGCGGGTTGTCGGTCGAGCCGTAGAGGTCGAGCCAGCGGCCGAGCCAGCCGGTGGTCATCTTCTGGAGCGCGCCGGCGAACCAGTAGTCGCGGCTGTCGAAGTGGGAGCGGTTGGCCGGGGTGTAGTCGGCGGCCGGCCAGACCGCGAGGTCCGACCCCGCCCCGCCCGAGCCGTCGCCCCAGAGCGTGTCGAAGCCCCTGGTGTCGTTGTTGTTGCCGACGCCCGAGATGGCGACGTTCGCCCAGGCGTGGGCGCCGCCCGTGCCCGGCATGACCGTCGAGCCCACCCGGCCGCCGGCCACGGACGGCCCCTGGCCGCGCGCGAGGTTCGGGCGGGCCGCGTTGTAGGCGGTGTAGTCGGCGATCGGGACGATCGTGTTGAGGCCGTCGTTGCCGCCGTTGAGGTAGATCATGACCAGCTGGTTGGCCGGGCTGGCGGCCTCGGCGACGGCCGCCTCGTAGGCCCGCGTCCAGTCGATCTTGCTGGCCGCGTAGATCGAGGCCAGCCCGAGCACCCCGGTGCGGAGGAAGGCGCGCCGGTCGAGCCCCTTCGCCCGCGGCACCCCGTCCGGGAACCCCGCCACCGCCTCGACCGGGATCGGCATCCTGTTCGACCGGGTCGAGGTCGGTGACGAGGCTGTCGGACCGCGCGCAGTCGGCGCAGCGCACCGCCTCGGTCGTGCCGGGGTCGGGCGCGGCGGCCGCGGGCTCGACCGCGTCGCGGTCCATCTCGGGGTCGTGGGTCATCACATCACCTGTGCGTCGGGGCCGCCGAGCAGGAACGCCCGCAGCACCCGCTGGCGCGCGATCCGGTCGTTCGAGGACGCGTTGCGCGCCTTGGTGGCGTAGTAGAGGAGGCTGCTCTTGGTCCCCCGGCCGACCCAGGGGCGCCCCACGGCCGCGTGCGCGCGGGCGAAGGCCTGCTTGGGCGTCTCGCCCGCCTCGTCCTCGGGCGCCTTCGTTGCCAGGCTCGCGTACTTGAGCGACAGCAGCCGGTTGGCCGCCGAGAAGCGCGCGAGGGCGGTGTTCGTGTTGAGCCAGGAGGCCCCGCCCTCCCAGCCGGCCACCGTCGGCGGGAAGTAGGGGATCTGGCCCATGTCCCGCAGCACGTTGAAGAGGGTGTCGTCGGTGATGCTCAGCCCGAGCGCCCGCATCGTCCCGACGGCGAACACGACCGGCGGCTTGATCATGTTCGGCTCCTTGATGGAGCTGAGCATCGCCGGGTGGGTGAGGATGCGGCGCACCAGCGGCCGCAGGCGGAAGTTGCTGCCCGTGTAGACGCGCGTGAGGTCCCGCACCGTCGCGGCGTCGGGCGCGGTGGGGATGAACTCGCCCCAGAGCTTGGTCACCAGGAAGGGCGCGTGGCTCGGGTGGGACATCACGACGTTGACGAGCTGGCGGTGGTTGAAGGCGCCGGCGCGGCCGAGCACGGTCTTCTGGCCCTCGTCCCAGCGGGACTGGGTGAAGAAGGCGGTCGGGGCGTCCGGGTTGTCGTCGTTGATCTGCCAGCCGGTGGAGGCGCGGGCGGCCTCGAGCACGTCGGCCTCGGTGTAGTTGGGCTGGCCTGCCGCGTTCGTGACGCCGAGGCAGAAGAGCTCCATGAGCTCGCGCCCGTAGTTCTCGTTCAGGCGCCCCTTGCGGCTGTCCTCGCCCGTGAGGAAGCGCAGCATCGCCGGCCCCTCGCCGACCTCGTAGACCAGGTTCTTGAAGTCGGAGATCCGGTTCGAGCCCAGGTCCGCGTACTTGCGGAAGAGGGCGTTCTGCTGGGTCATGAGCTGCGGCGGCGAGACCTCGTCGCGCTGGGTGGCGAAGTGGCGGTGGAAGAAGAAGACCAGCCGCTCGACCAGCGGGTTCCGCGAGCGGAGCATCTCGTCGCACCAGGAGAGGACGAGGTCGGTGTCCGACTCGTGGGGGCGCAGCGGTGTGCCGTCGCGACGCCGCGCCGGCGCGCCGGTGGCCGGGCCCCGCGGGTCGGCCATGAGGCGGTTGACCGCCTTGTGCAGGCTCAGGCCCTTGAAGCGCTGGCGGTCGGCCTCGGAGGGCCCGAACCCGGCCCGCCACATGAGCCGGTTGACCATCGGCTCGGTGAGGGCCGCCTGGGCGCCGCCGGCGGCGGCGCGGCGGGTGCGCTTGCGGCGCGGGGGGAGGGCGCGGCGGGGGCTCACCTCGACGCCCGCTTCACGAGGCCCTTGAAGGCCTTGCGAGCCCCCTTTGACGAGACCCGGAAGTCGCCGTTCGGGTCGCGGGCGTCGTACCAGACGATGCCCCCGAGGTTGGGGATCGTGCCGCGCAGCACGGCGAGCTGGGAGATCCACACCGCCTTGCTGCCGCCGGCGTTGGTCGACCCGGTCTCGGCGACCCAGAACGGCTTCGGCGACAGCGCCGACACCTGGCGGTAGACGTCCTCGAAGAGGGCCTCGGGCTCGGTCCACGCCAGGCCGCCGACCTGGCCGAAGTTGTAGCCGCTGGCCCCGACCAGATCGACCTTGTCGGCGCCGGGGAAGTAGGCGGCGATCGCGTTCTCCGGCGTGTCCGGGATGCTGCGCACGTACGGCGACCACATCAGCGGGATGCGCTTGCCGCCGGACTTGCGCACGACCTGGCGCACCTTCGCCCAGGCCTTGGCGTAGTCGGCCGGGGCGTTCTTGTTCACCGTCCCCGACCAGGCGTACCACGGGGTGTTCGGCTCGGGCATGGGCCGCAGGATCGGCGTCGGCTTGAGCCGGCGCAGCTGCCCGGTCAGGCGGATGAGGCCGCGGTTCTGGCGCCCCCGCCGGATCTGGGAGAGCCGGAACTTCGCCTGCCGCGGCCCGGCGGCCTGCTTGCCGCCGTCGGGCATCCAGGAGACGAGGAGGCGCGCGCCGGTGCGCTTGGCGAGCGCCACGATCTGGGGCTCCACGAGCCGCCCTCCCGTGACGTAGGTCGAGATGACCCGCGTCCCGCCCCTGCCGACCTGGGCGCGCAGGGCGGTGAAGCCCTTCGACGGGTCGTCCTGGTAGACGCCGATCTCGACGGCCGCGCCGGCGGGGGCGGCCTGGAGGCCGCTCGTCCCCGCCGCGACGGCGAGGGCCACCACGGCGACCGCGGCGGGGACGAGGGTGCGCCGCTGAGCGAGGGTCCGGTCGCGGCGCGCGGGGGACATGGCGCGGAACCGTACTGGCGCGATCCGCCGAAACCCCTGTGTTCCCCCGGAACCTGACGGTTCCATAAGAGAGTCCTCACATGCGGGCGGAACCGCGCCGAAGCGGCGGCGCCCTCCGCACGCCTCCCTACGAGACGGGCGTCGCCGCCTGCTGCAGGCGCGGGTAGAGCGGGAAGCGGTCGCCGATCGCGCGCGAGCGGGCCCGGAGCGCCTCGAGCTCGGCCTCGCCGGCGCCGGTGTCGAGGGCGGCGACGATGATCCTCGCGATCTCGCGCATGTCGTCCTCGCGCAGGCCGCGGGTGGTGAGCGCCGGGGTGCCGATGCGCAGGCCCGAGGTCACCGTCGGCGGCCGCTCGTCGAACGGGATGCCGTTCTTGTTGACCGTGATGCCGGCGCGCTCGAGCCGCTCCTCGCCGTCGGCCCCGGTGAGCGGGGTCGCGGACAGGTCGACCAGGATGAGGTGGTTGTCGGTGCCGCCGCTGACCAGGTCGACGCCGCCGGCCATGAGCTCCTCGGCCAGGGCGCGGCAGTTCAGCACCGTCTGCTCCTGGCGGGCCCGGAACTCCGGGGTGAGGGCCTGGCCGAGGGCGACGGCCTTGCCGGCGATGACGTGCATGAGCGGGCCGCCCTGGAGGCCGGGGAAGACGGCGCGGTCGACCTTGGTGCCGAGCTCCTCGCTCGACATCACCATGCCGGCCCGCGGACCGCCGAGGGTCTTGTGGATCGTGGTGGTCACGAGGTCGGCGATCCCGACCGGCGTCGGGTGCTGGTCGGCGGCGACGAGGCCGGCGATGTGGGCCATGTCCACCATGAAGAGCGCGCCCACCTCGTCGGCGATCTCGCGGAAGGCCGGGAAGTCGATGATGCGCGGGTAGGCCGAGGCGCCCGCGACGATCAGGGCGGGCCGCACCTCGCGCGCCATGTCGCGCACCTGATCCATGTCGATGCGGCAGTCGCCGCGGCGCACGCCGTAGTGGTGGAAGTCGTAGAGCTTCCCCGAGAAGTTGACCTTCAGGCCGTGCGAGAGGTGGCCGCCGTGGGCGAGCGCCATCGCGAGCACCCGGTCGCCGGGCGTGAGCACGGCCGCGTAGGCGGCCTCGTTCGCCGTGGCGCCGGAGTGCGGCTGCACGTTGACGTGGGCCGCGCCGAAGACCTCCTTGGCGCGGTCGATCGCGAGCTGCTCCGCCTGGTCGACGACCTCGCACCCGCCGTAGTAGCGCCGCCCGGGCAGCCCCTCCGCGTACTTGTTGGTGAGCACCGAGCCCACCGCCTGGAGCACCGCGTGGCTGGTGAAGTTCTCGCTGGCGATCATCTCCAGCGTCTCGCCCTGGCGCTCCACCTCCGCGCGCAGGATCGCCGCGACGGCGGGGTCGACCTCGGCGATGTCCTGGGAGAGGTAGCTGTCGTCGTCGATGAAGCTCACGCGGAGGACCCCCCGGCGTCGTGGTGGCTCAGGCCTTCGAGGGTACACCCCGCATCGGCGAGCGCCCGGGCCACCGCATCGGGGTCCGGGCCGGGGCGCACCAGCAGCGCCGGGCCGCCCTCGGCGACGCCGCGCAGGTCCACCACGGCCGACGGCGTGCCGGGCAGCGCGCCGCCGTCGACCACCGCCGCGCAGCCGGCCCGCAGGCCCTCCGGGACCGCGTCGACCGTCGCGGGGTCAGGCCCGCCGGGCCGGTTGGCGCTGGTGGCCACGAGCGGGAGGTCGAAGCCCGCGAGCGGGCCGTCGACGCGGGGCGCGCGCAGGCCCAGGGACCCCGGAGAGTCGCCGGCGGCCGCGGCGTAGCGGGCGCGGGCGTCGGGCAGCAGGCAGGTCGCCGGCCCCGGCAGCAGCGCGGAGGCCGCCGCGCGCACGGCGGGCGCCTGGCCGGCGAGCGCCTCGCCCAGGAGGGGATGGGAGAAGACGAGCACCTGGCAGGGCTGGTCGCGCGGGCGCCCCTTGAGCGCGTAGAGCGCCTCGACGCCCGGGCGCGAGTCGAGCCAGGCCGCCAGCCCGTAGACCGTGTCGGTCGGCAGCAGCGCCACGCCGCCCCACACCAGCGCCTCGCGCAGGCCCTCGGGGCCGCGGCTCACGCCGGCCTCAGCCCGCCGACCACGCGCGCGACGCCGGCCAGGTCGGCCCGCGCCTCCACCCCCTCGAGGCCGGCCTCGCGGAGGGCGGCCTCGGCGCGCTCGGCC
The DNA here is from genome assembly GCA_963808825.1 of Miltoncostaeaceae bacterium. Lineage (GTDB taxonomy): Bacteria > Actinomycetota > Thermoleophilia > Miltoncostaeales > Miltoncostaeaceae > DATAGF01. Next base: position 550,685 of record CAWEGW010000009.1, on the reverse strand, counting down.
TGGCCCTCCCCCACCTCGACCAGCAGCGCGCCTCCCGGCTCCAGATGGGCCGGCGCCTCGGCCGCCAGGCGCTCGATCGCCTCGAGCCCCGTCGGCCCGGCCACCAGGGCCTCGGCCGGCTCGAAGCGCAGCTCGGGCGGCGCGGCCTCGAGCTCGGCCGGCGACAGGTAGGGCGGGTTGGCGGCGATGGCCGCGAAGCGCCGGCCGGCGACCGCGGCGAGCCCGTCCGAGGCCAGCCACTCGACCTCCAGGCCCAGCCGCCCCCCGTTGGCGCGCGCCAGCGCGAGGGCCGCCTCGGAGCGGTCGAGGGCGGCCACCCGGAGGCCCGCGCCCTCGTCGGCGAGCGCCAGCGCCACGGCGCCGCTGCCGGTGCCCCAGTCGAGCACGGCTGAGCCCGGCGGCGCGGCCTCGAGGGCCCACTCCACCAGCAGCTCGGTCTCGGGGCGCGGCACCAGCACCTCCGGCCCGACCGCCAGCCGCAGGCGCCTGAAGGCCCGCTCGCCGGTGATGTAGGCCAGCGGCTCGCGCCGGCCGCGGCGGGCGACGAGCGAGCGGGCGAGGTCGAGCTCGGCCGGCGTCAGGGGCCGCTCGGCGCCGGTGTAGAGCGCGAGCCGCTCGACCCCGAGGGCGTGCGCGAGCAGCAGGTCGGCGTCGAGCCGGGGCGTGGGCGAGCCGCGCTCGGCGAGGAAGGCGGCGCTGCGGCGCTGCACGTCGCCCACGGTCAGCAGCTCGGTCGCGCCGGTCAGCTGCGCGCGCGGGCCAGGATGAACGAGGTCAGCGGGCCGAGCAGGAAGCCGTGGACCCCGTCGGACACCTCGCGCAGGGCCGAGGCCTCGGCGAGCCCGTCCCCCTGCGTGTGGACCAGGCGGATGTAGACCTTCGAGGGCTCGGCGTGCATGGGCTCGACGGCCACCTCCATCGCCGCCTCGCCGGACTGGCGCCAGATGCGCAGGCCCACCGACACCTCGTCGCCGCCCAGCAGCTCGAGGCGGCCCGGGTCGATCTGGAGGACGGTCGTGGCGAGCAGCTCGCGGACGACCTCGGCGTCCTCGACGTCCCAGACGGCGACCAGGGTGACGTCCTCGATCCAGAGCTGGCCGATCTCGTAGCGCTCCACGGCCTCCTCGACGAGGCCCACCACCCGCTCGAGGCCCTCGCGGTACCCCAGGCCGGTGACCGCGCACGAGGCGGTCTGCGACGGGCGCAGCACGAACTCGGCGCCGTCCTGGCTCGAGTAGGTCGCCCCGCCGTCGGAGTGGTACTCGAGGCGCGTGAGCCCGTAGCGCTCGCTGATCGACGCGAAGAACAGGGCCAGGTCGTCGCGCGGCATGTCAACCGGGTCGTGGCGCACGGTGAGGCCGAGGAACTCGACCCGCAGCTGGTCGGGGTTGGGCGTCACGATCCCACCTCCGCCGGGGCCTGCCGCTCCAGCAGCCGGCGCCGCTCCTCGGCCGCGAGGGCGTCGGTGAGGGCGTTGAGGCGCCCCTCCAGCACCTGCTCGCGCAGGGGGACGGTCAGGCCCACGCGGTGGTCGGTCACCCGGTTCTGGGGGTAGTTGTAGGTGCGCACCTTCTCGGAGCGGTCGCCCGAGCCGAGCTGCGAGCGCCGCGTGGCCGTGAGCTCGGCGTCGCGCTCGGCCTGGAGGCGCTCGTAGATGCGGGCGCGCAGCACGCGCATGGCCCGCTCGTAGTTCTGGAGCTGGCTCTTCTCGTCCTGCATCGAGACCACGATGCCGGTCGGCAGGTGGGTCAGGCGGACGGCGGAGTCGGTCGTGTTCACGCTCTGCCCCCCGGGGCCGCTGGAGCGGTAGACGTCGCGCTTCACGTCGTTCGGGTCGATGGTGACGTCGACGTCCTCGACCTCGGGCAGCACGGCGACGGTCGCCGTGGAGGTGTGGATGCGCCCCTGGCTCTCGGTCGCGGGGATCCGCTGGACGCGGTGCACCCCCGCCTCGTGCTTGAAGACGGCGTACGCCCCCCCACCGGTGACGGCCAGGGTCGCCTCGCGCAGCCCGCCGGCGTCGGCCTCGCTGGCCGCCATCAGCTCCACGCCCAGCCCGCGCGACTCGGCGTAGCGGGTGTAGACGTCCAGGAGGTCGCGCGCGAACAGGGCCGCCTCCTCGCCGCCGGTGCCGGCGCGGATCTCCACGATGGTGTTGCGGTCGTCGTCGGGGTCGGGCTCGATCATCGCCTCGCGGATGCGCGGGGCGAGGTCGTCGAGCTCGGCGCGGGCGTCGGCGAGCAGCGAGCGCACCTCGTCGTCGTCGCCCTCGGCGAGCAGGGCCTCGGCCTCGGCCTCGCGGCCGGCGGCGTCCTCCCAGCGGGCCGCCAGCTCGAAGGCCTCGGAGAGGTCGGCCCAGCGCTTGGTCACCGCGGCGAAGCGCGCCCGGTCCGACGTCAGGGCAGGGTCGGACAGGGCATCGCCCAGCTCCGCGCGGGTTCGCGAGATCTGCTCGACCAGCGGTCGGACGTCGGTGCTCACGTCAGCGTCTCCCGGCGGGGCGCCGGGGTGCCGGTGCCCCTACCCGCGCCGGCTGCGGGCCAGCTTGCGCTGGAACCGCTCGACCCGGCCGCCGGAGTCCACCAGCTTCTGCTTGCCCGTGTAGAACGGGTGGCAGTTGCTGCAGATCTCGACCTTGATCTCGGGCTTGGTGGAGCGCGTCTCGAACTCGTTGCCGCAGGTGCAGCGGACGTGCGCGACGACGTACTCGGGGTGGATTTCGGTCTTCATGCCGCCGCCTTTCAGTGTGCAGAAGGCGGGGCCGCTCGACGCGGCCCCGTCACAGTCACCACTGTAGCGCGAGCATCCAGCGCCCCGCTCCCCAGGAGTCCACGTGCCCAGCCTCCGCATCGCCAGCTTCAACCTGGAGAACCTCGACGACCGGCCGGGCGAGGAGCCCTCCCTGGCCGACCGGATCGCCGTCATGCGGCCCCAGCTCGTGCGGCTGCGGGCCGACGTCCTCTGCCTGCAGGAGGTGAACGGCCAGGAGCGCGAGGGGGCGCCGCGCGTCCTGGCGGCGCTCGACGCGCTGCTCGCCGACACCGACTACGCGGCCTTCCCGCGCGTCAGCACCCTGACCCAGGAGGGCCAGCCCTACGACGAGCGCAACCTCGTGGTGCTGAGCCGCTACCCGATCCTCGCCAGCCGCCAGCTCAAGCACGACCGCGCCCCGGCGCCGAGTCGCGTGACGGCCCGCCCGCCGGACGATGCGAGGATGATCAGCTGGGAGCGCCGATCCCACGTCAGCATCGACCTCCCGGGTCGCTCCGGCTCGAGCTGATCAACGTGCACCTCAAGTCGAAGAACCCCAGCGACGTGCCGGGCCAGCGCGCCGACACCTTCACCTGGCGAACGTCGGCCGGCTGGGCCGAGGGCTACTTCCTCTCGGCCATGCGCCGCGTCGGCCAGGCGCTCGAGGTGCGGATCGTCGTCGACGAGCTCTTCGACGCGCAGCCCGACGCCCTGGTGTGCGTCTGCGGCGACTTCAACGGCGACGCCCTCGACACGCCGGTCGCGGCGATCCGCGGCGACGTCGAGGAGACCGGCAACTCGGCGCTGGCGGGCCGCGTGCTGGTGCCATGCGAGATGACCATCCCCGAGCCGGCCCGCTACTCGCTGCTCTACCACGGCCGCGGGGAGATGATCGACCACGTCCTCGCCAGCCGCGAGCTGCTCGCCTTCTACCGCGGCGCCGAGGTGCACAACGAGCTGCTGCACGACGAGTCGGTGGCATTCGCCGGGGACGTCAAGTTCCCCGAGTCCGACCACGCCCCGGTGGTGGCGGAGTTCGAGGTGCCCGGGTGTACGGAGCGCGACGATGCCGCGATCCGTGAGCACGGTGGTGTTGACCTTTCCGGCGGCCGGCCCCGCCGAAGCGCGGCCTGCCGGCCGGTGCGCTCTTCTGGCCCGCGGCCAGGGGCCTACCGCCTTCGGCGGCCGGGAACCCGGAAGAGGCCCGGCGCAGGCTTCGCCTAGGCTCTTCCGCTCCTTGACCAGCTCCGGTGAGCTTCGGGACGACGTCGTTGAGGTCGCCGACGATGCCGAGGTCGCTGAACTCGAAGATCGGGGCGTTCGGGTCCTTGTTGATCGCCACGATCGTCTGCGAGGTCTGCATGCCGACCTTGTGCTGGATCGCGCCCGACACGCCGGCGCCGATGTAGAGCTTCGGCGAGACCACCTTGCCGGTCTGGCCGACCTGCGTCGGGTAGGGGTACCAGCCCGAGTCGACGACGGCGCGCGTCGAGGCCACCGCCCCGCCCAGGGCGGCCGCGAGCTCCTCGAGGATCGAGAAGTTCTCGGGCGCGCCGAGGCCGCGGCCGCCGGTCACCAGGATGTCGGCCTCCTCGATGGAGGGGCCGCTCTGCTCCTCGTGGGCCTGCTCGACCATCTCGGCCTTCGACGAGAAGTCCTCGAGGTCGGCCGAGACCTCCTCGACGGCCGCCTCCCCGCCCGACTCGGCCGGGTCGAACGAGCCGGCGCGGACCAGGCCGAGGCGCGGCTCGGTCGTCCAGCCGACGTCGGCGATGACCGTGTCGCCCAGGGCCGACCGCTTGCCGACCAGGGTCCCGTCCTGGCTCTCGAGGTCGTTCAGGTCCCAGTTGAGCCCGGCGCCCAGGCGCGCGGCCACGCCGCCGGCGACGTCCGACGCCAGCACCGAGGCGGCGAAGAGGACGGTGTCGAAGCCCTGGTCCTGAACCAGCTTGCTGATGACGTCCACCCGCGGCTGCGGCAGGGGGGCCTCGAGGGCCGCGTCGTCGGCGATGAAGACCCGCTTCGCCCCGTAGCGCCCCGCCTCGCCCGCGACCTCGCGGACGCCCGAGCCGATGATGACGCCGGCCGTCTCCGGGTCGAGCTGGGCGGCCTTGCCCAGCACGCCCAGGGCGCCGCGCTGGATCGACGACCCGTGGTGCTCCAGGAAGACCAGCGTGCTCATACCAGCTTCCTTTCCAAGAGGAAGTCGATGATCTTCTGGGCGCCGCTGCCGTCGTCCTCGATCTTGATCGTCTCGCCGCGCGAGGGCGGTGGGTTGAGGCCGATGACCGTGGTGCGCGAGCCGGCCTCGCCGACGCTGCCCGGGTCGACGCCGACGTCCGCCAGGCTCTTCACGTCCTGGGGCTTCTTCTTCGCGCCCATGATGCCCTTGAGCGACGGGTAGCGAGGCTCGTTGAGCGAGTCGGCGACCGCCAGCACGGCCGGCAGCGGCGCGCGGATCTTGTCGTAGCCGAACTCGGTCTGGCGCTTGGCCGTGGCGTGGCCGTCGGCCACCTCGAGCTCGGAGATCTGGGAGACCACCGGCATCCTCAGCCTGTCCGCCACGGCGGCCCAGAGGACGGCGCCGTCGCCGTCGGTGGCCTGCTGGCCGAACAGGACGAGGTCCGGCGACTCGGCCTCGATGGCCGCCGCCAGCACGGCGGTCGTCGCCACCAGGTCGGAGCCCGCGGCGGCCTCGTCGGAGACGAGCACGGCGCGGTCGGCGCCCATGCCCAGGCCCTTGCGGATCGAGTCGAGGGCGCGGCTGGCGCCCATCGAGATCAGGACGACCTCGCCGTCGCCGGCGGCATCCTTGAGCCGCAGCGCCTGCTCGACCGCGTGCAGGTCGTACTGGTTGAGGGACCGGTCGCCGGAGCGGTCCATCCGCTTGGTGCCCGGGTCGATCCGGCGGTTCGGACCGGGGTCCGGCACCTCCTTGACGCAGACCGCGATCTTCATTCAGCCCCCTCGTTCGCTCGCTTCGCGGATGGCCCGGATGGTACCCGGGCGGCTCAGCGCCCGCGGAACTGCGGCTCGCGCTTCTCGAAGAAGGCGGCCATGCCCTCGCGCTGGTCCTCGGTCGCGAAGGCGAGGGCGAAGAGGTCGAGCTCGCGGGCCAGGTTGCCCGCCTGGTCGCCGTCGCCGGCGCGGTTGACCATCGCCTTGGCGGCGGCGAGCGCCCAGGCCGGCTTGGCGGCGATCTCGGCGGCGAGCTCGACCGCCCGCTCCAGCAGCTCCTCGTGCGGATGGACCCGCTCGACCAGCCCGATCGCGAGGGCCTCCTCGGCGCCGACCCGGCGGCCGGTCATGATCAGCTCCTTCGCCCGCCCCGGCCCGATCAGCCGGGGCATGCGCTGCGTGCCGCCCCAGCCCGGGAAGATCCCGAGGGTCACCTCCGGCAGGCCGATCTGCGCCCGGTCCGAGGCGACCCGCACGTCGCAGGCGAGCGCCAGCTCGCAGCCGCCGCCGAGGGCGTAGCCGTTGACCGCCGCGACGACCGGCTTGGGGAACGCCTCGATCCGGTCGGCGGTCGCGTGGCCGCGCGCCGCGAAGGTCCGCGCCTCGATCGGGCCCGCCTCCCGCACCAGCGAGATGTCCGCGCCGGCCGAGAAGGCCTTGTCGCCCGCGCCGGTCAGCACGACGGCGCCGACGGCCTCGTCCCCCTCCACCTCGTCGAGGCGGGCGACCAGGTCGTCGAGCACGTCGGGCGACAGGGCGTTGAGGCGGTCGGGGCGGTCCAGCGTGAGGACGGCGACCCGCCCGCGGGTCTCGAGGGCGACCGGCACGACGGGGAGCCTACGCCGCCCGCGCCGCGACCTGGGCGCGGATGAAGTCGACCATCTCCTGCACCGGCGCGCCGGGGGTGAAGACCTCGGCGACCCCCAGCTCCTTGAGCTGTGGGATGTCGTCGTGCGGGATCGTCCCACCGACGATCACGAGCACCTCGCCGGCGTCCTCCGCGCGCAGCAGCTCGATGACGCGCGGCACGAGCGTCATGTGGGCGCCGGAGAGGATGGACAGGCCCACGGCGTCGGCGTCCTCCTGCACGACGGTGGCGGCGATCTGCTGGGGCGTCTGGTGGAGGCCGGTGTAGATGACCTCCATGCCCGCGTCGCGCAGGCTGCGCGCGATGATCTTGGCGCCGCGGTCGTGGCCGTCCAGCCCGGGCTTCGCGATGACGACGCGGATCGGGCGGTCGTCGGGGACTCCGAGGCTCATGGGCGGTCGAGTCTGACACACCCCGCGTAGGCTTCGGGGTCACCCCCGACGCCTGGAGCACCCATGCCCACGACGCTGCGCAAGTCCGCCGACCCGCTGGCCGCCAAGGCGGACCTCCTCGTCGTATGCGTCCCGTCGCCGCCCGCCCTGGCCGGCCCGGCGGCCGCGGTCGACGCCGCCCTCGGCGGCGTCGTGGCGCGGGCGGTCAAGGACGGCGAGATCGACGGCAAGGCCCGCTCCTCGACCGTCTTCCACGCGGCGAGCGGCCTCGCCGCCGCGCGCGTGGCCGTGGTCGGCACCGGCGACGGCCGGCCCGAGGACTGGCGCGCCGCAGGCTCGGCCGCCGCGGGCGCCGCGACGAGGGCCCGCGCCCGCAGCGTGGCCCTCGCGCCGCCGCCCGAGGCCGGGGAGGCCGAGATCGGCGCCCTGGTCGAAGGGTTCGGCACAGGCATCTACCGCTTCGACCGCTACAAGACGACCGCCGAGGCCAAGCGAACGGCGCCGCGGGTGAGCCGGCTGGCCGTGCACTCGGCGGCCGTGTCAACGGGGGACGTCCGCCGGGCCGACCGCATCGCCGCCGCGGTCAACGCCGCCCGCGACCTCGGCAACACCCCCTCCAACGACCTCACCCCCAGCGACCTCGCCGACCACGCCAAGGCGCTGGCCGACGCGACGCCCGGCCTCAGCTGCACCGTCCTCGGCCGTGCGCGCCTCGAGAAGCTCGGCGCCGGGGCGCTGCTCGGGGTGGCGAAGGGATCGGACGAGCCGCCGAGGATGATCGTGCTGCGCTACCGCCCCGCGGGCGAGGCCCGGCCGGGGGAGGTCCTCGGGCTCGTGGGCAAGGCGGTCACGTTCGACAGCGGCGGCATCTCGATCAAGCCCTCGGGCGGCATGGAGGAGATGAAGCTCGACATGGGCGGCGGCGCCGCGGTGCTGGAGGGCACGGCGCTCGTCGCCGCCCTGGGGCTGCCGGTGGAGATCCTCGCCGTCGTGCCGGCCACCGAGAACATGCCGAGCGGCCACGCGACCAAGCCGGGTGACGTCCTGACGGCGCTCAACGGCACGCACGATCGAGGTCATCAACACCGACGCCGAGGGGCGCCTGATCCTGGCCGACGCGCTGGCCTACGCAGCCCGCGAGGGCGCGACCCGAATGATCGACTTCGCCACCCTGACCGGCGCGATCGTCGTCGCGCTCGGCGACGTCTACGCGGGGCTGTTCGGCTCCGACGACGACTGGACCGCCCTCGTGCGCGCGGCCGCGGAGGAGTCGGGAGACCTCGCCTGGCCGATGCCCATGCACGACCGCTACCGGCCGCTGATCGAGAGCAGGGTCGCCGACCTCACCAACTCGTCCAACAAGCGCCAGGCCGGGCCGGTCTACGCGGCACAGTTCCTGCGCGAGTTCACCGACGGCCTGCCCTGGTGCCACGTGGACATCGCCGGCACCGGGATGGTCAACGGCCAGGGGACCGGCTTCGGCGTGCGCATGATCCTGGCCGTCGCCGAGCGCCTGGCGGCGGGGGCGGCGGCATGACCGCGCGGTGACCGCCTGGGTGATCCTGATCGGCTTCGCGATCGCCGTCGTGGGCGTGATCGTGAAGGTCGGGGTGGACGTGGCGCGCGACCTGCGCGAGGACCGGGAGGCCCACGGCGGCCGTCAGACGCGCGACGCGGCCTGGCGGGCCCTGATCATCGGGGTCCTGGTCGCGATCCTGGTGCTCATCGTGATCGTCTGGCCGCTGGTCCTGGGCGACGACTAGCTCGACGGACCCCCGAAGGCGCCCGCGTGGTCGCGGGCGAAGCGGGCGGCGTCGATGGGCTCCCGCCCGGTGACCTCCCGGACGGTGGGGAGCACCTCGGCCGCCTCGCCCCGGGCGTAGTGCGCGTAGTCCTCGACCAGGCCCTCGACCTGCCACGACGGGAGCAGGTCCTTCAGCGCCCCGGCGAAGGCCTCCGGCGGCACGTTCGACGAACTCGACCGGCCGGCCGGCCGCGGCCCCGATGGCGGCCGCGATCTCCGCGTGCGTGACCGCCGCCGGGCCGGTGATCGTGTACGTCATCCCGGCGTGGCCGGGCTCGGTCAGCGCGACGGCCGCCACCGCGGCGATGTCGCGGACGTTCGACCACGCTCACGCGCGCGTCGCCGATGGGGGCGTAGAAGCGGCCCTCGCCCGCGATCGACGGGGCGAAGTTCAGCAGGCCCTGGAAGAAGAGGTTCGGCCTGAGGAACGTGTGGCCGAGGCCGAGCTCGCGGATGCGTCGCTCGACCGCCGCGTGGTAGCGGAGGAAGCGCACCGGCGAGCCCTCGTCCGCGCCGAGCTGGGAGAGCTTGACCAGGTGCTCCACGCCGGCGTCGGCGGCCAGCTCGGCGAACCTGATCTGCTGCGCCTCCGCCTCCGGGGACGAGGGCGTGACGAGGTAGGCGCGGGTGACCCCGTCGAGCGCGGCGCGCAGCGCGTCCGGGTCGTCGAAGTCGGCGACCGCCACGGACGACGCGGCGGAGCCCAGACGCTCCCCTGACGCCTCCGACCGGACCATCGCCCGCACCGACGCGCCGCGGTCCTGCAGCGGCCCGAGCAGCGACGATCCCGTGCTGCCCGTCGCCCCGGTGATGAGGATCGTCTCCTGCGGCACTTCGTCCAGGCGAACGCCCGCCCGGGCGCCTACGCGAGCCCGGCCCGCCGCAGGACCCGGTTGACCGCCTCGGCCGGGTCGACGCGGCGCGCCACCACGTCGTCGATGAGGGCGTCGATGAAGGCGGGGTCGGCCGCGGCGTCGACCCGCCGGGCGAGCCGGTCGGCGGCGAGCGCCCGCAGCTGGCGCGCCAGCCCCTCGCGGCGGCGGGCCTCGAGGCGCTCCCCGTCGCCCAGGAACGCGCGGTGCCGCTCCACCGCCCCCCAGAGCTCGTCGAGGCCGGCGCCCTCGAGGGCCGCGACGCGCACGATCGGCGGCTCCCAGGGGCCCCCGGGCACGAGCGACAGGGCGCTGGCCAGCTCGGAGACGAGGACGTCGGCGCCCGGGCGGTCGGCCTTGGTGACCGCCAGCACGTCGGGGATCTCCATCAGCCCGGCCTTGATCGCCTGAACGCCGTCGCCGCTGCCCGGCATCAGCGCGAGCACCACGGTCTCGGTCAGCGCCTGCACCTCCACCTCGTTCTGGCCCGAGCCGACGGTCTCGACCAGCACGACGTCGAAGCCGGCGGCGTCGAGCACCAGGACGGCGTCGGCGGTGGCCTCGGCCAGCCCGCCGTGGTGGCCCCGGCTCGCCATCGAGCGGATGAAGACCCCCGGGTCGAGGAAGTGGTCGGCCAGCCGGATGCGGTCGCCCAGCACGGCGCCCCGCGTGAAGGGGCTCGTCGGGTTGACGCTGACCACCGCGACCGACCGCCCCGCGCGCCGCAGCAGCCCCGCCAGGCCGCTGATGAGGGTGCTCTTGCCGGCCCCGGGCGGGCCCGTGATGCCGACCCGCCACGCCCGGCCGGTGTCCGGGTGCAGGGCGGCCACCAGCTCGCGCCCCTCCGGCCCGAGCCGCTCGGCGACGCTGATCGCGCGCCCGATGGCGCGCCGCTCGCCGCCGCGGACACCTTCGATCAGCGGCTCGACGCTCACGCCGCCTCGGCGAGCGCCGCGGCGGCGGCCTCGAGGAAGCGCGCGTTCTCCTCCTCGAAGCCGACGGTCACGCGCAGCGCCGACGGCGCGCCGAAGGCCCGCGCCGGCCGCACGATGACGCCGCGCGCGAGCAGGGCCTCGTTGACGGCGCGGGCGCGCTCGGGGCTGCCCAGGTCGACCAGCAGGAAGTTGGCCTCGCTGGGCAGCGGCTCGAGGCCCAGCTCCCGCATCCCCGCCGCCATCGTCTCGCGCTCGGTCGCGTTGTGGCTGATGCGCTCGGGCAGCAGCGCGTCGGCCTCGGCGAGGCTGGCGACCGCCGCGGTCTGGGCGACGGCGCTGACGTCGAAGACGTTGCGCACCACGCCCAGCGCCCGCACCAGGTCGGGCGGGCCGAGCAGGTAGCCGACCCGCAGCCCGGCCAGGCCGTACGCCTTGCTGAAGGTGCGCATGACGCCCAGCGGACGGCCCTCGCGCACCAGGGCGCCGGCGTCGTGGCCGCCCTCGGGCAGGTACTCGAAGTAGGCCTCGTCGACGACCGGCAGCACGTGCCCGGGCAGGGCGTCGAGGAAGCGGACCAGGTCGCCCTCGGCCACGGCGCCCCCGGTGGGGTTGTTGGGGCTGACGACCACGGCGAGCTTGGTGCGCGGGGTCACCTCGGCGAGCAGGGCGTGGAGGTCGTAGGCGCCGTCGGCGGCCAGGGGCGCCAGGCGCAGCCTCGCCCCCTGCACCTGCGCGCCCATCCGCCACGACAGGAACGACGGCCACGCCATCGCCAGCTCGTCGCCCGGGTCGAGCAGGGCCAGGCACATGAGCCTGATGAGGCCGTCGATCCCCGCGCCGGGCAGCACCTGAGCCGCCTCCAGCCCGGTGCGGGCGGCGATCGCGTCGCGCAGCGCCCAGGCGCCCGCGTCCGGGTAGACGCGCACCCCCTCGGCGGCCTCGCGGATGGCGGCGACGGCGCCGGGCATGGGCGGGAAGGGCCCCTCGTTCGAGGCCAGCCGGACCACCGACGGCACGCCGAGCTCGCGGCGCACCTCGTCGGCCGGCCTCCCCGGCTCGTAGGTGTCGACCCCCGCCAGGGCGGGGCGGGCCAATCCGTCGGGCAGCTTCGGGGTCGCGCGCACGGGCCGCGATCGTACGGGACGGTGCTCTAGGCTCGGGCGGCCCCCGACCCGGAGACCAGCCGATGATGATCACGGAGCGCAGCAAGAGCGTCATCCCGTTCCGCCCGGCCGACGCGGGGCGCGTGGGCGAGGGCTGCTTCTACCTCGACGTGATCGTCTGGCTGAACGGCGACCGGGTCGAGATGGGCGACCGCGTCGGTTTCAACTACGGCTGTTACGTCAACGGATACGGCGGGTTGACGATCGGCGACCGGAGCATCTTCGGGCCCTACACGATGATCCACACCGCCAACCACGAGATGGATCTGGGCGCGCCGATCCCCGACCAGGGGTGGTCGAGCCGCAGCGTCTCGGTCGGGGCCGACTGTTGGATCGGAATGGGCGTCTGCATCCTCCCGGGCGTGACCCTCGGCGAGGGCTGCGTGGTCGGCGCCGGCGCGGTGGTCGCGAAGGACCTCGAGCCCTACTCGGTCGCCGTGGGCAACCCGGCCCGGGCGATCCGTGACCGCCGCGGCGCCCGCGCGTGAGGGTCCTCTTCCTCCAGCGCCAGCCCTGCATCCGCGCCCTGAAGTACGCCGTCGCCCTGCGCGGGGCGCGCCCCGAGATCACGCTCGGGTTCGCCTACCAGGGCCGCACCCTCGACGAGTGGTACGGCTCGGGCGACGACCTCTTCGACGGCTGGTGGCGGCTCGCCGCCGACGACCCGGCCGACGGGCTCGCCGCCGCGATCGCCCACTTCCGCCCCACGCTCATCCACAGCCACAACCTGCCTGATGCCCTGACCGTGCTCGCCCTGGAGGTGACGGAGGGGCGCATCCCGGTCGTCCACGACTCCCACGATCTGCAGAGCCTGCGCCGGACGCCCTACGAGGACGGCTTCGACGACCCCGAGGACCCGGAGTCGCTCGAGAAGGCGGCGGTCGAGGGCTGCGCCGCGCTCGTCGCGGTCTCGGCGGAGATGCTCGAGGCGATGGCGGCGCGCCACCGGCTGCCCCCGCGGAGGCTGCTGTTCGCCAACTACGCCCTGGCGCGCGACATCACCCCCTTCCCGCGGGCGGGCGTGCGCGGGCGGCCGCGGGTGGTCTACCAGGGGAGCCTGTCGGCGAACGGCAGCCACTACGACCTCCGCGAGGGCCTTGCCGCGCTCGCGGCCTCGGGGCTCGAGGTCGACGTCTTCCCCAACCGCGACGCCCCCGAATACCGGGACCTCGCCGCCCGCACCCCGGGCCTGCGCCTGATGCCGACCCTCGAGCCGGCGGCGCTGCTGCGCAGCCTGCCCGCCTACGACGTCGGGTGGGCCGCCTTCAACGCGCGTCTCAACGCGGCCCACCTCGACACGGCCCTCCCGAACAAGGCCTTCGAGTACCTGGCCTCCGGGCTGGCGATCGCGGCCGGCCCCCACCGGGCCCTGCGCCGGCTGGTGGAGGACCACGGTGTCGGCGTCGTCGTCGAGGACCTCGCCGACCTGCCCGAGGCCATCACCGGCGCGCCGCTCGCGGAGATGCGCCGGCGGGCGCTCGCGGACCGGGGGCGCTTCACCGTCGAGGGCCACATCGGTGAGCTCGTCGCGCTCTACCAGGAGGTCGCCGCCGCCGCCGTGGCGGCCTGACGCGCGCCGGGCAGGGGGCCGGGCCGGCGGATTAGACTCCGCGGCGTGGACGACCTCGTCGATCTCGGGCTCTTCCCCCTTGATCTGGTCATCCTCCCGGGCGAGAAGATCCCCCTCCACCTGTTCGAGCCCCGCTACCGCCAGCTCTACGCCGACTGCGTGCTCGAGGACCGGCCCTTCGTGATCGTGCAGTCCGGCCCGACCGGCCCGGCCGACGTGGGCTGCACGGCGACCTTCGAGTCGCTGGTGCGGCGCTTCGAGGACGGGCGCCTGAACGTCGTCGTCCAGGGGCTCCAGCCGGTCGAGCTCGTCGAGGAGTCCGAGGGCCACCTCTACTTCTCGGCCCGGGTGCGGCCGCTGGCCGACGAGCCGGGCGAGCCGGAGGCCGGGCTCGCCGACGCGGTGCTCGCCCGCTTCCGCGCCCTCGCGGGCCTGCCCGACGACGCGGAGCCCCCGGCGGCCGAGGGCGTGCCGCTCTCGTACGCCATCGCCGGCGCCTTCGAGCTGCCCGCCGGCCCCAAGCAGGAGCTCCTCGAGAGCCGCGACGAGGGGGCCCGGCTCGCGATGGTGCGCGAGATCCTCGCCGCGGTCGACCAGGAGCTCCAGCACGCGCGCCTCGCGGCCGAGCGCGCCAGCACCAACGGCAGGGTGGCCACCCAGTGACGTCCGCGACCGCCGCCGCCGAGGCCGCCGCCGGCTACGCGCGCCTTCGGCCGGGCGGCGCGGGCGCGGCGGTCCGGGGGCGGGCGGCGCTGATCTGGGTCGAGGGCCCGGACGCCGCCGGCTTCCTGCACGGCCTGCTCTCGAACGATGTGGCCGGCTTGGCGCCGGGCGGGGCGACGCGCGCCCTGCTGCTCGACGCCAAGGGCCACGTCCAGGCCGACCTCCGCGTGCGGCGCGACGCCGACGACGCCTTCACGCTGGTGCTCGCCGAGGACGCGGGGGCGCTCGTCGCCGGGCTCCTCGACCGGTACCACTTCTCGGAGGACCTCGAGCTCATCGGGCCCGAGGAGGCCGAGACCGTCACCCTGCCCGCCGCCGTGGCGGCGCTCCCGGGCGGGCTGGCCGTGCCGTCCATCCTGCCGGGCGCGGTCGAGGCGGTCGTCGACGACGCGGGCGCGGCGATCGCGGCGAGCGGGCTCCCCGAGGCGCCGCCAGAGGCCCTCGAGATGGCGCGGATCGCCGCCGGCGCTGCCCGGGTCGGCGTCGACACCGGTCCGTCCACGCTGGTCCAGGAGGCCGCACTCGAGGGCAGCGCCGTCTCCTTCGAGAAGGGCTGCTACCTGGGCCAGGAGACGGTGGCGCGCGTCAACTACCGCGGCCGGGTCAACCGCCGCCTGCGCGGCCTGCGCCTGGCCGGCCGCCCGCCGGCGGCGGGCGGCCGGGTGCTGCTCGACGGGCGCGAGGCCGGGCGGATGACGAGCGCCGCGGCCACCCCTGACTTCGGGCCGATCGGCCTGGCGATCCTGCGCCGCGAGGCCGATGAGGGCGCGACGGTGACGGTCGAGGCGGGCGACGGGAGCGGCGATCCGGTCCCCGCGCAGGTGTCCGAGCTTCCCTTCCGGGCGGCGTGAGCGACGCTGAGGCACTGATCGGGCCGGTCGGGGCCGCAGCGCTGGACGAGGCGCTTCGGGCGCTCGAGGGCGCCGACGACGGCGCCGTCCTCGCGACCCTGCGCGTGGCGGGCTGGACCCGCGCCGACTGGTCGTTCCGGTTCGAGCTGGCCGGCAGCGGGCGCCACCTGGTCGTCCACGTGCCCCACGACGGCAGCCCGGCGGCCATCCGCGAGGCCGGCCCGGGACCCGACCCGCTCACGCCGGGAGGGCGCGGGGCGACCTGAGCGGGCGCGCGCCACTCCTCCAGGCCGCCCTGAACGGCGACCGCGACCACCCGGCGACGCCGCGCACCCCGGCCGAGCTCGCCGCGGAGGCGCGCGCGGCGGTCGAGGCCGGCGCCCGCTCGCTCCACCTGCACCCCTACGACGACGGCGGCCGCCAGACGCTCGCCGCCGAGCCCTGCGCCGCCGCGCTGCGGGCCGTGCGGGCGGCCTGCCCCGGCATCCCGCTCTCCCTGAGCACCTCCGAGGCCATCGAGCCCGACCCCGCCCGCCGCGACGCCCTGATCGCGGCCTGGACCGAGCTGCCCGAGCTGGCGACCGTCAACCAGGGCGAGCGGGGCGTCGCCGCCCTCTGCGACCTGCTGGCCTCGCGCGGGATCGGCATCGAGGCGGGCCTGCTCTCGCCCGCCGACGCCCGCGCCTTCGTCGCGGCCGGCATCTCGCCCCGCTGCGCCCGGGCCCTCGTGGAGCCCCTCGACGCCGACCCGGACGACGCGCTGGCGGGCGCGGAGGCGATCGAGCGCCTGCTCGCCGACGCCGGCATCGCCCTCGAGCAGGTGCACCACGGCGACGGGATCGCCTCCTGGGCCGTCAACCGGCGCGCGATCGCGCGCGGTCACGGCATCCGGACCGGCCTGGAGGACACCCCGGTCCTGCCCGATGGCCGCATCGCAGCGGGCAACGGCGACCTCGTCGCCGCCGCCGCGGCGCTCATGACGGGCTAGGCCACGCGCGAGGGCATCCGTCCGGGTGGCGTGGCACACTACGAACATGCGTTCCCCCTCCTCACAGGGACAGCTCATCCTCTTCCCGGGGGCCGACCGGTCCGTTCGCCGGGAGCGGCCGGCCCGCCGCAGCCGCACCGCCCGCAAGGCGCAGCAGCTCGACGAGCTGGCGGTCGCGGCCGAGCGCGAGGCCATCGAGGCCCGCCGCGCCGGCGACCAGGTCTCGGCCCGCGCCGCCCGCGACCGCGCCAGGGGCGCCCGCCGGGCCGCCGAGCTGCTCCGGGCGGGGCCCGGCGGGGTCGCGGACGTCCTGGGGGGCCGGACGGAGGCCGCCTGAGGGCGTTCCTCGGGCGCGGAAGCAGGACCCCTATGCCCTGGGAATTCCCTGCAAACCGCCATGGGGCCGGCCAAGCGGGAGTGAGTCCATGAGCCCGTAAAGGGTGGCGGCGTCCCAGTAGACGCGCTCCTCGGCGATGAGGCCGCCTTCCAGCCGATAGACGCTGACGCCCGGGAGCTCGATCTCACGGCCACTGGCAGCGAGCCCGGGGATGTCTCCCGTGTGGTTGCCTCGGTAGGTCCACTCGAGCGTCGCGGTCCGCTCCCGCTCCTCGAGCCCACGTACGTCGAGGACGCAGTCAGGCATCGCGGTCATGTACGCCTGCGCCTGGGCCGCGATCGCGTCGCGACCCTCCAGGCGCGCCCCTGGCTTGGCGTGCTCCACTCGGACGCCGTCAGGCGTGAACGCCGCTGCCACCTTCTCGCCGTCCCGCGCGTTCCACCCGTCGATGAGCGCTTGCACGGACACCTTGCCCCCTTCCGCTCCGAGGATGCCCCGGCCCGGCCGCGCGACCGTGCCGCAAGCATGCGGCGAGGAAGCTGCCCGCAGCAAGCCCCGGTTCCCAGGACGCGGGCTGGTGGCCGACGTGGGTCGCGCAGGGCGCGTCTGACGGCTCAGGCGAACAGGATCTCGTCGCCGGGCTCTCCGGCGCGCAGGCGCTCCTCGATCTTCTCGAAGGCCAGCTCGTGGAGCACCGGGAGGAGACCCTCGATCGGCCCTTCAAGGGCCGCCTCGTCGCGGAACTGGACGCTCACGCGGCCCACGAAGCAGGTCTTGATCCCGATTTCCTCGCCGTTCTCGAGGATCCGCACCTGGAAGCCCCAGAGCATCGAGGGGCCGTCGGTGAGCGAGGTTCGGATGGGCTGAGGGTCCAGCTCGTACGCGTGACCCTCAGTCTCGACTCGACGGTGAGTCATAGGTCGATCACCTCGCCCGCGCCGGTGACGGCGGCCGCCGCGCCGCCGCGGCGGGGGTCGCCCGCGGCCTCCAGGCCGTTCCGGCCCCGGCCGGCCGCGCTGACGCCGCCGAAGAAGAGGTTGGCCGCCCCCCAGCGGCGCAGGCGGTGGCCGTCGGCGGCCAAGGCCGCGACCGCGGCCTCGGGGACGCCGCCCTCGACGTCCACGCCGTCGCCCTCGGGGTGCACGCGGGGGCGCGCGACCGCGGGGGCGCACGCCAGGCCGCCGTCGATGACGCTCACCATGGTCTGGAGGATGGCGGATCGGAGCCGGTTCGAGCCCGCCGAGCCCAGCGCGAGCACCGGCTCGCCGCCGCGCAGCAGGAGGGTCGGCGCCATCATGGAGGTCATGCGAACGCCGGCGGCCAGGAGGCCGAAGCCGCCGGGGTTGAGGTCCTCCTCCCCCAGCATGTTGTTCAGCAGGATGCCCGTGCCGGGGACGACGACCCCCGAGCCCGAGCCGTTCGAGCTCGACAGGCTGGCCATGCCGCCCTCGGCGTCGACCGCGCTGATGTGCGTGGTCGAGCCCGCGGGCTTGCGCGACGGCGTGGCGAGGCGCGCCCAGACGCGCTCCATGCAGTCCTCCTCCCGCAGGTCGGCGGCGAAGCGCTCGTCGCGCAGCGCGTTTGCCGCGCCGCCGGCCCTGGCGACGGCCCGGTAGTGCGCCACGTCGTCGCGCGGCGGCGGCTCCGCCGACAGCGCGGCGAGGGCGGCAGCGATCAGCGCGCCGCCGGACGAGGGCGGCGGGTTCGTCAGCACCGTCACGTCGCGGTACTCCACCTCGAGGGGCGGGCGCTCGATGGGGCGGTAGGCGGCGAGGTCCTCGCTCGTGACGAGCCCGCCGGTCGCCTCGAGGTGGGCCGCGATCGCCTCGGCGAGGGGCCCGTCGCGCATCGTGGCCGGCCCGGCCTCGGCGATGTGGACGAGCGTCTCGGCCAGGTCCGGGAAGGCCAGCCGCTCGCCCTCGCCCAGCAGCCGGCCGTCCGGGCCGTAGATCGCCGCGGCGGCTGGGGTGGCCATGAGCATCTCGCCGAGGATCTGGTGGAGGTAGGCGGCCTCGGGGCCGAGGACGACGCCCTCGCGCGCGAGCCGCACGGCGGGCTCCACGAGGTCGGCCAGCGGCAGCCGGCCGGCGCGGCGGTGGGCCTCGCCGAGGCCGGCGACCATGCCGGGCACGGCCACCGAGGCGGGGCCGATGTGGAAGACCTGGTCGGCGCCGCCGAACGGGACCGTGAAGGAGACGAGGTCGTCCGGGTCGAGGCGGCGGCCGGCGGGGCCGAGCCCGGGGACCGCGACGAAGAAGTCGAGCAGCGTGGTCGTCCCGGCCGGGTCGCGCGCCAGCAGGAACCCACCGGCGCCGGGCCCGGTGAGGGCGCTCTCGGCGACGGCCGCCGCGAAGGCCGCCCCGCAGACGGCGTTAACCGCCGTGCCCCCCCGGGCGAGGGCCTCGGCGCCGGCCAGGGCGGTCAGGCGGTGGCCGGCCGCGACCACGCCGACGGGCGCGTCGGGGCCGCGGGTCGCTACGCCGCGTCCTCCGGCTCGTTGAAGCCGTTCGGCCGGCGGACGATCCCGGTCGAACTCCGGATCGAGCTCGGGCGGCGGGTCGAGCTCGACGTCGAAGACCTTGGGCTCGTCGCCGCCGCGGCGAGCACCGCCACCACTCCCACCGCCGCTGCCGCCGCCGGAGGCGCCCGGGTAAGGGAGGTCGAAGCGCGTCACCCGCTCGGCCCGGCGCGAGAGCGTCGAGCGCTCGCCGCGGGCCGCCGCCGGCTCGGCGGAGGCCGCCGCCTCCACGGGCGGGCCGGCGCGGACGCCGCTGAAGTTCGCCGCCACGACGGTCACCCAGACCTGGCCGGACAGCTCGGGGTCGATGGTCGCGCCGAAGATGATGTTGGCCTCGGGATCGGCGGCGTCGGCGACGACGCGCGCCGCCTCGCTCACCTCCACCAGCGACAGGTCCGGGCCGCCCGTGATGCCCAGCAGGATCCCGCGCGCGCCGTCGATCGGCGTCTCGAGCAGCGGGGAGGCGATCGCCGCCTGGGCGGCCTCGGTCGCGCGGTTGCCGCCGCCCGCGTAGCCGATGCCCAGCAGCGCGGTGCCCGCATCCCTGATGATCGTCCGCACGTCGGCGAAGTCGAGGTTGATCAGGCCGGGCAGGGTGATCAGGTCGCAGATCCCCTGCACCCCCTGGCGCAGCAGGTCATCGCAGACCTTGAAGGCCTCGACCATGCTGGTGCCGCGCTCGAGGACCGCCATCAGCCGGTCGTTGGGGATGATGATCACCGTGTCGGCGGCCGACTGGAGGGCCTCGAGCCCGATCAGGGCGGCCTCGGTGCGGCGGCTGCCCTCGAAGCCGAAGGGCCGCGTGACGACGGCGACGGTCAGCGCCCCCATCTCGCGGGCGATCTTCGCGACCAGCGGGGCGCCGCCGGTCCCCGTGCCGCCGCCCTCGCCCGCGGCGATGAAGACCAGGTCGCTCCCCCGCAGCGCCCGGCGCACCTGCTCCTCGCTCTCGCGCACGGCCTGCTCGCCCAGGTGGGGGTCGCCGCCGGTGCCGAGGCCGCGGGTGATCTCCATGCCGACCGGGATGCGCACGTCGGCCTCGCTGACCTCGAGCGCCTGGCGGTCGGTGTTGACGGCCACGAACTCCACGCCGCGCAGTCCCGCCTCGATCATCCGGTCGACCGCGTTGCAGCCCGCCCCGCCGACGCCCACCACGCGGATGACGGCGACGTAGTTGGACAGGTCGCCCGGCGAGCGCTCGGTGCCGACCTCCGGCCCCGCGCGCTCCTCGAGCGGGTCGGTGCTGCGGAAGAGCTCGGAGAGCGGGCCCTCGCGCATGCTCGGCCGCGACCGTCCCCCCTCGGGGCGGCGCGGCTCGTTCACGGCCGGTCCCTCATGCCGCGGCCTTGCGCCCACCCGCCATGCCCATCGGCCCCTCCCAGACCTCGCGGGAGAGGTGACGGTACCACCGGGCCGCCTGGCCCTGCGGGTCGTAGCGCAGCACGCTCTTGCCCTCGACGGGGGCCTCGGCGAAGCGGATGGTCTTGCCGATGCGCGTCCGGTAGACGCGGTCGCCGAAGCTCTCCTCGAGCAGCTGGACGGCCTCGCGCCCGTGGATGGTGCGGCCGTCGTACATGGTGGGCAGGATACCCACGATGTCAACGCGAGGGTTCAGGTGCTCCCGCACCTGGCCCAGCGTCTCGCGGAGCTGGGCGAGCCCGCGCAGCGACAGGTACTCGCACTGCACCGGGACGAGGATCCCCTGGGCGGCGACCATGGCGTTCACGGTCAGCAGCCCGAGCGAGGGCGGCGTGTCGAGCAGGATGTAGTCGTAGATGTCGCGGACGGGCCGCAGCGCCCGCTCCAGGGCCCGCTCGCGGCCGATCATCGAGGAGAGGGCCAGCTCGGCCCCGGCGAGCTCGATGCCTGCCGGCGCGATGTCGATCTCGCGGGTCTCGATGATCTCCGAGATCGCCGCGCGCCCGGTGAGCACGTGGAACATGCCGAGGTCGAGGGACTCGACGTCGATGCCCTGGCTCATGGAGAGGTTGCTCTGGGGGTCGAGGTTGACCGCGAGCACTCTCGCGCCGAGGTCGTGGAGGCCGACGCCGAGGTTCAGCGTCGTGGTGGTCTTGGCGACGCCGCCCTTCTGGTTGGCGAGGGCGATGACGCGGGCGGGTCGGGACATCTGGCGCACCTTCGTGGTGGCTGCTCGTGGCTTTGGCCCCGTTTCGCCGCCAGGGCGCGATCTCCTTGCCCGGGATCCCTCAGTCGGGGGGCAGCTCCAGGCGCCGCTGCCCCGCCCAGGCGGCCGCCTGGGAGCGCCGCTGGAAGCCCAGCTTGCGCAGAAGCTGGCTCACGTGGTTGCGCACCGTCTTCTCGGAGAGGTGCAGCACCTCGCCGATCGCGCGGTTCGTGTAGCCCTCGGCGATGAGGGCCAGCATGCGCCGCTCGCGGTCGGTCAGCCCCGCCAGCTCGGCCTCGGCCTGCTTGGCCGACAGCTCGCGGAACTGGCTCAGCAGCGCGCCGGCGGCCCGGGGGTCGAGCGACGCCTCGCCCGCGGCGGCCTCGCGGATCGCCTGGGTGAGGCGCTCCGCGTCGGCCTGCTTGAGCAGGTAGCCGCTGGCGCCGGCCATGACCGCGCCGACGATGGCCTCCTCGTCGGAGTAGGAGGTCAGCATCAGGACCCGCGCGTCGGGGTGGTCGGCCTTGATGCGCCGGCAGGCCTCGACGCCGCTGCCGTCGGGCAGGCGCACGTCCATGAGCACCACGTCCGGGTGGGTCTGCTCGTTGAGCTGCACCGCCTCGGCGGCGGTCTGGGCCTCGCCGACGACGCGGAAGCCGGCGGCGTGCGACAGCAGCGAGCGCAGGCCGATGCGGACGACGGTGTGGTCGTCCACGATCAGGACGCGGATGGGCTCTCGGGAAACTGTGGTCATGACGTGCGCACCTCGGGAAGGAGTTCGGGGGATGGTGTGGCGTCGGCCTCGGGCACCTCGCTGTCGAGCGGAACGGCGAGGGTGACGCGGGTGCCGCCGCCGAGCGCGGGCTCGACGACCAGCCGCCCGCCCAGGCGGCGCGCCCGCTCGCGCATGTTGCGCAGGCCCTGACCGCAGCCCTCGTCGCTCGAGCCGCCCTCCGGGCCGCGCCCGTCGTCGGCGACCACGAGGTCGATCTCGTCGGGGGCCAGCACCAGGGCCACCCGCACCCGGCAGGGGCCGGCGTGGCGGGCGGTGTTCGAGAGCGCCTCGCGCAGGATCTGCTCGAGGTGCTGGCCGGCCTCCTCTGGGAGCGGGCCGCAGGGGCCCGGCCGCTCGACGGCGAAGCGCACGTCGCGCCCGGTCTCCTCGGCGAAGCGCCTCGTGAGCTCGCCCAGGCCGGCGGCGATGCCGTCGGGCCTCGCCGGGGCGGTCAGGTCGCGGATGTAGTCGCGGATGCCGTCGGTGGCCGCGTTGAGGTCGGCCACCACCTCGCGCACCTCGCCGCGCACCGAGGGGTCGTCGCAGCGGATCGCCACGGCCTCCAGGTGGAGGCCGGCGGCGTAGATCGACTGGATCGTTCCGTCGTGGAGGTCGCGGCCGAAGCGCGAGCGCTCCTCGGCGATGGCGCGGGCGCGGTCGAGGGCCTCCTCGCGCTGCTTCGCCTCGACGTCGAAGATCTCGAGCAGCTTCACCGCCAGCACGCAGAGGGCCAGCCCGATCAGCCCCCGCACGACCTCGAGCGGCAGGCTCGTGGCGTCGAACCACCCGCCGGCGTCGCCGATGCTGCCGGGCGAGACCGGCCCGCGCGCCACGATCAGCCCCGCCACGACCGCGTAGGCGGCCAGGGTGGCGGCGGCCGCCGCCGCGTAGGGGCGGATGCCGGTCATGCCGGCGTCGCTCAGCTCGCTGCGCTGGCGCCAGAGCCCGACCGCCGAGAGGAGCGCGCCGGGGAACAGCAACGTGTAGCGCGCGAGCGAGACGACCGAGGCCTCCCACTCGGAGGCGCTCCAGCCGGCGGGGTCGGCGGCCAGGGCGCAGCCGGCGACGATCGCGCCGGCGCCGACGATCGACAGGGTCGTGAGCGAGTTGCGCAGCACGGCGCTCAGGCCGAGCAGGCGGAGCCCGAACTGCACAAGGAAGAGGAAGGCCACCACCTGGACGATCCCCCGCAGCACCACCAGGCCCTCGACCACGCCCGCGCTGAGATAGCCCTCCTGGATCGGGACGAAGGCGTAGCCCCAGACCGCCAGCGCCTCGACGAAGGCGAAGCTGGCCAGCCAGATGAGCGAGGAGGAGAGGGTCAGGCGGGTGGCGCGGCGTCGCTGCAGCCACACGGCGAAGCCGAGCGAGAAGAAGACCAGCCCCTGCGCGAACAGGATGATGGTCTCGTTCTGGACGAAGAAGTCGCGCACTCTGGCGCCCTCGGGAGGGTGGCGAAACGCCGCGGCGGGCGGGGACCTCCTCGATCCCCGCCCGCCGCAGTGTTCAGCGGGAAATCGACCCCCTTCCAGGGGCGATTGTAGCGCCGCCCTTCTCCTAGCCCCCGATGACCGCCTCGAGCTGGGCCCGGAGCGCGGCGATCGCGGCGTCGCCCCCGGCCGCCTCGACCACCTCGGGCTCCTCGAGCAGCGCGCGGCGATCGACGAGGTTGCTGCGGTTGACCACGTACGGGTCCTCGAACACCACGGCGAGCTTGCGGCCCGCCCGGAGCTGGCGGACCACGTACTCGATCAGCCGCTTGTGCCTGGCCGACTCGCTGTTGACGAGCTGGCGGACCTCCTCGCGGATGCCCATCCGCCCCCCTAGAAGCTCTGGAGCTGCAGGCTGCTCGCGCCCGCCATCCGGCGGAGGCGCGCGACGCGCTCCTCCATCGGCGGGTGGGTCGAGAACAGCGACCTGAAGCCGCCGCCGCCGCGACCGCGCGCGTTGGCCTGCAGTGGGTTGACGATGTAGAGCGGCTCGGCGGCCGGGTTGGTGCGCATCGGGATCGCCGTGGCGGTCCGGTGCAGCGTCTCCAGGGCGTCGGCCAGCGGGTTGGGGTCGCCGACGTACTCGGCGCCGGTCGCGTCCGCGACGTACTCGCGCTGGCGCGAGATGGCCAGCTGGATGATCGTCGCCGCGATGGGCGCGAGGATGATCGTCGCGATGGTCCCGATGAGCCCCAGCGGGTTGTCGTCGTCCCCGCCGAACAGCAGGGAGAACTGGAGGAAGTTGGCGATCGCCGCGATCGCCCCGGCCACCATCGCCGCGATGCTCGCGATGAGGATGTCGCGGTTGGCGATGTGAGCCATCTCGTGCGCCAGGACGCCCTCGAGCTCGCGCGGGCCCAGGGCCCGCTTGATACCCGAGGTCACTGCGATGGCCGCGTGCTTGGGGCTGCGGCCGGTGGCGAACGCGTTGGGCTGCTCGGCCGGGGTGATGTAGACGGCCGGCTTGGGAACGCCGGCGCGCCCGGCGAGGCGCGCGATCATCTGGTGCAGCTCGGGCTCCTGCTGCGGGCTGACCTCGACGGCGCGGGCCATCTTCAGCGCCAGCGGCCCGCTGAACCAGTACATGGCGAAGTTGAAGACGACCGCGATCGCCGCGAAGACCACCAGGCCGGTGGCGCCACCGATGAGGTAGCCGATGCCGACCAGGAGCGCGGTCAGCGCCGCCACGAACACGAACGTCTTGAAGTTGTTGCCCGCCTTGTAGGAGGCGAGATTCATCATCCCTCCTTCGGGATCGCGCCGCAGCCTCTCCGGCAGTGCGCGGCCCGTTGAGTATAGGAGAGGTGTGGAGGGGTCCGATGGCACGGGATTGCCAGTCGGTTAAGGGGATCCCCGGGCGGCGGCTACCCTCTGGAGGTGCGCGCCGCCGCCCTCCTCGTCCTGGTCGCGGCGCTCGCCTGCGCGGCCTGCGGCCCCACCAGCCCGACCCAGGCGGGCGGGAGCGACGTCGACCCGGTGGCCCTCCTCACCGTGCTCCCGAGCCCCGGGCAGCTGCGCGGCGACCCGGCCGAGGCTGCCGACCCCGACGCCCTCCAGGTGGCCCTCACCGGCGCCCCCGACCCCGCCGTCGCCGCCCGCATCCGCGAGCGGGCGCCCAAGGCGGCCGCGGTGCGCACCTGGTCGGCACCCGGCGGACAGGAGCTCGTGACGGCGGCGAGCGTCTGGGACTCCCACCTGATCGCCACCGGCATCGGCGGGGACGCGGCCGAGCAGCTCCTCTCCGAGGACGGCGCCCGCGCCTGGACGCCGGCCGGCCTCCCCGGCAGCCGGGGGGTGCGGATCGACGCCGGGGGCCGGCGGGAGCAGCGGCTCTCGTTCGCCGTCGGGCCCAACTCGATCTACGTGCGCGCCGAGGGGCCCGTCCCCGGCGATGTGGTGGCCAAGACGATGCGGCGCCTGATCCTCACCGCCGACGGCCAGCAATAGCGGCTGAGCGGATGCCGGCCTCTTGCGGGCCGGCATGCGCGCCTCCGGCCCGTGGCCGGGGCCTCCGGCAGACCGGCGCACCGGCTTCGCCGGGGCGGGCGCCGGAACGGTCAACACCACCGTGCCGCCGGGCCTCGCCGTGCTCAGCGCGCGAGGTCGCGCCGGCCCACCAGCGCCAGGGCGGCCGCGGTCGTGACCAGCGCGAGGCCGCCCAGGGCCGCGACGTCCTCCGGGCCGAGCGAGCCGGTGCGCAGCACGGCCGGCGGGTCGAGGTAGCGGAAGATCGACAGCGGCCCGAGCGGCTCGGCCACCGACCAGACCTGGGCGAGGTAGTCGAGGGCGTAGGACGCGATCACGAAGCCGGCCGCCCAGCCGACGACGCGGCCGCCCGTGCGCACGAGCGACGCCGCGAGCAACGCAACGCCGCCGACCGCGAGGAAGCAGAGGTAGCTCCCGAGCAGGGCCAGCGCGAGCGGGCCGGGGTCGACCGGCGCGAGGTCGTCCACCAGCGCGCTCGCCACCAGGCCGCCGAGGTAGCCCCCGGCCACGACGGCGGCGAGCGCGCTCGCCATCGCCAGGGCGTGGGCGCCGAGCCAGCGCGACGGCTCGATCGGCCGCGACAGGATCAGCTCGGCGCCGCCGTCCTCGACGTCCCGGGCGGGCGCCGCGGCCATCGAGATCGCCGCCGCCGCGGGCAGCGCCAGCGCCACCGGGTGGAGGTAGCCCGACCCGGCGTAGCCCGTCGGGGTGGAGATGTCGGCCGAGCCGGCCAGCGCGCGCAGCGCCGGCGGCAGCGCGTCGACCAGCTGGCGGATGGCGTTCTGGTCGACCGACGCGTACGAGAGCCCGACGACGAGCTCGAACAGCCCGAAGCCGGCCGCGAGCACGGCGATCCGCACCCACGCCCGCTCCCAGGCGAGCCCCGCGACCGTCCTCACGCCGCTCCGGGCGGCTCGTAGAGGTCGCGGAAGGCGTCCTCCAGGCCGGCCCGCTCGATCGCCACGTCAACGACCGGCAGGCCGGCCAGGGCGGCCAGCAGCGGCCGGGGGTCGCCCGAAAGGGAGAAGCGATGGCGGGCCCCCTCCACCCGGACGTCCGCGATCCCCGGGACGGCGTAGCGGGACGGGTCGACCGGCTCGGCGAACTGCACCTCCACCGCGCGGGTGCGCGCGCTGCGCAGCTCGCCAACGGGGCCGACGAGCAGGAGCCGGCCCTCGCCGACCATGGCGACGCGGTCGCAGAGCTCCTCCACCTCGGCCAGGACGTGGCTCGAGAAGACGACCGTGCGGCCCGCCGCCGCCCGCTCGGCCAGCCAGCCGAGCAGCCGCCCCTGGATGACCGGGTCGAGGCCGCTGGTCGGCTCGTCGAGGATCGCCAGGGGCGGGTCGTGCTGAAGCGCGGCCACGAGCCCGAGCTTCTGCTTCATGCCCCGCGAGTACTCGCGCACGCGGCGGCGGAGCGTCGCGCGGTCGAGCTCGAGGGCCTGGCAGAGCCGCTCGCGTGCCGAGGGCGGCCGCGGGTGCAGCCGCGCCAGGGCGTCGAGGGTCCGCTCGCCGGTGAGCGACGGGAACAGTCCCAGCTCGCCCGGCAGGTAGCCGACCTCGCCGAGCGAGGCCATCCGATCGGCGGCCAGGTCGTGGCCCATGACGGCCACGCGGCCCGCCGTGGGCCGGATCAGGCCGAGCGCCAGCCGGATGAAAGTGGTCTTGCCCGACCCGTTGGGCCCCAGGAGGCCGAAGGACTCGCCAGGATGCACGTCGAGGTTAACATCGACCACCCCGACCGCGCTCCCGTACATCCGCGTGAGGCCGCGTGACTCGATGGCGAGACGCACCGCAGGAGGGTAGCCGCAGCATGGACATCTCCGTGACCTACGAGCGCGACTGGGGGATCGGCTGGATCGCCGCCGAGCCCGCCCTCATGCAGCGCGCCTGCCACGCCCTCGCCCACGACGGCGGCGTCTGGCTGGTCGACCCCGTCAACGGCGACGGCCTGGAGGAGCGCATCGCGCCGCTCGGAGAGGTGCGCGGCGTGCTCCAGCTCCTCGATCGCCACGGCCGCGACGGCGCCGAGCTGGCGCGCCGCCACGGGGTGCCGCTGCTGGAGACCCCCTTCGACCGCGTCGCCGGCGCGCCCTTCGAGCCCATCGCCGTGCTGCGCCGGCGCCGCTGGACCGAGACGGCGCTCTGGTGGCCCGAGCGCCGCGCCCTGGTCGTCGCCGAGGCGCTCGGGACGGCCCGCTACTTCCCCGCCCCGGGGGCGACGGTCGGCGTCCACCCCGCGCTGCGGCTGACGCCCCCGCGCGTTCTCGCGGGCCGCGACCCCGACCACCTGCTGGTCGGGCACGGCCGCTCGCTCCACGGCGAGGGGGTCGGGGAGGCGGTGCGGGCCGCCATCGAGCGCAGCCGGCGGGAGATCCCGCGCTGGCTGGCCGGCCTGCCGGGGGCGCGCCGCCGCGCCCGGGCGGCCGCAGGGCCCTCCTAGATCTGCGGCGGAGGCACCGGGTCGGGCTGCGGCGGCAGGCCCGGGTCGGGATCCGGGATCGGGCCCGGGGTGGGAGGCGTCGGGACCGGCGGGGGCGCCGGCTCGGGGCCGGGAACGCCGGGTGGACGCTCCGCGAGCGGACGGGCCGTCGGCATGTCAGGGGCGTTCCCGCCGCGCGGCGGGGCGAAACGGATCAGGGCAGGCGCCCCGACTCGGCGGTGCGCTCCCGCAGCCAGGCGGCGAGCCCCGGGGTGAGCTGCCCCCGGCGCAGGCGCCAGCACCAGTTGCCGCGCGAGGTGCCCGGCGTGTTGAGGCGGGCGGCGCTCCCCAGGCCCAGCAGGTCCTGGGCGGGCACGACCGCCAGCCCGGCCGGCGACGCCAGCGCCATCCGCACCATCAGCCGGCTGGGTCGTCGTCCCGGATCCCGAGCGCCGCCGCCGCCTCGGTCGCCGCGCGGCGCTCGCGCGGGGCGGCCGTCGCCCACCAGCCGGCCGCGGTGTCGTTGTCGTGGGTGCCGGTGTAGGCCACCGACCGGCGGGGGTGGTGCTCGGGCCGATGGGGGTTGCCGGCCCCGCCGGCGAAGGCGAACTGCAGCACCTGCATCCCCGGCAGGCCAAGGTCGTCGATGAGCCGCCGCACCGGCGGGGTGATGACGCCGAGGTCCTCGGCCACCAGCGCGAGCGGGCCGAGCTCGGCCCGCGCCGCCTCCACGACCTCGCCCCGGGGGCCCGGGCGCCAGCGCCCCGAGCGCGCCGTCCGGGCACCGCGCGGCACGCCCCACCAGGCGACGAAGGCGCGGAAGTGGTCGATGCGCGCGCAATCGACCAGGTCCCGCGCGCGGCGCAGGCGCTCAACCCACCAGCGGTGGCCGTCGCGGCGCATGGCGGCCCAGTCGTAGGTGGGGTTCCCCCAGAGCTGGCCGTCGGCCGTGAACGCGTCGGGCGGCACCCCGGCGACCACGTCGTCGCGGAAGAGGCGGGGGTGGGCGCGCACGTCGACGGCCCGGGGGGCGACGTAGAAGGGCAGGTCGCCCATGATCCGCACCCCGCATCCGGTTGCGTGATCACGCAACGACCCCCACTCGCGCTCGAAGCGCACCTGGTCGGCGACGGCGTCGCCGGCCGGCGGCCCGCGCCCAGTCCGGGGCCCAGTACGCGTTGCGCTCGAGGAAGCCGGCGATCGCGGCGGCGCTCACCGGGGCGCGCGGGCGCGCGAGCAGCCCGGGCCAGGCCGCGAAGGCGGAGCGGCTGGCGTAGGGCGAGCCGTGCCGGTCGGGCGGCGTGAGCGGCAGCACCTGCCACCAGGCCTGGCCGGCTGCCGCGAGCCAGTCGACGAAGCGGTCGGCCTCGGGGCCGAGGCGCCCGCCCGGGAGCGAGGTCACGTGCAACAGCACGCCCGCGCGGCGGGCGGCGGTGGGGTCGTCCGGTGTCGCCTCGGGCGGCACCGGGAAAGGCTACGCTCAGTGCCGCTCGTGCCCGCCCCACCCCCCCGCACGCAACCACCGCGCATCCAGGTTCACGACGTCAGCCCGGCGGTCGAGGGCGGGCGCTGGCCCGCCAAGCGCACCGCCGGCGAGGTCGTCGTCGTGGAGTGCGACATCGTCCGCGACGGCCACGAGGCCCTGCGGGCGGCGCTCCGCCACCGCGCGCCGGGCGCGCGCGGCTTCGCCGAGGAGCCGATGCTCCAGCTCAGCCCCGACCGCTGGCGCGGCGAGTTCACGACGCGGCGAGCTCGGCATCCACCGCTTCCAGGTGGAGGCGTGGGTTGACCCGTTCGCCTCCTGGCGCGGCGAGCTGGAGCGCAAGCTGGCCGCCGGCCAGGAGGACCTGGAGGGCGAGCTCGCCGAGGGCGCAGCGCTGCTGGAGGACGCCGCGGGCCGGCTCAAGGGCGGCGCCCGGCGGGTCGCCGAGGCGGCCCTGGCGGCCCTGTCGGCGGGCAACGGCTTCGCCGAGCGGGCCGACGCGGCGCTCGCGCCCGAGGTCTCCGAGGCCCTCGCCCGCGACCCGGAGCGCCGCGACCGCTCCCGCTCGGAGACGCTGGAGATCGACGTCAACCGCGAGCGGGCCCGGGTCGGGGCCTGGTACGAGCTCTTCCCCCGCTCCTTCGGGGGCTTCGCGGGCGTGCAGCTGCAGCTGCCGCGGCTGGCCGAGCTGGGCTTCGACGTGATCTACCTGCCGCCCATCCACCCCATCGGGCGCACCCACCGCAAGGGCCGCAACAACGCGCCCGCGGCGGCGCCGGGCGAGCCCGGGAGCCCCTGGGCCATCGGCGGCCCGGAGGGCGGCCACACGGCGGTCAACCCCGAGCTCGGGACGCTCGACGACTTCGTCCGCCTGGTCGAGGCGGCCCGCGGGCACGGCATGGAGATCGCCCTCGACTTCGCGATCCAGTGCTCGCCCGACCACCCCTGGCTGACCGAGCACCCGGAGTGGTTCCACCGCCGCCCCGACGGCACGCTCAAGTACGCGGAGAACCCGCCCAAGCGCTACCAGGACATCTACAACGTGAACTTCGACAGCCCCGACTGGCGGGGGCTGTGGGAGGCCCTGCGCGGCGTGGTGCTGTTCTGGGTCGAGCGGGGGGTGCGGATCTTCCGCGTCGACAACCCCCACACCAAGCCGATCGGCTTCTGGCAGTGGCTCATCAGCACCGTGCGCGCGGCCCACCCGGACGTGGTCTTCCTGTCCGAGGCCTTCACGAGCCCGGCGCGCATGTACGCCCTGGCCAAGGCCGGCTTCAGCCAGTCGTACACCTACTTCACCTGGAAGAACTCGAAGGAGGAGCTCACCGAGTACGTGAGCGAGCTCGCGGGCCCGGCCTCGGAGTTCTTCCGGCCCAACCTCTTCACCAACACGCCGGACATCCTCCACGCCTACCTCCAGGAGGGCGGCCGGCCGGCGTTCGAGGCGCGGCTCGTGCTCGCCGCCACCCTCTCGCCGAGCTACGGCATCTACTCGGGCTTCGAGGACGTCGAGCGGACGCCGGTGGCGCCGGGCAGCGAGGAGTACCTCGACTCGGAGAAGTACGAGGTCAAGGAGCGCCGCCTCGACGGCCCGCTGCTGCCGCTGCTGCGGCGCCTCAACGAGATCCGGCGCGCCTCGCCGCCGCTGGCGCGCATCGCCGTGCGCTTCCTGGAGACGGCCAACCCGTCGCTGATCGGCTACGCCAAGGGGACCGGCGACGGCGCGATCATCGTCATCGTGAACCTCGACCCGTGGGCCGCTCACGAGGGCCTGGTCGTCGTGCCGTCCGAGCTCGGGCTGCCGCCCGCGTTCACGGCGCGCGACCTGATCAGCGGGCAGGCCTTCCGCTGGAGCGCCGGCGGCAACTACGTCAGGCTCGACCCGGCCGTCGCGCCGATGCACGTGATGAGGGCCGAGGCGTGAGCGCGGTCGCCTCCATCGAGCAGGACATCGCCCTGCTCGCCTCGCGCGACCACCACGAGCCCCACCGGGTGCTGGGGGCCCACCCGGTCGACGGCGGGGTGGCCGTGCGCGTCTGGCGTCCGGGGGCCGACGCGGTGCGCATCCTCCCGGCGGGCGGCGAGCCGGTCGAGCTCGCCCACCGCTCGTCGGGCCTCTTCGAGGCGGTGATCCCCGGATCGCCCAGCCTCCCGCGCTACGAGGTCGAGGTGGAGCTGGGCGACGCCGTCACGCGGGCGCGCGACCCCTACTCGTTCCTGCCGACCCTGGGCGAGCTCGACCTGCACCTGGTGGGCGAGGGCAGCCACCAGGGGCTGTGGGAGCGGCTCGGCGCCCACGTGCGCTCCATCGACGGCGCCGCCGGCGTGGCCTTCACGGTCTGGGCGCCCTCGGCGCGCTCGGTGAGCGTGGTGGGCGACTGGAACGCCTGGGACGGGCGCGTGCACCCGATGCGGACGCTCGGGGCCTCG
Organism: Miltoncostaeaceae bacterium; assembly: GCA_963808825.1. Classification (GTDB taxonomy): domain Bacteria; phylum Actinomycetota; class Thermoleophilia; order Miltoncostaeales; family Miltoncostaeaceae; genus DATAGF01. The sequence continues at coordinate 519,242 of CAWEGW010000009.1, read as the reverse complement.
GGGATCTGGGAGCTCTTCGTCCCGGGTGTGGAGGAGGACGCGCGCTACAAGTTCGAGATCCGCGGCGCCGACGGCTCGCTGCGCCTGAAGGCCGACCCCGAGGCGCTGCGCGCGGAGCACCCGCCCAAGACGGCCTCGGAGATCTTCGTCAGCCGCTACCCGTGGGGCGACGACGACTGGATGCGCGAGCGCCGCGAGCGCCAGCCCGCACGAGGAGCCGGTCTCGATCTACGAGGTCCACCTGGCCTCCTGGCGCTGGAAGCCGCTCGAGGGCAACCGCCCCCTCAGCTACCTGGAGCTCGGCGAGGAGCTCGGCGACTACGCCCACGACATGGGCTTCACGCACGTGGAGCTGCTGCCGGTGATGGCCCACCCCTTCCCCGGCTCCTGGGGCTACCAGGTCACCTCGTACTTCGCGCCCTCGCCCCGCCTGGGCTCCCCCGACGAGCTGCGCGAGATGATCGACCGCCTGCACGCGCGCGGCATCGGGGTGATCCTCGACTGGGTGCCGGCGCACTTCCCGCGCGACGACTGGGCCCTGGCGCGCTTCGACGGCACGGCCCTCTACGAGCACGAGGACCCGCGCCGCGGCGCCCACCCCGACTGGGGCACGCTGATCTTCAACTACGGCCGCAACGAGGTGCGCAACTTCCTCGTGGCGAGCGCCCTCTTCTGGCTGCAGGAGTACCACGCCGACGGGCTGCGCGTGGACGCCGTGGCCTCGATGCTCTATCGCGACTACTCGCGGGCGGCCGGCGAGTGGGTGCCCAACGAGTACGGCGGGCGCGAGGACCTCGAGGCGATCGGCTTCCTGCGCCAGCTCAACGAGATCACCCACGCCCGCGAGCCGGGGACGATCATGGCCGCCGAGGAGTCCACCGCCTGGCCGGCCGTCTCGCGCCCCACCGACATGGGCGGCCTCGGCTTCGACCTCAAGTGGAACATGGGCTGGATGCACGACACGCTCGAGTACTTCGCCCACGACCCGATCCACCGCCGCTACCACCACGACGAGCTGACCTTCAGCCTGGTCTACGCCTTCACCGAGCAGTTCGTGCTGCCGCTCTCGCACGACGAGGTCGTGCACGGCAAGGGCTCGCTGCTGTCGCGCATGCCAGGCGACGACTGGCAGAAGCACGCCAACCTGCGGACGCTCTACGCCTACATGTGGGCGCATCCCGGCAAGAAGCTGCTGTTCATGGGCGGCGAGCTGGCCCAGCAGCAGGAGTGGAGCCACGAGCGCAGCCTCGACTGGCACCTGCTCGACCGGCCGCGCCACGCCGGCGTCCAGCGGCTGGTGCGTGACCTCAACCACCTCTACCGCGACACGCCGGCCCTGTGGCAGCTCGACGCCGAGCCGGGCGGCTTCCGCTGGCTGGTCGTCGACGACCGCGACGCCAACGTCGTCGCCTTCGCCCGCTTCGCCCGCGACGGCCGCGCCCTGGTGGCCGCCGCGAACCTCTCGCCGGTGCCGCGGACCGCCTACCGCCTGCCGATGCCGCGGCCCGGCCGCTGGCGCGAGCTGCTCAACACCGACTCCGAGGCCTACGGCGGGGCGAACGTCGGCAACGGGGGCAGCGTCTGGTCGGAGGAGCTCCCGTGGGGGGGCGAGGGGAGCTCCGCTGAAGTGACGATCCCCCCCCTTGGGGTGGTCTGGCTCACGCCGGATGAGTGACCGGTTGCCCTGGGAGCGCCCCCTGGGCGCGATCCCGGAGCAGGGCGGGCTCACGACCTTCCGGGTCTGGGCGCCGCGCGCCCGCGAGGTCGCCGTCGAGGTCGGCGGCCGCTCGGTGCCGCTCGCCGCGGACGAGGGCGTCTTCGAGGGCCGCGCCGACGCCCGTCCCGGGGACGACTACCGGTACCGCCTGGACGGCGGCGCCGCGCTCCCCGATCCCTGCTCGCGCGACCAGCCCGAGGGCGTGCGCGGGCCCTCCCGGGTGGTCGACCCGGGGGCGTTCGCCTGGGACGAGGGCGGCTGGGCGGGCCTGGACCGGCGCGGGCTCGTCCTCTACGAGCTGCACGTCGGGACCTTCACGCCGGAGGGCACCTTCGCCGCGGCCGCCGAGCGGCTCCCCGCCCTGGCCGAGCTCGGCGTCACCGCGATCGAGCTCATGCCGGTGGCGACCTTCCCCGGCCGGCGCAATTGGGGCTACGACGGCCTCTACGCCTGGGCGCCCCACCGCGCCTACGGCGGCCCCGAGGGCCTGGCGGCGCTCGTGGCGGCCGCCCACCGCGCCGGGATCGGCGTGGTCCTCGACGTGGTCTACAACCACCTCGGCCCGGGCTCCGAGGCGCTCGAGGCCTTCGGGCCGTACCACACCGACCGCTACGGCACGCCCTGGGGCGCGGCGATGAACTTCGACGATCGCGACTCGGGCGGCGTGCGCGAGTGGGCGATCCAGAACGCCTGCATGTGGCTGAGCGAGTACCGCATCGACGGCCTCCGGGTGGACGCCGTGCACGCCGTCCACGACGAGGGCGCCCGCCACGTGCTCGCCGAGCTCTGCCGGCGGGCGGCCGCGGCCGCACCGCGGCCGCCGCTGCTGATCGCCGAGAGCGACCTCAACGACGCCAAGGTGATCCGGCCGCGGGAGCTGGGCGGCTGGGGCTTCGACGCCCAGTGGGCCGACGACTTCCACCACGCCCTGCACGCGCTCCTCACCGGCGAGCGCGACGGCTACTACGCCGACTTCGGCGAGGTGCGCCACCTGGCCGAGGCGGCGCGGCGCCCCTTCGTCTACCGCGGCCAGCACTCGCGGTTTCGGCGCCGGCGCCACGGCGCGCCGGCTGACGACCGGCCGCCGCGCCAGTTCGTCGTCTACTCCCAGAACCACGACCAGGTCGGCAACCGCGCCCTGGGGGACCGCCTGCCGGCGCGCGCCCGCCCCCTGGCCGCCCTGTGGACGATCATGTCGCCCTTCGTCCCGATGCTGTTCATGGGCGAGGAGTACGGCGAGGAGGCCCCATTCCTGTTCTTCACCGACCACATCGACCCGCTGATCGCCGACGCCACCCGCCAGGGCCGGCGCCACGAGTTCGCCGAGTTCGCCGGCTTCGAGGAGGAGATCCCGGACCCCCAGGACCCGGCCACCCACCGGCGGTCGTTGCTTGATCACGCAACCGGGGACCCGGCGCTGCGCGAGCTCTACCGGCGGCTGCTGGAGCTGCGCGCCGGCCTGCCCCAGGAGGCGGAGGGCGTGATGTACCGCCCCGGCCAGGGCTGGCTCTGGATGGACCGCGGGCCGCTGCGGGTGGCGGGGAACTTCTCCCCGGAGCCGGCGGACGTCCCGGTGCCCGGCCGCGGCCAGCTGGTCCTGGCGACCGCGGCCGGGGCCGAGGTCGGCGGCGAGCGCCTGCGCCTGCCACCGCTGGCCGGGGCGGTGCTGCGGTGAGCCAGCGCGTCTGGCCGGGGCGGCCCTTCCCGCTCGGGGCGACCTGGGACGGGAACGGCACGAACTTCTCGCTCTTCTCGGAGAACGCCGAGCGCGTGGAGCTCTGCCTGTTCGACGAGGCTGACCGCGAGGCGCGCGTCGAGCTGCGCGAGCGCACGGCGCTCAACTGGCACGGCTTCCTTCCCGACGTGCGGCCGGGCCAGCGCTACGCCTACCGCGTCCACGGCCCCTGGGATCCGGCGCAAGGGCCACCGCTTCAACCCCAGCAAGCTCCTGATCGACCCCTACGCGAAGGCCATCGAGGGGCCGATCGCCTACGACGCGGCCAACGTGCTGCCCTACGAGCCCGACGGCGAGGACGCCGACCTCGTGCGCGACGAGACCGACGACGCCGACGCCATCCCGCGCTCGATCGTCGTCGACCCCGGCTTCGACTGGCAGGGCGACCGGCCGCCCGCGACCCCGTGGAACGAGACCCTGATCTACGAGGTCCACACGAAGGGCTTCACCAAGCGCAAGCCGGGCGTCCGCGACGACCTGCGCGGGACCTACGCCGGGCTCGCCTCGGACACCGCCATCGAGCACCTGCGCTCGCTGGGCGTGACCGCCGTGGAGCTGCTGCCGGTGCACCACATCGCCGACGAGGCCCACCTGGTCGCCAGGGGGTTCCCCAACTACTGGGGCTACAGCTCGATCGGCTACCTCGCCCCGCACGCGCTCTACGCCGCCACCGGCATCGCCGGCGAGCAGGTGCGCGAGTTCAAGGGGATGGTGAAGGCGCTCCACCGGGCCGGCATCGAGGTGATCCTCGACGTCGTCTACAACCACACCGCCGAGGGGAACCACCTGGGGCCGCTGCTGTCCTTCAAGGGCATCGACAACCTGAGCTACTACCGCTGCTCGCCCGAGGACCCGCGCCACTACGTCGACTTCACCGGCACCGGCAACAGCCTCAACCCGCTGCACCCGAGCGTCCTGCGCCTGATCATGGACAGCCTGCGCTACTGGGTGCTGGAGATGCACGTCGACGGCTTCCGCTTCGACCTCGCCTCGGCCCTGGCGCGCGAGTTCTGGGAGGTCAACCGCCTCTCGGCCTTCTTCGACATCATCCACCAGGACCCGGTGCTCTCCCAGGTGAAGCTGATCGCCGAGCCGTGGGACGTCGGCCCGGGCGGCTACCAGGTGGGCAACTTCCCGGTCCTCTGGACCGAGTGGAACGGCGTCTACCGCGACGAGATGCGCGACTTCTGGCGCGGCCAGAGCGACGGGGTGGCGGAGTTCGCCTCGCGCCTGACCGGCTCCAGCGACCTCTACCAGTCGGACGGCCGCCGCCCCTTCGCCTCGATCAACTTCATCACCGCCCACGACGGCTTCACGATGCGCGACCTCGTCTCCTACAACGGCAAGCACAACGAGGCCAACCTCGAGGACAACCGCGACGGCACCGACGACAACCGCAGCTGGAACTGCGGCGTGGAGGGGCCCACCGACGACCCCCAGGTCCTGGCGCTGCGGGCGCGCCAGCACCGCAACCTCCTGGCCACCCTCCTGCTGTCGCAGGGGGTGCCGATGCTGCTGGGCGGCGACGAGATGGGCCGCACGCAGGGCGGCAACAACAACGCCTACTGCCAGGACAACGAGATCAGCTGGTTCGACTGGGAGCTCGACGAGGAGCAGCAGGCCCTGCTGGCCTTCACGCGGCGGCTGATCGCACTCCGCAAGGCCCACCCGGTCTTCCACCGGCGCGACTTCTTCGGCGGGCGCGAGGGCGACGGCTCGGGGCTGCCGGACATCCGCTGGTTCCGCGAGGACGGCCGCGAGATGAGCCGCCGCGACTGGCGCGCGGGCGAGCGCCACGTGCTCGGCGTCTTCCTCAACGGCGAGGAGATCCCCTCGCCCTCGCCCACCGGGGAGCCGGTCGTCGACGACTCCTTCGTGCTGCTGGTCAACGGCGGCTACGAGCCGATCGGCTTCCGCCTGCCCGCCCGGCGCTTCGGCAACCGCTGGCGGCAGGTGGTCTCAACCGCCGACCCCGACGCCCCGGAGGGAGCCAACACGTGGCCGGCGAGGGCCGAGGTGCCGCTCGACGCGCGCTCGATCCTGCTGATGCGCCGGGCCTGGTGAGGGCGACCTACCGGCTCCAGCTCGGCCCCGACATGGGCTTCGCCCGCGCCCGCGAGCTCGTCCCGTACCTGCGCGACCTCGGCGTGAGCCACCTCTACCTCTCCCCCGCCCTGCAGGCGCGCAGGGGCTCGACCCACGGCTACGACGTCACCGACCCGCGGCGCATCTCGCAGGACCTGGGCGGCGAGGCGGCCTTCCGCGAGCTCGCCGGCGCCGGCCTCGCGGTGCTGCTGGACATCGTCCCCAACCACATGGCCGCCTCCGACGAGAACCCCTTCTGGGCCGACGAGGGCCTGCGGGAGCGGTTCTTCGACATCGACCCCGAGACCGGGCGCCACCGGCGGTTCTTCTCCATCGACGAGCTCGCGGGCGTGCGGCAGGAGGACCCGGAGGTCTTCGAGACGACCCACGCCCTGGTGCTCGGCCTGGTGGGCGAGGGGGTCGTCGACGGGCTGCGCGTCGACCACCCCGACGGCCTCGCCGACCCGCCCGCCTACCTGCGCCGCCTCGCCGACCGCGGCGCCCAGCGGGTGTGGGTGGAGAAGATCCTGGAGCCGGGCGAGGAGCTGCCGGACTGGCCGGTCGAGGGCACCACCGGCTACGAGTTCATGGCCGACGCCACGGGCCTCTTCATCGACCCCGCCGGCGAGGCGCCGCTCACGGCGCTCTACGCCGAGCTGACCGGGGAGCGCCGCCCCTTCGCCGAGGTGGCCGCCGAGGCCAAGCGCCGCGAGGCGCGCACGACCTTCCAACCCGAGGTCGAGCGGCTGCGGACGCTGCTCGACGAGCCCGACATGGCCGAGGCGGTCGCCGGCCTGCCGGTCTACCGCACCTACGTCGAGCCGGCCGCGGGGGAGGTGGAGCCGCACGACATCCAGGCGGTCGAGGAGGCCGAGCTGCCCGAGCGGGTGCGCGAGGCGCTGGTGGCGCCGAGCGATCCGGACGAGGAGGCCTTCGCCATCCGCTTCCAGCAGACGACCGGGGCGGTGATGGCCAAGGGCGTCGAGGACACCGCCCTCTACCGCTACCTGCGCCTGACGGCCCTCAACGAGGTGGGGTCCGACCCCGGCCGCTGGGGCGCCTCGCCGGCCGAGGTGCACGCGCGCAACGCGGGCCGCGGCCGGCGCTTCCCGCGCGGCCTGCTCGCCACCCAGACCCACGACACCAAGCGCTCGGGCGACGTGCGGGCCCGCATCGGGGCCCTGTCGTGGATCCCCGGCGCCTGGCGCGAGCGCGCCCTGCGCTGGCGCGAGCTGAACGCCCCGCTGCGCGAGGGTGGCGGGCCCGACGCCGGCGAGGAGTACCTGATCTACCAGACCCTCGCCGGCGCCTGGCCGCTCGAGCGCGAGCGCCTCGTGGACTACATGGTCAAGGCCATGCGCGAGGCGAAGCTGACCACGGGCTGGGTCGACCCCGACGAGGACCACGAGCGCGCCGTGCGGCGCTTCATCGCCGCCCTCTACCGCTCCGAGGCCTTCATGGCCGACCTGGAGGACCTCGTCGCGCGGCTCGCACCGCTCGGCGAGACGGCCGCCCTCGGCCAGACGCTGCTCAAGCTGACCGCCCCCGGCGTCCCCGACATCTACCAGGGCGACGAGCTCTGGTGCCCGTCGCTGGTTCACCCGGACAACCGGCGCGCGGTCGACTGGAAGCGCCGGCGGCGGCTGCTCGACGGCCTGCTCGCCGGCGAGCCGCCGACGCGCGAGACGGCCAAGCTGTCCCTGATCCACCGCGCCCTCGCGCTGCGGGCCCGCCGGCCGGAGGCCTTCGCGGGGTCGTACCGCCCGCTCGAGGCCGGGGAGGGCGCCTTCGCCTACGCCCGCGGCGACGCCGCCCTGGTCGCGATGCCGATCCGCGCGGGCGGCGAGCGCTCGGTGATCGCCGTCCCGGTCGAGCTGCGCGGCCGCTGGCGCGACGTGCTGGGAGACCGCGACCTCGAGCTCGGTCCCGAAGCGGGCCTCGGCGAGCTCGCCACGACGATCCCGGTGGCCCTGCTGGAGCGCTCGGAGGCCTAGCCGAGGTCGGCGGCCGTCAGGGTCGCCGGGCGGAGGTCCGATCCCGACAGCCCGGTCTCCAGGCGGCGGATGAGGGCGTTGGCGTTGCGCACCCCGGCCTGGGCGATGCGCTGGTTGATGCGCAGTTGCGCGATGCTGAGGGTGACGCTGTCCGGGTCGGGCGGGTTGCGGCGCGGCGGGATGACGGTGCTGCTGGCCGCCGGCTCGGCCGCCGCCACCTTGGCGAGGATCTGGAGCCGGTCGAACAGCTTGCCCTGGGTCACCTGGGCGGCACGCACGTCGCCGCCGGTGAGGCCGGCGTCGAGACGGTTGCCGATGCCGTCGGCGCGCCGGATGGCCGCCTGGTCGATGCGCTGGTTGATCAGCAGCTGGCGGGCGCTCAGGGTGAGGGGGTCGCCCGGGCCGGAGCGGCCGGGGTCGACGATCCTGGCCGGGTCGGCCGGCGAGGGCGGAGCCAGGGAGGCGGCCGCCGGGCCGCTGGTGATGCCCGGCCCCAGCTCGGCCGGCCCCACCGAGTAGCCGCAGAGGTCGCTGGTGCTGAGCCCGCCGTTCAGGCGCGCCTCCACCGCGTTGAGGCGCCGGATTGCCGCCTGGCTGATGCGCTGGTTGATGCGCAGCTGGGTGACCGAGAGCGTGAAGACGACGTCGTCCTTGTCGGGCGGGGCCGGAGGCAGCGGCAGGGTCTTGCACAGGGGCGTGGCCCTGGGGGCGTCGCCCAGCACGTCGCGGCGGAAGACGTTGCTCACCCCCGCGAGCGTCCCCGCCACCAGGTTGGTGGCGGGGGAGTCGAAGGCCACGTAGCGGCCGTCGGCCGAGGTCGTGGGGCCGCCGGAGAAGCCGTTGGCGGCCGCCCCCGCCGGGCCCGGCGCCCGGCTCACGAGCTCGGTCGTGCCGGCGAGGGCGTCGCGGACGAAGACGTTGGTGAGCGCGTCGTTGTCGTCCGCCGAGAGGTTGTTGGCCTGGGAGATGAAGGCCACGCGGCCGTTGTCGCTGACGACGGGCCGGGAGGCCGGGTCGGCGGAGTCGGCGTCGCCGCCCGCCCCGCTCGGGCCGTTCGCGCGGCTGGCGAGAGCGGTGCTCGACTCGTCGAGGTCGCGCAGGAAGACGTTGATGACGGCGTTCCGGTCGTCGGGCGACAGGTTGTTGGCGGTCGACTGGAAGGTCACGAAGCGGCCCGAGGGGGAGATGCTGGGGCTGTCGGAGGAGTCGTTGGCGGGCGCGCCCCCGGCGCCGGTCGCCCGGCTGACCAGCGTGACGGTCGCGGCGGCGATGTCCCGCACGAAGATGTTCTCGACGCCGTTGACGTCCTCGTTGGAGAGGTTGTTCGCCCCGGAGGAGAAGGCGACCCGGTTCCCGTCGCCCGAGATGCTCGGGTTGGAGGAGCCGGCGTTGGCCGGCGCCCCGCCCGCGCCGGCGCGCCTGCTGATCAGCGTGGTCGTGCTGGCGACCAGGTCGCGCACGAAGACGTTGTCGACGCCGTTGTCGTCGTCCGGCGACAGGTTGTCGGCCCCGGACCGGAAGACGACGTAGCGCCCGTCGTCCGAGATGCCGGCGTCGTGCGCGCGGGCGTCCGCCGGGGCACCCCCGGCGCCGGTGGCGCGGCTCACCAGGGTGGTCGTGTTGGCGACGAGGTCGCGCACGAAGACGTTGTCGTCGGCGTCGTTGTCCTCGGTGAACAGGTTGTCGGCGTCCGACACGAAGGCGACGAACCGCCCGTCGCCGGAGATCTCGGCGCCGCCTGAGCCGCCGTTGGCGCCCGCCCCCGCGGCACCGGTCGCGCGGCTCACGAGGATGGTCGCGCCCGTGGCGACATCGCGCACGAAGATGTTGATGACCGCGTTGTCGTCCTCCGCCGAGAGGCCGTCGGCGAGCGTCTCGAAGGCGATCCGTCCGCCGTCGGCGGAGCTGGAGTCCGAGAACGCCCTGTCGTCCACCGGCGCCCCGGCGCCGCCGGTGGCGCGCGAGATGAGGATCACGTCGTCCTTGGCCGCCAGGGCCTGCGAGACCACGACGCCGCCCGCGGCGGCGCACAGCGCGGCCGCGACGAGCCCCGCTCGCCGGCGTCGGTGGCGCCCTCTCCTCGTGCGGCCCACGGAACCTCCAGGGGCGGTCCGGAACCCCTTGAACCCGGCGAGCCCTAGTGCAGCCGCCGCGATCGCGGCAATCGCCCGGACCCGGGGCGCCGCGGTAGAATTCGGGGATGAGGAGCGGAGGGCCGGCTCCCGCCGGCGGCGCGGGCTATCTCGAGCACATGGGCCCTGGCGACCTGGCCCTGGTCCTGCGCCTCGCCGGCCGCCCGGCGATGGAGGCCGGGGAGGCCCACGCGCTCCTGCGGGGCGAGCCCGGGCTGGTCGAGGAGACGCTCGCCTCGGAGGCGGCGGCCGACGTGCTTCTCCGCGGCACCCCGGACGACGCCGAGCGGGAGCCGTTCGTGACCGCCTCGCCGTTCCTGATCTTCGGCGTCGCCGTCGAGCGGGTCGCGGCCGAGCTGCGCGGTGCGACCTACGTCTCCGAATGGGTCGGCCCCCGCCAGCGCCTGCCGCTGCTCGGGGGCGACGACCTGCGCGAGCTCCTCGAGGACCGGCCGCGGCGTGTCTTCCTGGCCGCCCTGCTGGCCTCCTACACGCGCGTGGCCAGCGGCACCGTCTGGCGCGAGACGCCGCGCGGCTGGCGGCGCCAGCGCTTCAGCGAGCTCGACCCGGTGCGGCTCGCGTCGACCCTCGACGTGCTTCCCGAGTCGCGCCACCCCGCCGTCCACCGCCGCCTCGGCGACCTGTCCCTGTTCCTGGCGGGCGTCTTCCCGGACCACACCGCCGCCCGCGCCTTCGGCCCGATCGACCTCCAGCGCCTGGGGCGGGCGGCGGCCGTCGCGGGCCCGGCCGGCGAGGTGCTCGGCGAGGCGCTCGAGACGCGCGGCGGCGTGGGCCTCCTCGACCAGCTCGGCGCCCGCTGGTACCGCCTGGCCGCGCGGGCGGCGCCGCCCGCCGGCGCCTCGACCAGGCTGCTCGAGGCCATCGCCGAGCGCTTCGTGCAGGCGCGGCGGGCGCTCAACCTGCTCGCCGACCGCCACCTCTTCCCCTCGCCGCGGGAGTGGTTCCCCGCCCCTTGAGGCCGGGCTAGACGCCCCCGTCGAGCAGGTCCCGGATGCCGCGCAGGGGGACGGGCACCCAGTCGGGGCGGTTGTTGAGCTCGTAGGCCAGCTCGTAGATCGCCTTCTCCAGGAGGGCGGTGTCGAGCACCAGGGCGAGGGCGTCCGGGTCGGCCGGGATCCAGGGGGCGTCGCCGGCGACCTCCAGGTAGGAGCCCAGGAAGGCGGCCGACACCCACTCGTTCCAGTGCCGGCCCCAGGCCTCCAGCTCGCGGGCCGCCTCGGAGTCGGCCTCCACGAGGCCACGGGCGACGGCGTCCAGGAGGGCGGTGACGGTCGCGTAGTCGAAGGAGCGCAGCAGGCCCGCCACGTCGCGCAGCGGCGTGCGCTTGACGCGGCGCTCGGTCAGCGAGCGCGAGGGCTCGCCCTCGAAGTCGATGATGAGGAAGTCGCGGCCGGTGAAGAGCACCTGTCCGAGGTGGAGGTCGCCGTGGACGCGGATGCGGGAGGCGCGGACGCGGCGGTCGATCAGGGCCGAGAAGCGCCGCAGGACGTCGCCCTCGCGCGCCAGGAGGTCGGCCGCTTCGGCGCGCTCGCGCTCGGGCAGGGAGGGCAGGGCGCGCCGCAGCAGCTGCATGGTGCGGCCGGTGAGATTGCGGGCCGACTGGTAGACCGAGCGCTGGTAGTGGGGCGTGATCGGCTCGGCCGCGAGGGCCGTGTCGGCGCCGTCGCCGGCGAGCGCGGCGTGCAGCTCGGCGAGGCGCCTGCCCATGAGCTGGGCCGACTGGAGGTACCAGCCGACCTCCTCGTCGACGTCGTCCGGGATCGGGCCGGCGGCGCGCTCCAGCAGTCCGCCCTCGGCCGGCACGGGGGGCTGGGCGCCGGGGCGGATCCGCTCTGTCACGGCCTGCTCGTAGAAGCGGCCCAGGACGTCGAGGGTGTACTGCCAGGCGTCGCCCTCGTTGGGGACGAACTCGTGGACGATGGCCAGCGTGGCCGGCTCGCCTCCGTCCCTCTGGTACTCGAGCGCACCGGCGACCCGCGGGGTGTGCGGGAAGGCCGCGCGCTCGGCCAGGTAGCGCCCCAGCTCGAGGTCGGGGTTGACGCCGTCCTCGAGGCGCCGGAACAGCTTCAGGATCAGCGACTGGCCGAACAGGACCGAGGTGTTGCTCTGCTCGGCCCGGAAGATCGAGGGCTCGGGCGGCTCCTCGCCGTCGAGCACGTCGCGCAGGGCGGGGGCCGGCCGGCCCGCGAGGCTCCCGCCATCGCTGCCGCGCAGCCTGCGGCGGCGGCGGACGGCGTCAAGCAGGGCGCGGCAGACGTCGGGGTCGAAGAGCGCCTCGGCGATCACGGCGGGCTCGCCGCGGCGCTCCAGCCGGGCCAGCACGCTGCGCGGCGCGTCGGCCGCGAGGCGCTCCGCCCGCTCGCCCTCGACCAGGACGACGGGCATGGCGTAGGTCTCGCCCTCGCCCTCGTTGAACTCCACCCGCGCGATCAGCAGCCGGGCGGGCAGGCCGGCTCGCGGGCCCGCCAGCGGCAGCGAGTCGGTGACGGTCACCGAGCGGATGCGGCGCGCCTTGCCCGCGAACCAGCGCCGGGTGGGCAGGAACTGCGCGATCGCCCGCTCGAGCTCGCCCCGCCCGCGGCCGGCGACGATGGCGTCGATCGAGCCCTGGGCCGACAGCGAGGGGATGGCGTCCTCGGCGGGGGCGCCGACCTCCTCCCGCGGCCCCTCGATCGCCAGCCAGTAGATGGCGTGCGGGCCGAGGGTCAGAAGGTAGGGCAGCTCCCCGATGGCCGGGAAGTGGGTCTGGCCGAAGAGCTCGACCGGCTCGGACTCCTTGAAGCGGGAGAGGTCGAGCTCCACGAACTGGGCGAAGCGCGACAGGTTGGCCACGATCAGGACGCTCTGGTCGCCGTCGCTCCGCAGGTAGGCGAGCACGCGGCGGTTCTCGGGGTGCAGGAACTCCAGCCCGCCGCGGCCGAAGACCTGGTAGCGCTTGCGCAGGGCGAGCATGCGGCGCATCCACCACAGCATCGAGCCGCGATTCTTGGCCTGGGTCTCGACGTTGACCGTCTCGTAGTGGAACTCGGGGTCGATGATCGGCGGCAGGTAGAGGCGCTGCGGGTTGGCGCGCGAGAAGCCGGCGTTGCGGTCGCCGCTCCACTGCATGGGCGTCCGGACCCCGTCGCGGTCGCCCAGGTAGATGTTGTCGCCCATCCCGATCTCGTCGCCGTAGTAGATGACCGGCGTGCCCGGCAGGGACAGCAGCAGCCCGTTCATCAGCTCGATCTTGCGGCCGGTCGTTGCCGAGCAGCGGCGCCAGGCGGCGGCGGATGCCGAGGTTGATGCGGGCCTCGCGCTCGTGCGCGTAGACCCGGTACATGTAGTCGCGCTCCTCGTCGGTGACCATCTCGAGCGTGAGCTCGTCGTGGTTGCGCAGGAAGAGCGCCCACTGGCAGCCCTCGGGGATCTCCGGCGTCTGCTGGAGGATGTCGATGATCGGGAAGCGGTCCTCCATCTGGATCGACATGAAGAGCCGCGGCATCAGCGGGAAGTGGAACGCCATGTGGCACTCGTCGCCCTCGCCGAAGTACTCGGCCGCGTCCTCGGGCCACTGGTTCGCCTCGGCCAGCAGCAGGCGGTTGGGGAAGCGCTCGTCCACGTGGCTGCGCAGGTCGCGCAGGAAGGCGTGGGTCTCGGGCAGGTTCTCGCAGCTGGTCCCGGGCCGCTCGTAGAGGTAGGGCACGGCGTCCAGGCGGAGCCCGTCGACGCCCATCCGGAACCAGTGGTCGACCATCGAGACGAGCGACCGGCGCACGTCCGGGCTGTCGAAGTTGAGGTCGGGCTGGTGGGAGTAGAAGCGGTGCCAGTAGTACTGGCCGGCGACCGGGTCCCACGACCAGTTCGACGACTCGAAGTCGGAGAAGATGATCCGCGCGTCGCGGTAGCGCTCGGGCGTGTCGCTCCACACGTAGAAGTTCCGCCAGCGGCTGCCTGGCGGCGAGCGGCGCGCCCGCTGGAACCAGGGGTGCTGGTCGGAGGTGTGGTTCAGGACCAGCTCGGTGATCACCCGCAGCCCGCGCTCGTGGGCCTTGCGGATGAGCAGCGCGACGTCGCGCATGCTCCCGTAGCTCGGGTTGACCGAGCGGTAGTCGGCGATGTCGTAGCCGTCGTCGCGCAGCGGCGACGGGTAGAACGGCAGCAGCCAGATCGCCGTGACGCCCAGGTCCTGGAGGTAGTCGAGCTTCGAGATCAGGCCGCGGAAGTCGCCGATCCCGTCCTCGCTGAGGTCGCTGAACGAGCGGACGTGCAGCTCGTAGACGACCGCGTCGCGGTACCAGTCGGGAGCATCGCCCAGACCGTGCGGGGGATCGCCGGAGGTCACCGCGCGCATGCTACGCGGGCTACACCAGCGGCGACCGCCTGGCCGCGGCCACGAAGCGGATCCTTCTCGCGTAGGTCCCCGAAGAGGGCAGCGCCACCCATGCCGCCGTGACCGCCCCTCCCGTGCCGATGGCAAGAGCGGGCTCGACGCGTGACCCGGAGCCGGTCGAAACCGTCTCCACCGGACCCAGCGGACCGCCGCGCGGCACGCGGCGGGCGCGAATTCCAGAGCCGCCCGACAGGGGTTGGGACCAGGCCACCAGCGCGTCGCCGGACTGGCTCATGACGAGCGCCGGCTCGCCCACGTTACGCGAGGGGTCGGCGATCGGGCTGACGCGCCAGGGCCGCGCGGGATTGCCGCGCCAGGCGACCCGCAGCGCGAGCGGCGCAGGGCCCTGCCGCCACGCCACCGCGTACGTGTCGCCCAACAAGCCGATCGCGACGGCCGGCCCCCTTCCGGGCGGAAGCGGTCCTGCGGGCGCGACCGCCTCCGGGGCTGACCACGCCCCCGACCGGTCGCGGATGGCGACCATCGGCGAGCTCTCGAACCACCCGACGATCGCGCCGCCGATCTCGCCGATCGCCACGTTCGGGTCGCGCGCCGGACCGGGGCCCGAGAGGCGCACGGCAGGCCGCCATCCAGCGGCCGGATCCCGGGACGCCGACCACACGGCCCCCTCGAGACCGATCCACGCCGCCACCGCGCGGCCGTCCGGGGCGACGGCCAGATCGAGCTCTCTCGAGGAGGTCGCGCCGAGCGTGACCGGCGCGGAGAAGCCGGCCGCGCCGGCCGGGCGGTCGGACGCCCGCACGGCCAGTAGGGCAGACGTACTCGGGAAGTCGCCCTGTGCGAAGAGGGCAACGGCCGTGCCCGACCGGTCAACTCCGACATCCAGCCCCGCGAAAACGCCGCGCGACGCGATGATCGCCGCCGGCTCCGGCGGGCCAGCCGCGGGCACCCGACCTGCGCGGACGGACAGCTCCCCCAGCCAGCCGACCGTGCCCGTCCCGTCTCCGGCCACGCCCGTCGACGGGGACTTGCCAGGGACGCTTGCGAGGACGGCGATGGTCACGGGCGAGCCGAACGCGACCGACGGGCGCTCGCGGCGGGCCGCCTGGACCTCGGGTCGTCCAGCCGCCGAGCGCGGGCGCGCCCATGCCGCGACAACCGCTCCGGTGCGCCCGACGGCGAGCGTGGGCCCCGGGGGCCGTTCGCCGAACCGCGCTGAGAGCGCGACCGGCTCTCGCCAGTCCGACGGCGCCGCAGCCGCCGCGGCGGCAGTCAGGAGGAGAGCGGCGATGGCGATGGCCAGGAGCCTCACCTGCGCGAGCCTATGGCACGCCCGCGCTGTGCGGCGCTCTCCAATTCCGGGCATCATTGACGGATGGCCGAGCTGCAGCGCACCTACCGGGGGTCGGCCGCCCGCCCCGAGGACGAGCTCGACCGGCGCGGCCCCGAGCGGGCCGTCGTGATCGCCTCCCTGCCCGGCGACGCCGAGGACGGCGACCGCCTGGCCGAGTTCGGGGAGCTGCTGCGGACGGCGGGCGCGGAGGTCGTCGAGACGCTCGTCCAGCGCCGCGAGCAGCCGGTGCCGCGCACCTACCTCGGCCGCGGCAGGCTCGAGGAGCTGAAGGGCGCCGTGGAGCGCCACCGGCCCGACCTCGTCGCCGCCGAGGGGCCGCTCACCCCGGGCCAGCAGCGCTCGCTCGAGGACCGGCTCAAGACCCGCGTCGTCGACCGGACGGCCGTGATCCTCGACATCTTCGCCCAGCACGCCCGCTCGGCCGAGGGCAAGCTGCAGGTCGAGCTGGCCCAGCTCGAGTACTCCTACGCCCGCCAGGAGGGCCTCTGGCAGCACCTCGAGCGCCTGGGCGGCGGCGTCGGCACGAGGGGCCCGGGCGAGACCCAGCTCGAGTCCGACCGCCGCCTCCTGCGCAGCCGCATGGCCACCCTGCGCCGGCGCCTGCGCGACGTCGCCCGCTCGCGCGAGACCCAGCGCGAGCGCCGGGTCGCCGCGGCCCTGCCGCGCGTCGCCCTCGCCGGGTACACCAACGCCGGCAAGTCGAGCCTCATGAACGCCCTGACCGGCGCCGGCGTCAGGGCCGACGACGCCCTCTTCGAGACCCTCGACCCCACGACCAGGCGGGTCGAGGCCGACGGGCACGAGCTGCTGCTGTCGGACACGGTCGGCTTCATCCGCAACCTCCCCCACCAGCTCGTGACCGCCTTCTCGGCCACGCTGGAGGAGGTCCGCGACGCCGACCTCATCCTCCACGTCGCCGACGCCGCCGAGCCGGAGGCGCGCCGCGCCGCCCAGGCGCGGGCGGTCGCCGAGGTCCTGGACGAGATCGGCGCCGCCGACGTGCCGCGGCTGACCGTGCTGAACAAGATCGACCTCGTCCCCCCCGACGAGCGCGCCGCTCTGGCCAACCGCCAGCCGGCCGCCGTGCGCGTCTCGGCCGCGACGGGCGAGGGCCTCGACGACCTGCGCGAGCGCCTGGCCGACGCCGCACGCGCCCGCCTCACGCCTGTGGAGCTGACGATCCCCTACGCCCAGTCCGGGCTGATCTCCGCCGTCTACTCGGACGGCCGCGAGATCGAGCAGGAGTCCACGGCCGAGGGCACGCGGGTCCGGGCCCTGATGCCGCCCGCGTCAGCGGCCCGCCTCCGCGCCGCCCTCAACGGCGGCGCCAAGTGCGGATGAGCGCCTCTTATCGGGCGCTCATGCGCGCCTCCGGGCCCTAAGCCGGGCCCTCCGGCAGACCGGCGCACCGCCTTCGGCGGGGCGGGCGCCGGAACAGTCAACACCACCGTGCCCCGAAGGCTCGCCGCGTTAGACGATTCTCACGGGGGTGCCGACCTCGATCTGGTCGTAGAGGTACTCGGCGTCGCCGATGTACATGCGGATGCAGCCGTGGCTGGCGGCGGTGCCGATCGAGCCCGAGATGGGGGTGCCGTGGATGCCGATGGCGGGCGCCGAGGTGCCCATCCAGCGGGTGCCCAGCGGATTGCTCACGCCCGGCGGGACCGGGCCGAGGCCGGCGGCCCAGGGCGAGTCGGGCGGGAACCAGGTGGGGTTGCGCTGCTTGGTCACGACGTGGAAGGTGCCGGACGGGGTCGGATAGGCGGATTGCCCGACCGCGATGCCGAAGGTGCGCCGCTTCCCGGCGCGCCAGAGGGTGAGCCGGTAGGCGCTTCGCTCGATGATGATCGCGGCGCCCACCGAGGTGACCGCCGGGCGCACGCGCTTTGAGGGCAGCGGGTAGGCGGGACGGTCGCGGACCAGGATGGCCTGCTCGACCGCCGTCGCCGCCTTGGGGAGGTCGATCGCGATGCCCACCCGCGGCTTGCTGACGACCGGCGTGGCCCCGTTGAAGCTGAGCGAGGCGTCCTTGGCGGGGACGTCGTACCTGGCGGCCCGCAGCGAGAGGACGGCGCGGAGGCGCTTGCGGTCAACCTTCTGGCGCAGCGGGACGTTCGCGCCCTCGGGCGGCACCGGCTTCGCGCGGCCGTAGAGCATCGCGCCGTCGAGCGCGTAGTTAACGTCGGCGGCGTAGCCGGCCTTGACCGGGTCGATCGCGAGGGTGCGGCCGCGGAAGGTCAGGGCGACCTTGGTCCGGCGCGGGGCGACGTACTGGCCCAGCACCGCCTCCCGCGCGGCCAGGCGGGTCAGGCCGCCGACGGGCACCCCTTGGATGTACACGCCCGGGGTGATCACGCCCGGCGGCAGCGCGGGCGCGACCGGCGCCGGCGCCTGGGCGCCGGCCAGCGCGGGCATCGCGGCGGCGCACGCCAGCGCGATGACGACCATCCCGCCGATCCGCCTCGACCTCATCCGGACACCCCGCTCGCAGACGACAGGCGGCGCATCCTAGCGAAGCGGCGCCACGCCGCCCCAGCGGGATGGGTACGGGGCCGCCGCGGGCCGCCTCGCCACTGTGAGGTAGACCTCATTTTGGATCTAAGGAGTCCCTTGCGCCGGCGGCGACCCGTCCCTAGGGTCATGCCCCGATGGAACGGACGGGCCTCGACCCACCCCCCACCGAGGACCCCGTTCCTCGCCCGCTGGCCGAGGCGATCGCCGCCGGCTGGCGCGGCCTCACGGTCGTGACCGGGCGCGACCCCGCCCGCCCGGTCACGCTCGTCCACGCCGGCGCGACCGCGGCGGGCGAGGGCGGGGCGAAGCTGTCGGTCGCGGCCTGCCGCGGCGGCGACGGCCCGGTGGCCGACCGCGCCGTCCTGCGGCTGGCCGGCGAGCGCTGGGGCCCCTCGGGCGGCCCCGGCCTGGTGATCGATCTCCGCCTCGCGGGGGCCCGGGCGCTGGTGCGCGCGATGGCCGCCGCGGCAGTCTCCGACTGGTCAACCTGGCGGCGCCGCGCGCCGGCGCCGACACGGCGCGGATCGCGCTCGGGCCCGCGTCGCGGATCCTGGCCTCGGCCGTCGCCCGCGCGGGGGAGTGGCACGCGGCCGACCGCGGCAGCGGCCTCGCGTCGAGCATCGGCTTCCGGCTCGAGGAGGGCGGCCGCATGCCGAGGCTCATCAGCGGCGCCCGCCTCGACGACCCGCCGGCGCTGGTGCTCCCGGCCGGGGGGCAGGCGGCGGGACGCCTGGGGCTCGCCGACCTCGCCGACGCGATCCCCGCGGGCTGCCCGCGCCAGGGGCAGCTGCTCGAGCGCGCCGCCGCCTGCGGGCGCGTGACCGTGGCCGAGGTCGCCCTCGGGCATCGGGCCGTGCTCACCGCCCTGCGCACCGTGCCGCTGGGCCGGGGCTAGGCGACGAGCGCCTCGCCCAGGTAGGAGCCGCCCTCGGCGCCCGGCAGGGCGAAGAAGAAGCCGCCCCCCTCGGGGAGGATGTACTCCTCGAGGGGCTCGCCGTTGAGGCGGGTCTGCACGGCGAGGAACCCCCGCTCCAGGCTGCGCTGGTAGCAGACGAAGGCGAGCCCCTGGTCGAGGCGGCCGGCGCGGTCGTAGCCGCGGGCGTAGGAGAAGCCGCGGCGCAGGATGAGGTTGCCGGCGGTCTCCGGGGTGCGCGGATTCGCGAGCCGGATGTGGGCGTCGAGGGGAATGGTGTCGCCCTTCGGATCGGCCTCGTAAGTCGGGGATGTCGGTCTCGTGCTCCATGCCGAGCGGCGCCCCGCTGACCTTGTGGCGGCCCATGATCGCCTCCTGCTCGGCCAGCGGCGTGCGGTCCCAGAACTCGACGAACATGCGGATCACGCGGACCACGTGGTACGCGCCGCCCACGGCCCACGAGGGCTCGCCGTCGCCCTCCGCCACCCAGACGTACTCGTCCATCTTGGCCCCGAGCCGGCGTCGAGGTTGGCGGTGCCGTCGATGAAGCCCATCAGGTTGCGCGGCGAGCCGGTCGAGCGGGCCGCCGTGCTCCCGCGGCGCGTGAACCCGTCGATCACCCAGCGCAGCACCAGGTCGACCGGGTCCGGCGCATGAGCTGGCGGATGGCGAAGAGAGTGGTGTCCGGGTGCTCGGCCTCGATCGAGATGAGCAGGTCCCCGTGGCTGCGCTCGGGGTCGAGCCGGTCGTTGGAGACGAAGGGCATCTGCACCAGCTCCCGCGGCCTGCTGGCGGCCAGGCCGTAGCGGTCGTCGAACAGCGAGGCGCCGACGCTCACCACGACGGTCAGGTTGTCCGGCGCCGGATTGGCCCCCAGGATCCCCGAGTCGAACCGGCGGGTAGGCGCGGTCGCGCGTCTCGGGCGGGTGGCCCTCCATGAGCCCCGCGATCTCCTCGGTCAGGTCGCGCAGGAGGTCGCGGAGCTCGGCGCGGTCGCGGGCGAGCACGGAGAACGAGGCCATGAGCCCCGTGGCCGGCGCGGGCTCGAGCGTGATGCCGGCCTGGTGGGGGCCGGCGAAGGTCACGAAGCGGGCGTCGCCCGCCTCCCCGCCGTCGTCGCCCCCGCCGCATGCGGCGGCGGCCAGGAGGCCGCCGCCGACCGCCGCCCCGCCGGCTCCGGCGAGGAAGGCGCGACGGGAGATGCCGCCCGGGGTCACGACAGACCGAGCGCCCCCGGGACGAGCGCCAGGTCCTCCGAGAGGCCCGCGAGCTGCGCCTTCATCTGGTCGATCTGCGCCTGCGTCACGGTCGTCCCGGGGCACAGGCCGGAAGGGTACTCGTCGTTCTGCTGGCAGAAGAGGACCCAGCCGTCGCCGTCCCTGAGCGGCTCGAGGCTCGCCTCGATCTCCTCGAACCCGCTCTGGATGCGGGCGAGCAGCTCGGGGTCGGCCTGCTCGAGGGCCGGCGTCAGGACCGTGATGACCTCCTCGGCGCCCTCGACGTTGGCGTTGAAGTCCCAGAGGTCGGTCTTGGAGTAGCGGTCCTCCTCGCCGGTGATCTTGCCCTGGGAGACCTCCTCGATGAGCTCCGAGGCCCCGAGCGCCACGGCGGCGGGCGGGATCTCCAGCGTCGCGAGCTCGGTCTTCAGCGTCTGCAGGTCCTCGTCGAGCTTGTTGGCGAAGCGCGCCGCGCCCTGGGTCGTGTTGCGGTTCCAGAGGAGGTACTCGATGCGGTGCCACCCGGTGAAGGTCGGGTCGTTGGGGCCCGCGAAGTCGTCCACGCGGGCGTCCACGGCGCCGTCGATCTCCTCGACCAGTCCGGCGATCGGCTCGATCCGCTCCCAGCCCTCGCGGCTGGGCGCGTAGGCCGCCCGGGCCGCCTGCAGGTCGCCCGCCCGGACGGCGTCCGTGAAGGTCGTCGTGGCGGCGATCGTCTCGTCCACCTGCTGGGACACGTAGTCGGAGTACTCGGCGACGCCCGCCGCCACCAGCTCGTCGCCGGTGCCGGCCGTCTGGGTGTCCTCGAGCGACAGGCCGGTCCCCGATGCGCTGCCGGAG
Source organism: Miltoncostaeaceae bacterium (assembly GCA_963808825.1). GTDB lineage: Bacteria > Actinomycetota > Thermoleophilia > Miltoncostaeales > Miltoncostaeaceae > DATAGF01. The sequence goes on along the minus strand of CAWEGW010000009.1, from coordinate 498,387 downwards.
GCCGAGCCCGAGCCGGAGGCGGAGCCCGACCCCGACCCGGATGCGGAGCCGGAGCCCGAGGCCGAGCCGCCGTCGCTCCCGACCTGGCGGACGTCCGAGCCGTCGTCCGACCCGCAGGCGGCCGCCGCGAGCGCGAGCGGGACCGCGCAGAGGAGCAGAAGGATGGTCAGGCGACGCGCCATGGAACGGGCCTCCGGGGACGGTTTGGCGTAGAAGCGGAGTGAGGCTACCCGAATGCGGCAGCGTCGGCCAGACGACTTCTCCTCACCGCTCGTAAGGCCGGCCACCGCTGGCACCTGCCCTACGAGCAGTCCGACGGCCGCTTCGACACGACGTCGCCGACGGCGAGGGGCGCGCTCGGGCGCGCCACGCCCGCCGGCTCGCGCTCCCGCGAGATCCGCCTCGCCGGGCACGAGCTGCTCGGGCCCTTGGACCCCGCCCCGCGCGCGTGATCCGAGCCGATCGCTACTGTCCCCCGGTATTCGGGGGCGAGAGAGGGGGCATCCGCCGATCGCGAGTCATCGACCAGGCGTGGAGGAGACGGGCTACAGCGTGGCCCTGGGCGACGACCCCGCCGAGATCGGTGAGGTCCGCGCGGCGGTGCGCGACCTGGCCGTCCGAAGCGGCTTCCCCGAGCGCGCGGGCGACCTCGTGCTGGCGCTCGACGAGGTGATCGCGAACGCGCAGGAGCACGGCCGCCCGCCGATCCTGGTGCGGGCCTGGGCCGACGGGCGCCTGGTCGTGGAGGTCGCCGACGCCGGGGCCGGCTTCGACCGCGCCCGCGTGTGGAAGACCCACCCGCCGCCCCCGCTGGGGCGCAGGGGCCGCGGGCTCTGGATCATCCGCCAGCTCACCGACCTGGTCGCGATCAGCTCGGGGCCCGACGGCACCACGGTGCGGATCGAGCTCTCGCCCGACCCGCACATCGGGGCCTGACGCCCTAGGAGCCGGCCTGCTGGGCGGCGGCCTCGGCGACCGGAGCCAGGCCGCCGACGCGCACCACGTCGCGCATCGACAGGATGCCGGCGAGCTCCGAGCCCTCGAAGACGAGGACGTGGCGCACGCCGTGCTTGACCATCAGCGTGGCGGCGTCGGCGATCGGCCAGTCAGGCGCCGCCGTGACGACCTGGTGCGTCATCCGGTCCTCGACGAGCGCGGTCGCCGGATCGTCACCGGCCGCCACGGCGCGCAGGAGATCGCGCTCGGTGACGACGCCCGGCCCCGGGAGCGTGTGGTCGAGGACGACCGCGGCGCCGGTCCGGTTCTGGACCATCCGCACGGCGGCCTGCTGGAGGGTGTGCTCGGGCCCGACGATCGCGCTGATCGGGCTCATGGCGTCCTTGACGACCCGCATCGACGTCCCCTCCCCATCGTGACGTTTGTTGCGAGCGACGAGCCTGCCACGGCGGCGCCGGGGAATCAATGCGCCGTCCGGGGGGCGAGATGCCGCCCTGGCGTCAGTCGGGCTCCCAGGCGATCAGGAACGACGGGTCGGGGCCGCCGCCGTTCGGCCGCACCGGCACGACCCGCGAGGCGACGGCCAGCCGGCCGCTCTCGGCCGCCGGGACCTCGGCCACGAAGCGGTGCTCGGCGCCCGCCGAGCCGCGGTGCACGGCGGGCACGACCGCGCGGGGCGAGAGGCCCCCCTCGCCGTCCGGCTCCCCGGCGACGACCTCGACGCGGACGTCGTCGAGCGACAGGTCGCCGAGGCTGACAAGGGCCTCGACGGCGACCTCCGAGCCCACCGGCACCGGCCCGTCGGCCCGCACGGTGCTGCGCACGCTCACCTCGGGCCACGACGCCCGCAGGCGCTCGCGCCAGCCGGCGAGCTGGCGCGCCGCCTCGCCGTCCCCGGCGTCCAGGGCGGCGCCGGCGCGGTGGGCCGGCAGGTAGGCCCGCTCGGCGTAGTCGCGCACCATGCGGCCGGTGTTGAACTCGGCGCCGAGGCGGCGCACCGCGGCGGTCATCATCGCCGTCCACTCGCGGGGGCGCCCCGAGGCGTCGCGCTGGAAGAAGAGCGGGATCACCTCGCCCTCCAGCAGGGTGTAGAGCGCCTCCGCCTCCACGGCGTCGTTCTCCTCCGGGTCCTCGTACTGCTCGCCCGAGCCGATCGCCCAGCCGGCGTCCGGCCCGTAGCCCTCGGCCCACCAGCCGTCGAGCACCGACAGGTTGAGGGCGCCGTTGACCGCGGCCTTCATCCCGCTGGTGCCCGAGGCCTCGAGCGGCCGGCGCGGGACGTTGAGCCAGACGTCGGCCCCCTGCACGAGGTAGCGGGCGACGTGCATGTCGTAGTCCTCGAGGAAGACGATGCGGTCGTGCAGCAGAGGGCGCTGCGACTCGCGAACGACGCCGCGCAGGACCTCCTTGCCCGGGCCGTCGGCGGGGTGCGCCTTGCCGGCCACGATCAGCTGCACCGGCCGCTTCTCGTCGCCGAGCAGCGCGACCAGCCGCTCGGGGTCGCGAAAGAGGAGGTTGGCCCGCTTGTAGGTGGCGAAGCGACGGGCGAAGCAGATCGTGAGCGCGTCCGGGCGCAGCGCGTCATCGGCGGCGCGACTGGCGAGGCGCCGCGAGCCCTGGCGCGCCCACTGCGCGCGCAGGCGCTCGCGCGCGAACAGCACCAGGCGCTCGCGCCGCAGCTCGTGCACCCGCCACAGCTCGCCACCGGGGATCGCGTCGACGCGCTCCCACATCGACTGGTCCTCGGGACGGTCGCGCAGCCCCGGCCCGATGTAGCGCTCGAGCAGCTCGTGCATCTCGCGGCTGAGCCAGCTCGCCGTGTGGATGCCGTTCGTGATGCTCGTGATGGGCACCTCGTCGACCGGCAGCTGCGGCCAGAGCCCGTGCCACATGCGTCGCGACGTGTCGCCGTGCAGCTCGGCGACCCCGTTGGCGAAGCCCGAGGTGCGCAGCGCGAGCGGCGTGAGCCCGAACGAGGGGTCGTCGCCGCCGGGCCGGGAGGCCAGCTCGGCGAGCTCCTCCCACTCCATGCCGGCGCCCTCGGCCAGCGGCTCGAGGAAGGCGCGCGCCAGGTCCGGCTCGAAGGTCTCGTTGCCCGCCGCCACCGGGGTGTGGGTCGTGAAGACCGTGGACGCCAGCACCCGCTCGCGCGCCTCGGCGGCGTCCATGCCGCCCTCGACCATGGCGCGGATGCGCTCGAGCGCGAGCAGCGCCGAGTGGCCCTCGTTCATGTGGAACACGGTGGGGGCGATGCCGGCCGCGGCCAGCGCGCGGACGCCGCCGACGCCCAGCAGGATCTCCTGGCGGATGCGCAGCTCGCGGTCGCCCCCGTAGAGCACCCCCGTGATGTCGCGCGCCTCGGGGGAGTTGCCCTCGACGTCGGCGTCGAGCAGCAGCAGCGGGACGCGGCCCACCCGGATGCGGCGCAGGGCGGCCCGGACGGTCTCCCCGCCGATCTCGACCTCGACGACGACGGGGGCGCCGTCGGGGCCGGGCTGGTCGGCGAGCGGCAGGTCGCCCCAGTCGGTGGCCGGGTAGCGCTCGCGCTGGCCGCCGTCGGGCCCCAGCGACTGGCGGAAGTAGCCGCCCCGGTAGAGGAGGCCGACGCCGACGAGCGGCACGCCCAGGTCGGAGGCCGACTTGAGGTGGTCGCCCGCGAGGATCCCCAGGCCGCCCGAGTAGAGCGGGATGCCGGCGTCGAGGCCGAACTCCAGCGAGAAGTAGGCCACCCGCATCCCGGCGGCGTCCGGGTTGGCGCCCGGGAACCAGCCATCGTCGTCGACGTACGCGTCGAAGCGCCGGGCCACCCGCGCCACCATGGCCACGAAGCCCTCGTCGGCCGCGGCGGCGTCGAGCCGCTCCTGGGGCAGCCGCCGCAGCAGCGCCACCGGGTTCTGCTCCACCGCCTCCCAGCCCTCCGGGTCGAGGCGGGCGAAGAGCTCCTGGGCGTCCGGGTTCCAGGAGGTCCAGACGTTGCGCGCGATCTCGCCGAGCCACGCGAGGCGCTCGGGCAGGGCGGGATGGACGTCGACCTCGTGGACCCTCATGCGACCTCCCCGGTCGGAGCAGCCGTCACCGGCGCACGTTGCCATCGGCGACGCCGCCCCGCGTCGCGCCGGGAGGGCGCATCATAGGCCCCGCCCTCGCGAGCGGCCCCGCCCTATCGAGCGGCCTCGTCGGCCTCGCTGACCTGGGCGAGCGGCGCGCGCGCCCGCGCGGCGGCCTCCAGGCTCTCGGCCTGGATCTCGAGGAAGACCTCCTTGCGGAACACCGGCACGCGGCGTGGTGCCTGGATCCCCAGACGAACCTTCTCGCCGAGCACCGAGAGCACGGAGACCTCGATGTCGTCGCCGATCATGATGCTCTGGTTCGCCTTGCGGGTGAGCACCAGCATGTGCCACGCCTCCTGACGCCGGACGCGGAAAATCGTTCCCTGACCGCGGGCGCTAGTATGTCCGGTCGGTTTCGAGGTGCCTATGAACGGTCGGGGAGGTTGGATGCTGTACGGACGTCGCTTGGATCAGGCCCTTCAACATGTGGACGGATCGCGCTACGCGCTCGTCCACGCGGTCGCCAAGCGCGCCCGCCAGATCACGCTCTGGCTGACGGCCGATCCGGCCGAGCTCCGGGCCGAGGCCGCACCGCCGCCCGCCCCTGGCGAGCTCACCTCCCGCGACCCGGTCGCGCTCGCCGAGGCCGAGATCCTCGACGGCGAGGTGCGCGTGCGCTGGGACCCGGAGGGCCGGGTCGACGAGGCCGAGCTGCTGGAGATCGACGAGCTCGAGACGGACCCCCTCCTCATCGAGGGCTTGGCCGAGGACGACGAGGCGGGCCTGGAGGCCGACGACGGCGACGCCGTCGTGACCCCCGCCCTCGCGCAGGTCCTGGAGGCCGAGCCCGCGCCGGAAGAGGACGCGCCCGAGGAGATCGAGGCCGAGGAGCCGGTCGTGGCCGAGGCGCTCGCGCTCGCCGACCCGGAAGAGATCGAGGAGATCTCGCTCGAGGAGGTCGACGAGCCCGACGACGACGTGGACGAGGACGACCCGGACGCGTGATCCAATGCGGATGGCCGCCTCTTGCGGGCGGCCATGCGCGCGGCCTAGCTTCGTCTCCGCCGCCGGGCTAACGTCCCGACCGCCGATTGTCGGCGGCGCTCCCGGACGCCGCTCAGCGACCCACGGGGAGACGCCGATGACGCACGAGCCCGCCTACGACCCGCTCGACACCATCCGCTGGATGCTCGACGAGGCCCGCCAGGAGCTGATCGCCGAGACCGCCGTCACGCCGGACGGCAAGGTCAAGAAGAAGACCAAGGCCCAGCGCCACGACGACCAGGTGCGCTTCGAGGCCCTCTGCGAGGTGATCTGGAACGTCACCGGGCGTGCCCAGCCGCTCGAGGCGATCGCGGAGCGGGAGCTGCTGGCGGCGGGCTAGGCCTCCGCGCAGGCCGCCAGGCGGGCCAACAGCTCGACCGCCTCCTCGGGCGCCAGGCCCTGGCGCCGCACCAGGGAGCGCCAGGTGTCGAACGCGAGGGCGTGACCGATCGCGGCCCGCGCCCGCGTCGCGTCGCCGGACCGCCCCTCGGCGAGGACGTCCGTCGCGGCGTCGTACCATGCCGCCGCACCCGCCAACGCCTGCCGGAGGGGCTCGACCACGGCGGCGTCGCGGGTGACCTTCTCGAGCATGTACTCGTTGCGGTCGTACCAGGCGTAGAGCTCGCCCAGGGCCGCCCGCAGGCGGGCGCCGGGCTCGTCAACCGCCGCCCAGGCGGCGATGTCCGGGCGCGGGTTCGCGGCGCGCCAATGGGCGGAGCAGGCCTGTATCAGCGCCCCCTCGTCGGGGAAGTGGCGGTAGACGGTCGCCCGCTGCACCCCCGCCCGCTCGGCGATGGCGCTGACCGTCGTGCGCGCCGGGCCGACGGTGCCGTGGAGGGCGACGGTCGCCTCCGTGATGCGCCGGCGCGTCGCGTCCTCGCGCTCGGCGCGGCGGCGCTTGCGGTAGGGGCGGCGGGCGGCCGCTGAAATTTCACCGGACATTAGTGTTCACTCATATTGACACATCCTGCGGTCGGCGCGTAGTTTGATCGCACAGTGATGTTCGATCAAAAGGAGCTCGCCGTGTCGCCAGCCATCACCCCCGTCACCCGCCGCTTCGACGCATCCCAGGGCCCCCGCATCGTGGGACCCTCGGACGGTCCGGTCGCCAGGCTGGGCGGTTGCGACGCCCGCTTCCTGATCTGGGGCGAGGAGTCCGGCGGCGGCTTCTCGCTCGTCGAGCACCCGATCCCGCCCCGCTCGCTCTGCGCCCCGCTCCACCGCCACCTCGGCGTGGACGAGTACAGCTACGTGCTCGAGGGCCGCATGGGCGCCATGCTGGGCGGCGAGGTCGTCTACGCCGAGGCCGGCGACCTCGCGTTCAAGCCGCGCGACGAGTGGCACACGTTCTGGAACGCCGGCGACGAGCCCTGCCGGATCCTGGAGATCATCTCCCCGGCCGGCTTCGAGCACTTCTTCCGCGAGTTCGACGCGGGGGCGTGGAACGGCACGCTCGACATGGAGGACCTGTCGCGGCGCTACGGCATCGAGTTCGACATGGAGAGCCTGCCCGCCATCTGCGCCGAGCACGGGCTCACGCACCCGCTCCTCGAGGCGGGGGCTGTCTGAGCGCGGCGTCGGACTGCCCCTCGCGAGAGGCGGCCATCCGCCTGATGTTCGAGGCGGCCCGCCCCGCCGCAGGCGGTGCCGCCGGTTGCCGGAGGCCCCGGCCAGGGGCCGGAGGCGCGCATGGCCGCCCGCAAGAGGCGGCCATCCGCATTCCTCAATCGGGGGCGGGCACCTCGACCGGCGCCGTGGCGTCGGCGGGCGGCGCGGCGGCGTCGGCGTCCGGCTCGTCGAGCCCGGTCGCCCCGGCCGCGCCCGCGCCGTCGTCGGGCGCGGCGAGGCCGGTCGGCCCGAGGGCCACGATGACCTGGGCGCTGGGGTCAACGGCGTCGGCGATCGGGTCCCCGGCCGACAGGCGCACCGGGTCGGGGAGGCCCAGGTCGTCGGCGACCTGGCGGGCCTCGGCGGCGGCGCCGCGCTGGTAGAGGACGCGGTCGTTCGCCTCCGGCGCCGGCGCGTTGCCCTCGGTGACCTCCTCGTAGCCCAGCGTCCGCGCCTCCTCGGCGGTGCGGCCGGCCAGGCCGGCCTCGTCGGAGCCGTTGAGGACAACGAGGCTGATGCCGGCGCGCGAGGCCGGGCCGCTCGCGGCCGCGGGGGCCGGGGCGGCCGCCGGGGCGGTCACGGTCTTGGTCGCGGTGATCGTGGTCGTCCCGCCGCTGCCCGAGCTGACCAGGTAGCCCACGACGAGCCCGATGAAGAGCGCGGCCCCGACGATCGGCAGGCCGAAGCGGCGCACCTGCCGGGGCGGGGCGGGGGGCCGGCGGCGCCGGGGCGGCCTGGTGGCCGGCTCCTCCCAGTCGAGGTCGAATTCGGGCGGTCGGGTCCGGCTGCTCACGGTGGATCTCCCTCGCGATGGCCTCGGGGCGCTTGTCCGCTTCTTGGACGGCGGCCCGGGAACTCCTCCACGAGGCGCCGGGCTACGCCGCGGCGGGGTCGTCCAGGGCGGGCGGCAGGCCGAAGGCCGGGAAGACCGCCGGCGGGAAGGTCACGATGTCGGCCACCAGCCCGTCGGTGATGGTCAGCACGTCGAGCGCCATCGGCCGGTGTGCGTCCTCGCCCGGGCGGCGGAGGTAGTTGGCCACCGCCGGCTGCCGGTTGGCGCGCGTGAGCATGCACCTGATGCTCCCGAACGCCTCGGAGCCGAAGCCGCCCTCGGCCCACGACGCGATCAGCACGTCGCGGCCCACCCACACGCCCGGCTCGGGCGGCATCGTGAAGCGGGCGTCCTCGCCGAGGGTCGCGGCGAGCGCGTCGAGGTCGTCGCGCTCGGTCGCCTCCATGTAGCGCTCCAGCAGGGCGCGCTCCTCCTCGCTCGGCTCGGCCGCCGCGGCCGGCTCGAGGCGGCGCTCGGGCATGCGCTTCCTCATGGTGGCCCGCGCGCGCTGCAGGGCGCTGTTGACCGCCGCGACGGTCGTCTCCAGCAGGGCCGCGGTCTCCCGCGCCGACCAGCCCAGCACGTCGCGCACGATCAGCACGGCCCGCTGGGTCGGCGGCAGGTGCTGGAGGGCGACGAGGAAGGCCAGCTCGATGGTCTCCTTGGTGACGACGACCGCGTCGGGCTCGTCCTCCCGCGGGGCGGCGGCGTCGAGGAGGCGGTCGGGGTAGGGCTGCAGCCACAGGACCTCGGCGCCGGCGGCCGCGCGGCGGCGCTCCTGCGCGACGGCGTCGAGCGACGCGTGGGTGGCGATGCCGTACAGCCAGGCGCGGAAGGAGGAGCGGCCCTCGAACGTCCGGCGGTGGCGCCAGGCGCGCAGGAGGGTCTCCTGCACCAGGTCCTCCGCGTCCTCGAAGGAGCCGAGCATGCGGTAGCAGTGCACCTGCAGCTCCGGCCGGTAGCGCTCGGCCAGCGCCGCGAACGCCGACTCGTCGCCGGCCCGCGCCGCGGCCACCGCCGCGGCCCCCTCCCCCTTCGGCATGAGATGGACCGTACCCATGATCGCCGCCCCCTCGCGCTCGCCGTCGACGCCCTCGCCCATGAGACGACGGCGGGCGCGTTCGACTCATCGGTCCATGGCGAACACATGTTCGGTATCCTGGCCGGCCCATGGCCGCCTCGACCGAGGACATCGTCGTGTTCTGCCGCCTCAACCTCGGCGAGGGCGACGCCGAGCGGCTGGTGGGGTGGATCGCCTGGCGCACCGGCCGCAACCAGGCCATGGCCGGGGCGGGGCCGCCCATCGCGCGCCTCGAGCACGCCGTCGCCCACTGGCTCGACGACGAGCGCCGCGAGCGCCTGCTCTCCTGGCTGCGCCGCCGCATCGCGAACGGGCGCGCCCCGGTGCCCGACTAGGCCGGGCGCCGGGGCGCACGCGCCGCGGGCGCCTTCAGGGCCTACTTCTTCAGGAAGCCCGAGAGCATGTCGTCGAGCGGGCCGATGTCGGGGAGCTTGCCGTCGGGGCTGATCTTGTCGATGAGGCCCGGCAGGGCCTCCGCGATGCCGCCCGCCGCCTGGTCCTCGCTGACGCCCGCCTTCGCGGCGGCCTGCTTGACCTCGTCGGGCCCGAGCGCCTGCTTGACCTCGTCCGCGGAGATCGACTTGTTGGCGCCGGTCCCGATCCACGAGTCGACCTTGTCGCCGAGCCCGGAGGCCTGGAGCTTGCTGAGGATGCCCTGCACGCCGCCGGCCTGCTCGACGAGCCCGGCGACCGCGCCCATGGCCTGGTTGCCGGAGCCGCCCTTGCCGCCCAGCGCGCCCATCGCGTCGTCGAGAAGACCCACGCCCGTTCCCCTGATCGATGGCCGACCCGCGGGACCCTACCCCAGGGCGGGGGCTCGCGCAGGCGCACCCGCCCGACACGGGCCGGGGGACCGGTCGCGCCGCGCTACCGTTCGAGGATGGCGGCCTCGCGCATCACCCTCGCCGACCTGACCCGCGACCTCGCAGAGGTGGCGCGGGGCCTTCCGGCATGGCGCCGCGGCGAGCCCGACGAGGCCGCGCGCGAGACCCTCGAGTACGGCGTCACCGAGGTGTTCCGCAGGACGCCGACGGTCTGGGCCTGGACCGGGCGCACCGCCCTCGGCGAGCCGGCCGTCGTCCTCCCCGTCACCGCCGCGCAGGCGATCGCGTTCGAGTCGGGGCACCACGCCGACGTGCTGGTGCGGGCCCTCGGCGCGGCCGCCGAGGCGGGGGCGGACCCCGCCGCCCTGCGGCTCGAGGAGTGGCGCGGCCTGACCTGCGTCGCCGCGCCGGGCATGGACGCCGAGCTGCTGGCCCTGCTCCTCGGCGAGGCCTGGGATGACGGCCGGCGCGTGTCGGTCGCCGAGCTCCCCGGCGAGGTCGTTCTCGGCGGCCCGCCGCTCCTGCTGACGCCGCCCCGGCGGGCCGCGCCGCGGGGGCTGCCGGCGCTCGCCCACGAGCTCGCGGTGCACCCCGTTCGCGTCGTCCTGACGCTCCTGGCCCGCGAGCAGACGATCGGCGGCCCCTACCCGCCGGAGCTGGCCCACTCGCTGCGGGAGTGGGGCTGCGTGGGCGAGCGGGCGCCCATCGCCGAGGCCCCGCCGAGCCTCGCGATCGAGGACGACCCCTGCCCGCGCCGGCGCCACGCCCGCACGGTCCTGCAGCGCATGCTGCGCATGGGCAAGGTGGGCGCGGGCTACCACACCGAGATCGACCACTTCCGCCGGGGGGCGCCGGCCCACGAGGGCCGCCAGGCCCTGGACGTCGCCGAGGCGCTGGTGCGGGCTGGCCTGCTGGGCGAGAAGCCGAGCGTCGGCCAGCGCCACATCTACCTCGAGCGGCGGGCCCTCCCGGAGATCCACGCGCTCATCGACCGCGGCGAGACGCGCGACCCGGTGCTGGCCCGGGTCTGGACGGCGCCCGCCCCGGGCGCGGCGGGGGCGTCTACGGCCCCTCCGACGGCACCGTCACGGTGACGACCGGCACCGACCGCTCCTCCGTCACGAGGCCGGCGGGCGGCGAGTCGCCGCGGGCGGCGTAGCCGACCAGCACCCCGATCCCCAGCGCGACCACGAGCAGCAGCAGCGCGACGGCGAGGGGGATGCGCCGGCGCGGGGGCCGGCGCGGGCGGGGCCGGGGAGCGCGCTCCGTGCTCACAGGCGGGCGTCCACGGCCTGGCGGGCATACCCGGCGAAGGCCGCGTCCAGGGCCACGGCGGGATCCCACGCGGCGGGCTCCCGGGGCGCGACCCGCGCGGCGAGGTCCAGGTACCAGGACGAGGCCCCGTCGTAGACGGCGGCGAGGTCGCGCAGCGTGAAGGTGCGGCCGACGCGGCGGCGCAGCTCGTCGGCGACGGCGTCCATGATCCGGCCGCGGGCGCGGGCGACTGCCGGCGGCGCGGGCTGGGCGAGCCGGCTCAGGCCCTCGTCCCAGGCGAAGCGGGCCGCCGACACGGCGGGATCTCGGTGGCCAATACGCCCCTCTCCCGGCTCCGCCTGTCGGCGGGGCGCGCCGTCCGAGGGGCGACTCATCCGCCCGCCGCCAGGCAGCAGCGCTCGGGCCAGGCGAGCGCGGCGCGCTCGCCGATCCAGTCGCCGACCGGCGAGCCGCCCTCGTCGAGGGCGAAGGCCAGGTGGGCGTGGAGGCACTTGACGTGGCGGGGGTCGCCGCTGCCGGCGACCCGGTGGCCGTCGTGGAGCGCCGCGTGGCGGCGATGGGCGGCGAGGACGTGCTCGCGCATCGCCTCGTCGGACTCGAGCATGCGGACCCCGCCGGCCGCCTCCAGGCGGCTGATCGTGTCGGCCAGGGCCCGGCAGGTCAGCCAGGCGCGGGTCGGGAAGGGGCGGCCGCGCTCGTCGCGGGGACGGTTGCGCACCACGGCGGGCGCCCCGAACGGGCAGCGGACCGCCACCTCGAAGCCGGCGAGCGGCTCGCGGCCGATGAGGGCCGCGACGGCGTCGCGGTCAGAAGAGGGCGGAGAGCCAGCCGAACGGGCCACCGTCACCGCCGCCGTCCGGGGGCTGCGGGGGCGGGGGCTCCAGGTCGCCACGCACCAGGAAGGCCCGCTCGCCCGGGGTGATCAGGCCGAGCTCGCGCGCCCGCGTCTCGAGCACCTCGGGCGTGTCGAGCGCCTCGAGCTGGGCCTTGAACTCGTCCCGGCGCTCCTCCAGCGCCGCCAGCTTGGCGCGCTCGTCGCGCAGCTCGGCCCGCTGCTCGAAGTAGCCCCGGACCGGCCCGACGTACCCGATGAGGAGCGCGGTCAGCAGGCCCGCGATGATCAGGCGCCTGGCGGAGATGGCGACGCTCCCGGCGGATTGCCTCGGGCGCGATGGCCCCTGGTCCTTCCGGGTACGCGGCGCCGGCGCCGGTTCCTCCTCTCAGAACCCCTTTCAAGATGAGCCTCTGGGGGCTTGAGGTGGTCACGGTCGGGACCGACACGCGGTGCCCATCAGCCGCCACCGCGCACCCTGCAGCCGCAATGTCCCGGCGGCTCTCATCTTGAAAGGGGTTCTCATGAGCGGAACGCCGACCGCCCGGGATAGGACGCGGCGGGCCCCAGCTGCTCCTCGATGCGGATGAGCTGGTTGTACTTGGCGACCCGCTCGCTGCGCGAGGGCGCGCCCGTCTTGATCTGGCCCGCCCCCGTGGCGACGGCCAGGTCGGCGATGAAGGTGTCCTCGGTCTCGCCGGAGCGGTGGGACACCATCGAGGCGTAGCCCGAGCGGCCCGCGAGGTCCATCGCGGCCAGCGTCTCGGAGAGCGTCCCGATCTGGTTGAGCTTCACCAGCAGCGCGTTGCCCGCGCCGAGCTCGATGCCCCGTCGCAGCCGGTCGCTGTTGGTGACGAACAGGTCGTCGCCCACGAGCTGGACGCGGCCGCCGAGGCGCTCGGTCAGGGCCACCCAGCCGTCCCAGTCCTCCTCGGCCATGCCGTCCTCGATCGAGACGATCGGGTAGCGCGCGGCCAGGTCCTCCCAGTAGTCGACCATGCCGGCGGCGTCGAGCGTGCGGCCCTCGCCCTCGAGGTGGTACGCGCCGTCGCGGTACAGCTCCGTGGTGGCTGGATCGAGCGCGAGGGCGACGTCCCCGCCCGGCTCGTAGCCGGCCGCCGCGATCGCCTCCATGATGACCTCGAGCGCCGCCTCGTTGCTCTCCAGGTCCGGCGCGAAGCCGCCCTCGTCGCCGACCCCGGTGGCCAGGCCCCGCCCACGCAGCACGGCCTTGAGGGCCGCGTAGACCTCGGCGCCGACGCGCACCGCATCGGCCAGGGTGCGCGCGCCGACCGGCGCGACCATGAACTCCTGGAGGTCGACCGAGTTGTCGGCGTGGGCGCCGCCGTTGAGGATGTTCATCAGCGGCACCGGCATGCGGTTCGCGCGCGCGCCGCCGATGTAGCGGTAGAGCGGGAGCCCGGCGTCGTCTGCCGCGGCTGCCGCGACCGCCAGCGAGCAGCCGAGGATCGCGTTGGCCCCGAGGCGGGCCTTGTTGGGGGTGCCGTCGAGCTCGATCATCGTGCGGTCGATCAGGGCCTGCTCGGCCGCGTCGCGGCCGGCGAGGACCCCGGCGAGCTCGTCCTCGACGTTGGCCACCGCCTTGAGGACCCCGCGCCCGCCGAACGCCGACTGGTCGCCGTCGCGCAGCTCGAGCGCCTCGTGGGCGCCGGTGCTCGCGCCGGACGGCACCGCGGCCCGCCCGACCGCGCCCGAGGACAGCCCGACCTCGACCTCGACCGTCGGCTGGCCGCGCGAGTCGAGGATCTGGCGGGCGTGGACGCGGGAGATCTGGGACATCTGCGCTCCGGGCTCGGGGTCGTGGGGCGGCGGCGGAGTCTACCCCCAGGCCTGGAGCCGCCCTCACGCCGCGGGCCCGGCGTACGTTGTATCCAGGTGAGCCCCCCGCCGCCCTTCAGCCGCTTCCTCGAGGACCACCGCGAGGCCGTCTACCGGTTCCTGGTGGCGACGGTGGGGCCGGACGAGGCCGACGACTGCTTCCAGGAGACCTTCATGAAGGCGCTGCGCGCGTACCCGCGGCTCAGGCACGGCGACAACCTGCGCGCCTGGGCCCTGACGATCGCCCGCCGCACCGCGATCGACGCCGCGCGGGGCCGGCGGCGGCGGCCCCTGCCGGCGGCCGACCCCGAGCCGGCCCCGGTCGATGGGACGCCGGAGGTCGGCGACCCGTCGCTGTGGGCGGCGGTCCGCGGCCTGCCCCCGCGCCAGCGCGCGGCCGTGACCCTGCGCTACGTCAACGACCTGCCCTACGCCGAGATCGGGCGGGTGATCGGATCGTCCGAGGAGGCGGCCCGCCGCAGCGCCTTCGAGGGCCTGCGCCGACTGCGGGAGGTGTGGAATGAGGGATGACCTGACCGAGGCCCTACGCGGCGCCGCCGGCGCCGGCGAGGCGAGCGAGCGCGCCGCGGCCCGGCTGGCGGCCGAGGCGGAGCGGCGCGGGCTGCTCGACGTCGCCTACGCGACGGTCGACTCGCCCCTCGGCGCGCTGTACGCCGCCGGGACGGCCCGGGGCCTGGTGATGCTGGCCTACGGCGACGTCCCGCTCGACGAGCGGCTCGAGCGGCTGGCCCGCGAGGTCTCGCCGCGGATCCTCGAGGCCCCGGCCCGGCTCGATCCCGTCCGGCGCCAGCTCGACGAGTACTTCGCCGGCAGGCGGCGGGAGTTCGAGCTGCCGGTCGACTGGTCGCCCCTGCGCGGCTACACCCGCGAGGTGCTGCGCCGCACGGCCGAGATCCCCTACGGCGAGGCCAGCAGCTACGCCGAGATCGCGTACCGCGCCGGCAGCCCCCGCGGCTGGCGGGCCGCCGGCAACGCCCTCGGGTCCAACCCCATGCCCATCGTCGTCCCCTGTCACCGGGTCCTCGCCAGCTCGGGGAAGATCGGCGGCTACACGGGCGGGGTGGACCGGAAGCGCTTCTTGCTGGGGTTGGAGGGGGTCGAGCTCTGAGGTTTCTGAGCTCTGAGGTTTCTGAGCTCTGAAGCGCTCGCTGGGGCCGGGTTGGCCTCGGGCGCGCCGGCGAGAAAAGCTCCGCCCTTCGGCCGGGGCGCGCTTTTCTCGCAATGCGGACCAACCGGCCTTCACCGCCTTCGGCGGGGCGGGAGAGCCGGAATTCACGCCTCGCTGGCTCGACGCTCGTGGTTCGGGCCAGGCTTCGTACCAGCGGAGCTGGTCGTCGAGGGACATGTGATTCGAAGTCGTCGCCGGCTTCTCGGGCCAGGCGGGCTGCGGTCTCGACCCGGTCGCGGAAGCGCTGCGATGACGCCCGCAGGGCGAGCTCGGGGTCGGCGCGCAGGGCGCGTGCCACCGCCACGGCGGCGAAGAGCACGTCGCCGAGCTCGCGAGCGCCGGGGTCGGCCCGCAGCTCGGCGGCCTCCTCGTCGAGCTTGGCCAGCGCCGAGGCGGCGTCCGGGTGGTCGAAGCCGGCCGAGGCGGCCCGCTTCTGGGCCTTCGTCGCGAGGGCCAGCGCGGGCAGCCCGGCCGGCAGGTCGTGGAAGATCCCCTGGCCGGAGCGCTCCTCGCGCTTGCGCCGCTCCCAGATGTCCACGACGCCCGAGGCCGTCTCGGCCGTGACGTCGCCGTAGACGTGGGGGTGGCGGCGGATGAGCTTGCCGGCCTGGCCGCGGGCGACGGCCGCCAGGTCGGCGCCGTCCTCCTCCTCGAGGAGCTGGGCGAGGAAGACCGCCTGGAACAGGAGGTCGCCGAGCTCGTCCGCGAGCCCCGCCCCGCCGGAGGCGACCGCGTCGGCCACCTCGAAGGCCTCCTCGATGGTGTGGGGCACGATCGTCTCGGCGGTCTGGACCCGGTCCCACGGGCACTCGCGCCGCAGCCGCAGACCCACCTCGGCGAGCGCGGCGACCTCCGCACCGATGGCCCGGGCCCGGAGCGCCTCGCGGCCGGGCAGCGTGTCGGCGTCCGGCAGCGCGCGGGCGATGAGGTGCGCCTCGGCGTCCGGCGCGGCGACGACCGCCCCGTCGGGGACGGCGGCGAGGTCGAGCGGGGCGGGGGCGGCCGGGAGCGCGGCGAGCAGGCCGGGCTCGAGCGGCGGGGCGAGCACGCGCCCGGCGCCGGCGAGGGCGTCGAGCGCCGCGGCCGGCACGGCCTCGGGGGCGCCCGGCCCGAGGCCCACGACGCGGATCATGCGGGGCAGCCTAGTGCACGCAGGGCGCGCGCCAGGGCGGGCCCTAGGGAGCGGTGGTCACGCCCTCCGCGGGCTGCTCGGGCTGCTCGGCGGGCTTGAGGTCGGCGCTCGCGTAGACCGTCCGCCCCTCCCAGTCCTTCAGGACGCCCTCGCTCCACTTGGTGAACTCGGCCTGCCGCTTCTGGGCGAGCTGGGTGGAGATGATCTGCTCCTTCGCGTCGGCGAAGGCGGTCGTCCGCGCCGGCGTCGTGTCCACCATGATGATGTGCCAGCCGAACTGGGTCTTGACCGGCTGGGAGATCTCGCCGTCCTTCAGCGCGAGGGCCGCCTTCTCGAACTCGGGCACGAAGGTCCCCTTCTGCACGGGACCCAGGTCGCCGCCCTGCTTGGCGCTCCCGGTGTCGGTCGAGTTCTCCTCGGCGAGCTGGGCGAAGTTCTCGGGCGTGACCTCGGCGCGGATGCGCTCGGCCTCGGCCTCGGTGGGCACCAGGATGTGGCTCGCGGTGCGCCCGGCGGCCACCTTGAACTCGTCCGGATGCTCGTCGTAGTAGGCCTTCGCGTCGGCGTCGGTGAAGCGGCACGCCACGGGTCACGTAGTTGAAGAGCTTCTGCTGCTGCAGGCCGTTCTTGACGATCTCGCGCGCGTCGGCCTGGGTGATCCCCCGGTCCTTGAGGAAGTCGTCGAACTCCTTCTGCTTCCCGCTGAAGTTCGTCTGGATGATGCGCTCGAGGTCGTCGTCGATCTGGGCGTCGGTGACCTTGCACGGCTCGCCGCACTCACGGGCCTCGAAGCCGACGATCCGCTGCTGGACCAGCGACTGCAGGGCCTGCTGCTCGAGCTGCTGGTAGCCGTCCGAGCCCTGGGTCGGGACGGTCTGGCCCTGGGACTTCGCCTCGGCGCTGGTCTGGGCGATCGCCTCGTCGAGCTGCTTCTGGGTGATGCTGGCATCGCCGACGCGGGCGGCGACGCCCTCCGGCAGGTCTGCCGAGTCGCCGTCTCCGCCACAGGCGGCCACCCCCACTCCCACGGCGACGAGCAGCACGACGACCCCCGCGACGAGCGGCGATCTGCGGATGGTCTTCGGCACGACGCGGGCGATGGTAGCACCTCACCTGCGGCCCCCCGTTAGGGGCGTCTTAAGGCCTGGGGAGCGGGTTCTCAGCCGGTCAGGCGGCGATCGCCGAGGCCCCCGCGAGGGCGTCGAGAGCCCCCTCGGCGGCGGCCAGCCGCTCGGATGGCGAGGCCCCCACCGGGAGCGAGACCAGGCGCTCGCGGCCGGCGTAGGTCGCCGTCGGCTGGGCCTCGCGGAGCGCGCGCAGGGCCTGGCTCGTCAGGCTCACCGGGCCGATCGTGATCCGCCCCGAGCGCACCGCGAGCTGGCTCGCGCCGGCGTCGCGCAGCTTGATCCGCACCCGCTGCACCGAAAGCAGGGCGTCCACCGGCGGCGGCACCGGCCCGAAGCGGTCCTCCACCTCCGCCCGCAGCGACGCGACCTCCTCGAGGTCGGTCGACAGCCCGATGCGCCGGTGCAGGTCGATCTTGGCGGCCTCGAGCGGCACGTAGTCGCCGGGGATGTAGGCCGAGACCGGGATCTCCACGCGCACCTCGCGCTCGGGTGCCTCGCGCCCCTGGCCCTCGAGGACGGCGTCGTTGAGCATCTCCAGGTAGAGCTCGAAGCCGACGGCGGCGACGTGGCCGCTCTGCTCGTCGCCCAGCAGGTTGCCCGCCCCGCGGATCTCGAGGTCCCGCATGGCGATGCGCAGCCCGCTGCCCAGCTCGGTGTAGTCCGCCAGGGCGCGCAGCCGCGAGGCCGCGTCGCGGCCGAGGGTCGCCGCGTCCGGGTAGAGCAGGTAGGCGTGGGCGGTGACGTCCGACCGGCCGACCCGGCCGCGGATCTGGTAGAGCTGGGACAGGCCGAGCTGGTCGGCGCGCTCCACCACCAGGGTGTTGGCCTGGGGGATGTCGAGGCCCGACTCGATGATGCTGGTCGCGACCAGCACGTCGGCCTCCCCGCGCACGAAGGCCAGCATCACGTCCTCGAGCTCGTGCTCGTGCATCTGGCCGTGGGCGGTGGCGATCCTGAGCTCGGGCAGCAGCGCGCGCAGGCCCTCGGCCGCCTCCTCGATGGTCTCGACCCGGTTGTGCAGGTAGAAGCTCTGGCCGCCCCGCGCGTGCTCGCGGCGCAGGGCCTCGCGCACCAGCTCCACGTCGTACTCGCCGACGTGGGTGGCGATCGGGCGGCGCCCGAGGGGCGGGGTCTCGATGACGCTGATGTCCCGCAGCCCGGACAGCGAGATCTGCAGCGTCCGCGGGATGGGCGTGGCGCTCATGGCCAGCACGTCAACGCGCAGACGGAGCTGGCGCAGGGCCTCCTTCTGGGCGACGCCGAAGCGCTGCTCCTCGTCGACGATCACCAGGCCGAGGTCCTTCGGCTGGACGTCCATCGACAGCAGCCGGTGGGTCCCGATGAGGACGTCGAGGCGGCCGTCGCGGTAGCGGCCGAGCACCTCGCGCGCCTCCGAGGGCGAGCGGAAGCGGTTGACCATGTCGACCGAGACGGGCAGGTCGCCGAAGCGCTCGCGGAAGGTGGCCAGGTGCTGCTGGGCGAGGATCGTCGTCGGCACAAGCATCAGCACCTGCTTGCCGGCCTCGGCGGCCTTGAAGGCCGCCCGCATGGCGATCTCGGTCTTGCCGAAGCCGACGTCGCCGCAGATCAGGCGGTCCATCGGACGGGGCCGCTCCATGTCGTCGGCCACGGCGTCGATGGCGCGCTGCTGGTCGGGCGTCTCCCGGTAGGGGAAGCGGCGCTCCAGCTCGCGCATCAGCTCGTCCTCGGGCGGGAAGGCGAACCCCGGCGCCGCGGCCCGCGCCTGGTAGAGCGAGATCAGCTCGCCGGCCATCTCGCGCACGGCGGCCCGGGCCCGCGACTTCATCCGGTCCCAGGCCTTGCCGCCGAGCTTGGAGAGGGCCGGCGCCGAGCCGTCGGCGCCGACGTAGCGCGTCACGCGGTCGAGCTGGTCGTGCGGGACGTAGAGCCGGTCCCCCTCGGCGAAGGCCAGCGCGAGGTAGTCGCGGGTGAGGCCGGCGACGGTCCGCGTCTCGAACGCCGTCAGCCGCCCGATGCCGTGGTCCTCGTGGACGACGTGGTCGCCCACCCGGAGGTCGAGGAAGCTGGCCAGGCGCCTGCCGACGACCGGCCCCCGCTGGGCCGAGGGGCGCCGGCGGCGGAGGATCCGCTCCTCGGGCACCACGGCCAGGCCGAGGTCGCGCGAGACGAACCCGCCGCCGGTCGCGATCGTGGTCAGCCCCACCCGCCCGGGCTCCGGCAGGTCGCCGGGCGCGAGCTCCAGCGGGCGCAGCCGCTCCATCCGGGCCAGGGCCCGCGAGAGGTCGCCCCGCCGGGCGAAGGTCACCAGCACGCGCAGGCCGCCGCGCGCGAGCCGCGACAGCTCGGCCTCGGCCTCGGCCGGCGAGCGGGTGGCGAAGCGCGCCTCGGTGGCGTCGAAGGCGGCCGGGGCGGCGCCGGCGGGCGGCGCCAGGTCGAGCGCCGACAGGGACGCGAGTGCGGCGTCGACCGCCCGCGGGTCGGCCAGCTCGCCGGCGGCGGCCTCGTCCTCCAGCCGCTCGCGCGCCTCACGCAGCGCGGCCGCGTGCTCGCCCGGCGCGAGCCGCACCACCGCGGCGGCTCCGGGCCCGGGGTCGTCGAGCGGGTCGGACCAGGGGCCCTCGGCGGGCTCGGCGGCCGCCCACGCGACCAGGCGCGTGATCGGCCGGATCGTCCGCTGGGTGAACGCCGAGAAGGCCCGCATGCTCTCGACCTCGTCGCCGAAGAGCTCGATCCGCGCGGGCAGGTCGGCGGTCGAGGGGTAGACGTCGAGGATGCCGCCCCGCACCGACAGGTCGCCTCGCTCCTCGACCTGGGGCACGCGCTCGTACCCCGTGGCCGTCAGGCGGTCGACGAGGTCGTCGAGCGAGACCCGCTCGCCCACGGCGACCTCGATCGACGCGGCGCGGCCCGCCCCCGCGGGCACCCGCTCGGCGAGCGCCGGCGCGCCCGCCACGACCACCGTCCCGGGCCGCTCCAGGCCGGCGAGGGCCCGCGCCCGCTGGCCCACGATGTGGGGCGACGGCCCGACGGCGCCGCCCACCGGGAGCCCTCGGGTGGGCCAGAGCGCCACGGCGGCCCGGCCGAGCAGGGCCGTCAGCTCGGAGGCGAGGTCGCGCGCCTCGTCATCCCCCGGGGCGACGAGCAGCAGGGCCCGGCCCGTGCCGCGAGCAAGGGCCGCCGCGGCGTAGGGCCAGGCCGGGCGCGCCAGCGCGGCCCGGCCCGCGGGACCGGCCCCGGCCTCGGCGACCCGCGCGGTCGCCTCGCGCAGTGCGGGCGGCCCGAGGACCAGGCGGTCGAGCGCGGTGGCCTCGCTCACCCCGGCTCCTCCCCCCCGGCCGCCGGCTCGGGGCCGCCCTCCTCGCCGTCCTCGCCGCGCTCGCGCCGCGCGCGGGCCCGGGCTCCCGGCGGGCTGGCGTGGAAGCGGTTGACGGCCGCCTCCATCCCGCCGGCCAGGACGGCCTCGGCCATGTCGGCCGCGCGGGCGATCATGGCCTCGACCGCGTCGCTCGGCTCGGTGAAGCGCATGAGCACCCAGTCGGCGCCGTCGCCGCGGAAGTCCTCGGGAGGCCTGCCCACCCCCATCCGGATGCGCGGGAAGTCGCCGCTGCCAAGCCCCCGGATCACCGATCGCAGGCCGTTGTGGCCGCCCGCGCCGCCGCCGGTCTTGCCGCGGACGGCCCCGAAGGGCAGGTCGACCTCGTCGTGCACGACCAGGACCTGCTCGGGCGCCGCCCGCAGCGACCCCGCCGCCGGGCCGACGGCATCGCCCGAGGCGTTCATGTAGGTCGTCGGGATCAGCAGGGCGACGGGGCCGGCCGGGCCGCGGGCCTCCGCGTAGCGGCCGCCGTAGCGCGCGACCCAGCGCCCGGCGCCGAGGCGCGAGGCGAGCAGCTCGACGGCCCGCTGGCCGGCGTTGTGCCGCGTCGACGCGTAGCGCTGCTCGGGGTTGCCGAGCCCTGCGACCAGCCGGATCGCGGGCGCGGAGGTGTCCACGCCCACCGCCCGCTACTCCTCGGCGGCCTCGCCCTCGGGCTCGGCGGCGGGGGCCTCCTCGCCCTCGGCGAGCTCCTCGCCCTCCAGGCCCTCCTCCGGCTCCTCGGGCTCCTCCTCGACGGTCGGCGCGAGGACGGACGCCACGACGATCTCGGGCTCGGTGACGATCTCGACGCCCTCGGGGGCGGACAGGCCCTCGACCGAGATCGAGTCGCCGACGGCCAGCTCGCTGACGTCCAGCTCGAGGTGGTCGGGCAGGGCGTCCGGCAGGGCGCGCACCTGGACCTCGCGGAGCGTCTGGTCCAGCACGCCGCCGTCGCGCACGCCGACGGACGAGCCGATGAGGACCACCGCGACCGGGGCCTCGACCTCCTGGGTCAGGTCGACCTCCTGGAAGTCCACGTGCAGGACGTCGCCGCGGACCGGGTCGAGCTGCCAGTCCTTGAGGAGCACCGGCCGGGCGCGGTCGCCCTCGACCGTGAGGTCGATCACGCCGGTGCGCCCCTCGGCGATCGCCCGGCGCAGCTCGCGCTCGGAGAGCGAGAAGGCCGTCGACGGGCTGCCGGGCTGGTACACGACGCCGGGCACGAGCCCCTCGCGGCGCAGGCGCCGGGTGGGGCCGTTGCCGAACTCGGTGCGCTTCTGGGCGGTGAGGGCGACGTGTGCCATGCGGGGATCGTTCCTGCGTCGGGGCCGACGCGGGAGTGTAGCCGATCATCGCCCGGCGCTAGAGGACCGCTGAGCAACCAAGGCCGCAGCCCAATGCGCATGAGCGCCCGATTAAGAGGCGCTCATGCGCATTGGGCTAGACGATCAGCACCGGGGTGCCGGCGCGGAGCAGGCGCCCGAGGCGCACGAGATCCGCGTTCGCCATCCGGATGCAGCCGCGCGAGACGGCGCCCGGCAGGAGGTCGGGCCGGTCGGTCCCGTGGATCCCGATGAAGCCGCCGGCGGGCCAGTCCGTGAGGCGCGAGCGCGCGCTGAGCCCGTAGGCGAGCGGCCCGTACCGAGGGCCGGCGTAGCGGGTGAGCCTGTTGCGGACGTAGAAACGCCCGGCCGGCGTGGGGGCGTCGCGGCGGCCGACCCCGATCCGGGCGCGCAGCAGCTCCCGTCCCGCCCGGACGTAGCTGAGGGTCAGGCGCTCGCGGTCCACCACGAGGCGCGCCCGCGACTCGCCTCCCGGGCCGAGCGCGTCGCCCTCGATCCACCCGGTCTGGCGCGAGGGCAGGCCCGGGATCTGGGCCTCGACCCACGCCCGGCCCTCGTCGTCCACCGCCCGCCGGAAGGGCACCACGATGGTGTCCGTGCCCTCGGGGGCGACGCGGCTCAGCAGCGCGACCCGGCCCGACTCGCGCGACGGGCTCACATGGGCCTCGGCGTCGCGGGCAAGGGGGGCCCAGCGGGTGGTCGCCACGGCGTCGCCGAGCCGTCGCGGCGCCGGGACGGCGGCGGCCGCGGCCGGCGGCACGCCGATCCCGGCCGCCGGCGCGACCAGCGCCGCGGGAGCCGGTGACGACGAGATCGAGGCCACCGCGGCCACGACCACGACCAGGCAGCCGGCGGCGAGCGCGCACCAGGACGCGACGACCAGGACCGCGGCCCGCCTGAACATCCTCCGCCGCCTCCCTCGTTCCGGCCTCAGGGTCAAGTGGACAGCGACGGTGGCGCCGCGCCTACTCCCCTTTTGGAGGGGCCGCCCGGGGAAACCTCCCCCGTTGCAGGGGGCGCTTGCAACGCTGACCCGCGCCGGGCCGCGCTATGGTGCGCCCCGAGGGGACCCCGGGGCCGAGGAGGAGTCATGGCCGGCACTGACGAGGCAAGCGCCCGCCGGGAGGCGGCGGCACGCCTGCGGGCGAAGGCCATCAAGATGCGGCGCGAGGGCGCAAGCCTGGACTCGATCGGGACTCGGCTCGGCGTCACCCGCTCGACGGCGCGCAGGCTCGTCTCCCGCGAGCTCTCGACGCTGTCGTCGGAGTCGGGCATCGACGAGCGCCGGCTGCTCCACGCCGATGTGCTCATGGAGCTGTGGCGGGCCCTCTACCCTGCCGCGGTCAGCGGCGACCCCGCCGCGGTCGACCGCTTCCTGCGCGTCGAGGAGCGCATCTCGCAGCTGCTCGGGCTCGACATGCAGCCCGAGAGCGGCGGCGGGAACGGCCGCGCCGAGGAGGCGCGGCGCGAGGAGAAGGTGCTGGTCGACGACTAGCGGTCCGGGGGCGGCGCCCGAGGCGCATCCGTGCCGGCGCCCCACCTGGGCCTGATCCTCCCGAGCTACGGACCGGCGCTCGGGGCCGAGGAGCTTGCGGGCGTCGCCGTCGCCGCCGAGGACGCCGGATTCGACTCGGCGTGGGCGACCGACCACCTCATCGTCCCCGGCGAGTACGCGGACGTCTACGGGACCATCGCCGAGGCCCTCGTCACCCTCGGCTTCCTGGCGGCCCGCACGCGGCGGATCGAGCTCGGCGTCTCGGCCCTCGTGGTGCCCCAGCGCAACCCGCTCGTCGCGCTGAAGCAGCTCACCACCCTCGACCTCCTCTCCGGAGGCCGGATCGTGACGGCGGTGGCGGCGGGCTGGATGGAGCCGGAGTTCGCCACCCTGGGCGCTCCGTACGAGGGGCGAGGCCGGCTCCTCGACGAGTGGCTCGAGCTCGCCGCCTCGGTCTTCGAGCAGATGCCCGGGCGCGTGCGCCACCGGGGGCGGGCGTTCTCGGTTGACGGGTGGATGGCCCCGGCGCTCGTCCGGCCGGGCGGACCCGAGCTCTGGGTGGCCGGCGTCTCAGGCGCGACGCTCCGGCGCGCCGCGGTCACGGGGGTCTGGCACCCGGTCGCCCTGCCGCCCGACGAGCTGGCGAGCATGGCGGCCGAGTTCCGGCGGCGGCGGCCGGACGGCCGCGTCGTCCTCCGCATCGGCGTCTACTTCGAGCCGGAGCCGCTCAGGCACGACGACGAGCGCGGCCGCCACGCCGTCGGCGGTCCGCCGGAGTGGGTGGCGGCGCGACTCCGCGACTACGTCGACGCCGGCGCCGACGGCTTCGTGGTGAACCTCGACCACCGGGAGGCCGGTATGGTCGAGCGCCTCCGCCGCTTCGCCGAGGAGGTCGTGCCCCTCCTCCGGGCGTCCTAGAAGAGCTGGTTCTCCCCGGCGAAGATCGCGCTGACCGACTCGTCCACGAAGACGTTGTGGACCGAGTCGGCGAGGATCCGGTCAACCGACAGCACCCGGAACATCTCGGCCGCCAGGGCCTCCTCGGGCAGCGGCACCGTGTCGGTGAGCACGACCTCCTCGATGACCGAGTCGCGGAGGCGGTCGAACGGCGGAGGCGGAGAGCAGGCCGTGGGTGGCGGCCGCGAAGACCCGGGTCGCGCCGGCGTCCTTGACCACCCGGGCGCCGGCGCACAGCGTGCCCGCGGTGTCGATCATGTCGTCGATCAGGATCGCGCAGCGGCCCGCCACGTCGCCGATCAGGAGGGTGATCTCGGCCTCGTTGTGATCCGGGCGCTGCTTCGTGAGCACCGCGAGGGTCGCGCCGAGGCGCTCGGCGAAGTGGTTGGCGAGCTTCGCCCGGCCCGCGTCGGGCGACACGACCACCATCCGCTCGGCGATGTCGCCGTCGTAGATCCGCTCCTTGAAGTGGTCGACGAACATCGGCAGGGCGGTCATGTGGTCGACCGGCACGTTGAAGAACCCCTGGACCTGGCCGGCGTGCAGGTCCATCGTCAGCACGCGGTCGACGCCGGCCGCCTCGAGGACGTCGGCGATCAGCTTGGCCGTGATCGGCTCGCGCGGCGCCGACTTCTTGTCCTGGCGCGAGTAGCCGTACCACGGGATCACCGCCGTGATGCGGTGGGCCGAGGCCAGCTTGGCCGCGTTGATCATGATCAGCAGCTCGACGAGGCTGTCGTTGACCGGACGGCTGGTGGACTGCACGAGGAACACGTCCGCGCCGCGCACGCTCTCCTCGAAGCGGACGTAGATCTCGCCGTTGGCGAAGGTCTCCAGCCGCACGTCGCCGAGCTCGATGCCCAGGCGCGCGGCGATCCGCTGCCCCAGGTCCTGGCTCGCCCTGCCGGCGAACACCATCAGGCGCTTGGAGTCGTCGCGGTCGATGCTGGTGCTCACCCGCCCCCCTTCTTCGCCTGGGCCGCGGCCTCCTCGGCCCGGGCGGCCGCCCGCTCGGTGAAGCCCTCGATGACCGTCTGGCGGGCCCGGGCGATGCCGAGCGCCCCCGCGGGCACGTCGTCGGTGATGATCGAGCCGGCGCCGGTCATCGCGTCGTCGCCGACCGTCACCGGCGCCACGAAGACGCAGTCCGAGCCGGTCTTGACGCGGGCGCCGATCTCGGTGCGGTGCTTGCGGAAGCCGTCGTAGTTGGCGGTGATGTTGCCGGCGCCGATGTTGGTGCCCTCGCCGACCGTGGTGTCGCCCACGTAGGAGAGGTGCGGGACCTTCGCGCCGGGGCCGAGCTCCGTGTTCTTGAGCTCGACGAACGACCCCGCCCGCGCGCCGCGGCGGAGGGTGCAGCCCGGGCGCAGGTAGGCGAAGGGGCCGACGCTGCAGCCCTCCTCGAGCTCCGACTCGAGCACCTGGGCCGACACCACCCGCGAGCCGGGGCCGATCACGCTGTCGACGATCACCGCGTCCGGGCCGATGGTGCAGCCGCCGGCGATCGTCGTGCCGCCCCGCAGGTGCGTGCCCGGGAGGACGACCGTGTCGGCGCCCACGGCGACGCCGGCGTCCAGGTAGACGGAGGAGGGGTCGGGCATCGTCACGCCCGACCGCATGAGGCCGTCGCGGAGCCGCCGCTGGAGGATCGCCTCGCAGGCGGCGAGGTCGACGCGGTCGTTGACGCCGAGCACCGCCTCGGCGTCGTCGGCCTCGAGGGTGGCGATCGTCCCCTGGAGCGCCGTCACGGCGTCGGTCAGGTAGAGCTGGTCCTGCGGCCGCGCCGCCGCGAGGTCGGCCAGCGATGCCGTCAGGGCGCCGCGGTCGGCGACGTACACGCCGGCGTTGAACTCCCGGATCGCGAGCTCGTCGGGACTCGCGTCGCGGGCCTCCACGATCCGCGAGACGCCGCCGTCGGCGCCGCGCACGACCCGGCCGTAGGCGCGGGCGTCGTCGAGGGTGGCGGTCACGACCGTCGCGACGCGGTCGTCGGAGCCGTGCCGCTCGACCAGGTGCTCCACGAGGGCCGGCTCAAGAAGGGGGGTGTCGCCGCAGACGAGGACGACCGTGTCGCAGGCGGGGTCGAGCGCCTCGAGGCCGGCCCGGGCCGCGTCGCCGGTGCCCCGCTGCCGCTCCTGCACCGCCACCGCGACGCCCGGCGGGAGCGCCTCGCGCACCGCGTCGGCCCCGTAGCCCACCACGACCACGGTGCTGGTCGCGCCGGCCGAGGCGACGGCCTCGAGCACCCACCCCACCATGGGCCGGCCGGCGAGCGGGTGGATGACCTTCGGCAGGGCGGATCGCATCCGAGTTCCCTGGCCGGCGGCGAGGACGACGACGCCGATGTTCATGGGATCCTGGTGGTCGCGGAGATGGGGGCCTGCCTGGTTGGGGCGGGAGGATTCGAACCCCCGGTCACGGGACCAAAACCCGCTGCCTTACCGCTTGGCTACGCCCCAGAGCGACGCCCCCCTGGCGGGCCGAGTATAGAGGGCCGGCCCGGACGGGCCCCCGGCCGGTCACGTGCCCAGCACCACCACGTCGACCACCACCGCGCTCTCCTCGTCGGAGGTCTCGCCGGTCTCCAGGTTGACGACCTCGACGGTCTCGGCGCGGCAGTCGACGCGCACCCGCATGCCCTCCTCGAGGACGCCGTCCTTGAGGCGGCCGGCCAGCTCGCCGCGGATCTCGAACGTGTTCATGCGCATGGGCTCGTCGGTGTCGAGGCTCATCAGCAGGACGTCGCCGCGGTAGGGGTCAACGTCCTGCCAGAGCAGGCTGATCTCACCGGTGATGGACTGCTCGGCCACGCTCGGCCAGTCTAGTGGCGTGCCATCGCCGCCCTCCCCGCCGCTCCCGCCGAGCTACCTCCTGGTCGGGCCGCCCGACCTGCTGCACGACCTCACGCTCGACTTCGCCGAGATCGGCTGGCAGGTCGCCGCGTCGGGGTGGCAGGCCGTGATCACCGCCGCGCCCGCCGACGCCGCCGCCCCGGAGCCGGAGTGGCCCACCGAGATCACCCTGGCGGGCGTCCGCCGCATCGGCCACGCCGCGGCGGTGGCGGAGCACATCGGCGGCGCGACCGGGGCCCTGTGAGGCCGGTGCGGAGGGTGATCGCGGCCAGCCGGGTGCCGCGGCCCGCCGCGCCGCCCCGCCGCGGCGCCGCGTTCGACCACTCCCGCCTCGCCCGGACCCTCGCCGCCGCGGCGCCGGACGGCTGGCGGGTCGACTACGGCGCCGCGGCCCGCTCGTCCGACCTGGCGGCCTACCGGCGCGACCTCGCCGCGGCCGACCCGTCGTCGCTGTCGCGCGACGAGCAGCTGGCCTTCTGGCTCAACGCCTACAACGCGTCGCTGCTCAGCCTGGTGGCCGAGCGGATGCCGGTGCGCAGCGCCCTGGACATCGACGGCGCCTTCGCCCGCGTGCGCTTCCGGGTCGGGCGGACCGAGCTGACGGCGGACGAGATCGAGCACGGCATCGTCCGCCGCTTCGGCGACCCCAGTGTCCACTTCGGGCTGAACCGGGCCTCGGTGGGCTCCCCGCCCCTCCGCGCCTACGCCGGCGCCGGCCTCGACGCGGCGCTCGAGGAGAACGGCCGCCGCTTCCTGGCCGACGAGCAGCGCGGCGCGCGCGGCGACGGCGAGCGGGTCGTGGTCAGCAGGATCCTGCGCTGGTTCGCCGGCGACTTCGCGCCCGTCGGGACGATGCCGTCCGCCCTCGGCACGCTCCTGGGCGCGCTGCGCCCGGAGCGGGTGCTACCGGCCGTCCGCGGCCTGCTGCCCGAGCGCCTGCGCGACGCCCGGCGGATCGGCTTCCTCGAGTACGACGCGGCCGTCAACGGCGGGTGATGCCCGCCGCCTGAGGGCGGTCCAGGCCGCGAGCAGCGAGGGGGCGAGGTAGAGCGCGGCGATGTCGAAGAAGACGTAGCCGCTGGCCGCGCCGCTCGGCGGGTTGCCGTCGGCCACCCCCAGCCCCGGGATCTCCTCGTGCCAGCTCCAGGTGCCGACGGCGGTGCCGTAGATCTCGAGGTAGGCCACCGTGAAGAAGACCCCCGCGTAGACCGCCGGCGCCCGCCCCCGCAGCAGGAACACGATCAGCACCGCGGCGCCCACCGCGCCCGCAACGTCGCGGCGGTCGAAGACGATTAGCCCCAGCAGCGCCCATGAGGCCACCGCGGCGATCGCCAGGCCCACGAAGATCCGCGGCCGGGCCGCGGGCCAGCGCGTCTGGCTCAGGCGCAGCCCCGTGAGGTAGACGAGCCCGTGGCCGGGCGGCACGAACAGGGGGAGGTTGCCGAGCCGGTACGAGTAGATCCCCCAGATGACCGAGCCGATCACCTCGGCCATCGTCGCGACCACGACCACGACGCTCGTCTGCGCGCGCTCCATGGGCGTCAGGTAGACGAAGGCGATCGCGAGGAAGCCCCAGGTGCAGACCGCCAGCAGCACCTGGAGGCCCAGGTCGGCGTAGCGGTCGAGCGCGAGGCCGAGCGTCGTGATGACCAGCGTCGCCAGGCAGAAGCGCCCCGGGCTGCGCACGATGCGCTCGACGATGCCCGGCTCCGAGACCGCCGGGGGCGGGAGGGCGACGGGTCCGGCCGTGGACACGGCGCAAGGCTAGCGGGTAGGTTGGCTCCGCTTCACGGGTCGGCGGCGAGGGAAGCCGGTGGGAATCCGGCGCGGTCGCGCCACTGTCACCCGGGAGCGGGCGCCGAACGGCGAGAGCCGGCCACTGGGGAGACCTGGGAAGGCTTCGGGGCCCGCGTCATCACCGGGAAGCCAGGAGACCTGCCTCCGGCCCGCACGACAAACGCCCTCCGCGACAAGAGGAGCCTCAGTGCGCACTTCCCTTCGGGCCGCCCTGGCCGCCGCATGCGCGGCCGGGCTGGCCGCGGCGCCGGCCGCGACCGCCCTCGACACCACCATCCGCGTCGAGGGCGGGGCGTCCAACGTCATCCCCGAGAGCGCGATCCCGATCGAGGGCACCGGCACGGCCACGGTCTTCGACACCAACTTCGCGCCGGTGGACGTGAGCCGCGCGTCGGCCTTCTGGCAGCTCTACCGTGCCACCTCCAGCACCGGGCTCGGGCTGGGGTTCGAGTACTTCCCGGCCTTCAGCTCGGTCCTCGTCCAGCGGATCGGGCCCGACGTCAACGCAGGCACGGTCGGCTGGCAGTTCCGCGTCGACCACGTCGCCCCGCCGGTCGGGGCCGACCAGAGCCCCCTCTCGCAGGGCGACGCGGTGCTCTGGTACTTCGGCGCGGCCGACGGCGCGCGCGAGCTCGACGTGGCGCCCTCGTCGGACCGCGTCGCGGCCGGGAGCGGTTTCACCGTGGCCGTCACGAGCTACGCGGCCGACGGGACGTCCGCCCCCGGCGCCGGCGCGACGGTGACCTACGGCGGCGCCTCGGCCGTCGCCGGCGGCGATGGGCGCGCGAGCTTCGTGGCCCAGGCGGCGGGCACGCGGACGGTCACCGCGACCCGGGCGGGCGACATCCGCAGCGCGGCCCGGGCGGTCTGCTCCTACGCCGGCGACCCGGCCGCCTGCAACCTGCCCGCCCCGGCCCCGGGCGCCGCCGCCGCGACCGCCGCGGGCGGCGACTCGGTGGCCCCCGGGAGCCGCATCACGCACCCGCGCATCGGCTCGACCGCGCGGGTCGTGAGGGCGATCCGCGGGGTGGCCGGGCCCGACCGCTCCGACGTCGCCCGGGTCGAGGTGGCCCTCGCGCGCCGGGTCGGCACCCAGTGCCGCTTCCGGGGGAGGACCGGCGGCCTCACGCCGCCCCGCCCCTGCTCGCGCCAGCTCTACCTGAGGGCGCGCTCGTCCGGCGGGGAGTGGGCGCTCGGGCTCGGCAAGGGCCTCCTCCCCGGCGTCTGGCGCGTCTGGAGCCGCGCGGTCGACGGCGCGGGCAACCGCGAGCGCGTCGCCCTCTCGCGCGTGAACGGCGGTCAGTTCCGCGTCGTCCGATGAGGCGCGCCGCCATCGCCGCCGCCTGCCTCGCGCTGGCGGCCGCGGCCGCCGGGGCGGCGGCGACCGGCGACGCCGCCCGGGCCGACCGCGCCGCCGCGTGGCTCGCGCGCGCCGCCCCCGGCGCGCCCGGCGGCCAGCAGGCCGACGCCCTCGTCGCCATGCGCGCGGCGGGGCGCCCGGCGGCGTCGCTGCGCCCGCGGCTGCGGGCGCTCGCGTCGGTCGCGCCCGACTACGCCCGCACGGCCGGCGGCGCCGGCAAGGTCGCGCTGGCGGCGGTCGCCGCCGGCGCCGACCCGTCCCGCCTGGGCGGCGTCGACTACCTCGCCCGCATCCGCGCGCGCTACGCCTCGGGCCGCTACGGGGCGACGGCCTACGACCAGGCCTTCTCCGTCCTGGCGCTGACCGCGGCGGGGCGGCCGGTGCCGCGGGCCGCGGTGCGCGCCACGCTCGCCGAGCGGGGGACGGGCGGCTGGAGCTTCGCCCTCTCGCGGGAGACGCGCGACTCGGTCGACGCCACCGGCGTCGTGATCGAGGCGCTGCGCGCGGCCGGCGTCCCCCGCTCCCACCCGGCCCTCGCGGCCGCGGCCGCCTGGATCCTCGCCCAGCGCAACGGGGAGGGCGGGCTCGCCTCGGCCGGCGGCGGCGGCGCGACCGACGCCAACTCGACCGCGGGCGCCATCCGGGCCCTGCGCGCGCTCGGCCGCCGGCCGCCGGCGGCCACGCTGGCGGCGCTCCGCGCGCTCCAGGAGCCCAGCGGCGCGGTGCGCTTCAGCGCTGCCGCGGCCGGCAGCCGCCTCATCGCGACGAACGACGCGACCGTCGCCTTCGCCGGGAAGGTGTTGCCGGTGAGGTGACAATTCGAGCGGGAGGGGGCAGTAGAGTCCGCGTATGGCCACCCAGCACGCACGGCTGCACTTCCAGGCCGAGATCGAGCACTTCCGGGCCGGGCTCGTCGAGATGGCCAGCCTCGTGCTGTCCCAGGTCGAGCGGGCGGTCGCGGCGTGGGAGGAGGTCGACGCGGTCGCGGCGGCCGAGGTGATCGCCGGCGACGACCAGGTTGACGAGCGCTGCGCCGAGCTCGATCAGAAGGTCTTCAACCTCCAGCTGCTGGAGGCCCCGGTCGCGAGCGACCAGCGCCTGCTGCACGTCGGCCTGATCGCCGTCATCGCGCTCGAGCGGGTCGGCGACCTGGCGGTCGCCATCGCGGAGGCGTCGACCTCCGTGCGGCCCGAGGGGGCCGTGCCCGAGGTCGAGGCGCTGATCTCTCGCATGAGCGCCCGCTCGGTGGACACGCTCGCTCGCGCCGTCCAGGCGATCGCGCGCGGCGACGCCGAGCTCGGCGAGGAGGCCGCCGACGAGGCGGACAAGGTCCGCTCCATGCTGGGCGAGGTCATCACCGCGGTCGCCGCCGCGCCCGACGAGCCCGAGACGCGGGTCTGGTCGGCCTCGGCCGTGCTCGTGGCGCGCCACCTCGAGCGGGTCGCCAACAACGGCGCCGAGCTCGGCGGCCGGGTGCGCTTCCTGGTGAGCGGGGAGCCGTTCGCCCGGGCGGCGACCGGCGGCTCGCTCGGCGCGAGCCCCTCCCGCTAGGACAGCCCTAGTCCTTCTCGGCCGGCTCCGAGGCGGCGGCTGCCGGCTCGCCTTCGGGCGTCTCCGGGGCGGCCTCTCCCGCGGATCGCTCGGCGCGCTCGAGCGACTCGAGCGCCTCGAGGGCCGCGACGTCGGCCGACATGGTCCGGATGCTGGTCCGCCGCTCCCGCTTTGCCTTCGCCATCGTTCCTCCCGGGTCCGTGACGACATGATATCGCGGCGCACAAACTCCCACGGCGCTCAGGCCCGACCGTCGGCCAGGGCCGCCACCAGATGCGAGTCGGCGGGCGGGAACTCGAGGGCGCGCAGGCCCTCCCGCACGACCCAGCGGAACTGCTCGCTGCCCAGCGGCCGGGGCCGCTGGCCGCCGATCCAGCCGCAGCGGAAGAAGCGCAGCTCAAGGGGCCCCGCGCGCGCGGTCCAGACGAGCGGCCCGATCTCGACCTCGACCCCCAGCTCCTCGCGCAGCTCGCGCGCCAGGGCGGCCCGGTCGCTCTCGCCGGCCTCGCGCTTGCCGCCGGGGAACTCCCAGCGGCCGGGCTGGCCGGCGCCCTGCCCCCGCTGGCTCACCAGGATGCGCCCGCCCCGCTCGATCACCGCCGCGACGACCACCTGGGACGGCGGCCGGGTCACGGCGGCGACCCGGCGGGGACCAGCCGGCCGCGGCGGCGCTCGGCCAGCCCGTCGGCCACCAGGCTGGCCGCCGCCTCGGGGTCGGCGGCCGCGCTGGCCCGGCCGGCGGCCGCGAGCTCGCGCAGCAGGCGGCCGCGCCGCTGGCGCATCGAGCCCTCGTAGGGGCCCTGGCGGCGCGCCCGCGGGGTCACCTCGGCCACGGTCCCCGCGTCGGCGGCGGGGCAGCCGGCCCGCATCGGGCAGCCCGACTCGCAGCGCGGCGCCCGCGCCGTGCACCAGGTGCGGCCCAGGTCCATCACGGCCTGGCCCGCCTCCCACCCGGCCCCCGGCGCGCCCGGCCAGCCGTCCGGGAAGCGGCGCGCGACCACCCGCGCCGCGTTGGTGTCGACGGGCAGGACGTCCTCGCCGTCGGCGAAGCAGCGGAGCGCCGCCGCGGTGTAGGGGCCGACGCCGGGCAGCTCGGTGAGCCGGTCGGGCGGCGGCCAGCCGCGCTCGGCCACCGCCCGCGCGGCGGCGTGCAGGTTGCGCGCCCGGCGCGGGTAGCCGAGGCCGTGCCAGGCGGCGAGCACGTCGCCCAGCGGCGCGGCCGCCAGGTCGGCGGCGGTCGGCCAGCGCTCGACGAAGCTCAGGTAGTAGGGGACGACCCGCGCCACCTGGGTGGCCTGGAGCTGGGCCTCGGCCACCAGCACGCGGTAGCGGTCTCGGGTCCTGCGCCAGGGCAGGTCGGCGCCCTCGCGTCGGAACCAGTCGACGAGGCGCGACACGTCCTCCTGCGCGCGCTCGCGCGGGGGGCTCCTCACCCGGGCAGTCTCTCAGACCCCACCCGGCCGCCAGATCACCTCGCGCCGCAGCCCGGCCCCGCGCCCCCGCCAGGCCACGATGAGCGGGGCGTGGGCGGTCTGGCGGCCCTCCCCGTCGACCGCGTACGGGCCGAGGAAGGTCGACGCGCGCATCGCGCGGGCCGCGTCCCAGAGGGCGTCGGGGCGCGCCGATCCGGCGAGCTCGGCCGCGCGCTCCGCGAGCAGCCCGGCCGCGAGCGCCTGGGCCGCCGGGTAGTCCGCCCCGGCCGGCAGCGGCAGCGGCGGCGGCGGGCCGCCGGGCGCCCACTGCGCCGGGCCGATCCACCCCGCCACGGCGTCGCCCAGCTCCTCGCCGGCGAGCGCCACCCCGCACACCACCAGGCCGGCCCGCAGGCCGCTCCCATGGAGCGCCCGCGCCAGGGCGAGGTCGTCCTCGGCCCGGCCTCCGCCCACCAGCCAGCGCGCGCCCGCCTCCAGGGCGCGCCCCACGCAGGCGCCCGGGTCGGCCGGGTCGAGGTCGAGCGCGGCCGCCTCGCCGCGGCCTCCGGCGAGCGCGCGGCGGGCCCCCTCGGCCACGGCGGCGCCGAAGCCGCCGGGGCAGCGCACGACCGCGACCGGGGCGCCGCCCTCGCCGAGCGCCTCGAGGGCGGCGGGGAGGCCGCGCCAGTAGCTCTCCGCCGGCCCGAGCACGTCAACGAGGCGCGCGCCCGTGCGCGGCACGGCGGCGCCCCCGTGGTTCCAGACGACCTCGGCCCGCCCGGCCATCTCGCCGGCGACGGCCCGGGCCGGCCCGCTGCCGTAGGGGCCGAAGGCGAGGTCGGCGCTCCCCGCCAGCGCGGAGAGCAGGCGCGCCGACTCCTCCGGATCGGAGCGGTCGTCCTCGATCCTCAGCGCCACCCCGCGGTCGTCGGCCCAGGCGCGCAGGCCGGCGGCGGCCTGGCGGCCCATGGCCGCGTAGCGCCCGCTGAGCGCCAGGGCCGCGCAGGCCCGCACGCTAGGCCGCGGTCGAGGCGGCCCGGCTCGCGCAGGCGAGGGCCACGGCGCCCTCGACCCAGGCCAGCGCCTCGGCCGTGCGCCAGCCCTCCGGCAGCGGGAGCGCGAAGCCGGTCGCCGCGCCGTCGATCAGGCGGCCCTCCACGATCGTCGCCTCGTCGAGGGCGTCGGGCGCGAGCGCCGCGGGGCGCCGCCCGGCGCGGCGCACGACGTCGAGCCCGGCGCGGGCGCCGTCGCGCCAGTCCTCGGCAGAGAGCACCGCGCGGCTGCGCACGATCCCCCCGGCCACGAAGAACGCCTCGGCCGTGCCCTCGTCGCGGCCCGGCTCGACGATGACCGCCGCCCGGCGCCGCGCGCGCCGCACCCGCGCCAGCGCGCCCAGGACGCCGAGCAGCGCCTCCACCGGCCCGTCCGACGCCGCGGGATCGATCTCGAGGCGGCCCTCGGCGAGGGCCTCGGGCAGCAGCAGGCCGAGCCGGCCCACGGCCGCGGCGCCCCCCTCCAGCAGCGCCTCCACCTCGGCCAGGGCGGCGTCGCGGACGGCCGGGTCCTGGGCCCCCAGCGGGTAGAGGGCGTGGAGGGAGGCGAGCGCCTCCCGGGCGAGCCGCTCCGAGCGGACCGGGCCGAAGTACGAGGCGCCGTCGGGCAGGGTGCGCGCCACGACGTACAGCCGCGGCGACAGCTCCCCGTGGCTGATCTTCAGGAAGCGCCCGCCCGCCCCGGCGCCGCGCCGGTTGCAGGGCGGGCTGAGCGCCTTGATGAGGTCGTTCTCGCGCAGCAGGGCGGCGAACTCCGAGCCGCAGACCTCGTGGTCGATCGAGGCGAGCCGCTCGAGGGCGCGGCCGATCAGGCGCCCGTGGCGCCCGCCCGGGCCGAAGTAGGAGCGCACCCGGCGCCGCAGGTCGGCCGCCTTGCCCACGTAGAGGGCCCGGCCGCGGCGGTCGCGCATGAGGTACACGCCGGGCAGCGGCGGCAGCTCCTCGGCGAGGGCGAGCTTGTACGCGTGCCGCGCCCCGCCGGCGCCCGCGAAGGCCACGGCGCGCTCGAGGGTGTCAACGCCGCGCTCGGCGAGCAGGCGCAGCAGCGCGACCAGCACCTCGGCCGTGGCCTCGGCGTCGGGCAGGGCGCGGTGGATCGGCACCACCGACGCGTCGGCCCAGCCGGCGAGGGTGCGCAGGTCGTGCCGCTCCACCTGCCCGTCGAGGAGCCGGCGGGCGAGCACGAGGGTGTCGAGCCAGGGCTGCGTGAAGTAGCGGCTGGCCAGGCGGCGGCGCTCGTAGTTGAGGAAGCGCAGATCGAAGGGCGCGTTGTGGGCCACCAGGACGTCCTGGCCGGCGAAGTCCACGAACGCGGCCAGCGCGTCCTCGATGTCGGGGCTGGCGGCGACCATCTCGTCGTCGATGCCGGTGAGCTCGGTGACGACCGGCGGGATCGGGCGGTTGGGGTTCACCAGCGTCACGAAGCGGTCCACGACCTCGCCCGCCCTGATGCGCACCGCCCCGATCTCGGTGACCTTGGAGAGCCCGGGCGAGCCCCCGGTCGTCTCCAGGTCGACCACGCAGAAGGTCGCCGAGGCGAGGCCGGCCGACGACCAGTCGGGCGGGGCGAGGCCGACGAGGTCGCGGCCAAGCCAGGCGAGGCGGGCGTCGCCCTCGACGATCTCCGCGACCAGGCGCCGCTGCAGCCGCTCCGGGCAGCGGCGCAGCCGCAGGAGCTGCGTGGCCACGTGCCCCACCTCGAGCGGCCGGCCGCGGCGGACGATGAGCGCGCAGAGGCGGTCGGGGAGCGAGTCCGCGCCCTCGGCCCCAGGCTGGGGCACGGGGAGCGGCAGGTGGAGCTGGGTCGGAGGAGTCACCGTCGGCCGACTCTAACGCCGACCCCCGCCGTCACCCGGCGGCCGCGACGTCCCCCGGCGAGAGGGGCTGCGACAGGTCGAGCTGGCCGTCGGCCGGCGCCGGCGCGCGGCCCTCCACGAGGATCCTGACCCTCTCGGTCCCGGCCGCCTCGGCCGCGGTCCTCACGAGCGGCCCCAGCACCGCGAGCTCGGCGGCCGACCCGCCCGCCGGGTAGCCCGACTCGAACTCGCGGCTCAGGTTCGACCGTCGCGACGCCGTCGGCGACGCCCGCGCCGAGCAGCCGCGTCCCGGCCGGCAGGGCGGGGATGAGCGAGGGGTCGGCGGGGCCCTCGGCGAGTGCCTCGACCGCCGCCTCGAGGGGCGGCCCGGGCGGGGCGGATCGCTCCTCGGCGACGAGCTCGCCGGCGTCGTTCGAGAAGTAGACGGTCACCGTCGCGGCGCTCGGCGGCGGGGCGGACGAGGCCGTCGTCGGGCCCCCATCTCCGCCGCAGGCGTTCAGGGACGTGACCAGGAGGGCGAAGAGGGCCACCGCGGCGGCCCAGGACGGCGCTCCGGCGGTGGTTCGCGCAAGCCTTTGCCGAGACATAACCCACCGCGGATCATACGAAGGTCCAGGGCGGCCGAAACACCGTGTGGACAGTGGCCGCCTAGCCGATCGGGGGGTGTTGCCCCTCAGGGCTTCTCCGGGTCGGGGTGGTGGTTGTACAGTCCGGCCGCTTACGAATTTCTTGCCTTTGGATTTTTTCAGTTGGTGGAACGCCTCTCCCTGATGCCCGCCCTCCGCACCGAGCACACACGCCTCCTCATGATCCTCGGCACCGTCGCCGTGGGTCTGCTGCTGCTCATGGTCGTGCCGGCGATGGCGTCGGCCAACGCGCCCGCGGCCACCGCGCCGCCCGCGGCGCAGGAGGAGTCGCCGGCGACGGAGGCCCCCGCTGCGGACGAGCCCGCCCCCGCCGACGAGGCGCCGTTCGGCGAGGGCGCGCTGGAGGGCGAGGCCCCCGCGCCGCCCGACCCGCTCCAGCCCGCGCCGCCGCCGGCGACCGAGCCCGAGGCCTCGACCCCCGCGCCCGCGCCTGCGGGCGACGCCCAGCCCACGCCGCCGCTGTCGTCCGGCACCCCCGCGGCGCCCGAGGCGCCCGCAGAGGAGTGCGCCCGACAGCCACGGCCAGACGATCGTGCTCCCGGCCGTCTCCGGGCTGCCCGCCCTGAGGGGCGCGCCGCCGCTCGAGCGGATGGTGTCCGCGGGGCCGCCGGCGACCGTGGCCGCACCCGTCATCACGCCCGTCGAGCCCCCGTCGTCGCCGCCCGACCAGCCGACGGCCGCGAACGCGCCGGCCCGCACGCGGGCCAACCCGGCCCACGCGCCGCCGCGCTCCAACCTCGTCGAGACGCTGGGCGGCGTCGACCGCCGCGCGCCCGACGCGCTGCCCATCGTGCCCGACCTCGGCCCCGGCCCCGCCGGCGCCTCAGCCGAGGACGAGGGCGCCAACCCCTTTGCCACGCTCGACGCGGTCGGCGGCCCCGCCCCGGCCGGCTCGAGCCTGCTGTCGGTCCTGGCGAGCTACGTCCTCCCCGGCGGCGGGCTCCCCACCTCCACCCTCCTCCTCTTCGTCCAGCTCGCGGTGATCCTCGCCGCCTTCTACGCCCCGCGCTCCGGCATCGGCGAGCGCATCCACGCCCTGGGCCGGCTCGGCCCGAGGCTCGGCTACAGGACGGTCCTGGCAAGACCCGGCTGAGCCACCCCATCCGCCCCACCCGAGGTGCGCCTCGGGGCAGGGGCTCGCGTCCCGCGCCATCGCCGCCCGGCGATCGGCGCAACCGTTCACCTCGCGAGAAGATGGGGTTCTCAGAATGAAGCCGACCAAGGTACTCGTCCTCGGACCCGAGGGCACCGGGCGCGCAGCGCTCCAGCAGACACTCACCCGGCTGGGCTACGCCGTCAGCGCCTCCGAGGCGCGCCGCGACGCCGCCGCCGGGGACGCCGACATCCTCATGCTCGACCTCCGCGGCGACGACGCCGACTGGGCGGAGATCGCCCCGGGGATCCACGACGACGACCGTCCGGTGATGATCGTCTCCGAGCGCCCGCGCCCGATCGTGCGCGAGCTCGCCGGCCGCCAGGCCGGGACGATGCTCCTCACCGGCGGCGAGTCGGACGCCGGCTACCGCGTGGCCCTCTCGGTGCTCAGCGCCCTGCGGGAGACCGCCAGGGCGCGCGCGGCCGAGGGGCCCCGGGACGGCGCGGCCGCTAGAGTGGCGGCGCTGTGAGCAACCAGAGCCCGCTCTTCGAGGGGATCGACACGGTCTTCTACCAGGTCTGCGACATGGACCGTGCGATCGAATTCTACGAGGGCCTCCTCGGCCTCAAGCTCCTCCGCCGCGAGGGTCGCGACTGGGCGGAGCTCCAGGCCGGGGACGGGGTCCTCTCCCTCTCGGGCGAGCTCGCGACCAGGCCGCACCAGGGAGGCGCGACGGTGGTCCTGCGCGCCTCGGACCTCGCCGCCGTTGACGCCCGTCTCGCCGAGGGCGGCGCCCAGCGCGGGCCCATCGAGGACATGGGCGGGGCGAAGATGCTCCAGTTCTTCGACCCCGACGGCAACGAGATCGTCGCGCTCCAGCCGCCCGCAGGCTAGCCGCCCGCCCCGGGGGTGACGCCGCGCGCGTTGGCGATCGCGGCGACGAACCCCTCCACGTCCTCCGCGCCGACCGCGATCCGGGTCGCGGACCACTTGAGCGGCGCGCGCACCTCCGTCGGCTCCGTCAGCTCCAGGACGGCCGCCGGGCCGGAGGCCCCAACGAAGGCCACCAGGCCGCGGGCGATCCTCACGCCCAGGCCGGCCCACCAGGGCCAGCGCATCGTCCCCACGCTGGCGATCCGGTCGAGCGGGACCTCGGCGCGCCCGATGACGCCGATCCGCAGCTCCAGGAGCCCGTCGCCGATCGTGGCCCGGCGGCCCTCCGGCGAGCGCGGCACGAGGAAGAGCAGGCCCCACCTGCTCCGGCGGATCGGGAAGGTCGGCACGCGCCCGGGAGGCTACGCCCCGGGGGCGAGCTACCATCAGGGCAGGACATCTCGAGGAGGCGGAGCAGCGGTGGCACGACGACGGTGGTACGGGTCCGACCGGGGCCTGCGGACGCGGATGACGCTGACGATCTTCGGGCTCGGCCTGATCTACGTCATCTTCATCGGCGCGCTGATCGCGGCAGGCGCCAGCGCGATCCTGATCCTGGTGATCGCGGGCGGCTTCGCCCTGGCGCAGATCTTCTTCGGCGACAAGATCGCGCTGGCCGCCATGCGGGCCCAGGTCACCGAGCCCCACCAGGCGCCGGAGCTGCACGCGACGATCGAGCGCCTCTGCCAGCTCTCCGACCTCCCCAAGCCGAAGGTCGCCGTCTCGCGGATGGACCTGCCGAACGCGTTCGCCGCGGGCCACAGCCGCAAGACCGCGACGGTCTGCGTGACCACCGGCCTGATGGAGCGGCTCGAGCCGCGCGAGCTCGAGGGGGTGCTCGCGCACGAGCTGTCGCACATCGCCAACAAGGACGTCATCGTGATGACGGTCGCGGGCTTCCTGGCGACGGTCGCCGGCCTGCTCGTCCGCTTCGGCGTCTACAGCGGCATGATGGGCGGCCGCAGCCGCGACAGCTCCGCCGTGGTCTTCCTCGTCGTGATCATCGCCTCGGTCGTGGTCTACGTGCTCTCGTTCCTGCTGCTGCGGGCGCTCTCGCGCTACCGCGAGTACGCGGCCGACCGGGGCGCGGCGATCATGACCGGCGCGCCCGCCCAGCTCGCCTCGGCGCTGCAGAAGATCAGCGGCACCATGTCGCGCATCCCGACGCGCGACCTGCGGGCGGCAGAGGGCATGAACGCCTTCTTCATCATGCCCGCGGTGGCCAAGGGCTTCTCGCTGTCGAGCATCGTCTCGACCCACCCGCCGACCGAGAAGCGCATCGAGCGCCTCCTGGCCATGCAGGCGGAGATCGACTCCGCCCCGGCCGCCGTCCTGCAGTAGTGGGGCTGCTCGACGTCCTGCGGGGCGAGCGCACGCCCAAGCGCGCGGACCTCGACGCCCTCTTCGCCATCGGCGGGGCGGCGATGACCCTGGAGGCGGGGCTGGGGATCAACCCGACGGGCCGGGCCGGGGTCTGCTTCAAGGAGATCGAGGCCGGCCAGTTCGAGGGGCTGGTGCGCGAGATCGAGGACCTCCTGCGCGTCGCGGCGCCCGAGTCGGGAACCACCGTGACCCGCAGCGTTGACGACCACGGCTTCGACTGGGTCGTCATCGAGGACCCGGACGTTGACGACCTCGCGACCACCACCCACATGGTCAGCCAGTCGCTCGAGGAGCGCGGGCTGTCGGAGCGCCTGCTCTGCGCCGTCTTCGGCTTCCGGGGCGAGGCCGGCCCGGTGGACCTGGTGTACGCCTACAAGCGGGGGACCTTCTACCCCTTCGCGCCGCGCGAGGGGCGCAAGCGCGACAACGCCCTCGAGCTGCGCCTGCAGGGCGCGCTCGGCTCGGACCTCCCGATCGAGCCGGAGCTGGAGCGCTGGTACCCGCTGTGGGACGCCCCCGTGAGCGCGGGCGCCTGAGCCCAGGGGCCTAGTTCGGGATCAGGCCCTCGGAGGAGAGCAGCTCGCGCGCCTCGTCGAGGGTGGTGCCGTGCCCGGGGACGATGGCGTCCGAGCCCTCCAGGTCCTCGACAGGCAGGGGCGACCCGAGCCGCTGGATCGCGTCCACCAGCTCGGTGAGGGCGGCCTGGAAGGCGGCGTCGTCGCCGGCGTCGGCGGCCGCCTGGACGCGGTCGTCGATCTCGTCGGCGGTCGCGAAGGCCTCGTCGTCGAGGCGGTACTGCCCCTCGCCGAGGATGCGGACGATCACCCCTTCGACTCCCCGCTCTCGATCTGGTCGGCGGGGGGGCCGCCCGGGCCGATCTCGGCCTTCATCTTGGCCAGCTCGGCGTTCGACGCCGCTGGAGGCGGTGAGCGCCTCGAGCTCGCGGTCGATGGAGTCGCGGCCGTCGGTGAGGTCGGTCAGCGCGCCCGACTCGATCAGCTCGTCGATGGCGCCGGCGCGGGCGCGCATGGTCTCGGTCTTGTTCTCGGCGCGCTCGATCGCCATGCCCACGTCGGCCATCTCCTCCGAGACGCCGGTGACGGCCTCGCCGATCTTCGTCTGCGCCTCGGCGGCCGTGTACTGGGCCTTGATCGTCTCCTTGCGCGTCCTGAAGGCCTCGACCTTGGCCGTCAGGCGCTGCTCGGCGACGATCAGCTTCTCCTGCTCGCCCTGCAGCTGCTCGCGCTGCTGGTCGATGGACTGCAGCTGCAGCTGCACGCCCTTCTTCCGCTCCAGGGCCACCCGGGCGAGGTCCTCGCGGTTCTGCTGGAGGGCCATCCGCGCCTGGCCGTCGAGCTTCTCGACGCTCTGCTCGAGCTTGGCGGCCTGGAGCTCGAGGCGCTTCTTGCTCGTGGCCACGTCGGCCACGCCCCGGCGCACCTTCTGCAGCATCTCGAGCTGCTTCTCGTACGAGTAGTCGAGCGTCTCGCGCGGGTCCTCAGCCTTGTCGAGGGCCTTGTTGGCCTTCGCCTTGACGATCGTCGTGAAGCGGCCCATGAGGCCCATCGCCGCGCTCCTTTTCGCTCCCGAACCGAGGCCCGAGGATAGCATCGGGCCATGAGCCGACCCCCGCTCTCCGACCTCCGCGTGCTCGACCTCTCGCACAACCTGGCCGGGCCCCTCACGGCGATGCACCTGGGCGACCTCGGCGCCGAGGTGATCAAGGTCGAGCGCCCGGAGGGGGACGAGTGGCGCGACCACGAGCGCGTGCCCGGGCACCCCGGCCGCAGCCGGCACTACGTCCAGGCCAACCGCAACAAGCGGGCCGTCTGCCTCGACCTCAAGCTCCCCGAGGGGCGCGAGGTGCTGCACGCCCTCGTGGCGCGGGCGGACGTCCTGGTCACCAACATGCGGCCCGGCGTCGCCGAGCGCCTGGGCTTCGGCTGGGAGGAGGCGCGCAAGCTCAACCCGGGCCTGATCTACTGCGCGATCTCGGCCTTCGGGGCCGACGGGCCGCGCGGCGGGCGGCCGGGCTACGACATCCTCGCCGAGGCGCTGGCCGGGTTCATGCCCCCGAGCCTGACGCCCGAGGGCGAGGCGCCCCGCTCCTCGCCGATCCCGATCAACGACACCGCCCTGCCGCTGCTGGCGTGCTCGGGGATCATGGCCGCCCTGATCGAGCGCGGCCGCAGCGGCCGCGGCCAGATGGTGGAGGCCAGCGTGCTCGGCAGCGCGGTGGCCCTGAACGCCCACTCCCTCGTCAGGATCGAGAGCCTGCCCGCCCACGGCGTGCCGACCTTCTCGCGCGCCTTCTACCGCGCCTACCGGACCTCGGACGGCTGGCTCGCCGTGGCCGCCTACGCCGAGCGCCTGGCGCGCCGTTTCTGCGAGGCGATCGGGCTCCCCGGCCTGCTCGAGGCGCCGCCCTGGGACGACCGCGCCGTGCGGGTCGACCGCCAGGAGGAGCTCGTCGCCCTCTTCGCGCCCCGCCTCCTCGAGCGCACGACCGCGGAGTGGGACGACGCGATGGCCGAGGCCGGGGTGCCCGCGGCCCCCGTGCGCGAGCGGGACGAGCTCTTCGACGACCACCACGTCCGGGCGACCGGTCTCGTCGTGGAGGTCGAGGACCCCGACCTCGGCCCGCTGACCATGACCGCCCCGGTCATGCGGCTCTCCGAGACGCCGGGAGCCATCCGCTTCACGGGCAGGAGCCTCGGCGCCGATACCCGCGAGGTGCTGGCCGAGCTGGGGCGCTCGGACGACGAGATCGTCCGCCTCGAGCGGGCCGGTGCGGCGGTGTGCTCGCCGTGAGCGGCGTGCGGCGGGCGCGCGTGCGGGCGCGCGGCCGCGTCCAGGGCGTCTTCTTCCGCGAGAGCATCCGGCGCGCCGCGCTCGAGGAAGGCGTCGCCGGCTACGTGCGCAACATGCCCGACGGGAGCGTCGAGGCCGCCTTCGAGGGCCCGCCGGACGCGGTCGAGCGGCTCGTCGCGTTCGCGCGCAGCGGGCCGCCGGACGCG
Organism: Miltoncostaeaceae bacterium; assembly: GCA_963808825.1. Classification (GTDB taxonomy): domain Bacteria; phylum Actinomycetota; class Thermoleophilia; order Miltoncostaeales; family Miltoncostaeaceae; genus DATAGF01. Next base: position 455,545 of record CAWEGW010000009.1, on the reverse strand, counting down.
GAGGTCCGCGAGGTCGAGGTGGCCGACGAGCCGCCGGAGGGCGCCAGCGGCTTCTCGGTGGCCTAGGAGGGGTCCGGACCCTCCGCCTTGCGGAGCCGCAGCCAGATGCTCGGCCCGAAGTAGAGCGGGGCCAGCGCCGGCTGGAGGCGGCGCTCGAGCCGCAGCAGCGCCGAGGTGCCGAGAAGGCGCTTGGCGAGCGGGCTGCGCAGGTTCGACCCGCTGAGCACGGCCTCGACGGCGAAGCCCGCGCTCTCGAGGAGCGCCAGGAGGGCCTTGGGGTGGTGGTTCACGAACGGGACCCGGTCCGCCGCGGCGGCGACCGGCACCGGCGTCAGCGGGATCCGGCGGCCGCGCGCCGCGTACCGCAGCCGGTTCAGGGCGTGGCTCAGGTTGGCGAACTCCAGCAGCAGGGTCCCGCCCCGCCGCAGCACGCGCGCGATCTCGGCGATCTCGGGCGCCGGGTCGGGGATGTGGTGGAGCACCCGCACCAGCATCGCGACGTCCACGGACTCGTTCGGCAGGCGCAGGTCGCAGGCCTGGGCCGGCAGGCACCGGACGGCCGGCGCGTCGCGCAGGAACGCGCGCGCGAGGCCGAGCTGCTGCTCGCTGGGCTCGGCCAGGATGACCTCGTCGGCGTAGTTGACCAGGTGCCGCGACAGGCGTCCGTAGCCGCCGCCCACGTCGAGCGCGCGCTGGAAGCGGCGGCCGGCCAGGAGCCGGTCGATGGCCGCCTGCTCGGCCGCGTGCTCGTAGTCGCGGCCCCGCCAGTAGTCCTGGTAGTTGAAGGCGGGGTCGTCGTAGTGGTCGGCCCGGCGGGCCGGTGCGAGCGTCGTCATGTCGCCTCGATTCCGGGTGGAGCGGGGGCAGCACGGCCCCCATTCGCCGCGCGGCCGGCCGGTCTTTCCGGCCCGGAGCCGCCTGCGACACGACGCAACGCATCCCGCAACGCGCGGCGCGCGCTCAGGCCGGCGCCGGGCCCTCCTCGACGTCCATCCGGGCGATGCGCTCGCCCGAGAAGGCGTACACGTGCCGCACCCGCCCCTCGGCGACCAGGGTGCCGTCCAGGTCGCGCACCGTCTGAAGCACCTCGACCGCGATGCGGCCGTCGGGCAGCGGGGTGAGCTCGAGCGGCTCGACCCGCGGGTCGATGGCCGCCCACTGACGGGTCCAGTACTCGCGCACCGCCTCACGCCCCGCGAGACGGCCGCCCTCCCAGGCGTTCGGCCAGTTGACGTCGGCGGTCATCGCCCCCAGCAGGGCGTCCATGTCGCGCGCGTTGAAGGCCGCGTAGAGCGCCCTCAGCCGGTCGGCGCGCTCCATCGCGGGTCCCTCCTAGTGCAGGTCGAGGACCTCGCGCCCGCGCAGGTGGGTCAGCACCTTGCGCTTGACCCTCTGAAGGGCGTTGTCGACCGTCTTCGGCGTGTGGCCGATGCGCTGGGCGATCTCCTCGTAGGAGCGGCCCTCGAGGTACATCGTCAGCACGTCGCTCTCGAGCTCCGAGAGCGACTCGCCCAGGCACTCGACCAGGCTGCGCAGCTCCTCGGACGAGATGACCTGGGTGATCGGGTCGACAACGGGGTCGCCGGGCAGGACCTCGGCGAGGCTCATCTCCTGGTCGCCGCTCGCGCCCGCGCGCGTGTGGCTGAACGAGACGTAGGTGTTGAGCGGGGTGTGCTTGTTCCGCGCGGCGGTCTTGATCGCGGTGATGATCTGGCGCGTGACGCAGAGCTCGGCGAAGGAGCGGAAGGACGCCTCGCGGTCGGAGCGGTAGTCGCGCACGGCCTTGAAGAGGCCGATCAGCCCCTCCTGCACCAGGTCCTCGCCCTCGCCGCCGGCGAGGAAGTAGGCGCTGGCCTTCATGCGCACGAAGCCTCGGTAACGCTCGATCAGCTGGTCCATTGCAACGGAATCACCGTTGCGGGCTCGGCCCACGAGGGCCCTGTCCTGGACCTCAACCCATGGTTGAGCATGACCATGAGCGGGTCGGTCTGCTCGACTTGAAGCGGCGAATGAATGTGGCGAGAACGCGCTGCTCATGGGGTTTTCTCCTCGATCATCCGCCAAGAATCAAGCTAAACTCAAGCGTTGGGATCGCGTGAGTTGGGCATTGTTATCGTCCGCACAAAGCGGCGTCAACGCCAAAAGGACGCAAAGAGCGTCAATTGGCGTTGCGGACGGCCTCGAAGACCAGGATCCCGGCGGCGACGGAGATGTTGAGCGACGCGACGTGGCCGGCGGTCGGGATGCTCACCAGGCCGTCGCAGACGTCGCGGACGCGCGGGCGCAGCCCCTCGCCCTCCGACCCGAGGACGATCACCGGGTCGGGCGTCCAGGCGACGGCGCGGTAGTCCTCGCCGCCCGCCGGGTCGGCCCCCAGCGCCTGCCGCCCCGCCGAGCCCGCGTCGTGGACGAAGGCCGCGACGCTGCCGACCCGGGCGATCGCGAGCCACTCCACGGCGCCCGGCGGAGGCCTTGGCGACCGTCGGCGTGACGCCGGGGCCGCCCCGCCTCGGGATCGCCAGACCGGCGGCCGCGGCGCACTCGGCCACGCGGGCGATGGCGCCGATGTTGCGCGGATCGTGGGCGCCGTCGAGGCAGACGACGGGGCCGGGGCGGTCGAGCAGGTCGGCGGGCTCGGCGTAGGGGTAGGGATCGGTGAGCGCGGCGACGCCCTGGTGGTCGGGGCTGCCGGCCCAGCGGCTGAGCGCGTCGCGCGACGCCTCGCGGACCGGCAGGCCCGCCAGCCAGGGCTCGCCGGCCGCCTGCGGGAGGGCGCGCACCTCGTGGACGGGCCGGCGGCCCGGCCGCGATCAGCTCGCGGACCGGGTTGCGGCCGTAGACGACCTCCCGGCCGGAGGAGGGCGTCCGGGCGCGCGGCCGGCTCATGCCGGGCGGACCTGCGGGCCCTCCGGCGTGTCGGTGATCTCGAATCCGAGCTCTCGCACGCGGTCGCGGGCCGCGTCGGCGGCGGCGAAGTCCCGCGCCGCGCGGGCGTCCTCGCGCCGGCCCAGCAGCTCCATGACCTCGTCCGGCACCGCCGGGCCCGCGGCCGGCTCGATCGTCGCCAGGCCCAGGACGTCCAGCAGCTCGAGCAGCTCGCGGCGCGCGTCGCGGAGCTGGCCGGCGCCCGCGGCGCCGGCGGCGATCGCGCGGTTGGCCGCCCGTACGAGGTCGAACAGGGCGGCGAAGGCCGCCGGCGTGCCGAAGTCGTCGTCGAGGGCGTCGAAGAAGGCGCCGCGCGACTCGATGACGGCGCGGGTGAGCTCGGGGTCGGTCCCCCCCTCGCCCCGGCCGGCCGCCGCCGCGGTCGAGGGCGGTCAGGGCGTTGCGGAGGCGCTCCACGACCGCGGCCGCCTCCCCCATGCGCTCCTCGGTGAAGGGCAGCCGCGAGCGGTAGTGGCTGGTGAGGAAGAGGGCGATCACCACCTCGGCCGGCCAGCGGTCGAGCACCTCCGAGAGCGGGGCGATGTTCCCGATGCTCTTGCTCATCTTCTCGTCGCCGAGCTCGAGCATCTCGTTGTGCATCCAGATCGCGGCCATCCGCCCCCCGTGCGCCCCCTCGGACTGGGCGATCTCGTTCTCGTGGTGGGGGAAGATCAGGTCGATGCCGCCGCCGTGGACCTCGAACGAGGGGCCGAGCGTCGCCTCGGCCATGGCCGAGCACTCGATGTGCCAGCCGGGCCGTCCCGGCCCCCAGGGCGACTCCCACCAGGTGTCCTCGTCCTCCTTGCGCCCCTTCCAGAGCGCGAAGTCGAGCGGCGACTCCTTGCCCGGGCCCGGCTCCTGGGGCTCCATCTCGTCCAGGCGGCGGCCCGAGAGCCGGCCGTAGCCGGGGAAGCGGCCGACCCGGTAGTAGACGTCCCCCTGGGACGGGTACGCGAGGCCGGCCTCCACCAGCTGGCCGATCAGCTCGACGATCTCGGGGATGGTCTCCGTGACGGTCGGCTCGACGTCCGGGCGCCCCAGCCCCAGCCGGTCGGTGTCGTCGACGTAGGCCCGCGAGTAGCGGCGCGCGAGCTCCTCGCTCGGGACGCCCTCCGCGCGGGCCGCCTCGTAGATCTTGTCGTTGACGTCCGTCAGGTTCGACACGAGCTTCACCCTCATGCCCCGGCGCTCGAGGTAGCGCTTCAGGACCGAGAAGACCACGAAGGGGCGGGCGTTTCCGATGTGGATCGGCCCGTAGACGGTCGGGCCGCAGACGTACATGCGCACGACGCCGTCCGGCCCCGGCTCCACCGGCTCGAGCCGCTTCGTGAGGGTCGAGTGGAGCCTCGGGCCGCCCGCCTCCGCGCCGCTCACGGGCCCTCCAGGAGGGCGACGGCGTGGCAGGCGACGCCCTCGCCGCGGCCGAGCGCGCCCATGCCGTCGGTGGTCGTCGCGTGGACGCCGACCGGGGCCCCCAGCAGGTCCGTCAGGGCGGCCTCCATCGCCGCCCGGTGCGGCGCCAGCCGCGGCCGCTCGCAGACGGCGACCGCGTGGGCGTTCACCACCGCCATCCCGGCGCCGCGCACGCGCTTCATCACCTCGGCCAGCAGCCGGGACCCCGAGGCCCCCTCCCACGCGGGGTCGCCGGAGGGGAAGACGGCCCCGATGTCCGGCTGGCCGGCGGCGGCGAGCAGGGCGTCGCAGAGGGCGTGCGCGACCACGTCGCCGTCGGAGTGGCCGACGAGGCCCTGGTCGTGGGGCACGTGGACCGTGCCGAGCATGAGCGGCCGGCCCGGACCGAAGCGGTGGGCGTCCGCGCCGGCCCCGACCCTCATGCCCATCGGATCGCGACCTGGGACGGCTCGCGGCGCGAGAAGCGGGTGATCGTCTCGTAGCCGGCGCCCCGCAGCGCGGCGACGGCCGTGGGGTAGTCGCGGGCGACGTCCCCCGGCTGGTGGGCGTCGCTCGACAGGGTCGCCGGGGCGCCGGCCTCCCGGAAGCGCGCCAGCAGCGCCGGCGCCGGGTAGAGCTCCCCGACGGGCTTGCGCAGCCCGGCCGACGAGCACTCGATCGCCACGCCCGTCGCCGCGATCGCGCCGACGGCCTCGTCGAGGGCCGCCTCCAGCGAGGCGGGCATGCGGGTGCCGAACACCTTCGGCAGGTCGGGGTGGGAGAGCACGTCGAAGAGCCCCGACTCGGCGGCCGCGACCAGCTCGGCGAGGTAGGCCGCCCAGACCTCCTCGGCCGGCCGCCCGCCCCAGTCGGCGGCGCCCGGGTTGTCGATGACGAGGGGGCCGATCCAGTGCACCGACCCGAGCACCACGTCGAAGGGCCGCGCGCCGAGGAAGGCCGAGATGTCGTCGCGGCGGGCGGGCAGCCAGTCCATCTCGACCCCCAGGAGCACCGGCACCCCCGCCTCGCGCGCCGCGAGGACCGCGTCGCAGTAGGCGTCGACGTCCTCGGTGGCCTCCTCGCGCCACCAGGGGTCGTCGTTCCAGTCGCGCGCCTGGGCGAAGCGGTAGACGTGCTCCGTGATGGCGATCTCGGAGACGGCACGCGAGCGGGCCCGCTCGGCGTAGCGGCCGATCCAGGGGCTCGACAGGTGGCCGCCGTCGGCCTCCCACGCCGGGGCCGCCGCGGCCCGCGCGCCGGCGCCGTCCGGCTGCAGGTGCATGTGGTAGTCGGTCAGCACGGCCGGGGAGACTAGACCACGGCTCCGCCCAGGAGGTGCTCGGCGAGGGCCAGGTCGGCGGGCGTCGTCACCTTGAGGTTCGGCCCGGGCGTCGCCACCAGGCGCACCCGCCCGCCCAGGGCCTCGACCAGCGACGCGCAGTCGGTCGCCGCGGCGAGCCGGCCCTCGTCCAGAGCTCGGGCGACGGCGCCGCGCAGGAGCGGGGCCCGGAAGGCCTGGGGCGTCTCGGCCGCCCAGAGGGGGCCGCGGTTGACCGTCGCCGCGATGGCGGGGAGCGCGCCGCCGTCGCCGCGCTTGAGGGTGTCGGCGACCGGGCGCGCGGCGATCGCGCCGTCGGCGCCCTCGAGGCCGGCGACCACCGCGGCGACGATCTCCGCGGTGAGCAGCGGCCGGGCGGCGTCGTGGACCAGGACGACCTCGACGCCCGCCGGGACGGCCTCGAGGGCGAGCGCGACCGACTCGGCCCGGCTGGCGCCGCCGGCGACCACGGCGGCACCGGGACGAGCGGCGCGCACGATCGCCGCCGTCTCGTCCTCGTGGCCGGGCGGGGCGGCGACGACGACCTCGTCGACGGCGGAGAGCGCCGCCAGGCTCCACGCGAGCATCGGCCTGCCGGCGAGCGGGATCAGCGCCTTCGGGGCGTCGGCCCCCATGCGCACGCCGGAGCCCGCCGCGACCAGGATCGCGGCGGTGGTCGGCGCCGCGCCGCCGCTATCGTGGGAGCCCATGGGCCTGCACGTTGGCACATCCGGCTGGGCCTACCCGGAGTGGAGGCCGGCCTTCTACCCCCCGGGCCTGCCGCAGGACCGCTTCCTGGGCCACTACTCCTCGATCCTGTCGGCGTGCGAGATCAACGCGACCCACTACCAGCTCCAGCCGGAGGAGGTCGTCGCGCGCTGGGCCGCCCAGACGCCGGAGGGCTTCCGCTTCGCGGCCAAGGCGCACCGCCGCCTCACCCACGTCCGCGCGCCTGCCGCCCGCCCGGGGCGGCGAGGCCTTCATGGCGCGCTTCCTGGAGTCGCTGAGGCCGCTCGGCGCGAGGCTCGGGGCCGTCCTCATGCAGTTCCCGCCGACGCGGGAGCGCGACGACGCGGCCCTGGAGGCCTTCCTCGCGTGCCTGCCCCCGGGGCTGCCGGTCGCCCTCGAGTTCCGCCACGAGTCCTGGCTCGCGCCGGAGGTGGAGGAGCGCATCGCCGCCACGGGCGGCACCGTCTGCGTCTCGGAGACGCTCGGGCTGGTCCCGCCGCGCCTCCCCAAGGGTCCGCTCGCCTACGTGCGCCTTCGCGCCGACCGCTACTCGCCCGAGGCCCGCGACGCCTGGCGCGACCTGCTCGAGCGCGAGGCCGCCGACCGCCCCGTCTACGCCTTCGCGAAGCACAAGGGGCTCGAGGCCGGCGACCCCTTCGGCGGCGTCGGGCTGGCGGAGTGGCTCGTGGCCCAGGGGCGCGCGCCGGCGGTGCCGCCCGCGGGCGGGGTGCCAGGATAGTCGCGTGCGGCGCGTGAACCTCGCAGACCCGGCCTTCGACGACGAGGTCGTGCGCCCCGACGGGTTCCGCGCCCGCCGGTTCCCCACGCGGAGCCTCCTCGGGGCCGGGAGGACCGGCGCGACGCTCTACGAGATCCCGCCCGGGCAGGCGGTCTGCCCGTACCACTACGAGTACGGCGAGGAGGAGTGGGGCCTGGTGCTCGAGGGCACGCCGACCGCCCGCACGCCCGCGGGCAGCGAGCGCCTCGAGCCGCTGGATCTCGTCTTCTTCCCGGCGGGCCCCGAGGGCGCCCACCAGATCCGCAACGACTCCGACGCGGTGGCGCGCGTCCTGATGTGGTCGGAGGTCGTCTTCCCGACGGCCTCGGCGTACCCCGACAGCGGGAAGGTCGGCGTCTGGACCGGGGACGAGGCGGAGGACCTCGTCGTGCGCCGTGAGGGCGCGGTCGACTACTACGACGGGGAGGCGTGACGGCGCGGGGGCCGCTGCCCGAGGACGTCCTGCGCCGGTACGCGGAGGCCGTGGTCGAGCTCTTCGTCGGGCTGCGGCGCGGCGAGTCGCTGCTCCTGGACTGCGAGCCGGCCCACCGCGAGCTCGCGGTGGCGATCTCGGAGGCCGCGTACCGCGCGGGCGCGGGTCTCGTCGACGTTCACTACGCCGACCCGCGCCTGATGCGCGCGCGGGTCGCCGAGGGCGCGGACGAGACGCTCGGGCGCCTCGGCCCGTGGCACCGGGCCCGCCTGAGCGCCGCCACCGACCCCGGGGCGGCGTTCGTGCGGATCGTCGGCGAGGAGGAGCCGGCCCTGCTGTCGCGGCTCGACGCGGGCCGGATCGCCGCCGACCTCCGGGGCCGGGCGATGGCGCGGCGGTCGTTCCTGCGGGCGGTGGCCGCCGACCGGGTGCGGTGGTGCATCGTCGCCTGGCCCACCCGGGCGTGGGCGCGCCGGGCCTACCCCGAGCTGACCCCGGCGCGGGCCCTGAGCCGGCTCGGCGAGGACATCGTGTGGTTCTGCCGCCTCGGGCCGGAGGACTCGCCGGGCGCGTGGGCCGAGCACGCGCGGCGCCTCGGGCGGCGGGCGGCGGCGCTGTCGCGGCGCCGCTTCGCCGGGCTCGAGTTCCGCGGGCCGGGCACGCGCCTGGACGTCGCGCTGGCGCCCGACGGGCGCTGGCTGGGGGGCGGCGCCACGACGGACCGCGGCCGGAGCTTCTACCCGAACGTCCCCACCGAGGAGGTCTTCACGAGCCCCGATCCGGGCGCGACGAGCGGCACCTTCCGCTGCACGACGCCGCTCTCCTTCGGGGGCAGGGTCATCGAGGGCATCGCCGGCGAGTTCCGGCGCGGGCGGCTGGCGCGCATCGAGGCGGCGCGCGGCGCCGACCGCGAGCTGCTGGAGGCGACCCTCGCGACCGACCGCGGGGCGGGCCGGCTCGGCGAGGTGGCGCTCGTGGACCGGGCCTCGCGCATCGGGCAGACCGGCAGGATCTACGGCGACACGCTCTTCGACGAGAACGCGGCCGCCCACATCGCCTTCGGGCAGGGCTTCGAGGAGACGCGCCGGGACGGCGGGCCCGTGAACCGCTCGCGCGTCCACCTCGACGTGATGATCGGCTCGGACGAGGTCGAGGTGACCGGCGTCGGCGCGCGCGGGCGGCGGGTGCCGGTGATCGCCGGGGGCGAGTGGCAGCTGCCCGAGTGACGGCCCCGGCGCGGGGCTACGGTGAGACCTGGGCCCCGGGCAGCTTGGTGAAGATCATCTTCCCGGAGGGGCTCTGCAGGACGCTCGTGACCTCGACGGTGATCTCCTTGCCCACCGCCGAGCGGCCGCCCTCGACCACGATCATCGTGCCGTCCTGGAGGTAGCCGACCCCCTGGTCGTACTCGCGGCCCTCGCGGATCACCCTGACCTGCAGGGGCTCCCCGGGGAGGACCGCGGGCTTCAGGGCGTTGGCGAGCTCGTTGACGTTGAGGACCTCGACGCCCTGGATCTGGGCGACCTTGTTGAGGTTGTAGTCGGTGGTGACGATCGAGCCGCCGACGTCCTGCGCCATGCGCACGAGCTTGGCGTTGACGCCCTCGGCGTCCGGGTAGTCGCCCGCCTTCACCGAGAAGCCGCCGTTGGCCGAGGACTTGAGCTGCTCGACGATCTCCAGGCCGCGCCGGCCGCGCGCCCGCTTGAGGGCGTCGGTCGAGTCGGCCACCCGCTGGAGCTCGTCGAGCACGAAGTCGGGGACGACGATCGCCCCCGACAGGAAGCGCGTCTTCATCACGTTGACCAGGCGGCCGTCGATGATCGCGGAGGTGTTGACCAGGCGGGTCGGCAGGTTCGCGGCCGACGAGCGCGAGCGGATCCCGACCAGGCGGAGGATGTCCACGTGCTTGCGCGCGGCGACGCGCATGAAGAGGTAGGCCACCACCAGCACGATCGGCACCAGCAGGTAGGGGCCGATGATCGGCAGCTGGGCCACCGCGACCCCGGCCAGGGCGGCCGCCACGAGGCCCACCACCAGGCCCAGCGCCCCCACCGTGAGCTCGGCGGCCGAGCGCCGGTCGGCGGCGCGGTCGATCACCCGCAGGCGGTTGTGGAAGACCCGCCCGAGGAGCCGCCCGAGCCCCCAGCCGACCAGGGCGCCGGCCACGGTGATCGCCGCGGCGACGAGGTAGTGCCAGGGCGAGGAGACCCAGTCCTCGAGCGGGAGGGCCTGGGAGCCCTGGTAGGCGCCGAGGCCACCGAGGATGGCGAGGACGATCCCGCTGACGATGCTCAGCACCGCTGCATCACCACCCGCCCACCCCTGGGCGACCGCCTCGTCATTCCTCGTGTTCCCCCGTCGTCCTCGGCCCTCGGCGCTCCTCTCGCTTACGTTAGACCCGTAGGCCGCCCCTAATCGACGAGCGCGCCGGCCGCGCGGGTGCTGGCGCTGCCAGGCCCCCGCCGCTGTCCGATGTCCTCGAGGAGATTCTCCAGGAAATCGATCGCTTCCTGCTCCTCCATGTCGCGCGCGTACATGAGCTCGCTCGCGAGAATCTTCTTGGCCCGGCCGAACATCTGCTTCTCGCCGGTCGAGAGGCCCTTGTCCAGGTCCCTGATGGAGAGGTTCCGGACCACCTCGGCCAGCTCGAAGATATCTCCCGTCTTGATCTTGTCGCGGTTGTGCTTGAAGCGACGGTTCCAGTTCTTCGGCATCTGCGTGCCGTCGTCGCGGAGGACCGCAAGGACCTCGTTGACCGTCTCCTCGCCGATGACCTTGCGGAGGCCCGCCTTGTCGGCGTTCTCCGTGGGGACCATCACGGTCATGTCGTTGTAGAGGATCTGGATCGTGAGGTACTCACGGCGCTGGCCGAGGATCTCCTTGAGCTCCTTCTTGACGATCTTCCCTGCGCCGTGATGCGGGTACACGACCTTGTCACCGACTTCATACAACCGCTGCTCCTCCCTCGTCATTGACAGGACAACCGCTCAGAAGGCGGCGTCGAGGGCCTCCTGCACCCCCGGCACCGCACGGATGACTGCTGGCGCGGGCGACCCCGGGTCCGCCCCGGTGCGCCCGGTCGGCATGATCGCCGTCTCGAGGCCGTGCCCGGCCGCTGCGGCGAGCCGGCGCACGGCGTGGCCCGCCGGGCGCACCGCGCCCGTGAGCCCGAGCTCGCCGAAGGCCGCGGTCCCGGCCGCGACCGGCACCCCGCGGTGGGCGCTGGCGACGGCCAGGGCGATCGCCAGGTCGGCCGCCGGGTCGATGGCCCGCGCGCCCCCGGCCACGCTCACGAAGACGTCGGCGTCGCCGAGCCGCAGGCCGCCGTGGCGCGAGAGCACGGCGATGATCTGGGCCAGGCGGGTGCGGTCGACGCCCACGGCGACCCGCCGGGGCGGCACGACCTCGGTGTGGCCGACGAGCGCCTGCACCTCGACCAGGAGGGAGCGGCTGCCCTCGATGGCCGGGAAGACGCACGAGCCGACCCGCTCCCCGGCCTCGGCCAGGTAGAGGCGGGTGGGGTCGTTGACCGGCTCGAGCCCGGACGCGCCCATCTCGAAGACGCCGGTCTCGTTGGTGGAGCCGAAGCGGTTCTTGGTCGCGCGCAGGACCCGGTGGGCCCGGAGGTCGTCGCCCTCGAACGAGAGCACGCAATCGACCAGGTGCTCGAGCGTCCGCGGGCCGGCGAGGCCCCCGTCCTTGGTGACCTGGCCGACGAGCAGGATGGTGACGCCGCGCTCCTTGGCGACCCGCATCAGCTCGATGGTGACCTGGCGCACCTGGTTCGGCGCCCCGGGGGCTCCCTCGACGGCCTCCGAGTGGATCGTCTGCACCGAGTCGACCGCGCACACCTGGGGCGCGAGCGCCTCGATCGCCGCGAGGATCGCCTCGAGCCGGGTCTCGGCCAGCACCCGGATCTCTCCGCAGTCCACGCGCAGGCGCGCGGCGCGCCCCCGCACCTGGACCGGCGACTCCTCACCGGTGACGAGCATGGCCCGCTCCGGGGCCGCCAGGCTGGCCAGGGCCTGCAGCACCAGCGTGCTCTTGCCGATGCCGGGCTCGCCGCCGATCAGGACCAGCGACCCGGGCACCAGCCCGCCGCCGAGGACCCGGTCGAGCTCGCCGATGCCGGTCGCGAGCCGCTCGGGCGCGGCGTCGACCAGGTCGGCCAGGCGCGGCGCGTCGGGCGCCGGGCCCAGCGCCGCCCGGCGGCCGGCGGCCGGCGCCTGCTCGGCGACCGTCCCCCACTCGCCGCACGACGGACAGCGCCCAAGCCAGCGCGGGGCCTGCTGACCGCAGGCCCCGCACATGTAGATCGCCCTGGCGCGCGACTGCGCCACGCGTGACCCCTGCTTGATGACTAGGACTCGCTCGAGCCGGCGGGCGACTCCTCGGCCGTCCCGCCCGCGGCCGCGCCGACCGTCTCGGGCTCTGGCTCCTGGATCACGAGCTTCATCTCCTCTCCGTCCCGATCGACGACGACCGTGCTCCCCTCCGGGAAGCCGCCGGACAGCAGCTGGTCGGAGAGGGGGTCCTCGATCAGGCGCTGGATCGCCCGGCGCAGCGGCCGCGCCCCCATGGTGGGGTCGTAGCCCTGCTCCACGAGCAGGTCCTTCGCCTCGTCGGTCAGGCGCATCGCGAGCCCGTGCTCGCTCATCTGGTTCTGCAGCCGCACCAGGAGCAGATCGACGATCTCGGTGATCTCCTCCTTGGTGAGCTTGTGGAAGACGATGACCTCGTCGATGCGGTTGAGCAGCTCCGGACGGAACACCCGCTTCAGCTCGCCCATGATCCGCGACTTCATGTCGTCGTACGACATGCCGGTCTCGTCGGTGACGGAGAACCCGAGCGGGGTGCTGCGGGAGATCGTCGCCGCGCCGATGTTCGAGGTCATGATCAGGATCGCGTTGCGGAAGTTGACCGAGCGGCCCTGGGCGTCGGTGAGGCGCCCGTCCTCGAGGATCTGCAGCAGGATGTTGAAGACCTCGGGGTGGGCCTTCTCGACCTCGTCGAGGAGGATCACCGAGTACGGCTTGCGGCGCACCTGCTCGGTGAGCTGGCCGCCCTCGTCGTAGCCGATGTAGCCCGGAGGCGAGCCGACCAGCCGCGACACCGCGTGCTTCTCCATGTACTCGGACATGTTGACCTGGATCAGCGCGCTCTCGTCGCCGAAGAGGAACTCGGCCAGCGTCCGCGCCAGCTCGGTCTTCCCGACGCCCGAGGGGCCGAGGAAGATGAACGAGCCGGACGGCCGCTTCGGGTCCTTGATGCCGGCCCGCGCGCGGCGGATCGCCCGCGAGACCGCGGTGATCGCCTGCTGCTGGCCGATGACCCGCTTGTGGAGCTCATCCTCCATCCGGAGCAGCTTCTGCGTCTCGGCCTCGGTGAGCTTGAACACCGGGATGCCGGTCCACATGGAGACGATGTCGGCGATCTCCTCCTCGCCGATGGAGGCCCGCGGGCCGCCCTCGTCGCTCTTCCACTGCTCCTCGAGCTCGCGCTTCTTGTTGGTGAGGCGCCGCTCCTTGTCGCGCAGGTTCGCGGCCTTCTCGAACTCCTGCGCCTCGATGGCCGCCTCCTTCTCCTTGCGGACCTGGTCGATCTCCTCCTCGAGCTCGCGGTAGGTCGGCGGCGCGGTCATGGTCTTGATCCGCATGCGCGACGACGCCTCGTCGATGAGGTCGATGGCCTTGTCCGGCAGGAAGCGGTCGGAGATGTAGCGGTCGGCGAGGTTCGCCGCGGCGGCGAGCGCCTCGTCGGTGATGGTGACCCGGTGGTGGGCCTCGTAGCGGTCGCGGAGGCCGCGCAGGATCTGCTCGGTCTCCTCCTGGCTCGGCTCGTCCACGTTGATCTTCTGGAAGCGCCGCTCCAGCGCCGAGTCGCGCTCGAGGTACTTGCGGTACTCGTCGAGCGTGGTCGCGCCGACGGTCTGCAGCTCGCCCCGCGCCAGGGCCGGCTTGAGGATCGAGGCGGCGTCGATCGCCCCCTCAGCGGCGCCCGCGCCGACGAGGTTGTGGAGCTCGTCGATGAACAGGATGATGTCGCCGCGCTGGGTGATCTCCTTCATCACCTTCTTCAGGCGCTCCTCGAACTCGCCCCGGTACTTCGAGCCGGCGACCAGGGCCGCGAGGTCGAGGGTGTAGATCTGCTTGTTGCGCAGCAGCTCCGGGACCTCGTTGGTCGCGATGCGCTGGGCCAGGCCCTCGATGACCGCCGTCTTGCCGACGCCGGGCTCGCCGATCAGGACCGGGTTGTTCTTGGTGCGCCGCGAGAGGATCTGCATGACCCGCTCGATCTCGTTCTGGCGCCCGACGACCGGGTCGAGCTTGCCCTCGGCGGCGAGCTTGGTGAGGTTGCGGCCGAACTGGTCGAGCAGCTTGCTCGACTTCTTGTCGCCGCTCTGGCCGCCCGAGCCCTGCCCCTGCTGGCGCCGGCCGGGGCCGGACAGCATGCGGATGATCTCGTTGCGGATCTTCTCCGAGTCGGCGTCGAAGTCGGCCAGGATCCGGGCCGCCACGCCCTCGTTCTCGCGCACGAGCCCGAGCAGGATGTGCTCGGTGCCGATGTAGTTGTGGCCGAGCGACAGCGCCTCCCGCAGGGCCAGCTCGAGCACCTTCTTCGCCCGCGGGGTGAACGGGATCTGCCCGGAGGTGACCTCCTCGCCCGAGCCGACGATGCGGATGACCTGGGCGCGGACCTCCTCCACGGTGATCTCGAGGCCCTCGAGCACGCGGGCCGCCAGGCCCTCCTCCTCGCGCAGGAGACCCAGGAGGATGTGCTCGGTCCCGATGTAGTTGTGCTTGAGGGTGCGCGCCTCTTCCTGCGCCAGCACGACGACCTGGCGCGCGCGCTCCGTGAACCGTTCGAACATCGGGTATTCCCCTTCCTACTGACCCGAGCCCGGAGACGCGACGGCGCGCCGGCGGGGAACGACGGGCGAGAGAACTCGTGCGGGAGGTCGAGGGCAGGACCCGCGGGGACGGTGCGATCCCGCGGCTGAGAAGTTCATGGCGATCGGTTTCCCGAGGTGGTCGAGTCTAGCACGGGGCCCTTCGGGCCCGGCCCTGCGGCGGGAGCCCTCGGGCTGTTTCATCATCGCGCCGTAAGCGGCCCGCCGCGCCCCCCGAACGGGCGGCCCCGCCCCGCCCCGCCGACACCCATCGCGACCATCCGCCATGCCCCGATGATGACGCGCCCGCCGGACACCGGCCCGCGATCCGGAGGCGTCGCCGGGAATAGGCGCGGCCGGCCCGGCGTCTCCCCCTTCGACACTGTCATCACCGAGAGGGAGGCACGACATGCACCCGATGGCGATCTACCCGCCCGTCCGGCAGCTCGACGACCGCGACGCCCGCGTGCGGGCCCACTGGTACCGCGGCGGCGACGGCGCCATGGCCCTGAGGTGGTGGGCGCCCGAGCGGTGGCGCTGAGCCCGGAAGGCTTGGCGGTCCGTTTGCCCGGGCTTGTCGGTGCCTTTACCTCCGGCAGGCCGGACCCTGAGAGGCTCGCGCCGCTCCCGAGACGAGGGAGCCGCCGCACCAGACGGAGGCACGGCATGTATCCGATCGCGATCTACCCAGAGGCTCGGCAGCTGGACGACCCGACGGCCCGCCTGAGGACGGGTCGGCGGGTGGGCGGCGAGGAGCGCGCACCGCTGCGGTGGAGGCCCTTCGGGTCCGCGTGACCCGGGGGGCCGAGCGGACCTTGCGGTCCTGGTCGGGGTAGGGCAGCAGGCCCATCGTCCGGGCCCGCTTGAAGCGCAGCGCTTCCGCGTGAGCGCCGGACGCGGCCGCTAGCGTTGGCCGATGCTGCTCGGCCGGGAGCGCGAGTGCGGGCTGATCGACGGCCTGCTGGAGCGTGCTCGCTCGGGCGCGGCGGGGGTCCTGCTCGTGCTGGGCGAGGCCGGGATCGGCAAGACCGCGCTGCTCGACTACGCGGCCGAGCGCTCGACCGACATCACGACCGTGCGCGCGTCCGGGATCGAGTCGGAGGCGGAGCTCGACTTCTCGGCCCTGTTCGACGTCTGCCGGCCGCTGCTCCACAACATGGGCGAGCTCGCGGAGCGCCAGCGCGACGCCCTGGCCGCCGCGCTCGGGGTCGGCCCCGGCAAGCCGGTTGACCGCTTCGCCGTGGGCGCGGCGACGCTCTCGCTGCTCGCGGCGGCCGCGGAGGACGTGCCCGTGCTGGTCCTCCTCGACGACGCCCACTGGTTCGACGCCGCCTCGGCGGACGCGCTGCTGTTCGCCGCCCGCCGGCTCGGCGCCGAGCGCGTGGCCGTGCTCCTGACCGCACGGGAGGGCGACGCGGAGGCCTTCGATCGACCCGCCTTCGAGAGGCTCTCGCTCACGGGCCTCGACCGCGACGCGGCGGCCGCCCTGCTGGCCGCCGGGGCCGGGCAGGAGGTCTCGCCGGACGTCGCCGAGCGTCTCCGCGAGGCCAGCGGCGGCAACCCGCTGGCGCTGGCGGAGCTCTCGGCGCTGCTGCCCGTCGGCCAGCTGCGGGGTGCCGAGCCGCTCGCCGATCCCCTGCCCGTGGGAGCGACCGCGGAGCGGCTGTTCGGCGGGCAGGTCGCGCGCCTCCCCGAGGACGAGCGGCGCGCCCTCCTGGTCGCGGCCCTCAGCTCCTCGCCCGCGCCCGAGCCGGTGGTGGAGGCCCTCCGGCTCCTGGGGGTTGACGAGCGCTCGCTGGAGGCGGCCGAGGACGCGGGCCTGCTGGGCGTCGCGGGCGGGGCGATCGTCTTCCGCCACCCACTGGTCCGCTCGGCGGTCGTCCACGGCGCGCCGCCCTCCGAGCGGCGCCGCGCGCACCGCGCCCTCGCGGACGCGCTCGCCGGCCAGCGGCCCGAGGAGCGCGCCTGGCACCTGGCGGCGGCGGCGCTCGGTCCGGACGAGGACGCCGCGGCCGCGCTGGCCGAGGCGGGCCGGCGGGCGCGGGCGCGCAGCGGCTGGGGCTCGGCGACCCTCGCCCTGGAGCGCTCGGCCCGCCTGACCCCCGATCCCGCGACACGCGCGCGGCGTCGGCTCGAGGCGGCCGAGTCGGCGCAGGTCGCCGGGCGGACCGAGCTGAGCCTCGCGCTGATCGAGGAGCTGCTGACCGGGGAGGGCCCCGAGGCCGTGCGGGCCGCGGGGGGGCGGCTGCGCAGCCGCATCGAGCTGCACTCGCGGCGATGTCGCCCGGGCGCTCGAGGGCCTCATTGAGGGCGCGGACCGCCTCGGGAGCGAGGATCCCGCGGGGGCGATCGACCTGCTCGCCGACGCGGTCGAGGGCGCGAGCTCCGAGGCGAGCCGGGCCGGGCGCTCGACGCCGCGGCCCGCGCCGGAGCGATCGCCGCCCCCGACGACCCTGCCCGGTTCGCGGCCGAGGTCGCCCTCGGCCAGGCGCATCGCCTGGCCGGCCCGTGGCCGGAGGCGCGAGGGCACCTCGAGGCGGCGCTCGGCCTGCTGGCCGGCAGCGTCGGGCTCCAGGCGAGCATCCGGTCCCTGGTCCGCGGCGCGCGTGCCGCGCGCTGGCTCGGGCGCATCCCCGAGGGCCGGGAGCTCGCGGACCGCGGCATCGAGCTCGCCCGCGCCGAGGGTGCGTTCGGTCCGCTCGCGCACGCGCTGGAGGCGTCGTCCGGGTTCGCCGCCCGCACCGGCCGGTGGCCCGAGGCCTACGCGCGGGCGTCCGAGGGGCTCGAGCTCGCGCGAGAGAGCCGCTGCGCCTGGGCGTCGACGAGGTGCCTCGAGCAGCTCGCCTGGCTCGACGCGGCCCAGGGAGGCGAGGAGCGCTGCCGCGGCCACGCCGACGAGGCGCTGGAGGTCGCGAGGCGCGCCGGCATCGTCAGCGAGCGCGGCCGGCTCGCCCTGGGCCTGCTCGCGCTGGGGCGCGGGGAGGCGGCGGAGGCGGGCCGCATCTACGACGCGTTGGACTGGGCCACCCTGAGCGAGGCCGACGGCGATCGCCTCGCGGACCCGGTCGAGGCCTGGGTCCGCGGCGGACAGCTGGACGAGGCGCGGGCGGCGTACGAGCGGTCCCCCGTGCCGGAGACCGACCCACGCGCCCTGCGGTGCCGCGGGCTGCTGGCGGGCGACGACGACTTCGAGGCGCCGTTCCGCGCCGCGCTGGAACAGCACGCCGTCGAGGACGCGTTCGGCCTGGCGCGCACGCGCCTCTGCTTCGGCGAGCGCCTCCGGCGGGTCGGCCGCAGGATCGACGCCCGCGGCCCGCTGCGGGCCGCCCACGAGGCGTTCGAGCGCCTCGGCGCGCGGCCGTGGGCCGAGCGGGCGGCGCGCCGAGCTGCGCGCCAGCGGCGAGCGGCTCGGCCGCCGCGAGGCGCGCGCGGGCGAGGAGCTGACCCCCCAGGAGCTGCAGGTGGCCCTCCATGTGGCCGAGGGCAAGACGAACAAGGAGGTCGGCGCGGCCCTGTTCCTCAGCCCCAAGACGGTTGACTTCCACCTGCGCCGGGTCTTCCGCAAGCTCGGCCTGCGGTCGCGGCGGGAGCTGATGAAGCACCTCGCCGCGGCGCAGGGCTAGGGGCGCGCCGGGCACCCGCCCGCCTCGTGCGCGCGGCCGGGGCCGCCACCCTGATCGTCACCGACCTCGGCGCCGCACCGATCCCGCGGCGGCCGTGGAGGTCGTGGCGGCGCCGGCGCGGGAGTTCGACCCGGCCGCGAGCGAACCGGCAGTAGCGAGCCGACCCGCGGCTCGTGCCGGGCGCCGCGCTAGGCATCTGCGGGAAGCGAGCACGGGGCCGGGGGACAAAGATCGGTAGCGCACCGTCCAACACCAGGAGGAGACGGCCATGTACACGACTTTTGACGGTATCGACGCCCCCGAGCAGCTCGCGCTGACGCTCGAGCGCCCGCAGCGGACGCCCAAGGGCCACGTCAGCGCCCGCGTGCGTGCGCGTTGGTACGTCGGCGACACGGGCCGTGCCGAGATGCGGTGGGCGGCTCCCGGCTCGTCCTGACCACACGACGGCCGGGCGATCGCCGCCCGGCCTCGACATCCAGCCAGCGAGGAGGTCTTTCCATGTACTACCCACCGGTTCGACAGCTCGACAGCCCCGCGCTCTCCCTGAGGGCGCGTCGGCGGGCCGGTCGCGAGGAGCGCCCGCGCCTGCGGTGGAGGCCCTTCGGGTCGGCGTGACCCGGAGGGGGCCTAGCGGACCTTGCGGTCCTGGTCGGGGTAGGGCAGCAGGCCCATCGTCCGGGCCCGCTTGACCGCCGCGGAGACCAGCGACTGCTGGCGGCGCGACAGGCCCGTGATCCGGCGCGAGCGGATCTTGCCGCGCTCGCTCACGAACCTGCGCAGCGACGGGTAGTTCTTCCAGTCGATCTCCTCGAGCGAGAGCTGGGGCCGCCGCTTGCGCTGGGCGGGCGCCCCGCCCTTGCGCCCCTTGGCCTTCGATCGCGCCCTGCCCCGTGGCTTCGCCATCCGCTCCTCTACCCCGATCGCCAGCCGGATCAGCGGCGGCAGTGTAGCGTAGGGCAAGGCGCCGCGATCCGACGGCTGCGGTGGTGTTGACCTTTCCGGCGCCCGCCCCGCCGAAGGCGGTGCGCCGGTCTGCCGGAGGCCCCGGCCAGGGGCCGGAGGCGCGCATGGCCGCCCGCAAGAGGCGGCCATCCGCATTCAGGGGCAAGGCCCGCGCCCTAGGCGCGGGCCCGGCGGCGCAGGTAGCGCTTGCCGAGGCGCCACGCCAGGGCGCCCGCGGCTGCGTACAGCGTCTTCTTCATCGCCCCTCTCCCTCGTCGCGGCCCTTCAGGCCCTCGCGGAAGCCGTCGATCGTCTCTCGGACGGCCTCCCCCGCCTGGCGCGCCTTCCCGGCGATCCGCTCCTCGCGGCCCTCGGCCTCGAGGTCCTCGTCGCCGAGGCGCTTGCCGAGCTCCTGCTTGGCCTTCCCGGCCTGAGCCTTCGCCTTGCCGGAGCTCATCGGCGCGCCAGATGCAGGGCGTTGAGGGCCCGCTGGCGGATGATCCGCTTGCTGATCTTCCAGGTCACCAGCCCGAGGCCGGCATAAAGCGTCTTCTTCATGTCACCGCCCTCCTCTCTCGGCGTGCGTCCTGCACCAGGGTCCCCCGCGGCCGCCGCAGCGAAACCCGCGAGGTCAGGTGCGCACCGCCGGGAAGAGGATGGACTCGCGGATCGAGGCCCGGTCCGTCAGGAGCATCGCGAGGCGGTCGATGCCGACCCCGAGGCCCCCGGTCGGGGGCATCCCGTACTCGAGGGCGGCCAGGAAGTCCTCGTCGGCGGGCGGGGCCTCGTCGTCGCCGGCCGCCCGGTCGGCCGCCGCCGCGGCGAAGCGGCGGCGCTGCTCGTCGGGGTCGTTGAGCTCGGTGAAGGCGTTGGCGATCTCCATGCCGCCCGCGAACGCCTCGAAGCGCTCGACCAGGGAGGGGTCGCCGGGGAGGCGCTTGGCGAACGGTGACAGCTCCACCGGGTAGTCGTGGAGGATGGTCGGCTGGATCAGGGTCGGCTCGAGGGTCTGGGTGAGGAGGCCGTCCACGAGGCGGGCCCAGGTGAGGCCGTCCGGGGCCTCCAGGCCCGCGGCGCGCATGGCGGCGCGCAGGCCGGCCTCGTCTCGGAGCTCGCGAACGTCGATGCCGCCGGCCTCGGCCAGGGCCTCCCGGAAGTTGACCCGGCGCCACGGGGGCGCGAGGTCGATCTCCCCGCCCTTCCACGGCACCGTCGTGCCCCCGGTCGCGGCGCGGGCGGCGGCCGCGACCAGCTCCTCGAGCATCGCCATGACGTCGCGGTAGTCGGCGTATGCCTCGTAGGTCTCGAGCATCGTGAACTCGGGGTTGTGCCTGTTGCTCACCCCCTCGTTGCGGAAGTCCTTGGCGAGCTCGTAGACGCGGTCGAGCCCCCCGACGATCAGGCGTTTGAGGTAGAGCTCGCTGGCGATGCGCAGGTAGAGGTCGCGGTCGAGGACGTTGTGGTGGGTGACGAAGGGGCGGGCGGCAGCCCCGCCGTAGACCGGCTGCAGCGACGGCGTCTCGACCTCGACGAAGCCGCGCTCGTCGAGGAAGCGGCGCACCGCCGCGACAGCCCTGGCGCGGGCCCTGACCGCCTCGCGCGAGCCCTCGTCGGCCATCAGCTCGAGGTAGCGCTGGCGGTGGCGCACCTCGGGGTCGCGCACGCCGGCGTGCTTGTCGGGCGGCGGCCGCAGGGCCTTGGCGAGCAGGACCGCCTCGTCGACGGCCACGCTGAGCTCGCCGCGCCGGGTGCGCGCGAGCGGGCCGGCCGCCCCGACGATGTCGCCGAGGTCGAGGTCGTCGAGGGCCGCCATCCCCTCCTCGCCGACGCGGTCGGCCCTCGCCCAGAGCTGGATGCGCCCGCTGGCGTCCTCCAGGTCCAGGAAGGCCATCTTCCCCTGGCCGCGGCGCGCCGCCAGGCGGCCCGCGACCCGCACGGTCTCGGCGCCGGTCTCGCCGGCCGCGAGCGGCTCGCCCGCGGCGCGCGCGGCGGCGATCTCCACCCTGCCGGGGAAGCGCGCGGGGAAGGGGTCGATCCCGCGGCCGCGCAGCGCCTCCGCCTTGGCGCGGCGCTCCGCGATCAGCGCCGGGAGCCCGCCCTCCAGCCCGCCCTCCGGCGGCTCCGGATCAGCCGTGGTCGCCCGCCTGGATCTTGACGATCTGGTACTCGAGGGCGCCGCGCGGGGCGGGGATCGTGACCTTCTCGCCCTTCTTGCGCCCGAGCAGGGCCTTGCCCACCGGGCTCTCGTTGGAGAGGCGGTGGTTCTTGGGGTCGGCCTCGGCCGAGCCGACGATCGAGTACTCGCGGGTCTTCCTGCTCTTCGTATCCCGCAGTGTCACCCTCGCGCCGATCGAGACGGTGTCCGTCGAGACGTGCTCGGTGTTGACCACGCGCGCGTTCCGGAGCTTCTGCTCGAGCGACTGGATCCGGTACTCGAGCTGGGCCTGCTCGTTCTTGGCGTCGTCGTACTCCGAGTTCTCGGCGATGTCGCCGAACTCGCGCGCCTCCTTGATCCGCTCCGCCACCTCGCGCCGCTTGGAGGTCGAGAGGTACTCGATCTCCTCCTTGAGCTTCAGGTAGCCCTCTTCGGTGAGGATCACTTCGCGGTCCATCGGGATCACCTTCTTCGTCGCGTCCGCCGCTGAAAGCGGCGCCGAAAGGTAGCTTTGCTTCGCCGGTGAATCAAGCGGCGGCCGGCGCGGCCGCCAGGGCCCGCAGCCGCGCCAGCGCGCCGTCGAGCGTCGGGTCGGTGAGGAGCCCCTCGATCTCCGGCTGGGGGACGTCGTGCCCCGCGAGGTACCAGGGATAGAACTTGCGCATGTAGCCGCAGGCGCGCCCCTCGCCGAGCGCCCGCCGGGCGTCGGCCGCGAACCCGGCCAGCTCCTCGACGACCTCGCCGAGGCCCGGCGCCGGCCGCGGGACGCCGCGGAGCATGTCGCCGAAGGCCCAGGGGTAGCCGAGCGCGGCCCGGCCGACGGCGACCGCCGCGCAGCCCGTCCCCTCGATCACGCGCCGCGCGCCCTCGGGCGTGGACACGTCGCCGCTGGCGATGACCGGGATCGACACGGCCTCGACGACCTCCGCCGTGATGCGGTGGTCGGCCCGGCCCTCGTACTCCTCGGCCGCGGCGCGCGGGTGCACGCAGAGCGCGGCGGCGCCCGCCGCCTCGAGCCGCCTCGCGGTCTCGACGGGAACCGCGGTGCTCGGCGTGAGCCCGCGCCGCATCTTCACGGTGACCGGGATGTCCACGGCGCGCGCCATCGCCTCCACGACGGCCGCGGCCAGCTCGGGCTCGGCCAGGAGGGCGGCGCCCGCCCCCGTCTTGCAGATCTTGGGCACCGGGCAGCCCATGTTGACGTCGATGAGGTCGGCGCCGGCGTCGGCGGCGGCCCGGGCGGCCTCGGCCATCGCGCCGGGGTCGGAGCCGAAGACCTGGACCCCGACCGGGTGCTCGTCGGGCGCGATCGTCAGCATCCCCATCGTCTTGCGGTTGCCGTAGCGGATGCCGAAGCTCGCGACCATCTCGGAGACGGCGAGGCCGGCGCCGTGGCGGCGCGACTGGCGCCGGAAGGCCCAGTTGGCGATCCCGGCGAGCGGCGCCTGCACCACCCGGTTCTCCAGGCGCAGGCCGCCGATGCGGAAGGGCTCGGCCAGCGGCCAACGCGCCGGCGGCGGCGCCTCGGCTGGCGGCGTCGCGGGCCAGGGCCGCCCGCTCGGCCAGGATCTGGCGCATCCGCTTCCTCACCCGGCCGCCCCCCGCGCCGCCGAGACCCGCCCGGCGTTGAGCTCGTGGACGATGCGCAGCCCCTCCAGCGTCAGCAGGGGCTCGTTCTCGTCGATCTGCACCGAGTGGCGGCAGACCAGCTCGGCCAGCCCGCCGGTCGCGATCACGAGCGCGTCCGGGTCGAGCTCGTCCTTGATCAGGGCCACGACGCCGTCGACCATCGCCACCGTCCCGAAGACGACCCCCGAGCGCATGCTCTCGACGGTTGACTTCCCGATCACCCGCGGGGGCGCCACCAGGTTGACCTTGACCAGCCGGGCGGCGCGCGAGGCCAGGGCGTCGAGCGAGGTCTCGATTCCGGGCGCGATCACGCCGCCCAGGTACTCGCCGGCGCCGGAGACGGCGTCGAAGGTGGTGGCCGTCCCGAAGTTGACGACGATGCAGGGCCCGTCGTGGCGGCGATGGGCCGCGACCGCGTTGGCGATGCGGTCCGCGCCCAGCTCGTGGGGGTTGTCGATGGCGATCTGCAGGCCGGTGCGCACTCCCGGGCCGAGCACCAGCGCCTCGCGGTCGAGGTAGCGCAGCGCCAGCGACTGGTAGGCGGCCGAGAGCGCGGGTACGACCGACCCGACCACCATGTCGTCGAGCGCCCCCAGGCTCCCGCCGCGCAGGCGCAGGATCTGGTCGTGGTCCGCGGCCAGCTCGTCGGCGGTGGCGCCCCGCTCGGTGGCGATGCGCCACTCGTGCAGCAGCTCGTCCCCGCTGTAGACGCCGGCGAGGGTCTGCGTGTTCCCCACGTCGATCGCGAGCAGCACCGTCACCCCCTGACCCCCGCCCGGCTACGAGACGGCTGTCTCGCCAGCCTCCATTGACTCGGAGCCCTTCAGGATCTCCACCGTCACGTCCTGGGTCGTGTAGATCTCGACCTTGGGGATGATCCGCGTCGGCCGGTTCTTGTCCCACACCCAGACGTCCTCCATCGTGATGTGGAAGAACGGGTACGACGCCTGGGGCATGAAGTCCCGCTCGAAGCGGTTGCAGAGGTACGTGGCCTCCTGCGTCAGCACGCAGTACCGAAAGAGCGGGAAGACGTCGGCGTACTCGCGCTTCAGGCGAAGCTCGAGCTCGGCGTCGTACTCCTCGAGCTCATCGGTGTGGGACATGCGGGACTCCTCCGTGCCGGAAAGCCCGCCGATGATAGCTCACCCGCCCCGCGCCCCCGGCGGCCCCGCGAGCGGCTCCGGGAGGCGGGTCGCCGGCTGCTGGGCGGGGTCGATGGCGGCCGCCAGGCCGGCCAGGGGGCGGCCGTCCGGCAGGCTCAGGCCCGGGTCGAGATCGAGCAGCGGAAGCAGGGCGAAGCGGCGCTCGGCCAGCCGCGGGTGCGGGATCTCCAGACCCGGCCCCCGCCAGGCGCCCCCCTCCCACAGCAGCAGGTCGCAGTCGATCGCCCGGGGCCCGAAGCGGGGCCCGCCCGGGTCGCGCCCGAGCGCCCGCTCCATCCGCTTGGCCTCCGCGAGCAGGGCCGGAGGCTCGAGACCGCTGGCGACCCGCGCGGCGGCGTTGAGGAAGGGGGGCTGGTCCTCCACCTCGCGCGGCGCGGTCTCGTAGACGGGGCTGACGGCCTCCACCAGGACGCCGTGCTCGGCCAGCCAGGCGAGGGCCGCCTCCAGGGCCGCCCGCCGGTCGCCCAGGTTGGCGCCGAGGCCGAGCCAGTAGCGGCTGGTCACGGCCCCGGGACGACCGCCAGCCGGGCGGCGCGCCCCTCGCGCGCGTCGACAATCAGCGCGAGGCGCAGCTCGGTCCCGTCGCCCAGATGGGCGCGGATCGGGCCGACCGCCCTGGCGCCCTCCAGCCGCTCGGCGCCGTCGCGCTCGATCCGAACCGCGCCGGGCACCGCCTCCGCCAGCCAGGCCTCTGCCGCGGCGCGGCCCCGTCCGACCACGGCGCCGGCCGCGTCGGCGACCTCGACGTCGTCGGAGACGGCCGCCGCGAGGGCCTCACGGTCGCGGGCGTCGAGGGCCGCGGCGACCAGCCGCAGCACCACGAGGGGGCCGGGCTCGGCCGCGGCGGCGCGCCGCAGCCTCACCGCCGACTCGCGCACCGGGTGCGGCAGGGCGACGTGGGGCTTGTGCACGGTGACGGTCACCGCGCCGGCCCAGGGCTCCTCCAGGACCAGGTCGGCGATCATCCCCGCCAGCCGCTCCAGCAGCGCGACGGGCGGCCCCGAGATCAGGGCGCAGACGGCATCGGCGAGCGAGGCGTAGTCGACCGTGTCGATCAGCTCGTCCGTGCGCGAGGCCAGGTCGCCGCGCAGCTCGATGTCGAGGTTGACGACGAAGCGCTGGCCGAGCGCCTGCTCCTCGGGCAGCACGCCGTGATGGCCGAAGGCCTCCAGGCCGCGCAGGCGGACCGCGAGCTCCGCGCCGCTCACCCGGCCGCCCCCACCGCGCTCCAGACCCGCAGGGCGTCGGCGGTCTCGCGCACGTCGTGCGCCCGCAGCACCGCGGCCCCGCGCGCGACCGCGGCCAGCCCGGCCGCGACCGAGGCGGGCATCCGCTCGCCCACCTCGCGGCCGAGCAGGCGGCCGAACATGCCCTTGCGCGAGACGCCGATCAGCACCGGGCGGCCCAGCTCGGCCAGCCGAGGCACGCCCGCCAGCAGGGCCAGGTTGTGGTCGAGGGTCTTGCCGAAGCCGATGCCCGGGTCGAGCACCACCCGCTCCTCCGCGACCCCGGCGGCGACCGCCGCCTCGAGGCGCCCGGCCAGGAAGTCGCGGACCTCCCCGACGACGTCCCCGTAGCTCGGGTCCCGCTGCATGGTGCGCGGGTCCCCGCGCATGTGGACCAGGCAGAGGTCGGCGCCCCGCTCGGCGACCAGCGGCAGGAGGCCCGGGTCGAGCCGGCCGGCGGTGACGTCGTTGACCAGGACGAAGCCCGCGTCGAGTGCGGCCTCGGCCACCGGCGCCAGCGAGGTGTCGATCGACAGCGCGAGGGGCGGCTCCGCGACCCGCAGCGCGCGCAGGACCCCCGAGAGGCGCGCCCGCTGCTCGTCCGCGTCGACCGCCTCGGCGCCCGGGCGTGTGCTCTCGGCGCCCACGTCGCAGATCGCCGCGCCGTCGGCGGCCATCCGGTCGAGCAGCGCCAGCGCCCCCTCCGGGTCCATCGGCCCCCCGCCGCCCCAGAGCGAGTCGGGGGTGGCGTTGACGATCCCCATCACGCACGGCGGGTCCAGCCACGAGAGCGGGTCGGCCATCGGCCAAGGCTACGCATGCGTGACAGGAGCCGCGGCCCGGCGGTTGAATCACGGGTCGGCCGCCGCATGAAGACCTCGATCGCCACCGCTGCCGGGCTCTGCGCGCTCGCCCTCGCGGCCCAGCCCGTCGCGGCGGAGCCCCCTCGGGTCACGGTGATCGGCGACTCGGTGCAGGAGTCGCTGGCCTTCTCGGGCCACGCGCGCGCCATGCTGGGGCGCGGCATCGACCTCCGTCTGGAGGCGCGGGCGTGCCGCAAGCTCGTCGCCCCCGGCTGCATCGGCGGGGCGCCCGAGAGCGCCCTCTCGCTCGTCAGGCGGCTCGGACGGAGTCTCGGCCGGGTCGTGGTCGTCAACGTCGGCTACAACGACTGGCCCGGGGCCTACGCGGTCGGCGACGTGCAGTCGGCGCTGCGGGCGGCCGGCGTGCGGCGCACGGTCTGGGTCACCCTGCGCGAGACGCAGGGCACCTACCGCGGCATCAACGAGGCGATCGGCAGCGCTGCGGCGGCGAGCGAGTCCATCCGCGTCGCCGACTGGAACGCGGCCTCCTCGGGCCGGGCCTGGTTCGGCGGCGACGGCGTGCACCTGACCGCCACGGGCGCCGAGGCGCTGGCGGGCTTCCTCCACCGCCACGTGGTCGCCGCGCTCGCCGACACCGGGGTGCCGGTCGAGGGAACGGCCCCGCCGGTGATCGCGGCGGGGCTGCGCGCGCCGTACCCCCTCTCCGGCATCGCGGGCGACGGCCGCACCCTGTGGGTCTACGGCGGCGGCCGCCTCTCGGCCCTCGACGAGCGCGCCCCGCGCGGGCGCGGCGCCACGGCGGCGGTCGATCCCGCCGGGCTGACCCCGGACGGCAGCGGCGGCGGCCTCTGGCTGAGGACCGCGAGCGGCGACCTCGCGAAGGCGGCTCCCCGGCGGCCGGGGCTGCGGAGCGCGAGCGTCGGGCGCTTCGGCGAGGGGGCGGTCGCCGTGAGGGCCGGCCGCCGGACCTGGATCGCGGCGCGCCGCCCGAGCTCGCCGCTGGGGCCGTACCCGCTCCCGCAGCTGTTCGACGCGCGCGGCGTCGGCGCGCCCCGCCAGCCCGCGAGCGCCCCTGCCGCGCTCGCCGTCAGCCGCGGAGCGCTGTGGGCGCTTGTCCCGGACGGGGAGGCCGCGCGGCTGGAGCGGCGCGATCCGGCGACCGGTCGCCTGCTCGGCGCGACCCGCGTGCCCCCGAGCCGCGCGCTCGTCGCCACCCGCCGCGCGGCCTGGCTGCTCGAGGCCTCCGGCCGGGTGCGGAGGATCGGCACCGACAGCTCGCGCCGGGTCCGGCTGCGGCGCATCCGCGCGCTGGCGTCCGACGGCGAGGGCCGGCTCTGGGCGCTGCGGTCCGACGGGCGCACGCTGCTGCGGCTGCGCCCGGCGGACGGGCGCGTCATGTCGCTCGGGCGCACGCGCCACAGGGCGTCGCGGATCGCCCTCACCCGCCGTCACCTCTGGCTGGCCGCCCCCGGCACCCGCCGCCTGGAACGCGTGAGCTCCTAAAGCGGATGAGCGCCTCTTAGCGGGCGCTCATGCGCGCCTCCGGGCCCTCGGTCGGGCCCTCCGGCAGACCGGCGCACCGGCTTGCGCCGGGGCGGGCGCCGGAAACGGCAAACCCCCCCGGAAGGTGCTCGCCGCCCTACCCTTCCGGGATCGGGTCGCCGGCCGCCGGGTAGGGCATGCGCTTCTTGCGCTCGGGCTCCTGGGCGGCGCGCTTGGCCTCGGCCTCGAGCTCGGCGGCGCGGCGGTCGCGCTCGGCAAAGACCTCGGCCTCGGGCAGGCCCTCGAGCAGGGCCAGGAACTCCTCGCGCTCGATCGTCTCGCGCCGCAGCAGGATCTGGGAGAGGGCCTCGAGGTCGGCCCGGTGCTCGACCAGGATGTCGCGGGCGCGCTGGTGGGCCTCCTCGATGATGCGCCGGATCTCGCGAGTCGATGGTGCGGGCCATGTCGTCGGAGTAGTCGGGCTCAGAGTGCATGTCGCGCCCGAGGAAGGGGGCGCCGTGGTTGTGGCCCAGCACCCGCGGCCCCAGCTTGTCGGACATGCCAAAGCGCATCGTCATCTGCTTGGCCGTCTGGGTGACCTTCTCGAGGTCGTTGGCGGCGCCGGTGGTGATCTCGTCGAAGACGATCTCCTCGGCCGCCCGCCCCCCCAGGGTCATGGCCATGGCGTCCTCGAGCTGGGCCTTGGTGGTGAGGAACTTGTCCTCGACCGGCATGGAGATGGTGTAGCCCAGGGCCTGGCCGCGGCTGACCACGCTGATCTTGTGCACCGGGTCGGCGTCGGGCAGGAAGTGGCCCACCAGGGCGTGGCCCATCTCGTGGTAGGCGGTGACCACGCGCTCCTTCTCCGAGAGCAGCCGGCTCTTCTTCTCGGGGCCGGCGATCACGCGCATGATCCCCTCTTCGAGCTCGGTCTGCTCGATCAGGCGCTTGCCCTTGCGCGCGCTCAGCAGGGCGGCCTCGTTGACCAGGTTGGCCAGGTCGGCGCCGGTGAAGCCGGGGGTCTGGCCGGCCAGGGTGCGCAGGTCGATGTCCTTGGCGATCGGCTTGCCCTTGGTGTGGACGGCCAGGATCTGGGCGCGGCCGTCGCGGTCGGGGCGGTCGACCACGATCTGGCGGTCAAAGCGCCCGGGCCGCAGCAGGGCCGGGTCGAGGATGTCGGGCCGGTTGGTGGCGGCGATCAGGATGATGTTGTCCTTGGCCTCGAAGCCGTCCATCTCGACCAGCAGCTGGTTGAGGGTCTGCTCGCGCTCGTCGTGGCCGCCGCCGAGGCCGGCCCCGCGGTGGCGGCCGACGGCGTCGATCTCGTCCATGAAGATGATGCAGGGGCTGTTCTGCTTGGCCTGCTCGAAGAGGTCCCGCACCCGGCTGGCGCCGACGCCGACGAACATCTCGACAAAGTCGGACCCGCGGATCGAGAAGAAGGGCACCCCGGCCTCGCCGGCCACCGCCCGCGCCAGCAGGGTCTTGCCGGTGCCCGGCGGGCCGAACAGCAGCACCCCCTTGGGGATGCGCGCGCCGAGGCTCTGGAAGCGCTTGGGGTTCTCGAGGAACTCCTTGATCTCCTCGAGCTCCTCGACCGCCTCGGCCGCCCCGGCCACGTCCTTGAAGGTGATCTTGGGGGCGTCCACGGCCATGCGCTTGGCGCGGCTCTTGCCGAAGCTCATCACCTTGGAGCCGCCGCCCTGCATGCGGTTCATGAGGTAGATCCAGAAGACGATGAACAGCACAAAGGGCGCCAGCCAGATCAGGCTGCTCCACCAGGGCGAGCTGGGGATGCCCTTGACCTCGTAGGGCACGTTTGCCTGATCCAGCGCATCGGTGAGGGCCTGGGAGTCGTCGGGGATGTAGCCGGTGTCGATCTTGGTGCCGTCCTTGAGGGTGGCGCTCACCTCGTTGGACTCGGTCTTGATCGTGGCCCGGGCCACGTCGCCGGCGGCGATGTCGGCGACCAGGGCGGGGAAGGTCGGCGGGGGGGCCTTGTCCTCGTCCGAGACCACCAGCCGCTGGGCCACGAACACCAGCAGGATGACGATCAGGATCGGGAAGGCCGCGCTCTTGAGGAACCTGTTCACCGCTCGGCGAGGATAGCAGCGCCCTTCCCGCCGACCTACGGGCGGATCATCCCCGCCTCACAGCTCGAGAGCGGCGATGTAGGGCAGGTTGCGATAGCGCTGCGCGTAGTCCAGCCCGTAGCCGATCACGAAGACGTCGGGCAGCTCGAAGCCGACGTAGCGGCTGGTGATCCCAAGGCGCTTGTGGCCGGGCTTGGCCAGCAGGGTGCAGATCTCCAGCGAGGCCGGGGCGCGCGAGCGGAGGTTCTTCAGCAGGTACGAGAGCGTCAGCCCGGAGTCGATCACGTCCTCCACCAGCAGCACGTGGCGGCCGGCGATCGGCACGTCGAGGTCCTTCTGGATCCGGACGACGCCGGAGGAGTGGGTCGAGGAGCCGTACGACGACACCGCCATGAAGTCGAGCTCGCACGAGACGGTGAGCTGGCGCAGGAGGTCGGCGATGAAGAAGACCGCCCCCTTCAGCACGCCGATCACCAGCAGTTCCTGGCCGGCGTAGTCGGCCGAGACGTCGGCCGCCATCTCGGCGACGCGGGATTGCAGCTGCTCCTCGGAGATCAGCACCTCGCCGACCGACGACCGCGCCGGGGCGGTCACGCGGGCTCCAGCTCGAGCAGGACGGCCGGAGCGCCCCGCGGGGCGAGCATGTCGTGCGAGGCGCGGTGGCCGGCGACCCAGACCACGCGCTCGGCCGTCGCCACCACCGGGACCTCCCCGCGCAGCCGCGCCGGCACCCCGGCGCCGGCCAGCAGGCGGCCGACGGCCGCGTGGCCGCCGTCCGGCAGCGCCACCCGGTCGCCCGGGCGCGGCCCGCGCAGCGACAGCGGGCCGTCCGGGCGCACGGCCACGAGCCCCGGCCCCGGGGCGACGGCCGGCCCCCGCGACGTCCGCACGGCCAGCGCGCCGAGGCGGGCGCGGCCGGGGACGCCGAGGGCCACCGGCTCGGGCGGGCCCGGGCGGCCGGCGGTCGCGAGCACGAGGAGCCCGCGCTCGAGGGCGGCCACCCACCCGCCGGCCAGGTCGGCGACCGCCCCGGACGGCCCGTCGACCAGGGCGAGGGCCCGCCCGAGCGGCTCGGCCGCGAGCGCCCCGGCGGGCACGCCGGCCTCGGCGCCCAGGCGGCGCACCAGCAGGCGCCGCATCGCCGGCGGCTCGGCGGCGAGCGCCGCGGCGCGCAGGCCGCCGCCGGCGGCCGTCCGCGCCCAGGCGGCGTCGACCAGCGGCACCAGCAGCTCGGCCTCGTCGCGCAGCCGCTCGGCGAAGGCCGCGACGTTCGCCTCGGCGCGCGGGTGGACCGCCGCCAGCGCCGGGGCCAGGCCGGCCCGGACGCGGGCGCGGGCGAACGCGGGGTCGCGGTTGGAGGGGTCGTCGACCACGGCGATGCCGCGCGCGGCGCACCAGGCCCGGGTCTCGGCGCCGGTGACGCAGAGCAGCGGGCGGATCAGCTCGTCGCGGCTGGGCGCCATCCCGAGCGCACCGGTCCGGCCGGTGCCGCGCGCGAGGCGGAAGAGCACCGTCTCGGCCTGGTCGCTGGCGGTGTGGCCGGTGGCGATCCGGACGGCGCCCTCCCGCGCGGCCACCCGCCGCGCCGCGGCCAGCCGCGCCTGGCGGGCTCGCTCCTGCAGGCCGGCGCCCGGCGCCACCGCGACGGCCTCGAGGTGCGCCGCGAGCCCCAGGTCGCGGGCGGCCGTCAGGACCGCCTCGGCCTCGTCGCGCGATTCGGGGCGCAGCCCGTGGTCGACCGCGAGCACGCCGACCGGCCCGTCGTGGATCACCGCCAGGACGTGCATGAGGCAGGTCGAGTCCGCCCCGCCCGAGACCATCGCCAGCACCGGCGCGCCGGGCGGCAGCAGGCCGGCCCGGCGGCAATGGGCCGCGACGCGGGCCTCGAGCGACGTGGACACGCCGGGGATTATGGTCAACTCCGGCTCATGCCGCGCCCGACCTCCCCCTCCGGCCCGCGGCGGCGCCTGGCCGCGGTCACCCTCGTGGTCGCGGACTACGACGACGCGATCGCCTGGTTCCGCGACGTCGCCGGCTTCGAGGTCGTCGAGGACACGCCGCTCGGCGGCGGCAAGCGGTGGGTGGTCGTCCGTCCCGGCGCCGCCGGCGGGGCCGACCTGCTGCTCGCCCGGGCCGCGTCGGACGAGCAGCGGGCCCGGGTCGGCGACCAGACCGGCGGGCGCGTCTTCCTCTTCCTCCACACCGACGACTTCGCGGCGGACCATGCGCGCATGGCCGCCGCCGGCGTGCGCTTCATCGACGGGCCGAGGAGCGAGCCCTACGGCACGGTTGCGGTGTTCGAGGACCTCTACGGGAACCGGTGGGACCTGATCGAGCCGGCGTAGCGGTCGATCACCCTTCCAATTCCTTCGCGTAGCCCTCGAACTGCTGGGGTGTCAGCTCGCCGAAGGCGGTGCCCGCGACGCGGCCCTCGCCGTCGATGAAGACGGTCGTGGGGAGCCCGGTTCCCCCGAACTTGGCGATCGTGTCGCCCCGGCGGTCGATGCCAAGGGGGAAGTCGGCGCCAACCTCGCGCGCGAAGGCGCGGCTGTCGGAGGGCTTGTCGGTGGTGGCCAGTCCCACCACCTGGACGCCCGTCCGCTCCTTGGAGAGCTCCACCAGCGCGGGCATCTCCCGCTGGCAGGGCTCGCACCAGGAGGCCCAGAAGTTCAGCACCACCGGGGTGCCCGCGTAGTCGGCCAGGGCGATCTCGCCGGCGCCGTCGAGGGCGTCAACGCGGAACGCCGGCGCCGGGGTGCGCTCGTCGCTCGGGATCACCTCGACCTGGTCGCCGCCCAGCCCGGCGCAGCCGGCGAGCGCCGCCACGAGGGCTGCCAGGAGGAGGGCGGCCAGGGCGCGGCGCATCGAGGCGAGGCTACCAACGGAGCGCCGCCGGGCCCCGCGCGCCGGTCGGGATACCCTGCCCGGCGTCATGGGCGCATCTGAGCCTGTCAACGAAGTCGTTCGCGCGCCTGCCGGCTGCAAACGTCGGTTTTCGCTCGGCATCCGCACGACCTTGGTTCGTTGACAGCCTCCCTGACCCTCATGGACCGCCGCCTGGGCGCCCGCCTGCGCCGCGCCGCCGGCGCGCTGCCGGGCGGCCCGGAGGCGGCGGCGCTGGCGGCGGCCGCGATGAGCCCGGCCTTCCGGGTCACCGTCGCCGTGATGATCGCCCGCCCGGGGAGCCGGCGGGCCGGCCTCGAGGCCCTCGCGGCCGGCGTCGTTGCCGCCACGGCGGCGCGGCTCCTGCGCGACCGGCTCGCCCGGCCCCGCCCGGGCCGGCGGGCCGAGGGCGGCTTTCCGAGCCGCCACGCGGCGGCCTCGGCGGCGATCGCGGTGACGGCCGCTCGCCACCACCGCGGCCTCGGCCGGGCGCTGGCGGCCGCGGCGGGCGTGGGCATGCTCGCACGCGTGGCCTCGGCCGAGCACGAGCCGGCGGACGTCGCCGCGGGCGCGGCGCTGGGGCTGGCCGCCGCCCGCGCCCTGGAACGGGTCGCCGGCGACCGGGTAGCGTAGGCCGCCGTGTCGACCCTCCCCGTCATCGGCAAGGCCCGGGCCCACAAGCTGATCGTGGCCGGGAGCCTCGTGAGCTGCACCTTCCTCGCCCTCGGCATCGTCGGGATGCTCCAGACCAAGCTCCAGGACACCCAGGAGCTGACGGTCATCACGGTCCACCCCCTCACCGCGCTGATCTGGTTCCTGCTCGGCATGGTGGGGGTGGCCATGAGCGTCGAGGCCCGCCGCGCCCAGCTCTTCCTCGTGGGCGCCGGCGCCCTGCTGACGCTGTGGGGCCTGCTCTGCCTGCTGCTCGACGGGACGCCCTCCGACCTGTTCGCCAGGGACCCGGAGCTCGTGGCGCTGCTGCTGGTCGCCGGCGTGGGCAGCCTCGTCGTGGCGGTCGCGCCGCCCGTCGCCCGCCTCGACCGCGCGTTCGGATGACCGGCCCCGCGTTCACCCCCGACCCGGCCCTCGCCGGGCGCTCGGTGCTGACCCTGCGCCACCACCCGCCCGAGGCGGTGGCCGCCGTGCTCGACCTGGCCGACGAGCTCAAGGCCGCCCCGGGCGCCGAGTGGCCGCAGCTGCTCGCCGGCCGGGTGATCGCGCTCATCTTCGAGCGCCCCTCGACGCGCACGCGGGTCTCCTTCGCCGCCGGCATCGCCCGCCTCGGCGGCACCGGGCTCGTGCTCTCGGCCGGCGACCTGCAGCTCGGCCGGGGCGAGACCATCGAGGACACGGCCAAGGTGATGGGGCGCTGGGTCGACGCCATCGTCCTGCGCACGGGCCCCCACGCGACGCTGGAGGAGCTCGACCGGCACGCTGGCGTCCCTGTGGTCAACGGGCTCACCTACGCCCACCACCCCTGCCAGGCGCTGGCCGACGCCCAGACGATCCGCGAGCGCTTCGGCGACCTCGCCGGGCTGCCTGTCGCCTACCTGGGCGACGGCAACAACTGCTGCGTGTCGCTGATGATCGTCGGGGCCCTGACCGGCATGCGCGTGACGGCCGGCTGCCCGCCGGGCTTCCGGCCCGACCCCGAGGTCGTGGCCTGGGCCGACGCCGCCGCGCGCGAGCGCGGCGGCTGGGCGCGGGTGGTCGATGACCCGCGCGAGGCCGTCGCCGGGGCGCACGCGCTCTACACCGACACCTGGGTCTCGATGGGCGACGAGGAGTCCGAGGCCGAGCGCATCGCCGCCCTGGAGCCCTATCGGGTCGACGACGCCCTGATGGACGCCGCCGCGCCGGACGCCGTGGCGATGCACTGCCTGCCGGCGCACCACGGCCACGAGATCACCTACGAGGTCCTGCACGGCCCGCGCTCGGCAGCGTGGGACCAGGCCGAGAACCGCCTGCACGCCCAGGCGGCCCTGCTCGCCCACATCCTGGGCTGAGCACCCCCGGAGGCGCCCGCCGCCGTGATTCCGCTCAGCGACGTCAACCCGACCCGCCGGCCGCCGGTCCTGACGATCGGGCTGATCGTCGTCTGCACCCTGGTCTTCCTGTTCCAGATCGCCAAGCCGAGCGACGGCACGCTCGACAGCGAGCAGGCGTTCATCTGCGAGTACGGCCTGGTGGCCGACAACCTGTTCCCCGACGGCGACCCGCCCGCCGACGCCTGCCAGGACCTGAACGCCGAGCGGAGCAGCTACCTCACGCTCTTCACCAGCCAGTTCCTGCACGGCGGCTGGCTGCACCTGATCTTCAACATGCTCTTCCTGTGGGTCTTCGGCAACAACATCGAGGACCGGCTCGGCAGGATCAGGTACCTGCCCTTCTACCTGATCTGCGGGGCGATCGCCGGCGTCCTGCAGTCCGCGGCCGACGGCGACAGCCCGGTGCCGCTGATCGGGGCGTCGGGCGCCATATCGGGGGTGCTCGGCGCCTATCTGGTGCTCTACCCGCGCGTCCGGATCTGGACCGTGGTGCTGCCGTTCTTCTTCCTGCCGTTCCGGCTGCCCGCCTGGCTCTGGCTGGCGATCTACCTCGTGCTGCAGCTCATCTTCCTCGGCGACTCGGCCGGCGGCGGGGATGTGGCCTACCTGGCCCACATCGGCGGCTTCGTGGCCGGCGCGGCCCTCATCAAGCCCTTCCTCATCGGCCGCGACGACCCCCCGCGGCCGACGCCGGCCATCGGTCCGGTGTATTGATCCCCCATGAGCCTCTTCCGCCGCCGTGAGCGGCCGCCCCGGCCGGAGCCGGTGCGCTGGACCAAGGTGGCCTTCGCGCGCCATCAGCCCGAGGCGGAGATGCTCGCGGGCCTGCTCGCCGAGCTCGAGATCCCGGTGCTCGTGCGGCGCACCACCATGGACGTACCCGACATGCTGGCCGGCGGGCCGCGCGAGCTGCTGGTGCCGGCCGACCGCGCCCTGGAGGCCCGCGCTCTGCTCGACCCGATGGAGCCGATCGAGGGCGAGGCGGGCGAGCCGGACCGCGGTACGCCAGAATCGACGTCGTGATGACCGCCTCGGCCAGCTTCGGAGCGGGGCTCTCGCGCTCCCCTGACGCGGCCGAGGCCGCCCGCGACGCCTGCGGCGCGGCGCGGCGCGGGCTCGACGGGGCCGCGCCGACGCTGGCCGTCGTCTTCGCCTCGCCACCGCTGTGCGAGGACGCCGAGGGGCTGCTCGCGGCGATCCGCCGCGAGCTGGCCCCGGAGCACCTCATCGGCTGCATGGGCGAGGCCATCGTCGCCGAGGGCCAGGAGGTTGAGGAGGGCCCGGCGCTCGCGGTCTGGGCGGCCCACCTGCCGGGGGCGCGCGTCATCCCCTTCCGCCTGGTCGCCCGGCCGGTGGCCGAGGGCATGGGCGTCCTGGGCTGGCCCGACGCGATCGCCGACGCGCCGGCCGGCAACGTCGGGCCCATCCTGATGCTGGCCGACCCCTTCACCTTCCCCGCCGACGGCCTGCTCGCGCAGCTCAACGAGGAGCGGGGGGCGCCGGTCGTGGTGGGCGGGCTCGCCTCGGGCGGCCGCCGGCCCGGCGACCACCGCCTCTTCGCCGGCGCCGACGTCCTGTCCGAGGGCGCGGTCGCGGTCGCCCTCGAGGGGGCGCGCATCCGCACCGTCGTGTCGCAGGGCTGCATGCCGATCGGGCCGGAGATGGTCGTCACCGCCGCCGAGGGCTCGACGGTGCACGAGCTCGCGGGCATGCCGGCGCTCGCCAAGCTCGAGGAGGTCATCGCCGCCCTCGACCCGGCCGAGCGGGCGCTGGCCGAGGACGGCCTGCTCACCGGCCTCGTCATCGACGAGAACACGCCCGATTACGGCCGGGGCGACTTCCTCGTCCGCGCGATCCACGGCGGCGACCGCGACACCGGGGCGCTGGTGGTCGGCGAGAGCGTGCGCGTCGGGCAGACGATGCGCTTCCACGTCCGCGACGCGGGGTCGGCCGCCGAGGACCTGCGCGCCGCGCTCCGCGACACGCGGGGCGCCATGGGCGGCGCCACGCCGGGCGGCGCGCTCGTCTTCAGCTGCAACGGGCGCGGCACGCGGATGTTCACCTCGCCGCACCACGACGCGACCGCGATCGCCGAGGAGCTCGACCGCATCCCCGCCGCCGGGCTCTTCTGCAACGGCGAGATCGGGCCGATCGGCGGCAAGAGCTTCGTCCACGCGTTCACCGCGACGATGGCGGTCTTCACGGTCGAGGGCGACCGCGGCGGCTGAGCCGCCGGAACGCCGCGAGGCCGAGGCCCCCGAGGGCCAGCCAGGCCAGCGCCCCGCCTGCGCCGCTGACGCCGCCGGCCACGAGGAGGACGCCGCAGGCGGCGAGGGCGAGCGGGATGACGAGCCGCGGGGCCGGCGTGGTGAAGGCCGGCTCGCCCTCGCCACGGCGGCGCAGCGCGACGAGACCGGCCAGGGGGACGGCGAAGTGGAGCACGTAGAGGGCGCCGCCCACGGCCGCGGCACGCTCGACCGAGCCTGCCGCGGCGACCGCGGCGAGCAGGGCCGCGCTGACGGCCAGCGCGGCCCAGGGCGCTCCCGTGCGCCGGCCCACCGTCGCGAGCGCCCGCGGCAGCAGCCCGTCGCGCGCCATGGCGAACGAGATGCGCGAGGTGACGACCAGGACCGCGTTGGCGGTCGCGGCGGTCGTCAGCAGCGCCGTCGCCACGACCGCCCGGCGCGCGCCGTCCCCGCCGAAGCGCTCGGCCGCCTCGGCCAGCGGCGCGCTCGAGGCGCCCAGGGCGGCTGACGACATCACCCCGACCGCCACGAGGCAGACCGCCAGGTAGAGGCCGGCGACGGCCGCCAGCGTGATCAGGATCGCCCGCGGCAGCGTCCGCTCCGGCCGGGAGACCTCCTCCCCCGCCGCCGCGACCATGTCGAAGCCGCCGAACGCGAGGAACGCGGGCAGCGCCGCGATCAGCACGCCCCCGAGGCCCGCAGGGAGGAAGGGGTCGAGCCGGGCGGCGGCGACGTCCGGCAGGCCCCACGCGGCGAAGGCCACCAGCCCCGCGAGCGCCAGCCCGGTGACGGCGACCTGGGCGGCCCCGGCGACCCGCAGGCCGGCCAGGTTCAGCGCCAGGCAGGCGGCGACGAGCCCGAGCGCCCCGGCGGGCGCGGGCAGGCCGGTGAGCGCCTCGAGGTACCCGCCGAAGCCGAGGGTGACGTAGCCCGAGATGAAGAGGTAGGCGCCCCAGAAGCCCCACCCCATCGCGAAGCCGGCGCGCGGGCCGAAGGCGGCCCGCACGAACGCGTAGCCGCCGCCGGCGACCGGGTGGCGGCAGGCGAGCTCGGCGTAGGGCAGCCCGATCAGCAGCGCCATCGCGAACGCCAGCGCGAACGAGACCAACGCCGCGGGGCCCGCCTCGGCGGCCGCCACCCCGACCAAGACGTAGACCCCGCCGCCCACGGTGCCGCCGATGCCGAGCGCGACCGCGCCGACCAGGCCGAGGTCGCGCCTCAGCGCCGCCGGGGCGCTCGCGGGGAAGGAGGTCACAGCGCCAGCGTGATCGGCTCCTCGATGAAGAGCCACTCCACTTGCTTCCGCGATCAGTAAGCTGGGCTTCATGCTCGACAGCCGCCGCCTGCGCGTCCTCCTGGCCGTCGAGGCCGCCGGGTCGCTCGCAGGGGCGGCGGAGGCGATGGGGTACACGCCGTCGGCCGTCTCCCAGCAGGTGCGGGCGCTGGAGCGCGAGGCGGGCGCCGTGCTGCTCGACCGGCGCGGCCGCGGCGTGGCGCTGACCGAGCCGGGCGCGGCCCTCGCGCGTCACGCCCGGCGGGTCGTGGACGCCCTCGACGCGGCCGAGGCGGAGGTGCACGACCTCGCCGGGCTGCGCGCGGGGACGCTCCGCCTGGGGTGGTTCTCCACCGCCGGGGCGACGCTCGTGCCGCGGGCCATCGCCCGCTTCCGCCGCCGCGTCCCGGACGTGGCGCTCGCGCTCGAGGAGGCCGATCCGGACGACTGCGCGCGCCGCCTGGTCGAGGGCGGGCTCGACCTCGCGGTGGTCTACGAGTTCAGGCTCGACGAGCCGCTGCCCGCCGAGCTGCGCCTGCGCCCGCTGCTCGAGGACCGCCTGCGCGTCGCCCTGCCGCCGGACCACCACCTGGCCGGACGCCGTCGCATCGCCATGGAGGAGCTCGCCGGCGACGCCTGGATCCAGGGGGTGCGGCGCGGCCCGACGGTCGCCACTCTGCCCGCGGCCTGCCGCGAGGCCGGCTTCGAGCCCCGCATCGCCTTCCAGACCGACGACCCGATGGCGTGGCAGGGGCTCGTCGCCGCCGGCGTCGGCGTGGCCGTCATCCCCGAGCTGTCGCTGCCCACCGCACGCCGCGACATCGTCGTGCGCGAGCTCGTGGCCCCCAGCCTCACGCGGCGCGTGTCGAGCGCGATGCCCCCGCCCGGCGGCTACACACCGCCCGCCGCCGCGGTGATGGAGGAGGCCCTCGCCGAGGTCGCGGGCGAATTGACGCGGCTCGAAAGGGAGCTGGGTGAAACGTGAATTCCAGGCGCCCTGAAAAGTTGAATCCGGGTGTATGCATGGCGCCTGATATGCGCCCTATACTCCCGGCCCAACGGTTATTCACCGGACCGAACCGGAGGCGTCATGGCGGAGGATGAACCCGTAACCACTCGGGGCAACATCGGCAACGAGATCTTCGAGCAGGTCGAGAAGATCGTCGCCGACGAGGGGCTCACGCGCACCCAGGCGTTCCAGAAGCTCTCCGAGCAGACGGGCCGTCGCGCCGGCACCGTGGCGGCCAACTACTACCGGGTGGCACGGCAGCGCGGCGCCCCGCTCCAGCCGAGGCGGCGCCGCGGCAGCGCGCGCGGCCCCGCCCGCGGCGGCGGACGGCGGCGCGGGTCGACGGGCGGCGCGGAGGCCGCGCTTGCGCGGGCGAGCGACGCGATCCGCGAGCTCGAGGCGATCGTGCGCAACCAGGAGCGGGAGCTCGCCAGCCTCCGCGAGCAGGCGGCCGTGGTCGACCAGCTGCGAAGGACGCTCGACCGATCGAAGTAGGGAGCTAGCTCTGGGGGAACACGGGCCGCTTGACGCCCGGCTCCCGCGACAGGACATCACCCACCCCGGCGAGCCCGACCGGCTCGCCGATGAGCTCGGCGAAGGGCAGCGCCCGGGCGGCGAGCATCGCGACGGCGGCCCGCACGGCGGCCGGGGTGTGGTGGTAGGAGCCGCGGAGGGTCAGCTCCTGGTAGTGCAGGGGACCGGTCGGCAGCGCCACCTCGCTGCCGGGCGGGCAGCCGCCGTGGAGCGTGACCTCGCCGCCCGGGCGCGCCAGGGCCGCGGCGGCGCGCCAGGCCTCGGGCCGCCCGACCGCCTCCACGACCACGGGCGCTCCGCGCCCGCCCGGCAGCGCGCGCCGCAGCGCGGCGATCGCCTCGTCGGTCCGGGGGGCCTCGTGGGCCTCCTCCGCCCCGAACCTCAGGGCCCGGGCCCGGCGCTCGGGGTGGGGATCGGCGACGTGCACGCGGCACCCGCGCCGGGCGAGGGCCCCGGCGAGGAGCTGGCCCTGCACGCCGCCGCCGAGGACGAGCGCCGCCTCCCCGGGACGGGCCCCGCAGCGGTCGGCCGTGTGGAGCGCGCAGGCCAGCGGCTCGGCCATCGCGCCGAGGGCGGGCTCGAGCCCCGCCGGGAGGGGCAGCGTGTTGCGCGCCACGATGCGGGCCGGCACGCGCAGGAGCTCCGCGAAGGCCCCGGTCAGGTACACGATCGACTCGCAGAGGCTCTCGCGCCCCT
The DNA here is from genome assembly GCA_963808825.1 of Miltoncostaeaceae bacterium. Taxonomy (GTDB): domain Bacteria; phylum Actinomycetota; class Thermoleophilia; order Miltoncostaeales; family Miltoncostaeaceae; genus DATAGF01. The sequence goes on along the minus strand of CAWEGW010000009.1, from coordinate 415,255 downwards.
CGCGGCAGGCGGGGCAGCGGCCGCAGGGGGCGGAGTTGGCCACCACGACCGCGTCGCCCGGCCGGGGGCGGCGCACGCCGGCGCCGGCCGCCGCCACCGTGCCGGCCGCCTCGTGGCCGAACGGCGCCGGGAGCGGCCCGAGCGCGGGGTGGGCGCCGGCCCGCAACATCTTCGCGTCGGTGGCGCAGGTGAGGGCGGCGTCGACCCGCACGACGATCTCGCCCGGGCCCGGCTCGGGGTCGGGCACCTCCTCCAGGCGGAGGTCCCCCGCGCCGTGCAGGAAGAGCGCGCGCACGGGCCGACGCTACAGGCCGCGCCCGCAGGGGCCGCCCGCCCGGCCCGGTAGAGTGCCGCGTCCGCCCGCCCCCGATGCCGCGGAGGTTGCGACGTCCTATCCCGAGCACCTGCGCGACCTCGTCGACGGCTACCTCGAGGAGCTCGACTTCGCCGCCGCCGACGCGGTCGAGCGCGCCGAGATGGCGGGGACCGAGGGCCTGGTCGAGGCCATGCGCCACTCGCTGCTGGCCGGCGGGAAGCGCATCCGGCCGGTGCTGGCCCTGGCGACGGCCGAGAGCCTCGGCGAGCCGCCCGAGCGCCTCCTGCCCGCGGCCGCCGCCCTCGAGCTCGTCCACACCTACTCGCTCATCCACGACGACCTGCCCGCGATGGACGACGACGACCTGCGCCGCGGGCGGCCGACCTGCCACGTCATCTACGGGGAGGACACCGCCATCCTGGCGGGCGACGCCCTGTTCGCGGAGGCGGTCCGCATGGTGGCCGAGCGCCAGCCCGGCGGCCCGGAGGTGCGCGTCGGCATCCTGCTCGAGATCAGCCGGGCCACGGGGGTCGGGGGGATGGTCGGCGGCCAGTACCTCGACCTGAAGGACCACGGCCGCGAGTCGGCGGCCGCCCTGCGCAGGGTCCACGCGCTCAAGACCGGCCGCCTGATCGCCTGCGCCGTCCACTGCGCCCTGGTCCTGGCGCGGCCCGAGCCCGAGGTCGACGCCGCCCTGCGCGCCTTCGCCCGCGAGCTGGGCCTGCTGTTCCAGATCGTCGACGACATCCTCGACGTCGAGGGGTCCGAGGCCGACCTGGGCAAGGCGGTCGGCGCCGACGCCCGCCGCGGCAAGGTCACCTACGTCAGCAGCCACGGGATCGAGGGCGCCCGCCGGCTGGCGGGCGAGGCCCACTCGCGCGCGCTCGCCGCCCTCACCGCCCTCCCGGGCCCCGCCGACGACCTGGTCGGCATCGCCGACCTGACCTTCGCCCGGCATCACTAGCGGATCTCCGAAGGCGAGCTGGGGCTTCAGGGAGGGCGACGCGATCGCCCCGGGCCGGCGGGCCGTCCGGCCGCTGGGCGGCGGCCGGCGCTACGAGGCCTACCTGGCCTGGGACGACGACCTCTACTCGCTCGTGGCCGTGAAGATCGTGCGCCCCGACCGGGTCGCCGACGAGGGGTCGCTGGCCGGGCTGCGGGCAGAGGTCGACATCCTGGGCCGCCTCGGCCACCCGGTGATCGTGCGCGCCTTCGACGCCGTGACCGACGGCCCGCGCCCCCACGTCGTGCTCGAGTTCCTGGACGGGCCGCGGCTGTTCACGCTGATCCGCCGCTACGGCATCGTCCCCGAGCAGCTGCTGCCGCTGGCGCTCGGGTGTGCTCGGCCCTGCACTACATGGCCGTGCGGGGCGTCCTGCACCTCGACCTGAAGCCGCGCAACATCATCATGGCCGGCCCGCCGCGCCTCATCGACCTCAGCGTCGCGCGCCGGGTGGACGAGGTCCCGGCGATCACGAGCCCCATCGGCACCGACGCCTACATGGCGCCCGAGCAGTGCCTCCCGGAGCGCTTCGCCGAGATCGGACCGCCGGCCGACGTCTGGGGGCTCGGGGTGACCCTCTACGAGGCCCTGACGGCGCGCCACCCCTTCGCCGCCGCGCGCCGGCCCGGCGTCCGGCACCCGCAGCTCGAGGCGCCTCCGGCGCCGCTCGCCGACCGCCGCCGGGTCCCGCCCCAGCTGGCCGACGCGGTGATGTCCTGCCTGGCGCCCGAGCCCGCGGCGCGGCCGGCCGCCGCCGAGCTCGCCCGGACGCTCGAGCCGCTGGTCGACGCCCTGCCGCGCCCACGCCTGGGCATGTTCCGTCCGGGGGGGCGCAGGCCGCGATGAGAGCGGTCTCATCCACATCTCACGGAGGGCTCACGACCCTCGCCCAGCGTGGCGCGACGGTGGACGGACGGGATGACGGCCGGATCGCGTGATCGCGCTCGGGTTGATCGTCCTCGGAGGGCTCGCGGCGGGGTTCCTGACCGCCGGCGGCGACAACACCTCCAGCCCGGCCCCGGCCTACGGCGGCGGAGGCGACACGAGCGGCGGGGGCGACACGTAGGACGGCGCCACTGATTCCCGATCTCCCGCCCGCCGAAGGCGGTGAGATCGGGTTGGTCCGCATTGCGAGAAAAGCGCGCCCCGGCCGAAGGCCGGAGCTTTTCTCGCCGGCGCGCCCTGGGCAATCCAGGCTCAGCGGGCGCAACGGCTGTCGAGGCTTGGTCCCCCCGGGCCGGTGGGATAGCGTCTGTGACAGCATCCGACCGTCCAGAACCTTGGCCAGGAGCGCGACGTGCCCCACCGTCCCCGATCGCTCGAGCTCGGCATGGCGTCCTATCTGGTGAAGAAGCGCCTGATCCAACGGGCCGAGCGGTTCCCCGTCACCCTGATGCTCGAGCCGCTGGAGATCTGCAACCTCGCGTGCCACGGGTGCGGCCGCATCCGCGAGTACGAGCACGTCTTCCACAAGCGCATGGAGGTGGAGGAGTGCCTGCGCGTCGCCGAGGAGGCCGGCGCGCCGATCGTGAACATCCCCGGCGGCGAGCCGATGATCCACAAGCAGATCGACGAGATCGTCAACGGCATCACGGCGCAGGGCCGCTTCGTCTACATGTGCACCAACGGGCTGCTGATGAACCGGGCCTTCGGCCGCATCCCGCCGTCGAACCGCTTCGCATTCGTGGTGCACCTCGACGGCATGCGGGAGGTGCACGACAAGGCGGTCGACCGCGACGGCGTGTTCGACAAGGCGACGACCTACATGCGCGAGGCCATCTCGCTCGGCTATCGCGTCTGCACCAACACCACGATCTACCGCGGCACCCCGGCCGAGGAGTACGTGGAGCTGTTCGACTTCCTCAAGGACATGGGGGTCGAGGGCTGCATCACGGCGCCGGGCTTCGACTACGAGGCCGTCACGCACGACCGCGAGCAGTTCCTCGCCCGCAAGGAGGCCCAGGCCCTGTACTCGCAGGTGCACGACCTCTGCGACCACATGGACATCCCCTTCTACAACAACCCCCTCTTCCACGAGTTCCTGCAGGGCAAGCGCGACTACCGCTGCACGGCCTGGGCGATGCCCACCTACACCGTGGAGGGGTGGCGCAGCCCCTGCTACCTGCTCGCCGACAAGCACGTGGGCAGCCTCCGCGAGCTGTACGACGAGACGGACTGGGACGCCTACGGGACGGACCGGGACCCCAGGTGCGCGAACTGCCTCATGCACTGCGGATATGAGGCCAGCACGATCCTCGACGCCTTCAAGAGCCCGCGCGACCTGGTGACCCTGGCCCGCGCGTGATCGCGGTGGTGTGCGCCGTTCCCGCCGAGCGGCGCGCCCTGGCGACGCTGGCGGGGCCGGAGCTGGAGATCCACGTGGCGGGCATCGGCGCGGAGGCGGCCGAGCGCGCGGCCGCCTCGCTGACGGCCCGGCCCCTGCGCGCGCTCGTCTCGGCCGGCTTCTGCGGGGCGCTCTCGCCCGACCTGCGCGTGGGCGACCTGGTCGCGCCGGACCGCGTGCGCGACGAGGCCAGCGGGGAGAGCTTCGAGCCCGACCCCGAGATGCTCGCGGCCGCGCCGGGCGCCCGCGGCACCCTCGTCAGCGCCCGTCGCATCGCGCGCACCCCGGACGAGCGGGCGCGGCTCGAGGGGCTCGCCGTTGACCTCGAGAGCGCGGCCCTGGCCCGCGCCGCGCGCGACGCGGGGGTGCCCTTCCTCGCCCTGCGCGCGGTGACCGACGAGGCGCGCCACCGGCTCCCGGACTTCGACCGGCTCATGGACGCCGCCGGCCGCCTCACCCCCGGGGCCGGGCTGCTGCACTTCCTGCGCCACCCGCGCGAGGTGCCCGCCCTGGTGCGGCTGGGGCCGGCGGCCCGCGTCGCGGGCCGCGCCCTGCGGGCGGGCCTGGAGCAGACCCTCGGCAGGCTGAGATGAGCACCGCGCTGGTCACCGGCGCGACCGGCTTCGTCGGCGGCCACGTCGCGTCCGGCCTGCTGGCCGACGGCTGGAGCGTGCGTGCGCTGGTGCGGCCGCAGAGCATGGGCTCGGGCCGCCTGCCGGAGGGGTGCGAGCCCGCCGCCGGGGACCTGCGCGACGCCGAGGCGGTCGAGCGCGCGGCCCGCGGCGTCGACGCCGTCTTCCACGTGGCGGCGCGCTACTCGCTCGCGCGCCACCGGGCCGTCGAGGTCTTCCACACGAACGTCGCCGGCACGAGCAACGTCCTCCGTGCCGCGGCGCGGGCGGGCGCGCCGGTGGTGCACACCTCCTCGGTGGCGACCGTCGGCCTGCCCGCCGACGGCACCCCCGGCGACGAGGACACCCCCCAGCCGCCGTCCCAGGTGATCGGGGCCTACAAGCGCTCGAAGGTCGAGTCGGAGCGGCTGGCGCTGGCCGCCGCGGCCGAGGGCCGCCACGTCGTGGTGGTGAACCCGACCGCCCCGGTGGGGCCCGGCGACCACGCGCCCACGCCGACCGGCCGCATCGTCGCCGACTTCCTCGCCGGCCGGATGCCGGCCTACGTTGACACCGGGCTCAACCTGGTGGACGTGCGCGACGTCGCCGCCGGCCACCGGCTGGCGCTGGAGCGCGGGACGTCCGGGCGGCGGTACATCCTGGGCAACGAGAACATGACGCTGCGCGAGATCCTGACCGCCCTGGCCGTCATCGCGGGCCGGCGCGCGCCCCGCGTGCGCCTTCCCCACGCGGTGGCGATCGCCGTGGCGGCGGTTGACGAGACCATCGAGGGGCGCATGCTGGGGCGCGAGCCGCTGGCGCCCCTCGACGGGGCGCTGATGGCGCGCAAGCGCATGTTCGTCGACGGCTCGCGCGCGGTGCGGGAGCTGGGGATGCCGCAGTCGCCGGTGCGGGCGGCGCTGGCCGACGCCGTCGAGTGGTTCCGCGGCGAGCGGAGGGCGGCGTGACCACCTGGGCCGTGCGGGACCCGTCGGTGCGCGACGAGGCGCGCGAGGCGCTGGAGCGCGGCGAGGCCCACCTGCGGCGCCTGCAGTCGCGCGAGGGCTACTGGTGGGGCGAGCTGGAGTCGAACCCCACCATCACGGCCGAGCACGTCTTCCTGCTGGAGGCGCTCGGGCTCGCCGACGACGGGCTGCGGCGGCGGCTCGCCAACGAGCTGCTCGCCGCCCAGGGCGGGGACGGGGGCTGGCGGGTCTGGTACTCGGGGCCGGCGGACCTGTCGACCACGGCCGAGGCCTACTACGCGCTGCGCCTCTGCGGCCTCCCGGCCTCCGACCCGCGGCTCGCCCGCGCGCGCGAGGTGGTGCTCGCGCACGGCGGCGTCAACCGGGCGCGCTTCTTCACGAAGCTCTGGCTGGCGGTCCTGGGCCGCTACCCCTGGTCGGCGCTCCCGGCGCTGCCGCCCGAGATGATCCTGCTGCCACCGCGCGCGCCCATGTCGCCCTACCGCTTCGCGAGCTGGGCGCGGGGGACCTTCGTGGCGCTGATGGTCGTCCTCACGCGCAACCCGACCTTCCCCCAGCCGGTCGGGCTCGACGAGCTGTTCCTCGAGCCCCCCGGCGCCGGGCCGGCGCCCCGTCCGAAGACGCCGGGGCCCTGGACGCCGGTGCTGAGCAGCAGCCTGAGGCTCGCGCGTCTCTACAACCGGCGCCCGATCCGGTCGCTGCGGCGCCTGGCCGAGGCCCGGGTGGCGCGCTGGATCTGCGAGCGCCAGGAGGCGGACGGCTCGTGGGGCGGCATCCAGCCCCCGTGGGTCTACTCGATCCTGGCCCTCCACGCGCTCGGCTTCCCCCTCGACCACCCGGTGATCGCGCGCGGCCTGGCCGGGTTCGAGGGGGCCTTCGCCCTCGACCTCGACGACGGCGAGCGCCTGCGCATCCAGGCGTGCCTGTCGCCGGTGTGGGACACGGCGCTGGCGGCGATCGCGCTGGCCGACGCCGGGGCGGCGCCCGGCGACCCGGCGCTGGCCGCCTCGGCCGACTGGCTCCTCGCCAGGGAGGTGACGGTCTACGGCGACTGGCACCACGTGCCGCGGCGCGGGCGCCCCGGGGGCTGGTCGTTCGAGTTCGCCAACGAGAACTACCCCGACACCGACGACACGGCCGAGGTCCTGCTCGCCCTCCGCCGCGCCGGCCACCCGCCCTCGCACCCGGCCGTGCGGCGGGGGGTCGACTGGCTGCTCGCGATGCAGAGCGCGGACGGCGGCTGGGGCTCGTTCGACGTTCGACAACGACCGCGCCGTGATGACCCAGATCCCGATCTGCGACTTCGGCGAGGTCATCGACCCGCCCACCGAGGACGTGACGGCCCACGTCGTCGAGGCCCTCGTCGAGTGCGGCCTGCCGAGGGAGCACCCGGCGGTGCGGCGCGGCGTCGACTTCCTCTGGCGCACCCAGCGCGCCGACGGCTCGTGGTGGGGGCGCTGGGGCGTGAACCACGTCTACGGGACCGGCGCCGCGCTGCCGGCCCTGGCGGCGGCCGGCGAGGACATGGGCGACGGGCGCGTGCGGCGTGCCGTCGCGTGGCTCGCCGACCATCGGAACCGCGACGGCGGCTGGGGGGAGAGCGTGCTCAGCTACCGGGACCCGGCGTGGGTGGGGCGCGGCGACTCCACGGCGTCCCAGACCGCCTGGGCGCTGCTCGGCCTGCTGGCCGCCGAGCCGGCCCACCCCGCGGTGGAGGGCGGGCTCGCCTTCCTCGCCCGCACCCAGCTCCCGGACGGCTCGTGGGACGAGCCCTGGTACACGGGGACCGGCTTCCCCATGGACTTCATGATCAACTACCACCTCTACCGCCAGGTGTTCCCGGTCACGGCGCTCGGCAGGGCGCTGCGGTGAGCACCGTCGCCGCCCGGGGGCGCGCCGCGGCGCGGGCCGCGACTCGCGCACACGACGAGAACTTCCCGGTCGCGTTCCTGCTCGCCCCGCGCGACGTGCGCGCCGACATGCGGGCCGTCTACGCCTTCTGCCGCCAGACCGACGACCTCGGCGACGAGGGCCCGGGCGGGCCCGGCGAGCGGCTCGCCCGCCTCGACGCCTGGGAGGCCGACCTGCGCTCGGCCGTCGCCGGCGAGGGCGCCGCCGAGCCCCGCCTGGAGGCGCTCGCCGAGACGATCGCGCGCCGCGGCCTGCCGCTCGACCCGTTCCTGCGCCTGATCGAGGCCAACCGCATGGACCAGCGCCGCTCGCGCTGGGACACGCACGACGACCTGCTCGAGTACTGCCGGCACTCGGCGACGCCCGTGGGCGAGATGGTGCTCGGCGTCCTCGGCTACCGCGACCGCTGGCGGCTCGGGATGAGCGACGCCACCTGCATCGGCCTGCAGCTCGTGAACTTCTGGCAGGACATCGCGCGCGACCTGCGCGACCGCGACCGCGTCTACCTGCCGCTCGAGGACATGGCGCGCTTCGGGGTGGCCGAGGACGACCTGCGCCGGGCGCCGGCGTCCGAGCCGGTCCGTCGGCTGGTCGAGCTCGAGGTGGGGCGGGCCCGCGCGTACCTGCTCGAGGGCGAGCCGCTGCACCGCTTCGTGCCGCGCCGGGTCGCCCTCGACCTGCGGATGTTCAGCGCCGGCGGGCTGGCCCTCTGCGACGCCATCGCGCGCCAGGGGCACGACACCCTGACGCGGCGGCCGGCGCCGGGCAGGCTGGGGCGGGCGCGCATCGCCGCGGCGGCGGCGCGGCGGGCGGTGGGCCGGTGACGCTCGACGAGGCCTACGAGGCCTGCCGCGACATCGCCCGCGAGGAGGCCCGCAACTTCTACTACGGCTTCATCCTGCTGCCCCCGGAGCGGCGCGCCGGGATCTACGCCGCCTACGCCTTCAGCCGCCGGGCCGACGACAGCGTTGACGACGGCGGCAGCGCCGCGGGCCGCCTGGCGGCGGTGGCCGACCGCCGCGACGAGCTCGACGCCTGCTACGCCGGCGAGCCGCCGCCCGACGACGCCGTCCTGGTGGCCCTGGCCGACACGGTGCGCCGCTTCGACGTGCCGCGGGGCCACCTCGACGCCCTGCTCGACGGCGTGGCGATGGACCTGACCGTCAGCCGCTACCCGGACTTCCCCGCCCTGAAGGAGTACTGCGACCGCGTCGCCGGCGCGGTGGGCCTCGTCAGCCTGCACGTGTTCGGCTTCGACGACCGGCGCGCGCCCGGCCACGCGGCCGACCTCGGCGTCGCCATGCAGCTCGTCAACATCATGCGGGACGTCGCCGAGGATGCCGAGCGCGACCGCATCTACCTGCCGGCCGACGAGATGGCGGCGCACGGCGTGACCGAGGCCGACGTCCTGGACGGGGTCGCCTCGCCCGGGTTCCGGGCCCTGATGGGCGCCCAGGGCGAGCGGGCCCGCGACTACTTCGCACGCGGCGAGCGGCTGCTGCCGCTGCTCGACCGGCGCGCCCGCATGTGCGTGTCGATGCTCTCGGGCCTCTACCGCGAGATCCTCGAGGCGATCGAGGCGCGCGATTACGACGTCTTCGCCGGGCGGGTCTCGCTGTCGACGCCGCGCAAGCTCGCCCTCATGGGCCGCCGGACCGCATCCGCGCTGCGATGAGCCGCCCGCGGGTGGTGGTCTGCGGGGGCGGCCTCGCCGGGATCGCGGCCGCCGTCGAGGCCGCCGGGCTGGGGGCCGAGGTCACCCTGGTCGAGCGCCGTCCCTTCCTCGGCGGCAAGGCGTTCAGCTTCAGCGACCCCGACTCGGGCCGCGAGGTCGACAACGGCCAGCACGTCTTCCTCGGCTGCTGCCCGGCCTACATCCGCCTGCTCCGGCTGCTGGGCACGCTGCGGCACACCTCGCTCCAGCGCCGGCTCGACGTGCCCGTGCGCGACCGGGCCGGCCGGCGCGGCGCGCTGCGGGCGTCACCGCTGCCGGCGCCGCTGCACCTCGGGCTCTCCTTCGCGGCCTACCCCCACCTCTCGGTCGTCGAGAAGGCCGCCGCCCTGCGCGCGCTGGGCGCGCTCGCCGCCATGTCCGACGGCGCGCGGCGGGAGCTCGACGGAGTGAGCTTCGCCGACTGGCTCGCGGGCCGCGGCCAGTCGCCAGGCGCGGTGCGGCGCTTCTGGGACCTGATCGTGCTGCCGACCTGCAACGACCGCAGCGACCGCGTCTCGGCGGCGCTCGCCGCGTTCGTCTTCCGCCGCGGCTTCCTCGAGAGCTCCCACGGCTCGGCGATCGGCTGGTCGCGGGTCGGCCTCACGCGGCTGGTCGACCCCGCCGCCCGCGACTTCCTGGCGGCGCGTGGGGGGCGCGTCGCGACGGGCGCGGCGGCGGCGGAGGTCCGCCCCGGCGCCGTGTCGCTCGCCGACGGCGCGACCCTCCCGGCCGACGCCGTCGTCCTGGCGATGCCGCCCGGCCGCGCGAGCGCCGTCTTCCCGGAGGCGCTGCCGGCCGACCCGGAGCTCGGCGCGTCGCCGATCGTGAACGTGCACGTCTGGTACGACCGCCCGGTGATGGACGAGCCCTTCACCGCCGTGGTGGACAGCCCGGTCCAGTGGATCTTCAACCGCACCGTCATGGGCGGCGGCGACGGGTCGTCGCACCACCTGGCGATCTCGATCTCCGGCGCCCGCGACGAGGTCGAGGTGCCGCGCGCCGAGCTGGCCGCGCGCATGCGCGCCGAGCTCGAGGAGCTGCTGCCCCGCGCCCGCGCCGCGGAGGCCCTGGCGACCGCGGTGGTCAAGGAGCCGCAGGCGACCTTCGCCCAGGCCCCCGGGCAGGCCGCCCGCCGGCCGTGGGTGGCGACCCCGGTCCGCGGGGTGGCGCTGGCCGGCGCCTGGACCGCCACCGGCTGGCCGGCGACCATGGAGGGGGCCGTGCGAAGCGGCATCGCCGCCGCTCGGCACGCCCTGGCGGGAGCTACTTGAGCACCCACTGAGGCTCCTCGCCCGGGACCTCGCGGGCGCGCTCCAGCGAGCGGGTGGTCGTGTGGGTCAGCAGCCAGACGCCGACGCCCACCAGCACCAGGCCCACCGTGAGCTGGGCTGCGCGCGCCGGCTCGGTGGGCCAGTCCTCGCCGAACAGCACCGGCGCCAGCGCCACCGGCACCAGCGTGTTGACCACGCCGACGATCGACTCGACGGTCGTGGCCTCACCGGCCTGGAGGGCGCTGGTCTTGGCCAGGTAGCCGAGCGCTCCGACCGAGAAGGCGCTCGCGAGCGCGAGCCCGAAGAGCGCCCAGCGCGAGGTGTCGATGGAGTCGGCCATCAGCTTGGAGAGGATGCCGTTGAGCGCCCAGGCGCAGCCGCACGAGAGCGCCATCACGCGCACGTCGATCGAGAGGCCGCGGGCGCGGGCGACGAAGACCCACAACGCGCCCGACAGCAGCAGCCCGGCGCAGATCACCCAGGGCACGGGGCCGGCGATCGAGACCTCGCGCGGCGGCGAGTGCAGCGCCACCAGGGCGACGCCCCCGGCCAGCAGGGCGATGCCGATCAGCGTGGGCACGCGCGGCTTCTCCTTCAGCACGATCGCCGAGAAGACGACCAGCACGAAGAGCCCCAGCGACATGGCGGGGGCGACGATCGTGAGCGGCGCGACCAGGAGGGCCGCGGTCTTGAGCGCCCAGCCGCCCAGGTCGAGGGCCGCGGCCCACCGCCAGAGCGGCCGCTTGACCAGGCTGACCAGCAGCCCGATGCGCAGCGACTGGCTCGGGGACTCGCGCCGCGCGGCGAGGGCCGTGAGCACCACGCCCAGGTTGGCGGACAGGGCCGCCGAGGTGATCAGGACAAAGGCGAGCAAAACTCCCGCTTCGGATTGGGCTCGTCCGCGTGACCGATGTTACGATCCGGCGCCTCAGGACCCTTCCGGGGGATCATCTGGTGCTGCGTCGACAGCGGCTGCATCAACAGCGTGAGCGGGCCGGGGGGCTCTGGTGGGCCTGGGTCGCGTCCGCGCGCGCCGATGGCGCCCGCCTGGCCGCGGCCGGGCACCGCGCGCGGCGGGCCGCCGCCTCGGTCGGCAGCGGCTGGCGCGAGGCGCTCATCGCGCTCGCCGCCTACGGGCTCTACAGCCTGGTGAAGGGCGTCTGGGGCGGCTCGCTGGAGGAGGGCCGGCGCGCCGCCGCATCCCTGATCGACTTCGAGAAGTCGCTCGGGATCTACGTCGAGCCGGATCTGCAGCGGTTCTTCGTCGACAACCATCTGGGCATGCCGTTCTGGAACGCGTTCTACGTGGTCAGCCAGGTGATCGTGCTCCCGCTGACGCTCTTCCTGGTCTACCGGTACGCCCGCGGCTCCTACGCCTTCCTCCGCAACATGGCGATCCTCTCCTGGACCGCCGGCGTGATCTGGTACGCCCTGCAGCCCGTCGCCCCGCCGCGCCTGCTCGCGTCGGGCTTCACGGACACGGTCAGCAGCCAGACCTTCTTCCAGCTCGACTCGGAGTTCATCCGCGCCTTCTACAACCCGGTCGCGGCGATGCCGAGCCTGCACGTGGGCATGGCGCCGGTCGTCGCGTGGGCGCTGATCAAGCTGACGCCGTGGCTGTGGACCAAGGCGCTCGGGGTGGCGTACCCCCTGCTTGTCGCGACCTCGATCGTCGTGACGGGCAACCACTTCATCCTCGACATCGCCGGCGGACTGGCGGTGGTCCTGCCCGCGGCCGCGATCTCGGCGTGGCTGGTGCGCGAGCCCCGGCCCGGGCCGGGCCGGGTCGCGACCGCCGTGCGAGCCGCGCTGCCGCGCCGGCGCGAGGACGCCCGGGAACGGGGGCCGGCGCCGCGCACCTGATTCCCGGCTGGCGCCACCCCGAGCCGAGCGGGTAGCATCCTCGCGCCGCGAACCGGGACGGGCCACTGACCGCACGGGGACAACGGGAAGGTCCTGCCGGCCCGCAGCCGGCCGACGTGCTCGGGATCTTCGGGATCACCGGCGACCTCGCGACCAAGATGACCCTGCCCTCCCTGTACCGCCTGGAGCGGCGCGGCCTGCTGCGCTGCCCCGTGGTCGGGGTCGCGTTCGACGACTGGACCGTCAACCGGCTGCGCGACCACGCCCGCGAGGCGATCGCCGCGGCGGGCGAGACGGTCGACGATGCCGTCTTCGGCCGGCTCGCCGGGCGCCTGTCGTACGTCCAGGGCGACTTCGCCGACGCGGCGACGTACGGGCGCGTGGCGGCGGCCCTCGGCGGCGCCCGCTCGCCGGTCTTCTACCTCGAGATCCCGCCCTCGCTGTTCGGCACCGTGGTCGCGGGCCTCGCCGGGGCGGGCCTCACGTCCGGGGCCCGCGTGGTCGTCGAGAAGCCCTTCGGGCATGACCTCGCCTCGGCCCGCTCGCTCGCCGCGCAGCTTCAGGCGCACCTGGACGAGTCCCAGATCTTCCGCATCGACCACTTCCTCGGGAAGATGGGGCTCGAGGAGATCCTCTACCTGCGCCTCGCCAACATGATGCTGGAGCCGGTCTGGAACCGGAACTACGTCGATTGCGTGCAGATCACCATGGCGGAGAGCGTCGGCGTGGAGGATCGCGGCCACTTCTACGACCCGGTGGGCGCGCTGCGGGACGTGGTGGTCAACCACCTCATGCAGGTGCTCGCGTCGGTCGCGATGGAGCCGCCGGCGGCCCGGGACGCGGCCTCGCTCAAGGGGGCCGTGCTGACCTGCTTCCGCGCCATGGCGCCGGCCGACCCGTCCCGCTACGTGCGGGGCCAGTACGAGGGCTACCGCGCGGTCGAGGGCGTGGCCCCGGACTCGTCCACCGAGACCTACGCGGCGCTGCGGCTGGAGGTGGACAACTGGCGCTGGTGGGGCGTGCCCTTCTTCATCCGCACCGGCAAGCGCCTGCCCGCCAAGGAGACCGAGGCGCGGATCGTGTTCCGGCGCCCCCCTCCGCTGAAGGGCTTCGTGCGCGCCGGGGAGCGCAGGCCCGAGCCCGACCAGCTCGTCATCCGCATCGACCCGGCCACGGGGATCCGCCTGCGGCTCGACGCCCGGCGGGCCGACGCCGACGGGCCCGAGCCGATCACGCTCGACATGCAGTTCGCCGAGGAGGGCGGCGAGGGCCCAACCCCCTACGAGGTGCTGCTGAGCGCCGCGATGGAGGGCGACAGCACCCGCTTCATGCGCCAGGAGGGCGTCGAGGAGGAGTGGCGGGTGATGCAGCCGCTGCTGGACGCGCCGCCGCCGGTCCAGCTCTACGCGCCGGGCTCGACGGGGCCGGCGGCCGCCGACGAGCTGACGGCCGGACACGGGGGCTGGCGCGGCCCCTGGGCCCCGTCGTGACCCCACACCGCACCCACCCACCCGCGCGACAAACGGAGACGCCGTGAAGCCCACCCAGCAGCTGCACCAGGCGGGCCAGAGCCTGTGGCTCGACAACATCACCCGCGACCTCCTGGCGGACGGGACGTTGCGGTCCTACATCGACGAGCTCGGGATCACCGGCCTGACCTCCAACCCCACGATCTTCGACCACGCCTTCCGCAACTCGCGCTCGTACGACGACGCCATCCGCGCCGGGGCCGAGGAGGGCCTGCCGGCCGAGGAGAACTTCTTCCGGCTGGCGATCGAGGACCTCCAGGGGGCGGCCGACCACTTCCGGCCGATCTGGGACCGGACCAACGGCATCGACGGGTGGGTGTCGCTGGAGGTCTCGCCCCGGCTGGCCCGCGACCCCGAGAGCACCCTGGCCGCGGCGAGGGACCTCTCCGCCCGCGCCGGCCGGCCCAACCTCTTCATCAAGATCCCGGGCACGCCCGAGGGCCTCACGGCCATCGAGGAGGCGATCTTCGCCGGCGTCCCGGTGAACGTGACGCTGCTCTTCAGCCGCGAGCAGTACCTCGCGGCGGCCGACGCCTACATGCGCGGCGTCGAGCGGCGCATCGACTCGGGCCTGGACCCGGCGGTGGGATCCGTGGCGTCGGTCTTCGTGAGCCGCTGGGACACGTCGCCCGAGGCGAAGGCCGGCCCCGCGGACCTGCGCAACGCACTCGGCATCGCCGCGGCCAAGCTGACCTACGCCGCCTACCGGGAGCTGCTCGACGCGCCCCGCTGGAGCCGCCTGGCCAACGAGGGCGCCCAGCCGCAGCGGCTCCTGTGGGCCAGCACGGGCACGAAGGACCCGGAGGCGTCGGACGTGCTCTACGTCCGCGCGCTCGCGGCGCCCTTCACGATCAACACCATGCCCGAGAAGACCCTGCTCGCCTTCGGCGACCACGGCGAGGTGACCGACTTCCTGCCCGCCGACGGGGCCGGTGCCCAGGAGGTCATCGACGGCTTCACCGCCGGCGGCGCCGACCTCGACGCGCTCGCCGCCCGCCTGCAGAGCGAGGGCGCCGACTCGTTCGTGGGCTCCTGGGACGAGCTGCTGAAGACGATCGAGGAGCGGTCGGCGGCCCTCGCGGGCAGCCGGTGAGCGCGCCGCTGCGCAGCCGCCCCGCCTGGCGGGCGCTCGAGGGGCACCACGCGCTGATCGCCCGCCACCACCTGCGCGAGCTCTTCGCGGAGGACCCCGGCCGCGGCGAGCGCCTGACCGCCGAGGGGGCGGGGCTCTTCCTCGACTACTCCAAGAACCGCGTCACCGACGAGACCATGGCGCTCCTGCTCGACCTCGCCGCCGAGTGCGGCCTGCGCGAGCGCATCGACGCCATGTTCTCGGGCGAGAAGATCAACGTGACCGAGGGGCGGGCGGTGCTCCACGTCGCCCTCCGGGCGCCGCGGGGGACGCGCATCGTGGTGGACGGCGCCGACGTCGTCCCCGAGGTGCACGAGGTGCTCGACCGCATGTCGGCCTTCGCCGACCGGGTCCGCTCCGGCGACTGGACCGGCGCCACCGGCCGGCCGATCCGCAACGTCGTCAACATCGGCATCGGCGGCTCGGACCTGGGCCCGGTGATGGCCTACGAGGCGCTGCGCTTCTACTCGCGGCGCGACATGACCTTCCGCTTCGTCTCCAACGTCGACGGCGTCGACTTCGCCGAGGCGACCCGCGACCTCGACCCGGCCGAGACGCTCTTCATCGTCTCGTCCAAGACCTTCACGACCCTCGAGACGATGACCAACGCCCACACCGCCCGGGACTGGGCGCTGGCGGCGCTGGGCGACGAGTCGGCCGTCGCGCGCCATTTCGTGGCCGTCTCGACCAACGAGGCCGGCGTGCGCGAGTTCGGCATCGACCCGGCGAACATGTTCGGCTTCTGGGACTGGGTCGGCGGGCGCTACTCGATGGACTCGGCGATCGGGCTCTCCACGATGATCGCCGTCGGCCCGAACGCGTTCCACGAGATGCTCGCCGGCTTCCACGAGATGGACGAGCACTTCCGCACGACGCCGTTCGAGCGCAACCTGCCGGTGCTGATGGGGCTGCTGGCGGTCTGGTACGGCGACTTCTTCGGCGCCCAGACGGCGGCCGTGCTGCCCTACGCCCAGTACCTCAAGCGCTTCCCGGCCTACCTGCAGCAGCTCACGATGGAGTCGAACGGCAAGTCGGTGACCCTCGACGGCGCCCGGGTGGACTACGAGACCGGCGCCGTCTACTGGGGCGAGCCCGGCACCAACGGCCAGCACTCCTTCTACCAGCTGATCCACCAGGGGACGAAGCTGATCCCGGCCGACTTCATCGGCTTCGCGCACAGCCTCGTGCCGCTCGGCCGCCACCACGACCTGCTGATGGCGAACGTCTTCGCCCAGACCGAGGCGCTCGCCTTCGGCAAGACCCACGAGGAGGTCGCGGCGGAGGAGACCGAGCCCTGGCGGGTGCCGCACCGGGTCTTCCCGGGCGACCGTCCGACCAACACGATCCTCGCCGACCGCCTGACGCCGGCGATCCTCGGGGCGCTGGTCGCGCTCTACGAGCACAGCGTCTTCACCCAGGGCACGATCTGGGGGATCAACTCCTTCGACCAGTGGGGGGTGGAGCTGGGGAAGGTGCTCGCGACCCGCATCGTGGCCGAGCTCGAGAGCGAGGACGAGCCCGAGCTCTCCCACGACTCGTCAACCAACGCGCTGATCCGGCGCTACCGCACGGCCCGCGACAGCTAACGGAGCAGGAGGAGGAGCGATGGCGCAGCTCGGGATGATCGGCCTCGGCCGGATGGGGAACGGCCTGGTGCAGCGGCTCATGCGCGACGGGCACGACTGCGTCGTCTACGACACGAGCCCGGACGCCGTGAAGCAGCTCGCCGACGCCGGGGCCACCGGCGCGTCGTCGCTCGAGGACCTGGTCGCCAAGCTGGCCCCGCCGCGGGCCGCCTGGGTCATGATCCCCGCCTCGATCACCGGCAGGGTGGTGGACGACCTCGCCGGGCTGATGGAGGCCGATGACGTCATCATCGACGGCGGCAACAGCTACTACCGCGACGACATGGCCCGCGCCGAGAAGCTGAAGCCCAAGGGCATCCACTACATCGACTGCGGCACCAGCGGCGGCGTCTTCGGGCTCGAGCGGGGCTTCTGCCTGATGATCGGGGGCGAGGAGGAGCCGGTGACGCGCCTCGACCCGATCTTCCGCTCGATCGCGCCCGGCGAGGACGAGGCCCCCCCGACGCCGGGCCGCAAGCCGGGCGGGACCGCCCAGCACGGCTACCTCCACTGCGGGCCGTCCGGCGCGGGCCACTTCGTGAAGATGGTCCACAACGGCATCGAGTACGGCATCATGGCCGCGTACGCCGAGGGCCTGAACGTGCTCCACCGGGCCAACATCGGCTCCGAGGAGGTGCAGGCCAGCGCCGAGATCGCGCCGCTGGAGCACCCCGAGTACTACCGCTACGACATCGACGTGCCCGAGGTCGCCGAGGTCTGGCGGCGGGGCAGCGTGGTGGCGTCCTGGCTCCTCGACCTCACCGCCGCCGCCCTGGCCACCGACCCGACGCTCACCGACCTCAGCGGCCGCGTCTCCGACTCGGGCGAGGGGCGCTGGACCATCCACGCGGGCATCGACGAGGGCGTCCCCGTCCCCGTGTTGTCGGCGGCCCTCTACGCGCGCTTCTCGTCCCGCGGCGAGTCGCACTTCGCCGACCGGCTCCTGTCGGCGATGCGGCTGCAGTTCGGGGGGCACCTGGAGCTGACCTAGCGCGGCGGCGACCGTGCGCCATCCCGCAACCGCCGAGCGCCTCATCAACATCCCCGATCGGCGCGTGCCGCCGCCATAGAAGGGGTATCGCCTTGCCGCTGTCGAATGGCGCCCGGTAGGTTCGCGCCTGCAGCGCGCGGGTCAGTGCCGGCGGGAGAGGGGTGAGCTCTGCCTCGGGATGAGTTCCAGGATCTCTTCTCGATCTACGCGCCGATCGCGGCTGCGGTGTTCGCGGTCATCCTGCTGGCCTACATCCTCATCGTCGTCCGCTTCCGACGGCGCCGCGGCGAGGCGGGCGAGGAGCCGCCGCAGCCCTCGGACCGCTGGCGCTGGGAGCTCGTCTACGCCGCCCTCCTCGCCGTGGTCGCCGCCGTCCTGATCACCGTCAGCCTGCGTGCCACGGACCGGGTGGACGCGCTCTCGGCGAACCCGGGCCTCACGGTCAACGTCACGGCCTTCAAGTGGCAGTGGGCCTTCAGCTACCGCGACGAGGGCGTCCGGATCGAGGGCGTCGAGGGCGAGTACCCGACCCTCACCGTCCCGACCGAGACGACCGTGCGCTTCACGCTGCGCTCGAACGACGTCATCCACTCGTTCTGGATCCCCTACACGAAGTTCAAGCGCGACGCATTCCCCAAGCGTACGACCGAGTTCGACCTGCGCTTCGACGACGCCGGCCGCCACGAGGGCATCTGCGCCGAGTTCTGCGGCCTCGACCACACGATCATGCGCTTCGAGGTCAACGCCCTGCCGCCCGACGAGTTCCAGCGCTGGCTCGACCAGCAGAAGGCGGCGTCGTGACGACGACCACCCTCCGCCAGCCCGCCGGCGGCCTCTACGGCTGGCTCGCCGCCGCCGACCACAAGCGGATCGCCCTGATGTCGATGGCGGCGGGGCTGGTCTTCTTCGTCGTCAGCGGGGCCAACGCGCTGCTGGTGCGGCTGGAGCTCGCCCGGCCCGGCGAGCAGGTGCTCTCGCGCGACACCTACAACGAGGCCTTCACCATGCACGGGGCGGGCATCGTCTACCTCTTCGTGACGCCGGTGGCGCTGGCGCTCGGCGTCTACATGGTCCCGCTGATGGTGGGCGCCTCGCAGATCATGTGGCCGCGGCTGGTGCTCTTCGGCTTCTGGCTCTACGTCATCGGCGGCGTGATCATGCAGGCCGCCTGGCTGACCGAGGACGGGCCCGGGAAGGCCGGATGGACGGCCTACGTGCCCCTGTCGGACGCGATCAACACCCCCGGCACCGGCATGGACATGTTCCTGCTCGGCATCGTCTTCGCGACGACCGGCGGCCTCCTGTTCGCGGCCGCAACGCTCGCGACCATCCTGCGCCTGCGGGCGCCCGGCATGACCATGCTCCGCATCCCGGTCTTCTGCTGGACGATGCTCGTGACCTGCCTGATGGTCGTGATGACCTTCCCGGTCCTCATCGCCGCGATGATCATGCTGCTGGCGGACCGCCACGGGGCCGGCATCTTCGACGGCGCGAGCGGGCCGATCTCCTTCCAGAACCTGTTCTGGTTCTACGGCCACCCGGTCGTCTACGTGTGGTTCTTCCCCTTCCTCGGGGTGGTGGCCGAGGTGGTCGCCGTCTTCTCGGGGCGGCGCCTCTGGGGCTACCGGACCCTGACCTTCGCGCTGCTGGCCTTCACGGCCCTGTCGATGAGCGTCTGGGCCCACCACATGTTCACGACGGGCCAGTCGAACAACAAGTACTTCGCCCTCACGTCGACGCTGCTGCTGGTGCCGGCCGGGATCGAGTACCTGGGCATCGGGGCGACGCTGTGGCGCGGCTCCATACGCCTGTCGACGCCGATGCTGTTCGCCCTGGCATTCGCCATACAGTTCCTCATCGGCGGCCTGACCGGGATCATGCTCGGCGCCCCCGCCCTCGACTACCAGCTGCACGACAGCTACTTCGTCGTGGCCCACTTCCACTACACGGCCTTCGGCGGGGCGCTGTTCGGGGCCTTCGCGGCCGCCTACTACTGGTTCCCCAAGATGACCGGGCTGGTGCTGCGCGACGGCCTCGGCAAGCTCCACTTCTGGCTGATGGTCCTGGGCTTCAACCTGACCTTCTTCCCCCAGTTCATCGCCGGGTGGGACGGCATGCCGCGGCGGGTCGCCGACTACCCCGCGACCGGGCTGCTGGAGGGCGTGAACATGGCGTCCACCATCGGGGGCTTCGTGCTGACGGTGGCCGTCATCATCTTCATCGTCAACGTGATCCTGTCGCTGCTGGACCGCCGCGCCACCACGGCGGACCCGTGGGGCGGCTTCACCCTCGAGTGGGCGACCTCGTCGCCGCCGCCGGCCGAGAACTTCCGCGGCCCGCTGCCCCCCATCACCTCCGAGACGCCGGTGCTCGACCAGCGCATCGGGCCGCCTGTCGCGGAGGCCAGGCCGTGAGCGCCGGCTGGGCCTACGTGGCGCTCTGGGGAGTGCTCCTCGCGGTCCTCGCCGTGATCCAGCCGATCTTCGACCTGGACGGGCTGCAGTTCGGCCTGGCCATCGGCGCCGGCGCCGTGATCCTCGTACTCGGCGGCCTGCTGCTGGCGCGGCCCCCGCACGAGCGCGTGCGCCTGCTGCCGGAGAACAGCTACGCGACGGTCATGGTCGCGGTCGGGGTCGTCATGGTGGCGACGGGCCTGATCTTCGGCCAGTGGCTCTACCTGCTCGGCGCCGGGGTCCTCGTCCTCGGGGCCGGCGGGGTCGTCCGCGAGTACCTCGCCGCGCGGCGGGGCGCGGGTGGGAGCGCAGGATGAGGCTGCGCGCTCTGGCCTTCGTCGCCGGCCTCGCGGCCCTCGAGGCCGCGATCCTGCTGCCGGCCGACTCGATCGAGGGCCACATCGTCTCGCACGCCCTGGTCGCCCTCGTGGCGGCGCCCCTGCTCGTGCTCGCCTTCCCGCTCGGCGTGGCCCTGCGCCCGCTGTCACCGGCGCGGCGGCGCGGCGTGGTCGGCGCGCTGCGGCACAGCCCGCTCGGCTCGCCCGCCGCGCCCTACGCCGCCTGGGCCGCCTTCATCGCCGTCCACTGGGCGGCGCTGGTGATCGCCGGGACGCAGCATCACCTCACCGGCCTCCCCCACCTCGGCCTGCACCTGGTGCTGCTCGCCGCCGGCGTGCTCTTCTGGCTGCCGGTGCTCGGCCACGGGCAGGTGATGCCGCGGCTGCGCGGCGCGACCGCCAGCCTCTACCTCTTCCTGGCGATGCCCGCCGCCGACCTCACGGTGGTCTGGCTGATGGCCCGCGGGGAGACGACCGCCGTCGGCGTCATGCTGGCCGCGATGGCGCCGCTCGGCATCGCCGCCCTCGCGGTCTCGTGGAGCTGGATCCTGCGCGAGGAGCGGGTCGCCCGCGCCGGCGAGGCGGCCCGGTGAGGCGCCTGCTCCTCCTGGCCGCCGTCGCCGGCGCCTGCCTGTTGCCGGCCGCCGCCCACGGCCAGACGGCCCCCGACCCCTCGGCGGTCGAGCGCGGCGAGGCGGTCATGGAGGTCAACAAGGGCCGCACCCTGTTCGTCGAGGGCTGCGCGAGCTGCCACGGCCAGGAGGCCGAGGGGACCGACCGAGCGCCCGACCTGCACGGCGTGGGCGCCCAGTCGGCTGACTTCTACCTCCGCACCGGGCGCATGCCGCTGGCCGTGCCGGGCGAGCCCCCGCTCACGAACAAGCCCCTCTACGAGGAGGACGAGATCCAGGCGCTGATCGCCTACGTCGGCTCGCTCGGCGGCCCGGACATCCCCACCGTCAACCCGGAGGCGGGCGACCTGAGCGAGGGCGAGCGGCTCTTCACGCTCTTCTGCGCCGGCTGCCACGGCAAGCTCGCCAAGGGCGGCGTGGTCACCGGGGCGGTGGCGCCGTCGCTGGACGAGGCGACCCAGGTGCAGATCGCGGAGGCCATCCGCATCGGGCCCTACGTGATGCCGTGGTTCGACGAGAAGCTGATCGACCAGAAGGAGCTCGACTCCATCGTGGCCTACGTCGAGAAGACCAAGGAGCCCGACAACGCGGGCGGCTGGGACCTCGGGGGGATCGGGCCGATCCCCGAGGGCATGGTGGCCTTCTTCATCGGGCTCCTCGCCCTGCTGCTGGTGTCGCGCCTGCTCGGGGAGCGGGGCGAGTGAGCGCACCGCCGCCCCCGCCCGAGGAGCGTCGCGCCCGCGACCGGGCCGAGCTTGCGACGGCCGCCTTCCTGGGCCTGGCGGCGCTCGCCGGCGTCGCGGCCATCGTGGTCTACATCGTCACCGACGACACCCAGCTCCTGGGCATCGCCTTCGGCCTCGCCTTCCTCGGCGTGGCCGGGGCCATGATCGTGGCCGGCCTGCGCCTCTACCCGGCGCAGAAGGTCGTCGAGGAGCGCCCCATGGCGGCCGACGAGGTCGCCGAGGCCGAGGTGGAGGAGAAGGTCGAGGACGCCGTCGGCGGCATCTCGCGGCGCAAGCTGCTCTTCGGCGCGGCCGGCGCCGCGGGGGCGGCGATCGGCGGCGCCCTGATCGTCCCGCTGGGGTCGCTCGGCCCCTTCGAGCTGGGCGAGAGCTACGACGAGCTGCCCTGGAAGGACGGCGTGCGCCTCGTCGACGACGAGGGCCGGCCGATCCCGGCCGACCTGCTGGAGCAGGGCGCCTTCACGGCCGCCTTCCCCGAGGGCGCCGACAAGCGCGAGCTGGCCTCGCCGGTCGTGGTGCTGCGACTGCCCGAGGGCGAGGACGACCTCGACCCGGAGCAGCAGGCGATCGCCCCCCGCGGCATCCTGGCCTTCTCGCGCATCTGCACCCACGCGGGCTGCGCGATCGCCCTCTACCGCACGCCGCTCTTCCCGCCCGAGGCCCCCAGCCCGGCGCTGGTCTGCCCCTGCCACTACTCGACCTTCGACGTCCGCAACCGCGGCAAGGTGATCTTCGGCCCGGCCGGGCGCGACCTTCCCCAGCTCCCGCTGAAGATCGGCGACGACGGCATCCTCACCGCCGCCGGGCCGCTCAGCGACAAGCCCGGGCCCTCCTACCTGACGGTGCGCAAGACGTGATCTTCGCCCGCCTCGGCCGCTTCCTCGACGACCGCGCGGGCTCGGGCGCGCTGCTGTCGCGCGGCTTCCGCTACGTCTTCCCCGACCACTGGACCTTCCTCTTCGGGGAGATCGCCCTCTACTGCTTCCTCATCCTGGTGGGGACGGGCGTCTACCTGACCTTCTTCTTCGAGCCGAGCACCGCCCAGGTGATCTACGACGGCTCGTACGCGCCGCTCCAGGGCCAGGAGGTCTCCGAGGCCTACCGCTCGGCCGTCGAGATCTCGCTCGACGTGAAGGCCGGCCTGCTGATCCGCCAGACGCACCACTGGGCGGCGCTGGTGTTCGTGGCGGCGATCGTCGTCCACATGCTCCGCATCTTCTTCACCGGCGCCTTCCGCCGGCCGCGCGACCTCAACTGGATGGTCGGGATCACGCTCGCGCTGCTCGCGCTGGTCGAGGGCTTCGCCGGCTACTCCCTGCCCGACGACCTGCTCTCGGGCATGGGGCTGGCGATCGGCTACTCGGTGCTGGCCGCCTTCCCGATCATCGGCGGCTGGCTCGCCCAGCTGGTCTGGGGCGGCGAGTTCCCGGGCGGCGAGGAGTTCATCTCGCGCCTCTACGCCGCCCACATCTTCATCCTGCCGATCCTGATCTTCGCCCTCATCGGCCTGCACCTGTACATGATCGTCCGCCACCGCCACACCCAGTTCGCCGGTCCGGGCCGCCAGGAGCGCAACGTGATCGGCTCGCCGGCCTTCCCGGGCTACGTCATGCGCTCGGGTGGCCTCTTCTTCGCGACGGCCGGAGTGCTGCTGCTGCTCGGCGGGCTGATCCAGATCAACCCGATCTGGCAGTACGGCGTCTACCAGCCCTGGCTCGGGACCAACGGGGCCCAGCCCGACTACTACTTCGGCTGGCTGATCGGGGCGCTGCGGCTGATGCCCAACTGGGAGTGGACGGTCAGCGGCTACACGCCCATCCCCAACCCCTTCTGGGGCGGGATCCTCTATCCGATGATCGTCTTCTCGATCCTGTTCGCCTGGCCGTCGCTCGAGCGCCGCTTCAGCGGGGACCGCGCCCCGCACCACCTGGTCCAGCGGCCGCGCGACGCGCCGTTCCGCACCGGGCTGGGTGTGGCCCTGCTGCTGCAGGTGACGATGGTCCAGATCGCGGGCTCCGCGGACCGGATCTACGTGTCCTTCGGGATCTCCTACGAGCTCCAGATCTGGTTCTGGAGGATCGCGGCCGTGGTCATCCCGATCCTCGGCTTCTTCATCGCGCGGGCGATCTGCCGGCGCCTGCTGCGCTCCGAGGCCCACCCGCTGCGCGGGTGGAGCGGGACGCGGGTGGCCAGGTCGCCCGACGGCGGCTTCGAGCCGGCGTCCCCGCCCGCCGGCAGCCGGGAGGGCGGCGGAGCCCCGCCGGGCTAGTCGTCAGCGCGCAGGCGCGCCACCCAGATCGCCTCCTGGGGCCAGCGGTGGGACCAGTCGGCGGTCACGTAGTCGTGGCGCCCGGGATCGCCGTCGGCCGGCGCCTGGGGCTCGTGCAGGGCCTCGACGGCGAAGCCCGATCGGCGCAGCGCCGCGATCCAGTCGCCGTAGGTCATGTTGAACTCGATGGAGGGGTCGTCGGGCCAGTCGAAGCAGCGCATGCCGAAGTAGGGCCGCAGCAGCCGGTCGCCGGTCGGGAAGCCGTCGAACTCCGGGATGCAGAGCATGAGGATCGGCGTGTGGGTCAGGAAGACCAGGATGCCGCCCGGGCGCAGCAGCCGCGCCGCCTCGGGGATCCAGAGCCCGGGGTCGCACCAGAGGCAGGCCCCGTACTCCGAGAAGGCCAGGTCGAAGCTCCCGTCCGGCAGGGGCACCGCCTCCGCGCTGGCGTGGACGAGCGGGAACGCCAGCCCGTGCTCGCCCTGCAGGCGGCGGGCCGTCTCGAGCTGCCGGGCGGAGTTGTTGACGCCGGTGGGGCGGGCGCCGCGGCGCGCGAGCCAGGCCGACCAGTAGGCGGTCCCGCACCCGAGCTCGACGACGTCGAGGCCCGCGACGTCGGGCAGCACCCCCAGCTCCCGCTCCGGGATCCTCCAGATGCCCCACACGGGGTCGTCCATCGCCCACTTGCGCTCGCCGTCCGCGACGAACTCGCCGGCGAGCCCGTCCCAGACCTCGCGGTTGATGCGGGCGTGACCGGTGAGCCCGTCGGCCGCACGGCCGCCCCGGCGGCGCCGGCGCCACGGGGCGACCAGGGCGTGGCTCTCGGCGATGAGCGTCCGCACCAGGTCGTCGTCGGCGTCGCCGCCCAGCGTCACCGTGATCCAGTGGCGCTTGTTGAGGTGGTAGCCGGGGATGATGGACTCGTGCGCCTCGCGCAGCTCCTCCGCGTAGTCGGGGTCGCACTTGACGCTCACCCGGAGGGGCTCGTCCGAGAGGGCCGAGAGCGCGAACATCTTCCCGCCGACCTTGAAGACCGAGGTGCTCGCGTTGAATGGGAAGGTCTCCTCGGCGCCGACCTTGCCGAGGCACCAGCCGCGCAGCTCGTCCGGGGTCACCCCGAAAAGGCTACGCCGCGGCGGGCGCCCGGCCTTGGAGGGAACGGCCGCCCAGCAGCGCGTGGGGCGTCGCGCCGGCCAGGTCGCGGACGTCGTTGGCCATGTGGGCCTCGTCGTACCAGCCGTGCTCGACGGCGGTGCGGGCCCAGCTCTCGCCGCGCCCGCCGCTGAGCGCCCGCTGCATCCGGCCGATCCGCCCGAGGCGGGCCGGCGACAGGCCGGTCGCCGCCAGCAGGCGGCGGCGCAGATGGCGGGGGCTGTAGCCGCTCTCGCGGGCGAGGGCGGCGGCCCCCCGGGCGCGGATGGCGGCCTCGGCCAGCGGGTCGGGCGGCGCCGCGCCGGCCGCGAGGGCCGCCAGCGAGCGCGGGCGGCGGCCCAGGAGCTCGGCGGCCGGCACGACCTCGTCGAGCAGCTCCGAGGCCGGCACGCCGAAGAGCGCCGGGAAGGCCCCGGGGCGCAGGCGGATGCCGTGCCCCTCGTGCCCGGGGCCCACGCGGATGACGGCCGCCGCGGTGAACGTGCCCACGACGTCGTCGCCGATCAGGTCGATGCAGCCGTCCGGAAGGATGCGCAGCTCGGCGTGCCGGCTCGCGCGCACCCGCCAGACGGCGTGCACCCAGGGCGCGAGCGCGCGCGGCGGGGCGTGCGCCTCGTACTCGAGGCCGGGCCCGCCCAGGAAGACGACCGGCAGCGGCCGCGGTGCCGCGCGCATCGCCGCCCAGGATAGGCGACGGCCGCCCTCGGCCGGTCAGGCGGCGAGCGGCAGGGCCTCGGTCGCGCGGCCCGGGTTGGCCAGGGCGTCGCGGTGGATCTCCGCGATCCGGGCCATCAGGTCGCGGTAGGTGGGGGGGGCGTCGGCGGGCGGGGCGCCGAGCTCGGCGGCCAGCCGGCCGGCCCAGACGACGAGGCTCGCGGGAGGACGGGCCGAGGGGAACTGCAGCGCCTGCTCCAGCACGACGCCGCCGAGGCCCCGGAGCTCGGACACGAGCACCGGGCGGGGGCGGGGGGGCTTCGGCTTGGCGCGGCTGCGGCGGCGGGCTGGCGCGGTGGACGGCACGGGGCGGGCTCCTGGGGCGAGACGGTTTGGCACCCCTTGCATCGGCCGGGCGGCGCGGGCGCCACTCCCCCGAACGGGGGATGTCAGAGGCCCTGGACCGTTGGCTCTCCCTGGGCGGTGGTGTTCTCCAGGACGATCTGCACCAGGCGCTGGGGCTCGGAGATGCCCTCGAAGCGGAAGTGGCTCGACGCCTCGCCGGTGCCGGCGGTGTCGAAGTCGACCGCGCCGACGCGCATGGCGCGGTCCATCAGGCTCTGCGAGACGCTCACGTTCTGGATCCGCTCGAAGCGCGCCGTCTGCTCCTGTCGCGACAGGATGCCGCGCCGCACCCGCAGGCGCTGGTTGGTCACCTGGTAGAAGGTCGCGTAGCGGCGGAGCACGTTGACGACGACGACCAGCACGACGAGCAGCAGCGAGATCAGCAGCCACTGCCAGTAGGGCAGCCCGGTGTCCCCGTCGTTCGCCCGCACGATCCCCGCGATGATCACCGGGATGAGCGCGACCGGGATCCAGATGGCGAAGAAGCTGAGCTGGGCACGCCACGACGGCCGCCCCTGCCAGAGGATCCTCTCGCCCTGGAGCAGCTCCATGGCCGCGAAACCTACCCTGCGGCGCGGCGCCGCCGCTCGTCACAGAGGATACGATGTCGCGCGTCCCGGAGGCCCACCCGAGGAGCTGAGCGCATGAGCAGCGACGGCCCGACGATCACCTCCCTCGAGCTGGAGGACAGGCGCTTTCCGCCGCCTCCCGAGATCGCCGCCAGCGCGATCGCCACCGCCGAGCTCTACGACGCCGCGGCCGCGGACCCCGACGCCTTCTGGCTCGATCAGGCGAAGGCGCTCCTGACCTGGAGCCGCGAGCCCGGCGAGGCGTGCGACCGCTCCAACCCGCCCTTCTTCCGCTGGTTCGCGGATGGCACGCTCAACGCGAGCGTCAACTGCCTCGACCGCCACCTCGAGACCCGCGGCGACCAGGTCGCCTTCCACTGGGAGGGCGAGCCGGGCGAGCAGATGGCGATCACCTACCGCGACCTCTACGAGCGCGTCTGCCAGCTGGCGAACGGGCTGCGGTCGCGCGGGGTCTCGCGGGGCGACCGGGTGGCGATCTACCTGGGCATGGTGCCGGAGATCGTCGTCGCCATGCTCGCCTGCGCGCGCATCGGGGCGCCGCACACGGTCGTGTTCGGCGGCTTCTCGCCGGACAGCCTGGCCGACCGCATCCTCGACTGCGGCTGCACCTGCCTCATCACCGCCGACGGCGGCTGGCGGGCGGGCAAGGTCATCCCGCTCAAGCAGAACGCCGACGCCGCCCTGGAGCGCTGCCCCGACGTGACCACCTCGGTGGTCGTGCAGCGCACCGAGAGCGAGATCGGCTGGGTCGAGGGCCGGGACGTCTGGTACCACGAGCTGGTCGCCGACCAGCCGAAGGAGGCCGAGCCCGAGCAGGTTGACGCCGAGCACCTGCTCTACGTCCTCTACACGTCGGGCACGACCGGGAAGCCGAAGGGCATCGTGCACACGACCGGCGGCTACATGACCGGCGTCTCGGCGACCCACCGCTGGGTCTTCGACCTGCACGAGGGCGACGTCTACTGGTGCGCCGCCGACGTCGGCTGGGTCACCGGCCACAGCTACATCGTCTACGGGCCGCTCAGCAACGGCGCGACGAGCGTCCTCTACGAGGGCGCGCCGGGCACGCCCGACAAGGACCGTTGGTGGGCGATCGTCGAGCGCTACGGGGTCACGATCCTCTACTGCGCCCCCACGGCGATCCGCACCTTCATGAAGTGGGGCGTCGAGTACACCGAGCGCCACGACATGGGCTCGCTGCGCGTCCTGGGATCGGTGGGCGAGCCGATCAACCCCGAGGCCTGGATCTGGTACCGCACCCACATCGGCGGCGACCGCTGCCCGGTGGTCGACACCTGGTGGCAGACCGAGACGGGCAACATCATGATCAGCCCGCTGCCCGGCGTGACGACCCTCAAGCCGGGCTCGGCCACCAAGCCGCTCCCCGGGGTCACGGCCGACGTCGTCGACGCCAACGGCGAGAGCGTGCCGCTCGGCCAGGGCGGCTACCTGGTGCTGCGCGAGCCCTGGCCCGGGATGCTGCGGACGCTCTACGGCGACGACGACCGCTTCGTCGAGACCTACTGGAGCCAGTACCAAGGGCTCTATCTGGCCGGCGACGGGGCCCGCCGCGACGCCGACGGCGACTACTGGCTCCTGGGGCGCATCGACGACGTCATGAACGTCTCCGGGCACCGCCTGTCGACCATCGAGATCGAGAGCGCCCTCGTTAACCACCCCAAGGTCGCCGAGGCCGCGGTGGTGGGGCGCGCCGACGAGACGACCGGCCAGGCGATCGCCGCCTTCGTGACCCTCAAGGGCGACGTGACCGGCGACGAGGCCCTGATCGCCGAGCTGCGCCAGCACGTGGCCACCAAGATCGGCGGCATCGCGCGGCCGCAGTCGATCGTGCTCACCGAGGACCTGCCGAAGACGCGCTCGGGCAAGATCATGCGCCGCCTGCTGCGCGACATCTCCGAGGACCGCCACCTCGGCGACGTGACCACGCTGGCCAACGAGGAGGTCGTGCGCGACATCTCCGACATGGCGACCGCGGCGCGCGCGGCCGGCAAGGAGGAGTAGGGACCCCGGGGAGACCCATTCGCCCTCTCCCGGCTCCGCCTGACGGCGGGGCGCGCCGTCCGAGGGGCTGGAGGGGCTAGAGGCCGGGCGGCAGCGGCCGCCCGGCGGCCTCGAGGCGGCCCCTGGCGTGGTCGAGGGCGAAGGCGAGCGCGTTGCGCGGCGGCGCCCGGCGGTCGGACTCGCGGAACCAGGCCACGACGCCCTCCACCCCGAGGGCCAGGGCGAGGCGCCCGTCGGCGCTCGCGTCGACCGCGAGGGCCACCAGCAGCGTCAGGGCCGCGATCTCGCGGGCCGGGCCCGAGGTCCCGGGCGCCTCGGCGACCTTCGGCACCACGCCCCCGCGGGCTTCGATGAGCTCGGTGATCAGGCGCTCCCGGCCGGGTCCCTCCCACGGGACCACCGCCAGCATCCCGGGCACGCCCAGGCCATCCAGCGGCACCATGTCGCCCGGCAGCGGGCCCTCCTCGGCGGCCGCGATCTCGGTCGCCGCGCGGGCCATCGCGTCGCGGTAGGCCTCCCAGCGGCGCTCGCTCGAGTTGAACGCGCCCAGGGCGGCGGCGCCGACGCCCAGGGCGAGCCGGTCGGCCGCCTCGTGCTCCGGCCAGCGGCCCTCGCCGGGGTGGAGCATCGCCGCCGCCCGGCGGGGGCCGTAGAGGGCCACCTCCCCCCTGACCAGCGGCGCGCGATCGAACAGGCCCAACCGTCCCCCTCGTGGTCCTCCCGCCGCGCAGGGACGCCTTGGGCCGCAGTTCGCCGCGGCTAGCGCCGGATCGCCGCGGGCGAGCGCGACTTGACTTAGCAACAGGCTAAATCACTACCGTCGGCCTCGATGAGCGACGACGCCCGGCGCAATCGCGCGGCCGCCCTGCTGTCGGTGGCCTCCAACGCGCTCCTGACGGCGGTCAAGCTCGCGATCGGGCTGGTGACCGGCTCCGTCGCCGTGCTCTCCGAGGCGGCCAACTCGGCCGGCGACCTGATCGCCTCGGCCATCGCCTTCGCGGGCGTGCGGGCCGCCGCACGGCCCGCCGACGCCGACCACCCCTACGGCCACGAGAAGAGCGAGAACCTGGCGGCCGCCATCGAGGGCGTCCTCGTCCTCGCCGCCGGGGGCGCCGTCGCCGCCGAGGCGGTGCGGCGCCTGGTCTCGGGCGCGCCGGAGATCGCCTACCTCGACCTGGCGGTCGGGGTGATGGCGGCCTCGGCCGTCGTCAACCTGCTGGTGGCGCTGCGGCTGCGGCGGGTCGCGCGGCGGACCGGCTCGCCCGCCATCGAGGGCGACGCCGCCCACCTCGCCTCTGACGTCTGGACCTCCGGCGCCACCGCCGCCGGCCTCGCCCTGGTCGCACTCACCGGCTGGACCGCCCTCGACGCGGTCGTGGCCCTCGCCGTCGCCGGCTACGTGATGCTCGTCGGCGTCAGGCTCGCCTGGCGAGCCGGGCACGTCCTGCTCGACGGCAGCCTGCCCGAGAGCGAGATCGAGGTCATCGAGGGCGTCCTCGCCGGCTTCGAGGAGGACGGCATCAGCTTCCACGCCCTCCGAGGGCGACGGGCCGGCAGCAAGCGCCTGGTGGATCTGCACATGGTCGTGCCGCCCGACACGACCGTGCGCCGCGGTCACGCGATGAGCGGCCGGGTCAAGGGCGCGGTGCGCGCCGCGCTGCCCGGCACCGAGGTCCTCATCCACCTCGAGGACCACTAGGCGGCTCCGGAAACGCGCCGCGGCAGGGTCCCGCGCGCGGGCGGCGAATCGGTCGCACCATGACGACTTCATCGCTTGCCTTCGCCGACGACGACACCCTCCAGGTGGCTCGCCCGGCCCGCCTCCCACGCGCCATCCCGCCCCGCCGTCTCGACGAGATGGACCTCGACCCGCCCTCCGGCCCCGTGCCCGCCGACGTGCTCGCGTACTTCGAGGCCGCCGTCGAGCGCGAGGGGCTCCGCCAGAGCCGCTGATCGCCGCGTCCCTCGGGGACGCCGATGAGTCTCGCTCCGTCCCCGGGTCACACCGTCGAGCCGGACGACCCCGAGGAGGAGAGATGCCCCGATCGATGACCGAGCGCGAGCGCGAGGCCTTCCTGGCCGAGCCGCGCACGGCGATCATCAGCGTGGCCTCAGGCGGCGACCGCCCGCCGCTGGCCGTCCCGATCCACTACCACTACGAGCCGGGCGGCGACATCACGTTCTACACGGACACCCAGCGCCGCACCTCGCGCAAGACCACGCTCATCGCGCGGGCCGGCGGGCGGTTCACGCTCACCGTCCAGCACCCGGACTGGGTGTACCGCTACGTCAGCGTCGAGTGCACCGTGGTGCGCACCGACCGGCCGCCAAGCACCGAGCAGATCCTCGCCGTCGGGCGCCCGTTCATGCCCGAGGAGGCCTCCCAGGCGCTGGCGGCGTCGGAGATCGGCGACCCCGAGAGCACCATGGTCCTGTACACCGCCCGTCCGGACCGCTGGCTGGCGATGGACTTCGGCGACGAGCCGGAGTAGACCCGCCCCTTCGAGCACGTCCGGCCCTCGCGGGTGATGATCGGAAGGAAGCTCGCCGGCCATCGCGGCGACGCCCTCTTCCGGTCGATCGGGGCCGTCGTGGCGAAGGACCCGCCCCCGCCGCTGCCCTGACCCGGGCGCCGCGCACTACGATCGGTCGGTCTCGTGACCGCGACCGCCGGGGGAGGCGTCGATGCGGGTCGTGATCGTGGGCGGCGGGATGGCCGGGCTGGTCCTCGCCAGGGGGCTGGCGCACCGGGGCGTCGCCCCGACGGTGGTGGAGCGGATGCCCTCCTCGGTCGTGGTCGAGGGGCCGATCATGCTGCCCTTCCAGGCCTACGACGCGCTGGAGGAGATCGGCCTGCTGGACGAGATCCGCGCCGCCGGCCGGGACGTCCCGCCGATCCGCAACGGGCACCCGGTGGCGATCGGCGTCGGGCGCCAGCTGGTGCTGGAGCGCCTGCGCGAGGGGCTCGAGCTCCTCTGGGAGCAGGAGGTCGTCGACCTCCTGCGCGACGGCGACCGGGTGGCCGGCGTCCTGGTGCGCGGGCCGGGCGGCGAGCGCGAGATCCCGGCCGACATCGTGGTCGGCGCCGACGGCACCCACTCCCGGGTGCGCGGGCTGGCCCGCATCGAGGCGACCCTGAGGCTCTCGGACACGGCCTTCGTCGGCTTCCGCAGCCCGGTGCGCTCGGACGAGGCGTTCCTGATCGAGTTCACCAGCGACGGGCGGCAGCTGACGCTGCTCGACTGGCCGGGCGGCAGCGCCGGCGGCTGGCAGATCGAGCGGCCCGAGGGCGGAGAGGATGCCGCGCTGGCGCCGGGCGTCGACGCGTTCAAGCGGGCCTACCTGCGCCTGTTGCCCGGCGCGGCGACGGCGGTCGAGCCGGTCACGGAGCTCCGCTACCGCGAGGTCACCGAGGTCAGCTGCGAGACCTGGTGGCGCCCGGGCGTGACCCTGATCGGCGAGGCGCTGCACGCGATGAACCCGGAGGCCGGCATCGGCAGCGGGCTCGGCATGGCCGACGCCCAGGCGCTGGCGATCGCGATCGGGCAGAACCGCGACGACCCCGACCGCGCGCTCGCCGAGTACGAGCGCTGGCGCCGGCCGGCGGTGGCGCCCTACCTCGCGATCGGCTCCCAGGGCGTGCGGGTGGTGCGCGGCGGCGCCCTGCGCGACGACGAGCGTTGGCCGCCGCCATCGTGATGGAGGTCGCGCCTGACCGGTGAGGTCCAGACCGCCTCCTCTGACGGGGCGGCCAGCCCACGCCTCGCGATCCTCTTGGCGATGGCGATGTTCGTGCTCGTCGTCGACACATCGCTGATGAACGTCTCGATCAGCGCGGTGGTGGAGGACCTCGACACGACCGTCAGCGGCGTCCAGTCGGCGATCGCCCTCGAGGCCCTCGTCTCGGCGGCCTTCATCCTCATCGGGAGCAAGGTCGGCGACCTCATCGGCCGCAAGCGGGCGTACGTGCTGGGGCTGCTCGGCTACGCCGCCGGCGCGCTGGCGATGGCCCTCGCTCAGAACCTGATCGCGATCCTCATCGTCTGGGCGATCGTCGGCGGGCTGGGCGCCTCGCTCCTGCTGCCCGCGATGCAGTCCCTCATCCACGGGAACTTCAGCGGGCCCGCCCAGCGGAGGGCGTATGCCCTCGTCGGGGCGGCGGCCGCGATCGCGGCGGCGGTCGGGCCGCTGCTCGGCGGCTTCATCACCACCTACCTGTCGTGGCGCGTCGCCTTCCTGCTCGAGGTCGTCGTGATCGCGGTCGTCCTGCTCGGCATCAAGCTCGTCCACGACGTGCCCTACACCGGCCCCCGGCGGGTTGACGTCGTCGGCGCGGCGCTCTCCGTCCTCGGAATGGGCGGCATCGTGCTGGGGATCCTGGTCTGGCAGGAGGGCGGCGAGGCGGTCGGCGCGCTGCTCGCGGCCGGCGCGGTGGCGATGGGCTCCTTCGCCTACTGGGTCGTGCGACGCAAGCGGCAGGGCCGGCCGACGCTGCTCGACCCCGACCTGTTCAGGTCGCATGCCTTCAGGCTCGGCGTCTCCGAGCAGATGCTGCAGCAGATCGCCCTGGGCGGGACCATGATCGCCCTGCCGATCTACCTCCAGATGGTGCTGGAGTACAACGCGCTGGAGGCGGGCCTGTCCCTGGCGCCCCTGTCGCTCAGCATGTTCGCGGTGGCGCTGCTCGCCGGAAAGAAGGCGGGGGGACGGCGCCCGAGCAGCATCATCCGCCTCGGGTTCGGGACCTTCACGCTCGGGATGGTGCTGCTCATCCCGATCGTGCCCCGCGCGGACTCCGGCTGGTACCTGATCGTCCCGCTGATGATCGCGGGAACGGGACTCGGCCTCCTGGTGTCCCAGCTGAACAACTACACGCTCTCCCCCATCTCGGAGGAGCGGGTCAGCGAGGCTGCGGGGGTCAACTCGGCGGCGGGCTCCTTCGGCCTGTCGTTCGGGCTGGCCTTCGCCGGCGCGATCATGCTGGCCACGCTTTCGATCGCCTTCACCCAGCAGGCGGAGGCCAGCGACGTGCTCCCGCCGGCCGAGCAGCAACAGGTCGCCCAGGCGCTGGAGGACGACGCGGAGGTGCTGAGCAACACGCAGCTCGAGCAGCAGCTCGCCGGCCAGCCCCCGGAGATCCAGGACGAGATCATCCGCATCAACACGGACGTGCGGCCGCTGGCCCTTCAGGTGGCCCTGCTCATCCCGTTCCTGGCCGGTCTCGTCGGGCTGTTCAACGCCTTCCGGATGGTGCGTCTCCCGGACCCGGCGCCCCTGAGCTCGGCCGAGGGGATGGACTTCGGCTGAGGTCCCGGGCGAGGCGAGCCGGCGCCGGGCCTCGGGAGCCGCATGCCGATTGCGGGAGGCGGCCGGATCGGCGAAGCTCGCCCGCGTCAGTGCCCGGTGGCGGCGCCATCCGCGAACCCGAGGTCCAGTGACCCGTCGGGCCGACCGGGCCATCCCCAATGTACGGAGGTCGAGCGCGATGCCGGACATGAAGCTCGAGGTGGTCGTGATCCCCGTCTCGGACGTCGACCGCGCGAGGGACTTCTACGTGAGCCTCGGGTGGAG
The DNA here is from genome assembly GCA_963808825.1 of Miltoncostaeaceae bacterium. Lineage (GTDB taxonomy): Bacteria > Actinomycetota > Thermoleophilia > Miltoncostaeales > Miltoncostaeaceae > DATAGF01. The sequence continues at coordinate 381,127 of CAWEGW010000009.1, read as the reverse complement.
GCTCGACGCCACGCCGCCCGGCGTGGTCCAGCTCACGCCGCCCGGCTCCGGATGCTCGGTCCAGTTCGGCGCGAACCTCACGACGGCCGAGCCCGGTTCGGCTCAGCACAACTACCTGGTCGTCGACGACCTCGAGGCGATCCGGGACGAGCTGCAAGCCGCAGGCGTCGAGCTGGGCGAGTTCTGGCACATCGGCCCGGAGGGCCGGGTCAGCGGCCTGGATCCCGAGCGCCGCAGCTACTTCTCGCGCGCCGACCTCACCGACCCCGACGGCAACACGTGGTGGCTGCAGGAGATCACGACGCGGCTGCCCGGCCGGATCGACGCCGCCGCCGGAACGACCTACTCGTCCATCGCCGACCTCGCCGCGCGCGCTGCGGCGCGCGGAGGCCGCGCACGGCGAGCACGAGAAGCGCACCGGGCAGCGCGACGAGGACTGGCCCTCCTGGTACGCGGAGTACATGATCAAGGAGCAGTCGGGCGAGGAGCTCCCGACGTGAGCGCCGACTACGACGTGATCGTGCTCGGGGGAGGCGCGCCCGGCGAGCACTGCGCAGCCGCACTGGCCGAGGGCGGCCTGCGCGTCGCCGTCGTCGAGCGTGAGCTGGTCGGCGGCGAGTGCTCCTACTGGGCGTGCATCCCCTCCAAGACGCTCCTCCGGCCCGGCGAGGCCGTGCAGGGCGCGCGCGACGTCGGGGCGAGCGCGGAGGTGGACGTCGCGGCGGCGTTCGCCTGGCGCGACTACATGGTCTCGAACCACTCCGACGCCGGCCAGGCGCGCTGGCTCGCCAAGCAGGGCATCGCGCTCATCCGCGGGAACGGCCGCCTCGCCGGGCCGGGGCGTCGTGGAGGTCGACGGCGTCCGCCACACGGCCGAGCACGTCGTCGTCGCGTGCGGCGCCGACCCCGTCGTCCCCCCCGTCCCCGGCCTGCGCGAGCTCCCGGGGCTCTGGGGGACCCGCGAGGCCACGAGCATGACGGAGGTCCCCCGGCGCCTCGTGGTCCTGGGCGGCGGGCCGGCGGGCCTGGAGCTGGCCCAGGTCGTGCGGCGCCTGGGCGGCGAGGCGGCGCTGGTGGAGGGCGCCGAGCACGTGCTCGGCCGCGAGCCCGCCCCGCTCGGCGAGGCGCTCGCCGAGGCCCTGCGCCGCGACGGCATCGAGATCCACGTCGGCGTCCACGCGGCCGCGGCCCGCCGCGACGGCGACGACGTCGTCCTGGAGCTCGAGGACGGGCGCGAGGTCCGCGGCGACCGCCTGCTCGTCGCCACCGGCCGGCGCCCGCGGGTGGAGGGGATCGGCCTCGAGACGGTCGGCGTCGAAGCCGACCCCCGGGGGATCCCGGTGGACGACCACCTGCGCGCGGGCGAGCGCCTCTGGGCGATCGGCGACGTCACGGGCGTCTGGCCGCTGACCCACGTCGGCGAGTACGAGGGCGACATCGTCGCCGCGAACATCCTCGGCGAGCCTCGCCCGGCCAACTACGAGGCCGTTCCGCGCGTCACCTACACCGACCCCGAGGCCGGGGCGGTCGGCGCAGTCGAGGCCGCCTTCAGCGGCACGGCGCTCCTGGCCGAGATCCCGAGGATGCAGACCTACACCCACGCGTACGCCGAGGCGGGCGGCTTCCTGACGCTGCTGAGCGACGGCGAGCGCCTCGTCGGCGCCTACGGGCTCGGCCCCGAGGCCGGCGAGTGGCTGCAGCAGGCCACGCTCGCGATCCGCGCCCGCGTCCCCCTCGCCGTGGTGTACGACACCATCCAGCCCTTCCCGAGCTTCTCGGGGATCCACGCCGCCGCGCTCAAGTCCCTGCGGGCGGCGATCGCCGCGCAACGCGGGCCGGCCGAGAGGAAGGCGGGATGAGCGCGCTCAGCGGACAGACCGTCGTGGTGATCGGCGGCAGCGCGGGCATCGGGCTCGAGACGGCCCGCCTGGCGCGCGCCGAGGGGGCCGAGGTCGTCATCACCGGGCGCAACCGCGAGCGCCTCGAGAAGGCGGCGCGCGAGGTCGGCGCCAGGCGCACGGCGGCCTTCGACGCCACCGACTTCGCCCGCCTCGGGGAGTTCTTCGCCGACCTCCCGACGCCGATCGACCACGTGCTGCTCACGGGCCCCGGCCCCTACTACGCGCCGCTGGCGGAGTTCGACTTCGACGCGGCGCGCCGCGACCTGGAGTCGCACATCCTCCTCCCGCTGCAGGTCGCGCGAAACGCCGTCGGCAGGGTTCGCGCCGGCGGGACCCTGCTCTTCATGGGCGGCACCGGTGGCCGCGCCACGGCGCCGGGCTTCGCGCTCATCTCAGCGCTCACGGCCGCGGGTCCCGCGATGACGAGGAACCTCGCGCTCGAGATCGCGCCGATCCGCGTCAACATGATCGCGGCCGGCTTCGTTGACACGCCGCTCTCGGCGGCGATCCTCGGCGACCAGCTGGACGCTCGCCGCGAGGAGCTCCGCGCGACCCTGCCCATCGGGCGGGTCGTCGGCCCCGCCGACATCGCCGCCCTCGCCGTCCACCTCATGACGAACACGGCGCTCACGGGCGCGACCTACGACATCGACGGCGGCCAGCAGCTCGTCCACTAGCTCCGCCGACTGAGGGAGGTGCGCCCCTCCGCGCCGTGGGACGGCCAGGCTCCCGGCGGGCGCCCGCCGCCGACTTCGGCCGGCGACGGGCGACCTACGCGGTGAACGCCTTGCAGCCGGGAGCCCTCGCGGCCGTCGGCTGCCTGGCGGCTACAGCGCCGGCTCGGGCGTCGGCTCCGCGGCCGCGATCGCCGTCGCGCCCGCCATCCGCCAGGTGGCGTTGAGCGACGACTGCAGGTACGGGTGGTTGGTCGCCCAGATGAAGCCGAGCAGCACGCCGAGGAACAACGACGGGACCTCGGTCGGCCCGTCCGCCGCCATTCGCCGCACGGCCTGAGCCCGCTGCGTGGTCGTCACCCAGGTCCAGATGGCGGGGACGACGACGATCCCGCCGGGGAAGAGCGCGAGGAGGCTCAGCGTCGGGTCGTTGCCCAGCGGCGCGCCCGCCTCCTGCGAGTAGTCGCGCATCTCCCGGTTGATCTTGTACCAGTGGACCAGCCCGTAGATCCCCAGAGTGACGACGATCAGGAGCCAGACCACGAGGGGGCTGCGCTCCTTCACGTGTGCCGATCCGATTCGCATCTCCTCGGCCATGTCCCACCCTCTTTCATCATCGGCATCGTGTGACGCCGCGCTCGACTCTATGTCGAGGTGAGGCCGACCGGCAAACGGGGCGAGCCCTACCGGCCGGTGCAGACCACGTTCTCGCATTGATGCAGGCTGCCGTTGCCGCTTGCGGTGTTGCCGCCTTCGTCGATCACGCTCGCCTCCGCGTCGATGCCGAGGTCGCTGTTGAAGGACGCGGCGTTGCCCCTGACCCTGCTGTCGGTCCCGCTGAGGACGTCGATGCCGTGCTCGCCGTTCGCGTTCGCGATGTTGTCGGCGACCGACGTCCCGCCGGCGACGACCTGGATGCCGTGGGTCGCGTTGCTCAGCGCGGTGTTCCGGACCACGATCGAGCGGCTCCCCCCGGCGAGGATCCCGATGTCGTTGTCCTTCACCGTGTTGTCCGCCACCGCGGTCTCCTGGCTGCTCGCCCGGATCCCGATCGCACGCCCGAAGACGGTGTTCCCGGTCACGACCGTCCGGCCGGCGTCCGCCTCGATGCCGTTGCCCAGCCTGAAGTCGCTGATCCGCAGACCCTGAACCCGGGTCTGGTCCGCCCCGAAGGCGATCGAGACGCCCACCTCGAACCCGGTGATCACGCCGTTCTTGACCACGGCCCCATCGACGCCGGACACCAGGACCCCGCTGCCGTTGGCGAGGGTCTGGCTGTCGATCGTGTGCCCGTTCAGGTCGACCGTGATCCCGTCGGCGCCGACCACGAGCCCGTCGCCGGCGCAGTTGCTCAGGTCGTTCGCGACGATGGTCGATTCCGTCAGCGTCTGGCCGCAGCTCACGTTGCCGAGTCGCGCCTGGGCACCGTCGTCGCGCTCCGGCGCCGCGGGCCCCGGTCCTGAAGCGGTGGCCGCCAGCGCGGCCGCGACCCCCGCGACGAGGGCGGCTGCCGCCGCCAGGGCGATCAGGGTGACGCGCGTCGCATGTCCCATGGTGCTCGTCCTCTCAGAGGCCCTTTGCCTGTGAGGACGCACGCCCCGCGTCTTCTATTCCGGACGGCGGTGGGCGGTGCCCCGCCCCGAGCACTTCCGCTCCGATGGCACCACGCCGTACGATCGACGCCCGGCCGGAGGGCATTCGTGGACGAGGCACCGTCGACCGAGCGACGGACGATCGACGACCTTCTGCGCGACGCCAGGGCCCGCCTCGACCGGCTCGGCCCGCGCCAGGCGCTCGCGGCCACCGGGCGAGGCGGCCTGATCGTGGACATCCGATCGGAGGCACAGCGCGCCGACCAGGGCCTCGTACCGGGCGCGTGGTTCGTGCCACGGAACGTGCTCGAGTGGCGAGCCGATCCCGCGTGCGCGCATCACGATCCCCACCTGGTGACCGTCGCCGGCCCGCTGATGCTGATGTGCGCGCAGGGGTTTCAGTCGAGCCTGGCGGCGGCGACGCTGCAGGACATGGGGATCCGCACTGCGACGGACGTGATCGGCGGCTTCGAGGCCTGGGTGGCCGCTGGGCTGCCGGTGCTCACGCGGGCATCGCGGTGACCTCCGCCGGAGCCGGCGGCGACGTGCGACGTGTCGCTCAGCCGCCGGGCGCGCGGGCGTGCACGGCGGTGAACGCGATCGTCTGCGTCCACCATGTCGGATCGGCGCAGTGGCCCAGGAACGCGTCGATCGACCGGTCGTCGAGCTCGCCTGATGCGACCAGCCGGCCCCGCAACTCGAGGACCGTCTGCGTCCAATATCCAGCCCACAGTGAGCCACCGTTGTAGAGCGCGGTCTCGGCCGTCGCCCCGATGCCCTCCATGCCCAGCGTCGCCAGAGCTGCGGGAAGCCGGCGACCGATCAGGTAATCGATTCCCTCGTGGCGCGACCACGCGAGCCACCCCTCCCAGAACGCCCGGACGTCGCGCGGCTCGGCGACGCTCACCGGCAGGAAATCCGGCTCGATCAGCAGGATTGCCCCGCCCGGTCGCACGCTCGCGACGAGGTTCGCGACGGCGGCCTCCGAGCGCGCCACGTGGTGGAGCACGGCGCGCGCCGTCACCAGATCGAAGTCTCTCGGCTCGACCGGCCCGGCCAGGATGTCCGCCTCGCGGACCTCGAGGTTCGGCATGTCGACGTTGACCAGCGACAGGTCGAGATCCACCGCCACGGCTCGGCCGCCAGGGGCGACCCGCTCCGCGAGCCAGGCGGAGACGGAGCCGTTGCCACATCCCACCTCGAGCGTCCGCGCCCCAGGTCCGATGCCCAGCTGCTCGATGTGGCGGCGGTGCATCGGATCGAGCAGCCGCGACATCAGATCCAGCCGCTCGCGCTCGCCTTCCCGGTGATGATCGAGGACGTACTCGGACATGCCGTTCCCACCCGGGTCGAGTCGCGCCCAGTCTCTCACGGCGGTCCTGCGCGCCGTTCAGACCGTCGATCGGGGGCGGAGTGCACGGCGGTAGGGTTGGCGGGGAGGTCCGGTGATCCACGTCTTCGGCGACTGCGAGCTCGACACCGACCGCTACGAGCTGCGTCGGGCGGGGACGCGATGCCCCGTGCAACCGCAGGTCTTCGACGTGCTGGCGTACCTCGCCGCGAACCCGGACCGCGTGGTGACGCGCGAGGAGCTCCTGGCGCAGGTCTGGGGGCACACCTACGTCTCCGAGGCCACGCTCAGCAGCAGGATCATGGCGGCGAGGAAGGCGATCGGGGACGACGGGCGGGCCCAGGCGATGATCCGGACCGTCCGGGGCCGGGGGTATCGGTTCGTCGCGCCGGCGTACACGGCGCACCCGGTGGCCACGGGCCCCGACGCCCATGCCCTCGCGGCGCCCCTGGTCGGCCGGGACGCCGAGCGGGCCGAGCTCGACCGCCTCCTTGGCGAGGCGCTCGACGGGCACCGCCGCCTCGTCCTGGTCACCGGCGAGGCCGGCATCGGCAAGACGGCCCTCGTCGAGGCCTTCGCGGCGGGCGCGGCGGACCGCGCCGAGGTCCTGACCGGCCGCTGCGTCGAGCAGCAGGGACCGGCCGAGGCCTACATGCCCGTGCTCGAGGCGCTCGGGGGGCTCGACGGCAGCGGGGGCCGCGCGCGGATGATCCGGGTGCTGGTCGAGCGGGCCCCCACCTGGCTGCTGCAGATGCCCTGGCTGGCCGACGCGCGAGCGCTGGAGGAGGCGCGAGCGCGATCGGTGGGCGCCGGCGCGGAGCGCATGCTGCGCGAGATGGTCCAGGCCCTCGAGGCCCTGAGCGCGCAGCGCCCGCTGCTCCTCGTCCTCGACGATCTGCAGTGGAGCGACGAGGCGACCGTCGCGCTGCTCACCCACCTCGCCCGAGGGCAGGAGCCGGCCCGGCTGATGGTCGCGGGGACCAGCCGGCCTGCCGCCGGCCACGCCCTCGAGGGCATGCTGCGCGAGCTGCGCCCGCGCGGGCGATGCGCGGAGATCGTCCTCCCGCTCCTGTCGCGCGACGCCGTGGCCGAGTATCTGGCGTGGCGCCGGCCCGGCCTCGCGACGTTCGCCGGCCTCGCCAGCGAGGTCCACCGCCGCACCGATGGCAACCCCCTCTTCATCGAGTGCCTGGTTCGACTCCCTGAGCGACGAGGAGGGGCAGGAGGTGACGGCCGAGGGGCTCAGATCGGCGGTGCCCGAGACCCTGCGCGACCTCATCGAGCAGGAGATCACGGCGCTCGACGTCGAGGATCTGACGGTGGTGGAGGCCGCGAGCGTGGTGGGCCGCTCGTTCTCGGCGGCGGCGGTCGCGGCCGGCGCCGGGATCCCGGTTGACGAGGTGGAGCGGCGCTGCGCCGACCTGGCACGGCGCCGGCGCTTCCTGCGCCGGGGGGGAGAGGCCGAGTGGCCGGACGGGACGGTCGCGGCATCGTTCTCGTTCATCCACGACGTCCACAGGCAGGTCCTCTACGACCGCCTGCCCGCCGGGCGACGCGTGGGGCTTCACCGTGCGATCGGGGACCGCCTCGAGGCGGGGTACGCCGACCGGGCGGCGGCGCACGCGGCCGAGCTGGCGGGGCACCACATCAGGGGCCGGCAGCCCGCGCCGGCGGTCCGGTACCTCGAGCTCTCGGCCCGGCAGGCGATCGCGCGCGGCGCGCCGGCCGAGGCGGTCCGAGACCTGCGCGCCGCGCTCGGGCTGCTGGAGAGCGCGGCCGGGATCGCCGACGCGGCGAGCGAGCTCGCGCTCCAGGTCGCGCTCGGCGGGGCGCTGGTCGCCAGCGAGGGCTACGGCTCGCCGGCCGCCGAGAGCGCGCTGCGCCGGGCGGTCGAGCTCGCCCCCGCGCGCGAGGACGATCCCTCCGCGGCCGTGCTGCTGCACGCTCTCGCCGGGCTCCACGAGTACCGCGGGAACTACCGGCTCTCGGAGCAGCTGGCCGGAGAGGCGGTCCGGGCGGCGTCCGCCTGCGGCGCCGGCCCGCGGCTGCTGGAGGCCCACGAGATGATGGCGTGCTCGCTCTTCCACCAGGGTCGCCACAGGGCGGCGCTGGAGCAGGCCGAGCGGGCCCTCAGCCTCCAGGAGGCCGGCTTCGAGCACCGCCTGGTGGCCCTGCACGGAGAGGATCCCGTCGTGTCCTCCCACGACTGGGCGGGGCTCACCCTGTGGTGCATGGGCCACCCCGATCCGGCCCTCGAGCGCATCCGCACCGCCGTGGAGATCGCGTCGGCTCCCGGCCGCCTGCACAGCCTGGCGAACGCCCACGTGCACGCTGCCCGCCTTCGCCAGATGCGGGCGGAGCCGCAGGAGGCGGCCCACCACGCAGAGCTGGCGCTCACCCTGGCCGATGAGCACGGCTTCGCCTATCACCGAGCCGTAGCCCGCATCCTCCTCGGCTGGGCGCGGGCCGTCAGCGGTGCCGCGGAGGAGGGGCTGGCGCTCCTGCGCGACGGCCTCGACGCCCACCGCGCCACGGGTGCCGAGATGGACCGGCCCTACTTCCTCGGCCTCCTGGCCGAGGCCCTCGGTGCGGCGAACCGCCCGGCCGATGGCCTGAGAACGGTCGCGGAGGCGCTCGGGATGCTCGGGGGCGGGCGGACCTTCTTCTACGAGCCGGAGCTCCACCGGCTGCGGGGCGGCCTCATGCTGCGGGAGCCGCAGGGCGAGCCGGCCGAGGCGCTGGCCAGCCTGCGGCGCGCCGTCGAGCTGGCGCGACGCCAGGGCGCGCACGCGCTCGAGCTGCGCGCGGCGCTGGCGCTCGCCCGCCTGCGCCCGGAGGGCGAGGAGGTGCGAAGCGCGCTCGAGGCGGCCTGCAGCCGGTTCGACGGCGACGAGTCGAGCCTCGAGCTGGCCGAGGCGCGCTCCCTGCTGCCCGAGGGCGCCTGAGGCGGACCGCCAGGGTCAGCGTGCAGGCCCCCGACAACACGCCGGCGACGTTGACGATGATCAGCGGGAGGCTGCCGACGCTCAGGCCGTAGACCAGCCACAGCGCGTACCCGGCGACGTACATCCAGAGGAAGGACAGGGACACGTCCTCCGAGGTCCCGCGTCGAACCATTCGCCGCGCCTGCAGCAGAGACGATGCCCCGGCCACGAGGCCGTAGACGGTGACGATCATGCCGAGGATCGACGCGAGCATGCGAGCCACGCTAGGCCCGCAGTCTGGAGACGGGGTGCACGCTCCATGGAGATCTCGTGGAGATCGCCGGGGCGGGCCCCTGGCCGCGAGGACGATGCCGGAGACGGGATTCGAACCGGCGCGCCCCGGCGGGCGAGGGAGTTTAAGTCTCCATGGCTTCCCGCCAGGCAGCGCTGTCGTCGCCAAGACCCCACGCTGATGCTGTTCTGAGAGAAGCCGGCGTCCTCTGGCGGGGGCCGTCCTGGAGACGAAGCGGCGACCCACCCGCGACGCCCCGAGCACCTTCGAACGCGGTCCCCCGGGCCGAGCATCGTGTCCGGCTTCGCAACTGCAGCCAGGCGATCTTCGATCGCACCGCCAGAAGCGGTGCCACTTGAGGTCCTCGTTAACCGTGTCCAGAGAGGCCGTCTCGAACTCGTCGAGCCGGCGTCCGCAAGGACGTGGCGAGCCTTGCCCGCATCATGCTCGATCGAGCATGCCCGCAACGGTAGCCTCGGCCGGGTGTTCGACCACGTCGGCATCGCCGTCTCGGACCTCGCGGCCTCCGAGCGCTTCTACCGCACCGTCCTGAGCGTCCTGGGCGTCGAGCCCAGCCATGCGGACGCCGAGCTGGTCGAGTGGGACGACTGGGACATCGGGCCGACGGACCGCGAGCACCCGGTGACCCGCGGGCTCCACGTCGGCTTCCGCGCCCGCGACCGCGCGCAGGTCGACGCGTTCTGGCAGGCGGGCGTCGACGCGGGGCACCGGGACGACGGCGCGCCGGGGCCGCGCACGCAGTACGGCCCGGACTACTACGGCGGCTTCCTGCTCGACCCGGACGGCAACAGCGTCGAGGCGGTCCACGGCGAGCGCGAGGACGCCGTGCCCGACGGCCGCGTCGACCACCTGTGGATCCGCGTCCGCGACCCGCAGGCCTCCCGGCGCTTCTACACGACGATCGCCCCGCACGCCGGGCTCCGCCTGGCGCACGACGAGCCCGGCCGCGTGCAACTGTCCGGCCCGGACTACAGCTTCTCGCTCGTCCGGGACGAGCGGCCGCTCACGGAGCACGTCCACCTCGCGTTCCCCGCACGCGAGGACGCCGCGGTGCGCGCGTTCCACGCCGCCGCGCTCGCGGCGGGCTACGAGGACCACGGCGCGCCGGGCGAGCGCGCGGCCTACCACCCGGGCTACTACGGCGCGTTCGTGCTCGACCCAGACGGGCACAACGTCGAGGTCGTCAACCACAACCGGGGCTGAGCCGTGGCCCGGGCCGGCGCCCTAGCTTGAGCGCGCGTCGGCCGCCTGCTAGAGCCTCCGCCGGGCGAAAGCGGCGACCCCCCGGCGACCCCCAGGCGGGTGCTGGGGATCACAGAGCAGAGGGTCGAAGGCCGAGAAGGGCTTGCCCAAGCCGATGCCGGAGCCGGGGCTCGAACCCGCCCGCGCGCATCGGGGCTGCTCCATGAGCACCGCCTCCCCCGGTTGTGAACGCGCGATGCGAGGCGCGTGGTGCCCATCATGAGCGCCGCCTCCGGGGCGGGCAAGGTCGTCTTGGGGCATCGGCGGGACGCGGAGGACTGCTCTCGACAAGGGTGAGGCGTCCGCGACGTGCAGGGCGCCTGCGCTCGTCGGCGAGCCGCTCCGCGAGTGGCGTCGACACTCGGCGCTGGGTGAACATTGTCGTCACTTGCGTAGCGGGCCGCGGGGCGTCTGGAATGGCGACTTGGCGGCACGCGATTGGGCGCGCCGCACTCACCGAGACCAAGGGATCGGTTCAATGGTTGTCACGTGCGTTCACGTGGTCGTCGCGAGCGAGCACGTCGAGGACTTCATCACGGCCACGCGGATCAACCACGAGGCCTCCATCAAGGAGGCGCAGAACCTGCGATTCGACGTCTTGCAGGACCCGGACGATCCGAGCCGGTTCATGCTCTACGAGGCCTACGAGAGCGAGGCTGGAGCGGCCGCTCATAAGCAGACGCCGCACTACGCGATGTGGCGAGCGACGGTCGAGCCCTGGATGGCCGAGCCTCGGAAGGGGATCACCTACACGGTGATTGCGCCGTAGGCCCCCGCGGGGATGCGACGCCGAAGTGATGGGAGATGAAGCGGCCGTGGCGCGTGAAGCGCAATCGCCATGCCGGGCCTCAGCTCGTCTACCGTCGCTCAGCTCGTACGCCGTCGGCACCGCGCATCTCGACCTTGGGGGGTGCGGGCGCGCACCGGTGTTCGGATGGAGCGAGGACGCCGAGGCACGTGTGGCGCACGCCGCCCAGGCGCTCGGCTGGCGGATCGGGCCGTCCATCCCCATGCTGAACCGCGAGCCGGATCGCTGGGAGGGGCCGCCCACGGAGCGCTTCCCCGGAAACCACTTCTGGCAGTCGGACGGCCTCGCCACCCAGGTCGTCGTCCCGTAGCGGTGCGCAAGCGTGGGTTGGACTCGAGCCGAGCTCGCTACAGCTCGGCAACGACGTGGCCGGCCTTCGCGGGAAATTGTGGGGCGGCTCCGAGCTGAAAGCAGGGCCACTTGCCATCTCGTGGCGAGCAATCACTTGGCGTGATCTGTGACGACGAGCGCCTGCACCGCGGGCAGGCCCGACGCCTCGAGCGTCCCAGCTGGCCCCCGCATCGCGCGAGACGAAGACGCGCCCGTCCTCGGTCCCGAACGCCGCCAGCTCGCCGTCGGCCGCCAGGCAGCCCGTGTCGATGTTGCGCTCGAACCCGTCCGTGCAGCGCCGGAAGGGGCCGTCGGCTCCGAGCGGGCGGCGGTAGACCGCCGCCTCGCCGCCCCGCGGGCCGTTGCGAGGCGCTCAGCAGCACCGTGTCCCCGGCGAGCGCCACGGCCCGGCAGTAGCGCCCCGCGAGCCCGTCGTGGGCGAACGACCACGACGCGCCCCCGTCCTCGCTGGTCGCCATGCCGAGGGCGGTGGCCGCCAGCACGAGGCCGGGGCGCCCCGGCACGGCCAGCACCTGGTGGACGTCGGAGCGGATGTCGATGGTCGGCCGCCACGCGGCGCCCTCGTCGTCGGAGCGCAGGATCCCGCCCACGTGGACGTTGACATAGAGCTCGCCCGCGGCCCCGGCGGCGAGCGTGCGCACCGCGGGGGGTCCGCCCCAGGGGGTGAACCAGTCGCCGCGGCCGGGCGCCCGCTCGAAGCCGTCGAGCGGCGCCACCGCGCCGGGGCCGACCCGGACCAGGTGCGCCTCGGCCGTTCCCGCCAGCGCGCCGCCGTCCCGGGGCAGCAGGCAGCGCAGCCGGGGGGTCGTGTCGGCGGCCAGCTCGGCCCACTCCCCGTCGCGGCGGCGCCAGACCGCCGCCTGGTCCACCAGCGCCCAGAGGTCCCCGCCGGCGGCCGCCAGCGCCGAGACCGCGTGGCCCCCCAGCTCGCTCACGCCGAGTGCCTCCGGGGTCCTGACGCCGTCCTCGGTCGCGATCGCGATCATCGTCTCCGCCCTCCTCGGGTCATCCCCCGGGATGGTGCACCTTCAAGTGCGGTTGAGGTCAAGTCACAGCCGAGTTCACCTGGGGGTCACGGCGACAGTGCCGCTTCCACGCGAGGGGGAGAGTTGCGGGATGCGTTCTGGCCTGGTGATCCTCGCCCGTGGGCGCGTCCGTCGACGGTCCTCTCAGGCTCCGTCACCGCGCGACGGGACCGGATGAGGTAGTTGGCGCTCAGGTGCGGATGAACGCCGCGCCTGTGAATGCCCGAGAACGCCTTGGCCAGCCGATGCCGGAGACGGGATTCGAACCCGCACGCCCCGGAGGGCGAAGGATTTTAAGTCCTCCGCGTCTACCAGTTCCGCCACTCCGGCCGGCCGAGGGTATCTCAGCCGGGCGCCCGTCCGGCCGGCCGGAGCGGCGTCGGCGCTACGACCCCTGGCCCGACATCAGCTCCGAGATCTGCTGCTCCGTCTCGGCGCGGTCGAGCGCCCGCAGCTCCTTCGCCTCGCGCCGCTCGGCGTGGCGCATGAGCTCGTCGATGCGCTCCTCCAGGCGCCAGTCCCCGATCACGACCAGGCCCGCCTGGCCCTCGTCGAGGAGCTCGCCGAGGTCCTTCATGTCGCGCGCGGGACATGCCCTTCCAGAGGTGTCCGCCGAGCCCCCCGACGCGCCGCGCCGACCGCCGCGGTCGCGATCAGCGAGGGCGGGAAGAGCAGCCCCACCAGCGCCCCGACGCCGAGGCCGCCCCACGCGCCCTTGCGCGTGGAGGTCTCGTCCTTGTTCACCCGCACCTTCCCCTCGTCGTCCTTGGTGATCACTGCGGCGTCGAAGCCGCCGATCACCTTGTTCGCGTGGAGCTCCTTGACCACCTCGTAGTCGGCCTCGGCATCCTCGACGCTGTCGTACGCGCCGACGAGCAGGAACACGCCGTCTTCGTTGGCCACCCCGATCTCCTTGTCCGTGGGTTCCGGTCCCTGCCACCATCGCGCAAACGGCGGGCGAGGCCATCGGGAGGCCGACCTGTCTCAGGCGGGGCCAGGAGCGGGTCGGCGCGGCCCTCGAGGAGCGCCTCGGCGAGCATCGGGCCGAGCGCCGGCGCGTGCTTGAAGATGTTGCCGCCGGCGAAGGCCGCGACCCCGCCGGCGCGGTAGAGGCCGAGCGCCTCGGAGTGGCCCGCGAGTACGGTCGACTCGCACCGCACCACCCCGGTCGGAGCCGAGGCATCGGCGCCGGGGAGGATCGCGGCGAGGTAGCCGGCCGTCAGCGCGACCGCGTCGTCCTCGGGCAGGTCGTCGGCGGCGCCGGTGCCGAGGGAGACGCCGCCGCCCGGGAGCGGCGTGAGATAGCCGGTCATGGGCTGGGTCGCCGAGCGCTCGAGGACGCAGGGCAACCCCTCGCCGCTCGTGCCGCCGAACGCGACGCGGCGGTGCTCGGTCGTCGTCGACCGGCAGGGCCAGCCCGAGCGGCGCCGCCAGCCCCGGCGTGGCCGCCCCGGCGCTGATCAGCACGGCGCCGGCGTCGATGCGGCGGTGGTCGGTGACCACGGCGGGCCCGCCCGGCTCGTCGAGGATCTCGCGCGCCGGCGCGAACTCGATGCGGTCGGCCAGCTCCCGGGCCAGGGCGGCGACGTAGCCCTCCGCGTCGATCGTCCCGCCGCCGGGGTCGAGCAGCCCGCGGCCGAGCGGCGCGAGCTGCGGCGGCAGGTCGTCGGGCGCCAGCAGCTCGTGGGCGACGCCGGCCGCGGCCAGGCTCGCCGCGTAGCGGTCGCGCGGGCCGCCGACGAGCAGCGCGCCGCGGTCGTCGACCAGCGGTCGCCCGAAGCGCTCGCCGGCCTCCTCCCAGCCGCGCCGCGCCGCGACGGCGAGCGGGACCAGCTCGTCCAGGTCGTGGATGTGGCGGAAGATGCGCCCCGGGCCCGCCGACTGCTCGGCGCCGGGCGCCTCGGCCTCGAGCACCGTGACGCGGGCGCCGCGATCCTGGGCGGCGAGCGCCGTCGCCAGCCCGATCACCCCGGCCCCGACGATCAGGAGGTCGGGACCGCCTCCCGGGTCAGCGCCCGAAGCTCGCGGCCCCCGGAGTCCGGTCAACCGACTCCAGCCGCGCCGTCTCCACCGCCCTCGCCCAGCCCTCCGGGAGGATCGGCCAGCGCTCGAGGATCTGCGCGTGCCGGATGTGGCGCATGTTCGCGCCGGTCGCGAGGATCGTCCGGCGGCCCTGCATCACGTCGGCGCCGACGCCGAGCGGTGTACGGGACCCCGTTGGCGGCGGTGCCCATGACGGGATTCTAAGGAAAGTTCGTCACAGTGGTAACGACAGCACCGGCGAGCCGGCCGCCGCGAGGGCCACGCCGTCCAGGAGGTCGGTCTCGCTGATCATCGCCTCGTCCGCCCCGGCGGCCCTCACCGCCTCGGCCACGATCAGCGCCCCGGCCACGATCGACCGGCGCCCGCTCGGGGTCGAGCCCGTGCACGCCGCGCCGCTCCTCGACGGTCATGGCGGCCAGGCGCGCCGCGAGCCGGTCGATCGTCTCGAGGGACAGGCGGTGCCTGTGGACGCGGTCGCGGTCGTAGCGGCCGATGTCCATGGCGGCGAGCGAGGTCGCGGTCCCGGCGACGCCGACGACCGGCGCGGGCCCGCCGATCTGCGCGAGGGCGGGCTCGATCAGCCCCCGGGCCTCCTCGCGCAGCGCGGCGAGCTCCTCGGGCCGCGGCGGGTCGTGGGCCAGGTGGCGCTCGGTCTGGCGGACGGCGCCGAGCTGGAGGCTGACCGCGCCGTTCGGCCCGGCCGGCCCGCCGCGCACGAGCTCGGTGCTCCCGCCGCCGACGTCCACGACCACGACCGGCCCGTCGCCCTCCACCGCCAGGCGCGCGCCGGCGAACGACGCCGCCGCCTCCTCCTCCCCGCTGAGGAGGCGCATCGGCGCGCGCAGGCGCCCCTCGACGACGGCCGCGATGGCGTCCCGGTTGGGCGCGTCGCGCGTCGCGCTGGTCGCGACGGGCACGGTGCGGGCCGGCGCGAACCGGTCGATGGCCTCGGCGTAGCCCGCCAGCGTCCGGTCGAGGCGCTCGAGGGCGTCCGGGGCGATGGTGCCGTCCGGCGCCGCGCCGCGCCGGAGCCCGATGACCGTCGTCTCGCGCTCGCCGCGGGGGCCGTCCGGGGCCGATGCCCTCGCAGAGGAGCAGGCGCACGCGAGTTCGAGCCGACGTTGACCACCGCCAGGCGGTCGTCGCGCGCTCATCCCGTGAAGTAGCGCAGCGGGGAGCGCAGCACCTGCACCGCCTCGGCCGCGCTCTCCGCCAGCACCTTGAGCGCCGCGATGCGCCGCTGCAGCGACTCGATCTCCCACTGGAGCTCGGCCTGGCGCTCGGGCATGGCCGCCATGGCCGCCGACAGCCGGTCGGTCTGGGCGGTGAGCGCCTCGCTCTCGCGGTCGATCCGCTTCTGGGCCGCGCGCGTCCGCCGCCAGAGCCTCAGCCCGGCCAGCGCCAGCACCGCGAGGGCGGCCAGCACGACCACCCCCAGGAAGATGGCCGAGAGGGCCACCCCGTTGTCGACGACGAAGTCCACCGGGGGCAGTATCTCAGCAGGGCTATCCTCCGGCGTCCATGAGCCCCCCCGCGACGAGCTCGACCCCGGCCGCGCTGCCGCGGGTCGCCCACGACGCCGCGTTCGTCCCCGCCGAGGATCTCGGCGGCGCCCCCCACGTCGTCGTCGACGGCGCCCGCCTGCCCGGCACGGCGCTGTCGCTGTCGCACTGGCCCGACGCCGGCACCCCGCCGGCGCTCGCGGCCGACACGAGCGCCGAGATCGTCGACCGCTACCTGCGCGCCGGCGCCTCGGGCCCCGAGGTGGCGGCGGTCACCAACAACCACTTCGACGAGGACGGCCTCTTCGGCATCTGGATGCTGCTCGAGCGCCCCGCCGAGGGCGCGCCCGAGCGGCGCCTGGCGGTCGCCGCCGCCGAGGCCGGTGACTTCGGCACGTGGACCGACCCCTGGGCCGCGCGGGCGGCGATCGCGGCGATGGCGATGGCCGAGCGGGGCACGACCCCCTTCCCCGAGGTCGGCAGGGCCCTGGCCGGCGCCGGCGGCCGCGACCCCGCCGGCGCCCTCTACCTGGCGATCCTGCCGAGGGTGGGCGGCCTCCTGGCCGACCCCGACCGCTACCGCTTCCTCTGGGAGCCCGAGTGGGCGCGCGTCGAGGCCGACGCCGCCCTGATCGACGCCGGCGGCGCCACGGTCGAGGACCGTCCCGGCGCCGACCTCGCCATCGTCCGCGCGCCCCGGCCGCTGCACGACATGGCGGTCCACCCGCGCGCCGACAGCATGCGGGTCCTCACCGCCCTGCCCGACGGCACCCTCACGCTCCGGCACCGCTACGAGACATGGGTCGACTACGCCTCGCGGCCCCTGCCGGCGCGGGTTGACCTCGCACCGCTCCTGCCGGTCCTGCAGGAGCTGGAGCGCGAGCCGGGGACCTGGCGCTTCGACGGCGTCGAGCCCATCCGCCCCCGGCTGTACCTCTCGGACCCGCGTGGGCGCGCCGTCGCCGTCGTCCCTGGGCGCCGAGCGGCTGGCCGACCTGCTGGGCCGCGTCCCGCCCGCCGAGGGGGCGGTAAGCTCGATGGCCGACGGCGAGCACCAGGGGCCGAGGTGATCGAGGACGAGGCACGACGGCGCGTCCGGCAGCTGCTGCTGTCGGGCGACAACACGCTCAAGAACCGCACCGGCGACGAGCGGGTGGCGCGCGCCCGCTCGCGCTACGAGGGCGCCCTCGCCGTCGCCCGCGAGGCCGGCCTCGACGACGCCGTCGTCTTCGCACAGCGCCGCCTGGACGCGCTCGATCGCGACTAGCGCGGCCATACCGGGCCCGGCCGGACCGCCGCTGTCGCAGCGGCGGCTCTGCTTCGTCCTGGGCAAGGGCGGCGTGGGCAAGAGCACCGTCTCGGCCGCCCTCGGGCTCGCCGCGGCCCGGGCCGGCAAGCGCTCGCTGCTCATCGAGGTGGCGGGCCAGAACCGCCTCTCGCGGCTGTTCCGCGGGGCGAGCGTCGGCCACGAGGCCCCGGCCGAGCTCGCGCCCGGGCTGTTCGGGGTGCAGGTCGACGTCGAGCACGCGATCGAGGAGTACCTGACCGGCCAGCTCAAGGTGCGGCCGCTGGTGGAGCTGCTGACCCGCAGCCGCGCGTTCGGCACCTTCGCCGCCGCCGCGCCCGGCCTCCCCGAGCTCGTGACCGTCGGCAAGGTGTGGACCTACGCCGTCGCGCTCCACGAGGACCGCCGGCCCGTCTGGGACCAGCTCGTCGTTGACTGCCCCGCCACCGGGCACGGCGTCGCGCTCCTGGAGACGGCCGGCAACGTCGAGGAGATCGCCGGCGGGGGCCCCATCCGCCGACCAGGCGGCGCGGATCCAGGAGGTGGTGACCCATCCCGCCGCCACCGGCATCGCGATCGTCGCCCGGCCCGAGGAGCTCGCCGTCTCCGAGGCGGTGGAGGCCGCGGCCGCCCTGCGCGAGCGCGGGATGCCCGTGGCGGCCGCGGTGCTCAACGGCGTCCGCGGCGAGCGCTTCCGGCCGACGAGGAGCCCGCGCTGGCGGCCCTCGCGGCGACGGCCGACGGGCCGCCCTCGCGGGCCGCCGCCGCCGGCGCTGCGCCACCTCTCCGAGCAGCGCTCCGACGCGGGCTACCGGCGGCGGCTGGCCGAGGGCACGGGCCTGCCGGTGCTCGAGCTGCCCGAGCTGGTGCGGCGCCGGTTCGACCTGGCGGCCCTCGACGAGCTGGCCGGCGCGCTCGCCGGCGCCGTCTCGCGGAACGGCCGCCCGTGATCGAGGCGATCGAGGGTCGCCGGATCGTCGTCTGCTGCGGGGCCGGCGGCGTCGGCAAGACGACCGTCTCGGCCGGGCTCGGCCTGGGCCTGGCCCGCGGCGGGGCGCGGACCGTGGTGGTGACGATCGACCCGGCGCGGCGGCTCGCCACCGCCCTCGGGATGGAGGGCCTGTCCGACGAGCCGCGGCGCGTGCCGGCCGAGCCCGGGCCGGGCGGCGCCGAGCTCTGGGCGCTCCAGCTCGACGCGAAGGCGACCTTCGACCGCCTGGTCTCGCGCGAGGCCCCGACCCCCGAGGCGCGCGAGCGGATCCTCGCCAACCGGATCTACCGCCACCTGTCCGGCGCCGTCGCCGGGGCCCAGGACTACATGGCGGTCGAGCGGCTGCACGAGCTGGTCGAGGACGGCTCCTTCGACGTCGATCGTGCTCGACACGCCGCCATCGCAGAACGCCCTCGACTTCCTCGACGCGCCGGCGCGCATCACCCGCTTCATCGAGGGCCGGGCGCTGCGGCTGCTGCTGCGCCCGCCGGTGCCCGGCGCCGGCTTCGGGCGCAGGATGATCGCCGCGGGCACCAGCACCGCCTTCTCGCTGCTCGAGCGCCTCACGGGCACCCAGCTCATGCGCGACCTCAGCGACTTCCTGGCCGCGTTCGACGGCATGTACGACGGCTTCGCCGCCCGCGCCAAGGCCGATCAACGCCCTGCTGCGGTCGCCGGAGGCGGGCTTCGTGGTGGTCGCCGCGCCCGGACTCCGAGGCCGTCGGCCAGGCGGTGGCGCTGGGGCGCCGGCTGCGGCGAGGACGGCTACCCGCTCGCCGGATTGGTGCTCAACCGGGTCCACCCGCTGCCGCCCGGCGGGCCTTGCGCGCGCCGGAGGCGCTCGTGCCCGGCGCTCGCCGCGGCCGGCGCCCCCGAGCCGGCCTCGCTCGCCGAGCGCGCGGCCGCGAGCCAGCGCGAGGAGCAGATCCTCGCGCTGCGCGACCTCGACGCGCGCGAGGCGCTCTCGGGGGCCCTCGACGGCGCGCCGGTCACCGAGGTGCCGGCGTTCGAGCGCGAGCCGGTCGAGCTCGAGGGGCTGGCGGACGTCGCCGCGGCCCTCTCCGCTGGGCCGGCTGCCGCCGGAGCGGCCGAGCCCGAGGCGTGTGCCTCATCGCGCCGCCAGCACGCCCTCGTAGACCCGCAGGTGGGCCGCGACGACGTCGTCCCAGCGGAAGCGCGCGGCCGTCTCGCGGCCCCCGGCCAGCAGGCGGGCGCGGAGGTCCGCGTCGCGCACCAGGCGCACCAGCGCGTCGGCGAGCGCGCCCGAATGGCCGGGCGGGACCATCAGGCAGTCGCGCCCGTCGGTCAGGGTCTCCCGTAGCACCGCGATGTCGCTGACCGCGGCGGGCACCCCGGCGCTGGCCGCCTCGAGCACCGCCAGGCCGAAGCCCTCGCGGGTGGACGGGTAGGCGAGGGCGTCCACCGCCCGGTAGAGGACCGGCATGTCGCGGGCGGGCACCGCGCCGAGCAGCGCCACCGGCGCGCGCGGGCCCCGGGCGCCGGCGGGCGACCTCCAGGCCCAGGCGCGCGCGTCGGCGCGCCAGCCCGCGGCGTAGTCGCCCGCGTCGCCGTCGGGGCCGGCGATCGCCAGCAGGCCGTCTTCGCCCAGGCGCGAGCGGGCGCGCGCGAAGGCCTCGAGCAGGACGCGGCTGCCCTTGCGGCGGGAGATCCCCCCGAGGGCGAGGACGGCCGGGCGGGCGCCCCAGCCGAACAGGGCGCCGGCCTCGGCCCGGCTCGAGGGGGGACGACGTGAACCGCTCCACGTTGACGCCGTCGGGCACCACGGCGGCCTCCACCCCGTACTCGGCCCGGAGCCGCCGGCCCAGAACGCCGACAGGCAGATGCAGGCGTCGGCCCCCTGGATCGAGGCCCGCTCGGGCTCCTGCAGGCCCGGCACCCCGGAGTCGATGTGGTGGACCGTCCGGACGACCGCGCCCCCGCCACGGCGGACGCGCAGCGCCAGGAGCGCCGCCCCGGCGATCGGGTCCTGGGCGTGCTCCACGTCGGCCGGCTCGGCGAGGGCGAGCGTGCGCGAGAGCGCCGCCGCGGAGGCGCGCACGCGTCTCGTCGGGGTCGGCGCCCTCCCGGGGCACGGCCACGGTTCGCACGCGCGCCCGCTCGGCGCCCTGAAGGGCCGCCCCGGCCGTGTCCGGCGCCCAGACCTCGGCGCGGTGGCCCAGCGCCTCCAGGCCGTCGGCGACCGCCAGCGCGTGGACGACGGCCCCGAAGGGCTCGGCGGCACCGCTGACCAGACGCACCCTCACCGGGTCCGATCGTAGCCCGCGGGTAGCATCAGGGGATGGACCCCTCCGCCGAGGACCCAGCCGGCACCCGGGTCGCCGAGCCCGGGCCCGAGGAGGCCCTGGCGGAGATCCGGGCGAGATCGCCTCCGGCATCCCCGCTGATCGGCGCCCTCGCCACCCGCTTCTACCGCGCCGTGCACGCGCTCGACCCGGCGGCGACCGAGGAGTCCCTGGCGGTGCTGCCGGGCAACCGCGGCGTGCACCTCTACGACAGCCCGATCGCCTGGGCGCCCGTCGTCGCGCGGCGAGCGGGTGCTCGACCTCGGCTGCGGCTCCGGCGGGGCGACGCGGGCCGCCGCGCGGGTCGTGGGCCCCGAGGGGATGGTCGTCGGCATCGACTCGAGCCCCGAGTGCGTCGAGGAGGCCCAGGCGCGGACGCCCGGCCGACCTGCCCGTCCTCTACCGGCGCGGCGACGTGCCAGGCACATGGCCAACGTGCCCGACCGCGCCTTCGACTGCGCGGTGGCGAGCCTCGTGCTGGAGCAGATCGCCGACCTGCCCCGGGCCGCGGGCGAGATCTTCCGGGTCCTGCGGCCCGGCGGGCGCCTGGTCGCGACCGTCACCGCCTTCGACCGCCTGCGCCCGATCGACGCGTCGTTCATGGGCGCCGTCATCGCCGTCGTCGGCCGCCGCGCCCCCGGGGCGCTCGCCGGCCGCGCGAGCCGCGCCAGCATGCCCCACGAGCCGCGCGACCAGACGGCCTTCAACGAGGCCGGCATGGGGACGGTCGAGGAGCAGGACGTCCAGTTCGCCGTCGTCATGGAGGACCTCGACGGGGCCTGGGCGGTCTTCTCGCGCACCTACATCGCCCACGTGCTCGACGAGGAGGGCCGCGAGGAGCTGCGCCGCGTGCTCGAGCGCCGGATGCCCCACACCCTCTACCTGCCGCTGCGCTTCCTGCGCAGCAGGCGCCCGGGCTAGGAGCGCGACGGCCTCGAGCACCCGCTGCGTCGGGCGGCCGTCGTCGCAGTCCTCGGCGAGCCAGCGCGACGCCGTAGGCGCGCATCGCGTTGACGATCGGGGCCAGGGCGGCGCCCTTCGGCGTGAGGCGGTACTCCACCCGGGGCGGCATCTCGGCGAACTCGCGCCGCTCCACGATCCCCTCGCACTCCAGCGCGCGCAGCCGGATCGAGAGCGTCCGCGGGCTGATGCCCGCCAGCGAGCGCTGGAGCTCGCTGAACCGCCGCGGGCCCTCGGCGAGGTCGCGGAGCATCACGAGGGTCCACTTTCCGGACACGATCTGGGCCGTGGCGAGGACGGGACACGTGACGCCCGCGGCATCCGGCGCGGTTTTGGACCCCATGATCGTCGCGGATGTTACCACCGTCGGACCGGATCCCCGAGGGCGCCGTGACGATGGTCAGTGGTCGACCCACCCGCATCCGGCTAACGTCGGGAGCGCACGTGTCAGAGGCCCCGCAATCGCCCGCGCCCCGCCGGGTCCGCCTCCGCCTCACCCCGCGCCGGCTCGCCGTCCTGCTCGGCGTCTGGATCGCTCGCCGTCGGCGCCGCCCTGCTGATCGCCGACGCGCTCGACTCGCCCGTCGGCGAGGGCGCCCGCGACGAGGCCCAGGCGGTCGCCCCCGGCGGGCCAGTCCCGGTGCCCGGAGGCGCGCTCGCCGCGGGCGACGGGCTGCCCCCGCTCGCGCTGGTGCTCGACCGCCCCCTGCCCGACGGGTCGGCGACCTGCCCCCGATCCGCCAGGCCGCCCGCCTCGAGCGAGCTCGCCCAGAGCGACCCCGACCCGCGCCGCCTGGTCGAGCTCGGCTCGGTCCTCCAGCTGCTCGGCGACCCGGAGGATGCCGAGCGCGCCTACCGGGCCGCGGCCGCACGGGCCCCGGACGACCTCGCCGCCCGGGCCGGCCTGGCGATGGTCGAGGGCGCCGGCGGCGACGCCGGGCTCGCGCGGGCGGCGGCCGGCCTGGCGGCGCTCGCCCGCGAGCACCCCGGAGGACCAGCTCGTCGCCTTCAACCAGGGCTGGGTCGAGATCTACCGCCGCCGCGCCGCCGCCGCCCAGAGCGGGCATGGCGAGCGGACCGTCGCGCTCGGCGCGGACACCCGCCTCGGCAGGACGGCCATCGCGCTGCTGACGGAGCTCGAGAGCAGAAGCGGCGGTTGACGCGAAAAAACGACCGGAACTTCATCGCCTTCGCACGCGGGCTTAACCGACGCTTAAGCCGCGCGTGTGATCATGCCGCGGCCTTCGGGAAGGGAACGCCTCGCAGCGCCCAGAAATCCCCCGCGAGAGGTCCGCTCGGCGCGTCTCCACGTAGACGCCGCTAGAGGGCTCAAGTTCCGGGCGTCTCCGGCCGATGGAAGACTGCCGGTGGCATTGACTTCAAGAAGTGAAGCGGTAGCGTATCGAACGGGCGTTCGTTCCGGGCGGCCGGCGGTGGGCGTGGACCCGTCCACGAGTTCGATGGCGTCCAGCCGGAGGTGAGGACATGACGGTCAGCGAGATGCTCGTCCTTGAAGAGGTGCAGTCCATGCTCGCCCGCGGGCAGGAGCAGGGCTTCCTGAGCATCGACGAGGTCGCGCAGTCCGTCGAGGGCGTCTCCCTGGACGAGGGTGCTGCCGAGGGCCTCTACCGCCACCTCGACGAGATCGGCGTGGAGCTGGTC
Source organism: Miltoncostaeaceae bacterium (assembly GCA_963808825.1). Classification (GTDB taxonomy): domain Bacteria; phylum Actinomycetota; class Thermoleophilia; order Miltoncostaeales; family Miltoncostaeaceae; genus DATAGF01. The sequence continues at coordinate 358,200 of CAWEGW010000009.1, read as the reverse complement.
GAGGAGGGCGAGGCGCGCGAGCGGCTGGCCCAGATCGCCGAGGCCGCCGACCGGCCCCCGCGCAAGCTCAACCTCAAGGCCGACACGAGCACCGACGCGCTCCAGCTCTTCCTCAAGGACGTCGGCCGCGTGCCCGCTGCTCACGGCCGCCCAGGAGGTCGAGCTGGCGAAGCTGATCGAGCTCGGCGACCAGGCGGCCAAGAAGAAGATGGTCGAGTCCAACCTGCGGCTCGTCGTCTCGATCGCCAAGAACTACCGCAACCAGGGCCTGGCCTTCCTCGACCTGATCCAGGAGGGCACGCTCGGCCTGGTCCGCGCCGCCGAGAAGTTCGACTACCGCAAGGGCTTCAAGTTCTCGACCTACGCGACCTGGTGGATCCGCCAGGCGGTCGCCCGCGCGATCGCCGACAAGGGCCGCACGATCCGCATGCCGGTCCACGTGGTCGAGAAGCTCAACAAGATCAACCGCGCCGAGCGCAAGCTCGTGGGCGAGCTCGGCCGCGAGCCGTCGATCGCCGAGATCGCCGACGCGGTGAAGCTGCCCGAGTCCGAGGTCGAGTCGATCAAGCGGAGCGCCCAGACGCCGGTGTCGCTGGAGAAGCCGGTCGGCGACGACGAGGAGTCGGAGTTCGGCCAGTTCCTCGCCGACGAGAAGGCCGTCGCGCCCGAGTCGGCCGCCGAGATGGTGCTGCGCAACGAGGCCCTGCGGGACGTCCTCAACACCCTGAGCTACCGCGAGCGCCGCGTCCTCGAGCTGCGCTACGGCCTCGGGGGCGAGCACCCGCGCACCCTCGACGAGGTCGGCCGCACGTTCAACGTGACGCGCGAGCGGATCCGCCAGATCGAGAACCAGTCGCTGCAGAAGCTGGCCAGCCTCGCCGAGGCCCAGCGCCTGCGCGACGTCGCCTAGGGGCGACGCCGGTCCTGACGCGGCGGCCGGTGCGCTACCCTCCCGGCGTGGCGTACGACGACGACGACGACTGGCCCGAGCCCGAGCGGGATCCCGAGAAGCTCGAGGCCGCCCGCCGGCGCATCGCCGGGACGAACCGCGAGTCCCGCCAGCGGCTCCTGCGCTGGACCTACGCGGGGCTGGGATCCTGCTGATCATCGTCATCCTGCTGGCCACCCTGCGCTGAGCGGCTCGCGCCGGGACCGCGGTCGGGATCGTCTCCGACCTCTGGCGCTTCCCGGTCAAGTCGTTCGGCGGCGAGCGCGCGCGGCGCGCCTTCGTGGGCCCCTTCGGCATCCTGGGCGACCGCCGCCACGCGGTCGTCGACGCCGAGGGCAACCCCCTCACGGCCCGGCGCGCCCACGCCCTGCTCGGCTTCCGGGCGGCTCTGCGCCGACCCCGAGGCCGGGCGAGGGCGTCGAGGTGACCACGGCCGAGGGCTGGGAGCTGCCCTGGGACGACCCCGCCGTCGCCGACGAGATCGGCCGCGCGCTCGGCCACCCCGTCACCTGGTGCGCAGCGCCGTGGGCGTCCACGACGCCGCCCCGATCCACCTGCTGACGACCTCCTCCCTGACCGCGGCGCAGGCCTGGGTCGGCGGGCGAGGAGATCGACCGGCGCCGGTTCCGCGCCAACGTGATCGTGGAGCTCGACGAGCCCGAGCCCTTCGCGGAGGCCGGCTGGGTCGGCGCCGACCTCGCCCTGGGCGACGACGGCCCGGTGCTGCGGGTGGTCTCCCCCACCGAGCGCTGCGCCATCACGACCTTCGACCCCGACACCCTCGAGCGCGACAACCGCGTGCTCGCCGGCCTGGCGCGCGAGCGCGAGAACCTCTTCGGCGTCTACGCCCGCGTCGCGAGGCCCGGCTGGGCCGCGCGTCGGCGACGCCGTCACCCTCCTCGCGGCACCCGCGGCCTTGACCTGAGGGCTTCGGCGACTACACTTTTGAAACCGCCGCGGGGTGGAGCAGTCTGGTAGCTCGTCGGGCTCATAACCCGAAGGTCGCGGGTTCGAATCCCGCCCCCGCTATCCCTTAAGGCCCGCAGATGCGGGCCTTTTTGGTGCTCTACGATCGCGCGATGGAGCACGTGCTCGAACGGCGGCGGCGGGCGACTGCGGCCGCGTGGGATCTTCGCGACGGCGTCGTGCTCGTCGCGGCCGGCGACGCAATCCCGGTTCCCGGGCGTGGCGATCGGACGTACCCGTTCCGCGCGCACTCGGAGTACCTGTACCTGACCGACCGCGAACGCCCGGGCGGCGTGCTCGCGTTCGACCCGGGCGAGGGCTGGGTCGAGTTCGTCGCGCCGGTCACCGCCGAGGAGCTGCTGTGGACGGGGCTCGAGGGAGACCGCGAAGGCGTGCCCGAGGGGACGCGTCCGCTCGAGGAGCTCGAAGCGTTCGTGCGCGGCCGTCCCGTGCGCCGGCTCGGCGTGACGCCCGAGCCGGACGACCGAGCTCCGCGACGCGCTGATCCGCGTCCGGCGGCCGAAGGACGACGTCGAGGTGGAGCGGATGCGAGCCGCCGCCGAGGCGACGCGGGCGGGCTTCGCGGAGCTCGTGCCGCTGATCGGGCCCGGCCGGAGCGAGCGCGAGCTGCAGGTGGCGCTCGAGGCGGCGTTCCTTCGCAACGGCGGCGACTTCCTCGCGTTCGAGACGATCGTCGCGGCGGGCGACCACGCCGCCGTCCTGCACTTCGCGCCGACGGCCCGCGCGCTCCGCGACGGCGAGCTGCTCCTGGTCGACGCGGGCGCCGAGTTTCGCGGGTACGCCAGCGACGTCACCCGGACGTACGCCGTGGGCGGTGCCTTCACGCCTGAGCAGGCGGTCGTCTACGAGACGGTGCGGGAGGCCGGCGAGGCCGCGATCGCCGCGTGCCGGCCTGGCGTCGAGTGGCGAGAGGTCCACCGCGCGGCGGCCCTCGTCGTCGCGGACGGCCTCGTCGAGTTGGGCCTGCTGCGCGGCCGCCGCGAGTCGCTCGTCGAGAGCGGCGCCGTGACGCTGTTCTTTCCCCACGGGATCGGCCACCTGGTCGGGCTCGGCGTCCGCGACACGGGCCGAGCGTCCGACGAGAAACGGGAGCCCGCGCCCGGCCTGCCGCGGTTGCGCGTTGACATCCCGCTCGCGCCGCGCCAGGCCTGGACGGTCGAGCCGGGCGTCTACATCGTGCCGGCGCTGCTCGCCCGCGCCCGCGGCCGCGACGACATCGTGTGGGACCGCGTTGACCGGTGGCGCGGCTTCGGCGGCATCCGCCTCGAGCAGAACGTGCTGGTCGGTGACGACGGCTGCGAGGTGCTGACGGAGGCCATCCCGCTCCCGCTCGCCTGACGGCGAAGCCGGTTGTGCGGAGATCAGGGCGAGGGGTCCTCCGTGGACAGGCCGAGCTGGCGCAGGCGGGAGGCGGTGTCCTCGAGACCCCACATCTCGGCGATGCGCCCGCCGTCGAGTCGGAAGAAGTAGACCTCGTTGACGTTCTCGAAACGACGGCCGGTCGGCGGCCGGCCGTCCCAGGCACCCAGATGGGTGCCCGAGCAGCGAAAGCGACCGACCACGGTGTCGCCCTCGGCGACCAGCTGGACCGTCTCCATCGTCACGTCGGGGAAGGCGGCCCGGAATGGGGCGAACCATCGGCGAGCGCGCCGTGCCATGCGCTCGGTGAACAGCTCCTCGATCAGGGCCAGGTCACCGCCGCCGATGATCTCGTTGACCACCCTGCGCACGATCCGCTTGGGATCCTCGGCCACCCTCCCTCCCCATCGGCTCTTGCCCTCTCAGCCCTCGAGCATCCCCCAACTCTGGATCAGGGTGAAGGTCGTGCCCCATCTGCCCGGCTCGGCCAACTCGGTCTCGGCGTCCCGGCGGAGCGAGGCGAGCTCATCCTCGTTCAGCGTCTCGAGCAGCCGCGACTCGAGCGCGGCGCTGAATTGGAGCGGCAGACGCAGGTAGGGGTGGCCTGGCTTGAGCGCGATCACGTGTGCGTCGATCTCCGGGTCCCGAAGACCGATGTGGCGGAGCAGTTCAGGAAGTCCGCGGCCCGCCTCGCCGCCCAGGCCGGCGAAGATCTCGGAGAGCAATCCGATCAGTCGCTCGGCCGCGGGCGCAGGGGGATTGAAGTGCCACGAGCCCAGATCCCACTCCTCCAGAACCAGACAGCCACCCGGCCTGACCAGCCGCCGGTGCGAGGCCACCTGCTCGGGCCCGCGTCCGAGCGGAGCGATCAGGTACCGGGCATGCACGAGATCGAACGATTGCGGCTCCATCTTGCTGTCGAACAGATCATCGACCACGAGCTCGACGTTGGAGATCCGTTCCGCCTCCAGAAATGAGCGGGCGGCATCGAGCAGGCCCCCGTCGATGTCCGCGCCCACGACCTGGCCGGAGGGGCCGACCCATTCGCTGAGGATCCGAAGCCAGCCCATGGCTCCGCAGCCGACGTCCAGGGCGCGCCCGCCCGATCCGCCGCCGACCTTCGAAAGGCACTGCCGCCCGGTGGGCTCCCATACCTGTGACTGCAGCTGCAGGCGCGCCAACTCCGAGCGTTGGTTGGCCAGCAGGTACTCCTCCTGGGACACGCGGGCGAGCTCCCGGTCACAGGGTCAGGTAACGGGTCCTGATCACCTGGCGCGCCTTGGGGCTGCTCCTGGACCAGCGCAGGAAGCGGGCGAGCGCGCCCCGCGGCTTGCCCCGGGTGACGACGCCGAGCGGGCGCACCGCCGGGTACGTGCCGTTCCTGATGGTCGCCCGCGTGCAGCCGACCCCCTCGTAGGCCGCCACATGCAGGGGGCCGACGAGCGCCTGGTCGAGGAGGCCGAGCGCGGCCGGCGTCTGCGCGATGTAGTCGCGCACCTGGGTCTCGGTGGCGAGCGTGACGACGCGGGCGACCAGCGGGGTGCCGACATCGACGAACACCTCCCGCAGCACCGCCCCGGTGCCGCTCGTCGGGCCAAGGCCGACCAGGACGATCGGGTCGGTGCGCGACGAGCCCGGGATCTGGCTCCAGCCCGTCACGCGCGCGGCGAGGATGTCCTGGATCTGCGCGCGCGTGATGCCGGGTACGGGGTTGGCGCGGTTGGTCACCACACACACCCCGCTGAGCGCGACCGGCGTCAGCACGAGGTCGGCCGGGTCGCCGGGGATCAGGTTTCGCGCGACCATGCCGGCGTCGGTGATCCCCCGCTCGGCGTCGGCGATCCCGCTCTGGCTGACGCCGCCGACCAGCGAGAAGCGCGGCGGGTCGTTGACCGCGTGGCGATAGAAGTAGGCGAGGTCGGCGACCAGCGCCCTCGTCGCGACGGAGCCGCTCATCGTGATGGTCGGCGCCGCGCGGGCCGGGACCGCGGCCGCGAGCACCGCGGCCGCGACCGCGACCAGCAGCGCGGCCCACCTCATGTCCCGACCCTGCCCCCGCTCGACGCGCCGCGCTTGCCGGAGGTCAGCGCGCTCACCGCCCGCTGAGCGCTGGCCAGCGGGCGCCCGGACGCGTCGAGCGCCTGGACCCGCACGCGCCGCCCGCGCTTCGCCAGCGCCACCTTGAACGGCGAGCTCCGCGCGGCGAGCTGTGCCACGCGCTTGCCGTCGAGGCTCACCGCGTAGCGCCTGATCGCGGTGGTCGACCCGAGCACCGCGGCCTGGACCTTCGTGCGCCCGCCCTTGGTCGTCGCCTGGAGCACCTTCAGCTGCGGCCGCTGGGTCGTGTCGTAGCCGACCGCGCTCGCCGCGGCCTGGACCGAGCGCTGCGCATCGACGTAGCCGGCCGCGACCTGCAGGTTTGAGCTCGTCGCGTGCTGCAGCAGCAGCCCTCGCAGCTCGGCCGCGCTGAGGCGAGGGTTGGCGCTGGCCATGAGCGCGGCCACGCCCGCGACCATCGGTGCGGCCATCGAGGTGCCCGACTCGGCGGAGTAGCCGCCGTCCTTGTACGTGGAGAGGATCTGGTCGCCGGGCGCGGCCAGCTGGACGGTGAGCCTGCCGAAGTTGGAGAAGGAGGCGATGCGACGCCCGTCGTCCGGCGCGGTGGCGGCGACGCCGATCAGGTTCGGCGCGGGGATCGCCGCCGGGTAGGACGGCTGGCTGTCGATGTCGCGCCCCTCGTTGCCGGCCGCCACGACGACGAGCGCGTTGGCGGCCGCCGCGGCGGCGATGGCCGCGTCGAGGCGCGCGTCGGGAACGGCGCTCTCGAGGCTGAGGTTGATGATGCGCGCGCCGTTGGCGGCGGCATAGCGGATGCCGTCGGCCACGGCGCCGGTCAGCCCCGCGCCGTTCGCGTCGAGCACCCTGACCGTCATGATCTTCGCCTTCGGCGCGACGCCGACCACGCCGCGCCCGTTGGCCGCCGCGGCGATGATGCCGGCGACGTGCGTGCCGTGGCCGTAGCCGTCCGAGAGGTCCTGCCGGGCGGCCGTGGTCGTCAGATCGACGCCGTGGACGTCGTCGACGAAGCCGTTGTTGTCGTCGTCGGCCCCGTTGCCGGGGACCTCGTCGAAGTTCGTCCAGGCGTTCGGCGCCAGGTCCGGGTGATCGAGCTTGGTGCCGCTGTCGAGCACGGCGACCGTGACGCCGGCGCCCTGTGAGAGCCGCCAGGCGCCGGGCAGGTTGAGCACGCTGCCGGGCGCCACCGCCCACTGCTCGCTCTGGAGGGTGTCGGGCGCCGCGTGCTCCGTCCTCGCGCGGGACGCGGCGACCTTCGGCCAGTACCGCGCCAGGTCCGAGAGCTTGCTGACGCCCAGCGCGCGGCGCGACGTCCGACTTCATCGCAAAGGTGTTGCGGTCCTGCGCCGGCGCGAGCGCGAGCGGCTGGGCGCCGATGCGGGCCAGCGCGCGCTTGAGCGACGGGCCGCCGAGGAAGCCGCGCAGCGAGCCCGAGTAGCCGGGGAACATCCCGATGCGGCCGCTGCGGAGCGCGGCGACCGCCTGCGGGCGCAACCCGCCGGCGCTTCGCACGGTCACGCGGAAGCCCGCGCCGCGCAGCGCCGCGGCGTACATGTACGCGAGCGTCTCGTTCTCGTCGAACTCCTGGAAGCCGACGACGATCCGCGGGCCGGCGCGGCGGCGCGCCGGGTCGCCGCCGAGCCCGTTGGCGTCGATGAACTCGCCGCCGACCGCCTCGGGCAGGCGGCCGTCGATGACCTGCTGGTTGAGCCCGCGCAGCTGCAGCGTCGAGAGCAGCCGCGAGGCGGCGTTCAGCGGGCGCCGCAGCGCCGGCCCGTAGCGCTTCAGCAGCGATGTGCTCACGGCCGGGACGACGTGGTCCGGCGAGATCATGCGCTTGTCGTCACGCAGCACCAGGAGGTCGGGGCGCGAGAGCAGCGGGTTCGACGAGAACGCCACCGCGACCTCCGCCTGACCCGTCGTCGAGCGCCTGATGCCGGCGTCGGCGATCTTCAATTTCACCAGGGAGCCCGACGGGTCGATGCCATAGGCGCGGCGAAACCCGGGCACGCAGTTCGGGTTGCGCTCGCAATCGCTGGGGGCGGCCAGGCGGACGGGGGGAGACTGTGCTTGTGCGGAGGCGCACACGACAACAGCCATCAACGCCGCCACCACCAGTGCGACCCGGAGCATGGGCGATGCTACCCCGGCGCCCGCCCGATCGGCGACAGCGGACGGGCGATTTTGGCGAAGAACGGCCGCGTACCTGCACGAAACTCCATTACGAGCCAGCCCGTAACACCTGCGAGATACACTGGACCCGTGAGCTTCGTCGCAGATCCCACGGTCGCGGGCCGGCCGGCCGGTCGTCCGCGCGACCCGCAGATCGACGTCGCGGTGCTGAAGGCGACGCTCGCCCTGCTGGCCGAGTCCGGCTACGCCCGCCTGACGCTCGACGGCGTCGCGCGTCGCGCGGGCACGACGAAGCCGGCGATCTACCGTCGCTGGCCGGACCGCCGGCGACTGGTCCTCGCCGCGCTCGGCTCGCGCCTCGGCGACGCGCGTGCCCCCGACACCGGCTGCACGCTCTGTGACCTCGACGAGTGCCTGAAGGTGTTCGTGGACGCCTTCCGGCGCATGCCGCCCGACGTCCTCGGTCCCCTCTTCGCCGACTGCGCCGGCGACCCCGAGCTCCGGACGGCGTTCATGACCGCGCTCTTCGACCCGCCGCGCGCGGCCGTCAGGGAGACCCTCGACCGCGCCCACGCGCGGGGCGATCTGCGCGACGACCTCGACCTCGAGCTCGTCCTGGACCTGATCGGCTCGCTGGTCCACTACCGCGCCCTCTTCGGCCACGCGCCCACGAGCGACGCCGAGATCGAGCGGGCCGTCGAGGCGCTCCTGCAGGGCATCGCCGTGGACTATCCGAGGCTGCTCGAGCACAGCCGCCGCGTGAGCGGCGATCCCCATCTGCACCACCTCCACGCCTGAGCCGGGCGGCCGCCCGGGCGATCACCCTCGGGCGGGCCCTCGCCCCGCCGGCGCGGCGAGCCCGCGGGGGCAGGGCGTCGCCGCTCGGGTCCGCTCACCGGGCCGGAGGTTCAGGGCCACCAGCGCGGTAGCCGCGATGCCCGCCGCGACGACGAGCACGGCGGCGCTGAGCCCGTCCGCGGTGGCGACGCGCAGCGCCTCGCCGGCGAGGCCCTCGGTCCCGCGGTTGGCCACCAGCACGAGGACCGCCAGCCCCACGGCGGCACCGATCGAGGTGCTCGTCGAGGCGATGCCCGAGGCGACGCCCTGCTCGCGGTCGGCCACCCCCGTCCCCGCGGCGATGAACATCGTCGTGAAGACGACTCCGTCGCCGACGCTGATCGCGATCAGCCCGGGGATCAGCGAGGCGTAGCCGCCGTCTGGCGACATCGCGAGGCTCAGGGCCACCGCGCCGAGCGCGCCGACGGCCAGCGCGCCGACCAGGGTGGGCCGGAGGCCGCAGCGCGTGACCAGCCGGCCGGCGAGCGCCGAGCTCGCCACCACGACCACGGTCGGGAGCAGGAAGCCGACCCCGGTCTCCAGGGCGTCGTAGCCGAGCACGTCCTGGAAGTAGAGCGAGAGGAAGTACAGCACCGAGCCGAAGGTCGCCCAGAACATGAACCCGATCGCGACCGCGGTGGCGAGGTTGCGGTTGGCGAGCAGCCGCGCCGGCACCAGCGGATCGCGGCTGTGCCGCTCGATCGTCGCGAACGCCGCCAGCGCGAGCAGGCTCGAGACCGTGGCGGCCACAATGGCCGGCGAGCCCCAGCCGAGGCTCGGGCCCTGCACCAGCGCGAACACGAGCAGCGTGACGCCGGTCGTGGCGCTGAGGGCGCCCGGCACGTCGAAGCTGCGTCCGGTCTCGCGCCGGCCGTCGGCGGGGATCAGCGCGAACGCGAGCAGCACGGCGATCCCGGCCAGGGGGACGTTCACGAAGAACACCGCCTCCCAGCCCAGCGCCTGGGTGAGCAGCCCGCCCGCCAGCACGCCGATCACGAGGCCGGCCGCGCCGGCGCCGCCCCACACCGCCAGTGCGCGGTTGCGCTCGCGGCCCTCGGCGAAGGTCGTGTTGACCAGCGCCAGCGTGGCGGGGAAGACCAGCGCCCCGCCGAGGCCCTGCACCGCCCGGCCGGCGAGCAGCGGACCGGGGGCCGTGGCGAGGCCGCCGACGAGCGACCCGGCGGTGTAGAGCGCGAGGCCCGCGACGAAGACCCGCCGCCGTCCGATCAGGTCGGCGGCGCGACCGCCGAGGAGCAGGAAGCCGGCGGAGGCGACCGCGTAGGCGCTGATGACCGACTGCAGGCCCTGCGCCGAGTACCCCAGATCGCGCCCGATCTCGGGCAGGGCCACCACGACGATGTACTGGTCGAGCGAGACGATCAGCATCGCGAACGCGAGCAGCGCGAGCGTCGCCGTCTGGGGCCCGCGGCCGAGGCGTTCGCGAGCCGGCGGTCCGGCGATGAGAGGCACCGAGCGCTCCTCCGCCGTGGAATACGATCCGGATCGGATCATAACAGAAGTCCGCCGGCCGAGTCGGCGTGGGAGACTGTGGCCACGAAGGAGGCTCGCCGCTGACCGCACGCGTCCGCCACCGAGTTCGCGCCGTCCTGCTCGTCGCCCTTGCGTCGGTCGCATGCGCGACGGCGCCGGCGGCGCTCGCCGCGCCCGAGGCGGCGCTTCCGCCCGGCCTGACCCTCGCGATCCAGGACGACCACCTGGCCGTGACCGCCGAGGGGAGCATCGAGGCGCGGCTCGACCTGCTCGCCTCGACCGGCGTGCGCGTGACCCGCGTTAACGTCCTCTGGAACGAGGTGGCGCCCGAGCGGCCGGCGCGCGGGGACGATCCGAACGACCCCGCCTACCGGTGGTCGCGGTACGACCGGGTCGCCGACGGGCTCGGCCGGCGCGGGATCGCGCCGATCTTCAACGTCTACCGCTCGCCGTCGTGGGCCAACGGCGGCCGCTCCCCCGCGTGGGCGCCGTCGGAGGACGACTACGGCGCCTTCATGACCGCGCTGGCGCGCCGCTACGACGGGGTCACGCCGGACCGGGACGGCCTCGTCCACGGGCCGGTCGAGCTCTTCCAGGCGTGGAACGAGCCGAACATCCCCCGCTTCCTGCAGCCGCAGTGGCGGACCGGCGCCGACGGCGGCCACACCGCCGTCTCGCCCGGGATCTACGCCGGGCTGCTGAGCGCGGCCTCGCGGTCCGTGAAGGCGGTCCAGCCCGACGCATGGGTGATCGGGTTCGGCGGGGCCCCGAACGGCACGGACCGGCCGCCGGCCGGCGGGACGGGCGTCATCACCTTCATCCGCGGCCTGGTCCCATTCCAGCCGCCGGCCGACGCCTTCGCGCAGCACATCTACACGGCGGCGGGCCCGGGCGTCACGACGGCGATGCCGTCATTCCGGCGGCTGGACGAGCTGATCGGCGAGCTCGACCGGGTGCGCCCCGGCCTGCCGATCCTGATCACCGAGTTCGGCTGGACCACGAGGCCGACGTCGGTGCGGCCCAGCTTCGTGTCCGAGGACGAGCAGGCCGCCCACCTCCGCGAGGCCGTGGAGATGCTGAGGGCGACCCCGCGGGTGCGCCTCGCCGTCTGGTTCAACCTGCAGGACAACGCGGAGTGGACCTCGGGGCTGCGGCGGGCCGACCTCGGCCCCAAGCCGTCGTGGAGCGTCTTCTCGGAGCTGCCGAAGTTCTTCCCCGCGTCGCCCTGAAGCGCCGGCCGGGGCACCGGCTCAGGGCTCGGCGTCCTCCACCGCGACGCGCAGGGCCGGGTGGGCGCCGGGGGTCGCCGGCACGGCGGCGCCCGGCGCGTCGGCGGCGCTCACCCGGCGCAGCAGCAGCCCTGCGAGGATGGCGCCGGCGAGGACCACGGCACCGCCGACGTAGTAGGCGGCCTGGATGCCGGAGACGAGGGCGTCCTCGGCCTCACTGACGGTCTCGGGGGGCAGGCCCGCCAGGGCCGAGGGGTCGCCCTGGGCCTCCGACAGCGCCCGCTCGAACTGCTCCCGCTGCGCGGGGGAGGCCCCGGCCTGATCGGCGAAGTCGTCGAGCCGGTTCGACTGGATCGTCGCCGCCACGGTGCCCATGATCGCGAGGCCGACGGTGCCGCCGACCTGGCGCATGGTCTGCATGACGCCCGAGGCCTCGCCGCGCAGCGCCGAGGGCGCCGTGTTCATGGCGTCGGTCGAGGCCGGGGTCATCACCAGGGCGAGCCCGAGCCCGGACACGACGTACGCCGGCACCAGCCACCAGTAGTCGAGCTGGTCGAGCACCAGGCCCGCCCAGATCAGCGAGCTCCCCGAGCAGGCCGGCGCCCGCCGCGACCAGCGCGCGCGGGCCCACGCGGTCGTAGATCCGGCCGGCGCGCGGGGCGAGCAGCAGCAGCGGCAGGGTGAGGGGCAGGAGCGAGAGGCCGGCCTCGATGGGGGTGAACCCGAGCAGGTCCTGAACGTAGATCGCCCCGAAGACGGTGATGCCGGTCAGCGCGAACTGCACGAGCCCGAGCACCACGTTGTCGACCGTGAAGTTTCGGCTGCGGAAGAGGCCGGGCGCGACCAGGGGCCAGCGCGCGCGCAGCTCGACGAAGACGAACACGACCACCAGCACCCCTCCGCAGGCGAGCAGGGAGATGGTCGCCGCCGAGCTCCAGCCCCACGACTGCGCCTGCATGAGGGCGAGGACGATCGCGACCAGGCCGGGAACGAGGGTGAAGGCGCCGGGCCAGTCGAACCGCGCCTCGCGGTCGCGCTCGTCGCGGGGCAGCGTCACCGCCGCCAGGGCGAGCATGACCACGCCCACCGGGATGTTGATCCAGAAGACCGCCCGCCAGGTCCACCCCTGGGTGAGCAGCCCGCCGACCAGCGGGCCCAGGGCCAGGAAGATCATGGAGATCCCCGCGTAGATCCCCATGGCGCGCCCGCGCTCCTTCACGCTGAAGGCGTTGATCACGATGGCGCCGCTGGGCGGGATCATGAGGGCCGCGCCGATGCCCTGGATCGCGCGCGCGGTGATGATGAAGGCGTCGGACTCGGCGAAGCCGCAGGCGGCCGAGGCCACCAGGAAGACGACGGCCCCGAGCTTGAACACGCGCCCATGGCCGAAGATCTCGGCGAGCCGGCCGCCCACCGCGACGAACGCCGCCAGCGCGAGCAGGTAGGCGTTGACCACCCACTGCAGCTCGGTCTGGGACATGTCCAGCTCGCGCTGGATGGTGGGCAGCGCCACGCTGACGACGGTCTCGTCGATGAGCACCATCGACAGCGACCCGTCATCGTGGCGAGGATCCACCACCGGCGGTTCGCGGCGGTGGGGCGCGGGAGGGCTCGCACCCGGCGAAGCTACCCCGGCGCGGGGCGGCTCGAAGCATCCTTTACGCGCCCTTGGGCACGGGCGCGGCGGCGTCTGACAGCCTAGGCCGATGCCCGCCGAGAGCCCAACTCGGTCCGCTCGCTCCTCGCGCATGCCCGAGGTCGGGCGGACCCTGAGCGCCTCGCTGGTGGGCCGCCTGCCGTACACGGCGATCGGCCTGCTCATCATCCTGCGCGTGCGCGAGATGGGCGGCGACTACGCCGAGGGCGGCGTCGCGGCGGGCTCGTTCGCCGCTGGGGCTCGCGTGCCTGTCGCCGCTCGTGGGGCGGCTGGTGGACGTGCGCGGCCAGCGCGCCGTGCTGCTGCCGTGCGCGGTCGCCTCGGCGCTGCCGCTCGTCGCGCTCGCGCTCGTGCCCGACGGGACCTCGCTCGCCGTCGTCGCGGGCCTCGCGGCCCTGGCCGGGATCGTCCACCCTCCGCTCAGCCGGCGCGATGCGGGCGCTCTGGCCGGAGCTCGTGCCGCCCGCGGCGGCGCCATTCCGCCTACGCGATCGAGTCCGCGGGCGTCGAGCTCACCTTCATCATCGGCCCCCTCCTGCTGGTCGGCGCGCTGGCGGCCGTCACCTCACCGGGCGTCGGCCTCGTCGCGTGCGCGGCCCTTCTGGCCGCGGGAACGCTCGCGTTCGTCACGGCGCCGTCGTCGCGCCGCTGGCGCCCCGCGAGCCGCGCGGGCCGCACGCTGGCGGGCGCCCTCGCCAGCCCCGCCCTGCTCACCCTGCTTGTCGCGGTCACGTTCATGGGCTCGTCCTTCGGGGCCATCGAGGTCGCCATCGCCGCCTCGGCCGACGAGGGCGGCAGCCGCGCGCTCGTGGGCCCGCTGCTGGCGGCCTGGGCGCTCGGGAGCATGGTCGGCGGGCTGCTGATCGCCCGCGGCCAGGCCCCGGCCGACCCCCACCGCCGCCTCACCGGCCTGCTGGCCGCGACGGCCGTCGCCGACGGCCTGGTCGCGCTCGCGCCCGGCCTGCCGGCCCTGGCGGTCGCCCTCTTCCTGGCCGGCGCCTGCATCGCTCCCGCCTTCGCGACCCTCTACTCGATGGTCGCCGACCTCGCCCGCGAGGGCACCCTGACGGAGTCGTACACCTGGCTCACCACCGGCATCGCCGCGGGCATCGCGGCCGGGTCGGCGGCCGGGGGCGCGGTGGTCAACGCCGTCTCGACGCACGCCGCCATCGGCGGCGCCGCCGGGATGGTGGCGCTCGCCGCCCTGATCGCCACGGCCGGCCGGCGGGTGCTCGCCGTCCCCGCGACCGCCTGAGCGGACGGCGATGAGTTTCAACGCAGAGGAGGGTCATACCCGCGTGACGTCCCCCATCGATCGAGGAGCGTGATGAGCTCAGACAGCGCCCTGGCCATCGAGGCCACCGGCCTGGTCAAGACATTCGGCGAGACCCGCGCCGTCGACGGCGTCGATCTGGCCGTGCGCGCCGGGTCGGTCTACGGCGTGCTCGGCCCGAACGGGGCCGGCAAGACGACCACCATCCGCATGCTCGCGACCCTGCTCCGCCCGGACGAGGGCGCGGCCAGCGTCCTGGGCCACGACATCGTGCGCGAGGCAGAGGCCGTGCGCGGCCTGGTGAGCCTCACCGGCCAGCTCGCCTCGGTGGACGAGGACCTGAGCGGCCGCGAGAACCTGGTGCTGCTCGCCCGCCTCCTGGGCCTCAGCCGCAGCGGCGCGCGGGAGCGGGCCGCCGTGCTGCTCGACGCCTTCGGCCTCACCGAGGCCGCCGGGCGGCTGGTCAAGAGCTACTCGGGCGGCATGCGGCGGCGCCTCGACATCGCGGCGAGCATCGTCGTGACGCCGCGCGTGATGTTCCTCGACGAGCCCACCACCGGGCTCGACCCCCGCTCGCGCAACCAGGTCTGGGACATCATCCGCGCCCTCGCCGGCGCCGGGACGACCATCCTGCTCTGCACCCAGTACCTGGACGAGGCCGACCAGCTGGCGGACCGGATCGCGGTCATCGACCACGGCACCGTGATCGCCGAGGGCACGCCCGGCCAGCTCAAGGCGTCGATCGGGCTCGGCTCGCTGCACGTGCGGCTGATCGACCCGGCGCAGCGGCCCGAGGCGGCGAGCCTCCTGGGCGAGCGGCTCGGCGAGGTGCACCTCGAGGCCGACCCGGCCGCGCTCTCGGTGCCCTGCTCCGACGCCGACCTGGGGGCGGAGGCGGTCGCCGAGCTGTCGCGGTCCGGGGTGCGGATCGCCGACTTCGCGCTCGGCCAGCCCACCCTCGACGAGGTGTTCCTCGCGCTCACGGGGCGGCCGGCCGAGGACATCGAGGAGGACGAGGAGATGGCGGCATGAGCGACGCGTCCACGGCCACCAGGGCGCCCGCGCCCCCGCAGGACGCGGCCACGCTGAAGACGGCGCTGCTGGAGGGGCCGCGGCCGCCGCGCCCGAGCGCGGCCCAGGCGGCCCTCACCTTCGGCTGGCGGGGGATGCTGAAGATCAAGCACGTCCCCGAGCAGCTCATCGACGTGACCCTCACGCCGGTGCTGTTCACGCTGCTGTTCACCTACGTGTACGGCGGCGCGATCTCCGGCTCGACCGACGCCTACCTCCAGTACATCCTCCCCGGCATCCTGGCGATGTCGGTGCTCTTCACGACCGTCTACTCGGGCGTCGCGCTCAACACCGACATGACCAAGGGCGTGGTCGACCGCTTCCGGTCGCTGCCGATCTGGCGCCCGGCCCCGCTGGCGGGCGCCGTGCTCGGCGACGTCGTCCGCTACCTGGTCGCCGGGACCGTCGTGGTGGCGGTCGGGCTCGCCCTGGGCTACCGGCCGGACGGCGGCGTCGAGGGCGTGGTCGGGGCGATGCTCGTCGTCGTCGCCTTCGCCTTCGGCCTGTCGTGGGCCTTCACGACCCTCGGGCTGCTGCTGCGGGCGCCGAACGCGGTGATGAACGCCGGCTTCATGGCGCTCTTCCCGCTGGTCTTCGTCAGCAACGGCTTCGTCCCGCCCAGCACGCTGCCCGGCTGGCTGGAGACGATCGTGGACATCAACCCGATCTCTCACGTCATCACCGCCGCCCGGGGGCTGATGGACGGCGACCCGTCCGGCGGCGACATCGGGCTGGTGCTCATCGAGGCGGTCGTGCTCACGGCGATCTTCGCGCCGCTGACGGCGCGCCTCTACCGCACCAAGAGCTGACGCCCATCGACATCGACACGCCCGCACGGGCCGGCCCGGGTGCACCTGCGCCCGGCCGGCGCCGCGCGGGGCGCGCTGGTGCTGGGCCACGGCGCGGGCGGCGGGGTGGCGGCGCGCGACATCGTGGCGGCCGCGGACGCCGCCGGCGAGGAGGGCCTGGCCGTCGCCCTCGTCGAGCAGCCCTACCGCGTGGCCGGGCGGCGCTCGCCGGCCCCCGCGCGCCAGCTCGACGCCGCCTGGACCGCCGTGATCGCGCGCCTGCGCGAGGACGAGCTGGCGGGCCTGCCGCTGATCGCCGGCGGCCGGTCGATGGGGGCCCGGGTCGCCTGCCGCACCGCCGAGGCGGTGGGCGCCGTCGCCGTGCTGTGCCTCGCGTTCCCGCTCGAGCCGCCGCGTCGGGCCGGGCGCGGCGCCGCGCAGCCGGCTCGACGAGCTCGAGGCCGTGACCGTCCCGACGCTCGTCGTGCAGGGCGAGCGCGACCCCTTCGGCATGCCGCCGCCCGGGTCCCGGCGCGAGGTGGTGCGGGTCGCCGGCGACCACAGCCTGCGCACGGACCTGGGGGCGGTCGCCGAGGCGGTGCGCGGCTGGCTCAGCGGGGTGCTCGCCACCGGCGTGAGGGCGCCGGGGCAGGTGACCGGCTAGCGGCGCCCGACGAGCCGCGTGAGCGCGGCCATCAGCTCCTCGCGCTTCTCCTCCTGGTTCTCGGGGTCGGCCCCGAGGACGCAGTGGCGCGTGTGGTCGTCGACGAGCGCGAGGGCGACCCTGTCGAGGGCGGCCTGGGCGGCGCTGATCTGCTGCAGGACGTCGATGCAGTAGCGCTCGTCCTCCACCATCCCCGCGATCCCGCGGACCTGGCCCTCGATGCGGCGCAGTCGCCGGAGCACGTCGCCTGTGGCGCCTGCCGCGGAGTAGCCGGGGATCGTCCTGGTCGCCTCTGCCATACTGGGGGGGAGTATGGCACATCGAGCACACGCGACGACCGCGCCCGCGCCCCCCGGGCGCCTCGACCTGCCGGTCGAGGGGATGAGCTGCGCCTCGTGCGCGGCCCGGGTCGAGCGGAGCCTCAACGGCCTGGAGGGGGTCGACGCCTCGGTGAACTACGCCACCGGGACGGCGAGCGTCGCCTTCGACCCGGCCCTGGCCGATCCGGCGCGGCTGGTCGAGGCGGTGGAGCGCGCCGGCTACCGGGTCCGCCCGCCGGAGGAGGCCGCCGACGCCGCTGGGGAGGAGGACGAGCGTGGCCCGGGCCGGCGGCTGGCGGTCTCGGCCCTGCTCTCCCTGCCCGTGCTCCTGGTCTCGATGATCCCCGCCCTGCGCTTCGAGGGCTGGGAGTGGATCGCCCTGGCGCTGGCGGCGCCGGTGGTCCTGTGGGGCGGGTGGCCGTTCCACCGCGCGGCCTGGGCGGGCCTGCGCCGCCGCGCCGCGAGCATGGACACGCTGATCTCACTCGGCACGCTCGCCGCCCTCGGGTGGTCGGCGGTCGTCGTCCTGTCCGGCGCGGACGCGGACGTCTACCTCGAGGTCGCGGCCGTGGTGACGACCTTCCTGCTGGCGGGCCGCTGGCTCGAGGCGCGGGCCAAGCGGCGCGCGGGCGCGGCGCTGGCGGGGCTGCTCGAGCTCGGGGCGAAGGAGGCCTCGCTGCTGGACGAGGACGGCAGCGAGCGCCGCGTGCCGGCCGCCGCGTTGCAGGTCGGCGACCGCATCCTCGTCCGGCCCGGCGAGCGCATCGCCGCCGACGGCGTCGTGGAGGCCGGCGCCTCCACGGTCGACTGCCTCGCTGCTGACCGGCGAGAGCGTCCCCGTCGAGGTCGGGCCGGGCGACGAGGTGGCCGGCGGGGCGATCAACGCCGGCGGGCGCCTGGAGGTGCGCGCAACGCGCGTCGGCGCCGACACGGCCCTGGCGCAGATCGCCCGCCTGGTGACCGAGGCGCAGTCGGGGAAGGCCCCCGTCCAGCGCCTCGCCGACCGCGTCTCTGCGGTCTTCGTGCCCGCCGTGATCGTCCTGGCCGCCGCCACCCTTGCGGTCTGGCTCGCGGTCGGCGGCGGCGCCGCCGCGGCGTTCACCGCCGCGGTCGCCGTGCTGATCGTCGCCTGCCCCTGCGCCCTGGGGCTGGCCACGCCGGTCGCGCTGCTGGTCGGCACCGGCCGCGGGGCCCAGCTCGGGATCCTGATCCGCGGGCCCGGAGTGCTGGAGTCAACGCGCCGCGCCGACACCGCCCTGCTGGACAAGACGGGCACGGTGACCGCCGGCGAGATGGGCCTCGCCGAGGTCGTGGCGGCCGCCGGAGCCGACGGCGCCGAGGTGCTGCGCCTCGCCGGCGCGCTGGAGGAGGCCTCGGAGCACCCGATCGCGAGGGCGATCGCCGCGGTCGCCCGGGCCGAGGCCGGGGCCCTGCCGGTCCCGGAGGGCTTCGCCAACCGCGAGGGCCTCGGCGTCGAGGGGGTGGTCGAGGGCCGCAGCGTCGTCGTGGGCCGGCCGGCGCTGCTCGCGGGCCGGGGGCTGGCGCTGGACGCTGAGCTGAGCGCCGCCCTCGAGCGGGCCCAGGGCGCCGGCCGCACGGCGGTGGCGGTCGCCTGGGACGGCGAGGTCCGCGGCCTGCTGGTCGTGGCCGACGCCGTGCGCCCCACCAGCGCGGAGGCCGTCCGCCTGCTCCGCGCCCAGGGCCTGCGCCCGGTGCTGCTGACCGGCGACAACGAGGCCACCGCGAGGGCCGTCGGCGGCGGAGGTCGGCATCGACGAGGTGATCGCCGAGGTGCTGCCCGCGGAGAAGGCCGAGGTCGTGCGGCGCCTCCAGGACGAGGGCCGGGTCGTCGCCATGGTCGGCGACGGCGTCAACGACGCCCCCGCCCTGGCCCGCGCCGACCTGGGCATCGCCGTCGGCACCGGCACCGACGTGGCCATCGAGGCCTCCGACCTCACGCTGGTCTCGGGCGACCTGCGCGGCGTCGCCGACGCGATCCGGCTCTCGCGGCGCACGCTGCGCACGATCAAGGGCAACCTCTTCTGGGCCTTCGCCTACAACGTCGCGGCCCTCCCGCTGGCCGCCGCCGGCTACCTCGACCCGCTCATCGCCGGCGCGGCGATGGTCCTCTCGAGCCTCTTCGTGGTGGGGAATTCCCTGCGCCTGCGGCGTTTCCGGCCGGCCCGGCCTAGCGGTCGAGGCTGAACGGTGGGTACTCGTCGCGCATCAGCGAGGCGTAGGCGATCACCCTGAAGACGTAGCGGTTCAGCGACACGACGAGGTCGAACAACCCCGTCGGGTATCGCCCGGTGAACAGCAGCGCGAGCGCGGCGAAGAGCACGAGGATGGCGATCAGGCCGCCGCCCGAGGGGCCCCAGATGTGCGTCGACCAGCCGCCGCCCCACCAGCCCCAGTCGCCCCAGCCCCAGCCCCAGCCCCAGTTGCCCGCCAGGATCGCGATGACGATGTACTGGGGGATCGCCAGCAGCCACCACTTGACGAGGACGAGCCCGCGCGAGAGGCGCTCGGGGTAGGGCACGTCGATCAGGCCGGGGTGGTCGGTGCGCTCGAGCGAGAAGGGCGGGTAGCGGTCGGTGCCGAGCGCGCTGTAGCCGTAGAAGCCGACCCGCCACGTCCAGCGCAGCACGCCGAGGTTGAACTCGAAGAGCTCGCGCGGGTAGCGGCCCGTGAAGAGGATCGCGAAGAAGGCGATGACCGCAACGAAGAAGTACGCGATCCAGAGGAAGAAGAGCACGATGTAGTGCGGGATCAGGAGGATCCACTTCACCAGCCAGAGCCAGCGGCTGAGGCGCGCGTCGAGGTCGCCGGTGACGTCAACGGGGTGCATGCGCGGCGGCCCCCCGGCGGGCGGCGGGGCGGCGGCGGCGACCGCTGTCGTCCCGGCGGGCGCGACCGGCTCGCCCGGCTCGGCGGGCGGCCCGGGCGGGGCGCGCGAGCCCCGGGCGCCGAAGACGATCATCGTGACGCCGCCGCCGAGCAGGAGCACGCCGAGCACCAGCGCCACGATCGTGACGGCGAGCAGCCAGGAGATCTTGATCCCCGCGCTGGCGTCGATGGCCACGCCCGGCCCGCCGTCGGGCCGCATCGCGACGATCTGCCAATTGCCGTCCTCGACGTCCCAGGTCAGGGTCTGCTCGCCCGGCCCCGATGCCCGCGCGGCCCAGAAGGCCTCGCCGCCCGGCGGCTCGGGCAGGCGCCGCCCCAGCCGCGGGGCGTAGGTGGCGCGGAAGGGGTCGAAGTCGAGGTCGGTGATCACGGCGTGGGGTACGCCCGCCAGGAAGCGCGTCACCTGGTCGCGCGGGCCGACCCCGAGGAAGATCGGCCCGCCGTCGGGCCGCTCGGCGGTGATCCTCAGGCTGCCCCAGAAGTCGTCCCCGCTCGGGATGTCTCCGAGGTCGAGGTTCTCGGTGACGAGCGCCCGCAGGGGCGTCTCGAGCCGCTCGGGGTCGCTGGTGTAGTAGCCGTCGTCGTCCCTCAGCGACGTGTGGGCCCAGAGCCCAACCGCGCCGCCGATCAGGATCGCGAGGCCGATCAGTCCGACGATGCAGCCGAAGACGATCAGCGCGATGCGGCCGCCGCTCACGGGGGGCAGGCTCTCAGGGCGCCCCGCGCGCCGTCAACGTCGCAGCAGAACCCGGTTCCCGGAGGGGTCCAGCAGGCCCAGTCCCTCCCCGTCGCGCGCGGCGTCGGCCCCGGCGGCGCGGGCGCGCTCCTCGATCCGGTCGACCTCGGCGGCGGCCGGCACCACGACCTCGAGCCGGCTGAGCCCGCGCGCGCCCTCCGGCGGCGGCGGCGCGCCGGCCGTGCCCCACGTGTTCAGCCCGACGTGGTGGTGGTAGCCGCCGGCCGAGACGAAGAGCGCCCCCGGATAGCCGCGCACGGTGGGATCGAAGCCGAGCGACCCCGGACCAGAACGCCTCGGCCTCGGGGATGTCGCGCACCTGCAGGTGGACGTGGCCCATCGTCGTCCCCTCGGGCATCCCCTCGTCGGGCGTCGCCGGCATCTCGGCCGACCACCCCCTCGACGTCGAGCGGCAGGGTCGCCATCCGCAGCTCGCCGCCCTCGCGCTCGACCACTCGGCGCGGGGACGGTCGCGGTAGATCTCGATGCCGTTGCCCTCGGGGTCGTCGAGGTAGAGCGCCTCGCTCACGAGGTGGTCGGAGGCGCCGGTGAACGACGCGCCCGCGTCGAGCACCCGGCGCAGGGCCCGCGCGAGCTCGGGGCGGCCGGGCACGAGCACCGCCAGGTGGAAGAGGCCGGTGCTGCGGCGCGGTCGCGCCGGGGCGTCCGGGCGGTGCTCGAGCTCGACGAGCGCCGGGCCCCCGGCGGGCCCCAGGCGACGCCATCGCCGGCCCCGGCCCGAGCTCGGTCAGGCCGAGCGCGCGCGCGTAGAAGGATCGCGCCCGGTCGAGGTCGGCGACGGTCAGCCGCACCGCGCCCATGCGGGTCGCGGGATCGATCGAACTGCTCATCACGCGCGGTTTTCCGGCCCTTCCTAGACCATCGATGGGGTGTTTCCCCTCCGCGTCAAGCCTAGGGTCTCCTGCAGATGAGAGACCACGGAGAGCACGACGTGCAGACCGGAGCCGCTCACCGAGCCGCCGATCGACGACTGGGAGCGCCAGGGCGCGCTCCGCGAGCTCACCCGCCTCGCCAGGGACCTGCAGCGCGAGGACGCCGACGCCGTCGTCGGGCGCCTCGGTCGCCTCACGGGGAGCCAGCGCGCGGCCGTCGCCGAGGCGATGGAGCGGATCCTGGAGCTCGGCGGACTGATCCGCCCGCTAGGGCGGAGGCCGTCGCGGCCGGCGCAGACCGGCGAGGTCCCGGCCGCTCGCCCGCCGAAGGTCCGCGTACAGGCCGGATTGGTCCGCATCGCGAGAACAGCGCGCCTTCGGCGCGAGAGGCCGGAGCTTCTCCGCCGGCGCGCCCGAGGCGACTCCGTGCCGTCAGCTGGCGGATCATGTGGCGAAGGATCATGGCCGCCGGCGGGTAACTCCGTTTCAGACGGTGTTTCGCCTGTTCGCGATAGCCTAGGAGCCTCGCGTGTCAACCACGTCCTCACAGACCGTCCAAGTTGTCCTGCCGGAGCTCGGCGAGTCGGTCACCGAAGGCGTCGTGGTCGAGTGGCGCGTCGCCGAGGGCGACGCGGTCCGGGCCGGCGACACCCTCCTCGACGTCACCACCGACAAGGTGGACGTCGAGGTGCCCTCGCCCGCGAGCGGCGAGGTGACGCGGATCGTCGCCCAGCCGGGCGAGGCGGTCGAGGTCGGCGCGCTCCTGGCGGAGCTGCGCACCGGCGGCGACGGCGGCAAGGGCGGCGGCCGGGCGCCGGCCGCGAGGCGCCCGACGGCCGGGCCCGAGGCCGCGCGGCGAGGCGGAGGCGCCGGCGCCCGCCCCCGCGGCGGCGGCGGCACGGTCGACATCGTGCTGCCGGACATGGAGTCGGTCACCGAGGGCGTGGTGGTCGAGTGGCGCGTCGCGGTCGGCGAGGCGGTCGGCGCCGAGCAGACCGTGGTGGAGGTCTCGACCGACAAGGTCGACCTCGAGGTGCCGGCGCCCGCCGCCGGGACGCCTGGCGGAGATCGCCGTCGAGGCCGGGCAGACCTTCCAGGTGGGCCAGCCGCTCGGGCCGCATCGCGGTCGGGGCGGCCGGCGGCGCGCCCGCCGGCGGACGGCTCAGGCCCGGCGCCGGCCGCGGCACCTGCGCCCGCGGCCGCGCCCGCCGCGCCCGTCGCCCCCGGCCGGCGACCTCGAGTGGCCCCGCATCAGCCCGGTCGCGCGCCGCCTGGCGATCGGCCGCGGGATCGACCCGACGACGATCCGGGGCACCGGCCCGGGCGGCATGGTCCGCAAGGCCGACGTGCTCGCCGTCGCGCCCGGCGCGGCGGCGGCCGGCAACGGCGGGGCGCCCGCGGCGCCCGCGCGCGGCGGCCGGCCGGCGAGGAGGCCGTCGCGCTCCGCGGCCCGGCCGCGGCGCTGGCCGGCTACATGGACGAGAGCCTCTCGATCCCGACCGCCACGAGCTTCCGCACCCTCGGCGTCGGGGACGCTCGACGCCCAGCGCCGCGCCATCAACGCCGACCTGAAGGGCGCCGGGCGCGAGGAGAAGCTCTCCTTCACCCACCTCGTCGCCTGGGCCCTCGTCCGGGCCGCCGAGGCGCTGCCGGTCATGGGGACCGGCTACGCCGTCGTCGACGGGACGCCCCACAAGCTGGTGCGCGAGGCCGTCAACCTGGGCCTGGCGGTCGACGTGGAGCGCAAGGACGGCAGCCGCTCGCTGCTCGTGCCGGTGGTCCGCGACGCCGCGGCGCTCGGCTTCCGCGGCTTCCGCGACGCCTACGACGACCTGGTGCGCCGCACCCGCGCGGGCCAGGTCAAGCCCGACGAGCTGCGCGGCGCCACCATCAGCCTCACCAACCCCGGCGGCCTCGGCACCGTCGCGTCGGTGCCGCGCCTCATGCCGGGCCAGGGGACCATCGTCGCGACCGGGGCGATCGGCTACCCGGCGGGGCTCGCCGCGGTGGACGCGGAGGCCCTGGCCGGGCTCGGGGTCGAGAAGGTCATGACGATGACCAGCACCTACGACCACCGCGTCATCCAGGGCGCCGAGAGCGGCGAGTTCCTGGCGCGGATCGAGCGCCTGCTGCGCGGCGAGGACGGCTTCTACGACGAGGTCCGCGCGAGCCTCGGCCTCGGCGCGGCCGCCCCGGCGCCCGGCGCCCTCCGCCGCCCCGGCGGAGCCGGCCCCGGCCGTCGCCGCGGGGCCGGTCGACGACGAGCTGCTGGCGGGCGTCGCCGCGGCGATGTCGCTGGTCAAGGCGCACCGCAGCCACGGCCACCTGGCCGCGGACCTCGACCCGCTGGGCGCCAAGCCGCCGGGCGACCCGGCGCTGGTGCCCGAGAACGTGGGCCTCGACGCCGGAGGTCATGGCGCGCATCCCGGCGTCGCTGCTGCGGGTGAAGGTGCCGGGCGAGAGCTTCGCCGCCGCCCTCCCCCACCTGCGCACGGCCTACTGCGGCACGATCGCCTACGAGATCGAGCACCTCTCCGACCACCAGAAGCGGCTCTGGCTGCGCGGCGTGATCGAGTCGGGGCGGCTGCGCGAGCCGCTGCCGGCCGAGCGGCGGGTGCAGACCCTGGAGCGCCTCGTGCAGATCGACGCCTTCGAGCGCTTCCTGCGGCGCACCTACCTGGGTCAGAAGACGTTCTCGATCGAGGGCGTGGACGCGCTCGTGCCGATCACCGACGAGGTCATCGAGCTGGCCGGGGCCGAGGGCGCCAAGGACGTCGTGATGGGCATGGCCCACCGCGGCAGGCTCGCCTTCATCAGCCACGTGGTGGGGAGGCCGGAGGAGTCGATCCTGGCCGAGTTCGAGGGCCACATGGCCTTCGAGACGGGCGACGAGGACATGCGCGAGACGGCCGGCGACGTGAAGTACCACCTCGGCGCGGTGGGCGTCTACGAGACGCGCGACGGGCGGCCGGTGCGCGTCAGGCTCGCCTCCAACCCCAGCCACCTGGAGCAGGTCAACGCCGTCGCCGAGGGCCTCACCCGCGCCCTCCAGACGACCCGCACCACACCCGAGGCCCGCCACGACCCGGCCGTGCGCCGTGGCCGTGCTGATCCACGGCGACGCCGCGTTCACCGGCCAGGGCGCGGTGGCCGAGACGCTCAACCTCCAGGCGCTGAGCGGCTACAGCACCGGCGGCACGGTGCACGTGATCGCCAACAACCAGATCGGCTTCACCACCGACCCGAACGACGCCCGCTCGACCTACCACGTGAGCGACCTGGCGCGCGGCTTCGACATCCCGGTCATCCACGTGAACGGCGACGACATCGACGCCTGCGTGAGCGCCGCCCAGCTCGCCGCCGCCTACCGCAGCCGCTACCAGCGCGACGTGCTCATCAACCTCATCGGCTACCGCCGCCTCGGCCACAACGAGCTCGACGAGCCCGCCTACACCCAGCCGGTGATGAGCCGCACCATCAAGGCCCACCCGCCGGTCAGCAAGATCTACGCCCAGAAGCTGGTGGACGAGGGCGTCGTCACCCGGGAGCAGGTCGACGCCATGATCGCCGCGGCCGAGCGGCGGATGCGCGACGCGCACGAGGCCGTGACCAGCCGCGGCGTCCTCGGCGAGGACGAGCACGAGCCCGTGCGCGAGCAACGGCTCGCCCCTCCCGAGCACGGCGGTCTCCGCCGACGTCCTGGGCGAACTCAACGAGCAGCTGCTGGCCGTGCCCGAGGGCTTCACGATCCACCCCAAGCTGCTGCCGCAGCTCGAGCGCCGGCGCGAGGCGATGGGCGCGGAGGGCGGCATCACCTGGGCCCACGCCGAGGCCCTGGCCTTCGCCTCGCTGCTCACCGACGGCGTGCCCGTCCGCCTGACCGGCCAGGACACGGCGCGGGGCACCTTCAGCCAGCGCCACCTCGAGCTGCACGACATGGGCGAGGGCGAGACCTGGACCCCCCACACCGGCCGGGTCTGGACGCCGATGGCCCACCTCACGCGCGCGTCGGCCTCGTTCGAGCTCTTCAACAGCCCGCTCTCGGAGGCCGCGGCGGTGGGCTTCGAGTACGGCTACAGCACCGAGGCCCACGAGGCGCTCGTGCTCTGGGAGGCCCAGTACGGCGACTTCGTCAACGGCGCCCAGATCATGATCGACCAGTTCATCGTCTCGGGCCGCGCGAAGTGGGGCGAGGCCTCGCGCCTGACCCTGCTGCTGCCGCACGGCTACGAGGGCAACGGCCCCGAGCACTCCTCCGCGCGCATCGAGCGGTTCCTCCAGCTCGCGGCCGAGGACAACATCCGCGTGGCCAACTGCACCACCGCGGCCAACTACTTCCACCTGCTGCGCAAGCAGGCCCTCACCACCCGCCAGCGGCCGCTGATCATCTTCACGCCCAAGAGCCTGCTGCGCGCCCGCAGCGCCTCGTCGCACCTGGAGGAGCTGACGGGCGGCGGCTTCCAGCCGGTCTACGACGACCCGCGCGCCGCCGCGGGGCGCGACCGCATCACCCGCCTGATCCTCTGCTCGGGCAAGGTCTTCCACGAGCTCGACGGCCACCCCGAGCGCGGAGAGCACCCCGAGCTGGCGATCGGGCGCCTCGAGATGCTCTTCCCGCTCCCCGAGGAGCCGCTCGCCCGGCTGGTGGGCTCGTACCCCGCGCTAGAGTCGGTGTGCTGGGTCCAGGAGGAGCCCCGCAACATGGGCGCCTGGGAGTTCGTGCGTCGCCAGATCGAGCGCCTGCTGCCCGCCGGCGTGTCGCTCGGGTACGTGGGACGCGCGCGCCGGGCGAGCCCCAGCGAGGGCTATCCCCAGGCCCACCAGGCTGAACAGGACCGGCTGCTCGCGGCGGCGATCAGCGGCGAGCGAGAGGACTAGCAATGAGCACCAACGGGGGTGACGGCGCAGGCGCGCCGCGCGTCGTCGTGCTGGGAGGCGGCCCCGCGGGCGACGTCGCCGCGCTGCGGGCCGCCCAGCTCGGCGCGGATTCCACGCTGATCGAGCGCGCCGAGCTCGGCGGGACCTGCCTCAACTGGGGCTGCATCCCCACGAAGTCGCTCCTGGCGACCGCCGACCTGCTGCGCAAGGTGCGCCGCGCCGACGAGTTCGGCCTCGTCGTGCCCGAGGTGTCCTTCGACTTCTCGAAGATGATGGAGCGCAAGGACCAGATCGTGCTGCGCCAGCGCCAGGGCGTGGAGGGGGCCGCCAAGCGCAAGGGCGTGAAGGTGGTGCGCGGCGAGGGCCGCGTGGACGGCGACGCGGTCGTGGTCGACGGCGAGCGCCACCCCTTCGATCACCTCGTCGTCTGCGTCGGCACGGAGCCCTCGGGCCTGCCCGGCTTCGACATGGAGCACCCGGCGATCCTCACCTCCAACGACATCCTGGTCCTGGAGAAGGTCCCGGAGTCGATGCTGGTCGTCGGCGGCGGGGTGGTCGGGTGCGAGTTCGCCAGCCTGTTCGCGCCCCTGGGGACGAAGATCACCGTGGTCGAGATCCTGCCGCGGCTCCTGCTCGGCATCGACAACCGCACCGCGTCCCAGTTCCAGCGCCTGCTCGAGAAGGACGGCGTGGAGGTCCGCCTGGGACGGCAGGTCGCCGAGATCACCGAGTACCGCGACGACGGCGTCACGGTGCGGCTCGACGACGACACCGAGGTCAGCGCCGAGAAGCTGCTCGTGTCGGTGGGCCGGCGGTCGCAGGCGGCGGGCATCGGGCTCGAGGAGATCGGGCGTCGAGATCACCGAGCGCGGCCACGTCGTGGTCGACGAGTTCCTGCGCACGGCCAACCCGCAGGATCTGGGGCGCCGGCGACTGCATCGGCGGCCTCCAGCTCGCCCACCTGGCCTCGGCCGAGGCCGCGCGCGCGGTCGAGAACGCCGTCGGCGGGGAGATGGTCCCCATCGACCGCACCGTGCGTGCCGAGCTGCATCTACACCCATCCCGAGATCGCGACCGTCGGCCTGAACGCCGACGACGCCAAGGAGCGCGGCTACGAGGTCACCCTCGGCCAGGCCCGCTTCGGCGGCTCGGGCAAGGCGCTCGGCGAGGGCGAGCCCGACGGCTATGCCCAGCTCGTGGTGGACTCCGAGACCGGGCTCCTGCTGGGCGCGACGATCATGGGCGTCCACGCGGTCGAGATGATCCACGAGATCGGCGTCGCCATCGCCGAGGGCCTGACGGCCTCCGAGCTGGGCGAGGTCATCCACGCCCACCCGACCGTCAGCGAGATGGTGATGGACGCGGCCCAGCAGGCGGTCGGCGTCGCCCCCTACCTCTCCTGAGCCGGCCCCAGCGCGCCGTCCTGCGGCGCGTCGGGCCGGACGCGCTGCCGCCCTGGGAGGCGGTGGCGCGGCCGGTCAACCTGCTGAGGTCGATGACGGCGGGCGGCACCCCGATCTCCTCGTGGTCGACCGTCACGGAGCCCTGCCTGGTGCTCGGCCGCTCGGGCGATGACACCGGCGCGATCGAGGACGCCGCGTACGAGGAGGGGCTCCCCGTGCTGCGGCGCTCGTCGGGGGGCGGGCCGGTGCTCTGGGATGCGGGGCTGCTCGCGCTCGACGTCGTCCTGCCCCACGGCCACCCGCGCGAGTCGCAGGACGTCGTCGAGGGCTACCGCTGGCTGGGCGAGGTGCTCGCCGACGGGCTGCGGGCCCTGGGCGCGCCGGACGTGGAGCTGGTCGAGGTGCCGCGCGCCCGCGTCGGCCGATCCCCGGCCGGCCGACGTCGCCTGCTTCGGCGGCCTCTCCCCCTACGAGGTGCTCGCCGGCGGGCGCAAGGTGGTGGGCCTGTCGCAGGCGCGGCGGCGCAACGGGACCCTGCTCCAGGCCGGCGTGCTGCTCGACCTCGACGCCGCCCGCCTGGCCCGCCTGCTGGGCGGCGGGGACGGGCTCGCCGCCGACCTCGCCGCCGCGGCGGCGGGCCTGCGCGAGCTGATGCCCGGGATCGACCCCGACGGCGTGGCCGCCGCGGTCGATCCCGTGCTGGTGCGGGCCGTCTCGCCGGGCCTAGGCCGGATCGGCCTCCGGCACGCGCTGCGGGACGGCGCACCGTGGTGGCCAGGAACCCGATCACCGCGACGATCAGCGACACCCCGACCGCCGGCACGAACCCGTCGAGCAGGTCCTGCGGGCTCCCGCCGGCGCCGACGTTGGCGTTGTTCACGGCCGTGACGATCGCCAGGACGAGCGCGCCGCCGAACTGGAACGAGGTGTTCAGCAGGCCGCCCGCCAGGCCCTGCTCCTCCGGCGCGATGCCGTTGGTGGCCGCGATGTTCAGCGGCCCGTAGGCGAGGGCGAAGCCGAGCCCGCCCAGCAGCATCGTCGGCAGGATCGCGGTCGCGTACGGCGAGTCGAGCCCGATCGGCAGGAAGAGCGCGTACGCGGCCACGGTCGACAGCAGCCCGGCCGAGATCAGCGGGCCGGGGCCGAGGCGGGTGATGAGCGGGGTGAGGCGCGGCGCGATGAGCGCCACGAGCAGCCCCCCGGGCAGGATCGCCAGCCCGGTCTCGAGCGGCGACCAGCCCCGCGCTGCTGCATGTAGAGCGTGGCGATGAACTGGAAGCCGACCCAGCCGCCGAACAGCGACATCGCGCCGACGTTGGCCCGCACGAGCGAGCCGAGCGCAGGATCCCGAGCCGCACCAGCGGCCGGGCGGTGCGCCGCTCGATGGCCACGAACGCGGTCAGCAGGGCGGCGACCGCCGCCAGGGAGCCGATGCGTGCGGGCACGAGGCCCAGCCCGCGTCGGGCGCCTCCACGACGGTGAACACCAGCAGCAGCATGGACGCGGTCAGGGTCACCGCGCCGGCCAGGTCGAAGCCGCGGCGCGCCCTCGGCGGCACGCCCGGAGTCCGGCACGAGCTTGAGCGCCGCGATCAGCGTGATCAGACGCGACCGGGGCCGGGAGCAGGAAGACCCAGCGCCAGCCGATCTCGGTCAGCAGGCCGCCGAAGACGAGGCCGAGCGAGAAGCCCGTCGCCCCGGTGGCGGCGTAGATGGACAGGGCGCGGTTGCGCAGGGGCCCCTCGGCGAAGCTGGTGGTGATGATCGAGAGGCCGGCCGGCGCGGTGAAGGCCGCGCTGACGCCCTTGATGAAGCGGGTGGCGATCAGCAGCGAGCCGTCGTCGACCAGGCCGCCGAGGGCGGAGGCGACGACGAAGACGCCCAGCGCGATCAGGAAGACGCGCCGCCGTCCGAGGAGGTCGGCCAGGCGCCCGCCGAGCAGCAGGAAGCCGCCGAAGCCCGAGGACGTAGGCGCTGATGACCCACTGCAGCGAGGAGGTTGGACATGTCGAGGTCGGCGCTGATGGACGGCAGGGCGACGCCCGACCATCGAGACGTCGAGCGCGTCGAGGAAGAGCGCGCCGCAGAGGACGAGGATGAGCCCCCAGGCGCGCGGGCCGAAGCGGGCGGCGGCGGCCGCCCCGGGAAGGGCGGAAGCGGACACGGGCGATGCTCCTTCGGGTGAGGTGGGTCTAGCGGGGACGAGGAGCAGTGGCGGCCGCCGGTGCGATCCTCTATTGTTCGACCGGCACCGTACATATTTGTTCGACGCTGCGTCAAACGATGAAGGTTAATTCGCCCCCCGATCTGGTCACCGTGCTGCAGGCCCTGTCGGACCCCGTCCGGCTCGAGATCGTGCGCCAGCTCGCCGGCTGCGAGGAGAGCGCGGGCCTGCCCTGCGGCAAGATCGAGCTCGAGGTGACCAAGTCCACCGCGAGCCACCACCTGAAGACCCTCCGCAACGCGGGCATCACCGCCGAGCGCGAGGAGGGGACGCGCAAGTTCGCCTGGCTCCGCAAGGCTGAGGTCGAGGCGCTCTATCCCGGCCTGCTGGACGCGGTGCTGCACGCCGCGAAGGCGGAGGCGCCCGCGGCCTGACCGCGGCAGGGACGGCGTGACCGCCGTCTAATATCGAGGTGGTGGCAACCGAGGACGACCACCGGGCGCGGCGGCGCGAGGAGCGGCGGCGCAGGATCAAGCGTCGGCGCCTGACGGCGCTGGCGGTGCTCGTCGGGGTGATGGCCGTCGCCGTGGTCGCCGCGGTGGCCCTGAGCGGCGGCGACTCCGGAACGCTCCGGGGCGCCGGCCGCGAGCGGAGGCTCCGGGCCCGGCGCGCAGCAGGAGGCCGCCGCGGCTGCGCCCGCGCCGCCGGTCCCGGACGCCGAGCCCGGTCCGCGTGACCGCCGTCGGCGACACGGTCATGGGCAGCCTGCCCTACGGCCTGCCGCCCGACGGCGGGGCGTCGTTCTTCGACGAGGTCGACCACCTCCTGGTCGGCGACGTCGTGCTCGGGAACCTGGAGGGCACCCTCGCCACCGGCGGCTCCTCGAAGTGCGGCGCGGGCAGCTCGAACTGCTTCGCCTTCCGCACCCCGCCCTCGTACGCGCGCCACATCAAGGAGGCCGGGTTCACCGTGATGAACCTGGCCAACAACCACGCCTACGACTTCGGCGCGTCGGCCCAGCGCGAGACCGTCGCGGCGCTGACGCGCGTCGGCGTCCGCAACACGGGCCGCCCGGGGACGATGGCCGTGCAGAAGGTGGGCGGCCAGCGCGTGGCCGTCCTGGGCTTCGCCTCCTACGAGTGGGCCAATCCCGCTGCTCGACATCCCGGCGGCGCGGAAGCGCGTCCAGGAGGCCGCGCGGAAGGCGGAGATCGTCATCGTCACCTTCCACGGCGGCGCCGAGGGCAGCGACAAGACCCACGTCCCGCAGGGCTCCGAGTTCTTCCTCGGCGAGAACCGCGGCGACCTGCGGCGCTTCTCCAAGGCCGTCATCGACGCCGGCGCCGACCTCGTGATCGGCCACGGCCCCCACGTCCTGCGCGGCATGGAGGTCTACAAGGGGCGGCTGATCGCCTACAGCCTCGGCAACTTCGGCGGCTACGAGGTCTTCGGGCTCAACGCGACCACGGCGACGAGCATGGTCCTGCAGGTCACCCTGCACGCCCGACGGCCGCCTGCAGCGCGCACGCATCCGGCCGACCCAGCTCGTGGGGAACGGCACGCCCGCCCCGGGCGGCACGCGATCTACGCTCGTGCGCGAGCTGTCGCAGGACGACTTCGGCGCCCGCGCCCCGCGCATCGGCGCGGGGGGCGTCATCACGCCCCCGCGGGCGGAGCTGAGCGGGTAGCCGACCGGCGGCGTCCGCCCCTCGACGGCGACGACCAGCGCCGCCGGGCCCGCCCGCCGCTCGCCGCCAGAGGTCGGCGAAGGCCTCGGCCAGGTCGGCGCGCCGCTCGGCGCGCGCCGCCGAGGCCCCGTAGCCGCGGCAGATCTCCTCCAGGCCGAGGGGCGGGTCGGCGAGCGCGAGGCCCGGCCAGGCGCCCTCGGGCCGGCCGGTCAGGCCCTCCAGGCCGGCGCGCAGGATCTCGTACCCGCCGTTGTCGGCGACGACCAGCGCGAGGCCCAGCGCCCTCGTGGGCGGCCGACCACAGCGCCTGGGCGCCGAAGAGCAGGCCGCCGTCGCCCTGCAGGGCCATCACGCGGCGCCCGGGGTCGGCCAGCTTGGCGCCGACGGCTGCGGGCAGCCCCCACCCGAGGGCGCTGCCGCGGTGGGCCAGCCAGGTCGCCGCGGTGCGGCGCGAGATCACCGACCGCAGCGCGCGCGCCGAGGTGAGCGCCTCGTCGACCACCAGGTCGCGCGGCCCGGCGGCCGCCGCGACGGCCTGGGCGAACGCGGCGGGGCTCACCCGCTCGCCGCCCGCCGCGCGCGCCACGCGCGCCCGCGCCCGCGCGGCGCGCGTCCGCCGCGGCGGCGGCCTCGCGCGCGCGGCGCGCCACGCGCCTCGGGCGGCGGCGGGCCCGAGCCGCGCCAGCAGGCCGGCGAGCCCGAGCGCCGGGTCGCCGACCAGCGCCACGGCCGGGTCGTGCACCTTGCCGACCTCGCGGGGGTCGTCGTCCAGGTGCACGAGCGCCGCCTCGGGCGGCAGGGGCTCCCCGGGCCCGGGCCCGAAGAGCCGGAACACCGGCATGCCGACCGCCAGGACGACGTCGTGGCCCTCGAGCAGCGGCCCGATCTCGGCCGCGAAGGCCGGCAGCGGCCCCCGCCAGAGCGGGTGGTCGGTCGGCAGCGGCACGGTGGCCGCCAGCGGCTCGCCGCGGATCGGCGCCCCCAGCCGCTCGGCGAGCTCCCCCAGCGCCGCCCCCGCCCCCGCGTGGGCGACGCCGTCCCCGGCCAGCAGGACGGGCCGGCGCGCGCCCGCCAGCAGCGCCGCCGCGCGGTCGAGCGCGCCGGCGTCCGGCGCGGTCGGGCGGGGCGGCTGCGACCGGGACGTGCGGCGGCGGCGCCGGGCCGGCCTGGACGTCGACCGGCAGGCTGAGGACGACGGGCCCGCGCGGCGGCGTCAGGGCGGTGCGCAGCGCCTCGGCCAGCAGCCCCGGCAGGTCCTCCGGCCGCCGCGCCTCCCAGGCGCCCTTGGCCAGCGGGCGCGCCATCCCCAGGACGTCCCCGCCCAGGAAGGGGTCGCCCGGCAGCATCGACTGCTCCTGCTGGCCCACCGTCACCAGGAGGGGCACGCGGCTGCGGGCGGCGTTGAGGATCCCCGACATCGCGTTGGCGAGGCCGGGCTGCACGTGGACGTTGACCGCCGCCGGCCCGCCCGTCGCCTGGGCGTAGCCGTCCGCCATCCCCACGGCCGCGGCCTCGTGCAGCGCGAGCACGTAGCGCACCCGGCCCTGGCGCCCGAGGGCGTCCGTCAGGGGCAGCTCGGTGGAGCCGGGGTTGCCGAAGAGGACCGCCATCCCCTGCTCGGCCAGGGCCGCGAGCAGCCAGTCGGCCCCGTTCGCGGCGCTCACCGCCGGCTCAGGCGAGGGGGGCCATGGTGA
Source organism: Miltoncostaeaceae bacterium (assembly GCA_963808825.1). Lineage (GTDB taxonomy): Bacteria > Actinomycetota > Thermoleophilia > Miltoncostaeales > Miltoncostaeaceae > DATAGF01. Next base: position 325,004 of record CAWEGW010000009.1, on the reverse strand, counting down.
GGCCGGCGTCCTTGAGCTGCTCCCAGTAGAGCTCGGCCTGCTCGCGCGGCCCGCTCCACACCCGCGCCTGGCCGGCCGCGTGGATCTTGCCGGCCAGCGCCATCCCCTGCTCGAAGTCGACCCCCGGGATGAAGCGGGCGAGCGTCCGCGCGACGTGCTCGAAGGTGTTGTGGTCGTCGTTGAGCACGATCACGTGGCACGGCTCGCCGTGCCCGCTCTCGGGGCCGACGCGCTCGGTGACCGGCTTGACGGGGGCCTCGACGCCCACGGCGCAAGGATACCCCCACCCCTCGGCGGGCCCGCCGACCAGGCCGGCGGCAAGCAGGGGCTCAGCCGGTGACCGGGACCACCGTGCTGCGCACCACCCGCGTCGGGGCCTGCGACTGGACGGCGACGGCGTTCGCACTGGCCACCCGGACCCGGTTGACGATCTCTCCACGGGCGCCGGCGGGCACGTCCATGCGTACGTTCAGCGTCCAACGCTGGCCGGGGGCGAGCGAGGCCCGCCTCCAGACGAGATTGCCGGCGGAGGTCGTCTTCGCTGAGGCCGAGTGGGCGGTGGCGCCCTTCGGCGGGGTGTCGGTGACCACGAGCCGCCGCGCAGTGCCCTTGGAGCGGTTGCGCACCTCGATCCGGTAGGAGGCCGAGCCTCCGGCAACGCGCCCGGAGCGAGCCGAGCTTGGCGACCGAGAGCGCTGTCGGATCGCGCAGCATCTGGGCGACCACGGTGTCGCTCACGACCGGAGCGGCGCCCGACCCCCCGGTGGCCGGCGCCTGGGGCTCGGTCGGCGTGCCCGGCCCGGTGGGCGTCGTCGGCGGGGGCGTCGTCGGCGGAGTGGACCCCCGGGGGCAGCCGGGCGATTCGAGATTGCGAATCGCCGCCTCGAAGCCCGACGCCTTGAGCCTCATCAGTGCCGGTTGGCGAACGATGGGCCAGCGGCCCGCGAGCGCGAACGCGACGGTGCGATCCTCGGTGGGCCTGGCGTAGTCGAGCGGGAACTTGATGGTCTGGTAGTTGGGGTCGATCGAGAGGGGTTTCAGTTCGAAGTCCTCGGTCGCCTCAAGGATGTCGGCCTGCTTGATGTCGGGACAGACGCCGAGCTGCCAGAAATCGATGTCGGGCGCCCCGCTGGTGACCTCGTAGACCCACACCTGGGCGCCCTCGTGGAGCGCCACGCGCAGGAGCTGGACCCTGGCCCCTGAGAGCCCGAACCCGACGGGGTCATAGGCTCCGTGCTCGTAGATGGGCTGCCCGCTGGGCTGCCCGCTCAGCGACCCAGCCGCCAGCAGCATGACGAGGGCGGGGACGGCCACGACGGCTGCCACCCATCCGGCCACACCGGCGAAGCGTCTGCGCCGCATCTGCGTAGCCATATCGGCCTCCCGTTGGCCGCGCAAGCAACGCCTTGCCACTCGCCGGAATGGGGCGGCCGTCAGCCCAGGTTTGAGCGCGCGCCTATCCGGTGAGCGGCATCACGTCGATCCCGCAGCGCGCGCCCACCGCGAGGCTACCGGTGACCGGCGGCATAACCCTCCGCTGGGCGAGGACGCGCACCGCGGTGTCGGGGCGAGGTCGCGTGATCGAGCTCGGCGTTGCCGGCGCTCGCATCACGAGCCGTGTTGCGCTTCGTTGCCGGGGTTCGGCGTCCGAGTCGCGCGGTGAAGCGCGCCCAGCAAGTGGCAGCGCGGCGCCGCTCGGGCGCAGACTGGCCACTCGGCTTGCCACCGGCGGGCTGGCGGGCTACCCACGGAAAGCCCCGGTGTCATTTCGCCGCGAGCAAGTGGGGCCGCTGCCAAGCCAGCGGCAAGCAGGGGCTCAGCCGGTGACCGGGACCACCGTGCTGCGCACCACCTGCGTCGGGGCCTGCGACTGGACGGCGACGGCGTTCCCACTGGCCACCCGGACCCGGTTGACGATCTCTCCACGGGCGCCGGCGGGCACGTCCATGCGCACGTTCAGCGTCCAACGCTGGCCGGGGGCGAGCGAGGCCCGCCTCCAGACGAGGCCACCAGCGGAGGTCGTCTCGGCTGAGGCCGAGCGGGCGGTGGCGTCCTTCGGCGGGGTATCGGTGACCACCAGCCGCCGCACCCTGCCCTTGGAGCGGTTGCGCACCTCGATCCGGTAGGAGGCCGAGCCCCCGGCCAGCGCCTGGAGCGAGCCCAGCTTGGCGACCGAGAGCGCTTGCGGGGTGCGCAGGACCTGGGCGACCACGATGTCGCTCACGCCCGGATCGCGGCGCCCGGCCCCCCGGTGGTCGGCGCCCGGGGCTCGGTCGTCGTCCCCGGCGTGGTGGGCGTCGTCGGCGTGGTGGGCGTCGTCGGCGTGGTGGGCGTCGTCGGCGTGGTTGGGCGTCGTCGGCGTGGTTGGGCGTCGTCGGCGTCGGCGGAAGCTTCCCGCAGCCGGGCGATTCGAGATTGGCGGACCGTCGTCTGATTCCCCGCCTTCACCGCTGCCGGTTGGAGAACGATGGGCCAGCGGCCCACGAGCGCGAAGGAGAGGTGCGCTGCTCGCCGTCCTCGTACCCCGTGTCGAACTTGATGCTGTACTGTCGAAGTCGGGGAAGCGGTCTTCCGGACCCTCGAATAGCTCTGTGGTCCGAAAGATGTCGGCCCGCTTGATGTCGGGACAGAGGCCGAGCTCCCAGTGGCTGATGGCGGGCGCCCGCCCGCTGGTGACCTGGTAGACCCACACCTGGGCGCCGGACTCCCCAAGCGTGGGAAGCGCTGCCTCAGCTCCGCCGGGATCTCCTCCGGGGCGAAGGCCTTCACGCGCAGGAGCTGGACGGTGGCCGGCGCGGTAGTTCTGGTTGTTCCCCGTCGAAGGGGAACTCGACGGGCGGGAAGGGTCCCCCGGCGTAAATGGCCTGCCCGCTCAGCGACCCAGCCGCCAGCAGCATGACGAGGGCGGGGACGGCCACGACGGCTGCCACCCCTCCGGCCACAGCGGCAAAGCGTCTGGGCCTACGCATCCGTGCCACCTAACAGAACGCTCGTTGAATGCGCAACTCAGCGCATGGACTTGGCTGAGATGGACCCATGGCGAGCACCACCCGGGTCCGTCGGGCGAGCGGGGGCATCGCGCGGAAACGTAACCGATGTCACGAGCGCTTGGCTACCCGGTCGGTGAAATCGGCGTTGCAGGCCGCAGGGGCCGGTCGCTCAGCCGATGTTGATCATCACGTGCTTGAGCTCGGTGTAGTGCTCGATGGAGTGGGCGGACATGTCCTTGCCCATGCCGGACTGCTTGAAGCCGCCGTGGGGCATCTCGGGGACCAGGGGGCCGTGGTCGTTGACCCAGACGGTCCCGAAGCGCAGGGCGTTGGCGACGCGGTGGGCGCGGCCGACGTCCTTCGTCCAGACCGACGCCGAGAGGCCGTAGTTGACGTCGTTGGCCCAGGCGATCGCCTCGGCCTCGTCGTCGAAGCGCTGGACCGTCACGACCGGGCCGAAGACCTCGCGCTGGGCGATCTCCGAGTCCTGGGCGACGTCCGCGACGACGCTCGCCCGGTAGTAGAAGCCGGGCCCGTCGCCCGGCTCACCCCCCGTCACCACCTTCGCCCCCGCGCCCACGGCGCGGTCGACGAACCCGGACACCCGCTCCTGCTGGTCGGCCGAGATCAGCGGACCGAGCTCGGTGGACTCGTCGGCCGGGCTGCCCATCACGAGGCTGGAGGCCGCCTCGGCGATGCCGTCCACGACGTCGCCGTAGACGCCGGGCCCGGCGATCACGCGGGTCGAGGCGGTGCAGTCCTGGCCGGCGTTGAAGTAGCCGAACAGCTTGACCGCGGCCACGGCGGCGTCGAGGTCGGCGTCGTCGAAGACGACGACCGGCGCCTTGCCGCCGAGCTCGAGGTGCACGCGCTTGAGCGAGTCCGCGGCGGCGCGCATGACCGCCTTGCCGGTGCCCACCTCGCCGGTGAGCGAGACGATCGCCACGTCGGGGTGGCCCGACATGGCGGCGCCGGCGACCTCGCCCTGCCGGTCACGACGTTCAGCACGCCCGGCGGCAGCATGTCGGCCGGCCAGCTCGGCGAGCCGCAGCGCCGTGAGGGGCGTCAGCTCGGAGGGCTTGAGGACGACCGTGTTGCCCGCCGCCAGCGCCGGGCCGATCTTCCAGATCGCCATCATCAGCGGGTAGTTCCACGGCGCGATCGACGCCACCACGCCGAGCGGCTCGCGGCGCAGGATCGACGTGTAGCCGGCCATGTACTCGCCGGTGGCCTGGGCCGTGGAGGTGCGCGCCGCGCCGGCGAAGAAGCGCAGGTTGTCGATGTCGAACTCGATCTCCTCCGGGACCGCGGCGATCGGCTTGCCGACGTTGCGGCTCTCGAGCGAGACGAGCTGGTCCCGGTCCTCCTCCATGCGGTCGGCCAGGCGCCAGAGCGCCGTCGCCCGCTCCCCGGGCGTCGTCGCCGCCCAGCCCGGGAAGGCCTCGGTCGCCGCCGCGACCGCCGCGTCGACGTCGGCGGCCGACGAGGACGCCACCTCGGCGATGGCCTCGCCGGTCGCCGGATCGATCACCGCGTCCACCCCGCCGTCGGCGCCCTCCCGCCACTCGCCGCCGATGAAGTTGCCCCGGATACCCGTGCTCACGGCCGCCCCCTCCCCGTCGTCGCGGTGGCGCCTATCCTGGCCCCGCGCCGCGCCGGCTGGCAACCCCGCCGCGGATGCCGCGGTTGACAGCGGTCGACCCCCTCGCATATGTTGCCCCCATTGCCCGACGGCGGAGGGGCGTCGTGGACGGTGGGGCGTCGCGGGAGGGGCCGCCGGACGGCGGCCGGACGGAGGCGTTCGTCGAGGAGTGGCGGAGCGCCGCCTACAACTGCTTCAGCTCGGGGCACAAGTTCTGCCGCGAGGTCTGCCCCGTGATGCAGGTCACGCGCGACGAGGCCCACACGCCGACGGCCTTCCACGCCAACGTGGTGGCGATGGAGCAGGGCGTGATGGACGTCGAGGACATCGCCCGCGACTACGTCCACTGCACCCAGTGCGGGGCCTGCGAGCTGCGCTGCCCCAACACCCTCTTCACCGGGGACTTCTACCGCTTCCGCACCCGCACGGTGGACCTGGTGAAGGCGGTCCGGGCGCTCGCCGTCGACGCCGGCGATCCACCAGCCGGGCTGGCAGGAGTGGAACCGGCTCACGGACGACCGCCGCCACGAGCCGGTGCTGAACGGCACGCCGGTCGACCAGGCCCACGTGGCCGACTGGGCGGAGGGGCTGGGGCTGCCGGTGGGCGGCGAGACGGTGCTCTTCTGCGACTGCGAGGCCGCCTTCCACCGCACCTCCATGCCGCGGGCGCTCGCCCGCATCCTCCAGGCGGCCGGGGTGGAGTTCGGCCTCATGCGCGAGCAGTGGTGCTGCGGGGGCCCGGCCGCCGAGATGGGCTACATCGACCAGGCGCGGCGCTTCGCCGAGCACAACCTCGCCGACTGGCGGGCGACCGGCACGAAGCGGATCATCGTGATCGACCCCCACGACTACATCTCGTTCACCGAGGACTACCCGCGCTTCTTCGGCGACGACTTCGACATCGAGTTCGTGCTCGCGGTCGAGCTGGTGGCCGAGCTGGTGCGCGACGGCCGGCTGCCGCTCACCGAGCCGGTCGAGCGGGTGGTCACGTACCACGACGCCTGCCGGCTCAACAAGCGCAAGGGCATCCACGCCGCGCCGCGGGAGATCCTGCGCGCGATCCCGGGCCTGACGTTCAAGGACGTGGACCACGTGACCCAGTGGTCCTACTGCTCCGGCGCGGGCGCGGGCCTCGGCATCGAGCGGCCCGACCTCACCGCCGAGATCAGCCGGCGGCGCATCGAGCGGGCGGCCGCCCTCGAGGTGGACACGCTGGTCAGCGCGTGCGTCTGGTCGGAGCGCCCGCTCAGCGCGGCCGGCGGGGACCGGCCCGAGCCGATCGAGGTGATGGACCTGATGGAGCTGGTGGCCCGCTCGGCCGGCCTGGGCGAGGACCGAACGGCGTGAGCGCCGTCGCCCTCTCCGACTCGGTCCTCGACGAGCTGGTCGGGATCGTCGGGCGCGGAGGGCGTGTTCGCGGGCATCTCGGCCCGGATCAACCGCGCCCGCGTGCCGGCCCCGTTCCCGCTGCACCGCTGGCGGGAGCACATCCCCGACGTCGTCGTGCTGCCGACCACGGCCGAGCAGGTCTCCGAGGTCGTCAAGCTGGCCAACCGCCGGCGCATCCCGGTGGTGCCGCGGGCCGGCGGCACCGGCCTGACCGACGGCGCCGTGCCGCTGCGCGGCGGGATCCTGGTTGACGTCAAGCTCATGAACAAGATCGTCGAGATCGACGTCGTGGACCGGACGGTCACGGTCCAGCCGGGCATCAACATGCTCAAGCTCTCGGAGGAGCTGCGGCCGCTACGGCTTCTTCTATCCCGACGACCCGGCCTCGTACCCCTGCTCGCTGGTGGGCGGGCGCATCGGCACCAACGGCTGGTCGCTGATCGGCGGCCGCTACGGGCACACCCGCGACCTGGTGATCAGCTTCCAGATCGTCCTGCCGACCGGCGAGATCATCGAGGTCGGGGACGGCGGCGGGCGCAAGATCCGCAAGTCGTCGAGCGGCTACCAGCTCAAGCACCTCTTCATGGGCCACCAGGGCACGCTCGGCATCGTCACCGAGGCCACCCTCGAGCTGGTGACGCGGCCGGAGGCCGAGTTCGCGGCCTTCTTCTCGTACCCCGACTACGAGACCGCCTGGCGCTCCACCGGCGCGCTGGCGCGCTCGGGGCTCGCGACCCTCGCCGGGCGTGGTGCTCTTCGACGAGTGGAAGATCGACTACCTGCGCCGCGACGACGAGGCCTACATCCCCCAGCCGCCCGACGTGAAGGCGGTGGTGGCCACGGCGATGTACGGCGTCGCCGACGAGGTGCGGCCGGCGGCCAAGCGGCTGCTGCGGATCGGCCTCGAGAGCGGCGGCGCCTACCTGGGCGACGAGATCTCCCAGGGCGACTGGGCCTCGCGCCACGACCGCTACGCCACCCCGCTGCACGGCCGCGTGCGCAACGGCCAGGTGGTGCCGATGAGCTGGCACTGCGAGGACGCCTCGATCAACTTCAGCGCCCTGCCGGCGGTGCGCGAGGAGTGGCACGCCATCGTCGCCGACCTGCGCGAGCGGCACGACATGTTCGACGACTGGGGCATGTTCGCGTACACGAACGCGCGCCTACAAACCCTGGGGCGACTACCTCACCGAGATCGACGTGGGCATCTGGGAGGAGCGCTGGGACGAGGACGGCTGGCAGGCCTGGGTCGAGGCCAAGCGCGACATCGCGGCCGTCGCGCTGCGCCACGGCGGGTCGATCAGCGCCTGCCACGGCTCGTGCCGCGAGGGCGAGGTCGACCTCGTCCCGGTCGAGCTGGGCGGCGGGTTCGAGGTCATGAAGAGCGATCAAGCGCGCCCTCGACCCCAACAACGTCATGAACCCCGGCAAGTACCTGCTCGACCAGGCGTACGAGGAGGACGGGCCGTGATCGGCTTCCGGCTGGCGGCCCAGCGCCCGCCCGAGGCGCGCCGGGTGACCGACGCCGTCGTGATGCGCTTCGACCACGTCTACGAGGTTGACCCCGACGCTGATGACCGAGCACGTGCGGCAGCAGCAGATCCCGGCCTGGGACACCGAGCAGGATCGTGGACAGCCGCTGGGAGCACCTGGCCTGGATGCACGACCACTTCGCCGACTCGGTCGTCTCCGGCGAGGAGCTGATCAAGGAGCTCGAGGCCGAGGGATAGCCCGGGCCCGGCCACATCGGAGGTGGCGGTATGAAGTTCAGCTACGTGACGCTTCCCGACTACCCGCTCAAGGACTCGATCGAGATGATCAAGACCGCGGACGAGCTGGGGTTCTACGCGTGCTACTCGGTCGACGAGACCTGGCACAAGGACATGTACGTCCTCTTCGCGGCGGCGGCCGACAAGACGAAGAACATCCGCTTCGGCCCCAACCTCGCGCCGATCGGCCTGCGGGAGCCGACGCTCGATCTGCCAGGCGCTCGCCACCCTCGACGAGCTCACCGACGGCAGGGTGGAGTGCGTCTACTCGATCGGCAACTTCGGCCTCCTGGCCCAGTACGGCATGGACTGGACCAAGATGCACTCCTTCTCGCGGGTCAAGGAGGCGCACCACGTGATGCGCACCTTCCTCGACGACGGGGCCATCACCTTCGACGGCGACTACTACAAGTACGCCGGGCTGTTCACGCTTGGCGCGCCCGGTGCAGGAGCGCCTGCCGATCATCATCGGCGCCATGCGCGGGCCGAAGTCGTTCGAGCTGGCCGGCGAGGTCTCCGACGGCGTCCACCACGCCCTGAGCTACTCGAAGGAGGCCTACGAGTACCTGGTCGAGCACACGGCGGCGGGCGCCAAGAAGGCCGGCCGCGACGTCGCCGACCTCGACATCGGCGCATGGCTGGCCTTCACCGTCGGGCCCGACTCGGCCGAGGCCAAGCGCGCGGCCGGCAGCCTGGTGGTCTTCTACGTCTCGGCGATGCCGCGCGAGCAGATCGAGCGCCACGGGATCGACCCCGACAGCCTCGCCGGGGTCCTCGCGGCGATGGGCGCGGGCGACATCCCCGGTGCCCTCGACGCGCTCCCGGACGGGGTGGCCGACCAGCTCTCGGTCGCCGGGACCCCGGAGGAGTGCGTCGCCAAGCTGCGCACGATCGCCGACACCGGCGTCAACCACATGATCCTCTGCGTGACCGACCCGATCCTCGTCAAGACCTTCACCGGCCGCGACGTGGACGTCCCCGACGTCCAGGGCCAGCTCAAGATGATCGCCGACGAGATCATGCCGGCCTTCAACTGACCCGCGGCCCTCGGAAAGGAGCCGAACATGGCCATCGGCGTCATCTGGAACCCGCCAATCGACGCCGCCACCTACGACGCGATCAAGGAGCGCGTGATGCAGGCGGCCATCGACCGGGGGAGCCGCTTCCACGCCGCCGGCGAGTCGCCGTCCGGCTGGCGCATCATCGAGATCTGGGACTCCCGGGAGGGGCTCGATGCCTTCATGCGCGAGAGCCTCGATCCCGCGGTCCAGGAGGTCAGCGGGGGCCAGGCCCCCCCGATGGAGGAGCCGGAGGTCTTCGAGGTGTACTTCGAGGCGACGGCGCCGTAGCCGTCAGGTGCAGCCGTATGCGGCCGATGCCTCCTCGAGCACCGGCCGCAGCACCGCCCCGATCTCCTCGAACTCCTCGGGGCCGGCGATGCAGGGGGGCGCGATCTGGATGGCCGGCGCCCCCCGGTTGTCGGCCCGTGAGAACAGCCCGCGGGCGAACATGGCCGGGCCCAGCTCGGCGCAGAGCCGGTCGGCGTCGGCCTTGGCGAAGCGGCCCTTGGTCGCCTGGTCCTGTCACCAGCTCGATGCCCATGAAGTAGCCGGCCCCGCGCACGTCGCCGACGATCGGGATGTCGCGCAGGGCCTCGAGCGTCTCGCGCAGCACCGGCTCGTTGGCGCGCACGTTGTCGTTGACGCCCTCGCGCTCCATCGCGTCGATGTTGGCCAGGGCGATCGCGCAGCTCATGGGGTGGCCGCCGAAGGTGAAGCCGTGCATGAAGGGCGGGCCGCCGTCGCTGAAGGGCTCGGCGACCCGGTTCGAGGCGATGACCGCGCCCATCGCCGCGTACGCCCCGGCCAGGCCCTTGGCCGTCGTGATCAGGTCGGGCCGGTAGTCGTAGCGCTGCGATCCGAACCACTCGCCCAGGCGCCCCCACGAGCAGATGACCTCGTCCGAGATGAGCAGGAGGTCGTGCTCGTCGCAGATCTCCCGCACCCGCTCGAAGTAGCCCGGGGGGGCGGGGATGCACCCGCCGCCGTTCTGGACCGGCTCGATGATGACCGCCGCCACCGTGTCGGGGCCCTCGAACAGGACGCGCTCCTCGATCGCCTCGGCGAACTCGTCCGGGGAGTGGCCCTCGGGAAGGCGGTAGGTGTTGGTCGCCGGGACGTGGCACGCGCCGGGGGCCATCGGCTCGTAGGCCTCGCGGAGGAAGGTGAGCCCCGTGACCGCCATGCCGCCGAAGGTGGTGCCGTGGTACGACATCGTCCGGGAGATGAACTTGGTCTTGGTCGGCTTCCCCGCCAGGCGGTGGTAGTGGCGGGCGAGCTTCAGGGCCGAGTTGACCGCCTCGCTCCCGCCGCTGGTCAGGAAGACGCGGTCGAGGCCCTCCGGCGCGAGCCCCGCGATGCGGGCCGCCAGCTCGATGGAGCGCGGGTGGGGGTAGGCCCAGGTGGTGAAGAAGGCGAGCTCCTTCGCCTGGTCGGCCCCGGCCTGGGCGATGTCGGCGCGGCCGTGGCCGATGTTGTTGCAGAACAGCGCCGAGAGGCCGTCCAGGTAGCGGTTGCCCCGGTCGTCCCAGACGTGGCAGCCCTCGCCGCGGACGATGATCGGGACGTCGCGGTCGACGCGGGCGGGCGCGAAGTGGCGCCACAGGTGCGCCCTCGCGTGCTCGTGCAACCACTCGCGGTCGTGGGCCGGGGTCGCCACGCGCGGCCACGGTATCAGCCGTCTCCGCGGCGCGCCCGTCCAGGCCCGCCACTCCGCGACGTCCACCGCGATCACCGGCCCCGGCGGCGGCTCGCGCCGGTACTGGGGGTACTTCTCGGCCAGGAGCGCGAGGGCGTCGCGGCCGCCTCGTCGCCGTCGTCCAGCACCCTGGCGCGGCAGCGCAGCCGCACCCACCAGAGGGCCGACCAGTCCTCCTCGTAGTGGTTGACCAGCACGGTCGCCCAGCCCCGCTCGCGCAGGTTGCGCAGCCGCCGCAGGTCGCGCGAGCGCTTGGGCTTGCGGTTGACCGCGCTGTAGAGCACCTCGCCCGGCGAGCGCGAAGCAGAACGGCACCAGGTGCGGCCGGCCGTCGGGGTCGATGGTCGCGAGCCGGGCGACGCGCGCGTCGGCCACCCGGCCGGGCCAGACCGGGGTCGGGCATGGGGCCGATTCTTGCAGGCGGGTCACCCGCACCCGCGAACGACCCCGGCCGAGCGCCACGACCAATTCCGCCGGCGTCCTCGAAGCTGTAGGTCTCGGGATGCGTCATCGCACGGCGTCGAGCGGCGCGACGGCGGGCCCTCTGCCGCACGCCACGCATCGGGACGATAACGTCGGACGAGGGAGACGCGATGGAGACGATCGAGGTTGACGGGCTGCGCATCGCCTACGAACGCGCAGGCGATGGACCACCGCTCATCCTCCTCCACGGCTTCGTGGGCGATGGGCGAACGCTGTGGCGGCCCCAGATCGAGGGCCTCTCCGACGCATTCACCGTCGTGGCCTGGGACGCGCCGGGGGCGGGCCGATCATCCGATCCGCCGGAACCGTTCGGCGTGGACGCCTACGCCGACTGCCTGGCCGGCTTCATCGAGGGGCTCGGCCTCGAAGAGCCGCATGTGGCCGGGCTGTCGTTCGGCGCCGCGCTTGCGCTCGCGCTCTACCGCCGGCACCCCGTCGTCCCCCGGACGCTGATCCTCGCGTCGGCCTACGCCGGATGGGCCGGCTCCCTTCCTGCGCCGCCCGCGCCCGCGGCTACCATCCCCGGTGAGCGCGACGACCACCCCGGGAGCCCCGCGCTCGCGCCGTTCCACCCGCTGGTGCGGGAGTGGTTCGAGCGCGCCTTCCCGGCGCCCACGCCCGGCCCAGGAGCGCGGCTGGCCGGCGATCGCGGCGGGCGAGAGCAGCCTCATCCTGGCCCCGACGGGCTCGGGCAAGACGCTCGCCGCCTTCCTCTGGGCGCTCAACGGCCTCGTGGCCGACCGGCTGGCGGGGCGGACGCCCGACGGAGCGGGTCCTCTACCTCTCCCCCCTGAAGGCGCTCAACTACGACGTCGAGCGCAACCTGCGCGGGCCGCTGGCGGGCATCGCCGTCGGCGGCCGAGCGGGCGGGCCTCGCGGCGCCGGAGATCTCGGTGGCCGTGCGCACCGGCGACACGCCCCAGCGCGACGCGCCAGCAGATGCTGCGCACGCCGCCCGACGTCCTCATCACCACGCCGGAGAGCCTCTACCTGCTGCTCACCTCGCGGGGGCGGGACATCCTGGGCGGCGTCCGCTCGGTGATCGTGGACGAGATCCACGCGGTCGCCGGCACCAAGCGCGGCACCCACCTCGCGCTCAGCCTCGAGCGGCTCGAGCGGCTGGTCGCCGACGACGGCGGGCGCCTGCAGCGCATCGGCCTGTCGGCCACCCAGCGCCCGCTGTCGGAGATCGCGCGCTTCCTCGGCGGCCAGGACGGCGAGGGCCGGCCGCGGCCGGTGACGATCGTCGACGCCGGAACGGCCAAGGAGCTCGACCTCGAGGTGATCGTCCCGGTGGACGACATGCGCGAGCTGGGCACGGGGGCGCCGCCGCCCGAGGAGGACGTCGCCGAGCTGGTCGGCGGCGAGGCGCGCACGCGCTCGATCTGGCCGGCGATGTACCCCGAGCTGCTGGAGCTGGTGCGGGCCCACCGCTCGACGCTGATCTTCGTCAACAACCGCCGCCTGGCCGAGCGCCTCGCCCTGCGCCTGAACGAGCTGGCCGACGAGGAGGTGGCGCGCGCCCACCACGGCAGCCTCGCGCGCGAGCAGCGGGTCCTCATCGAGGAGCAGCTCAAGGCCGGCGAGCTGCCCGCCCTGGTGGCGACCAGCAGCCTGGAGCTCGGCATCGACATGGGCGCCGATCGACCTCGTCATCCAGGTCGAGAGCCCGCGCAGCGTGGCCCGCGGCATGCAGCGGATCGGCCGCGCCGGGCCACCAGGTGGACGCGCCCAGCCGCGGGCCGGATCTTCCCGAAGTACCGCGGCGACCTGCTCGAGTGCGCGGCGGTGGTCGCGCGGATGCGCGAGGGCGCCATCGAGGAGACGCGCGTCCCGCGCCTGCCGCTCGACGTGCTGGCCCAGCAGATCGTGGCGATGAGCGCCGTCGAGGCCCTGACGGTTGACGAGATCGAGGCGACGGCCCGCGGCGCGTACCCGTTCGCCGAGCTCTCGCGCGAGCAGCTCGAGGGGGTGCTCGACATGCTCGCCGGGCGCTACCCCTCGGACGAGTTCGCCGAGCTGCGGCCGCGGATCGTCTGGGACCGGGCGGCCGGGACCGTGCGCGGCCGCGACGGGCGCCCGCTCGCTGGCGGTGCAGAACGCCGGCACGATCCCCGACCGGGGGCTGTTCGCGGTCGTCCTGCCCGACGGGGCGCGGGTCGGGCGAGCTCGACGAGGAGATGGTCTACGAGGCGCGCGCCGGCCAGACCTTCCTGCTCGGGGCCTCGGCCTGGCGCATCGAGGAGATCACCCGCGACCGGGTGATCGTCACGCCCGCTCCCGGGGCGCCCGGGGCGCTGCCGTTCTGGAAGGGCGAGGGGGTGGGGCGGCCCTTCGAGCTGGGCGAGGCGGTCGGGCGGCTGGCGCGCGAGCTGGTGGCGGCCGGGCCCCGAGCCGGCGGGCGACCGCCTGCGGCGCCGAGAGCGCCTTCGAGGGCCGCGCGGCCGTCAACCTGGTCGGCTACCTCGAGGACCAGGCCGCCGCGACCGGCGTCGTGCCGAGCGACCGCGCGATCGTCGTCGAGCGCTTCCGCGACGAGATCGGCGACTGGCGGCTCTGCGTGCTCACGCCCTTCGGCGCCCGCGTCCACGCGCCCTGGGCGCTGGCCCTGGCCGCCCGCCTGCGGTCCGCCGACCGGCCAGGAGGCGCACGCGATCTGGGGCGACGACGGCATCGCCCTCCACCTGCCCGACGCCGACGAGGCGCCGGCCGCCGACGTCGCCCTGATCCCGCCCGATGAGCTCGACGAGCTGCGTGATCGGCGAGCTCGGCGGCACGGCCCTGTTCGGGGCCCGCTTCCGCGAGAACGCCGCCCGCGCCCTCCTCATCCCGCGCCGCCGCCCGGCGCAGCGCACGCCGCTCTGGCAGCAGCGCCTGAAGGCCTCGTCGCTGCTGCAGGTGGCGCGGCGGTACGGCAGCTTCCCGGTGATCCTCGAGACCTACCGGGAGGTGCTCAACGACTGGTTCGACCTGCCGGCGCTGCGCGGGCTGCTGGAGCGCATCGCCTCCCGCGAGGTGGCGGTGGTGGAGGTCGAGACGCCGGCCGCCTCGCCCTTCGCCGGGTCGCTGCTGTTCGAGTACGTGGCGTCCTACATGTACGAGGACGACACGCCGGCCGCCGAGCGGCGCGCCCAGGCGCTGTCGCTCAACCGCGACCTGCTGCGCGAGCTGCTCGGCCAGGAGGAGCTGCGCGACCTGATCGACCCCGGGGCCCTCGCCGCCGTCGAGGCCGACCTCCAGGGCCTGTCCGAGCGGGCGCGGGCGCGCGGGGCCGGACGGCCTCCACGACCTGCTGCGGCGCATCGGCGACCTCTCGGCCGACGAGGTCGGCGCCCGCCTTGCCGAGCCGGGCCGCGCGGCGGAGATCGCCGAGGCCCTGGTCGCCGAGCGGCGCGCCGTCTGGATCCACCTCGCGGGCGAGCGCCGCCTGATCGCCGCCGAGGACGCCGGCCGCTACCGCGACGCGCTCGGGGCGATGCCGCCGAGCGGCGTGCCCGAGGCGTTCCTGGAGCCGGTGCCCGGACGCCCTGCGCTCGCTCGTCGCCCGCTACGCCCGCAGCCACGGGCCCTTCCACTCGGCCGACCTGGCCGGCCGCTACGCGCTCGAGGCCGCGCGACGGTCGAGCCGCCGCTGGCGGCGCTCGAGGCCGACGGGGCGGTCGTGCGCGGCGAGCTGCGCCCGGGCGGGTCGGGGCGGGAGTGGTGCGACGCCGAGGTGGTGCGACGCCTGCGCCGCGCCAGCCTGGCCGCCCTGCGCCGCGAGATCGAGCCGGCCGACCCGCGGGCGCTCGGGCGCTTCCTGCCGGACTGGCAGCGCGTCGACCGGCCCGGGGCGGCGCGCGGGACCGACGCGCTGCGCGACGTCCTCGGCGGGCTCCAGGGCCTCGCCCTGCCGCCCGCCCAGTGGGAGGCCGAGGTGCTCCCGCGCCGGCTGGCCGACTACGCGCCCGCCCGGCTCGACGAGCTGGCGGCCCGCGGCGAGATCGTCTGGGTGGGCGCCGGCGCCGGCGGCGTCGGCGGCGGCCGGGTCGCCATCTACTTCCGCGAGGACGCGGCCCTGCTGGGCCCGCCCCCTGCCGACCCGCCGCCCGAGGGGCCGGTGCCGGAGGCCCTGCGGGCGGCGCTGGCCGGCGGGGCGAGCTTCTGGGACGACCTGGTCGAGGCGGCCGGCGCGCCCGCGCGAGGAGGTGTTCGCCGCCCTCTGGGGGCTGGTCTGGGCGGGCGAGGTCACGAACGACCTCTGGCTGCCGCTGCGGGCGCCCCGCCGCCTGCCCCAGGCACGCAGGCCCTCGGCCGCCGGGCGCAGGCGGTCGGCGGCCGCGGCCGGGGCGCGCCGTCGGCGGTCGCCGGGCGCTGGTCGCTCGCCGCGCGCCTCTTCCGCGGCGCGCCCGGCCGAGGCCGAGCGGCGGCGGGCCGCTCGCCGAGCTGATGGTGGAGCGCCACGGCATCCTCACCCGCTCCGCGGCCCTCGCCGAGGGCGTCCCCGGGCGGCTTCGCGGCCCTCTACCCCGCCCTCTCCGACCTGGAGACGCTCGGCTCGTGCCGGCGCGGCTACTTCGTCGAGGGCCTCGGCGGCGCCCAGTTCGCCATGCCCGGCGCGGTCGAGCGGCTCCGCGACCTGCGCGACGCGCCGCCCGACGAGGGCCCCCACGCGCTCGTGCTCGGGAGCCGCCGACCCGGCCCAGCCCTACGGCGCCGCCGTTCCCTGGCCCAGGCGCGAGGGCGCGAACCGGTCGCCCTCGCGGGTCTTCGGCGCCCAGGTGGTCCTCGTGGACGGCGCCCCGGTCCTCTACCTGGAGCGCGGCGGGCGCAGCCTGCTGACCTTCCCCGCCGACGACGACCGCCCCGGCGCGCTCGAGCGCGCCCTGGAGGCCCTCGCCGGCTGGGTGGTCGCCGACCGCCGCCGCCGGGTCTCGGTCGAGCGCGTTAACGGCGAGCCGGTCTTCGGGTCGCCCCTCGAGCGCCCGCTCGCCGACGCCGGCTTCCTCGCCGATCTCCGCGGGATGATCCTCAGAGGCTGAGATCGGGACGTCGCCGACGCCGCGCTGGGCGGTCCCAGCGACCGGGGTGGTCAGCCTGGTCTTCACCTCGCCCTGCCGGTAGGCCCTCTACTACGGCTGCGGTCGCGGCGAGCCGACGCGTCGCGCTCTGCCTCAGCGGCGTGCCGTCCGCGACCCTGCCGTTCGCCGCCTGGATGCTGCTGAGCCTGCGGGGCCGCAGGCCCCTGACCTACGAGATCGCGGCCTCGCTGCTGCCCACCGAATCGATGCCCTCGAGCCGCCTGGCTCGAGGAGCCCCGGTTCCGCTGCGTGTGGCGCCGTACCGGCGGGGCGCCGGGGGACCGTCAGCCGGCGTAGCGGGCGAGGATGCGCTCGGCCGAGCGGGCGTAGCCGCCGCCGAAGAGGACCACGTGCACCAGGACCGGGTAGAGCTGGTAGAGCTCGACGCGGTCCCCGTGCCCCTCGGCGAGGGGGTGGGCCTCGGCGTAGGCGGCGAACGTCCGCCCCCCGAAGCCGCCGAAGAGGCGCATCATCGCCAGGTCCACCTCGCGGTGGCCGCCGTAGGCCGCGGGGTCGATGAGGACGGGCCGGCCGTCGGCGTCGGTCATCGCGTTGCCGCCCCAGAGGTCGCCGTGCAGCCGGGAGGGCGGCTCGGCGGGGCCGCAGAGGTCGGGCAGGCGCGCGCGCAGGCGCTCCAGGCCGGCCAGGAACCCGTTGCCCAGCGAGCCGGCCTCGACCGCCCCCCGCGCCATCGGCTCGAGGCGGCGCTCGCCGTAGAACTCGGGCCAGTCGGCGGCCGGGGCGTTCGGCTGGGGGAGCGGCCCGATGAAGTTGTCTGCCGCCAGCCCGAAGGCCGGGGCGCCGGCGCGGTGGAGCGCCGCCAGGCCGCGGCCCAGCGCCTCGTCGTGGCCGGGGGCGGGCCGGCCGCGGGGGATGAGCTCCAGCGCCAGGAAGCGCGGCGGGCGCTCGTCGCCCACCGCGGCCACGGCCGGCGTGCGGAGTGCCCCGGCCTCGGCCAGCCAGGCGAGCCCGGCGGCCTCGGCGGCGTACATGCCGGGGGCGGCGCCGGCGCGGTGCTTGACGAAGAGCTCGCGCCCGTCCGCGAGCGTCATCCGCTCGGCCCGGTTGACGTCGCCGCCCGCCGCGGTCGCGGAGCCCACCACCGGCGACCCGGCCGCCGCCCCGACGGCCTCCCTCAGGTCAGGCTCGGAGATGGTCGATCAGCCCGAGGCAGGCGGCGTTGACCAGCTCGAAGACGGTCGCGAAGCCCTCGGAGCCGCCGTAGTAGGGGTCGGGGACCGACAGGTCGCCGCCGGCCGCCGCCGGGTCGAACTCGCGCAGCAGGCGCACCTTGGCGGCCGCCGCGGCGTCCGGGGCGACCTGCCGCAGGTGGGCGGCGTTCTCGCGATCCATCGCCAGGACCATGTCGAAGCGGTCGAAGTCGGCCGGGCCGAACTGCCGGGCCGCGCCGGTCATGGCGACGCCGCGCGCGCGGGCCTCCGCCGCGGCCCGCGCGTCGGGCGGGTCGCCGATGTGCCACGAGCCGGTGCCGGCGCTCTCGACCTCGATGACGTCCTCCAGGCCGGCCTCCCGCACCCGGTGGCGCATGACCGCCTCGGCCGTCGGGGAGCGGCAGATGTTCCCGAGGCAGACGAAGCAGACGCGCACCGGCGCAGCCTACGGGCGCGGCTATCGTCGAGGACGTGCCCGAGGGACAGGTCAGCCACCGCAACGCGCGCCGCTTCCAGGGGGCCCTCGCCGGCCGGCAGCTGGTGCGGGTCGAGGCCCCGGAGCCGCGGCTCGCGGGGCAGCGAATCCCCGAGCGCCTCGCCGGCGACCGCGTGAGCGACGCGGAGGCGGTCGGCAAGCACCACCTGCTCCGCTTCGCCAGCGGCCGGGTGCTCCACTCGCACCTGATGATGCACGGCGTCTGGCGCCTCCAGCCCGCGTCCCGGGCGCCGCGGCCGGGCGGCCTGTTCCTCGCGCTCTGGACCGAGGGCCACGTGGCCGCGCTCTACCGCTGCCCGCGCGTGCGCCTGCTCGACCCGGGCGAGCCCCTCCCGCGCGACCTGGGCTCGACGGGGCCGGACCTGCTCGGCGCCGGCGTGGACCCCGGCGCGGCGGCGGCGGCCGCGATGGCGCGGCTCGAGCCGAGCCGCCAGGTCGGCGAGGCGCTCCTGGACCAGCGCGTCGTGGCCGGCGTCGGCAACGTCTACAAGAGCGAGACCTGCTTCCTCGCCGGCGTCGACCCCTGGCGCCCCGTCGGCAGCCTGCGCCCCGACGAGGCCGCCGAGCTGGGCGCGACCGCGGCCAGGCTGATGGCCGACGACGTGCGCTCCGGCGGCGGGATCCGCACCTTCCGGCCGCCCCAGGCCCCGCCCTGGGCCCGGGAGCGGACCTGGGTCTACGGCCGCGCCGGCAAGCCCTGCCGCCGCTGCGGGGCGCGCATCCGCTCCCGCGGCCAGGGCGACGCCAACCGCACCACCTACTGGTGCCCCGGCTGCCAGACCTGAGCCGCTCAGCAGGGGCCGCGTCGGTGCCTCGGCGGTCTCCCCGGCCCCGGCCCGGGCCCGGGCGCGGGCCTCGCGCTTGCGCTGGCGCATGAAGTGCATCTGCTCGTTGACCTCGGCGCCGATCAGCAGCGAGACGCAGGTCAGGAAGAGGAAGATCAGGTAGATGGCGGCGCCGGCCAGCGCCCCGTAGACCGTCTTGTAGGAGTCGAAGTTCTCGATGTAGAGGGCGAACAACCGCGTGACGCCGAGCCACAGCCCCACGCCGATCAGGGCGCCGACCAGGTCGTGGAGGATCCGCCGGCGCGGCCCGTTGGGGCCGAAGTGGTAGACGGCGAGCGTGAAGAGCAGCAGGCTCGCGGTGCCGATCAGGTAGAGGAAGCGGCTCGCGACGTTCGGGGCGCCCCGGCCGAAGAGCTCCTCGGCCACGCTCTCGACGAGGCGGGAGCCGCCGACCAGCGCCAGCGTGGTCGCCACCACCAGGACGCTGGTGGCGATCGCGATCAGCAGGGCGACGAGCTTCCCGCGCGTCCAGGGCCGGTGGGCCACGCCGCGGACGCGGTCGAGGCCGCCGACCAGCGAGCCCATGACGTTCGCCGACACGTAGAGGGCGGTGAGCAGACCGATGGTCAGGAAGAGGACCGCCTGGCCGGTGTTGTTGGTCGCCGACGTCAGCGCCGAGCGCAGGATCTGCCGCAGCTCGATGGGGATCGCGTTGTCGGCGTCGTCGGAGAGGAACTCGTCGAACGTGTCCGGCTCGGCGACGAGGCCGATGATCGAGACGAGCACGAACATGAACGGCACCGTCGCCAGGAAGGCGTTGTAGGAGAACTGGCTCGCGACCTGGGTGATGTCGTCGCGGACCGAGCGCCGGATCGTCCCGGCCATGACCTCGGCCAGCCACCTGCCGACGCGCCGGACCGGCGAGATCGCCGTGCGAACCCACGAATCCGCGCTCGAGACGGTCCCCATCGCCCGGTGGATATCGGTCAGCCCCTCGGGGCGCAAGGCGACCACCCGTCCCCAGCGGCCCGCCGGTAGGGCGATCCACCTGTCCCTTCGGGTGGCTCGCGCCGCCGACCGGACCATCCTCGCGGGGGGCGCGCCCGCGTGCCCCGTCGTTCATGCTGCCACCGAGGGTCGTCCTACTGCCCCCCGCGCGGCAGTTCGGAGGCTCGCGGCGCTCGGGCACAGCGTCACGGGCCTCCTGGGCATCGCTCCCACGGTAACGAGGTCGAGCGTCGGGACGGCCCTCAAGCTTTTCGCCCCCCTTCCGGCGCTATCGTGGCGCGGTGCGAATCGGCTTCGTCGGCGCCGGACTGATGGGTTCGGGGATGATCCGCAACCTCGCCGCCGCCGGCCACGAGGTGGTGCTGTACGCCCGTTCGCCCTCGCGCGCGCTGGACCTCCCCGCGGCCCTCGCCGGATCGGTCGCCGAGGCGGCCGACGGCGCCGACCTGGCCTGCTCCTGCGTGACCGACTCCGACGACGTCCGCGAGGTCGTGGCGGGCGTGCTGGCGGCGCCCGCGCCGCCGCCCGTCCTGGTCGAGATGAGCACGATCGCCCCGGCGGTCGCCCGCGAGCTCGCGGCCGCCTGCGCCGGTCGCGGCGTCGCCTACCTCGACTGCCCGGTCAGCGGCGGCCCCGCGGGCGCGGCGGCGGGCACGCTGGCGATCATGTGCGGCGGCGACCCCGAGGCGCTCCGGCGGGCGGCGCCGGCCCTCGACGCGATGGGCGACCCGGAGCGGCGCACGCATTGCGGGCCGGTCGGGCTCGGCCTCGTCGCCAAGCTCGTCAACAACCTGCTCTCGGCGGTGATCGCCGCCGGGACGGCCGAGGCCCTCGGCCTGGGACAGCGCGCGGGCCTCGACCCGGCCCTCGCCCGCGAGGTCCTGATGGGCGCCACGGCCGACTCGTGGCAGCTGCGCAACCTCTTCCCGCGGGTCCTGGAGGGCGACCACGAGCCGCGCTTCACGACCCGCAACCTGCTCAAGGACCTCGCGCCACGCCGAGGCCCTCGAGGGCGACCGGCCGCTGCGCGCTCGGCGACGTCGCGCTCGGCCTGTTCGAGCGCGTCCCGCCGGACCGCGACTACGGGGCCGTGGCCCGCCTGCTCATGGACCTGCCGGGGGAGTAGGCGCTACTTGCTCTGGGAGAGCAGGACGGCGAGGTCGGCGTAGGAGAGGCCGTCCGGCGCGGCCGGGAGCCCGAGGTCGTGCTCGATGGCCGACGCGAGGGCGCGGGCCCGGTCGAGGACCGACTTGTGGACCGCCTGGCCCGGCGCCGACTCGGCGATGCGCTTGGCCTCGTTGCGGAGCTGGTTGAGGTCGGCCGCCGGCGAGTTGAAGCTCGGCTTCGGCGGCGGGGTCCAGGTCGGCGTCTCGCGGACCTGCTCCTCCCGCGGCGCCTCCTGAGGGGGGGAATCGCTCACCTGACCCACGATATCGCACTCCCGTCGCGGGAGGTCAGGACAGGCGAGCCGCCCGGCTGGCCCGCTCCATCAGGGCCTCCTGGGAGTTGAGCGGCGCCTCCCCGGGCTCCGGCTCGACCCGCGACCACGACCCGTCGGGGCCCAGCTCCCACGCCAGGGCGGTGTCGGCGAGCTGCAGGTCGAGCACCCCCTGGATCTCCGCGGCCGCGGCCGTGTCCTCGACCGGGGCGATGAGCTCGACGCGGTTGTCGAGGTTGCGGGCCATCATGTCCGCGGAGCCGATCCAGTACGTCGTCTCGCCCCCGGCGGTGAAGGCGAAGACGCGGGCGTGCTCGAGGAAGCGGCCGACGATCGACATCACCCGCACGTTCTCGCTGACGCCCTCGATCCCGGGGCGCAGTCCCGCGATCCCGCGCACGATCAGGTCGACCGGCACACCGGCCTGCGAGGCGCGGTAGATCGCCTGGATGACGGGGCCGTCGATGATGGAGTTCATCTTCATCACGACCCGGGACGGCGACTCGGGCGAGTGGGCGTCCACCACCCGCTCGATCTCGGCGATGATGCCGTCGCGGATGTGGTCGGGCGCCACCAGGGCCTTGCGGTAGCTCGGCGCCCGGGCGAAGCCGGTGAGGTGGTTGAAGAGGTCGGCGACGTCCTCGGCGATGTCCTCGCGGCAGGTGAACAGCCCGAGGTCCGTGTAGAGGCGGGCGGTCGACGGGTTGTAGTTGCCGGTGCCGATGTGGACGTACCGCCGCACCCGGTCGCCCTCCCGGCGCACGACCAGGGCGACCTTGGCGTGCGTCTTCAGCCCGGACATGCCGTAGACGACGTGCACGCCGGCGCGCTCGAGCGCCCGCGCCCACTGGATGTTGCGCTCCTCGTCGAAGCGGGCCTGCAGCTCCACGAGGCAGACCGTCTGCTTGCCCTGCTCGGCGGCGCGCATCAGCGCCGGCACGATCGGCGCGTCGCCGCTGGTGCGGTACACGGTCTGCTTGATGGCGAGGACGTTCGGGTCCTCGACCGCCTGCTCGACGAAGCGCTCGACGCTGCTGTGGAAGTCGTCGTAGGGGTGGTGCACCAGCACGTCGCCGTCGCGGATGACGGCGAACAGGTCCAGGCGCTCGCCGTCCTCGGGGCGCAGGCGCGGGCGGGTGCGCGGCTCCCACTGCGGGTCGCGCAGGTTCGGCCGGTCCATGCGTCGCCAGCGACCAGAGCATCGTGAAGTCGAGCGGCGGCCGGATGCGGTAGGTGTCCCGCTCCTCGACCTCCAGCGCCCGCATCAGCTCCTCGACGAGGCGCTTGGGCGCCGTGTCCTCCACCTCCAGCCGCACCACGTGGCCGAAGCGGCGCCGGCGCAGCTGCGCCTCGACGGCGCCGATGAGGTCGTCCGACTCGTCGGAGATCGAGAAGTCCGCGTCGCGCGTCACCCGGAAGCGCGCCGTCTCGACCACCTCCATCCCCGGGAAGAGGCGCTCGACGTGGGCCTCGATGACGTCCTCGATGAAGACCAGGCGGTCGTCGACCGGGATCAGGCGCGGCAGGCGCGGCGGCACCTTCACCCGCGCGAAGCGGGTCTCGCCGTTGACCGGGTCGCGCACGCGCAGCCCGAGGTTGAGGGACAGCCCAGAGATGTACGGGAAGGGCAGCCCGGGACCGACCGCGAGCGGCGTGAGCACCGGGTAGACCTCGCGGTCGAAGCGCTCGTCCACGACCCGGCGCTCCTCGGCGCCGAGGTCGGCGTAGTCGGTCACCCGGATGCCCGCGGCGGCGAGCTCGGGGCGCAGCTCCTCGTTCCAGATCCGGCTCTGCTCGGTCGTGAGCTCGGCGACCCGCTCCTGGATGCGGTCGAGCACCACCTCCCGCCCCAGCTTGTCGGGGGTCGACGGCAGCCGGCCGGCCTCGAGGGCGTCCTGCACCGTCGCGACGCGCACCATGAAGAACTCGTCCAGGTTGCTGGTGAAGATCGCGAGGAACTTGCAGCGCTCCAGCAGCGGCACGCCGCGGTCGCGCGCCAGCGCGAGGACGCGCTCGTTGAAGTCGAGCCACGAGAGCTCGCGGTTGATGTAGAGCGCCGGGTCGCTGAGGTCGCGTGCGGCGGGGGCCTCGGGTGCCGTCGTCATCGGCCGCCCATTCTGAACCCTCGCGGCCCCGCGCCGAAAGGGGCGGTCCCGGCGGTTACGCGCCGCGCTCGGGCCGTCAGCGCATAGCGCGCCGCCGTCCGCACGCCCTGGACCTCCAGGGTGTAGAGCCCGGCCGAGGAGGCCGTGAAGGAGATCGACTCGGCCGACGAGGGCCCCAGCGAGGCCGCCGCGAGCCAGGTGCGGGCGTAGGCGCGGCCGCGCCTGCCGCCGCGCGCCCCGGGCCGCCAGAGCACCAGATCGAGGTCGGCCGCGGCGGGCCCCCGCAGGCTCGCGCTCAGCCGCTCGCCGGCCGCGAGCTGGACCGCGAAGCCGTCGCGCGGGTCGCTCCACGACCCGGTGCGGCCCCGGACGGTGCGCCGGGCCGGGCCGCCCTCGGGCAGCAGCGGCCGCGTGGCCGCGGCGAGGACCGGGATCGTCGTTGGGCTCGGGGTCGCCCCGCGGCGGGTCGGGCGCCGCCAGGGCCGCGGCGAGGTCGAGCGCGCCGGCGCCGGTACCCGGTATCCGGGCCCGAGGGCGGCACGTCCCGGGCGGTCGTCTCGAGGACCTCGCGCACCTGCTGGGCCGTCAGGCCGGGACGGGCGGCGATGATCCGCGCCGCCGCCCCCGACGCCACCGCGGCCGCCATCGAGGTGCCCGAGCGCGGCACCAGCGCCGCCGAGCCGCCGGGCGCGGTCGACAGGATCGCCTCGCCCGGCGCGGCGATGGCGACCTGCGGCCCGCGCGCCGACACGGCCAGCGGGCGCCCCGAGGCCCCGAGCGCGCCCACGGCCATCACCTGGCGGTAGGCCCCGGGGTAGTCCGGCTCGGCGCCGCCGCCCGTGTTGCCCGCGGCGACGACGATCAGCGCGCCGCGCAGGGAGGCCGCGTCGATCGCCTCCTGCTCGGCCTTCGAGAAGCCGCGCCCGCCGAAGGAGATGTTGATGACGCGCGCGCCCCTGCGACGAGGCGTAGGCGAGGCCCCGCACCAGCGCCGAGGCGGTCGTGCGGCCGCTCGCGTCCGCGACGGTGATCGGGAGGATCCGCGCCGCGGCCACCCCGCTCCCGCCGACCCCGTTGCCCGTGGAGGCCGCGATGATGCCGGCCACGTGGGTCCCGTGCCCCTCGGGGTCCGCCGCCGGATCGGGGCTGCCGGGCATGAAGGAGCGCCCCGCCCCCGCCAGCACGACGCCGGCCAGGTCGGGCGAGGTCGGGTCGACCCCCGTGTCGAGCACCGCCACCAGCGGCCGCGCGCCCCCGGGCGGCGGCGGCGTCCACCCGATCTGGCCCAGGTGGGCCTGGCCGGCGGCGAGCGGGTCGGGAGCGGTCGCGCGCAGCGCGGGCCGCTCCACGGGCGCCGCCACGAGCGGCGGCGGGGGTGCCGCCGCCCCGATCACGGCGTCAGATGCGCCAGCGCGCCGCGACCACGACGAGGGCCGCGATCAGGCCGATCGCGACGACCAGCGCGGCCACCAGCGACAGGCCCACGACGAGCGGGATGACCACCACGATGCCCTGGGCGATCGCGACGATCCAGAGGACGTCCCGCGGCAGCCCGGCCGGCAGGCGCGTCGCCAGCGCGACGCAGACCACCAGGAGCGCCACCGCGAGCGCCCCCATCAGGACGGCGCTGGGCCGCCAGATCAGGAACGCCACGACCTCGGCCAGCGCGAGGATGCCCGAGAGCATCAGGCGCCGGCCGCGCAGCCACTGCCTCGCGCGCCCGCCCGGGGACTCGGGCCGGGCCTCGATCACGAGCGGGTCGGACACGCATCCGAGTGTAGCCCAGGGGAGAACCCCGCCCAGGCCGCGCCGGTACGCTGCGCGGGTACCGATCCCGCCCCCCGGAGGCCCCCGTGCCGGACGCACCCCCAACCAGCTCGGACGTCCCCGACGTCCCCGTCCTCCGGGCGCTCGGCAACCGCCGCAGCATCCGCTACTTCGACGCCGACCGGCCCGTCGAGCGCTGGAAGATCGAGGCCATGCTCCAGGCGGCGCGCTTCGCCTCGTGCCAGGGGAACATCAACTGCACCGAGGCCATCGTCGTGCGCAAGGACGAGTGCGAGGTCTGGGAGGAGCTCGAGGAGTGCGTCTCGGGCTTCAACGTCCAGATCATCGACCGCTGCTCGCACCTGATCCTCTGGCTCACCAACCTCAACGCCTGGTACGGGCGGGCGGTTGACGGCATCTCCACCGTCAGCCTGGCCGGGGGCACGACCAAGTACCACGGCTGGAACTACGAGTTCTCGATGACCCAGACGATCCCGCGCCTGATGAGCTTCCCCACCGAGCGCACCGAGATCCTGCTGCGCTTCGAGAGCGGCCAGGCGGTGGCGAACGCGATCGCGGCCGGCGTCGGGCTCGGCCTGGGCAATTGCCTGATCGCCTTCGGGCGCAAGCCCGGCGGCGTCGAGAAGGCCTTCGGGCTGCCGCCCCACTACCGCTTCACCTGGGGCCACGCCGTCGGCTACCCGCTCGAGAGCGCCGACGCCGGCGGCCAGCGCCCCCGCCTCAAGCTCGACCGCCTCTTCCACGACAACGCCTTCGGCCGGCCCTACGCCTCCGAGCCCGCGACGGTCGCGCTGCTGCGCGAGAAGGGGCTGATCCAGGAGCCGGCGCCGCTCGCCGGGCCGCTTCGACGAGATCGTCGCCATCGCCGAGCGCCACGGCCGCGACCCCGGGCTGCTCCACTTCCCCGCCCGCGAGATCCGGCGCCTGCTCGACGACGACGACTGGGACCTCGGCCCGGCGCTGCGCGCGCACGCCGAGAACGTCCTGGCCACCGAGGACCTGCCCGACTACCCGGACGAGATGCGCGAGACCTTCGCGCGGCTGATGGAGGAGCACGGCATCGACGCCTCCAAGTTCCTCCCCGCCGAGCGACTGAGCGCCGGGTGGCCTACGAGGACATCCTCTACGAGGTCGCCGGCGGGCGGGCCACGATCACGATCAACCGCCCGGAACGCCTCAACGCGTTCCGCGGCCGGACCATCCTCGAGCTGTGCGAGGCCTTCGAGGCCGCGGCCGACGACGAGGCGGTGGGGGTCATCGTCTTCACCGGGGCGGGCGAGCGGGCCTTCTGCGTGGGCGGCGACGTGCGCGAGCCCACCCGCACCATGGCCGAGAAGCGCGCCGCCCACATCGACGCGCCCCGGCTGGCGACCGCGATGCGCGACAACGGCAAGCCGATCGTCTGCCGCGTGCGCGGGTACTGCATCGGCGGGCGGCAACGAGCTGAACATGATCTCGGACCTCACGATCTCGGGCGACCTCGGGCCGCTTCGGCCAGGCCGGCCCGCGGATCGGCAACGCCCCGCTGTGGTGGGGCTCCCAGCTCATCCCGGCGGTCGTGGGCGAGAAGCGCGGCCGCGAGGTGCTGTTCATCACCCGCCAGTACAGCGCCGAGGAGGCCCTGCGGATGGGCCTGGTCAACGCCGTCGTCCCCGACGAGGAGCTCGACGCCGAGGTCGACCGCTGGTGCGGCGAGATCCTGCGCCGCTCGCCCCAGGGCCTGCGCCTGGCCAAGATCGGCCCTCAACGCCCGCACCGACGCCCTCTACTCGTCCACCAACCACGGGATGGAGCTGATGGCGCTCAACCACGTCCACGGGCCCGAGCCGGCGGAGGGCATCGCCGCCTTCCAGGAGAAGCGGCCCGCCGACTGGCGCAGGTTCCGCGACGGCCAGGGCCCGGAGCCGGGGTGAGAGTGCCCCTCTCCCGGCTCCGCCTGACGGCGGGGCGCGCCGTCCGAGGGGCTGACATGGGCGACTGGAGCGACTGGTACGCGCACGAGGACCCCACGACCTGGGTGCTCCCGGACATCCTGCGGCGCCGCGCCGCGGAGCACCCCGACCGCGACTACCTCCGCTTCGCCGACGGGCCCTGGCTGAGCTACGGCGAGGTCAACGCCCGGGCCAACCGGGTGGCCAACGGCCTCATCGCCCGCGGCGTCGGGCACGGCGAGTCGGTCAGCGTGCTGCTGCCCAACTGCGAGGAGTTCGTCCCGGTCTGGTACGGGATCCTCAAGGCCGGGGCCGTGATGAGCCCGATCAACACGGCCTACAAGGGCGACTTCCTCTCCTGGACGATCAACCTGGTCGAGTCGCGCGTCGCTGGTGATCGCCGACGCCTACCTCGACCGGCTCGCCCTGGTCGCCGGCGAGCTGCCGCGGCTCGAGCGGGTGATCGTGCTGCGAGACCGGCGCCCAGGAGGGGCCCCGACCCCTCGATCGCCTGGGAGCCGCTGGCCGAGCTGATGGCCGCCACCGACGGCGAGCCGCGACGGCATCGAGTACTCCTGGACGGACGACGCCCGCATCATGTTCACCTCGGGCACCACCGGCCGCTCCAAGGGCGTCATCAAGCAGAACGCCGCCGACTACTTCTCGGCGCGCAGCTGGATCGAGGTGCTCTCGCGGCTGCGCGGCGTCGCCCCCGGCGACCTCGCCGACGAGACCTACTTCTCGTGCCTGCCCCTCTTCCACTCGAACGCCCAGGTGCTCTGCGCCTACCCGGCGCTGCTGGCCGGGCGCGCGGGTGGCGTACGTCGAGCGCTTCTCGGGCAGCCGCTTCTGGCAGCAGGCCATCGAGGCCGGCGCCACGACCTTCAACGGCATCGGCGCGATGCTCTACTTCCTCTGGAACCAGCCGCCCTCGCCCCTCGACCGGGCCCACTCGGTCCACACGATCTCCGCCGCGCCCGCCCCGCGCGACATCTACCACGAGTTCGAGGAGCGCTTCGGCGTGACCCTCACCGAGGGCTACGGCCTCACCGAGACCGGGGTCGCGACGGTGATGGACCCGACCGCCCCGCCGCGCCTGGGCTCCTGCGGCAAGGCCAACCCCGGCTACGAGGTGAGCATCGTCGAGCCGGGCAGCGACCGGCCCCTGCCGCCCGAGACCCCGGGCGAGATCGTGGTCGACATGAAGATCCCCAACATCGTCATGCGCGCCTACTACGGCATGCCCGAGAAGACCGCCGAGGACTTCCGCAACCTCAAGCTGCACACCGGCGACCTGGGGCGGATGGACGCCGACGGCTACTTCTACTTCATGGACCGGGTCAAGGACTACATCCGCCGCCGGGGCGAGAACGTCTCCTCGATGGAGGTCGAGAAGATCGTCAACGACCACCCGGGCATCGCCGAGAGCGCGGCCATCGGCGTCAAGGCCGCCGAGGGCGCCTCGAGCGAGGACGAGATCCTGGTGGTCTGCGTCGCCGAGTCGGCCCCGCCCGACCCCGCCCAGCTCACCCTCTGGCTCGCCGAGCGCATGCCCTACTTCATGGTCCCCCGCTACATCCGCTTCGTTGACCGGCTCCCGAAGACGCCCACCGAGCGCATCCAGAAGGTCCCGCTCCGCGAGCAGGGGGTCACCGCCGACACCTTCGACCGCGAGGCCGCCGGCATCACGATCCGCCGCTGAGCGACGGGGCCGGCGGGGCCCTCGACCACGGCCCGGAACCCGGGCAGGTCCAGCCGCGCGGCCGCCGCCTCGGCGTCCGGCCGCGTCTGGAAGAGGCCGGCCAGGCACGAGCCGCTGCCGCACAGCAGCACGGCGTCGGCGCCGGCCGCCGCGAGCGCCCGCGCGGTCTTCCCCAGGCCGGGCGCCAGCGCCAGCGCCGCCCCCCACAGGTCGTTGCGTGATCCGGCAACGACCTCCCCATACGAGAGGTGGTTGTTTGCACCAGCAACGACCCTCGCGGATGCGGGTCGTTGCTTGAACGAGCAACGACCTTCGGGCGCGGGGCCGGCGGGCGGCGGGTGGCGGGAGGCGGTCGAAGGCGCCGTAGACCGCCGCGGTCGGCAGGCCGGCGTCGCCCTTGGCCAGCACGGCGGCGAAGGGCGCGACGGAGGCGGGCCGCAGCAGCTCGCCCCGCCCCTCGGCCCACTGGGCGCCGCCGCGGACGAAGAAGGGGACGTCCGAGCCGACCCCGGCCGCGACCCGCTCGAGCCGCTCCGGCCCGAGGCCGAGGCCGTGGAGGCGGTCGGCGCCGAGGAGGGCGGCGGCCGCGTCGCTCGAGCCGCCCCCGAGCCCGGCCTGGGCGGGGATGCGCTTGTCGATCGTCACGGCGCAGGGGAGCGGCCGGCCGGCCTCGGCCTCCAGGGCGTCGAGGGCGCGCCAGGCCAGGTTCTCGGGGCCGTCGATCCCCGGGCAGCTCACACGGCGCGCGTCGGCGGGGACCACCGTGACGGTGTCCGCGAGGCCGTCGAGCGCGACCATCAGGGTCGTCAGGGGGTGGTAGCCGTCGGCGCGCCTGGGCCCCACGAAGCAGGCGCAGGTTGAGCTTCGCCGGGGCCGCGAGCCTCACGCCGGCCAGCTGAGCGCCTCCGCGAGGGCCGCGAAGCCGGCCGGGGGGATCCGCTCGGGGCGCGGCGGAGGCCGGCAGCCCGAGGGCCTCGAGCGCCGCGGCGGCGGCGGCCTTGTCGGCGCCGGCGGCCGCGAGCGAGTTGCACCAGCGTCTTGCGGCGCGAGGCGAAGGCGGCCCGCACCAGGGCGCGGACGGCCGGCGACGGCCCCGGCGCCACCCGGCGCAGCGCCACCAGCGCCGAGTCGACGCGCGGGCGGGGCGCGAAGACCTCCCGGCCGACGGCGCGGCGGAAGGTCGCCTCGGCGGCCAGCTGCACGAGGACCGAGGGCGCCCCGTAGAGCCGCCCGCCGGACGGCGCCAGCCAGCGGTCGACGACCTCGCGCTGGGCCATCACGCACCAGCGCCCCACCGCGGGCAGCCGCCACAGGCTCTCGACCACGATCGGCGTCGCGATCGCGTAGGGCAGGTTGGCGACCAGCGCCGTCGGCGGGGGGTCGAGGTCCTCGAGCGGCAGCCGCATCGCGTCGCCCCAGTGGACGAGCACGTTGCGTGAGCGAGCAACGACCTCGGCGAGCGCCGGCTCCAGGCGCCGGTCGATCTCCACCGCGTGGACGGCGCGCGCCGCGCGCGCGAGGGCGGCGGTCAGGACGCCGAGGCCGGCACCGATCTCGAGCGCGACGTCGTCGGGGCCGACGCCGGCCTCGCGCACCGCGAGGTCGGCGAGGTTCTCGTCGAGGAGGAAGTGCTGGCCCAGGTCGGTGTCCGGGCGCAGGCCGTGGGCGGCGAGCAGCCGCATGACGCCCACCCGGCCGGCGCCGCCCGGCGCGCCGGGTCACCAGGCGAAGACGCGGGCGGCGTTGCGGGTGGTGAGCCCGTCGAGGGCCTCCTCGGGGACGCCGCGCAGGCCCGCGACGGCGCGGAGGGTGTGGGCGACGTTGGCCGGGCGGTTGGGCCGGCCGCGCCGCGGGACCGGCGAGAGGTAGGGGCTGTCGGTCTCGACCAGCAGCAGGTCGCCGGGCGCCGCGGCGGCGGCCGCGCGCAGGTCGTCGGCGCCCCTGTAGGTCACCTGGCCGGCGATGCTCACCATGTAGCCGCGCTCGGCGACCTCGTCGAGGCGCTCCGGCATCGAGAAGCAGTGGAGCACGACCGGGTGGCCAGCGGCCTCGGCGCCCAGGATCGCGAGGGTCTCGTCGGCGGCGTCGCGGGTGTGGATCACCAGCGGCAGCCCGGTCTCGCGCGCCAGGCCGATCTGGGCCGAGAAGGCGCGCCGCTGGGCGTCGCGGGGCGAGGTGTCGTAGTGGTAGTCGAGGCCGCACTCGCCGATCGCGACGACGGCCGGATGGGCCGCGAGCTCGCGGATCCAGGCCTCGTCGGCGGCGGTGAAGCCGTCGGCGTCGTGGGGGTGGACGCCGACGGCCGCGCGCAGCTCGGGGTGCGCCTCGCACAGGGCGACGGCCCGCTCGGACGACTCGCGCCCCACGCCGATGGTCACGATGCGCTCGACCCCCGCCGCCACGGCCTCCGCCACGAGCTCCGCGGGCGGCGCGTCGCAGGAGTCGAGGTGGGCGTGGGTGTCGACTACGCGACCTTCTCCTCGACGCGGGGGAAGAGCGGTCCCTCCTGCAGGACCTCGGCGCCCTGGCGCCCGGCGCCCCAGGCCGCGCGCTCGAGCGCGGTACGTCGGCCGGGTCCTGGCCCAGCGCGGCGAGGATGCGCTCGGACGAGCCGGGGATGACCGGCCAGAGCAGGATCGCGACGGCGCGCAGGCCCTCCGCGAGGCTGAAGAGGGTCTGGTCGAGCTCGGCGGCACGCGCCGGGTCCTTGGCCAGCGTCCAGGGCGCCCGCTGCTCGACCAGCCGGTTGAGCCGCTGCACCAGGCGCCAGCCGTCCTCGACGGCGCGCGAGATGTCGAGGCGGTCGTAGGCGGCGATCGTCGCCTCGACGGCGGCGGCCACCTCGGCAGCGACGTCGGCGTCGCCGCCCGGGTCGGCCGGCACGACCCCGCCGCGGTAGCGGCCGAGCATGCTGACGACTCGGTTGAGGAGGTTGCCCGAGCTCGTTGCCGAGCTCCTGCGAGTAGCGCGCCTCGAAGCCCTCGGCGGTGAAGGTGCCGTCCTCGCCGAAGCGGATCTCGCGCGCGAGGTAGTAGCGCAGCGCGTCGATGCCGTACTCGGCGATGAACGGGAAGGGGTCGACCACGTTGCCGGTCGTCTTGCTCATCTTCTCGCCGCCCTTGAGCACGAAGCCGTGGATCATCTCGCGGCGCGGCAGCTCCAGGCCGGCGGCCATCAGCAGGGCCGGCCAGATGACGGCGTGGAACTTGAGGATGTCCTTGCCCATCACGTGCAGGTCCGGCGGCCAGTAGCGGGCGACGAGGTCCTCGCCGGGCCGCGCGTACTCCAGGGCGGTGTAGTAGTTGAAGAGCGCGTCGACCCAGACGTAGACGGTCTGGTCGGGGTCCCAGGGCACCGGCACGCCCCACTCGACGCCGGCGCGCGAGATCGACAGGTCCTCGAGCCCGTCCTCGATCATGCGCCGCGCCTCGTTGCGCCGCGCCGGCGGCAGCACCCAGCCCGGGTGGGCGTCGTAGTGGGCCAGCAGGCGGTCGCGGTAGGCCGACAGGCGGAAGAACCAGTTCTCCTCCTCCAGCCACTCCACCGGCGATCCCGTGGATGGGGCAGCGGCGGCCCTCGTCGAGCTCGTCCTCGGCGTAGAAGCGCTCGCACGAGGAGCAGTACCAGCCGGCGTAGGTGCCGAGGTAGACGTCGCCGGACTCCCGCAGGCGCTCCATGACGCGCCCGACGGCGGCGACGTGCTCGGCGTCGGAGGTGCGGATGAAGAAGTCGGTGGTCGCGCCCGACGACGCCGCCGAGCTCGCGGAAGCGCGCGGCGTTGAGGTCGGCGTGCTCGCGCGGCGTCCGCCCGCCGCGGCGGCCAGCTGCACCACGTTCGAGCTGTGCTCGTCGGTGCCCGTGAGGAAGAAGACGTCCTCGCCGCGCTGGCGGTGATGGCGGACGATGATGTCGGACATGATCGTCGTGTACGCGTGGCCGATGTGCGGCTCCGCGTTGACGTAGTAGATCGGGGTCGTGAGGTAGAAGGTCTCGGCCACGAATCCAGTCTAGTGCGGCTCACCAGGGCCGCCCTGCGTCCGCCTCCCGCGCCGCGAGGGCCTCCCGGTAGGCGCGGTTGCGCGGCGCCGCCCCGAGCGCGGCGGCCACGTCGGCGGCCCGGGACGGGCCCAGGCCGGCCTCGCGCAGGAGCGCCAGGACCTCCCGCAGCCGGGCCTCGTCCGGCGCGGCCGCCGCCGGCGCCGCGCCCACGACCACCGTGACCTCGCCCCGCGCGGGCTCGGCGAGCCGCGCCGCGAGCTCGGCGGCCGTGCCGCGCAGACCTCCTCGTGCAGCTTGGTGAGCTCGCGGCAGACGGCGACGGGGCGGTCGGGCAGGCGCGGCCGCGATCTCGGCGAGCAGGCCGGGGAGGCGGCGCGGGCTCTCGAAGGCGACGGCCGGGACCTCGAGCCCGGCCAGGCGCTCGACCAGCCGCCGCCGCTCGGCCGCGCGGCGCGGCGCGAAGCCGAGGAAGGCGAAGCCGCCCTCGCCCGCGAGCCCCGAGGCCGCCAGGGCCGCCGTCACGGCGCTCGGGCCCGGGACCACCTCGACCGGCAGGCCCTCGTCGAGCGCGGCGCGCACCAGCCGGGCGCCGGGGTCGCTGACCAGGGGCATGCCGGCGTCCGAGACCAGCGCGACGCGGGCGCCGGCGCGCATGCGCTCCACCAGGTCGGCGGCGCGGGCGGCCTCGTTGTGCTGGTGCACGGCCACCATCGGCGCCGTCCGCGCCGGCGTGGCGCAGCAGCGGTCGCGGTGCGGCGGGTGTCCTCGCAGGCGACCACGTCGGCGCCCGCGCAGGGCCTCCGCGGCGCGCGGCGACAGATCGGCCAGGTTGCCGATCGGCGTTCCCACCACCACGAGGGAGCCCTGGCCCGCCATTGCGCTCCTTGCCTGCCGCTAGCGGAGGTCGCCGCGGCGTGACGCTACCATTGCCCGCCGATGTCCCGGACGACCAAGCCCTATCGCCGCTATCCGGGCGCGCGGGCGCGAGGGCGCGGTCGGCGGCGGCATGGACGAGCTGCGGGCCCTCCGGCGCGCGCGAGGCGGGGCGACGGCGCGCCGCCCGGCGGCGGCGGCGCCGACCCCCGCCCGCTCCCCCGCCGGGCGCCCGAGCCGGCGAGGAGCGGCGCCGGCGCCGGGAGCTGCAGCGCCAGGGCCGGCACTGGTGGTCGCTGCGCGGCCTCGGGCCGGCGGGCTGGATCGGGCGGATCGCCATCCTCCTGTTCCTCGGGATCGTCGCGTGGGCGGGCTTCGGCTGGCTGGCCCTCGACGGCGCCGTCGACGAGGCCAACGGCAAGATCACCGACAGCGCCAAGGCGGCGCTCGACCCGGCGCCCGGCGGGCATGCTCGGCACCCCCACGAACACGCTCATCATCGGCGTCGACAAGCGCAAGGGCCGCACCCGCAGCCGCGCCGACACGCTGCTCCTGATGCGCACCGACCCCGACGACGGCCGGATCAAGTACCTGTCGATCCCGCGCGACTACCGGGTGGAGCTGCCCGGGCAGGGCACCCAGAAGATCAACGCCTCGTTCTTCTTCGGCGGCCAGGCCGGGCGCGATCCGGGCGGTCCAGCGCCTCACCGGGGTGCCCGTCCACCACATCGTCGTCATCAAGTTCAACGGCTTCCCGAAGATGGTCGACGCGGTGGGCGGCGTGACCGTCAACAACCCGACCGCGCTGGTCGAGTGCCCCTACGAGAACGGCCGCACGGTGAGCTTCCCGGAGGGGCGCATCGAGCTGGACGGCGCCCGGGCGCTCGAGTACGCGCGCGCCCGCCAGGGCGCGTGCGGCGGCGACTTCGGGCGGGCCCTGCGCCAGCAGGCGGTGGTCGCGGCCATGAAGGGCAAGGTGCTCTCGCCGGCCAACATCTGGCGCGCGCCCTGGCGCGGCGCCGACGTCGTGCGGGCGCTCCAGACCGACATCGGCACCATGGACATGATCAAGATGGGCTGGCTGCAGGCGCGCCTCGACCAGCGCCCGGGCGACCGCATCCTGCTGTCCGGCGAGATCCTCGACATCGACGGGGTCTCCTACGTCGTCCAGACCGACCCCGACCAGAACGAGCGCGAGATCGCCAAGTTCATGGGCCCCGCCTGACGCTCAGGGCAGGGAGGCGAAGTGCCTCGGCCTTCTCGCGCCGGCCGGCCACGACCATCAGGTCTCCCGAGTTGACGACGGTCTCCGGGGTCGCGTAGGTGAACGACCCCCCCGGGGGCTTGACGGCCACGACCGTGACCCCGTAGCGCCTGCGCAGGCCGGCGTCCTTCAGCGTCTGGCCCGAGAGCTCGCGCGGCGCCGTCGTCTCGATCAGGACGAAGTCCTCGTCGAGCTCGACGTAGTCGATGGTGCGGCCCACCATCGTGTGGGCCACCCGCTCGCCCATCTCGATCTCGGGGAAGACGACCCGCTTGGCGCCCGACCCGCTCCAGGATCGCGCCGTGCTCGGCCGTCACCGCCTTGGCCCAGATGCGCGCCACGCCGAGGTTGACCAGCGCGTAGGTCGCCAGGATGCTCGCCTGGATGTCGGTCCCGATCGTCACGGCGGCGCGGCCGAAGTCGGCGGCCCCGAGCTGGCGCAGGGCCTCGATGTCGGTGCCGTCGGCCTGGACGACGTGGGTCAGGTCGGTCGCGCACGCCTGGACGACCTTCGGCGAGACGTTCGACGCCCAGCACCTCGTGCCCCAGGCGGGTCAGCGTGGTCGCGAGGGACGCGGCCGAAGCGGCCGAGCCCGATCACGAGCGTCTGGTCGTCGCTAGCCAACGATCGGCCTTTCCTCGGGGTGGCTGAAGAGGCGCTCGCGCTCCCGCACCATCAGCGCGACGCCGAGCGTGATGGGGCCGACGCGGCCCAGGAACATGAGGACCATCAGTATGGCCTGGCCGGCCGTGTCGAGGCTGCCCGTCACCCCGGTCGAGAGCCCGGTCGTCGAGAAGGCCGAGACGCACTCGAAGAGCGCGTTCGACAGGCCGATGTCGTTCGACGCGACCAGGATCAGGGTCGCCAGGACCACCGCGTTGAGGGCGATGACGGCGACGGTGAGCGCCTGCCGGAGCGTGGCGGCCGGGATCGCCCGCTCGAAGGCCGCCACCTCGCGCTCGCTGCGCAGCTCGGCCCAGACGATCAGGAACAGGATCGCGAGGGTCGTCACCTTGATCCCGCCGGCCGGCGAGGCGCTCCCGCCGCCCACGAACATGAGCATGTCGGTGACGAAGAGCGAGTCCGTGCCCATGTCGGCGTAGTCGACCGTGTTGAAGCCCGCGCTGCGCGCGGTCACGGCCGCGAAGAAGCCCCCGAGGAGCTTGCCGGCGCGCATCTCGTCGCCGAGCGTCGCGTCGTTCCCCCACTCCAGCCCGGTCAGCACGAAGAAGCCGATCGCCAGCAGGGTGAAGGTCGTGACCAGCGTCAGCTTGGTGTGCAGGCTCCAGCGCGCGGGGGCCCGGGGCCGCCGCCGCAGCTCCAGCCAGACCGGGAAGCCCACGCCGCCGACGATCACCGCCAGCGCGATCGGAACCAGGATCAGCGCGTCCGTGGCGAAGCCGACGAGGTTGTCGGAGTAGAGCGAGAAGCCCGCCTGGTTGAAGGCCGCCACCCCGTGGAAGAGGCCCTGCCAGAGGGCCTCGCCGAACGAGCGCCCCAGGCCGAGCCAGAGGCGCAGCGTGAGCGCGACGACCACGATGGCCTCGACCGCGAGGGTGAAGCGCGACGATGAAGCCCGTGAGGCGGCGCAGGCTCGCGAGGTCGCCGGCCGAGCGCACCTCGGCCTGGGCCGCCAGGCGGCCGCGCAGCCCGACGCGGCGGCTGACGACCAGGATCAGCATCGAGGCGCTGGTCACGATCCCCAGGCCGCCGAGCTGGACCAGCCCGAGGATCACCGCCTGCCCGAAGGGGCTCCAGTAGGTGGCGGTGTTGACCGACGCCAGGCCCGTGACCGTGACCGCCGAGACCGACGTGAAGGCGGCGGTCGTGAATGGGCGCCGAGCCGGACGCCTCGGTCGCCGGGCCGAGGCTGAGCAGGGCGGTGCCGATGAGGATCGCCGCGGCGAAGCCGCCGACGATGAGCTGCGCGGGCCGGAGGGAGAACGGCCGCGCGGGCGTCCGGCGGATCCCGCGCGGCAACGGCTCAGACCTTGTCCAGCCCCACCGTCTTGCCGCCCGAGGAGCCCGAGCTCGCCGCCGCCGGCTTCTCGGCGGCCTTCTTCTCGTCGCCCGCCGGCCCCGTTGCCCGACGAGCCCTCGTCGCCGGACCCCGAGCCGCCCGCGTCGTCGCCGGCGCCGCGCCGCTTGCTGCCGTAGTCGGTGTTGTGGAAGCCGGTGCCCTTGAAGTGGATGGCGGGCGCGAAGAGCATCTTGCTCACCTGGCCGCCGCACACCTCGCACTCGGTGAGCGGGTCGTCGGACATCCGCTGGGACACCTCGAACTGGTGCCCGCAGTCGTTGCAGCGATACTCGTAGATCGGCACGGAATCCACCTCGCTCGGACGCAGCGTGCGTACGCCGCGCAGGAGTATAGCGCCGCTCCCCGGCCGACCTGGCACTCTCGTCTCGAGTGTGCCAACGATGTGCCGGCAGACGCGGGCCCGCGCCGGCCGTCACGACGGCCATTGATAGCATCGGCCGGCGTCCCGGCGACCTGAGCGGGGGCACCCCTCACCATGACGCCGCCGATGGGAAAGGGCCAGGCCGTGCATCGCGCCGTGTGGGTGGGCGTCGGCGTCGCCGCCGCTCGCCGCGGGCCTCGCGCGCCGGCGCCCGGCCGCCGCGGCCGTCGCGGTGGCCGCGGCGCGGCGGTCGCCGGCACCGCGGCCTTCCTCCCCGGCAGCCCGGCCTTCGGGCGCGCCCTCAGCCGCGGCCCGCGCGACCGGCCCCGCGCGGCCCTCACCTTCGACGACGGGCCCGGCCCCACCACGCCGGCCGTCCTCGACGCGCTCGCCGAGGCGGGCGTCCGGGCGACCTTCTTCGTGCTCGGCCGCCAGGCCGAGCGCCACCCGGAGCTCGTGCGGCGGATCGTCGCCGACGGCCACCAGCTGGCCAACCACGGCTACGACCACGGCGTGCTGATCTTCCGCGGCGCCGGGCACGTCGAGCCGACCAGCTGCGCCGGGCCGAGCGGGCGGCCGAGGGCGCCGCCGGCGCCGGGCGCGATGTCGCGGGTCTTCCGGGCGCCCCACGGCTTCCGCGGCCCGGCGACGGCCCTCGGCGCGCGCCGCGCGGGCTACCGGATGGCCGCCTGGACCTGCGGCGTCTTCGACACCGCCGAGCCCGGGCCGGCCGCCATCGCACGCCGCGCCGCCCAGGCGCTCGACCCCGGGGCGATCATCCTGCTCCACGACGCCGACGGCTGGGCGCCGGAGCGCCCGCGCCAGCAGACCGCCGACGCCCTCCCCGAGATCTGCCGCTCCGCGCGCGTCCGCGGCCTCGAGCTCGTGACCCTCGACGAGCTGGTCGCCGCGTGACGACCCAGGCCGCCGACCGGCGCCCGCTCGGGCGCCGCCTCGCCTGGCCCGCGGCCCGGATCCTGATCGTCCTGGCCGTCGGCGCGGTGGCCGTCTGGAAGCTCGACCTGGGCGAGATCCGCGACGCCTTCCACATCGAGTCGTGGTGGTACCTGTCCTGGCGATCCTCGCGAACTTCATCTCGGTGGCCTGGAAGGGCGTCGCCTGGAAGGCGGTGGTTGACGCCCTGCCCAGCCTGCGGACGAAGACGCGCTGGCGCGACATCTTCAGCCCGCTCTTCGTCGGCTTCCTCTTCAACACCGTGCTCGCGGCCCGGCTGGGCGAGATCGTCAAGGTGCTGCTGCTGCGACGCCGCCTCGAGCGCCGCGGCGAGCGCCCGCCCACCACGACGCTGCTCGGCACGGTGGTCGCCGAGAACCTCGTCTCGACGATCGCGTGGGTCGCCCTGGTGATCGCGATCGGGCTCGTGCTGCCCCTGCCCTCCTACGCCTGGGTCGCCTCGATCAGCCTCGGCGTCGGCTGCCTGGCGATCGTGATCGTCGCGCTCCTGTCGAGCCCCGGCCGCCAGGTGCCGCCCTGGCTGCGGACCGGGCCCCTGTGGGCGCGCGCCACCCGGGCGGTGTCGCGGCTCTGGGGCGCGGTGCGCGAGAGCCACCTCGGGCTGCGCGACCCGCGCCAGATGGGCCTCGTCTCCGGCGCGAGCCTCCTCTGCTGGGTCTCCCAGTGGGCCGGGATCTACTGCACGCTCATGGCCTTCGGCCTCGAGCGAGGTCGGCTGGGGCGGCGCCGCGCTGCTGCTCGTGACCGTCACCCTCGCCCAGGCCTTCCCGGTGCTGCCCGGCAACGTGCTCGTGTTCCAGGCCGCGGCGGTCGTCCCGCTCACCGCGTCCTACGGCGTCGGCGCCGCCGAGGCCATCGCGTTCTCGGTCGTGCTCCAGGCCACCGAGGCCATCGTCGGCGTCGCCGTCGGCTTCCTCTTCCTGATCGCCGAGGGCGTCGGCTTCAAGCAGCTGCGGCGGCAGGCCGAGGAGGAGAACGCCCGCGTCGGCCCGCGCGAGCCGGTGGTCGTCGACACGCTCGCCGGCCCCTAGCCGGTGGGCGGCGGAGTCCGAGGCCGCGGGCCCGGCGCTCTCCGGCGCCGCCGACTGGTCCGACCCGGCGCGCGCCCTCGACTACCTCGCGCGCGCGGACGGCCTCCCCCACCGCGCCGAGGGCGAGGCGGTCGTCCTCGAGATCGTCCCGCGCTCGGCGCGCCGCATCGTCGACCTCGGCAGCGGCGACGGGCGGCTCCTCGCCCTGCTGCGGATCGACCGCCCGGGCGCCCGCTGCGTGGCCATCGACGCCTCCCCGACCATGCTCGAGGCCGCCCGCCGCCGCTTCCGCGGGGACCCGGCCGTCGAGGTGCGCGCCCACGACCTCGCCGAGCCGCTGCCCGCCGACCTGCGCGGCGCCGACGCGGTCGTGTCGTCGTTCGCCATCCACCATCTCGAGCACGACCGCAAGCGCGCCCTCTACGACGAGGTCCACGACCTCCTGGCGCCCGGCGGCGTCTTCGCGAACCTCGAGCACGTCGCGTCGCCCACGCCGGCCCTGCACGACGCCTTCCTCGCGGCGCTCGACGCCCCTGAGGACGCCTCGAACCGCCTCCTCGACGTCGAGACCCAGCTCCGCTGGCTCCGCGAGGCGGGGCTCGCCGACGTGGACTGCTACTGGAAGTGGCGCGAGATGGCCCTGCTGGCGGGCATCCGGCCGCCGGCCGCCTGACCGGCGTCACAGTCCGTCACGGGAGGACCACCGGTCGGTAACCCCGCGCGCCCGGCCGTGAGCCAGGATCGGTTCGGCTCCAGTCGGCCGCGACGCGCCCCCGCCGGGCGGACTGGGGTCATCAGGGCCGGGACGCCGGCCTCGGCGCGGCGGGCGGGGTTGTCGGGAGCCCCTCCCGCCGATCGCCACTCAGGCGGCCGCGCCCTCGTCTCCTCGAGGCGCGCCCAGAAGCCGGCCAGCTCGCCGCAGCTCGTCGTCCGCGAAGCGCGAGAGGAACCGCCGGCGCACGTCGGCCAGGTGGCTCGCGCGCGCCGCCCGCAGGCGCCCGCGGCCCATCGGGGTGAGCACCGCCTCGGCGCCCGCGGCCGTCCTCCTCGCAGGCCTCCTTGAGCGACCAGGCCCTCCCGCACGAGCCGGTCGATCAGGCGGCTGACGCCGCTCACCGACAGCAGCGTCGCCGCCGAGAGCTCCGACACGCGCATGCGCCGCCGCGGCGCGTCGCCCAGCAGCATCAGCACCTCGTAGGCGCTCAGCGAGATGCCGTGGCGCGCGCGCAGCTCGGCGTCCATCTCGCGCGATGAGCGCGGCGTGCGCCCGCAGCAGCCCCCGCCAGGCCCCCAGCTCGAGCGGCGCGAGGGGCTGCCTCCCTCGACGCCGCGCGCGACCGGGCGCTCCGCCTTCGGCGTTTGCGTTTGCTTGCACCGTCAACTACCCTTCTATTTGCTTGAGCATGCAACGACCTTACCAGGCGGGGCGGACGGCCGCCCGCCGGAGAGGACGGACGCGATGGGCCTCGACGGGATCCACCACGTGACCGCCATCACGGCCGACGCCCGGGGCACATTGGACTTCCACGTCGCGCCTCATGGGGCTTCGGCTGGTGAAGAAGACGGTCAACTTCGACGCGCCGGACATGTACCACCTGTACCTCGGCGACGAGATCGGGATCGCCGGGGAGCATCCTCACCTTCTTCGAGATCCCCGAGCGCCCCGGTGGGCCGCGCCCGGGCCCCGGGATGATCCACCGCGTCGTCTGGCGGGTCGGCTCGGCCGAGTCGCTGGACTTCTGGGCCGAGCGCCTCGGCGACGCCGGACGGCCGGTCGCGCGGCGAGGAGCGGGTCGCTGGTCACCTCCGACCCCGAGGGGCTCGGCATCGAGCTGATCGTCGCCGGCCCGGCCGACGGGGCGCCGCGGGCGGCGTCGGCGTCCGGAGATCCCCGCCGAGCACGCGCTGGCGGGCATCGTGGGCGTGCGCGCCTTCAGCCGCGACCCCGGATGCCACCGAGCGGCTGCTCGTCGAGGGGCTCGGCTTCGTGCGCGAGAGGCCCCGGGCGCTTCGCGACGTCCGGCGAGGAGCGGCGCGGCGTCTACTGGCTCGACCCGGCGCCGGCCGAGCACGGCGAGCAGGGCGCCGGGACGGTCCACCACGTGGCCTGGACCTCGCCCGACGCCGACCACGCCGACTGGGGGCGGCGCGCGGCCGCGGCGGGCGCCCACCCCACCGGGATCATCGACCGGCAGTACTTCCGCTCCATCTACTTCCGCGAGCCGGGGAGGGTGCTGTTCGAGATCGCGACCCTCGGCCCCGGCTTCGCGGTCGACGAGGACCCCGGCCCGGCTGGGCCAGGAGCTCCGGCTGCCGCCCGCAGTACGAGCCGCTGCGGGAGCGGCTCGAGGAGATCCTCGAGCCGCTCGAGGAGCCCGCGCGACGCCCGCGCGCGACGGGCGGAGCGGCCGCGATGAGCGGGGTCGAGGGCGACGACCGCCTGGAGCGCGGGCCGCGAGCTGGCGCGGCGCCATCTGGGCGAGGCGTCATCGACCGGTGGCGGGAGCTCTCGCCGGACCTCGAGGAGCTCACGTCCGGGTTCGGGTTCGGCGACCTCTGGAGCCGCCCGGGGCTCGGCCGCCGCGACCGCTCGATCGTGGCGATGGCGATCACCGCGACGCTGCGCGCGCACACCCAGCTCGAGTGGCACGTGCGCGGCGCCCTCGGCGCCGGCGTGACGCCCGGACGAGGTCCGCGAGGTCCTGATCGCCGTGTCCGGCCTGGCCGGCTTCCCGGCGGCCTGGTCGGCGCTCGAGGCGGCCGAGCCGATCCTCGCCGAGCACGAGCGCGGCCGGTGCCGGCGGCGGGGACGCGCGGTGAGCCTCGTCCACCGCTTCGAGCCCGCCGCTCCCGGCTCGCCGACGCTGCTGGCGCTGCACGGGCGCGGCGGGGCGGAGGGCGACCTGCAGGGCCTGGGCGACGCGCTCGGCGGCGGCGTGGGCGTGCTCGCGCCGCGGGGGCCGGAGCCCCAGGGCGGCGGCTTCGCCTGGTTCCGCCACCACGCGATCGGCGTCCCCGAGCTCCCGAGCCTCGAGGAGAACCTGGCGCTGGTGGCGGCCTGGCTCGACGCCGCGGTGGCCGAGCACGGCCTGGAGGCGCCCCTGGTCGCCGTCGGCTTCTCGAACGGCGGCATGATGGCCGGGGCGCTGGCGGCCGTGCGCCCGGACCTCGTGGGCGACGTCGCCCTGCTGTCGAGCGCCTATCCCCTGCCGGCGCAGACGCTGGCCCACGGCGGCCTGAGCGGGTCGCCGGGTCCTCGCCGCGGGCGGGCTCGACGACCCGTTCCTGCCGCGCCAGACCGCGGCCGCGGGGGTCGCGTCCTACCGCGGCGCCGGCGCCGACGTCACCGAGGCCTGGCGGCCCGGGCGGCCACTGGATCGGCCCCGAGGAGGTCGCCGCGCTCGCCGCCTGGATGCGCGGCGGCGCCCGGATGACACCGCGGCGCTCAGCCGAAGCGGCCGGACACGTAGGCCTCGGTGCGCGGGTTCGCGGGGGCTGGCGAAGATCCGGGCGGTCGGCCCGGTCTCGATGAGCCGCCCCGGCTCGCCCTCGTTCTCGATGGTGAAGAAGGCCGTGTAGTCGGACACCCGCGCGGCCTGCTGCATGTTGTGGGTGACGATGACGATCGCCAGGCGCGACTTGAGCTCGGCGATCAGCTCCTCGATCCGCAGCGTCGACTGCGGGTCGAGGGCCGAGCAGGGCTCGTCCATCAGCAGCACGTCGGGCTCGACCGCCAGCGCCCGGGCGATGCACAGGCGCTGCTGCTGGCCGCCCGACAGGCCGCCCGCCGGCGCGCCGAGGCGGTTCTTCACCTCGTCCCACAGGCCGGCGCCGCGCAGCGTCCGCTCGAGCAGCTCCTCGGCGCGACCCGCGCGCAGCCTCATGCGCGTGTAGCGCGGCCCGGCCAGCACGTTGTCGGCGATCGACTCTGGTCGGGAACGGGTTGGGCCGCTGGAAGACCATCCCGATCGCGCGCCGGATGGCCACCGGGTCGGCGCCGCGGCCGTAGACGTTCCGCCCCCGCAGCAGCACCTCGCCCTCCACCCGGGCGTTCGGCACCAGCTCGTGCATCCGGTTCAGCGTGCGGATGAAGGTGGACTTGCCGCAGCCGGACGGGCCGATGATCGCCGTGACGCGTGTTCTCCGGGAAGGCCAGGTCGATGCCCTCGACCGCGTGGTGGCGGCCGAAGAACGCGCTCAACGCCCACCGTCTCGCATCGCGGTCGGCGTACGGGTCGGGCGCCGGCGCCGCCGGCGCGGCCGGTCGGCCGAGCCTCGGCCGCGACGGGGCCGGCGGCTCGTCCGGCGTCATCGGCCCTCCGAGGGCGGGCGCGCGCCGCGATGGCCCGCGCGCCAGTTCAGCACGAGGATGATCGCCACCAGCACCAGCGCCGCGCCCCAGGCGAGCTCCTCGGACTGCGGCGTCTGCACGTTCACCGTGTTGCCGAAGATCAGCTGCGGGCAGCGACGGCGATCGGCTCGCATCATGTCCGTCGAGAAGAACTGGTTGCCGAGCGATGTGAACAGCAGCGGCGCCGTCTCCCCCGAGCCCGCGCGAGCGCCAGCATCACGCCCGTGAGCATGCCCGGCGCCGCCGCCGGCAGCACCACGCTCCAGGTCGTGCGCCAGCGCGGCGCCCCGAGCGCGCAGGGCCGCCTCCTTCTGCGTCTCCGGCACCAGGCGCAGGATCTCGTCCGTCGCGCGCACCACGATCGGGGAACATGATCAGCCGCGAGGGCGATCGCTCCGCGCCAGGGCCGAGAAGTGGCCCATCGCGATCACCATGCCCCCAGGTAGACGATCTAGCCCGCGACGATCGACGGCATGCCGAGCAGCACGTCCACCACGAAGCCCACGGCGGACCCCACTCGGCGCAGGCCGCCGCCGCGGTTCGCCGCCGCGTCGTTGATGAACAGCGCCACGAGGATCCCGAGCGGCGCCGAGATCAGCGTGCGAGGCCCATCAGGATGCAGCGTGCCGACCAGCGCGTTCTAGATCCCGCCGTCGCTCGAGTAGGGGTCGGCCGGGCTGGCATGGTGCGTGAAGAAGCTCCCAGGACGATCGCCGGCAGCGCCCTCGACCAGGATCTTCCCGAGGATCGAACCCGAGCGGCACCAGCGCAGACGCCAGGCACAGGTAGACCGCCCCCCAGCCAGCCGCGCGGGCTGCGTGCCGATCCACGACCGCGGACGTCGGCGGGCCCCGGTGGCCGACGCCCGCCCGGGCGGAGGGCGCGGCGCGCCCCTCCGCGCCGCGGCCCGGCGGGCCGGGGCGGCTCGGCGGCGGCCGCGGGCTCGGCGGCGTGCGGCGTCGGCCGCGGCGCCACTGCCCGGCGTGCCGCCGAGGCCGCGGCGCGCGTCGAGCGCCCTCACGGGCCCGGCGGCCGCTGCCGTGCGGTCCACCAGGAGGCGCGCCAGCGCGTTGATGATGAACGACGATCACGAACAGCACCACCGCCAGCGCGGTGCAGGGCGGACAGCTGGAGCTCCGCTCGCCTCGCCGAACTCCAGCGCGATGACGCTCGCCAGCGTC
This sequence comes from Miltoncostaeaceae bacterium, assembly GCA_963808825.1. GTDB lineage: Bacteria > Actinomycetota > Thermoleophilia > Miltoncostaeales > Miltoncostaeaceae > DATAGF01. The sequence goes on along the minus strand of CAWEGW010000009.1, from coordinate 280,412 downwards.
GACGCCCGGCCCCAGCAGCGAGCCGAGCGACGTTGGGCGTGTTGCCCAGCAGCAGCGCGATCGCGATCGTCTCCCCCACCGCGCGTCCCAGGCCGAGCGCCGACGCGCCGACGATGCCCGAGCGCGCCCACGGCAGCATCGCCGTGCGCACCATCTCCCAGCGGGTCGCGCCGAGCGCGTAGGCCGCCTCCTGCTGCTCGCGCGGGCACCGTCAGCGAGCACCTCGCGCGTGATCGCGGCGACGATCGGCAGCACCATCACCGCCAGCACCAGGCCCGTCCAGCAGGTACGCAGCCCGACGTCACCGGCCCCGCGAGCGATGCCGATCCCTCCCGTGTGGTCGGCTGATCCACTCCAGCAACGGGCGCGCGGCGGGCACCAGCACCAGGACGTCACCGAGTCAGACACTCCTTAGTCGGCAGGCGCGAGCCTGCGCCGATGATCCGGTGCCCTGGTCGGGAGCAAGGCGGCGCGACGCTACATCGGCGCCCGGGGGTCAGGTGACGAGGATGTGACGCTCGTGGGGACGCGTGTAACACGCGCGGCGGACGGGCGGAGAACCGCCACCCGATCGCCGTTCCCGGCCCCTCTCTCCGGCGTTCACCACCGTTTCACAGGATCGTCACGGGACGGCGACGAAGGGGACGGTCGCGCGACTTATCCTCACCCGCGATGGAGGGCCAGCGGATGAAGATCCTGATCGTCGAGGACGACGACAGCACCGCCGAGGCGATCGCCTTCCACATGCGGGCCGCCGGCCTGGAGCCGACCGTCGCGACCGACGGGCTCGCCGGGCTGCGGGCGCTGCGCAGCGCCTCGCCCGACGCGGTGGTGCTCGACCTGATGCTGCCGGGCGTCGACGGCTGGCACCTCATCCGCCAGGCGCGCGAGTGGGCGCCGCGGCTGCCGATCATCGTGGTGACCGCGCGCACGAACGAGCACGACCGCGTCGAGGTGCTCTCGCTGGGCGCCGACGACGTCATGGCGAAGCCCTTCTCGATGCGCGAGCTGCTGGCCCGCGTCACCGCCGCCCTGCGCCGCACGGCGGTCGAGAACGCCCAGTCGGAGCGCCTGCCGGTCGCCGAGGGCGAGCTGAGCATCGACCCCGAGCGCATGTCGGTGATCGTCGCCGGCCGCCCCGCCGAGCTGACCCCGCTCGAGTTCAAGCTGCTCTGGACGCTGGCGGAGGGCCGCGACCGGGCGATGTCGCGCGACGAGATCTTCCGGCGCGTCTGGGGCGGCGAGCGGGGGCACGGCGACCGCTCGGTCGACGTCCTCGTGCGCCGGCTGCGGCGCAAGGTCGACGAGGTCGGCGGGAACTTCACCTACATCCAGACCCTCCACGGCGTCGGCTACCGCTTCCAGGCCACGCCCCGCCGCATGCCCGGCGCCGACGAGCCGCGGACCGACCTCTTCGGCCCCACCGCGTCGCTGCCCTGAGGCGGCCCTGAGCCTCAGGCCGAGTCGCGCAGGCTCTGGGCCTCGGGGAGGTTCTCGAGCTTCTTGAGGGTGTTGTTCTCGATCTGGCGGATCCGCTCGCGCGTCACGCCGAAGGCGCGGCCGACCTCCTCGAGGGTGCGGGGCTGCTCGCCCAGCAGCCCGAACCGCAGCTCGATGACCTTGCGCTCGCGGTCGGGGAGGGCGTCGAGGGCCCGGAGGATGTCGGTGCGGCGCAGGTTGACCGAGGCCTCGTCGAACGGCGACGCCGCCTGCTCGTCCTCGACGAAGTCGCCGAGCTCGGACTCCTCCTCCTCGCCGATCGGCTTCTCCAGGCTGACCGGCAGCTGGGCCATCCGCAGGATGTCGCGTACCTCCTCGGGGCTCATCCGCAGCTCCTCGGCGATCTCCTCGGCGCGCGGCTCGCGGCCAAGGCGCTGCACGAGCTGGCGCTCGAGGTGCACGACCTTGTTGAGCTTCTCGACCATGTGCACCGGGATGCGGATGGTGCGCGCCTTGTCGGCGATCGCCCGCGTGACCGCCTGGCGGATCCACCAGGTCGCGTAGGTCGAGAACTTGAAGCCCTTGCGGTAGTCGAACTTCTCGACCGCCCGGATCAGGCCGAGGCTGCCCTCCTGGATGAGGTCGAGGAAGGAGAGCCCGCGCCCCAGGTAGCCCTTGGCGATGCTGACCACCAGGCGCAGGTTGGCCTCGACCATCTGGGCCTTGGCGGTGATGTCGCCGCGCTCGATGCGGCGGGCGAGGGCGACCTCCTGCTCGGCCGTGAGCAGCGGCACCCGCCCGATCTCGCGCAGGTAGAGCCGCAGCGAGTCGAGGCTCGGCTCGACCGTGAGGTCGAGCTCCGGGGGCCGCTCGGTGGGCTGGGCGGCGCGGCGGGCGATGATCTCGCCGTCGGCGTCCAGCACCTCGATGCCGACCTCGAGCAGGTGCGAGTAGAAGTCCTCGATCTGCTCCTTGGTGACCTCCGCCTCCTCCAGCACCCCGACGATCTCGTCGTAGGTGAGGAAGCCCTTCTCGCGCCCGTCGATGACGAGCACCCGCATCTCCTCGACGTCCGGCAGGGCGATCTCCACAGCGCTGCGGCCGGACGGATGCGTCATTCGCGCGCACTCCTTCCTCGAGGGCTGGGCGGGAGCCGGATGTGATTATACGGGGACGGGCCCGGAGGCCCGAAGGCGCGGCGTGCGTCATCATCGCGGCGCCGGACAACGAACCCGAGGAAGCGAGCTCCCCGATGAGCACGACGCGGCGCACCCTCCGGCGGACGACCTGCAGCAGTCCGCGCCGGCAGCGCCGATCAGCCTGTCGCGCGCCGGCGTCACCCGATCGGCGAAGGCGATCCGCATCCGCCACGACGGCGCCGAGCGGCTCTTCCAGGCCGAGGTCGCCTGCTTCTGCGACCTGAACCCCTCCCAGAAGGGCGTCCACATGTCGCGCTTCGAGGAGGAGGTCAACGAGGCGATCGACGACGTCGTCATCGGCGAGGCGCTGATCATCGAGGCCCTGGCCGAGCGGATCGCGACCAAGCTGGTCGCCAGCCAGCGCGCGCTGCGCAGCGAGGTGACGATCAGGGCCAGCTACCCGGTCGAGAAGCGGACGCCGGTCACGGGCATCCCCACCCAGGAGATGTACGGCCTGATCGGCATCGCCGCCGCCAACACCGACACCAGCCGGCGCGTCGTCGGCGTCACCGCGCAGGGCATGAACGCCTGCCCCTGCGCGCAGGGGCTGATCTCGGCCCAGGCGTCCGAGGCCCTGCGCGCGGACGGCTTCTCGGCCGAGGAGATCGCCCGCATCCTGAGCCTCGTACCGGTCGCGACCCACAACCAGCGCGCCCGCGGCACGCTCTACCTCGGCTGCCCGCTGGGCATCGAGGTGGACGCCGACGAGCTCATCGCCATCGTCGAGGAGGGCATGTCGTCGGAGATCTACGAGCTGCTCAAGCGCCCCGACGAGCAGTACGTCGTCGACCGCGCCCACCGCCGCCCCCGCTTCGTCGAGGACTCGGTGCGGGAGATGGTCCGCGGCATGCTCGAGCACTTCCCCGACCTGCCCGACGACGCCTTCGTCCACGCCCACCAGGTCAACTTCGAGACCATCCACACCCACGACGTCGAGGCCGAGCGCTTCGGCACGGTCGCCGAGATCCGCCGCGAGCTCGACGACGGGCGCGCACGTCGACCACCACACGACGCTGCGCGAGTGGCTGGAAGGGCGCGTGCCGCAGGCCGTGAACGAGGTCGCCGTGACGGCGGTCGGCGCCGACCGCCCCGGCATCGTCGCGGCCCTCACGGGCGCGCTGCTCGACATCGGCGGGAACCTGGAGGACATGCGGGCCGCGCTCCTGCGCGGCTCCTTCGCGACGGTGCTGGCGGTGGCCCTCCCGGACGACGTCGGCCCGGCCGAGGTCGAGGCCGCCCTGCGCCCGGTCGCCGCCGAGCTCGGCCTGGGCCTCTGGGTGGGGCCCGCGGCGCCCCAGCGCCCCGGCCCGCCGCTCGAGCGCTGCGTGCTCTCGGTCTACGGCGCCGACCACCCCGGCATCGCGCACGGCTTCGCCCGCGCGCTGGCCGAGCGGTCGGCGAACATCGTCGACCTCTCCGCCCGCCTGGTCGGCGACCCGCCGATCTACGTGCTCGGGATCGAGGTCGAGCTGCCGCCCGGCCTCGACGCCGCCGCGCTCGCAGGCCGCCCTCGCCCCGGTCGCCGAGGAGCACGAGGTGGAGATGACGCTGGAGGCCGAGGAGGACGAGGTCCTCTGATCCGGAGGTCCTGGTCTACCCCGACCGGCGCCTGAAGCTCCCCGCGGCGCCCGTCGGACGGCCCGGCGCCGCGGCGCAGGCGCCTGGCGGACGACCTGCTGGAGACCGCCGCCGCCCACCCGCGCACGGTCGGGATCGCCGCGCCCCAGGTGGGCGCGCTCTGGCGGCTGGCCTACGTCGACTGCACCGGGCACCGCAGGGCGCCCGACGCCCAGGGGCCGATCTGGCTCATCGACCCCGTGCTGCGCGAGGCCGAGGGCGACGAGATCGGCCGCGAGGGCTGCCTCAGCCTGCCCGACATCACCGCCAACGTCCGCCGGGCGACCCGGGTCGTCGTCGAGACCACCGGCCTCGACGGCCGGCGCGCGAGCGTCGAGGCCGCGTGGCTTCGAGGCCCGGGCGATCCTGCACGAGATGGACCACCTCGACGGGGTCCTGATCCTCGACCGCGTCGCCTCGCTGGCGCTCGACGTCTTCCCCCGTCGGCGCTAGGAGCAGGCCTCGGAGTACCGCGCCTCGGGCAGGTCGCCGACGCTCATCTCGCTGACGTAGCGGCCCGGGATGTCGGACCCGAGCGAGGCCGTGACGAAGACGTAGCGCCGCGCCGGCGCGAGCTTCGGGCGCGGCCGGTAGACCAGCTGCCGGCCGCCCGAGTTGGGGTCGCGTGTCGCGAAGTCGGGCCGCCCGTAGAGCTCCCGCACGCGCCGCTCCGACGAGGCCAGGCGGAGGCCCTTCGCCGTCGTGAGGAACACGTTCACGGACTCGGTCGCCTCGACCGTGGCGCGCCGCACGACGCCGTCGGTGAGGATGAAGTAGACGCCGTCGTAGCGGCCGGCCTGGGCGAGCACGGCGCAGCTGCCGTTGCGCTGCGCGATCGTGAGGCGCGACGAGGTGGCGGCCCGCGCCTGGGCCAGCGTCATCCCGATCCGCACGGGCCCGAGGCCGTCCGGGCCGAGGCGGGCATCGTCGAGGCTGGGCTGGGCCCCCTGCGCGGTCGCGGCACCCCCCGCCAGCGCGGCGGCCGCCAGCGCGGCGATGAGAAGTCGCCCGCCTACGACGCCCGCTTCTTGCCGTAGACGTCGTCGCCCATGTCCTTGCGGACCGCGTGCACCGGGTTGCCGGCGGCGTCCCACTGGTAGTAGGAGCAGGCGGGGCCGAAGCCGGGCTCGTACGTGTCCACCTTCGGGTTGCGCCCCACGTCGCGGGCCGCGGCGGCGTGGCGCAGGAGCGCCGGGTCGTCGCTCTCGGGCCAGACGATGATCAGGTGGGCGGCGGTGAGGAAGTTGGCGATGAATCCGCAGCCCTCCGCCGGACAGCTCCACGGATCGGTGCGCACGCAGTACCAGCCGCTGTAGTCCTCGCCCGAGTCGTCGGTCCAGAGCTCCTCCTCGATGGCGATCTCGTCCTCGAGGTCGGGCTGGGCCGGGGCGATGACCGGCGCCTCGACGTCGACGCCCGGGCGGGGCAGCTCGGGCACGGCTAGGCCGTCCTGCCCGCCGCCGCGGGGCGCGGCGTCGCGCAGCCGTCGATCCAGGTGGCCTCGCCGTCGGCGTAGACCGTCTGCTTCCAGATCGGCGCCCGCGCCTTGAGGGCGTCGATGGCGTAGCGGCAGGCGGCGAACGCCTCCCGGCGGTGGCCGGCCGAGGCCGCGACCGCGACGCTTGGCTCGCCGACCGCCACGGCGCCCACGCGGTGGGCGACCGCGACCCGGGCGCCGAAGCGGGCCTCGGCCTCGGAGACGATGGCCGCCAGCTCGGCGTACGCCAGCTCCTCGTAGGCCTCGTAGCGGAGCTCGGCGACCTCGCGCAGACCGCTCTCCCGGCGCGTCGTCCCGAGGAAGGTGGCGGTGCCCCCGTGGTCGGGGTCGGCGACCGCGGCGACCAAGGCGGCTGGGTCGAGCGGGTCGGGCGAGAGGGCGATCATCCGCCCGACACCGGCAGCACCACGGCCACCTCGTCCCCGTCGCGGAGCGTCGCCCCGGGCAGCGTCCACTCGTGGTTGAGGGCGTAGCGGGCGCCGTCGGGCAGCCCGACGCCGCGCACCGGGTCGGGCAGGTGGCCCCAGACGGCGCCGACGGGCGTGCCGGCGGGCAGGCTCACGTCCACCCGGTCGACGCCGGCCGCGTCGCGCAGCGAGGCGAACAGCCGCACCGTCACCGTGATCTCCTCGGTCACGGGACCGAGTGTAGAAGACTGCGGAAGAACCAAGGCAGTGCGGCCCGCGGAGCGAAAACCGAGCGATTCGGCTGGACGCGGCCACGCCGATGCCCTTGCGGCATCGGTGTTGACGCGGGCGCCGAAGCGCGACGTGTTTGCAGCCGGCGGACGTGCGGCCGACTTCCTCCGCGGGCTTCTGGGCCAAGGGCTCCTCACACAAGCTTTACCGCCCGCGAGGGATGCTCAAAACGATCCCTCGCCCCGGTCCAGTGCCGCCCGGCCGCCGCACCCCCTACCCTCCCTGAGGTGAGACGCGCACCCCGACGCTCCGTCCTCGCCCTGCTGGCCGCCGCCGGCGCGGCCGCCGTCGCGCTGCCCATCCTGGCCTCGGCGGCGCCCGAGGACTACGCGCCGGACCTGCGCGCCGACCCGGTGGGGGTCGTCAGCGGGCCGGCCGTCTACTCGAACACCGAGGGCGGCCTCGGCGACGGGCGGCTGCTGGTGCGCTTCGACGGCTACGTCACCAACGTCGGGACGGGGCCGCTCGAGATCTCGGGGAACCCGCAGGCCGGCACGGTCCGGCAGCTGGCGCGCGCGCGTCCATGGGCGCCGCGCCGTCGGTGGCGGTGGCGACGCCCGAGGTGAAGTTCGAGACCCAGGACAGCCACAACCACTTCCACCTCATGCAGGCGATGCGCTACTCGCTGTGGAACCAGGCGCGGACGGCCCAGGTCGGCGCCGGCCCAGAAGGTCGGCTTCTGCCTCTACGACCTCGAGGACGCGCCCGGCTTCGCGGGCACCGAGTCGACCCTCTCGTCTACACCGACGACGTCACCCACTTCTGCGAGCAGGACGACCCCGCCTCGACCAGCCTGCGCATGGGCGTCTCGGCGGGCTGGCGCGACGTCTACGGCCAGCACCTCGCCTTCCAGTGGATCGACGTCTCCGACACCGCGCCCGGCACCTACGTCGTCGGCGCGGAGGCCGACCCCGACAACGTCGCTCTGGGAGGGCGGCGGCGGCGCCGAGGTCAACGCGCCCGCCTTCCGCGACCAGCCGGTCACCGTCCCGGGCTGGATCGCGCAGCCGGTCGCCCTGAGCCAGACCGGCGGCGCCCAGTCGGTGCCGCTGGCGGCGCAGAAGTTCGGCACCCAGTCCGACGCCAACCTCCGCTACCGCGTCGTCACGCCACCGGCGCACGGCACCCTGAGCGCTGGCCCCCGGCCAGGACTTCGCCGCGAGCGTCCCCGCTCGTCTACACGCCCGCCCCCGGGCTACACCGGCGGCGACGCCTTCACCTACGTCGCCCGCTCGGCCGTCTCGGCCTTCCCGCCCAACCCCCCGGCGGCGACCGTGACGATCGCCGCGCCGCGCCGCTCGGTCGCGATCTCGGGCGCCCCGGCCAGCATGGTCGCCGGCACCAGCGCACAGCTCAGCGCGACGGTGGCCGGAACCTCCCCGGCGGGCGTGACCTGGAGCGCCACGGCCGGCTCGGTCTCCCCGGCCGGGCTCTACCGCGCCCCGGGCAAGCCCCCGGCCGGCGGCGCGGCGGTCGTGCGGGCGGCCAGCGCGGCCGACCCGGCGGTGGCGGCCGAGGTGCGGATCCGCATCACGGCGGCCCCGAACGGCCACCGCCAGTCCCGACCCCTGGCCCCGGCTGAGCGCCGGGCGGCAGGCTGCTCTCGCCGCTGAAGGCCCGCTTCATCGGGCCGCGCACCCTGGTCGCGAAGGTCGCGACCGGGCGCAAGGGCGGGCGGGTCTCGATCACCGCCGAGCGCCCGGGGGAAGGTGCTCGGCCGCTGCGCCTCGCGCGTCGGCGCCCGGCAGGGCTTCGTCTGCCGGTTCGCCATCAGGCGCGGGCTCGCCGCCGGCGCGGGTGCGCCTGACGGCCAAGCTGGCCCCGCGCGGCGGCGGCGGGCTCGTGGTCCGCCGGGCGCTCCTGCGCCGCTAGCGCGCCGCCGGCGGCCGCGCGGCGTGTGGTAGCGTCGGCGGCCCGCCGCGGTCCCGGGAGCCGCGGCCAGATGGGGATTTCGCCACAGGAGCCGAGTGGCCGAGAGCAACGCCGGCACGGACCGCGAGGTCCGGGCCACCGAATCGGGGATACCGGTCGAGCGCGTCTACGACGAGGGGTCCGTCGCGGACCTCGACCTCGCCGAGCGCCTCGGCGAGCCGGGCGCCTTCCCCTTCACCCGCGGCATCCACCCCACGATGTACCGCGAGCGGCCCTGGACGATGCGCCAGTACGCCGGCTTCGCCACGGCCGAGGAGACGAACGCCCGCTTCCGCTACCTGCTGGCCGCCGGGGCGCCCGGGCTGTCGACCGCCTTCGACCTGCCCACCCAGCTCGGCATGGACTCGGACGACCCGCTCGCGGCCGGCGAGGTGGGGCGGGTGGGGGTCGCGATCGACTCGGTCGAGGACATGGCGCGCCTCTTCGACGGCATCCCGCTCGACCGCGTCTCGACGAGCATGACCATCAACGCGCCCGCGGCGGTGCTGCTGCTGCTCTACCAGCTCGTGGCCGAGGAGGGCGGCGCCGACCCGCGCGAGCTGCGCGGGACCGTCCAGAACGACGTCCTCAAGGAGTACATCGCGCGGGGCAACTACATCTTCCCGCCGGGCCCCTCGATGCGGCTCACCACCGACACCTTCGCCTACTGCGACGCCGAGCTGCCGCGCTGGAACACGATCTCGATCAGCGGCTACCACATCCGCGAGGCCGGCTCGACGGCCGTGCAGGAGGTCGCCTTCACGCTGGCCAACGGCATCGCCTACGTCGAGGCGGCGCTGGCGGCGGGGCTCGAGGTCGACCGCTTCGGCCCGCGGCTGTCGTTCTTCTTCAACGCGCACAACGACCTGCTGCAGGAGGTGGCCAAGTTCCGCGCCGCCCGCTCGCTGTGGGCCCACATCATGCGCGACCGCTTCGGCGCGACCGACCCGCGCGCGATGACGCTGCGCTTCCACGCCCAGACCGGCGGCAGCACCCTGACCGCCCAGCAGCCGCACGTGAACGTCGTGCGCGTCGCCGTGCAGGTGCTGTCGGCCGCCCTCGGCGGCGCCCAGTCGATCCACTCCAACGCCTTCGACGAGGCGCTCGCGCTGCCGACCGAGGAGAGCGCCAAGCTCGCCCTGCGCACCCAGCAGGTGATCGCCGCCGAGGCCGGCATCACCGGCACGGTCGACCCGCTGGGCGGCTCCTACGCGATCGAGGTCCTGACCGCCGAGCTGGAGGAGCGGGCCCGCGAGCTGATCGAGGAGATCGACCGCCGCGGCGGGGCCACCGAGTGCATCGAGTACATGCGCGAGGCGATCGCCGACGCCGCCTTCCGCCACCACGAGGAGGTGCTCTCGGGCGCGCGCGAGGTGATCGGCGTGAACGTCCACCGCGAGGAGGACGAGACGCCGATCGAGATCCACCGCATCGACCCGCGCGTCGAGGCCGACCAGGTCGCGCGCGTGCGCGCGGTGCCGCGAGGGGCGCGACGCGGCGGCGGTCGAGGCGCGGCTGGCCGAGCTGCGCGACGCCGCGCGCGGGGCCGCGCAACCTGCTGCCGCCGATGCGCGAGGCCCTGCGCGCCCGCGCGACGGTGGGCGAGGTCTGCGGCGTCCTGCGGGAGGAGTTCGGGGAGTACGACCGCGTGCGGGCGTACCGATGACCTCCTCGGACTCGGCCGCCTCACGGCGGCCGGCCCTCGTCGGGGGCGCAGGTGAGCACCGAGGAGAAGCGCGAGCGCCTGCGGGCGCTGCGCGAGGAGGCCCTGCACGCCGGCACCGAGGCGGCCGTCGAGCGCCAGCACGCCCGCGGCAAGCAGACCGCCCGCGAGCGCATCGACCTGCTGCTCGACCCGGGCAGCTTCACCGAGCTCGACATGTTCACCCGCCACCGCGCCCACGGCTTCGGCCTCGAGGACAACCGGCCCTGGGGCGACGGCGTGGTCACCGGCCACGGCACGATCGACGGCCGCACCGTGTTCGTCTTCAGCCAGGACTTCACGGTCTTCGGCGGCAGCCTGGGCGAGGTCTTCGCCGAGAAGATCGTGAAGGTCATGGACCTGGCGGTGCGGATGGGCTGCCCGATCGTCGGGATCAACGACTCCGGCGGCGCGCGCATCCAGGAGGGCGTGGTCAGCCTGGGCGGCTACGCCGACATCTTCTTCCGCAACGTCCGCGCCAGCGGGGTGATCCCGCAGATCTCGGTGGTCATGGGCCCGTGCGCCGGCGGCGCCGTCTACAGCCCCGCCATCACCGACTTCATCTTCATGGTCCGCGAGACCAGCCACATGTTCATCACCGGCCCCGAGGTCATCAAGACGGTGACCGGCGAGGACGTGACGATGGAGGAGCTGGGCGGCGCCCAGAGCCACGCGACCCGCTCGGGGGTGGCCCACTTCGCCGCCGACTCCGAGCAGGAGTGCCTGGAGATGGTGCGCGAGCTGCTGTCGTTCCTGCCGCAGAACAACCTCGACCCGCCGCCCTTCGCGCCGACCGCCGACCCGCGCGACCGGGTCGTGGAGGAGCTGGCGACGATCGTGCCGGACCAGCCGACCAAGCCCTACGACATGACCCGGGTGATCGAGCTGGTGGTCGACGACGGCGACTTCCTCGAGGTCGCGCCGCTCTACGCGCAGAACATCGTGGTGGGCTTCGCCCGGCTCGCCGGGCACGCCGTCGGCGTCGTGGGCAACCAGCCGAAGGCCCTGGCCGGCGTGCTCGACATCGACGCCTCCATCAAGGCGGCGCGGTTCGTGCGCTTCTGCGACGCCTTCAACATCCCGCTGGTCTCGTTCGTGGACGTCCCCGGCTTCCTCCCCGGCACCACCCAGGAGTACGGCGGCATCATCCTGCACGGCGCCAAGCTGCTCTACGCCTACGCCGAGGCCACGGTCCCCAAGCTGACCGTCATCACGCGCAAGGCCTACGGCGGCGCCTACGACGTCATGAGCTCCAAGCACGTGGGCGCCGACTTCAACGCGGCCTGGCCGACCGCCGAGGTCGCGGTGATGGGCCCGGAGGGCGCCGTCAACATCGTCTTCCGCCGCGAGCTGGCGGAGGCCGAGCGCAACGGCGGCGACGCCGCCGCCCGCCGCGAGCAGCTCATCGAGGAGTACAAGGAGCGCTTCGCCAACCCGTACATCGCCGCCGAGCGCGGCTACGTGGACGACGTGATCGAGCCCGAGGAGACGCGCGCCTGGCTCATCCGGGCGCTCGAGACCTCGCTGACCAAGCGCGAGACGCCGCCCGCCCGCAAGCACGGGAACATCCCCCTGTGAGCACGGCGCGGCTGGTCATCCGGGCCGGCGGCGAGCCGGCCCCGGCGCAGCTCGCCGCGCTGGGCGCCGCGCTGGCGGCCCTGCTCGACGGCGAGCGCGCGCCCGCCCCCGACCCGCTGCCGGCCGCCTACCGCTCGCGCTGGCGCCGCGCGGCGGTCGCCGAGGCGGTCCGGCCCTGGAGCCGCCGCTGATGTTCGCGCAAGGTGCTGGTGGCCAACCGGGGCGAGATCGCCATCCGGGTGTTCCGCACCCTGCGCGAGATGGGCATCGCCTCGGTGGCGGTCTACAGCGAGGTCGACCGCGACGCGCTCTTCGTGCGCCACGCCGACGAGGCGTACCTGCTCGGCCCGGGGCCGGCGAGCGAGAGCTACCTCAACGTGCCGCGCATCCTCGAGGTGGCGCGCGAGTCGGGCGCCGAGGCCGTGCACCCCGGCTACGGCTTCCTGGCCGAGAACGCCGCCTTCGCGCCGCGCCCTGGGCGAGGCGGGCGTCGTCTGGATCGGCCCCCCGCCCGAGGCGATCGACGCCATGGGCTCCAAGACCGGCGCGCGGGCGCTGATGGCGGCCGCGGGCGTCCCGATCGTCCCCGGCGTCACCGACCCGGTGCCGGACGTCGCCGCCGCCGAGGCCGATCGCGGAGGAGATCGGCTACCCGGTGGCCGTCAAGGCGGCGGCCGGCGGCGGCGGCAAGGGCTTCCGGGTCGCGCTCGCGCCCGCCGAGCCCTGGAGGACGCCTTCGAGGGCGCCCGCCGCGAGGGCGAGCGCTTCTTCGCCGACGGCACGGTCTACCTGGAGCGCTACCTGCCGCGAGCCGCGCCACGTCGAGATCCAGGTCCTCGCCGACGCCCACGGCAACTGCGTCTGGCTCGGCGAGCGCGACTGCTCGGTGCAGCGCCGCCACCAGAAGCTGGTCGAGGAGACGCCGAGCCCGGTCGTCGACGACGGCCCTGCGCGCCCGCATGGGCGAGGCGTCGGTGCGGGCCGCGCGGGCGGTCGGCTACACGTCGGCCGGGACGCTCGAGTACCTGGTCTCGGGCGACGAGTTCTTCTTCCTCGAGATGAACACGCGCATCCAGGTCGAGCACACGGTCACCGAGGCGGTCACCGGCCTCGACCTGGTCCGCGAGCAGGTGCGCGTGGCCGCCGGCGAGCCGCTGTCGATCGCCCAGGAGGACGTCGCCCCCCGCGGCCACGCCTTCGAGTGCCGCATCAACGCCGAGGACGCCTCGGCCCGCTTCCTGCCCTCCCCCGCCCTCATCACGGCCTACCGCGAGCCGGCGGGCCCCGGCGTGCGCGTTCGACTCGGGCGTGCGCGCGGGCTCGGCGATCCCCGAGATCTACGACCCGATGATCGCCAAGCTGATCGTCTGGGACGTTCGACCGCGAGTCGGCGCGGCGGCGCATGCTGCGCGCGCTCGACGAGTACGTCGTCGAGGGCCCGGCGACGCTGATCCCGTTCCACCGCTTCCTGCTGGAGCAGGAGGAGTTCATCGCCGGCGGCGCCTGCCACGCCTGCTCGCGCGCATGTCCGACGAGCCCACGCCGCTCCCGGCGCCCGGCGGCCCGCTCCCTGCCAGCCGACGAGGCCCCGCCGCAGGAGCCCGAGGCCGAGCGCCACTTCACCGCCGAGGTCGGCGGGCGCCGCTTCGAGGTGACGCTGCGCTCCCCGCAGGGCGAGGGCGGCGGCGGAGCGGCGGCGGCCCCGGCCGCCCCGAAGCGGGCGAAGCGGGCGAGGGCCGGCGCCGCCAGCCGCGACGGGGCCGCGCCCGAGGTCGTCGCCACCCCGATGCAGGGCACCGTGCTGCGGGTGCTGGTCGAGGTCGGCCAGGAGGTGGCCGCCGGCGACGTGGTCTGCATCGTCGAGGCGATGAAGATGGAGAACGAGGTGGCCGCCCACCAGCCGGGCACGGTGCGCGAGCTCCACGTGGCCGAGGGCCAGGCCGTCCAGGCCGACGAGCCCATCGCGGTCATCTCCTAGGGATGGGCACCGGCGTGACGGGCGAGTGGGAGGGGGCGGAGCGCGAGGCCGCCGAGCTGGTGCTGCGGGCGCTCGACGAGGCGCACCAGCCGGTTCGCGAGAGCGTGCTCTACGAGCGCGTCGTGCGGCTCGGCGCCGCCCTCTCGCCCGACCAGTTCGTGGCCCTCGCCTCCGAGATGGCCACCCTGGGCATGGTGCGCATCAGCGTCGAGCACGACCTCCCGGCCCACGACGACGCCCCCTTCGGCCCGCGCTTCTACCTGCGCGCCGACTGAACGACCGCCGACCGTCGGGTGCTCGGCTCGAGTCACCTCGCCCGTGCGCCGTTCGGTCCTCGCTGCACGGCGCGGGCGCCCGACGGTGATCCTCGCTTGCTGCGAACGGCGCGGCGTTCTGGAGCCAGCGGACCGACCGGACTCCACCGGGCCCCGACGGTGCTGCCGGGGATCGCTCGGTTCACGCGGCTCTGCGTCTACGACGCCGCTGATCAGCGCCGCGGCCGCGCCTTCAGCACCATCACGATCCAGGGCCTGGGCTGGTACGAGGTCGCGCGCGGCCCCCGCTCCAGCCCGCTCCACACGACCAGGTGGTAGGTGCCGGGGCGCAGCAGGCGGCCGGGGATCGTCTGGAGCGGCCGGCGCGGGAAGGTCGAGACGAGCTGCCGGCGCACGACGCCCTGGCGGACGAGCCGCGCGCGGTAGAGCTGCACGTTGTAGAAGCTCGCCGTCCGGGTTCGGGCGCCAGCGCAGCACGGTCGTCCGGCGCGCGACCAGCGCCGCCGGCCGCTCGGGCGAGAGCAGGCGGCCGGCGCCGCGCACGACGATGCCCGTGCGGTCGCCCACGAAGACCGTGAAGGCGGCCGCGGCGGCGTTGCCGGCGCGGTCGGCGAGCGTGAGCGTCCCCTTGTAGGTGCCCAGGCGGGCGTAGGCGTGCGCGACGAGCGGCCCGCGCCCCACCGAGCCGTCGCCGAAGCTCCACTGGAACCCCGACGGGTCGAGGCCGCTGTCGGCGACCCCCGCCGGCGCCGTCCACGCTCCGGCGCCCGCCCAGCGCGAGCGGCACGCCGGGCCGGGCGGTCGGGGCGGCCAGGCCGACCACCGGGCGTCGGCGCCAGCCGGTCCAGGAGCACCGTCGCCTGGACGGGCGGTCGAGGCGTTGCCGTCGGGCGAGGGCGGCGCCGGCCCGGTGGTCGTGGCGGCGTCGAGCGCGCTCACCGAGACGGTCGCGAGGCCCGTCGGGGCCGGGCGCGAGGGTGATCGGCACGCTCGGCGCGAACGGCAGCACGCAGTCCTGGCCCGAGCACGAGAACGCGCCCGGCTGGCTGATCTCGAGCGCCCGTCACGCCGCTCGCCGGGCGCCCCGCCGCGCCGGGGTCGAAGGCCGAGACGTCCAGGCTCACGCTCGGGTTGTTCGTGAACGCCGCCCCGCCGTTGATCTGGACCGCGACCACGGGCGGCGCGGAGTCCACCCGCGTGATCCGCGTCTCGCTCGAGGGCCCGTTGAGGTGGGCCGTGTCGCACACGCCCGGCGCGACGCACTCGCGCTCCTCCGCCACGATCCGGATGGCGTACTCGTGGCCGTCGAGCAGCGCGAACGTCGTCCCGGTGGCCGGCGCGGCCACGACGCGGGAGGTCAGCTCGGGCACGGTCAGGTCCTGGACCGTCACGCGGTACTGGCGCCCGATGCTCAGCGGCGTGAAGGCGGCCGGTTCCCAGGTCAGCGTGACCTGGGGCCCGTTGGAGAACGCCGGCAGCGCCAGGAGCGTCACCGGGCCGGGGGCCGCCGTGGCGGCGGCGGCGGGCAGGAGCAGCGCCGCGGCCGCCAGGACCAGCCAGGTCCGGTGGCGCGACATCGGCCCGATGATCCGTCCCGGGCGCCGCGGGCGGTCAAGCGGAGAGCGCCGGAACTGTCACAGGGCGCGGGGCCATCTCGTCTCCCGGTCGACACGATCGGGAAGGAGAGAGCCATGAAGGTCTTCATCGCCGGCGCGACGGGAGCGCTCGGACAGCGCCTGGTCCCCCAGCTCGTCGCGGCGGGCCACGAGGTCGCGGGCATGACCACGGTCGCCCGCCAAGGCGGAGATGCTGCGCGCCCTGGGCGCCCGCCCCGCCGTCGCCGACGCGCTCGACGCCGGGGCCGTGCGCCGCGCCGTCGGCCGACGCCGCGCCGGAGGTCGTCGTGCACCAGCTCACGGCGCTGTCCGGTGAGCTGGACATGCGCCACATCGACCGCGCGTTCGCGGCCACCAACCGGCTGCGCACCGACGGGCACCGACCACCTGCTCGCCGCCGCGCGCGAGGCCGGCGCCCGCCGGTTCGTCGCCCAGAGCTTCACCGGCTGGCCCTTCGCGCGCACCGGCGGGCCGGTCAAGGAGGAGTCGGACCCGCTCGACCCCGACCCGCCGGCGGCGCTCCGCGAGACGCTGGAGGCGATCCGGCACGTCGAGGCCGCCGTGACGGGGATCGACTGGGGCGACGGCCTCGTGCTGCGCTACGGCGGCTTCTACGGGCCGGGCACCGGGCTCAGCCTGGCGGCCGGACGCCGAGATGGCGGCGGCCGTGCGGGCGCGCCGCTTCCCCGTGGTCGGCGGCGGGGGCGGCGTGTGGTCGCTGATCCACATCGACGACGCCGCCTCGGCGACCGCCGCCGCCATCGAGCGCGGCGCGCGCCGGGATCTACCAGGTCGTCGACGACGAGCCGGCGCCGGTGCGCGACTGGCTGCCGGCGCTGGCGGACGCGCTGCACGCCGCGCCGCCCCGCCACCTGCCGCGCTGGGTCGGCCGGCTGGCCGCCGGCGAGGCCGCTGACGGTCATGATGACCGAGGTCGCGGGGCGCCTCGAACGCCAAGGCCAAGCGCGAGCTGGGCTGGCGGCTCCGCTACCCGAGCTGGCGCCAGGGCTTCGCCGAGGGGCTGGACGACCGCGTGGAGGCCCGTGCCGCCTGAGGACCTCTACGAGGAGCTGCGGCCGCGCGCCTTCGCGGTCGCGTACCGGATGCTCGGCAGCGCGAGCGAGGCCGAGGACGTGGTGCAGGAGGCCCTGCTGCGCCTGCACCGCGCGCTCCGGCGGGGCGAGCGCGATCGAGTCGCCGGCCGCCTGGACGGCGGCCGTCGTCACCCGCCTCAGCATCGACGAGCTGCGCTCGGCGCGCGCCCGGCGGGAGCGCTACGTCGGCGAGTGGCTGCCCGAGCCGCTGGTCGGACGACGAGGGCGGATGACCCGGCGCGCGCAGGCCGAGCTCTCCGACTCGCTGTCGCTCGCCTTCCTGGTGATGCTCGAGAGCCTCTCGCCCGAGCAGCGCGCCGCCTTCCTGCTGCGGGAGGTCTTCGACTACCCCTACGACGAGATCGCCGGGATCGTCGGCACCAGCGAGGCCAACGCCCGCCAGCTCGCCGCGCGGGCGCGCCGCCACGTCGAGGAGCGGCGGCCGCGCCATCGAGGCGTCGCGCGAGGCGCGTGCCGAGCTGGCGGAGCGCTTCCTGGCCGCCGCCCGCGACGGCGACCTCGCCGGCCTCGAGGAGCTGCTCGCCGAGGACGTCGTCCTCCACGGCGACGGCGGCGGCAAGGCGCCGGCCCTGGCGCGCGCGATCCACGGCCGCACCCGCGTGGCCCGGACGCTGATCGCCTGGGTCCGCGCGGGGCGGCGCCTGGCCGGCGTCGAGCTGCGCCGCGCGGACGTCAACGGCCAGCCCGGCCTCGTCCTGGTCGACCCCGAGGGCCGGCCGATCGCGGTCTGGGCCCTCGACGTCGCCGAGGGCCGCATCCAGGCCCTCAGCTCGGTCGTGAACCCGGACAAGCTGCGGCACCTGCCGGCGCTCTCGGAGCCCTAGTCGAGCTCGAAGGAGCCGGTCTCGACGCCCCCGGCGCGCCGGTAGGTGTGGAGGGCGACGCCGGTGGACGAGGTCTTGGCGTCGGCCAGCTCCAGCCCGGCCGGCCTGGTGCCCTCGCCGAACAGGCGCTTGCCCTCGCCGAGCAGGACCGGGAAGACCCAGAGCACGAGCTCGTCCACCAGGTCGTTGGCCAGCAGCGTCTGGACGAGGTTGCCGCTGCCGTAGACGCGGATCTCGCCGCCCGGGCCCTCCTTGAGCTCGGCCACGGCCTCGGCGGCGTCGCCCGCCGAGGAGGGTCGAGTTGTTCCAGTCGACGGCCTTCGAGCGTGCGCGAGGCCACGTACTTCGGCATGGCGTTCAGCTTCGCCGCGATGGGGTCGTCGCCGGTGACCCGCGGCCAGTGGGCCGCGAAGATCTCGTAGGTGCGGCGCCCGAGCAGCAGGGCGTCGGGGCGGAGCGCCCCCTCGACCGCCAGGCCGCCCATCTCCTCGTCGAAGTGGGGGACCACCCAGCCCCCGTGCGCGAAGCCGCCGTCGGTGTCCTCGCTCGGCCCGCCCGGCGCCTGCATGACGCCGTCCACCGTCACGGACTCGGTCACGACCAGCTTGCTCATGTCCAACCTCCTGTCGATCTCGCCGTTCTCATCCCCGCGACGAACGGCGGGCCGGCGAGATCGACATCGGGTGAGGCGCTACCGGAGCGCGTCCTCCACGAGCGAGGCGACCTCGGTCGGGCTCGCCCCGACCCGCACCCCGCGGGCCTCGAGCGCCTCCTTCTTGGCCTGGGCCGTCCCGCTGGAGCCGGTGATGATGGCGCCGGCGTGGCCCATCTGCTTGCCCGGCGGCGCCTGGAAGCCGGCGACGTAGGCGACGACCGGCGTCGACATGCTCGAGGCGATGAAGTCGGCCGCGCTCTCCTCCTCGCTGCCGCCGATCTCGCCGACCATGACCACCAGGTCGGTGTCGGGGTCGGCCTCGAAGCGCTCCAGGACGTCGATGAAGCCGCTGCCCACGACCGGGTCGCCGCCGATGCCGACGACGGTGCTCTGGCCGATGCCGAGCAGGCCGAGCTCCTTGGAGATCTGGTAGGTCAGCGTGCCGCTGCGGCTGACCACGCCCACGCGGCCGGGCTCGAAGACCTGGGTGGGCATGATCCCCACCGTCGCCTCGCCCGGGGCTGATGACGCCGGGGCAGTTCGGCCCCACCAGCACCTTGTCGCCCCGCTTGAGCTGGGCGTAGACGCGCAGCATGTCGTGGGCGGGGATGCCCTCGGTGATGCAGACGACCAGGTCCACCCCGCTCGCGAGCCCCTCGAGGATCGCGTCGGCGGCGAAGCGCGGCGGCACGAAGACCATGGCGGTGTTGGCGCCGGTGGCCTCGACCGCGTCGTCCACCGTGTGGAAGACCGGGATGCCGTCGACCTCCTGGCCGGCCTTGCCCGGCGTCACGCCCGGCGACCACCTGGGTGCCGTAGGCCTTGTTGCGGGTGGCGTGGAAGCCGCCCTCGCGGCCGGTGATGCCCTGCACGACCAGCCGGGTCGACTCGTCGACGAGGATGCTCATGCCGGCGCCCCCGCGAGCTCGACCGCCCGGCGCGCCGCCGAGAGCATCGTGGACTCGACCACCACGTTGGCGGGCGCGCGCTCGGCCAGGATCGCCCGGCCCTCCTCCTCGTTGGTGCCGTCGAGGCGGACGACGATCGGCAGCTCGGCGCCCAGGCGGTCGAGCGCCGTCAGCAGGCCCTCGGCCACCTCGTCGCAGCGGGTGATGCCGCCGAAGATGTTGATCAGCAGCGACCGCCACCTTGGGGTCGCTCAGCAGCACCTCCAGGGCGGTCACGACCTCGTCGGCCTTCGAGCCGCCGCCGGCGTCGAGGAAGTTGGCCGGGCGGCCGCCGGCGAGCGCGACCACGTCCAGCGTGCTCATCACGAGGCCGGCGCCGTTGCCCAGGATGCCGACGTCGCCGTCGAGCTTGACGTAGGTGACGCCGCGCTCCCGCGCCATGCGCTCCTGCGGGTCCTCGGGGGCGATGTCCCCCAGGTCCTCGAGCTCCGGGTGGCGGCCGAGGGCGTTGTTGTCGATGCTCACCTTGGCGTCGAGCGCGACGACCCGGCCGTCCTCGGTCAGCACGAGCGGGTTGATCTCGACCAGCATCGCGTCGAGGCCGACGAAGGCCTCGTAGAGCGCGCCCAGGATGCCCACGACGCCACCGACGGCCTCGGCGTCGATGCCGGCGCCGAAGGCGAGCCAGCGGGCGTCGTGGGGCTGGAACCCGATGAGCGGGTCGACGTGGCGGCGGGCGAGCGCCTCGGGCTGCGTGCGGGCGACCTCCTCGATGTCCATGCCGCCGACCGCCGACAGCATCGCCAGCGGCTGCTTGGCCGCCCGGTCGAAGGTGATCGAGGCGTAGTACTCGCGGGCGATCGCGGAGGCCTCCTCGATCCAGAGCCGGCGCACCGTGTGCCCGCGGATGTCCATGCCGAGGATGTCGGCCGCGCGGGCCTCCGCCTCGTCGGGCGACGTCGGCCGAGCTTGATGCCGCCGGCCTTGCCGCGGCCGCCGATCTGGACCTGGGCCTTCACCACCACCCGGCCGCCGATCCGCTCCGCGGCGGCCCGGGCCTCCTCGGGGGTCGACGCCACCTCGCCGCGCGGGGTGGGGATGCCCCGGTCCCGCAGCAGCTGCTTGCCCTGGTACTCGAACAGATCCATTCGGCCTCCGCGGATCGGGTGTCGCTCGCGGTCCAGCCCCTCGGCGGAGGCGCGGGACGCCGTACTCTAGCCGCGGCGGGCGGGCCGGTGAGCGGCGGCGCCCTGGCCGGACGACCGTCCCCGATGCGCCGCGCCCCGGGGCTGGGGTAGGGTGCCGCCGATGCGGATCGGCTGGCTCGCGGCCCTCGTCCTGGCCGCGGTCGCGGTGGCCGGAGCGTGCTCGGGCGGGAGCCCGAAGCCGGAGGCGCCCGCCGAACCCGGCGCCGGTCGTCTGGGGCTTCGCCGAGAACCTGCACCGCGACCCGGCCACGATCGAGCGCAAGCTGGCCGAGATGCGGCGCATCGGCGCCCGGATGGTGCGCTTCGACCTCGACGACAGCCCCGAGCAGCGCCGCGCCGTGCGCGCCGCCCGCGCCGACGGGCTCCAGGTGATGGGCGTCATCACCGGCGGCTCGCGCGACCCGGAGGAGTACGCGGCGCGGGCCGAGCGGCTCGTGCGGCTCTACGCGCCGCTGGGCGTCCACCACTACGAGATCTGGAACGAGCCCAACCTGGTCCAGACCTGGCCGACCGCCGACGACCCCGACCGGGCCACCACCGAGTACATGGAGATGGTGCGCGCCGCCTACCCGCGCATGAAGGCGGCCGACCCGGACAGCACGATCCTGGTGGGCGCGCTGTCGCGCCGCGAGTACGTGGGCGGCCGCCCCAACGACTGGCTCGCGGCGATGTATGAGAAGGGCCTGGAGGGGAACTTCGATGCCATCTCGGTGCACCCCTACACCGATCCGGACCTCCCCGGCGAGGACGTGCCCGCCGCCTACGCCTGGCTCGAGATGGCCGGCCCCTGGGACGACCGCACGCCGTCCATGCGCGAGCTGATGGTTGACCACGGCGACGGCGAGAAGACGATCTGGATCACCGAGTTCTCCGCGCCGACCGGCGGCGACCTCGGCGAGCCGGTGACCGAGGAGCGCCAGGCCGAGATCCTGGGGCGCGCGACCGAGCTCGCCCAGAGCTACCCCTGGCTCGGGGGCTTCCTCTGGTACGGGGTGCGCGACAGCCAGAACGGCGACGAGCAGTTCGGGGTGCTGCGCGCGGACTGGTCGCCCAAGCCCTCCCGCGACGTCTACGCGCGGCGCCATCGCGCGCACCCGCGGCGTCCCGGCCGGCTCGTGAGCCGCGCGGTCGACGAGCGCCGCAGCGCCGCGCTGCTGCTCGGCCCCGGGGGGGAGGGGCGGGTCGCCGTCCCGCCCGCCGTGCGCGCGCGCCGTGCGCTCGCGCATCGTGCCGCCCGCACCCGGTGCGCATCGCCCAGCGGCTCGCCATGAAGCAGGGCCGCCTGGGCTACCTCGAGCAGAGCCTCGCGCCGATGGCGCAGGCGCGGCGGACGGCCCTCGGCGAGGCCGGCGCCGGGGCCGCCCCGCATCCTGGTGCGGGTCGACGAGTTCCCGCGCGCCGGCGGCTTCGACCACCCGGGGACCGTCGAGGAGATGATGCGCTTCCACGAGATCATGAGCGAGGCCGGCGTCCCCTACCTGCTCGCGGTGACGCCGCGGGTCGCGCTGGACTACCTCAACCCGGACGAGACGCCTCGCGCGGGCGCTGCGCGACGACGAGGCCGAGGCCGCTTGCGCGCCTCGCCGCCGACGGCGTGACCTTCGCGCTCCACGGCCTCGACCACCGCACCCGGCGCTCCGACCCGCGGCGCCACTCGGAGCTGTCCGGCCTCGGCGCGGCCGCGCTGGCCGACCTGCTCGACGAGGGCCTGGGGATCCTCGCGGGCCTCGGCGTCTGGGCGCCGGTCTTCGTGCCGCCCTTCAACCGCTTCGACGCCGGCCAGTACGCGCGCGCTGGCCGCGCGCTTCGACGTCGTCTGCGGCGGCCCGGAGACGGTGGCGCTGCTGGGCTGGCACGGGGCGCCGCTCTGGCGCGGCGACGCCGTCTACCTCCCGGCCTACCCGCCGCTCTACGACCGCTCGGGGCCGCTGCTCCCGGCCGTGCGCGAGGTCGCCGAGCGGCGGCCCGGGCTCTGGGTGCCGCTCGCCCTCCACCTGCCCTGGGAGGCCGACGACGGCTGGGACGACCTCGAGCGGCTGGCGCCCGAGCTGGCCCGCTACGCGGCCCCCTGGGGGGACTTCCTCGCGGCCGTGACCGCCTCGCGCGGCTAGCGCGGCCTAACCCAGGAAGCGCGCGCTCGGCGGCGAGCGGCGCAGAGGATGCTGCGGGTGACGATGCGGTTGCCGCCGCCGCGCGGGTCCTTGAGGCGCATGGCGAGGCGCAGCTTGAGCGGGAAGGTCTTGCCCGTGGTGGAGAAGCGCGCCGGGAGCACGACGTTGCGCCCGCCGCGGCCGGCGATCTTCTTGCTCACCAGGGCCCGCTTGATGGCCCGCCCGCCGATCCCCTTGCGGACCGGGTAGAGGCCCAGGGTGCCGCGGAAGGCGGAGCCGGTCTTCAGGACGAGCCGGACCGTCGCCGCGCCGCGGGTGAAGACGACCCCGACGCGCAAGCCGCTTCACCTTGGGCGGCGCGAAGCGCCTGCGGCCCGCGCCCCCGCGCCCGGCGCGGCGCGGCGCCGGCCCCCGCGCCCGCGCCGGCGGGGAAGCCCGGAGGCGCCGGGACGCCCACCCAGACCCAGCGCGCCGCCGAGGGGCGCCCTGGGCGTTCAGCAGGAAGAGCATGTAGGGACCGGGCGGGGCGACGTTGGGCGACGGCGGCGACGGCCGCCAGGACGCCTCCGGCGGCCGGCGAGATCGGCCAGCTCCACGTGGCGCTGGTTCATGTCGTTGCCGTGGGTCGTCGAGCCGGGCGCCATCAGCACGGCGCGGCTCACCTGGCCGCTCGCGCCGATGGAGAACTGGGCGCCGTAGCCGACCGAGGGCGGCGCCGAGGTGATCCCCGGCCCGCCGCCGCGGAAGAGGTACGGCGGGGAGAACACCTCGGCGATGTCGTTGACGATGCCGCGCACGGGGTCGGTGTCGCCGCCGGCCGACACGACGCTCGCGTCCGGCAGCAGCAGGGCGGTGGAGTGGTACCCCCGGCCCTCGGTCTGCGTGGCCATCGGCGCCCAGGTGTTCGCGCGCCGGGCTGTAGAGCAGCGTCTCCTTGCGGTACGCGTTGCTCGCGCCGTCCCCGTTGCCGCCGACGGCGAGGATGTTCCCGTCCGGGCAGGATCACGCCGTTGACGTTGCGGCGGCTCTCGGGCATGGGCGCCCGGAGCTGCCAGCCGGGGCCCAGGTTGGCCGCGTCGAGCTGCTCGGTGGTCGGCGTCGAGCCGTTGGGGTCGCCCGTGGTCGCGCCGCCGATCAGCATGACCCTCGTCGACCCGGACGGCTGCCCGGGCAGGAGCACGCCGGCGCCGAAGCCGAAGACGCGGTTGACCTTCAGGTCGGGGGCCTGGCTGAAGGCGAAGCCCGCCGCCGGGTTCACGAAGTAGGTGTCGTCGATCCGCGGCCCGGCGATCAGCACGCGGCCGTCGGGGAGCACGAACTGGTGGGGGTAGTAGTCCAGGTCGTTGTCGCCGACCACCTGGACGGTGCCCGGGCCCCTGCCGTCGGCGGCCGGGGTGTAGAGCTCGACGTCGCGGTTGTTGGCCGACGACCCGTTGCCCGTCTCGTCCCAGCCGGCCGTGATCAGCACGCGGCCGTCGGCCAGGCGGGTGGCCGTCGGGTACCAGCGCCCGTGGCGCATGTTCGGCCCCTGGGTCCAGGTCTCGGTGATCGGATCGAAGAGCCAGATCTCGTTGAGGCCGCTGGAACGAGTTGCCCGGCAGGCCCGGGTTCACCGGGTCCTCGTACTTGAGGTTGCCGCCCACCACGAGCACGCGCCCGTCGGCGAGCAGGGTCTGGCCGGCGCACCAGATGTTCGAGGGGACGTCGCGGCGCACGCCGGTCCTGGTGACCGGGTCCCACACCATCACCTTGGCGAGGTCCTCGTCGCCGAAGCTGGGGTTGTTGTAGAAGTAGAGGATCTTGCCGTTGGGCATGAGCGTCGCGTGGATGGCGATCACGCCGTTCATCGGGATCGGCCCCGCCCAGCTGCCGACCGCCTCCGGCGGGCCCGTCGCGTGGATCCGCTTCGCCGTGGCGGCGCGGCGGACGCGCGCGGCGTAGCTCGGCCGGACCTTCCCGCCGGGCGTGCAGGCCTCCCGCCGGCCCTCCGCGCGCGAGCGCGCGTGCTCGGCCGCGTGGTCGCCGCCGAGGACCCTGGACTCGGCCCGGTGCAGGCGCGCCTCGGCGCGCGGGCTGTAGGCGGCGCACTCCTTCGCGACCTGGCGCAGCGAGGTCGAGGCCGAGGCGGGCGAGTGGTCGTGGCCCGCGTGGGCCGCGGCGGCCGCCGGCAGCGCGAGGACGATCAGGATGCAGATGACGAGCGGGGCACGCCGCACGGGGTCGGGTTCCCTCCCGGAGTGGATCCCCCCGAAACTAGCCCCGGCCGCGCGCGCCCGGTAACCAGACGCGGGTCCAGACGCGGCCGGGTCGGACGTCTAGGAAGGACGGTCAGCGCAGCAGGAACTGGACGAGCACGAGCATCGCGAGCGTGCCGATGCAGAGCGTGCCCAGCTCGAGGCGGTGGCGCGTCAGCAGGACCACGCCGCGGTGACCGCCGAAGTCGTAGCGACGGGCGGCGGCGGGGAACAGCGACAGCACGCCGCTCACGCCGGCGATGACCAGGAGGCCGATGGCGAGCAGGGTCCAGCCGGCGCCGCCCCCGCTCCCGTCGTCGGAGGTCGGCGTGATGACCGCCGCGCCCTCCTCGCGCCGCTCCTGGAGCGCGCGGGAGGCCGCCAGCGCCTCCGCCTCGCGCTCGGCCCGCTCGGCCGCCGCGAGCTCCGCCGCGGCCTCGCGGCGGCGGCGCTGAGCCTCCTCACGGCGGCGCTCGGCCGCCTCGGCCCGCCGGCGCGCCGCGGCGCGGCGGCGCGCCTCGGCGCGGCGCTTCGCCGCCGCCGCGGCGCGCTCGCGGTCGGCGGCCTGCTCGGCCTCGCTCGGCCCCTCTTCCTCGACGATCTCCGGCTCGGGCTCCGGCTCCGGCGCGACCTCGACCGGCGCCGGCGCCGGAGCCGGCGCGGGCGCCGGAGCCGGAGCCGCCTGCGGCGGCGGGTCCGGGGCCTTCGGCACCGGGTCCGGGCCGCCGAGGTTCAGCTGGCCGAGTGCCGTGCCGGCGCCGAGCGCGAGGAGCAGCCCGGCGACGGCCGCGGCGAGGACGATGGCGAGCCGAGCTCTCACTTGGCCTTCGCCAGGATCCGCGCGGTCGGCTTCGGCGTCTTCAGCAGGAGCAGGCCCTTCGTCGTCGTGCGGGTGGGGCCGCCACGTGGATCTCTGAGGCCGATCGTCATGCGCAGCTTCAGCGGGAAGCGCTTGCCCTTGGTCGAAAAGCGAACCACAACGGTGACGTTGCGTCCACCGCGCCCCCTGATGCTCTTACTGGCAATCGGCTTCTTCGCCAAACGCTTGGCCTTGCGCTTGGCCTTGGCGCTCAGGCCGTTGAGCTTCGGCAGCGGGTAGAGCTTGACCGTGCCCGCGAACGCCTTGCTGACCCGCATCGTCAGCTTCAGCGTGGCCTTGCCGCGCTTGAAGGTGACCTTGGCCTTCAGCCGCTTGAGCCTGGGGGCCGGGTACTTGGCCGCGGGGCCCGCGCCGCCGACGACCGGCACCGCGGAGGGCACCGGCAGGCCGGCGTCGATCCGGAGCATCGTGCTCACCGACGGCACGCCCTGCGCGTTCAGCAGGAAGAGCTGGTAGTAGCCGGGCGGGGCGGCGTTGGGGTTGGACGGCATCGTCACGCTGATGCCGTTCGGCGCCGCGGAGAAGGGCAGCGAGAGCGAGCGCTGGTCCACGTCGAGGGCGTGGGTGGTGGCGCCCAGCTTGATGATGACGGCCTTGGCGATCGCGTCCGGCGTCCCGATCCCGACGGGCACGCCGTAGGGGGTGCCGCCCGGGGCCGAGGTGATCGTGGGCCGCGCGCCCCTGTAGAGGTACGGCGGGTTGAAGTACTCGAGCGTCCGCAGGGCGCGGTTGCGCGAGTTCTCGGTGCGGTCGTCGCCCATGGTCGCCACCCGACCGTCGGGAAGCAGCAGCGAGGTGGAGTGGTAGGTGCGCTCCTCCTGGGCGGCCGCCGTCTCGACCCAGCCCGAGGCCCCCGGGAAGAGGAGCTCGCCGGTGTAGACGGGCCCGGCGTACTGGTCGCCGTCGACGCTGCCGGCGCCGCCGCCGTTCGTGAACAGCGTGCCGTCCGGGAGGATGGTCGTGTTCACGTGGCTGCGCCTGCGGATGTTGGCCGGGCCGGAGCTGATGCCCCCGGTGGCCATGTTCACGAGCAGCGTCGTGTTGGTCTGGTCGGGGGTGTTGTAGTGGTCGTCCTCGGCGTCGGAGCCGCCGACCATCAGCAGGGTCGAGGGCCCGTTCGCGTCCGGAGGGCAGCATGACCGCCGACCCCCACTCGCGCCGGCCGCCCTGGGCGCCGTAGCTCGGGAGCGTCTGCGTCGGCACGACGTTCCAGTTGGACGGGTCGATGATGCGGCTGTCCTCCTCGTCCGGGCCCGCCACGACGAGCTTGCCCTGCGCGTTGAGGAAGACGTGCGGGTAGAGCCCGAAGCCCTGGTCCTGCCGCACGAGCTGCGATGGTCCCGACGCCGTCCATGTTCGGCGAGGGCGTGAAGACCTCGACGTCGAGGTTGTTGATGTTGCTGTTGCCCGCCTGGGGGTCCTCGTCGAGGCCGGCGGTGATGACCACCCGGCCGTCGGCGAGCTCGGTGAGCGTCGGGTACCAGCGCCCGTCGCGCATCCGGGGCTGGACGGTCCAGGTCTCGTTGAAGGGGTTGAAGGTCAGGACCACGTAGTGGCCCTGGTACTTGGGGTCGGCGACCTCGTAGTACTCGAGGTTGCCGCCGGCGACGAGCACCCGCCCGTCGCGCAGCATGGTCTGGCCGGAGCACCAGATGTTGAAGGGCAGGCCCGTGCGCGGGTCGGTCGGCGGGTCGCGGCGCACGCTGCGGCCGGTGGCCGGGTCGAAGACGTAGGCCTCGGCCCAGTTGGTCGCGGCGTGGATCGCGGCCTCGTTGGCGGGCGAGCCCGGATAGCCGCCACCCGACACGTAGAAGTTCGGCTTCTCCGGGTAGGCGAACCAGAGGATCTTGCCCGTGGGCAGCAGGATCGAGTTGATCGCCAGCCCGTCGATCTGCACGAGGCTCGGGTCCCACTGGCCCGTGACGTTGGCCTGCATCGCCTGCTTCAGGGCCCGGTTGGCCTTGGGGATCGTGACCGTCGGGCAGAGCAGGCGGTGCTCCCTGCGGTACGCCGGCCGGGCGCAGCGCGCGCGCTGGCGCGCCTCCGCGCGCGCCAGCTTCGGGCTGAGGGCGGGGCACTTCGACGGGAAGGCGGCTCGGTAGCCGAGCACCGCGCAGCGGGCGGCGCGCAGCTTGTCGGCGCGCGCGTCCTTGGTGCTGAGGTGGGCGAACCCGTGGTCGACGAAGCCTCCGGCCTCGAGCTCGCTCGAGCGCCGCGTCGGGTTGTCGTTGTCGCCGGCCAGCACGGGCGTGAGCCCGAGCGTGGCGGCGGCCGCGACGCAGGCGACAAGCGCGATGAGCACGGACAGTCGGCCGGGGCTTCGCAGTTTCCTCACGCCGTGGACTCCCTTCCCATGGGCACACACCTTCAGCGTCGGAGGATCCCTCGCGCGCCCGCGGGCCACCACGGTCAGAGGTCAAGCCCTGGCCCCCCCGGGTGGGGAGTCGTGCCCGGAGGGGGTCGCCCACCGCTTGCGAAGGGCCCCTCACCCGACACCCGCGAGGGCAAGCGGGAGGACGCCGGGAGGCTCGGGCGGGCTCGCGCGAGGCCGCTCCCAGGCTCCACCTTCGACCCGCCACAGTCTGTGCCTACGGGGGGTGTCTGCCTGAGATCGATTGTGTGAAATCGGCGTGCCGGTCAACCCATGTCGATTTCCGGAGAGGTCCAGGTGAGCACGCTTCCCCTCGAGGACAGCAGGCCCCGGACCCTGAGCGCTGTTGTCCGCTCAGGCGCCCGGTCGTGGCTCACGACGACCCCTGCCCTCGTGGCGTGGGACGCCATCGCGGCCATCCTGCTCTTCGCGGCGACCGCGCCGCTGGCGGGCATCCCGCTCTTCGACGAGCGCTGGCAGGCCGCCGGCGTCGGCGCGCGCGGCGCGCCGGCGCTGGTCTTCGCCGCCCTCGCGCCGATCGTGATCGGGCTGGCCGGCGGCTACGGGCGCAGCCAGAACCCGCTGGGCCTGGGCCGCTTCACCCGCCTCGTCGTGGCCGCGCTCCTGACCTCGTGGGCCATCTGGCCCATCGGGGCCATCGCCGGCTGGTGGCTGGACATCGGCCAGCTCACCGTCATCACCCTGGCCGCGCCCTTCGCCTGGCTCGCCGGCCGGCAGCTGGCGGACAAGGCGCGCCGCAGCGCCCCCGAGCGCGTGCTGCTGCTCGGCTCGGGCGAGGTCGCCCGGCAGGTGGTCGACGTGGTGGGCCGCCACCCCGAGCGCGGGTTCGAGATCGTCGGCTCGGTCAACGACGAGGGGGCCTGGATCGAGGGCATCGACCCGCCCCTGCTCGGCCGCCTCGAGGACCTCCGCGAGGTCGTCGCGTCCAACGACATCGACCGCGTCGTCGTGGCCTTCACGACCAACTCGGACGACCGCGTCCTGACCGCGCTGCGCACGTGCGACGCGGCCGGCGTGGACATCGACGTGGTCCCGCGCCTCTTCGACCTGGTGGGCCCCGTGCCCACGGTCGAGACCCTCGGGGGCATGGGGCTGCTGACCGTGCGCGGCCGGCGCGCCGGGCTCCTCGCCCGCGCCGCCAAGCGGACGCTCGACATCGTCGTCTCGGCCACGGCCCTCGTGCTGCTCTCGCCGGTCATCCTGGCGATCGCCGTCGCGATCCGGGTCCAGGACGGCAAGCCCTCCTTCTTCCGCCAGACCCGCATGGGCCGGTGGGGCCGGCCCTTCGAGATCGTCAAGTTCCGGACCATGGTCCAGGGCGCCGACGAGCTGCAGGCCAGCGAGCTCATCGCCGCCGGCCCGGCGGCCATCGCCGACGTCGCCGAGACGCTGAAGCGCGGCTCGGACGCCTGGATCACGCCGGTCGGCCACTTCCTGCGCCGCACGAGCCTCGACGAGCTGCCCCAGCTCTGGAACGTGCTGAAGGGCGACATGAGCCTGGTGGGCCCGCGCCCGCTGCGCCGCTACGAGGTTGACGCGCTCACGGACTGGCAGTTCACCCGCCAGGAGGTGCGCCCGGGCATCACCGGCCTGTGGCAGATCCTCGGCCGCAGCGAGATCGCCTGGAACGAGCGCATGCAGCTCGACTACTCCTACGTCCGCCACTGGACCTTCCAGCGGGACCTGGCGATCCTGGCGAAGACCGCCGGTGTCGTGCTGAGCCGCAGGGGAGCGGTCTGAGCAGCCCGGGGCGCCCACGCCCCGGCGCGCCGCCACGAAGGTGGCGCTCACGCCAACCGTCACGATGACACTCCACCATCCAGCACCCCTCGCCGCCCCCCGACCGGCGGCCGCCCCGTCGCCGCGCGTCGCGATCGCCCACGAGTGGCTCGTCCGCTACGCCGGGTCGGAGCGCTGCGTCGACGAGCTCCTGGTCGCGTTCCCGGGCGCCGAGGTCATGACGACCGTGGTCGAGCCGCTCCGCCCTTCCCGCGCCCCTGCGCGGCGCGCGCCCCTCGGCGCTCCAGCGGATCCCCGGCGCGACCACCCACCACGAGTGGCTGCTCCCGTTGATGCCGCTGGCGTGGCGGATGATGGCGCCGCCGACCGGGGTGGACGCCGTGATCTCGAGCAGCCACGCCTGCGCGAAGGCCGTGCCCGTCGAGGAGGGCACGCCCCACCTCTGCTACTGCCACACCCCGATGCGCTACGCCTGGGACTTCGGCGCCGAGCGCGAGCGCTTCCCCCGCGGCTCGCGCGCCGCCGCCCGGGTCCTGATGGCCTGGTTCCGGCGCTGGGACCGCGCCACGGCGAGCCGGGTGACGCGCTTCGTCGCGAACTCGCGCGCGGTGGCCGACCGGATCGGCCGCCACTACGGGCGCCGCGCCCAGGTGGTGCCCCCGCCGGTGCGCACCGACTTCTTCACGCCGGGGGGCGAGCGCGGCGACGGCTTCCTCTACGTCGGCCGCCTGACCGGCTACAAGCGGCCCGACCTCGTGGTCGAGGCGTTCCGCGGCCTCCCCCACCGGCTCACCGTCGTGGGCCAGGGCGCCATGGCATCCTCCCTGCGGGAGCGCGCGACGCCCAACGTCGAGTTCGTGGAGCGCGTCGACGACGAGGAGCTCCGTGAGCTGTATCGCTCGGCCCGCGCCATGCTCTACCCCGTGGACGAGGACTTCGGCATCGTGATGGCCGAGGCCCAGGCCTGCGGGACCCCGGTCATCTCGATCGACTCCGGAGGCGCGCTCGACATCGTGGAGAACGGCGTCACCGGGTGGCTGATGCGGGGCCGAGGGGTGCGGGACGTCCAGCAGGCCGTCCGCCACGCCGCGCGCGAGGACCTCGACGCGCGCGAGATCCGCGAGCGCGCCGAGCGCTTCTCGTCCGAGGCCTACCGCGCCGCCCTGCGCGACGCGGTCGCCGACATGATCGAGAACCCGTGCCCGGTCTGATGAGGCGAATCGCCCGCGCGCTCGGCGTCCGCCGGGGGAACCCGCTGCCGCGGCCCGACGGCGCGACCCGGCTGGTCGCCGCCGGCGACTCGAAGCGGCCCGCGCAGCGCGACGCGTTCGCGCTGGCGGCGGCGTGCGCCCCGGACGCGGCCCTCTTCGTCGGCGATGCCGCCTACGCCGGCAGCTCCGACCTGCGCCGGCGCCGCATGCTCCACCAGTGGCGGCGCGACTGGGGAGTGCTCTGGGAGCGCCTCTACGCGGTGGCCGGCAACCACGACCTCGACAGCCCCCGCGGCCTCGAGCTGTGGCGTGAGGTCGTCCCCGCCCGCCGCCCGGCCCCGCCCTACAGCGAGGGGCTGGGGTTCCGGCTCCAGCTCGGGCCGGTGCTGGTGCTGGGCCTGGACACCACCTCGGGGCTGGTCGACGCGATGCAGCGCGACTGGGCCGCCGCGTCGCTGGCGGAGACCACGGCCGCCCACCGCATCGCGGTCTACCACGAGCCCGCCTTCCCCCTCGGCCTGCACCGGGGCCACGCCCTCGACGCGCTGCCGGACGAGCGGGACCGCCTCTGGAGCGACGCTCGAGGCCGGCGGGGTGAGCGTGGTGCTGAACGGCCACGAGCACGCGTACGCCCGCATCGAGATCCGCCGCGCCAAGGCGATCCAGCAGGTGATCACCGGCGGCGCGGGCGGCGCCCTCTACGGGTCGCCCTGTCCTGACTACGACGTCTTCCTACCGGAGCACCACATCGTGGTGCTCGACGCCGACGACCGGCGGCTCGTCCTGCGCGCGCTCGATCTCTCGGGCGACGTGATCGACGAGATCGAGATCGAAGCCAAGAGCGCCACGGAGGTCGCCACGTGAACCGCCCATTCGAACGGATCCCCCGCTGGCTCCGGCTCACGCCGGGTCAGTGGGCGGTGGTCATCGGGGCCGCCGTCTTCGCCGCCCTCGTCGGCTTCGTCGTGCAGAGCCAGAAGGAGGACAGCTACGCGGCGACCGCCAGGGTGCTCTTCCGCACCGCCGAGCTCGACCGGGCGATCTTCGGCTCGCCGGTCCTCTCGGGCAGCGGCGAGCCCGAGCGCGACGCCGCCACCAACATCCAGCTGGTGGTCTCCAACTCGGTGGCCGAGCGGGTTGCCCGGGTCGCCGGGGTGCCGGCCGACCAGGTGGCCGAGCTGCGCTCGCGCGTGAGCGTCGGCTCGAGCGGCAACTCGAACATCGCCGACGTCACGGTGACCGACCCGAACGCCGCCCGCGCGGCCACCCTCGCCAACGCCTGGGCCGAGCAGTTCGTCCAGACGCGCATCGAGGCCGACCGCGCCAAGGTGCAGCAGTCGCTCGACGCCGCCACCGACCGGGTCGACCAGCTGCGCGCCCAGGGCGCCTCGGAGGAGGAGCTCGCCCGGCTGCAGCAGCAGCTCGACGACCTCCGGCTGCTCGCCGACGTGCAGACGGGCAACGTGGAGATCCTCGACCGCGCCGCCCCGCCCAGCTCGCCCGAGCAGGCGAGCCCCGCCCAGGTCGCCCTCGGCGTCGGCCTCCTCCAGGGGCTCCTGGGCCTGGCCCTGATGGCCGGCTACCGGCGCATGCGCGACCCGGTCGACAGCGCCGACGACCTCCTGGGCCTGAACCTGCCCGTGCTGGCCGAGCTGCCCCGCGTCCAGCGGGTGCCGATCGCCCGCGGCGCGCGCTCCTCGGAGGGCTTCGACTCGAGCCTCCGGCTGCTGCTCGGCAACCTGAAGTTCGTCGCGACGCCGGGCACCGGCGCCACGGTGACCGCCGTGCAGAGCACCCGCCCGAGCGAGGGCAAGAGCACCATCGCCTTCCACCTGGCGCGGGTCGCGGCCCGCAGCGGCTCCCGCGTCTGCCTGATCGACGCCGACCTGCGCTTCCGCACCATCACCCGCGGCGTGGGCGAGCCGTACGCCCAGGGCCTGTCCAACCTGCTCTCGGAGCTGTCGGTCACGAGCCCGGCGGAGATGGGCAGCAGCGTGGACGACGCGATCGTCTCGGTGGAGCGCTTCGACCTGCTCGCCGCCGGCCCCCAGCCGCCCAACCCGGGCGACCTGGCCGTGCGCGAGGTCGTGCCGCACATCATCGAGATCATGCGCCACCGCTACGACCTGGTGATCATCGACGCCCCGCCCTTCCTCGGCCTCCCCGACGCGGCCCGCTTCCTGCAGGCGGCCGACAGCGTGGTGATCGTGGTGCGGCGGCGCGCGGCGCGGCTCTACCAGGTGCAGCGCCTCATCGACCGGCTCAACGTCCTCGGCGCCAAGCCGGTGGGCACCGTGCTCAACATGTCGGCCCCGCGCGACGAGGACCTGGCCTACGGGTACCCCGAGGCCCCGGGCGCGGCGCGCGAGCCGGTCCCGCCGACCCAGCCCCAGAGGACGGGGCTGCTCAGGCGGTCCCGCGGCACCACCCAGGTGGGCCGCGGGCGCGGGCCGGAGGACGAGGACTCGATCGACGAGGAGTCGCGCGACGACGCGCCCCAGCCGCCGGTGACCGGCCGGCGGGAACGGGCGGGCGGGCGACGCCCGGCGTCCCGAGCCCAGGCGGTAGGCACCGGTGCGGGGCACGCCCCTCGGGGGCTCTCGGCTCCACGGCTCGGAGGAGCTCCTGGCCGCGGTCGCCCTCGGCGTCGCGATGGTGCTGGCCATCGTGGTCAGCACCGCCCTGGCGCTGAGCTGGTCGTGGTCGTTCGCCCTGGCGGCGGCCGCGGCGACCGCTGGGGTCATCGTCTACCTCAGCCGGCCGGGCATGGCGATCGCCGCGATCCTCCTGCCCTTCTTCGTGATCGACGAGGGCACCGACGACGAGCTGCCCGGCCTCGCCCGGCTCGGGGACGAGCTGTACGGCGACTACCTCGGCGGGCTCCTCGCGCCGCGCGACGTCCTGCTCCTGCTCGCCGCGGCCGCGGCGGTGGTCTTCTTCCCGGCGGCGCGAGGAGCGGCGCGCGCGCCTGCTCGGCCCGGTGACCTGGGTGTTCGTCGCCACCGGCGGGTTCGTCGTCGCGGGCCTCGTGGTGGGGCTCTACGTCCTGCACAACCCCGACGGGCGCGCTCGTGGGGCTGCGGCCCTACTACGACATCGTGCTGGCCGCCTTCGTGGTCTGGCGGGTGCTGCGCTCGATGCCGCGGGCGCGGGCCGAGACGGTGGTGCTCGGCGCCTCGCGTCGTGGTCGGGCTCGATCCTGATCGCGATCGGGGCGGCCCGGGTCTTCGGCATCGCCGGGACGGCGGTCGAGATCGACGGCGTGCCGATCACCTTCTTCGACTCGGCGGCGCCCTACGCCCTGCTCTGCTGCGTCGGGCATCTGGGCCGTGGCCGTGAGCGAGCGCCGGGTCACGGGCCTGGCCCGGATCCTCCTCGCCGCGCTCGTCGTCTCCGGCCTGCTCGTCGCGATCACCTCCCAGCGGCGCGCGATCCTGGTCGGCTACGCCGATCGCCGCCGTGGCGCTCCTGCTCCTCAACACGGTTCGCCAGGGCGGCGGGATCGTCCGGTCCGTGCGCCTCCTGCTGGGCGTGGTCGTGACGCTCGCGGCCGTCGTCGCGCTGATCGCGATCGCCGTCCCCGGGGCCGGCGACCTCTTCGAGGAGCGCGCCAGCACGGCCCTGTCCGCCGCCGCAGGAGTCGACCTCGTCCGACCCCTCGCTGCAGTACCGGGTCGAACGAGTCGGACGCGGTCTACGCCCTCGCGGGGCGCAACCTCTGGACCGGCATCGGGCCGCAGGTCGGGCTTCGTCCCGGTCAACAGCATCAGCCTGCCGACCGACGGCTCCTACACGCACAACACCTACCTCACCCTGCCCCTGCGCTACGGGCTGTGGGGCATCCTCGCGCTGGCGACGCTCGTGATCGGCCTCGTGATCACGCTCTCGCGGGGGCTCCTGCGCGGGCCCGCCGCGGCAGGCGTGGATCCTGGCGGCGGCGCTGATCGCGCTGCTGCCGGCCATCGCCACCGCCGCCTTCCTGACCCAGACCTCGCGGTGGGCCGATCATCGTGGGGGCGATCGCGGGCGCCTTCGACGCGCTCACCGACCCCCCGGCCGACGACGGCGAGCGGGCGGCCGGCGGGGTGCCGTGACGGCCGCGATCCCCGCGGAGGGAGCGTCGCCGCGAGGCGCGCGAGGCCCACGGCGGGCCCGCGCACAAGCTCCCCGACCTCGGGAAGGTCAGCGACCGCCGGGCCGCCTCGGTCGCCGCCGCCGACCTGGCGGCGCGCGTCGCCACCGTCGCGCTCGGCATCCTCACCACGGCCCTGCTCGCGCGCCACCTCGGGGCGTCCGGCTTCGCCGCCTTCAACTACGCCCTGGCGTGGGGGCTGCTCTTCTCCCCGCTGGCCGACTTCGGCCTGCGCCAGGCCGCGGTCAACCGCCTGTCGGTGCGCGAGGTCTCGCCGGCCGAGGTGGCCGGCTCGCTGGTGGCGCTGCGCGTGGTGATGTCCGTGGTCTTCGCCGTCGTGGCCGGCGTCGTCGCCGTGCTCACGGCGCCCGACAACACGGTCGCCGTCGGCTCGGTGATCGTCTGCGTGGGCCTGATCGTCGGCGCCCCGAGCAGCCTCGCCGCCGTCGTCCAGACGGCGATGAAGCCCGGCTGGACGATCGTCAACAACCTCTCGAGCTCGCTCTCCTGGGCGGCCGTGGCGCTGATCATGATCGCGGCCGGGGCCGGGCCGGTCGCCCTGGTCGTGGGCATCGTCGCCAGCTCGGCGATCTCCTCCCTGATCCAGGCCTGGATGGCCCAGCGGCTCACGCCGATCGGCCGGCCCACCCGGCGCGCCGCTGGCCGAGCTGCTGCGCCTGAGCATCCCGCTCGGGCTCGGCGCGATCGCCGTCGCCGTCTACTACCGCATCAACTCGATCCTCGTGTACCAGATCTCCGGCGCCGAGGAGGCCGGCTACTACGCCGCCGCCCAGAAGCTCGTGGACCAGGTCCAGATCGTCCCCATCGCGATCGTCGGCGCCCTCTTCCCGCTCATCTCCGAGGCGGCCAAGAACAACCCGGAGCGCCTGCGCCGCTTCGTCGCGAG
Organism: Miltoncostaeaceae bacterium; assembly: GCA_963808825.1. Classification (GTDB taxonomy): domain Bacteria; phylum Actinomycetota; class Thermoleophilia; order Miltoncostaeales; family Miltoncostaeaceae; genus DATAGF01. The sequence goes on along the minus strand of CAWEGW010000009.1, from coordinate 244,583 downwards.
CGGATGGGAGATCCTGCTGGGCCTCGCCCTGCCCATCGTGACGATCGTGGTCGCGGTGGCGCATCCCGCTCTCCGGGCTGCTCTTCGGCGACGAGTTCCGCGAGCCGACCGGCACCGTGCTGATGCTGGTGTGGCCGGTCGTCATCGCGATCTTCCTCGGCTACCTGGCCGGCGCGCTGGTCCCCGCGATCAACCTCCTGAAGATCTGGACGGTCATCGTCTTCGCCGGCGCCGCCTTCAGCGTGGTCATCAACCTGATCCTGATCCCGCCCTTCGGGGCCGACGGCGCGGCCGTCGCGACGGTGGCGACCGAGTTCCCCGTGATGGCGGCGACCCTGATCGTGGCCGTCCGGCGGGCCGGCCTGCGGCTGCCCATGCGCCGGGTCTGGCTGATGGCCGCCGCGGCCGCCGCGGCCGGCGCCGTCGCCTACCCGCTCGGGACGCTCACCTCGCCGCTCGGGCTCGTCGGCGGGGCCCTCGTCTACCTGGTGCTGCTGCACGTGCTCCGCGTGGTCGAGGCCGGCGCGCTGCTGCAGGCCCTCCGCCGCCCGCGCGACGTGGCGAGGTCGCTCGGCTGATGCGCCTCGTCGTCCTCACCGGCAACGACCCGGCCAGCCCCGGCGGGATCGAGCGCTTCACCCAGACCCTGGTCCCGCTCCTCGGCGAGCGCGGCTGGGAGGTCGAGGTCTACTGGCCCGGGCCGGACGACCGCGACGTGCCGCATGCCGATCGACAAGCTCGGGCTGGCGGGGGCCGTGGCGGCCGCGCGCACCGCCCGCCGCCACCGCGACGCGATCGCCCGCGCCGACGCCGTGCTGGCCAACGGGATCATGGGCTGGTGCGTGCGCCACCCGCGGATGGCCGTGGTCTTCCACGGCAACTACGCCGGCTACGCGAAGGCGATCCGCTCGAGCGTCTCGCGCGCCGAGTACGTGCGCACCCGCTACGTGCACGGCGGGCTGATGGCGCTCGGCGGAGCGCTCGGGACCGCGGTCGAGGTGTCGCGGACGGCCGCCTCCGAGATCCGCCGCTACTACGGGCTGCGCCGCGTGGCGGTGATCGAGAACGGGATCGTCCCGGGCTCCTTCGCCGGCGGCGACGGCGAGGCGGCCCGCCGCCGCCACGGCCTGCCGGACGGCCCGCTGGTGCTCTTCGCCGGCCGGCTCGAGTACCGCAAGGGCGCCGACGTGCTGCGGCGCGCTGCCGCGGCTGCTGCCCGACGAGGCGACCCTCGTCGTCGCCGGCCCCCGCCGGCTGGACGTGCCCGGGGTGGTGAACCTCGGCCACCAGGGCCCCGACCGGATGCGCGACCTGTTCGCGGCCGCCGCGGTCTCGGCCCAGCCGACCCGCCACGAGGGCTCGAGCTACGCCCTGATCGAGGCCCAGGACGCCGGGCTGCCGCTGGTCACCTGCCGCCAGGGCCACGTCGCCGAGATGCTCGACCGCGAGCCCGCCCTGCGCCCCACGGTGGTCCCGCGCCTGGAGGCCCCCATCTTCGCCGAGCGCCTGCGCCTGCTCATGGAGGACCGCTCGCTGGCGCGAGGAGGTGGCCGAGGCCGGCGAGCGCTACGTGCGCCGCCACCACGACGCGGCCGACATGGCCGACCGCTACGACGCCCTGCTGCGCGGCCGCGGGACCTGGCGGCGCAGGGCGGGAGGGCGGCATGACCACGCGCTCCCGGCCGGCGACGGCCGTGAGGCCCATGCACCTGGCGCTGATCCCGCAGAAGCCGGTGCTGCCGCTCGACAACGGCTCCAAGATCCGCAACTTCCACCTCTTCCGGGCCCTGGCCGCGCGCCACCGCGTGAGCCTGCTGCTGACCGAGCCGCCCGACGACGCGGGCCTCGAGCTGCTGATCGGCGCCGGGATGGACCCGGTCTGCCTGCCCAAGCCGGGCTGGCGCTACCTCTCCTACCTGGGATCGCTGGCGCGCGGGGCGCCGGTGTACTTCGCGGCCCAGACCAACCCGTCGGTCCGCCGTTGGCTGCGGGCACACGCCGGCGACGTGGACGCGGTGATGGTGGCGTCGATCGGCCCCACCCTGAGCCTGCCCCGCGGGCTCGGCCGCCCCGTGCTGGTGGACACCCACAACGTGGAGTGGGCGCGGCGCGCCGAGCGAGCTGTCGGCGCACCGGGGCGGGCTCGACCTGCGCAAGCGCCTCTTCGGCCTGGGAACGGCGGCCTTCGAGCGCCGGGTGCTGCGGTCGAGCGCGCGCGTCTACGTCTGCTCGGAGGACGAGCGCCAGATGCTGCGCGCGACGGGCATCACGAACGTGGCGGTCGCCCCGAACGGGGTCGACCTCGACGAGGTGCGGCCGACGCCGGAGCCCGAGGACGGCTACGTCGCTCTTCCCGGGCGACCTCGCCTACGGCCCGAACGTCGCCGCCGCCGAGTGGATCGCCGGCGAGATCGCCCCCGCCCTGCGCCGCCGCGCGCCCGGGCGGCGGATCGTCCTGGCCGGGCGCGACGCCTCGCCGGAGCTGCGCCGGGCCGTCGCCGCCGCCGGGATCGAGGTGTGGTCGCCGGTGGCCGACATGCGGGAGGTCCTGAGCGGGGCCTCCGTGGTGATCGTCCCGCTGCGCAGCGGGGGCGGCACCCGGCTGAAGATCGTGGAGGCCTTCGGCGCCGGCCGGGCGGTCGTCTCCACCGCGCTCGGCGCGGAGGGCATCGACGCCGAGCACGGCCACCACCTGCTGATCGCCGACTCGGCCGAGCGGATCGCGGCCGACGTGGCCGGCCTGCTCGACGACCCCGCGCGCCGGGCGGCCCTGGCCGCCAACGGCCGCGCCCTGGCCGAGGAGCGCTACGGCTGGGACACCATCGCCGCCGCGCTGGCCGGCGACCTCGAGACGGTGGTCGCGCCGTGAGCGAGCGCGGCGACTACGTCGTCGTGGAGTGGTCCGGCGGCGGCGGCATCGGCCACTACTCCTACCTCCTCGCCGACGCGCTGGCGCGGGCGGGCGAGCCCGCTGCGCTGGCGACCCGGTCGGGCAACGAGCTCGAGGGCCGCGTCCCCCAGGCGGCCCGCCTGCTCCACCTCTGGCCGCGGGCGCCGCGGCGCCTCTCGGGACGGCCGCGCACGGCGGCCATCGCCCTCTCGTGGGGGCTCGGCTGGCTCCGGGTGGTGGGCGCCGCGCTGGGCGCGCGCCTGCGCGGCCAGCCCGCCGTCGTCGCACGTGCAGGCGCCCGAGTCGGCGCCCGAGCTCGTGTTCCTCGCCCTCCTCCGGCCGCTGGCGCGCCGCCTGGTGGTCACCGCCCACAACGCGGTGCCGCACGACCGCCCGGACGCCGGCGGCCTGGTCCACCGGGCGACCTACCGCCTGCCCCACCTGGTCGTCGCCCAGAGCGAGGACGAGGCGGCCGTGGTGCGGCGCCTCGCGGGGCGCCGGACCCGGGTCGGCGTCGTCCCCCACGGCACCTACCGCCCGATCGCCGACGCCTTCGCCGAGCCGCGCCGACGGCGAGGGCGGTGCGGTGCGGGTCGCCCACCTGGGCACCCTGCGCCCCTACAAGGGCTTCGACACCGTCGTCGCCGCCTTCGACGGCGCGCTGCGCGCCGACCCCGGGCTGCGCCTGCGGGTGGTCGGGCGCGCGGCCGACGACGAGCGGCGTCCGCCGCATGCTCGAGGCGTCTCCCCGCCCACGCCGTCTCGGCCGACCTCCGCCACCTGACGGTGAGGAGCTGGTCTCCGAGGCGCGCGCGGCGGACGTGCTGGTGCTCGGGCACCGGCGGGCGTCCGAGAGCGGCATCCTGCACCTGGCCCTGGCCGCCGGCACCCCGTGGTCGGCCCCGACATCGGCGGCATCGGCCGCCTGCTGGCCGGCCAGTCGGGCTGGCTCTACCCGCCGGCCGACGCCGAGGCGGCGGCCGCGGCCATCGTCGCGGTGGCGCGTGCCACGCGGGCCGACCGCGGCGGCGATGCCGCGGCCGCCGCGCGGCAGTCGCCGAGCGCGCCGCGCCCACCTGGGACGACGTCGCGCGCGAGGCGCCACGCCTGGCCCTGCCTGAGGAACCGAGCTCGAGCCGCGAGAGCCGCGCGGCCGCGGATGAGGATCCTGATGATCAGCCACGCCTACGTCTCGGTGGAGCTCGCCCAGGCCAAGGCGCGCGAGCTCGCCCGCCGCCCGGGCCTGGACGTGACGGTGGTCGCGCCCTCGCGCTTCTTCGAGCTGGGCCGCTGGATGAGCGCCGAGCGCCCGCCGGCGCCCGAGTACCGCCTCGAGGTCCTGCCGGTCGCCCTGCCCATGGTGCGCGGCCAGCGCCACGCCTACTTCTACCCCCGCGGGCTCGTGCGGCTCATGCGCTCGCTGCGCCCCGACGTGGTGGACCTCTGGGAGGAGCCCTACAGCGCCGTCAGCACCCAGGTCGCGCTCGCGCGGGCCGCCGTCGCCCGGGGCGCCCCGCTGGTGCTGAACCCCAGCCAGCAGGCGCGTCAAGCGCCAGCCGCCGCCCTTCCGGTGGGGCGAGCGGCTAGTCGTGCGCTCGGCGAGCTACGTGGTCGGGCCGCAGCCCCGAGTCGGTCGCGGTGCTGTCGCGCCAAGGGCTACCGCGGCCCCTCGACCGTGATCGGCCACGGCATCGAGCTGGGCGCTGCTCGGCCCGCGCGACCGCGCCGCCTCGCGGCGCGAGCTGGGGATCCCCGAGGAGGGCGCCGGTGGTCTCGTTCGTCGGCCGGCTCGTGCCGGACAAGGGCGATCGACGTCCTCCTGGACGCCGTTGCCCGCATGCCCGGCGAGGTCGGCGCGCTGATCGTCGGCGAGGGCCCCGAGGAGGCGGCCCTGCGGGCCCGGGCCCGGGCGCTCGGCATCGAGCCGGCCGGGCCTGGTTCCACGGCCCCCTGCCGATGGAGCGGGTGGCGGTTGCCTTCACGGCCGGCGACGTCGTCGCCATGCCCTCGCGGCACGAGCCCTGGGGCCGGGTCGCCGTCGAGGCGATGGCCTGCGAGGTGCCGCTCGTCGCCGGCGCCGCCGGCCACCTGCCGGCGCTGGTCGGCGAGCACGCCCGCCTGGTGCGCCCGGGCGACGCCGACGACCTCGCCCGGGCCCTGCGCGAGGCGATCGAGGAGCCCGCCGGGCCCGCGCCCGCGCGCGTCGCCGCGCGCGCGCGACTACGCCGCCACGCTTCTCCTGGGCGGCGCTGGCCGAGCGCTGGAAGGCGGTCTACGACGAGGTCGCGCCGGGCAACGGGGCGCGGCCGTGATCCGCTGCGCCTTCGTCAGCCACCACACCGGGTACGGCGGCGCCGAGCTCATGCTGCTGACGCTGCTCGAGCGCCTCGACCGCGTCCCGGGTCGCGCCGATCCTCCTCACCCCCGCCGAGGGGATGCTCACCGAGGGCGCCCGCGCCCTCGGCGCCGAGGTGCGGGTCGTGCCGGTCTCGCCCGTCGCTGCTGGGCGTCGCGCGCGGCGGGGCCCCCTCGCCCCGCGAGGCCCTGCGCGCCGCGGCCGCGCTGCCCGCCGCCTCGGCGCGCCTGGCGCGGGCCATCCGCCGCCAGCCGCGCCGACGTCGTCGTCACCAACAGCGCCAAGGCGCACGTCTACGGCAGCCTCGCCGGGCGGCCTGGCGCGCCGGCCGGTGGTCTGGCGCATGCACGACACGATGGACTCGGCCGACTTCGCCGGCTCCACCCGCCGCCTGCTGCTGGCGATCGGCCGGCGCGTGCCGGTGCTGGTGCTGGCCGTCTCCGACTCCACCGGCCGCGCCCTCGTCGAGGGGGGCGTCCCGGCCGGGCGGGTGGCGACCCTCTACAACGGCATCGACCTCGCCGGGCTGCGCGACGGCGCGGCCCGGTCGCCGGCCCGGGTCAACGGCGTCCCCCGGGTGGGGTCGGTCGGCCGCCTCACCCCGCTCAAGGGCCACGCGGTCGTGCTCGAGGCGGCGGCGGCGCTGCTCGACCGGGGGGTCGACGCCAGCTTCGTGATCGCGGGCGCGGCGGCCCGCGAGGCGCCGGGGCACCTGCAGGAGCTGCGCGCGCGGGCCGAGCGGCTCGGCATCGCCGAGCGGGTCGAGCTGATCTCCCCCTTCGGCGACACGGCCGAGGTCCTGTCGGGGCTCGACGTGATGGTGCACGCGTCGGTGCTGCCCGACTCGCTCCCGACCACGGTCCTCGAGGCGATGGCCCTGGGGGTGCCGGTCGTCGCGACGGACCTCGGCGGCGTCCCGGAGCTGGTCCGCGACGCCGAGACCGGCATCGTCGTGCCCCCCAACGACCCGGGGCGGATCGCCGACGCCGTGGCCGGCCTCATCGCCGCCCCCGAGACGCGCGCGGCCGTCGGCCGGGCCGCCTTCGAGGAGGCCAGCGCCCGCTTCGACGTCGGCGCGTTCGCCGACGCGTTCGCAACTCACCTCGAGCAGGTCGCTGGAGATGCCCAGACCTGAGCCGCCGGGTGGGTGCACCCTGGTCATACGACCGTGGTGGCGCCGGGGAGGGTCGGTCTAGCCTCGTCGAGGAGCTTGGCGCTCCATGCCGCCAGACGAGCCTAAAGGACGATGATGGGGACAACTCTGAACGTGCTCACGAACGAGCGCCCGGCACGGCGGGGACGGCCGAAGCGGCCCCACGCCGTGATCCTGGCTGGAGGCAAGGGAACACGCCTCGCCCCGCTCACGACCGTGCTGCCCAAGCCGCTCATGCCGCTGGGCGACGGCCCGATCCTCGACGTCCTGCTGCGGCAGCTCGCCGTGCAGGGCTGGCGCGAGGTCACGCTGGCCGTCGGGCACATGGCGAGCCTCATCCGCGCCTACTGCGGCAACGGGTCGCGCTACGGCCTCAAGCTCCGCTACCTCGAGGAGGAGGAGCCCCTCGGCACGGTCGGCCCGCTCGCCTTCCTGCCCGAGGCCTGCCGCGAGCGTCCGGTGCTCGTGATGAACGGCGACCTGCTCACCAACCTGCGCTTCACCGACCTGGTCGCGTCCCACGCCGCCAGCGGCGCCGCCGCCTCGATCGCCGTCCAGCGCGCCGACGTGCAGATGGAGTTCGGCGTCATGGACCTCGGCGAGGAGATCGGCGAGTCGCGCCGGATCCTCAACTACCGCGAGAAGCCCGTCCTCGAGGCCACGGTCTCCATGGGCGTCTACGTCTTCGAGCCCCGCGCGCTCGAGCTGATCGAGCCCGGCGTGCGCCTCGACCTGCCGCAGCTGATCCTGCGCCTGCTCGAGCGCCAGGAGACCGTCGCCGGCTACCCCTTCGAGGGCTTCTGGCTCGACATCGGGCGGCACAGCGACTACCAGAAGGCGCTCGAGGACTTCGAGCGGATGAAGGACCAGCTCTTCGCCCCGGTCGAGGCCCTCCAGTGAGCCGTCGCATGCTGCCGCTGGCCGCGCCCGTCCTTCGACGAGGCCGAGGTCGAGGCCGTCGCCGAGGTCGTCCGCTCCGCCTGGCTCACGATGGGCCCGCGGACGGCGGCCTTCGAGGAGGCCTTCGCCGAGCGCGTCGGCGTGAGCCACGCCGTCATGGCGTCCTCGTGCACGGCCGCCCTCCACCTCGCCTTCGCGGCCCTCGACATCGGGCCGGGCGACGAGGTCATCGTCCCCTCGCTCACCTTCGTCGCGACGGCCAACGCGGTCGCCTACACGGGCGCCACCCCGCGCTTCGGCGACATCCTCAGCCTGGAGCGCCCGGTGCTCGACCCCGAGCAGGTCGCCGCGCTGATCGGCCCGCGCACCCGCGCCATCTGCGCCATGCACTACGGCGGCTGGATGGGCGAGATCGCCGCGCTGCGGGACGCTGGCCGACCGCCACGGGATCCCGCTGGTCGAGGACGCCGCCCACGCGCCGGGGGCCTTCTGCGACGCCGGCCGCGCCGGCGCCATCGGCGACGTCTCGTGCTTCTCGTTCTTCTCGAACAAGAACCTCGTCACCGGCGAGGGCGGGATGATCACCACCGACGACGACGCGCGTCGCCAAGCGCCTGCGCCTGATGCGCGCCCACGGCATGACCGCCACCAGCTGGGACCGCGAGCGCGGCCACGCCAGCGGCTACGACGTCGTCGAGCGCGGCTACAACTACCGTCCCAGCGAGCTCGAGGCCGCCCTGGGCCTCGTCCAGCTCGGCAAGCTCGACGACATGACGGCCGGCCGGCGGCGGGTCGTCGCCGCCTACCGGGCCGCCCTCGCCGACCAGCCGGAGCTCGTGATCCCCTTCGCCGGCGAGGACGAGGGCAGCGCCTGCCACATCCTCCCGATCGTCGCCCCCAGCCAGGAGGCGCGCGAGGAGATCCGGCGGCGGGCGGCGGAGGACGACGTGCAGACGAGCGTCCACTACCAGCCGGTCCACCGCTTCACCGTCTACGCGCCCCAGGACCCGCTCCCCCTCACCGAGGAGTACGCCCGGCGCGAGGTCACCGTCCCCCTCTACCCCGCCATGACCGACGGCGACGTCGAGCGCGTCGCGCGGGTCGTCGAACTGCAGGAGGCAATCGCATGAGCACGGACGCTCCCACCCGCACGGTCCTGGTGACCGGCGCCGCCGGCTACGTCGGCGGGGCCCTCACCCGCCGCCTGCTGGCCGAGGAGGGCACGAACGTCATCGGCGTCGACTGGTGCCGCATGGCCCACGGCGACCAGGGCGTGCGCGAGCTGATCGGGCACCCGCGGCTGGAGTTCGTCCAGGCCGACGTGCGCGACCTCGAGACGGTCACCGGCCGCTGCTCAAGCGCAGCGACGCCGTCGTCCACCTGGCGGCGATCGTCGGCGACCCCGCCGGCAAGCGCGACCCCGACCTCACCCGCTCGATCAACATCGGCGCCTCGAACCGACCTGGTCGACGCCTCCGGCGAGGCCGGCGTCGACCACCTGGTCTTCGTCTCGACCTGCAGCAACTACGGGGTCTCCGACACGAACACCCTCGTGACCGAGGACGCCGAGCTGAACCCGGTCTCGCTCTACGCCGAGACCAAGGTCGCGGTCGAGCGCCACCTGGCCGAGCAGGCCAACGGCGGCATGGGCTACACCGCCCTGCGCCTGGCGACGGTCTACGGCGTGGCCCCGCGGATGCGGTTCGACCTCACGGTCAACCAGTTCACCATCGAGGCCTACACCGAGGGCGTGCTCTCGATCTTCGGCGAGCAGTTCTGGCGCCCCTACGCCCACGTGGACGACATCGCCCGCGCCATCGTGATGGTGCTCGGCAGCCCCGAGGCGAGCCGCAACCGGACGTTCAACGTCGGCGACTCGGGCGAGAACTACACCAAGCGCATGATGTACGAGCTCCTCAAGGAGCGGCTGCCCGAGCTGCGGGCGGAGTGGACGACGATCGACGAGGACCCCCGCTCCTACAAGGTCAGCTTCGAGCGCATCCACGAGACGCTCGGCTACGAGGTCTCCAAGCGCGTCCCCGACGGCATGGACGAGATCCTGGGCCGCGCCCGCAACGGCGAGTACCCGGACCACGCTGCCGATCGGTTCCGTAACTAACCGAACGACGACCTGGGGACTGCACCCCCGCGAGCCGCGGACTGGTCCCCCGCAGGGCGAGCTTCCCGGCCCTCCCTGCCAGCCTGAATCGCCACAGGGGGGCGGCACGACGCCGTCCCATCCCACCGAACGGGGGCTCGAAACCGTGAAGGGTATGAAGCGTTTTCGCCGTCAGATGGTCGCCACCGGCGCGGCCCTCGGCATCGCGGCCGCCGTGGTCGGAACCGCGGCCGCCGCCGACCAGGTCAACTACGTCACCGTCCCGTCCGCAGTTCTCGCAGCCGCTCGGCATCACCGCAGGCCCGGACGGCAACATCTGGTTCGCCGACCCCGGCGCGCAGTCGATCGGCAAGATGCCGCCCGGCAGCTCGCCGCTGCTGATCCCGGCGCCCGGCGCCGGCGGCCCGGCCGGCATCACCACCGGCCCGGACGGTGCGCTGTGGTACACGGAGTTCGGCACCGACGCCGTCCCGCCGGCGCTGCCGACCGCGCGCGTCAGCAGGATGACGACCGGCGGGACGGTGACGCCGTCACCCTCACCAACGCGCTGAACCTCCAGGGCATCACGACCGGGCCCGACGGCAACCTCTGGGTCGCCGCCAAGGGCACCGACACCGCTCTGGCGGGTGACGCCCGCCGGCGCCTCCACGGCGTACGGCCCGGCTGCCGTGCCTCGAACGCCCAGAGCGTCGCGCGCGGCCCGGCCGGCAACCCCAACATCTACGTCACGACGGCCGGCGGCGTGAGCGCCACGAGCACGGCCGCGCCCGGGGCGCCGACGCAGATCGCCCCGCTGGCCAACGCCTTCGGGATCGCCCTCGGCCCCGACGGCAACTTCTGGGTCACCCACCCCGGCGGCATCGAGCACATCGCGCCGAGCGGCGCGGCGCTGTCGGGCGGCGTCGCGCTCCCGGGCAGCGACTCCCGCGGCGTCGCGGTCGGCCCCGACGGGGCGATGTGGTTCGCCCAGTACGCGACCGACACGGTCGGCGTCGTGACGACGAGCGGCCAGTACCGCGCCATCCCGGTGCCGGGCTGCGACGGCCCCGAGGGCGTTGCGGCCGGCGCCCGGCGACGGCAGCGGTCTACGTGACCTGCTTCGGCTCCAACGCTCCCGCTGGTCCGCGGGCGCACGATCGTGCGCATCACCCAGAGCGGCGGCGTCGTTCCGCCCCCGGTGACCCCGGGCGGCGGCGGCGGCGGCGCGGGCACGATCGCCGGTCTGAAGGCCAGCTTCACGGTCAAGAAGACGGTCATCGCGGGCAAGGTCTTCACGGTGAAGGTCAAGTTCAACAAGGCCGTCACCAAGAGCCAGGTGCGGGTCCAGATCCGCAACTCGAACACGAAGCTCAAGGGCGCCTTCAAGAAGTTCAAGACGATCAAGTCGAAGCTCGTCACCGGCACCCAGGGCAGCATCCCGGTCAAGATCGCCAAGCCGGGCCTCTACAAGCTCCGGCTGAGCTACAAGAACGGCCCGAAGAGCGTGAACACCAACGCGGTCAAGGTGAAGGTGCTGCCCAAGCGGCGGTAGCGCAGGGACCCACCCCCTCGGGGGCTGGTCGGGCCGAAGGGCTGCGGGTCGTCTCGACGACCGGCGGCCCTTCGCCGTTGAACGCCCTAGTGCGCGGGGTACCTCGCGGCGGCGGCGCGGATGGCGGCCGTCAGCGCCCCCTTGTCGGAGCGGTCCTCGCGGACGGCGCCGAAGTAGTCCTCGCGGTTCGAGCTCGCGCCCGGGGGCGGCGTGGTCGCGGACGAAGTACCAGAGCAGGGTGGCGAGCCGGCCGGGGAAGCGCGCGTTCATGTCGGCGAGCTCGCGGGTGACGCGCCTCGCCCGCCTGGGCGTAGGTCATGTTCGTCGGCCAGTGTAGTTGTCCGACAGGCTGCGGCCGTCGTCGGTGGAGATGCCCCACTCGGTCATGAAGATCGGCAGCGCCGGCCAGCCGACGCCGGCCGTCTGGGAGATCAGCCGGGCGATGCGCGGCTCCCACCGCGAGCGCGGCCCGTAGGGGTGGACGGTCCAGCCGGCGGCCAGGTTGCCGAGGTTCGGCACCGCGGCGTGCATGTCGCGCACCCACGGGCTCGGGTTGATGTTGGCGTCGTCGGCCTGCACCAGGAGGCCGACGCGCGGGTTGGCGGCCTTGATGGCGTCGATCGCCTCCTTGGCGCGCATGCGCGTACTCGCCGCCCCGGTCGACCATGCCCTGGTGCGCGTAGCTGGTCTCGTTGCCGAACTCGATGTAGCGCACGGCGTAGGCGCCGTCGGAGCGCCCGTTCCAGAAGGTGCCGCCGGGCCCGAACTCGCGCGCCCACTCGGCCAGCCCGCGCGCCTCCTCGGAGGTCGCGATCCGGTCGTTGAAGGCGGCCAGCAGGATCACCTCGACGCCCTGGCGGGCCGCCCGGTCGACGAACTCGCGCATGCTCGAGGTCGGCGTGCCGATCTCGAAGTGGATGCGCGTGATCCGCGCGCCGAGGCGGCGGACGTCGTCGATGTGCTCGACCCCGCGGGTCGAGACGATGCCGAAGGAGAACGGGCCTGGCCCGGTCGCCGGCGCCGGCTGGGCCGGCGCCGGCCCGGTCGCCCGCGGCCGCGCCACGCGGCGACGCATGTCGCGGAGGATCTCCTTCTGGCTGAGGGCGCGCCGGTAGATGCGCACCTCGTCGATGACCCCCTTGAACCAATCGCCGCCGACCGCGTTCCCGCCGATCCGCAGGGGGCCCGCGGAGCGCCGGAGGCGCCCGCCGGACGGCACCGACGCGACCTCGGTGCCGTTGACGTACAGGCGCAGGCGGGCGGTGCCGTAGGTCGCCGCCAGGTGGGTCCACCTGCCCAGGGGCACCGTCGCGGCCCGCGCGACCTTGCGCCCCTTGCGCAGGGTGACCGCCTGGGCCACGGCCCCCCGCGGGGTCGCGGCGTGCAGCGCATAGGCGGCGCGGCCGCGCCCCTGCTTGGTGATGACGGCCCGGCGCCCGGAGGCGGCGCGCGGCTTCACCCAGGCCTCGAGCGTCATGCCGGGGGCGAGGTTCAGCGAGGAGCTGGGGGGCACGGTCAGCCACGAGCTGCGGCCGTTGAAGCGCACGCCCCGCCCGAAGCGGCCCTTGACCCGCCGCACGTCCCGCCCGACCGCGCCGTTCTTCAGGCCGGACGCGTCGCCGAACCTCATGCCCTTCGAGTCGGCCTCGTTGAAGCCGTAGGCGGCGACGAGGCCGTCCTTCGCGGGGGCGGCGGCCGCGCCCCCGGAGAGCGCCAGCCCCACCAGCAGCCCGGCGAGGAGCGCGACGATCAGCGCGCCGGCGGCGCGGTTCGGTCTTCTCGTGGGCGGGATCGACCTTCTCCTGGGGGTGCGGCGCGCGCGGGACGCGTCGGCCGTTCAGGCGTTGGCGGGTGCCTGCGAGGCAGCCGCCCTGGGCACGGGGACGGCGGGGCGCCATGCTGCCCGAGCCGCCTCCGGGTGTCAACCCGGGCCGCTTTGGGCCTGCAAACGGGCCGAACTTGTCAAAAGTGCAAGAACGGTGCAGAGTGTCGGCCGGCCGGGCCTACTCGGGCGGACGGCGGGCGCGACGAGGGTCGTGCCCGGACATGGCTGACCCTCTACCCCAACGGGGAGGTTCACCCCAGTTCGGGCGCGAAATAGACTGCCGCCGTCAATCGTGCCTCCGGAGCCGGGGAGGCTGTCCCGACACGACCGGCTCAGGCGACTCGGGGTGGGTCGTCGAGGCGTAATAAACCATCCACGCGCGTTCTCGACGGAACGACCGCTCCAGGCCATGGAAGGAGAACCACCGGTGACGAGAGGGAACCGAAATCGAAACAGCGGCTCGGGCCGCCCGCGCCTCTTGGCGCTTCTGGGGCTTGGCGTGCTTCTGGCCCTCGCGGTCGCCCTTCCCGCCAGAGCCGCCACTCCGGCCACGATCGTGCTCCTCGACACCGACCCGGCCTACGGTCAGGTCACTGGTCAACGTTCCCGGCGGGGCCGTGGTGGGCCCGACGGCGCCCGGGCAGTTCCAGCTGCAGGTGACGCCGGCCGGCGGGACGCCGACCATCCAGCAGGCCTTCTGCATCGACTCCCTCAACCCGATCGGCGAGAACACGCCGTACCAGGTGGTGCTGCAGACCGCCGCCGACGCCCCCGAGCTCGCGAACCCGGCCCACGCCGAGGCCGCCTGGCTCATGCAGGAGGCGGACAACCTCATCGCCGCTTCCGCCAACCCGGGCCTGGAGGCCGGCGCCATCCAGACCGCGGTCTGGATGATCCTCGGCGAGGCCGACTCGACGACCCCGACCTCCGACGCCACCCTCAACGCTCGCGCCCAGCAGGTCCGCGCGCTGGCGACGGGCAGGAAGGCGGCCGGCCCGGTCGGCATCTCGGCGGCGACGGCCTCCACCTGCGCCGGCACCGCCACGACGCTCACCGTGACCGGCACCCCGGGCGCGAGCGCCTCGCTCGCCGTCACCGGCGGCACCCTGAGCGCCAACCAGGTGACCTTCGGCGCCAACGGCACCGCGACGGTCACGCTCTCCTCGGCCTCGGCCGGGACGGCTCGGGTGACCGTCACGTCGAACGGCGTCCAGCTCACGCGGGTCGCTCGGATCGCGGGCTCCGGCTCCGAGCCGCAGGAGACCGGCTTCGTCGTGCCCCAGACCTACAGCGGCGTCCGTTAACGTGACCTTCACGGCCTGCACCACGCCGGCCAGCGTGCGGCCCTCGTCCCGCGCCACGTCGCCGGCGCTGAAGATCACCAAGAAGGCGCCCAAGACCCTGAAGTCGGGCTCGACGATCCCGTACGTCATCACCGTCACGAACATCGGCAGGGCCACCGCCCGCAAGGTGGTCGTGACCGACCGGATGCCGGAGGGGCTCTCGTACCTCACCAGCACCCGCCGGCCGCACCAGGTGGGCAAGCGCATCGTCTGGCGGGTCGGAGACCTGCGTCCCGGCCAGAGCCGCACGATGAGGATCGTCCTGCAGGCGCCCGTCGGCCTGGTCGGCAGCCGCACCAACACGGTCGTGGCCACCGCCGCCGCCGCGCGGACGGTCACCGCCGCGGCGACCACCCGCTTCACCCGGGTGTCGCAGCAGCGCATCCCGGCGGTCACCGGCTAGCAGCACATCCCGCCGCCTCGCCGGGCCTCGTGGGCGCTCCGCCCGCGAGGCCCGGCTCGGCGGCTTGATCCCCGGCTAGGGTGCCCGTGATGGCGACGGCGGAGCTGCTGGACGAGGGGGGCCTGGACGGCATCGAGCGCGAGTGGGACGAGCTCGCCGTGGAGTGCGCGCGGCCCGGCTCGATCCCCGACCTCCTGATGCCCTGGTGGCGCCACCTCGCCCCGCCGGACGCCAGGGCGCGGGTCGTGGCCGTGCGCGAGGGCGGGCGCCTCGTGGGCCTCGCGCCCTTCCTGATCCACGGCGGCCCCAGGGGCCGGCCGGCCGCCCGCCTCTTCGGCACCCCGTCGCTGCCCCAGCGGGCGACGATCCTCGCCGCCCCGGGCCACGAGGGGCGGGTGTGGCGGCTGGTCGCGCAGACCCTCGGCCGCTCGGAGCCGCGCCCGGCCATGGTGGCCCTGGAGCGCGTTGACGGCGACGCCGCCTGGCCGCGGGCGCTGGCGCGCGCCTGGCCGACGACGGCCGGCGCCCGCCTGCTGTGGGAGTTCCGCATCCCCGGCCAGGCGCTGTCGATGCGGGCCGGGAGCTTCGACGGGTGGATGGCCGGGCGCAGCCAGAACGCGCGCCGCGACGTGCGGCGCACGGCGAAGCGGGTGGAGAGGCGCGGGGGCACGATCGTCCGCGCCGACGGCCCGGAGGAGATGGAGCGGGCGCTGGAGGCCTTCGGCCGGATGCACGAGCTGCGCTGGGGCGACCGCTCGCAGCTCTGGCGCCCTGACGCCCTGGCGATGCTGCGCGAGGCGGGCGAGCGCATGCGCGGCTCGGCGCGCCTGCGGCTCTACGCGATGGAGGCCGACGGGCGGGTGGTCGCGACCCTCATCGTCTTCGCGGCCGGGGGCGAGGCGATGGCCTGGAACGGGGCCTGGCAGCCCGACTGGGGGCCGGTCCGGCCGATGATGGCCCTCTTCTACCGGGCGATCGAGGACTGCTTCGAGCTGGGCGACCGCCGCCTGGACTTCGGCGAGGGCGAGCAGGAGTACAAGCTGCGGCTCACCGACGCGCGCGACCCGGTGGCGTGGGCGACCATCCTGCCGCGGGACGCCTCCTACCCGCTGATGCGCGCCGCCACCGCCCCGCGGCGCCTGCGCGGGCGGGCCCGCATGGCGGCCCGGCGCCTGCCGCCCGGGGTCCAGGACAGGCTGCGCCGGGCGCGGCGGCGGCTCGCCCGCGAGGGCGACGCCGTCAGTGGCGGAGGCGGCGAAGCGGCTCCCTGACCCTGGGGGGCAGGCGCTTGGCCGCCCGCACGAGGAGCCGGTTGACGCGCCCCGGCAGCAGCTGGGCCGACCGCACCGGCAGGTCGCGCCCGCCGGGCAGGACGATCGCCGCCGCCAGTGGCTCGTCGGCGTCGGTCAGGCGGCGCTTGTAGGCGCTCGCCCCGCCGCCCAGATCGACCCGGCGGTCGCCGCACGAGAACGCGTGCTCGATCGCGCGGACGATCGTCTCGAAGCCCGGGCGCAGGCGCGCCCATGCGGGGTCGAAGCCGCCGTTCCAGTAGCCGACCTCGCCGTCGGCGACGACGAAGAGCTGGACGCAGACCGGGCGCCCCTCGACCTCGAGGGCCCACACCCGCATCCGCCCGGCCGGCACCATCGTCCTCGCGGCCTCGCGCACCATCCCCTCGATCCCCCCGCCGCGCGGGTCGCCCCACGGCGGCGGCTCCCAGCGGTCGGCGGTGATCCGGGCGAAGGCCGCCAGGGCGGCATCGACCTCGGCCGGCTCCTCGACCAGCCGGATCGCCGCCCCGGCCCGCTCCAGGCGGCGGCGCGCCTGGGCGCGCTGCTCGCGGAAGTTGCGGCTGTGCGTCCCGAGCCACTCCTCGTAGTTGAGCCCCTCGATGCGCACCACCGGCGCGCCCGTGAGCTCGCGGTCGGCGACCCGGCCCCCGACGGGGCCCTCGCGCGCCAGCAGCACCGGCCACGGCGAGCGCGCGTCGAGGCGGTCGAGCGCCAGCGCGCCGGGGCCGCCCGCCAGCTCGTCGAGGGCGCCGGCGACGGCCCGGGCGACCTCCTGCTCCCGGCCGGGCAGCGCGAGCGGCTCGACCCGGTGGCCCGTGCCGAGGAGGCGGGCGACCCGCAGGCCGGTGCGCAGGCGGTGCTGGTACCACGGCGCGATCCCGATCAGCTCGGAGCCGTCCCGCACCGCCACGACCGCGAGCCGGCTCGTGGCCGGCGCGGCGTGCCGCCACCAGGCCAGCATCCAGTCCGGGGCGCCGTAGGGCTGGCGCCGGAGCACGGCCAGGCGGTCCCACGCCTCCAGGTGGGGACGGAGCTCGTGCGGGTTCTGGATCGCCAGTGCGCTGGCCACGGGGAGGACTTCGGCGCCGTCGGCGGCCGCCCTGCGGACCGCCCGGCGCGCCGGGATGGACTCCCTATCCCCTCCGTGCGGTCAGGTCAACCCTGGACCAGCGTTCGGGTGCAGGAGCGATACGATCGCGCTCCCTGTGCGACCCCTCCCCGGATCACACGCACGGGCCGGCGCGCCCGCGCCTCGGCGGCGCGCGTTCCGGTCCCGCGGCTGCGCCCGCCTCTCGTGCGCCGCCGCGCTCGCGCTCGCCGCAGGCCTCGTCCTGGCGGCTCCCGCCGTCGCGGCGCTGGAGCCGGTCTCGCCCGAGGACGACGCCGTCGTCGGCCTCCGGCCGACCTTCAGCTGGGCCGCGGGCGCGGCCACGAGCTACGAGGTGTACGTGGAGCTTCCGTCGGGGCCGGTCAAGGTGGCCGATGCCCCGACGTCGAGCCTCACCGCCACCTCCGACGGTCGCGCTCCCCGACGACTCGCGCCTGCGCTGGTTCGCGCGGGCCGTGAACGGCAGCTCCGTCACCGACACCGCCTTGGCGGCCCGGCGCTACATCCGGGTCGCGACCTCGCCCGGTGCGCCGACGATCACCGGCGCGCCGCCCGCGATCACCCGGACGGCCACGCCCACCTTCACCTGGAGCGGCGGCCGGGTCTCCTCGCGCTGGTCGATCCTGAACCCCTCCGGGACCCCGGTGCAGTCCGGCGAGGTGCCGACCGCAGCGGGCCAGGTGGTGCCCGGCGCGCTGCCCGACGGCAGCTACCAGTTCCGCGTCGCGCAGCGGAACCTCGTGGGGGTGGAGGGCCCGCCGGCCTCGTACGGCTTCTCGATCGACACGACCGCGCCGGGGGCCCTGACGCTGCGGCGCTCGACCTCCCAGCGCGACTCGCGCAACACCCCGCGCTACTCGTGGAGCGGGCTCGAGCCCGGGGCCACCGTCACCTGGCGCGTGCTGCGCGCCAGCGGCCGGCTCGTCCAGGGCCCGGCCAACGTCGCCGCCGGCGACGCGACCCCGAGCCGCCTGGCCTTCGGGTCCTACGTGTTCGAGGCGCGCCAGACCGACCTGGCCGGCAACTCGGGCCCGCCGGCCACCGACGCCTTCGTCGTGCTGCCGCGCCTGGCGCCGGGCATCAGGCTGCCGATGCGCAACGTGCGCCGCCTCACCCCTCAGGTCGGCGCCACGGTGCTCGCGGTGCGCCCGACGCTGCGCTGGCGGTCGGGGCCGAAGGGGACCCGCACCTACAACGTCCAGGTCTTCAAGGTCGTGGGCGGCGCCAAGCTGCGGAAGGTGGTCTCGGCGTTCCCCCACCGGCAGCGCTTCGTCGTGCCCCGGCGCAAGGCCCTCGACCGGGGCTCCTGCTACGTCTGGCGCGTGTGGCCGTTCCGCGGCGCGCGGCCGTTGAAGGAGCCCGTCGGCGTCAGCCACTTCTGCGTGCGCCCGACCTGACCTCCCCGTCCGGGGAGGACGGACTCAACCAATGGGGAGGTCGGCCGAGCGCGCCCGCGCGGCCCGGCGGCGAATAGGATCGCCGGACCGACGTGAGCACGCAGCTCCCATCCCAGCCACGGTGTCCGTGCCTCGTCGGGTGGCTGGCGGCCGTCGCGCTGCTGGGCCTGGTGGTCGTCCCGGCCGCTGTGGCCGCGCCGTCGGCGCCGAGCGTCGTCGCGAGCACGCCGAGCCCGACCAACGCCGCCTCGGTGACCTTTTCGTGGGGCACGGCGACGACGGCGGATCTCGGCTACGCGATCGTCCGCTACGAAGGCGGCTTCGTCGGGCAGGCCGAAGGGCCCCTCGGCGCGCCCGGGTCGGCCGCGACGACGGCCGCCGGCAGCCAGACGTTCCGCGTGCGCGCCGTCCAGGCCAGCGTGCTCGACCCGCTGCTCCCGGAGCAAGCCGGCCCGTACGGCTCGGCGACCGTGGTCGTCGACCGCACGCCGCCGGCGATCTCGGTCGAGCTCAACCCGCGCAGTCCCAACGGCTCCAACGGCTGGTACCGCAGCCTGAGGGTTGACTGGAGCTGCTCGGACGCCGGCGGCGCGGGCATCGCGAGCTGTCCGCCCGACGAGACCGTCTCGACTCAGGGCAGCGGCCAGCGGCGCACGGGACGGGCCGTTGACCGAGCGGGCAACCAGAGCGCGGCGGCCAACTCGCCGGCGTTCAACTTCGACGCCCTGGCCCCGGCGGCCGGCGCGATGCGCACGCCGACCCCCGGCGCGACGGTCGCGCCCAATCCGACCTTCGTCTGGGGCCCGTCGAGCTCCACGAACGACATCTCGGGATTGCGCCAGTACGAGGTGATGGTCCGGGTCGGCGGCAGCTACCAGGCCGTGGCGCGGATGCCGCACGACGGCCGGGGCGAGTACCGCACGACGCGCCAGTTCGGGCCTTCCCTTCCCAACAACACCGAGCTGCGCTGGTACGTGCGCACCTACGACGGCGCCGGGAACGTGGGCGGCAGCGAGAGCCAGTCGCGCGCCTTCCGCATCGACCCCACCGTGCCCGGGCCGCCCGCCTTCACCGCCGGGCCCAACGGCCCCACCAACGTCGCCGGGCCCACCTTCGCCTGGACCGGGAGCCATCCCAGCTTCGTCTGGGAGGTCTCGGCCGCGGGGAGCGACCGGGCCGTGGTCTCCGGGAGCGGCCCGCAGACCCAGGCCCTGCTCCCGCCGCTGCCCGACGGCGACTACACCTTCAGCGTCTCCCAGGTGACCTCGTTCGGCGCCCGGGGCGTCGAGGCCACCCGCTTCTTCCAGGTGGACACGGTGGCGCCGCCGGCGCCGGTCATCACGGCCCGGCCGGCGTTCCCCACGACGAGCGCGACCCCCGGCTTCGCCTGGACCGTCGAGCCGGGCTCGTACTCGCGCTGGCGGGTCGTCGGTGCCGGCGGCAACGCCCTGCAGACCTCCGACACCCCGCTCACCTCGACCACGGTGGGGCCGCTGGCCTCCGGCGCCTACAACTTCCGCGTGGCCCAGGTTGACGCCGCCGGCAACGAGTCGGCCTCCGCCGTGGAGGCCTTCTCGATCGTCGGCCCGGCCGCGGCGAGGCGGAAGGCGGCCCTCTCGCTGCCGAAGCAGAACGCCGGGCGGCTGCGTCCCCGCGCGGGCAAGCGGGTGCTCACCCGGAGGCCCGTGCTGCGCTGGCGGGGCGGGCCCGACGCGACGGCCTACAACCTCCAGGTCTTCCGCGTCCTGCGCACGCGCACGGCCGGCGCCACGCCGCCGGTGAAGAAGATCTACTCCGTCTTCCCGACCAAGCGCCGCTACAAGATGCCCAAGGCGAAGATGCAGCCGGGCACCTGCTACGTCTGGCGGGTCTGGCCCTTCGTCGGGCGGCGGTTCACCGGGAAGCCCCTGGGGGTGAGCAACTTCTGCGTGGCGAGCAAGAAGGCGCTCCGCCAGAAGGCCGAGGCCAAGCGGCGCGCGGCCAGGGCCAGGTGAGGAAGAACTCCCGCTCGTAGCGCGCTTTCTGGTCGTCCGGCGAACGCACGACCCCCCGAACGGTGGGGGCGGCGGAGGGGAATCGCCGGATATTCCATTGGCAGCATGTCGCGCGCGCACCCACGACGGCGTCTTCCCCGGTTCGCAGCGTTCGCCCTGGCGGGCGCCGCGGGCGCGCTCGTGGCGGCCTCGCCCGCGTGGGCCGTCGCCCGGCGCGCCGCAGAACCTCGGCGTGACCCCGGCGAGCCCGATGCAGGAGCACAACCCGTCGATCAGCTGGACGGCGGGAACCGCCGACCCGGGCGAGAGCATCGTCTCGTACGAGGGCGGCTTCGGCGCCAGCCCCGTCGACCGCCGGTCGCGCCCGGAGTGGTGAACCTGGTCGACGGGGCGCACACCTTCAGCGTCCGCGCGGTGCAGTCCGACGGCCAGCGGAGCGAGTACGCCCAGCTCCCGATCGTCGTCGACAACGGCGCGCCGACCATCACGTTCGGCTTCTCCTCGGCGGCCGAACGCGGCGGGATGGCGCCGCGGGGCGCTGACGATCACGCCGAACTGCGCCGACACCCTGTCCGGCATCGCCTCCTGCACCCCGCGCCTTCCCGTGGGCCGGCGGCGACAGCGCCACCGCCACCGCGACCGCCGACGCCCTCGACGGCGCCGGCAATCCGGGGAGCGGGTCCGTGGTCTTCAAGTACGACAACACCCTGCCGGCCATCACCGACGGCACGGGCGCGCCGGCGGGACAGCCGTTACGCCGGGCCCCGCGGCCCTGGTCGCCTCCGAGCCGACCTTCACGTGGACCCCGGGGTTCGACGCGACGTCCTTGCCCGACCGCTACGAGCTGCAGTTCCGCGACACCGACGACGGACAACGAGTGGCACACGATCGCCGACCGCGACGACCTCGGCGGCATCGGCAACTACTCGGCGAAGCGCGAGCCGGGCCTCTGGCCGACGCCCCTCCCCGAGCAGCACCAGCTGCAGTGGCGCGTCGTGACCTTCGACAACGCCGGCAACCAGCGCCTGTCCACGGAGCGCTTCCTCAGGATCGACTCCACCATCCCTCCGGCCCCCGAGATCACCGGCGGCCCGAGCACCCCGATCCGCTTCACCTCGCCCACGTTCAGCTGGGCCGGCTTGCCGTTGCACACCTTCTCGTGGGACCTCACCGTGCCCGGGCGCGAGACCCCGGTGCGCGGCCCGTTCACCGGCGCCGCGAACGAGGCGACCTTCCCGTCCCTGGCCGACGGCGCGTACACCTTCCGCGTCAGCCAGGTCACCCAGTTCGGCCAGCCCGGCGCCCAGGCGACCCGGGCCTTCGTGGTGGACACGACCCCGCCGGTCGCCCCCACGATCACCGCGCGGCCCCCGTTCCCCGCGTCGGGCATCATCACCTTCGGCTGGACCGCCGAGCCCGGCGCGTACTCGCGCTGGCAGATCATCGGCGCCGGCGGCGCGGTGGTCATCGGCCCCTCCGACTCGCTGCTGAACTCGGTGTCGATCGCGAACCTCGCCGACGGCGCCTACAGCTTCCAGGTCCTGCAGATCGACGCGGCCGGCAACACGTCGGCGCTGACGTCGGAGCCGTTCACGGTCTCGACGCCGCTGGCTCCGGGCCAGTCGCCCTCGACCGCTCCGAAGGTCCAGCCCGAGTTCCTGCTGCCCGCCCAGAACGCCGCCCGCCTGCGGCCCAAGGCCGGCAAGACGCTGCCGACCCGCCGCCCGGTGCTGAGCTGGCGCAAGGGCCCGCGCGGCACCCGCCTCTACAACGTCCAGATCTTCAAGGTCGTCAAGAAGCGCCGCGGCGCCGCCCCGACCGTCAAGAAGGTCTACTCCGGCTTCCCGGCCAAGCGGCAGCTGCGCGCGCCCAAGTCGAAGATGCAGCCCGGCACCTGCTACGTGTGGCGCGTCTGGCCCTACACGGGCACCCGCTTCACGCCCAAGCCGCTCGGCATCAGCAACTTCTGCGTCGCCAAGGCGTCGGTCCTGAAGAAGAAGGCCGCGCAGGCGGCGGCCCGCAAGGCCGCCCGGCGCGCCCGCTAGAGCGGGCCGAGAGCCGGCCCCGCCCCCGGGGTCTGCGGGCCCGGCACTTCACTAGACTCCGTCGTCGTGCCGACGACGATCTCCCTCGCGCGCGGGGCCCCCTGCCCCGAGGCGCTGGCGACCGATCTGATCGCCGACTGCACCCGCGCCGCACTCGAGGACGACGGCGTGCGGGTGCTCTCCTACGGCACCGGCAACGGCTACCCGCCGCTGCGCGAGGTGCTCGCCGCCGACCACGGGGTCGCGCCCGAGCAGGTCCTGGTGACCAACGGCTCGCTCCAGGGCTTCGTGTTCCTGCTCGAGACCCTGCTGCAGCCCGGCGACCTGGTCGCGGTCGAGGCGCCCACCTACGACCGAGCCCTGCTGCAGCTGCGCCTGCACGGCATGGAGATCCTGCCGGTGCCGGTCGAGGACGACGGCATGGACGTCGAGGCCCTGCGGGCCGCCTGCGACGCCGGCCGCGTCCCCCGCCTGCTCTACACGATCCCGAACTTCCAGAACCCCTCCGGCGCCACCCTCTCGGCCGCCAAGCGCCGGGCGCTGGTGGAGCTGTGCGAGGAGCGCGACATCCTGATCCTCGAGGACGACCCCTACGGGAAGCTGCGCTTCGAGGGCGAGGCCCTGCCCGGGCTGGCGGAGCTGGCGGCGCCCGGCCGGGTGCTGTTCACCTCGTCGTTCTCGAAGACCGTCGCGCCCGGCCTGCGGGTCGGCTACCTGGTCGCGCCGCCGGAGCTGGCGGGGCGGCTCGCGGCCGCGGCGTCGCGCACCTACATCTCCCCGGCCCTGCTCGCCGAGGCGGCCATCCACCGGCTCGTGACCGGCGGCCACCTGCCCGGCAACATCGAGCGCGTCACCGGGCTCATGCGCGAGCGCCGCGACGCCATGATGGCCGGCATGCGCCACATGCCCGAGGGCACCCGCTGCGTCCCGCCCGCCGGGGGCTTCTTCTGCTGGCTCACCCTCCCCGAGGGGATGTCGGCGGACGCCCTCTTCGCCGACGCGGAGGCGGCCGGCGTGCTGTACGTGCGCGGCTCCGACTGCGTCGTCGAGGGCGGCGAGCGTACGCTGCGGCTCGCCTACAGCGGCGTCAGCCCCGCCGAGATCGACGAGGGCATGGCGCGCCTGGGAGGCGTCTTCCGCGCCGCCGCCGCGGCAGCGGCGGCGGCCTGACCGGGCCCCGCCTCAGCCCGCGGGGGCGGCCTCCGTCGCGGGCGTGAGCTCGAGCTCGGTGACGATGTCGATGGCGGCGGCCACCGAGCGGGCGTTCGGGCAGTGGGCGGCGTGATGGGCGTGCGCGCGCTCGGCGGCGGCGCGCTGCGACTCGTCGGCCTTGAGGCGGTAGGTGATGTCGATGCGGCGCAGCCGCAGCACGCCGTCCGGGTTGACCACGACCTCGCCGCTGGCGTCCGCCGTCAGGCGGCCGCCGCTGCCGTCGATGCCGCGCGCCTTGAGCGCACCGCCGAGCGTGCCGATGAGGCAGCCGCCGACGGAGGCGACGAGGAAGTCGAGGGTCCCCGGGTTGTCCTCGGCGGTGCCGGGCGGGAAGCCGTAGTGCTCGCCCTGCCAGCCCGGAGTCCCGAACGTGACCACCTCGCCGGTGCAGAGGAGGTGGGCCTGCCGGACCGGGGGGTTCTCCCGCGTGAGGTGGACGTGGACCTGGTGCACCGTCTCCTCGGGCATGTCGCTCCTCGGGTCGAGAGCCGTGCCGGAAGAGTACCCACCGGCGGCCGCCAGGCGTCACCGCGGGACGGCGGCGCGTGATCGCCATCGCCGTCGCCCGGCTGGTCAGGAAGCGGTTCCGCCGCTAGCTCGGCTTGGCGTAGGTCTCCATGCCGGTGAAGTCCACCTGGACGCAGGGCTCGTCGCCCACGACCCAGGCGTCGTGCCCGGGCGGGATCACGACCACTTCGCCCGGTCCGACCTCCCCCTCGGTGCCATCGTCCATGCGGACCACCATCCGGCCCGAGATGCAGTAGCCCATGTGGGCCGACTGGCAGCTGTCGGTCCCCGCGAGCGGCTTGACGTGCTCGGACCAGCGCCAGCCCGGCTCGAAGGTGCCCAGGCCCACCGTGCCGCCCGAGAGCTTGACGATCTCGACCTTGCCCCTGTCCACGAACGGACGAACCTCGTCGGCTGATTGGAAGCCGCGCACCTCCAGGTCGGCCATGGTGGCCTCCTCGCCTCGACGCTTCAGGAGGTCGAGGCTATGGCAGGCCTCCCGACCGGCACAACCGCCGCCCTAGGCGCCTGCGGGGACCGCCGCCTCGACGTCGTCGCGGTAGAGCTCCCAGGCGGCCGAGTACTCCATGACCCGCGCGACCTCGGCGATGAGGTCGTCCGGGTAGCCGGCGCGCCGGAGGAGGTGGAAGCCCATCTCCATCCCCGATGCGATCCCCCCGGCGGTGATGATGCGCCCCGCGTTGACCACCCGGGCCCGGCTGATCCGGCACGCCGGGGCGATCTCGGCGAGGCGGTCGATCGGCACCTTGCCGTTCGGGCCCGACTCGACCCGGTCGGGCTCCTTGCGATTCGTCGCGGGCAGCCCGTCGAGGAGGCCCATGACGCCGTAGATCCACGACCCGGTGCAGACGCTGGTCAGCAGGGTCGAGCCGGGCAGCTCGCGGATGAACTCGTGCAGGCGGCCGTTGCGCATCTCCTGCCGCGTCCCGAAGCCGCCGGGGATCAGGAAGGCATCCATGGCGGGCCGGTCGGAGAAGCTGTAGTTCGGAAGCACCGTGAAGCCGGCCTGCGCCTGGACCGGCCGGGCCGAGTCGGCGATCAGGAAGGCCTCGAGCTCCGGGTCGAAGCGGCGCGCCACCGAGAAGACGCCGTGAGGTGCCGCGAAGTTGACGATCTCGGCGTCCTTGAAGACGTAGATCCCGAGCCGGAACCCTGGGATGCGCTCGCTCATCGGTCCTCCCGAGGACTGGGGTGGTCGAGGACGGCCGCCGCGACGGCGCGCGCCCGGGCGGCCGGGGCCGGATCGCGCTCGATGAGCGCCGAGACCATGGCCCCCTCCATCAGCAGCATCAGGGCCGCCCCGTCGTCCGCCGGCCGCGCGCTGCCGGCGGCCCGCAACAGCTCGTCGAGGTACTCGCCGCAGAGCCGCTTGTGCTCCTGGACCGCCGCCCGCGCCGGGTGCGCGGGGTCGGCGATCTCGGCCGCGGCGTTGATGAAGGCGCAGCCACGGAAGTCCTCCGAGGCGAACCACCCGCCGAGCGCGTCGAAGACGGCCAGGGGCCGCCCCGCCGGCTCCGGGCTCAGGCGCTCGACCTCCGCGCGCAGCCACGCGCGCCAGCGCTCGTCGCGACGGCGCAGGAAGGCGACGACCAGGTCGTCCTTGGAGGGGAAGTGGCGGTAGAGCGTCGACTTCGCCACCTCGGCGTCGGCGACGATGGCATCGACGCCGACGGCCGCGATGCCGTGCCGGTAGAAGGCGTCGGACGCGGCGTCGAGGATGCGGGTCCGGGGCGCGGGGGCGGCGGTCGCCGAGGGCACGGCCGCAAGCGAAACAGACAGGTCTGTCTCGCGCAAGGGCCGACGCGGCGGCGGGGCCCGCCGGGGCGGGCCCGCCCGCCGGCCCGGATCAGCCGAGCATGTCCTTCACGGTCTCGCGCTCCTCGACCAGCTCCGCGTTGGTCGCGGCGATCTTGGCGCGCGCGAACTCGTCGTGCTGGAAGCCCTCGCGCACGACCTCGTAGGTGCCCGGCGCGGTC
Source organism: Miltoncostaeaceae bacterium (assembly GCA_963808825.1). GTDB lineage: Bacteria > Actinomycetota > Thermoleophilia > Miltoncostaeales > Miltoncostaeaceae > DATAGF01. Next base: position 218,511 of record CAWEGW010000009.1, on the reverse strand, counting down.
GTCCTGACCGGCACCGAGGCCCAGACGCCCTCGTCGAAGCCGTAGGCGCCGTCGGAGCGGACGGCCACGGAGTGGATCGTGTCCCCCGGCGTGTGCAGCGAGCGCACGTGGTCGATCGCCGCGTTGGCCGCAGAGGCCGCCGACGACAGCCCGCGGGCCTCGATGATCGCCGCGCCGCGCTTGCCCACGGTTGACAGGAACTCGCCCTCCAGCCACGGGCGGTCGCCGATGACCTCGCGGGCGGGGCGGCCGCCGATCCGGGCGTTGGTGAAGTCGGCGAACATGGTCGGCGAGTGGTTGCCGAAGATGATGATGTCCTCGACCTCGGTGATCGGGACGCCCGCCTTCTGGGCGAGCTGGCTGCGGGCCCTGTTCTGGTCGAGGCGGGTCATGGCGGTGAACCGCTCCGGCCCGAGCCTGCGCGCCTGGGCGGCGGCGATCATGCAGTTGGTGTTGCAGGGGTTGCCGACCACGACGACGCGGGCCTCGTCGGCGGCGAGCTCGTCGATGGCCTTGCCCTGCTCGACGAAGATCCTGCCGTTGTCCTTGAGCAGCTCGGCGCGCTCCATGCCCGGGCCCCGCGGCTTGCTGCCGATGAGGATGCACCAGTCCGCGTCGGCGAAGGCCTCGCGCGGATCGTCGGTGAGCACCATCCCCTGCAGGAGCGGGAAGGCGCAGTCGTCGAGCTCCATGGCGACCCCGCGGAGGGCCTTCTGGGGCCCCTCGGCGGGGATCTCGAGCAGCTGCAGGACGACCGGCTGGTCCCTTCCGAACGCCTCCCCGGCGGCGATGCGGGGGAGGATGGAGTAGCCGATCTGCCCCGCGGCGCCGGTGACGGCGACCCGCAGGGGCCCCGTCACGCAGCGACCTTCAGCTTCTCGATGATCGCGTCGGCGACCTCGGAGGTCCCCACGGCGGTCGGGTCGTCGCGGTGCGGCTTCATGTCGTAGGTGACGTTCTCGCCCTCACGGATGATGTCGGCGATGGCGCCCTCCATCCGGTCGGCCGCCTCCGTCTCCTTCAGGTGCCGCAGCATCATCACGCCCGACAGCATCATGGCGATCGGGTTGACCTTGTTCATCCCGGCGTACTTGGGCGCGCTGCCGTGGGTGGGCTCGAACAGGGCCGCGTGGCTGCCGATGTTCGCCCCGGGGGCGACGCCGAGGCCGCCGACCAGGCCTGCGCCCAGGTCGCTGAGGATGTCGCCGTAGAGGTTGGGGAGCACGATCACGTCGTAGAGCTCGGGCTTCTGCACGAGCTGCATGCACATGTTGTCGACGATCCGCTCCTCGAACTCGATGCCGGGGTAGTCCTTGGCCACCTCGGTGGCGACGGCGAGCCAGAGGCCGTCGGTGTGCTTCATGATGTTGGCCTTGTGGACGGCCGTGACCTTCGAGCGGTCGTTCTCGGTCGCGTACTCGAAGGCGAAGCGGACGACGCGCGTGGTGCCCTCGACCGAGATGGGCTTGATGGAGAGGCCCGAGTGCTCGCGGATGTGGACCCCCGGCGCGAGCTCCTCGATCTTGCGCGCGAGCGCGAGCTCCTCGGCGGTGTCCTTCTCGAACTCGATGCCGGCGTAGAGGTCCTCGGTGTTCTCGCGGACGAAGACGAGGTCGATGCCGTCGTACTTCGAGCGGACGCCGTCGTAGCTCTTGCAGGGGCGTACGCAGGCGTAGAGGTCGAGGGCCTTTCGTAGAGCGACGTTGACGCTGCGGAAGCCGTGCCCCACGGGCGTCGTGATCGGGCCCTTGATCGCGACCTTGTTCTCCTTGATCGACTCGATCACGGAGTCGGGCAGCGGGGTGCCCGCCGTCTCCATGATGTTGACCCCGGCCTCCTGGACGTCCCAGTCGAAGTCCACACCGGTCGCGTCGAGAACGCGCTTGGTGGCCTCGGCGATCTCCGGCCCGGTGCCGTCGCCAGGGATGAATGTGACGCGGTGTGCCACTGGGCGGACTCCTTCGATGGCGCTTCACTGTCGAGCGGCCGCCCGAGGCGGCCGCAAACCCCACGGAGCATACCGAACCCCGGCCCCAGCCCTGGGGGGCCGCCGAGCCTGTGAAGTGGTTGTGCTGTTCCGGCGGCCGGCCCCGGCGAAGCCGGTGCCGCCGGTCGTCATCCGGCCCCGGCAAGGGGCCGGATGGCCTCCGCCGGGCCCGCGAGAGGCCCGGCGCAGGCTGTCATCTCAGCGCAGCGGCCAGGCGATCGGGATGATCACGAGCGAGATCACCACCATCACGATCACCAGGGGGAACCCGAGGCGGGCGAAGTCGGTGAAGCGGTAGCCGCCGATCCCGTAGACCATCGTGTTCGTCTGGTAGCCGATCGGGGTGAGGAAGGACGACGACGCGCCGATCGCCACGGCGAACGCGAAGGGCCGCGGATCGAGCCCCGCCGAGGTCGCCGTCGCGAGGGCGACCGGGAAGAGCAGCGCGGCCGCGGCGTTGTTGCTGATCATCTCGGTGACGACGATCGTGGCCAGCAGCACCCCCAGCAGCAGCCCGACGTCGCCGAGGCCGCCGAAGGGGTCGATCAGCGTGTCCGCAAGGGTGTCGGCGAGGCCGCTCTGCTCGATCGCCTGACCCAGCCCGAAGCTGGCGGCGATGACGATGATCACGTCGAGGTCCACCGAGTCTCGTGCCTCGGTGGGCGTCAGCACGCGCAGGGCCACGACCGCGAAGGCGGCCAGGAGGGCGGCCGGGAGGATGTCGAGGACGCCGGTCCCGGCGAGGACCAGGAGCCCCACGATCACCAGCCCGACGAGGGGCGCCTTCTCCTCGCGCGGGGGGCCGTCGCCGCCGAGCGGGGCGATCAGCAGGAAGTCGCGCCGGTCGAGGGCGCGCGGCCGGAAGGCGGGCCCGGCGAGCACCAGGAGGACGTCGCCCGGCCGCAGGCGCACCTCGCCGAGCTTGCCGTTGACCCGCTCGTCGGCGCGGTGGATGGCGATGACGGCCCCGCCGTAGCGGCCGCGGAAGCCGCTCTCGCGGAGGGTGCTGCCCACCAGCCCCGAGCCCGGGGCGATGACGGCCTCGTAGAGGCGGCGCTCGGTCGTCGACCCGACGGCGCCGAAGTGGCGCTCCTGCACCGAGACGAGGCCGCGCATCTGCTGGAGGTCGAGGATCCTGGTGACGTTGCCGGCGAACGTGAGGCGGTCGCCGACCGACAGCACCTCGTCGGGCCGAACCGAGGAGATGCGGTGGCCGTCGGGCCGCTCGACCTCCACGAGGTAGACCCCCTGGAGGCTCCGGAGCCCGCCCTCGGCCACGCTCCTGCCGGCGATCGCGCCGTCGGCGGTGACCTCCATCTCGACCGTGAACTCGCGGGCGTCGTCGTTGACGCTCTCGCTGGGCGCGCGGCGGCTCGGCAGCAGGAAGGGCGCGACGAGGACCATGACGAGGACGGAGACGACGGCCAGCGGCAGGCCCACCGCGCCGATCTCGAACAGGCCCATCGGCTCCTGGCCGGCCTCCTCCATCAGGCCCGAGACCACGAGGTTGGTCGAGGTCCCGATCAGCGTGATCGTGCCGCCGACCACCGCCGCGAAGCTGACGGGCATGAGGAAGCGCGACGGCGACCGTCCGGTCCGCCGGCACCACGACAGCACGGGCGGGATCGCCATCGCGACGATGGGCGTGTTGTTGAGGAAGGCCGACGCCGATGCCGTCGGCACGACGATGCGCGCGAGGGTCGCCCGCTCGCCGCGCTCGCGGGGGGCGGCCGAGCGCGACGGCAGCCGCGAGACCAGCAGCTCCAGCACCCGGGTGCGGCCGGCCGCCGCGGCGACCACGTAGAGCGCCGCCACGGTCAGGGGCGCGGAGTTCGAGAAGCCGGAGAAGGCCTCGCCGGCGTCCACCACCCCGGCCACGAGCAGCACCACGAGGCCCGCCAGGATGGTGAACGCGGGCGAGAGCCGCTCGGCGACCAGGACGGCGAGCACCCCGATGATGACGAGCAGGGTGAGGACCTCGTCGAAGCTCACGACGGGGCATCATGCCGTCCAACCGGACGGGACGCGCAGCGGCGCAAAGGGGCGTCTGTACCGGGGGCCGCGCGACGGCCGTCCGATAACCTTTGGAGGAAGTCGTCGAGCCGGGGGGTTTCAGGACGTGCTGAGCCATGACGTCGTGGTGGTGGGAGCGGGCCTCGCCGGGATGCGGGCCGCCATCGCCGCGCACGAGGCGGGCGCGGACGTCGCCCTCGTGACCAAGGTCCACCCCGTGCGCAGCCACTCCGGCGCGGCCCAGGGCGGCATCAACGCGGCCCTCGGCAACGAGACCGAGGACACCCCCGAGAACCACACCTTCGACACCGTCAAGGGCTCGGACTACCTCGGCGACCAGGACGCCATCGAGATCCTCTGCGAGATGGCGCCGGGCCAGATCATCCAGCTCGAGCACTGGGGGGCGGTCTTCAGCCGCCACGAGACGACCGGCAGGATCGCGCAGCGCCCGTTCGGCGGCGCCGGCTTCCCGCGCACCTGCTTCGCGGCCGACCTCACCGGCCTGGTGATCCTGCACACGCTCTACACGGTGTGCGTGAAGTACGAGATCCCGACCTACGAGGAGTGGTTCGTCACCGAGCTGGTGAAGGACTCCTACGGCGGCTGTTGCGGGGTCGTGGCCTACGACATGGTCCACGGCACCATCGAGACCGTCGGCGCGAAGTCCGTCGTCCTCGCCACCGGCGGCGCGGGCCGCGTCTACCGGCCCTCGACGAACTCCCACTCCTCCACGGGCGACGGCATGGGCCTCGCCCTGGCGGCGGGCGTCCCGCTGAAGGACATGGAGTTCATGCAGTTCCACCCGACGACGCTCAACCCGACCGGGGTGCTGGTCACCGAGGGGGCCCGGGGCGAGGGCGGCTACCTGCTCAACGCCGAGGGCGACCGCTTCATGAGCGAGTACGCGCCCAACAAGCTGGAGCTCGCATCGCGCGACGTGGTCTCGCGCTCGGAGGCGACCGAGATCCTCGAGGGCCGCGGCATCGACGGCTCGGTCCTGCTGGACCTGCGCCACCTCGGGCGCGAGAAGATCATGGAGCGCCTGCCCCAGATCCGCGAGCTGGCGATGGCCTTCGCCGGCGTCGACCCGATCGAGGCCCCCATCCCCGTGCGGCCCGGCGCCCACTACCACATGGGCGGAGTCCACGTGGACTCGTGGGGGGCGGCCCCGCACATGCAGGGCCTGTTCGCGGCCGGCGAGTGCGCCTGCGTCTCGGTGCACGGCGCCAACCGGCTGGGCGGCAACTCGCTCCTGGAGGCCGTGGTCTACGGCGCCCGCACCGGCGCGGCGGCCGCGCGCTACGCCATGGACGTCTTCAACGGCCGCGCCCCCGAGGCGACCCCGGCGGCGGCGGCGGACTACGAGCGCCGCCTGCGTGACCTGCTCGAGCGCCAGCGCGGCCCGGTGCAGCACGAGCTGCGCGACGAGCTCGCCGACACCATGCAGGAGAAGGTCGGCGTCTTCCGCACCGAGAGCGAGCTGCGCGAGGCCCAGGACACGGTCGAGCGGCTCCGCGAGCGCTACAAGGGCGTGATCGTCACGGACAAGGGCCGCACCTTCAACCAGTCGCTCGTCCACACCATCGAGACCGGCTACCTGCTGGACCTCGCCCTCACGATGGTCACCGGCGCCGTCGAGCGCACCGAGAGCCGCGGCGCCCACTCCCGCCTGGACTACCCCGAGCGCGACGACGAGGACTGGCTCAAGCACACGCTGTCGTACCTCGAGGACGACCAGATCCGCCTCGACTACTCCGAGGTCACGTTCACGCAGCACGAGCCCCAGGTGAGGTCCTACTGATGCCGACGACCACCTTCGACGTCTTCCGCTACCAGCCCGACACGGCGCCGGAGCCCTACCGGCAGTCGTTCGAGCTCGAGCACGGCGAGGACCTCACGCTCCTGGACGCGATCCTCGATCTCCAGAACACCCAGGACGGGACGCTGGCGATCCGCTACTCCTGCCGCAGCGCGATCTGCGGCTCCTGCGCGTGCAAGGCGAACGGCAAGACCGTGCTCTCCTGCATGACCCAGGTGGAGGACGTCAAGCGCGAGTACGAGTCCGGCACCGTGGCGGTTGACCCGATGGGCAACTTCGCGCCGCTGAAGGACCTGATCGTCGACCTCGACCCGTTCTGGGACAAGTTCAAGTCGGTCAAGCCGTACCTGATCCCCGACGGGCCGCCCCCCGAGCGCGAGCGCATCGTGTCCAAGGAGGCGATGCAGAAGATCTACAAAGAGAGCAAGTGCATCCTCTGCGCGGCCTGCTACTCGGAGTGCAACTCGTTCACGGCCGACCCCGAGTTCGTGGGCCCGGCGGCGTTCGCCTGGGGCTACCGCTTCGCCGGCGACGTGCGCGACAGCCAGCGCAAGCAGCGCGCCAAGCTCTACTCGGGCGATCACGGCGTCTGGGACTGCACCCGCTGCATGTACTGCAACGAGCGCTGCCCCAAGGGCGTGGACCCGCGCGACGCGATCGAGAAGCTCGGCGGGATCGCCTTCGCCGAGGGCGTGACCCGGGACAAGGGGGCCCGCCACGCCAAGGCCTTCCTGATCTCGATGCGCACCGGCGGCAAGCTCAACGAGACCCTGCTGGTGCCGTTCACCGACCCGATCGGGGCCCCCCTGGACACGCCCTTCGCGCTCCAGATGCTCCGCCACGGCAAGGCGCCGTCGCCGATCCCCCACCGCATCAAGAAGCTGAACGAGGTGAAGTCCCTGATGAAGAACGTCAAGGAGACGATCTGATGGCGACCACGGTCCAAGGACCTCAGGCGCTCGAGGATCCGACGGGCCTGGCGCCCGACCCGCAGGGGCGGTCGGTCCGCCAGTTCGCCTACTACCCGGGGTGCATCGCCGAGTTCAGCTCGAAGGAGCTCGACAAGACCACGAAGGCGCTCGCGCCGATGCTCGACATCGAGCTGCTGCCGCTGCCCGCGGCGACCTGCTGCGGCGCCGGCGACATCGCCGAGGCCAAGCCGAACCTGTACCTGACGCTGAACGTGCGCATCCTCTCCCAGGCCGAGGAGATGGGCGTCGACGTGCTCACCATCTGCAACGTCTGCACGCTCAACCTGCGCCGGGCGAACAAGATGGTCAAGGACGACCCGCGCCTGCTCGAGAAGGTCAACGAGGAGCTGGTGAAGGCGGGGGCGCGCCCCTACGAGGGCACCAAGGAGGTCACCCACCTGCTCTGGTACCTCGCCACCGAGGAGGGGCTCGCGCTGCTCGAGCGCCAGGGCCCGCGCGGCCTCAACGGCCTGCGGGTGGCGCCCTACTACGGCTGCCAGCTGCTGCGGCCCTCGTCGGTGATGGGCTTCGAGGACCCCGACCGGCCCCAGTCGCTTGAGCGGCTGATCGTCGCGCTCGGCGGCGAGGTCGCCGACTACGAGGCCAAGTCGAAGTGCTGCGGCTTCCCGATCATCCTGGCCCGCACCGAGGTCGCCCTCAAGGAGTCGCACCTCGCGCTGTCGCAGTCGCGCGACGCCGGCGCCGACTGCATGGTCACGCCGTGCCCGCTCTGCCACCTCGCCATGGACGCCTACCAGCGCAAGGCCGAGGCGGCGAACGCCACCGAGTACAACATGCCGGTGCTGCACCTCCCGCAGCTCATCGGCCTGGCCCTCGGGCTCGACGCCAAGATCATGGACTTCAAGCGCCACCTGGTCCCGGTTGACCGGGTCCTCGAGACCGTCGGGGCGGCGTAGCCCGGATCCGCCGCTACTCTCGGGGCGTGGTGCTCTACGACGCCCCGAGCTGCTGGAAGTGCGTGGAGGTCAAGGAGGCGCTGGACGCGCTCGGCCTCGACTACCGGTCCGTGACCGTCCGGGGCGACCCGGACGCACGGGCGGCCCTGGTGGCCGCCCAGGGCGAGCCGCCCCAGGTGCCGATGCTGGTCGACGGCGGCCTGGCGGTCTGGGACCGGCGCCGCATCCTGGCCTACCTCGCCCAGACCTACGGCGGCGAGAGCGGGGACACGCCGTTCCGGGAGATGCCCTCCTACGCCGGCGGGGTCTGCGCGGTCGATGGGGAGGGCTGCGGGTGACCTCCGTCTCGCCCCTCACGGCCGGCGTGCGCCGCGCCCTGCCGCCGCCGTGCGTGAGCTGCGTCTTCTGGCAGCACGACCGGATCACGACCGACGAGCGCCGGAAGGAGGCCTGGGCCGACGCCTTCGGCCGACGCCACGGCGCGTTCGGCCGCGTGCTCCACGATGCCGACGGCTTCCAGGGCATGGTCCAGTACGGCCCCTCGGGCGCCTTCCCGCGCGCCCTCGGCCTGCCGGCGGGTCCCCCGGGGCGCGACGCCGCCCTGGTGACCTGCACCTTCCTCGAGGCGGACGACCCGGCGGGCGCCTGCGAGCGCCTGCTGCTCGAGGCGCTGGCGGACCTGAAGGCGCGGGGCTTCCGGGCCGTCGAGGCGTTCGCGCTCCGCTACCCGGAGGAGGTCGGCGAGCGGGAGCGCTTCGTCGGCCATCACACGCTCTTCGACCGCGACTTCCTGGAGGGACTGGGGTTCGTCGCCGTGCGGGCCCGGGGCCAGGTGACGCTGATGCGCCTCGACCTGGGCGGGCTCGTCCCCGGCGCCGGCCTCGCCGAGCGCGCGCGCCGCGCCATCGCGCGCTCGCTCCCGGCCTCCGGCCACCCCGCGCCGGCCTGACGATGGGGTCGGGCGCCGCGCGGATCGCGTGCGCCGCCGCCCTCGCCGCCCTCACGCTCGCGGCCGCGCCCTCCCTCGCCGCCGCCGCCGACCCGGCCGTCGGCGCGCTCTCGGGATCCGACGTCTATGTGAGCCCGCGCGCTCTCGGGGCCGCCGCGCCGGCGGCCGCGGCCGAGCTCGCCGAGGCCGCGCGACGCCTCGAGGCCGAGGGCCGGCCGGTCAAGCTGGCCGTCGTCGCCGGCCCGGCCGGCGCCCCCTCGATGCGGATCTACGCCCGCCGCCTCGCCGAGGAGGTCGCCCCCGGCGAGACGCTGGTGGTCACGGCTCCGGGCCGGCCGGTCATCGCGGTGGGGCCGAGGTCGCCGGCCGACATCACGAGCCGGCTCCGCGCCGAGCGGGTGGGCGCGATCGTCGACCCGGTTGACCGCGTCCTGCGCGCCGCCGATCTCGCCGTGCCGGGTCCTCCCGACGAGGAGGGCTCCGGGACGCGGGCCATCGTGATCCTGCTCGGGCTGGCCGCCCTGGGCGCGGCCTGGGCCGCGGCCTGGGGCGCCCGCCGCGAGGGGCGGGCCGAGCGCGAGCGCATGCTCGAGGCGCGCGCCGCGGCGGCGGTCCGCCTCGACGCCGTCGAAGCCCGGGCGGGCGCCCTGATGAGCCGGCTCGACCTGCCGCCCGAGGCGCGCGCCGACGCCGAGCGCGCGATCGCCCTCCACCACGAGGCCGCCGCCGGCCTGCGGGGCGTCCGCCGCGCCGACGACGTCGCGCGCCTCGGCCCCTCCATCGACGAGGCGACCGCGGCCCTCGCCCGCGCCTGCGCGGCGGTCGGCGAGCCGCCGCCGGACGACGACCCCTTCGCCGGCCTCTGCGCCGCCGACCCGGCCCACGGCCCGGCGGTCGCAGAGGCCCGCCTCGACGGGGACCCCGACCCGGCCGAGGTCTGCGCCGCCTGCGCCGAGCAGTCCGCCGCCGGGCACCCCCCGCGCGCCCGCCTCATCCCGATCGGCGGGCGGCCGGCGCCCTACACCGAGGTCCACCCCGGCCGGCCCGAGGAGGACTGAGGCCGGGAGCGACGCGAGCGGCCACTTGGCCGCCGCGCCCGTGGCCACTTGGCCGCCGCGCCCGTGGCCACTTGGCCGCCGCGCCCGTGGCCACTTGGCCGCCGCGCCCGTGGCCACTTGGCCGCCGCGCCCGTGGCCACTTGGCCGCCGCGCCCGTGGCCACTTGGCCGCCGCGCCCCGCCGGGCGCGCCCGGCCTCAGGCGCGGAGCTCGCTCGGGACGCCGAAGCGCTCGAAGAGCCCGGTCGGCGGCTGACTGGACGACCGGCGCTCAGAATCGGGCCTCTCGCCGCCGATGAAAGTGGCATGGACCCCGCCCGCGACTTCCTCGACGTCGGCACCGGCCGGCGCCTCGAGCCCGCGGCCGACGGGCCGCGCGAGCGGCGCGGAGGGCCCTGGGCAGCCCTGGGCCGGGGGATCGGCTTCGTGGTGCTCCTCGTGACCGCCTGCTCCCCGCTCTGGGGCCTCGCGGTCTTCTTCGCCCTGCACTAGCGCCCCGGGGCCCGGCCATCTGGCCGCGGAGACGCCACTCGCCGTAGGATCGCGCCCGGGGTTGGGGGCGACGTGGCCGATGCGTCAGACAGCGAGGGCGGCGGGAAGGCGGGCCTCGGGGCGTGGGTCGGCCGCCACGCCGTGGCCTCGATCGCCGTCGTCTTCGCCGCCGGCGCCCTGCTCGGCGGGTTCCTGATCTGGGCGCCCTGGCGCGACGACGACCAGCCGGGGCGGTTCGAGTTCAGCTCGACCGAGGTCCCCGGCGAGTACCTCTACCTCGACCCCGAGCGGGTCGTCTCGTACCTGGCCCAGATCCGCGGCGGCTTCTCGAGCGAGGAGACGCAGACCGAGTCGGAGAGCGTGAGCGAGGCCGCGAGCGCCGAGGCGGCGGTCTCGGCCAGGATCGAGCGGCGCCGGGAGACCGGCGTGAGCCGGGTCGTGACCGCGACCACGGCGGCCGACTTCCTGAACCTCCTCGACAAGCTCCAGGACCCGCGCGTCCAGCAACCGGTGCGGGTCGAGCGCGTTGACGCCCGGCCGGAGGCCGCGACGCCCGAGGAGGCCGGGCGGGCGTTCGCGGACGACCTGATGGGCCTGACGGAGGGCGACTTCGTCATCGTCCGCAACCTCCGCGTCCTCATGCCCAGGCACGTCCGGCCCTACGACACGATCCGGCGCCTCGGCGTCGCCAACCTCGCCGCCGACAGCGCCACCCGCGGCGAGCTGCGGCGCTACCTGGCGGCGGTCGGCCCGGATCCCACGATCGTGCTCAACGTCGGCGCCCACGCCCTCAACGACGACGGCGGCAGCCTCCCGCCCCCGCCGCCCGGGGACGGTGAGGGCGTCTGCCCGCCGCTCGCCTGGCCGGCCTTCGGCGAGCGGTGGCCGGCGCAGGACCCCGTCAACGCGCGGATCCTCATGCCCGTGCGCTACGGCCTGCTGGCGCCGGAGTCGAGCCTGCTGTCCGGGGGCGACTCGATCGTCGTGGGGAAGGTGATCCGGGTGCTGCGCGAGCCACCCGACCCCGCGGCCAAGCCGCGGGAGACGGACGTCTGCTTCACGGACGAGCAGGCACGCAGGACCTTCACGCTCACCCAGGACCGCATCCCCGAGGCGGCCCTGAGCGCCGCCGGCACCGACCGCGACGGCATCGCGAACGCCGCCCGCGGATACGCCCAGGCCATCGCCCCCGCAGCGGTCGTCATCCCCGTCGCCATCTACCGCTGAGCCCGCCGCCCGAGTACGGGCTTCAGGTCGACGATCGGCGTGCCGTCGAGGGCCTCCAGGGCCGCGACCCCGACGCGCGCGCCCTCGACGGCGACGACGGTGACGCGGTGGAGGCCGATCGGGTTGGGACGGTCCGGGGAGCGGGTGCTGAAGACGCCCTGCTCTGGGCGGGAGGGGTCGCTGCGCGGGTGGACCCGCAGGACGTCGCGCCGGGCCCGGTCGAGCCAGGTGAGCAGGAGCACCTCGTCCCCGGGCCGGAGGTCGCGGAGCCCCTCCAGCACGGCCTCGTCGAAGGCGAGCCAGGCCTCGGGGGCGCCCTCGTCGGCCTGGCGGGGCGCGCCCTCGCGGTCGATCAGCGGCGACTCGACCCGCCCGATCGGCCGCAGCGAGTAGCCGCTCATCCCGCCTCGAACGTCCTCATGCGGATCCCCCCGGTCCGACGTCGGCCCAGGGGGATTCGAGACCGGAGCCGCGGCGCCTGCCACCGGCCGCGCCTCTACGCGCCGGGGCCGCGCAGCGGGACCTCGCGCAGGGCGAGCACGACCACCAGCGCGAGGGCCGCGATCGCCGCCCCCACCAGCAGCACGGTCTGCACGGCCGGGCCGATCTCGAGGCCCGACCCGTCGCCGACGCGCGCGGCGAACACCGCGCCGAGGATGGCGGCGCCGATCGCCCCGCCGAGGGCGCGGAAGAACCCGGTCGCGGCGGTGGCGACGCCCAGCTCGCTGCGCTCGACGCCGTTCTGGACGGCCGTCACCAGGATCTGGCCGACCATCCCGAAGCCCAGGCCGAAGACCGTCAGGCCGATGCCGATCGTGACCCGCGAGGGATCGCCGGCGACGGCCGCCATCAGGGCCAGCCCCGTCGCCATCAGCGCGAGGCCGGCGACCGGGAAGCGCTTGTAGCGGCCGGTGCGGGCGACGGCGCGCCCGGCGAGCGCGGTCGCGACGGTGATGCCGAGCATGGCCGGGACCAGCAGCAGGCCGGCCTCGGTCGGGGTGGCGCCCGTCGTCGCCTGCAGGAACAGCGGCACGAAGACCGTGACGGCGAAGAGGGCGGCCGTCGTGAGGAACAGCGCGGTGCTGGAGACCGCCACGACCCGGGTGCGCAGCAGGCGCAGCGGCACGATCGGGTCGGCCGCCCGCCGCTCCCACGCCGCCAGCGCGGCGCCGCAGGCGAGCGTGGCGCCCACCAGCGCGGCCGTCTGCCACGAGGCCCACGGGAAGCGCTCGCCGGCCCACACGCACGTCAGCATCAGCCCGGCCGTAGCGGACGCGAGCAGGGCGGCGCCCGGCAGGTCGAGGCGCGCGCGGGCGCCGGCGGCGGGGGCCGCCGGCAGAAGCGCCCGCAGCCCGGCGAGCGCGATCAGCCCGACGGGCAGGTTCACGTAGAAGACCCAGCGCCAGCTCGTGCCCTCGACGAGGGCGCCGCCGAGGAGGGGGCCGACGACGGTCGCAACCGCGAAGGCCGCCGCGATGTAGCCCTGGTAGCGGCCGCGCTCGCGCGGGGAGACGAGGTCGCCGACGCAGGCCATCGCGAGCGCCATCAGGCCGCCGGCGGCCGCCCCCTGGAGGGCGCGCGCGCCGATCAGCTCGGCGATCCCCTGGGTGACGCCGCACAGGGCGGAGGCGGCGAGGAACAGGGTCAGTGAGAGCTCGAGCAGCCGCTTGCGCCCATGCCGGTCGCCGAGCTTGCCCCACAGCGGCGTCGTGGCGGCCGCCGCGATGACGTAGGCCGTCACCACCCACGAGACGTCGGCCACGCTTCCGAGGTCGGCGGCGATGGTCGGCAGGGCGGTGGCGAGGATGGTCTGATCGAGGACCGCCGGCAGCATGGCCATGACGATCGCCGCGAAGGCGAGCGGCACCCGTCCTGTGCGCCCGGCGGCCTCGACGCCCGTCGAGGCCGGTCGTTCCGCGATTGCGCTCATGTCGTCCCCTCCCATCCCGATCGCGTCTGCGCCATACTGGAGTCTGTCTATTCGTTGTGTGACTCGAATAGTGGAGTGACACTAACAAACGGCCGGGGGCCGCGCAATGGCGGAGGAGCTCGGACGGCGCGAGCGCAAGAAGCAGCAGATGCGGGAGCACATCGCCGAGACCGCGCGGCGCATGTTCGGCGAGCGCGGGTTCGAGGGCGTCACCGTCGCCGAGATCGCGCGCGAGGCGGACGTCGCCGAGCAGACGGTCTACAACTACTTCCCGACCAAGGAGGACCTGGTCTACTGGCGCCTCGAGTCGTTCGAGGAGGGCCTGCTCGAGGCGATCCGCGACCGGGGGCCGGGCGAGTCGATCCCCGCCGCCTTCGGCCGCTGGATCCTCTCCCAGCGGGGGCTGCTGGCCGAGGCGCCGCTGAGCCCCGAGCTGATGGCCCTCACCCGCATGATCGCCGAGAGCCCCGCCCTTCGCGCACGGGAGCAGCAGATCCTCACCGGGTTCACCGACGCGCTCGGCGAGCCTGATCGCCGCCGAGACCGGCGCGCGGCCCGGCGACATCCGGCCCTGGGTCACGGCGAACGCCCTGCTGGGCGTCCACCGCGCCCTGATCGGCTACGTCCGCGGGCGCATCCTCGCCGGCGCGGACAACCCGGAGCTCGCCGCGGAGGTCCGCGCTCAGGCCGAGGACGCGCTCGCGGCCGTGGAGGGCGGCTTCGGCGCCGAGGGCGCGAGCGGGGCCAGCAGCAGCCGTTGAACGCCGGCGCTCAGCAGCGGGGCGTGGGCCTCGCGGGCGTACGTCCGCGCGAGGCGGGCCAGGTCGACGGAGGTCGCGTGGCAGGCCGCGGCGGGTGAGGCGCCCGGCGTGGGCGAGGGCCACCACGTCGGCGAGCATCCGCTCCATCGCGAGCGCCGGGCGCACCTCGACGCGCAGGCGGGCCTCGTCCGGGCCGGGGTTGGCGAAGGAGTGGGCCACGCCGGGCGCGACCTCGACGACGTCGCCGGGGCCCGCGTGGACGACGCGCAGGCCGAGGCGGAAGCGCATGCGCCCCTCGAGGACCTCGAAGCGCTCGGTCTGGACCGGGTGGACGTGCGGGATGGGCACCGCGCCGCCGGCGCGCAGGGCGAAGTCGAAGGCGAGCAGCTCGCCGCCGGTGCTCGCCGCGGTGTGGGTGAAGGTGAAGCGCTCGCCCGTGACCGGGTTCTCGAGCGTCTGGCCGGGAAGGATCGGTGATGTGGTCATGGAGGCAGTCAAGCCCCGCTGAGCGAGACGTTCCATGGCTGGATCGCTCGATCTCATTCGTGAGCGTCTAAACTGGCCCCATGGACGCCGTGGCAGGCCTGCTCGACGGCCCCCGGGCCCGGGGCGCCTTCCTCCTGCGCTCGAGCATGGAGCCGCCCTGGTCGCTGCGGATCGAGGACGAGGCGCCGCTCACCTGGTGGCCGTGGTGCGCGGCGAGGCCTGGCTGGTCCCCGACGACGGCGCGCCCGAGCGGCTCGGCCCCGGCGACGTGGCCGTGCTCCGCGGCCCCGACCCCTACACCTTCGCCGACGACCCGGGCACGCCGCCGCAGGTCGTGATCCTGCCCGGGCAGGTCTGCGCCACGCCGGACGGGCGCGAGATCACGGGGATGCGCGACCTGGGCGTGCGCACCTGGGGCAACAGCTCCGAGGGCGCGACGGTGGTGCTGACCGGCACCTACCAGATGGGCGGCGAGGTCAGCGACCGCCTGCTGCGCGCGCTGCCGCCGCGGCTGGTGATCCGCCGACGAGGCCTGGGACTCGCCGCTCGTCCCGCTGCTCGCCGACGAGATCGTCACGCGACGAGCCCGGCCAGGAGGCGGTGCTCGACCGGCTCCTCGACCTGCTGCTGATCGCCGCCCTGCGGGCCTGGTTCGCACGCCCCGAGGCCGAGGCGCCCGGCTGGTACCGCGCCTACGCCGACCCGGTCGTCGGGCCGGCGCTGCGGCTGCTGCACAACGCGCCCGAGCACCCGTGGACCGTCGCCGAGCTCGCCCGGGAGACGGGCGCCTCGCGGGCGGCGCTGGCGCGGCGCTTCACCGAGCTGGTGGGCGAGCCGCCGATGAGCTTCCTCACCGGCTGGCGGATCGCGCTGGCCGCGGACCTGCTGCTCGAGCCGGGGGAGACGATCGGCTCGGTCGCGCGGCGGGTGGGCTACGGCAGCCCCTTCGCGCTCAGCACCGCCTTCAAGCGCATCCGCGGCGTCAGCCCCCAGCAGCACCGCGCGGCGGCCCGGCTCGCCGCGGCCGCCGAGGCCCCCGGGACCGCCTCGGGCTGACCGCCTGGGGCTAGAGCCAGCCCCGGGTGACGAGCGACTCGGCGATCTGGACGGCGTTGGTGGCCGCGCCCTTGCGCAGGTTGTCGCTCACCACCCACAGCGCCAGGCCGCGCGTCGTGGGAGGAGTCCTCGCGGATGCGGCCCACCAGCACGTCGTCGCGGCCGGCGGCCTCGCGCGGCAGCGGGTAGCGGTTGAAGCGCCGGGCTCGTCGACGAGCACGACGCCCGGCGCGGCCATCAGCAGGCTGCGGGCGTCGTCGGCCGTGAGCTCGTCGATCGTCTCGATCTGGACGGACTGGGAGTGGCGTACAGGACCGGCACGCGGACGCAGGTCGCGCTCACCCGCAGGTCGGGCATGCCGAGCATCTTGCGGGTCTCGGCGGCGACCTTGCGCTCCTCGCCGGTGTAGCCGCTCGCGTCGAAGACGTCGATGTGCGGCAGCACGTTGAAGGCGATGGGGTGCGGGTAGACCGACGGCTCGGGCTCGTCGCCGGCGAGGAAGCCCGGCCGCCTGCGTCGCGCAGCTCGGTCACGCGCCGCCTGGCCCGTGCCGCTGACCGACTGGTAGCTCGAGACGATGACCCGCTCCAGGCCCACCGCGTCGGCGATCGGCTTGAGGGCGACGACCAGCGGCGCGGCGACGCAGTTGGGGTTGGCGACGATCCCGCTGTGCCCCTCGCAGGTCCCGCTCGTTGACCTCGGGCACCACCAGCGGCACCGCCGGGTCCATCCGGTACGCGCTCGAGTTGTCGATCACGACCGCCCCGGCCTCGACGGCCGCGGGGGCGAACTCGCGGGAGCGGGTCGCGCCCGCCGAGAAGAGCGCGATCTGGATGCCCTCGAAGGCGTCCGCGGTCAGCCGCCGCACGGTGCGCGGGCGGCCGAGGTAGTCGAGCTCGCGTGCCCTCGCTGCGCGCCGAGGCCAGCGGCCGCAGCTCGGTGACCGGGAAGCCCCGCTCCTCGAGCACCCGGAGCATCGTGCCGCCCACGGCGCCGGTGGCGCCCACCACGGCGACGTTAAACATCGGCGCGCAGGGTCCTCGCGGGCCTCGCGGCGGGCGGCCTCGCCGGCCAGGTCGAAGGCGTCGTGGAGCGCCCGCACGGCCCGCTCGACCTCGCGCCGGTCGATGACGACCGTGATGCGGATCGTGCTGGTGTCGATCATCTGGAGGTTGATCCCCTGCTCGGCGAGCACGCGGAACATCTTCGCCGCGACGCCGGGCTCGGACTTCATGCCCGCGCCGACCAGCGTCACCTTGCCGATCTGGTCGTCGCTCGTCAGCTCGCGGTAGCCGAGGTCGCCGCGCATCGCCTCGAGCGTGTCGAGCGCCAGGCCCGCAGCTCGTCGAGCGGCACGGTGAACGAGAGGTCGGCGCCCGCGCACGTCGCTGTTGTTCTGGATGATCGTGTCAACGTTCACGTCCTGTCGGCGAGCGCGTGAAGATCCGCGCCGCGACGCCCGGGCGGTTCTCGACGCCCAGCACGGTGACCTTCGCCTCGTCGCTCTGTGGGCGATCCCCGAGACGATCGCCTTCTCCATGCCGGGCGTCTCCTTCGTGATCCAGGTGCCCTCCTCGGGCAGGAAGGACGAGCGGACGTGCAGCGGGACGTCGTGACGGCGGGCGAACTCGACCGACCGCAGCACGAGCACCCTCGAGCCGATCGCCGCCATCTCCAGCATCTCCTCGTGGCTCACGAGGGGGAGCTTGCGCGCCTCCGGCTCGATCCGCGGATCGGCGGTGAACACGCCCGTGACGTCAGTGTAGATCTCGCACACCCGCGCATCGAGCGCGGCCGCCAGCGCGACCGCCGTCGTGTCCGAGCCGCCGCGGCCGAGGGTCGTGACGTTGCGGTCGGGCGACATGCCCTGGAAGCCCGCCACCAGGACGATGTGGCCCTCGGCCAGCGCGTCGCGCAGGCGGTCGGCGCGGATGTCCAGGATCTTCGCGTTGGTGTGGGCGGCGTCGGTCAGGATCCCCGCCTGGGATCCCGTGAACGAGAGGGCGCCGTGCCCCAGGTCGTGGAGGGCCATGGCCACCAGGGCGCACGAGATGCGCTCGCCGGTGGACAGGAGCATGTCCATCTCGCGCGGGTCGGGCCGCTCGGAGATCTCACGCGCCAGGGCCACGAGCCCGTCGGTCGTCTTGCCGCGCGCCGACACCACGGCGAGGACGTCGTCGCCCTCCTCGCGGGCCTGGGCGATCCGCCGCGCCACGTTCTTGATCTTGTCCGCGTCGGCGACCGAGCTGCCGCCGAACTTCATCACGCGCAGGCCGATGCCCGCCCTCCTCCCTCGGCGTGTCCAGCCCTGCAGGTTAGAGCCATCCGCGGCGCCGGAACAGGAGGACCAGGAGGACGACGGTCGCGACCTGCAGGCCGATGCCGAGGCCGAAGAAGGCCGCCGCGCCGCCGACGTGGTCGACCATCCAGCCGAAGTTCTGGCCGAAGAAGCCGGTGACGAAGGCGAGCGGCAGGAAGATGCCGGCGATCACCGTCAGCTGCTTGGTGACGACGTTCAGCCGGTTGGAGACGGCCGAGAGGTAGACGTCGTTCGCGCCCTGGAGCAGGTCGCGGTAGCCCTCGATCACCTCGGCGATGCGGATCAGGTGGTCCTCGACGTCGCGGAAGTAGCGCCGGGCGTTCTCGTCGACGGCCGGCAGCTCGACCGACCCCGTCGCGATCCGCGCGAGGACGTCGCGCTGGGGCATGACCGTCTTGCTGAAGCCGAGCAGCCGGCGGCGGACGGCGTAGATGTCGTCCTGCAGGCCGTCGCGGGGCGGCTCGGCCAGCGCCGCCTCGATGCCGTCGATGTCGTCGCCGACCTCGTCCATGGCGGGGAAGAAGCTGTCGCTCAGCGCGTCGAGCAGCCCGTACAGGAGCGCCGGGCCGTCGGCGAGGTGGTCCGGACGCACCAGGGGCCGGCCGACGAGCGCGTCGATGGCGTCGCTGTCGTCGCGGTGGAGGGAGACCATGAAGCGCTCGGCGTAGACGACGTGCACCTCCACCAGGCGGTCGCGGTCGGGCTTGCGCGCCGCGCCGAAGACGACGATGTAGGTCATGTCGCCGTACTCCTCGATCTTCGGGCGCTGCCCCATCTTGCTGGCGTCCTCGAGGGCCAGCGGATGCAGGCGGACGACGTCGCGGAGCAGCGCGAGGTCGTCCTCGCCGAAGCCGTGGAGGTCGAGCCAGAAGGGCTCCCCCGCGGCGATCCGGCGCGCGATAGCCCCGTCGGAGGCGTCCGCCTCGTCCGCCGGCGCGGCGCCCAGGACCGCGATGCGGCGGGTCACAGCTCGCGGCGCCCGAGCAGCGCCCGGCCGAGGGTGAGCTCGTCGGCGTGCTCGAGGTCGGCCCCCACCGGAAGGCCGCTCGCCAGCCGCGTCACCCGCACCCGGCCGCGGACCAGGTCGGCGAGGTAGAGGGCGGTCGCCTCGCCGGACATCGTGGGGTTGGTCGCGATCACGAGCTCGGCGACGCCGTCGGCCTCGATGCGCCCCACGAGCTCGGTGATGCGCAGGTCCTCGGGGTCGACGCCGTCGATGGGCGACAGCGCCCCGCCGAGGACGTGGTAGCGGCCGCGGTACTCGTGCGTGCGCTCGATCGGCAGGATCGCCGAGGGCTCCTCGACCGCGCAGAGCAGGGTGGCGTCGCGGCGGGGGTCGGCGCAGATCGGGCAGAGCTCGGCCTCGGCGAAGCTGAAGCAGACCGAGCAGGGGCGCAGGCGCTCGCTCATGTCGGCGATCGCCTCCGACAGGGCGCGGGCCCGCTCGGGCGGCGCCTTCATCAGGTGGAAGGCCAGGCGCTGCGCGCTGCGCGGCCCGATGCCGGGCAGCCGCGACAGCTCCACCACGAGGCGCTCGATCGACGGCGTGAGCAGGTGCGTCCCTCGCCGGGCGCTAGAGGCCGGGGATCCCCATGCCCGAGAGGCCGCCCGCGACCGAGCCGAGCCGGTCCTGGGCGAGCTGCTGGGCCGACCGCATCGCCTCGTTGACGGCCGCCACGATCACGTCCTGCAGCAGCTCGAGGTCATCGGGGTCGACGGCCTTGGGGTCGATGGTGATCTCGAGCAGCTCGAGGCCGCCGCTGACGCGCGCCGTCACCGCGCCGCCGCCGGCCTGGGCGGTCACCGACTCCTGCTGGAGCTCGGCCTGCACCCGGGCCATGTCCTCCTGCATCTTCTGCATCTGCTTGAGCATCTTCTGGGGGTTCATCCCGCCCTGCGCCACGCGTCATCCTCCTCGGTCCGGGCGCTCGCCCTCCTCGACGGCGCTGAACATTGACTTGAACTCGGCCAGGAGCGACTCGTCGTCGAGCGGCGGCGCCTCCTCGGCCGGCTCCTCCGCCGGCGCCGCGCCGGCCGCGAACTCCACGGCGAGCGGCCGCCCGGCCACCGACTCGACGGCGATGCGCACCCGCTCGCGGTGCTCCGGCCGGCCGAGCATGTCCGCGCGCAGGCCGCTGGTCACGGCGACCACGACCCGGCGCTCGTCGATCTCGGCCGGTCGCGAGCCGTCGAGCAGCCCGCGCGTGGGCGGCGCGTCGCGCTCGAGCGCGTCGAGCACCTGCGACCACACCCGCTGGGCGTGCTCCAGGTCGGCGGGCATGGGCTCGTGCGCCGGCTCGGGAGCGGGCGGCGGGGCCGGCTCGGCCGCGGCCGGCGTCGGCGAGCGCGGGCGCGGGGCGGGGGCGGTGGCGCCGCCGGCCTCCAGGGCCTCGACGCGCGCGGCGAGGGCGGCGGTCGTCGCGTCCAGCGCCGGGCGGCTGAGGCGGGCGGCGACCAGCTCGAGCTGCAGGCGCGGGTCGGCGCCGCCGTGGCGGATGCGCACCTGGGCGTCGGCCAGGAGGTCGAGGCCGTGCACGACCTGGGAGGCCGGGAGCTGGTTGGCCTGGGCCTGCAGGCGCGCGACCTCCTCGGGCGAGAAGGCCCACTCGTCGCGCGGCCGGGCGCCCTGCTGGAGGAGGCAGACGTAGCGCAGGTGGCCCACCAGCCCGCGGATGGCCTGCTCGGGGTCGACCGGGCCGTCCAGGGTGCTCTGCAGGAGCTCGAAGGCCCCCGCCGCGTCGCCGCCGGCCATCAGGTCGACCAGCTCGAAGACCGACTCGCGCGAGACGGCGCCGATCAGCTCGAGGGCGTCGGAGACCTCGACCCGCCCGCCGGCGTAGGTCGAGATCTGGTCGAGCAGCCCCAGCGCGTCGCGGTAGGAGCCGTCGGCCGCGCGGGCGAGGATGTCGAGGGCGCGCTCGCCGGCCTCGATCCCCTCGGCTCGGGCCACGCGGTCGAGCACCTTCACGAGGGCGGGGATGCCGGGCTTGCGCAGCACGTAGTGCTGCAGGCGCGAGCGGATCGTGCCGAGGATGTCCCAGGGGTGGGTCGTGCAGAGGATCACCACCAGGTGGGGCGGCGGCTCCTCCAGCGTCTTCAGCAGGGCGCTCGCGGCCTGGTCCTGGATCTGGTGGGCCTCGTCCATGATCGTGATGCGGTAGCGGCTCGCGACCGGCGCGTAGCGCACGGTCTCGAGCCACTCGCGCATCTCGTCGATGCGCCGGGCGCTCGAGGCGGCGTCGACCTCGACCACGTCCAGCCAGTCGGGGTGGCCCGTCCGCCGGCACGAGTCGCAGCGCCCGCACGGCTCGGCCGTCGGCCCCGGGCTGGACTGGCAGTTCAGGCAGCGGGCGAGGATGCGGGCCGTGGTCGTCTTGCCCGTGCCGCGCGGCCCGGAGAAGAGGTAGCCCTGGGCCGGCCGGCCCGAGCGCAGGGCGTTGCCGAGGGCCCGGGCCACGTGGTCCTGGCCCACCATGTCGGCGAACGTCGCGGGCCGATGGCGGTTGTAGAGGCTCGCCGCGCCCGTCAAGGAGACGTGACCGTGCACCCGTCGTCGAAGCGCGGTGTGAGGGTCCGCACCGAGCCGCATGCTCCGGCGAGGTTGCCCCACTGCGCGTACGCGGCTCCGCTTAAGGCTGCTTCCTTCCGGACCTGACCTGGTTCGCGGTCGCGCACCGAATGGGACCTCGCCATCGTCGCCGCTCTGCTCGGCGCCGTGTTCCTCGCACCGTCCCCTCGGACGGGGATTGAGCCCCGCTGTAGCGGATTGCGGGTACAGGGCACCGCTAGCTCCCCGCCTAGCACGGTCACCCACCGAGGATAGTCCACGTTGCCAGCCCGCGCGACCTCGGGCGATCGGCGCGAGCAGGCGCCTAGTGCTTGCCCCGGCGCCGGTAGGGCAGCTTCGGCGACACCCGCTCCCCGCGCTTGCGCGCCGCGTTGGCCCCGAAGATGGCCGCCACGCCGGCGCCGATCATCGCGTCGTGATCGCCACGTAGGCCCAGCCGCGCGCGCCGCTGTCGCGGCCCGCCAGCTCGAAGATCATCCACATCACCGACCCCCACGCGAGGCCGAGCGCGGCGCCGGTCAGGAGGATCGTCACCCGGGGCGGAAGGCGGCGCGCCTCCGCCGGGGACGTGTCGGTCCGCTTCGCCACGGCGTGAGTGTAGGGGATGGTGGCGCTCGGGCCGGGAAGCTGCGGCTTCTGGTGATCCGCCCCCGAGCACCAAGCGTAGGCAGGGGTAGTCGCGCCCCACGCCGGGGCGCCGACCCCGGAATCAGGACACGATGCGCCGTCCCGTCGTTCTCATCGCCGCAGCCACGGCTGCGCTCGCGCTTCCGACCGCCGCGTCCGCCGACGTCAACATCGACGTCCCCCGGCCGCTGCTCGGCGGGCCGATCGCGACCCCGCTGCCCGCCCTGACGCCCGACGGCATCGCGGCCGGGCCGGGGCGCCCCTCGCGGGCGCCCGGGGCCTCCGTCCGATGCTCGCGGCGGCGCCGCCGGCGACTGCCTGGTGTGGGGACCGCGCGCCGACATCGAGCCCGTCCCGCTGCCCCTCCCCGGCCCCGGCGGGCTGGGCACCCCGCCCGAGGACGGCGTCGGCGTCGAGCAGGACCCGCCCCCGGACGCCGACACGCCGGATCCGCCGGTCGAGGCCGCGGTGCGGCCGCGGCCCGTGCCGGCGCTCGCGCCCGTGACGCCCGAGCTCGCCCAGGCCTTCGGCGGGCTCGTCAGCCCGAAGGCCTCCGACTGGCTGCCGTGGCAGCGCACCACCCTGCGCTGGCGGCCCTACCCCAACGCGACCGACTACAACGTCCAGGTCTTCCGGGGCCAGCGGCGGGTGCTGAACGCCTGGTCGAAGGACACCCGGCTGCCCGTGCCGATGGGCGTCCTCAGCAGGGCCGCACCTACGTCTGGGTCGTCTGGCCGGCCAACGGCCCGCGGCGCGACGCGAGCTACGCCCTCCCGGTCGGCCGCTCGACCTTCGCCGTCACCCTGCGGCCGCGGATCGTCTTCCGCACCCGCGGCCGGCGCGCGGTGGAGGCCGAGGTGCGGCCCCACATCCCCTTCGGCACGCTGCGGCTGCGCCGCCCCGACGGGCTGCGCGCCCGCGTGCCCCGGTCGTGACCATCAGCCGTCGCGGCCGCTTCGTCCTTCCGATCTCGAAGCGGGCCGCGGAGCGGCTGGCCGCGGTCCTGCGGGACCGCGGCCCGGAGCCGCCCGTCGGCCTGCGCGGGCCGGGGGCAGATGAGCCCCGGAGCCTGATCCACCCCACGGCCCGCCCGGGCGGCATCCGGGAGCGGGGCCCTTCCTACCGAACCACCGAAAGGACCACCACCCGTGCGATCACGAGCACGTCAGCGGACCCTGCTCGCGGTGCCCCTCGCGGCCACCGCCGCGGCGGTCGCCGTGGCCGTCGCCCCGCCCTTCGGGGGCGCCTCCTGCACCGCGAGGCGCCCTCGATCTCGCAGGACCCGACCGCCGACAACACCGACGTCTACGCCTTCCGCTCGCCGGACGCGCCCGACACCGCGACCCTGGTCGCGAACTTCGTGCCGTTCGAGGAGCCGGCCGGCGGCCCCAACTTCTACCGGTTCTCGGACGATGTGAAGTACGAGATCAAGGTGGACAACACGGGTGACGCCCGGCCCGACGTCACCTACGAGCTCCGGTTCGACACGCAGATCAAGAACCCGAGCACCTTCCTCTACAACGCGAACACGATCACGTACGACGCCAAGAAGGGCGCGTACACCAACCTCAACCTGGTCCAGACCTACACGGTCCGCAAGATCACGAAGGACTCGAAGGGCCGGACCTACGTGAAGACCCTCGGCCGGGATCTCCTGACCCCGCCGAACAACGTCGGCCCGCGCTCGACGCCCAACTACGAGTCGCTCGTCGCTCCGGCGATCTCCTCCGTCAAGGACGGCACCAAGGTCTTCGCCGGCCAGCGCGACGACCCGTTCTACGTGGACCTGGGCGGCACGTTCGACCTGCTCGGCTTCCGCAGCGCGCCCCCCGGCGCGTTCAGCATGGGCGGCGTCGACGGCCTCAAGGGCTACAGCGTCAACACCATCGCCATCCAGGTGCCGATCACGCAGCTGACCGGGACCAAGAAGGCGCCGACCGACGCGAACAGCACCGACTCGGTGGTCGGCGTCTACGCCACCGCCTCGCGTCCGGTCATCACCAAGAGCGGCGGCACGAAGTGGCAGCAGGTCTCCCGCCTCGCCGAGCCGCTCATCAACGAGGTCGTCATCCCGCTCGGGAAGAAGGACCTCTGGAACCGCAGCGACCCGGCCGACGACAAGCAGTTCGAGCGCTTCTACCTGAAGCCCGAGCTGGCCGGGATCCTCAACGCCCTCTACGACACTCGGCTCGCCCACTGAGAACCGCATCGACCTGACGACGGTCCTCCTCACGGGCATCCCGCCGAACAACGGCCTCGGCCTGCCGACCACCCAGATCGGCAAGAAGCCCGTCAAGGCCGACCTCCTGCGGGTGAACCTCGCCGTGCCGCCGACGACCGGGACCCAGAACCGCATCGGGCTCCTGGCCGGCGACGCCGACGGCTTCCCCAACGGCCGCCGCCTCGTCGACGACATCGTCGACATCGAGGAGCGCGCCGTCGGCGGGGTGCTGGCGGCCGCCTTCGGTCTGCCGGCGCCCAACGGCTCCAACGCGGCCCTGGTGCCGCAGCTCGGCGACGGCGTGAACGCGAACGACCGTCCGTTCCTGACCGTCCTTCCCCTACGTGGCGACGCCCGGCTCGGGCTTCGACTCGGTGCCGCACGCCAACTGACGCGCGGCCGCGCGCCGGGGGGCCTCGCGCCCCCCGGCACGCACCCTCACCGTTCTCATGACGCTCCTCAAGAAGACACCCACCACCCTTCTCGCCCTCCTGGCCGCCGTCGCGGTCGGCCTGGTCCTCGCGCTCGTGCTGGGCCAGCTGCGCGGCGAGGCCCCGGCCTCCGTCGCCGACCAGGCCGCGCGCCCCGCGCACGGCCGAGGGCACGATCGCCCGCGCCGAGGCCGCCCTCGGCGGACCGCCCCGGCGACGCGGCCGCCCTCTCGGCGCTCGCCGAGGCCTCGCTCGTGCGCCTGCGCGAGACCGGCGACCCCACCTGGCTCACGCGCGCCGACGAGGCCGCCCGGAACGCGCTCGCCGCCGACCCGCGCCGCTTCACGGCGATGGACGTGCTGGCCAGCCTCTCGCTCACCCGCCACCGCTTCGCCGAGGCCCTCTCCTGGGCCCGCGCGCAGCCTCGCCACCGCGCCCGGCCGGGTGGCGCCGGTCGCGATCGCGGCCGACGCCCAGATCGAGCTCGGCCGCTACGCCCAGGGCTTCGCCGCGGCGCAGCGCAGGATGGAGCTGCGCCCCGACCTGCCCTCCTACAGCCGCGCCTCCTACGCCCGCGAGCTGCAGGGCGACCGGCGCACCGCGATCCGCCTGATGACCCTGGCCGTCGGCGCCGGCGCCCTCGGCAGCCCCGACCGCGCCTTCGCCCAGGTGCAGCTCGGCCTGCTGCGCTTCGGCCAGGGCGACCTCGACGGCGCCGAGCGCGAGATGCGCGCGGCGCTCGCCGAGCGCCCCGACGACGCGCCGGCGACCGCCGGGCTCGCGCGGGTCCTCGCCGCCCGCGGCGACCTTGAGGGGGCGGCCGCCCTCTACTCGCGCGCCATCGACCTGCTGCCGCTGCCCGAGTACCCGGCGGCCCTCGCGGACGTCCACCGCGCCCTCGGGCAGGACGCCGCCGCCCGCGACGACATCGCCCTCGCGGAGGCGATGCAGGAGCTGCTCGCCGCCAACGGCTCGGCGGTCGACCTCGACGTCGCCCTGATCCGCGCCGATTCGCGCCGGCCGAGCGCCGCAGACGTGGAGCTCGCGCGCCGCGCCCGCCTCGCGCGGCCGGGCGTGATCGGCGACCAGGTGCTCGGCTGGGTGCTGACCCGGGCCGGCCGGTGCGCCGAGGGCGACCGCTACGCGACCCGCAGCCTGCGTCTCGGCACCCGAGACGCGCTGATGCTCTTCCACGCCGGCATGGCCGCGGCCTGCGCCGGCGACGCCGCCTCGGCGCGGGCGCGCCTGGCGCAGGCGCTCGAGCTCAACCCGGCCTTCTCGGTCCGCTGGGCCCCGGTGGCCCGCCGCGAGCTCGCGAGGCTGGCGCCGTGAGGCGGGCGCTGATCGCCCTCCTCGCGCTGGCCGCGCTGCTGATCGGCGGGGCCGTGGTCGCGGCGGCCCACCCGCTCGGCAACTTCACCGTGAACAGCTACCTGCGCGTGGAGGCCAGCGGGGGCGAGCTCTACCTGCGCCAGGTCGTCAACATGGCCGAGATCCCGGCGTTCCGCGAGCGCTCGGCCATCGACGGCGCCGGCGGGCTCGCGCCCTACGCCGCCGCCCGCGCGCGGGAGCGGGCGGCCCAGATCGAGCTGAGCGTCAACGGGCGGCGCGTCGCCGTCGTCCCCGTCTCACAGACCGCCGAGGTCCGGCCCGGCCAGGGCGGGCTCCGGGTGCTGCGGTACGCAGCCTGGTACCGCGCGCCCGGGGCCGCGTCCGTCGCCGGCGACGGCCATCGTGTGGAGGTCCGCGTCCCGACCTACCGCGACCGGCTCGGGTGGCACGAGCTGGTCGTGCGGCCGTCGAGCGGGGCCGGCGTCGCCGGCGCCACCGCCCCGGAGCGGGACGTCTCCGACGAGCTGCGCGCCTACCCCGAGGACCGCCTCCAGAGCCCGGTCACGGTGACCGAGGCGAGCTTCGCCTGGAGCCCCGGGAGCGGCGCCGGCGAGGTCGGGCCCCTGACCGCCGACCCCGAGAGCCGGGTCGAGGAGGACGCGCCCGGCGGCCTGGCCGGCCTGGTCGACGACGACCTCTCCGTCGGGGTCGTGCTGCTCGCGCTGGTGCTGGCCATGGGCTGGGGCGCCCTCCACTCCCTCTCGCCCGGTCACGGCAAGACCATGGTGGCCGCGTACCTGGTCGGGGCGCGCGGGACGGCGCGGCACGCGTTCCTGCTCGGGCTCTTCGTGACCGTCACGCACACGATCGGGGTGATCGCCCTGGGACTCGTGACCCTCTTCGCCTCGCGCTACATCCTCCCCGAGACGCTCTTCCCCTGGATCAACCTGGTGGCCGCCGCGCTGGTGGTGGCGGTCGGGGTCTGGGTCGCGCGCGGCCGGCTGGGCTCGCTGCGGCGACACCTGGCCCACAGGCGCGCCCACGCGCACGGCCTCGCCCACGACCACGGGCACGGCGCGCACGGGCACGAGCACGCCCACGGGCCCGCCCCTGCGCTCGCGGTGGCGGGCGCCGCGGCCCAACTGCACGCGCACGCGCACCCACACGATCACGGCCACGCGCGCGGTCACGGCCACTCGCACGGCCACGGCCATCACCACCACGGGCCGGGCGGCCACACCCACGCGCCGCCCGAGGACCTGTCGATGCGCCGCCTGCTCGCGGTCGGCGCGTCGGCGGGGATCATCCCCTGCCCTTCGGCCCTCGTCCTGCTGCTCGGAGCGATCGCCCTCGACCGGGTCGGTTACGGGCTCGTGCTCGTGCTCGCCTTCTCGGTCGGCCTCGCCGGCCTGCTGAGCCTGATCGGGCTGCTCGTGATCTACGCCCGCCGCTTCATCGAGCGCCTGCCCCTCGACGGCCGGATCGCGTCCGCGATCCCGGCCCTCTCCGCCCTGGCCATCATCGCCCTCGGGGTGGTGCTCATGGCCCAGGCGATCCCGCCCCTGCTCTAGGCCGGCCCGCCGCGCCGCGACCGAGGTCTCATGAGATGACTCGCAATTCGCCCGCACCTGCAAGTAGATTGCACCTAGGAGCCGACGGCATGACGCCCGACCCCAGCCGCACGTCCCCACGCCGGCCGCGCCGGGCCGGCGTGGCGCTCGCCGCGCTGCTCTCCGCCGCAGCCCTCGCCCCGGCGCTGGCCGCCTGCGGGGGCGACGGCGCCTCGGCCGCCACCGGCGAGGGGCTGACCGTGGCCACCACCGTGGCGCCGATCACCAGCATCGCGGCCGGCATCGGCGGCGACCGGGTGGCGATCGAGGGCATCGTGCCCGGAGGGCACCAACTCGCACACGTTCGAGCCCAGGCCGAGCGTCGCCGAGCTGCTCTCGAGCGCCGACGTTCTCTACATCAACGGCCTCGAGCTCGAGGAGCCGACCAAGGAGCTCGCCGAGCAGGTCATGGGCGGCGACGAGGACATCGTCGAGCTCGGGACCCGGGCGATCCCCGAGTCGGAGTACGTCTACGACTTCTCGTTCCCCGAGGTCCGGCGGCAAGCCCAACCCGCACCTCTGGACCGACCCGAAGTACGCGCTCAGCTACGCGGAGACGATCCGCGACGACCTCTCCGAGCGCGACCCGGACAACGCCGGCTATTACGCGGCCAACTACGAGAGGTTCGCAGCCATGGTGGACGAGTTCGACGCGGCGATGCGGCAGTCGTTCGCGACCATCCCGCGCGCCGACCGCAAGCTGCTCACCTACCACGACGCCTACGCCTACTTCGCCAAGGACTACGGCTGGACCGTCATCGGCGCCATCCAGGTCGAGAGCTTCGAGGACCCGACGCCGAAGGAGGTCGCCGGCCTCATCGACCAGGTGAGGGAGGAGGGGGTCCCGGCGATCTTCGGCTCCGAGGTCTTCCCGAGCCCGGTGCTGGAGCAGATCGGCCGCGAGGCCGGGGTGGAGTACGTTGACGTGCTGCGCGACGACGACCTGCCCGGCGCGCCCGGCGATCCCGAGCACTCATGGGCCGGCCTGATGCGCTTCGACTACGTCACGATGACCGAGGCCCTCGGCGGCGACCCCTCGGCCCTGAAGGCCTTCGAGCCGCGCGACGTGGCTCCCGACACCGCCGAGTACCCCCAATGAGGGCGGCGGCGTATCGTCAACGGGGCCGCCGGGCCCAGGAGCAGGAGGCGAAGCCCGATTTTGCATCCGCCCGCTCATGCGACAGAGTTGCAGCTGCAGGCCGCACGGGAGGCGGGGGATGCCGCCGCCGCTCTCCTGAGACGTGCGGGATGTCGTCCGACCGCCCAGCGCCTGTTGGTCCTTCAGGCGCTGGGCGACGGGGGCCACGTCAGCGCCGAGGAGGTGCTGGCGCACGCCAGGGCCGCCTACCCGGCAATCAACCCGTCCACGGTCTACCGGACGCTGGACGCGCTGGTGTCGGCGGGCATCGCCCGCCGGACCGACCTGGGCGCCGACCGGCTCTACTACGAGGTGGCGCGGGAGCACCGGCACCACCACGCGGTCTGCCAGGGCTGCGGGGCGGTGGCCCACCTGCACGACGCCGCCCTCGACCCGCTGGCCGAGGCCCTGCGCCAGGAGACCGGCTTCGCGCTGACCCCCGACCGAGAGATCGCGATCCCGGGCCTCTGCCCGGCCTGCCAGGCCGCGGCCGGCTGAACCGGCTCGGGGGGGCGCCCGCGCGCTCCGGGGGCCCGCGATGAGCGGCTCCGACATCGTCCGCCTGGAGGGCCTCTCCTGCCGCTACGGGGCCGAGCCGGTCCTCGACCGGATCGACCTGACCCTGACGGCGCGCGAGTTCACCGGCGTCGTCGGCCCGTCGGGCTCGGGGAAGACCTCGCTCCTGCGGGCGATCCTGGGCACGCTCCACCCCGCCGCCGGTCGCGTCGTCCGCCGGGCGGGCCTGCGGGTCGGGTACGTGCCCCAGGTCGAGACGGTCGAACTGGAGCTTCCCGGTGACGGTGAGCCAGTGCGTCCTGATGGCGCGCTGCGGCGGCCGCCTGTGGCCGTGGGCGAGCCGCGCCGAGCGCGCCGAGGTGCGCGAGGTGCTGACCCGGCTCGGCATCGGCGACCTCGGCGAGCGCCACATCCGCGAGCTGTCGGGCGGCCAGCAGCAGCGCGTCTTCATGGCGCGGGCGCTGCTCCAGCGGCCGCAGCTGCTGCTGCTCGACGAGCCGACCTCGGGCGTCGACGTGAAGCTGCGGCACGAGGTGCTCCACCTGCTCGACGACCTCAACGCGACGGGCGTCGCCATCCTCCTGACGACCCACGACCTCAACGGCATCGCCGCCCACCTGCCCCGGCTCGTCTGCCTCAACCGCGAGCTGATCGGGGTCGGCCCGCCGCGCGAGGTGCTGACCGAGGAGGTGCTGGAGCGCACCTACGGCGCCAGCATGGAGGTGCTCGAGCACGGCGGGATGACCGTCGTCGTCGATGCCTACGGCGGGCGCCACGGCGCCGCCGGGCACCCGCGAGAGGGACGGGTCGCGCGATGACCGAGCTGCTCGACCCCTACCACTTCGAGTTCTTCCGCAACGGCCTGATGGTGGCGACGATCGCCGGGGCGCTCTGCGGCCTGATCGGCGTGTACGTGGTGCTGAAGGGGATGAGCTACATCGGCCACGGCCTCTCGCACGCCATCTTCGGCGGGTTCGCCGCCAGCGCCCTGCTGGGGGTCAACTTCCTCCTCGGGGCCGGCGCCTGGGGCGTCGCCTCGGCGCTGATGGTCGGCGGCGTCACCCGGCGGCGGGTGATCAAGTCGGACGCCGCCATCGGCGTCATCACCACCGCCTCGTTCGCCCTGGGCCTGGCCCTGTTCGCCCTCTTCGGGCGCCGGGGGGCGAACTTCGACGCGGCCCTGTTCGGGAGCATCCTGGGCGTGAGCACCGAGGACGTGGTCGTGATCGCCTGCGTCACCGCGGCGGCCGCCGCCTTCGTCTTCTTCGGCTACCGGCGGCTGCTGTTCACCGCCTTCGACCCCGAGGTGGCCGACGCCACCGGCGTCCGCACCGCCCGCATGGACGCGCTGCTGATGGTCGTGCTGGCCGCGTCGATCCTGGTGACCATGCAGGTCATCGGCGTGACGCTGATCGCGGCCATGCTCGTGATCCCCGCGGTGGTCGCGCGCATGCTGACCAACTCGTTCAGCACCATGCTCTGGGGCGCGACCCTGATCGGCGCCGCCTGCGGCTTCGCCGGGATGAACCTGAGCTACCAGCTGGACGTCCAGTCCGGGCCGACCATCGTCCTCGTCGGAGCCGCCCTGTTCGCGCTGGTGTTCGCGCTCACCGGCCCGCGCCGGCTGCGGCGGCGGGCGGGCGTGGGGCTGCCGAGGGCCTCGGGGGCCTAGGGGTCGAGGGCAGGAAGAGCATGGAGTCGCCGAACTCGTGCCAGAGGTACCGCTCGGCGACGGCCTCGTCGTAGGCGGCGCGCACCAGGTCCGGCCCGGCGACCGCCTCGAGCAGGAGCAGGTGGCTGGCCTCGGGCTCGTGGAGGCCGGTGACGAGCCCGCCGACGACGCGGGCCGGACGGTCGGGGCCGAGCACCAGGCCGGTCCAGCCCGAGGCCGCCCGCACGACGCCGTCGGGGCCGGCCGCGCTCTCGAGCGCCCGGGTGACCGTGGTGCCGACGGCCACCACCCGGCGGCCGGCGCCCGCGGCGCTGCGCACCAGCCGCGCCGTGTCGGCCGGCACCGCGAACCGCTCCGGCAGGGGCGGCTCGGCGCGCTCCGGGCTCGACACCCCGGCGTGCAGCACGACCGGCGCCACGGTCACGCCGCGCGCCATCAGGCGCACCAGCAGCGGAGCCGTGAAGGGGCGCCCGGCGCTGGCCATCTCGGCGCTGCCCGGCGCCGCCGCGTAGACGGTCTGGTAGTCCGCCAGCGGGAAGCGGCCCGCGAGGTGCCCGTACGCGATCGGCCGCCCGTGGCGCGACAGGTACCAGCCCAGGTCGACGGCCGGTCGCGGGCGCGCGCGCCACAGCCGGCTCGCCGCGGCCGCGGGGTCGGGGTAGGGCTCGAGCAGCCGCAGGCGCCGCCCGTCCGGGAGCCGCAGGCGCTCGCCGCGGGCCGCGTCGGCGGCCGGCCCGCCGCCGTCGCCGCGGCGGACCTCCACCACCCAGTCGCCGTCGTCGAGGGCGCTCGCGACGTGGAGCGGCGCGCGGCGGCCGTCGGGCCGGGCGGCGTCGAGGGCCGCCGGGAGGGTGGCCGAGGTGTTGACGACCAGCAGGTCCCCCGGCGCGAGCTGGTCGGGAAGGTCGTGGAAGCGCGCGTGGGCGACGCCATCCGGCCGCGCAACGAGCAGCCGCACGCCGTCGCGCGGCACGCCGCGGCGCTCGGGGGGCGCGTCCGCCTCCGCTCCGGGCGGGATCGCGAAGGACGCCGCCGGGCGCGCGGGCCGGCGCTCGCGGAGGGGCGCGACGGCGCTCACGCCGGCACCGGCGCGGCGAGGTCGGCGGCGCGGTAGCGGCCGCTCGGAAGCTCGCCCCGCACGAGCCGCATGAGGGCCGGCACCACGCTCTCGGGGGCCGGCCGGTCGCTGATGTCCTCGCCCGGGTAGGCGCGCTGGTGCATGTCGGTCGCCATGTCGCCGGGGTCGAACGCGTAGACGCGCAGGCCGGGGTGCTCGGTCGCCGCGACGGCGCTGAGCTGGTCGAGGGCCGCCTTCGAGGCCCCGTATCCGCCCCAGCCCTCGTACGCCTCGACGGCGGCGTCGGAGGAGACGTTGACGACGGCGCCGCCGGCCTCCTCCAGCCGCCCGGCCAGGAGCTGCATCAGGGCCAGGGGCGCCACGACGTTCACGGCCAGGACGCGCTCGAGCTCCCAGAGCGGCAGGTCTGCCAGGCGCGGCAGCGGGCTCGGTCCGAGGGCGCTGGCGTTGTTGACGAGCAGGTCGAGCCGGCCGGCCTCGCGCACCGCCGCGGCCAGGCGCGCACGGTGGACCGGGCTGGCCACGTCGCCGGGGATCGCCGTGGCGGCCTCCGGCCTCGGCATCTCGGCCACGGCCCGGGCGAGCCGCGCGCCGTCGCGGCCGTCGAGCACGACGCGCCAGCCCTGCCAGAGCAGCTCGGCGCTCAGCGCGCGGCCCAGGCCGCGCGACGCCCCGGTGACCAGGGCGACGGGGTGATCGTTCCTCACGGTTGCCTCCTTCCCATCGGCCCCGCTAGGGTAGAAGCTAAAGTGAGCTTGAAGTCAAGGGAGGCCCGGATGGACGCGGGCGATCTGCTTCCGATCGGCGAGGTGGCGCGGCGGGCCGGGATCGCCGCCTCCGCCCTGCGCTACTACGAGGAGGAGGGCCTGGTGGCGGCCATCCGGCCGGCCGGCGGCCAGCGCCGCTACCCCCGCAGCGTGCTGCGGCGGCTCGCCTTCGTGCGCGCGGCCCAGAGCGTCGGCCTCACCCTCGACGAGATCCGCGAGGCGCTCGCGACCCTGCCCGAGGGCCGCAGCCCGACGAAGGCCGACTGGGCCCGCCTCTCGCGCGGCTGGCGCTCGCGCCTCGACGAGCAGATCGTCGCGCTCGAGGCGCTGCGGGACGGCCTGACCACCTGCATCGGCTGCGGCTGCCTGTCGCTGCGAGACTGCGCCCTGATGAACCGCGACGACCGCGCCGCGGCCCGCGGGCCCGGCGCCCGCTACCTGCCGTCGGCGCTCAGGCGGGCTCCCCGCCGGCGGGCGGGGTGAGCGGCCCGAGCTCGACGACGCACCCGGCCGGGACCGACAGCAGGCGCGGGCCGCGCCGGTCCACGTCGATCGAGAGGGCGCCGCCCGGGAAGGGCACGTTGCGCACGTCGAGCGACCTCAGGTTCTCGGGCAGTGCCGGGTCGATGACGATGCGGCCCCGCGGCACGTCGGGCTCGAGCCCGAGCAACACGGCCGCGAGGGCGGGCGGGACCGCCGCTGCCCACGCCTGGGGCCGGCAGGCGCTGGGGTACGGGATGGGCACGTCGCCCGGCGCGCGGGCGTGGCCGCCGTAGAGCTCGGGCAGGCGGTCCTCGAACCGCTCGGCCGCCTCGATCAGGTCGGCGGCGAGGCGCAGCGCGGCCGCGTCGAGGCCGTACCGGCGCAGCCCCTCGCAGGCGATGGCGGTGTCGTGCGGCCACACGGAGCCGGCGTGGTACGAGATCGGGTTGAAGCCGGCCATCTCAGCCGAGAGCGTGCGCAGGCCCCAGCCGCTCGCCATCGCCGGACCGGTCAGGTGCTCGGCGACCTGGCGGGCCTCCTCCGGGGCGGGCACCCCGCACCAGAGCAGGTGGCCCATGTTGGAGGCGACGCTGTCGACCCGCCGCTTGTGCCCGTCGAGGGCCATGGCGAAGTAGCCCGGGCGGCCGTTCGAGCCGTCCACCCAGTAGCGGGCGCGGATCGTCTCCCGGAGCGCCTCGGCCTCGGCGACCAGCGCCGCCGCCTCGGCCTCCTCGCCCATCCACTCGAGCACCTCGGCGAGATCGAGGCGGGCCCGGTAGGCGTAGCCCTGCACCTCCACCATCGCGATCGGCGCCTCCGCCAGCGTGCCGTCCGGGAACTGGACCGCGTTCTCGGAGTCCTTCCAGGACTGGTTGACGAGCGAGCGCGGCCCGCTGGGCCGGTACTCGAGCAGCCCGTCGCCGTCCGGGTCGCCGTGCCGGCGCATCCACTCCAGCGCCCTCCAGGCCGCCGGGGCCAGGCGCCGCACGGCGGCCGGCTCGGCGCCCCATCGCAGCGCGGTTCCGTAGAGCATCAGGAACAGCGGCGTGGCGTCGATGCTGCCGAAGTACGGGCGGGCGCCCCCGGTCGTACCGCTGCCGAGCCACTCGCGCCGCGTGAGCCGCACCTCGTGCAGGATCTTGCCCGGCTGCTCGTCGTTGGCGGGGTCGTCAACCGTGCCCTGCCGCGCGGCCAGCGCCTCGAGGGTCTCGACCATCCGGCGCGGGTCGAGCAGGCGGCCCTGGTGGCTGGCGATGATGCTGTCGCGGCCGAAGAGCGCGACGAACCAGGGGATGCCCGCAGCCAGGAGGCGACGCGAGGGATCGAGCGCGTCGGGCATGCTCAGGGCGTCCAGGTCGGCCGCCGAGCGCCGGCACGCCCGCGCGAGCGCCGGCGGCTCCGATCGTACGGCCGTGCGCTGCGGGTCCGGGACGAGCCTCGGCCGCCCGAGCGCGACCGACTCGGCGCCGCCGCCGTCCGCGCGCACCGACAGGCCCAGGCGCCACGACCCACCGCGCTCCATCTCCGCCGTCCAGGCGGCGCGGCCCGTCCGCTCGAGCGTCTCGGGCGGGGGGTCGAAGGCGATCCGCGTGGTGAGGGAGCCGTGCGGGTCGGCGAAGATGAGCGACCCGTCGTCGTCGACGGCGGCCGGCGCGGACGGCGGGGAGCCGACCCGCCCGACGCGCATCCGGCGCACGTCGAAGATGTCGGCGAAGTCGCACGCCGCGTCGAGCGCCACCTCCACCCGTACGCGCTCGGCCGACCACAGGCGCAGGACGATCTCCTCGTGGAGGCCGTCCGCGGTGACGCGCCGCCGCCGCTCGACCTCCAGCGGCGCGTCGGGCCCGAGCCCCTCCAGCCCCAGGTAGCCGTGGAAGCGCGCGGCGGCCGGCGACTGGAGGGCGGCGACGAGGGGGGCCGGCGCGAGGCCGGCGACCGTCAGCGCCAGGCGCGTCAGGTGCCGGGTGTCGCGCACGATGAGCCCGTAGGGGCCGGGCGGCATCTCGCCCGACTCGTCGGAGAGGACGAACGCAAGGCCGTCAATCAGCGTGACGCCCCCCTTCGCCACGACGGCGGGGGGCTGCTGGCCGCGTTGCAGCGCCGGCGCCGGCGCCGACGGCTGAGCGGAGGTCACGCCCCGGCGGCCCTCACGGTGCGGCGGTCGTGCAGGGCTGCCACCATCACCCGCTCGTACGCGTTGACCATGGCGTCCGCCGAGAAGCGCTCGGCGACGTGGGCGCGGCAGGCCTCGCGGTCGATCTCGTCGAGCCGCGCCACGCACGCCGCCAGCGCGTCGACATTGCCCCGCACGAAGCCGGTGACCCCGTCGCCGACGACCTCGGGCACCGAGCCGCAGGGGGTTGCGAGTACGGGGGTCCCAGTGGCCATCGCCTCGATCATCACCATACCGAACGGCTCCGGCCAGCTGATCGGGAAGGCGAGCGCCGCCGCGCCGGCGAG
The DNA here is from genome assembly GCA_963808825.1 of Miltoncostaeaceae bacterium. GTDB lineage: Bacteria > Actinomycetota > Thermoleophilia > Miltoncostaeales > Miltoncostaeaceae > DATAGF01. The sequence goes on along the minus strand of CAWEGW010000009.1, from coordinate 182,624 downwards.
CAGGTCGAGCTTGGCGGTCCCGTCGAGCTCGCCGAGCCAAATAACGTCATCGCCCAGGTGCGGCTCGACGGCGCGCTCGAAGTAGCGGCGCTCGTCCGGCTCCCGGCACTTGGCCGCCATCAGGAGGCGCCGGCCCGTCGCCCGGGCGATCGCGATCGCCTCGGCGGCGCCCTTCTCCGGCGCCATTCTCCCGAGGAACGCGAGATGGTCTCCGGGCCGATCGTTGAAAGGCACGTCGTCGACGTCGATGCCGTTGGGGCACACGGCCACGAAGGGCAGGTCCGGGGCGGCATCCCACTGGGCCCGGCTCAGGGCGATCAGCCGAAGGCCCGGCGCCTTCGGCGCCATGGCGCGGTAGACCTCCACCGGCTCGCCCTCGATCGGGCCGTGCGTCACGTGGAGCACCGGGGCGTCCAGGTGGCTGCACGCCAGCATCGCGGGCACCGGGCCGGCGTGCTCGAGCACCACGTCGCAGTCACGGAGCGCGTCCAGCGCCGCGAGCGCGTGACGCAGCTCGGCGCCGCCCATCCCGATCTGGTCGGGGAGGTCGGTCAGCGGCGTCTCCAGGTCCACGCCCTCGACCTTCGAGCCCGGCGCCGCCACCAGCCTCACGTCGTGGCCACGGGCGGCGAGGCGCTCGCACAGGAGGGCGACGACGGCCTCGATCCCGCCGTAGGCGGGGGGAGGCAGCGGCACCCACGGCGGCGCCAGGACCCCGACGCGGCCGATCGACCCGAGCCGCCTCATCGGCGCGCCGCGACGGTAGAGACGGCGTCCACCAGCTCGCGGGCCGTCGACGGGGGCCGAGAGCGAGGGCCGCCGAGCTCGGCGGTGAGATGCTCGAGCCAGTCGGCCATCGACGCCGGGACGGGCGCGGCGCCGCTCGCCGCTCTGAGCTCGAGGGCGTCGGTGCCGAGCTCGCAGAGCTCGGCCGCGGCGACCGCCCGCGGGCGGGGGCCGGATGCGCACGGGGCCGGCGGCTGACGGCCGGGTTCCGCCGCCGCCAGCCTCAGCGGCCGGGCGAGGCGCACGGCGAGGGCGACGCGGCCGTCGTCGCGGCACTCGCGCCGGACGACCGTGCCCGGGAGCTCCAGATGCCCCGAGCGCGGCAGCGCCAGGATGACCGTCACATCGCGGCCGGCGAAGAGCGGCGGCTCACGGAGCTCGACGAGCACGCCGCGCACCGAGGCGTCCACCGCCCGGCCCGGCGCGCGGGCGCGCCCGTCCCCCACCCACGCGGGGATGTGCACCGGCACGCGTGGATCTTCCCGCCGCTCCGGGCGGTGGCCCTGCGTTCGTCTGACCATGTCCTGCTCCTCGTCCGGTGCCCGTGAGACACGCGCGTCCCACGGGGGCAGTGAGGTTCCCCCCGGCTCGCGGCCGAAAACACCGCCGGGTGCCGCGCTCGGCCGTGGGCATGTCACGCTTGGCGCGAGATGGGCGGACACGACGCAATCGTCGTCGGCTCGGGCCCGAACGGGCTGGCCGCGGCCCTCACGCTCGCCGAGGCCGGGCGGAGGGTGCTGGTCATCGAGGGCGCGGAGACCGTCGGCGGCGGCTGCCGCTCGGCGGAGCTGACGCTGCCGGGCTTCGTGCACGACGTCTGCTCGGCGGTCCACCCGCTGGTCGCAGGATCGCCGTTCTTCCGCTCCCTGCCGCTCGCTGAGATGGGGGTCGAGCTCGCCCACCCGGAGGCGCCCCTCGCCCACCCCCTGCCCGACGGGACCGCCGTGACGCTCGAGCGCTCGGTGGCGGCCACCGCCGCGGAGCTGGGGCCTGACGCCAGCGCCTACGACCGCCTGATGGCGCCGCTCGTGCGCCGGGCCGACGCCCTGATCGCCGCGGTGCTCGCCCCTCCGCTGCGCCCCCCGCGTCACCCGCTCGCGCTGGCGCGCTTCGCCCCCGCAGGGCTGCGATCGGCCATCGGCCTCGGGCGGCGCTTCGAGACCGAGCGGGCGCGGGCGCTGCTGGCCGGCCTGGCGGCGCACTCCTTCCGCCCCCTCAGCGCACCGCTCACGGGCGCCTTCGGGCTGCTGCTGGGGATGCTCGGCCACGCGGCGGGGTGGCCGGTCGTCCGCGGCGGCTCGGGCCGCCTGACCGAGGCGATGGCGGCGCGGTTGGTGGCGCTGGGCGGCGAGGTCGAGACCGGGCGCCGGGTCGCCTCGCTCGACGAGCTGCCGCCCGCGCGGGCGGTGCTGCTCGACGTCGCGCCCCGCCACGCCCTCGCGATCGTCGGGGTGCGGCTGCCGGCCGCCTACCGCCGCCAGCTCGCCCGCGTCCGCCACGGGCCGGGGGCCTTCAAGGTGGACTGGGCCCTGGCCGGGCCGATCCCCTGGCGGGCGCCGGAGTGCGGGCGCGCCGCGACCGTGCACCTGGGCGGCACGATGGCCGAGATCGCGGCCTCCGAGGCGGCCGTGGCGGCCGGGGAGCACCCCGAGCGGCCCTACGTGCTCCTGGCCCAGCAGGCGGTCGCCGACCCCGGCCGGGCCCCGGAGGGCCGGCACACCGGCTGGGCCTACTGCCACGTCCCGAACGGCTCGCCGGTTGACATGACCGAGCGCATCGAGCGCCAGGTGGAGCGCTTCGCGCCGGGCTTCCGCGACCTCATCCTGGCCCGCGCGGTGAGGCCGCCCGGCGACCTCGAGCGCGAGAACCCGAACTACGTCGGCGGCGACATCACCGGCGGCCTTCAGGACCTGCGGGGGACGCTCGTCCGGCCGGCCGCGCGCCCCGACCCCTACGCGATGCCGGCCGCGGGGGTCTACCTCTGCTCCGCCTCCACGCCGCCCGGGGGCGGGGTCCACGGGATGTGCGGCCACCTCGCCGCCCGGTCGGCCCTGCGCCGCGACCTCGGCGGCGCCTGAAGCATCGGTCCTAGGCGGCGGCGGCGCGCTCCTCGAGCCCCCGGCGCAGGAGCGCGAGGACGGCGAGCTCGTCGGGGCGGTGGCCGCCCTCGATGCGCCGCTCCACCTGCGCCTGGAGCGAGGAGAGCGTCAGGCCGTCGAGGAAGTGGTCGATCACGCGCGGGTCGATGTAGTTGGCCCGGCAGACGGCCGGCGTGTTGCCGAGCAGCGATGCAGCCTGGCGGCACACGGCCGCGACCGCGCGCTGGCGCGAGCGGGCCCCGTCGACCGGGCCGACCTCGTCGAGCGCGACGGCCGCGGCGACCGTGCCGGCCCAGGTGCGGAAGTCCTTGGCCGAGAACTCCTCGCCCATGTGCTCCTGGATGTAGGCGTTGACGTCCTCCGAGCGGACGTCCACGACCTCCCCGTCCTCGGAGCGGTACTTGAGCACCTCGTAGCCGGGCAGGTCGTCCATCTCCTGCAGCACCCGTGCGAGGCGGGCGCTCTCGACCTCGGCGTGCTGGTCGGCGCCGCCCTTGCCCTCGAAGTCGAGCAGGATCAGGTCGTCCTCGATGGTGAGGTGGCGGGAGCGGAAGGTCGCCAGGCCGAAGGTACCTGCCGACGCCGCGTACTCCTCGCCGCCCACCCGGATGAACGTGCGGTCGAGGAGCTGGACCGCGGTCGCGAGGGCCTTGTCGCGGTCGAGCCGGCGGCGGCGCAGGTGGCGGTCGGTCACGCGCGCGCAGCTCGGGGAGCCCCTCGGCGAAGCGCAGGATGCGCTCGTACTTCTCGCGGTCGCGCTCCTCCCGCCAGGCCGGGTGGTAGAGGTACTGCTTCCGGCCGGCCGCGTCGATGCCGGTCGCCTGGAGGTGGCCGCGCGAGGAGCGGCAGATCCACACGTCGCGCCAGGCGGGCGGGATCACCAGCTCGCGCAGCCGCCGGAGCACGCGCGGGTCGCGCACCGGCCGGCCGACGCTCGTCGAGGTAGCGCTCGCCGCGGCCGTGGCGGCGTCGGGTGTAGCCGGGCTCGTGGTCCGAGCTGTGGCGAAGGGAGGGCATGCGGGTGATACGCGGGGCAGCGCTCCAGCGCCGCCGCCCCGCGTCGGCCGGGTCCTTACCCCCCGCGCCCGGCCCGGCAAACGCGCTTGCGCCCCGGGGCCGCGCCGGGGTGGGCGAGGCCGACACCTAGGGTGGCTGGCGCCGCGCCGTGCCCCGGTGGTCTGCTCGCGTCGCCCGGCCCGATCCCGGGCGCCCCCGAGCATCACGGAGGACACCATGGACACGGACGTTCACCAGGCCGCAGGCCCGCGACGGACCCGGGCCGCCGCGCCGCTCGCGGCCGCGCTGGCCGGCCTCGCGCTGTTGCCGGCCGCAGCCGGCGCGGCGCAGGCCGACCGCGGACCCATCGCCTACAGCCACCTCGGCCGGATCACGCTCACGGACGAGGCGGGCACGGCACCGGCCCAGCTGATGATGGGCGCCGAGCCCGCCTGGTCGCCGGACGGCCGCACGTTCGCCTATCTCACGGGGTCGTTCGGCGGCCCCTACTCGACGGTCTCCGTCGCGAACGCCGACGGCAGCGGGTCGCGGGACCTGGTGAGCGTGAGCGACGTGAACCTGTTCGTGCTCCCACCGGCCGGCCAGCCCCCGAGCCCGTTCATGGCCTTCGACCTCGCCCGCGCCGGCGATCCCGACCGGCTCTCGGGCCCGGCGTGGTCCCCCGACGGCAGCCAGGTGCGCTTCGCGGTGCTGCGGCGGCGCAGCGCGCGGCTCGTCGGGGTGGACGTCGCGAGCGGCCGCCACCAGCTGCTGGGCGAGTTCCGCCTGCCGCGGGGAGAGGTGCCGCGCGACCTGACCTGGTCGCCCGCCGGGCGGCTGGTGGCCTTCTCGGCGGCGTTCACCCGCCGGAGCGACCGGCGCTGCCACGCGGGCGAGCACCGCATCTTCACCTACCGGCTCGGCGACCGGGCCGCCCGTCCGGTCGAGACGAGCGCCCGCCTCTGCTCCGGCCGGCGCGTCAACCTGCGCCACCCGGCGTTCTCGCCCGACGGGACCCGGCTGGTGGTCACCCGCGTCCGCCCGGGAGGCCGGCGCTCCGACCTCGCGACGGTGGACATCGGCCCCCGCGGCCGGGCGCTCGCCCCGATGCGACCCACCGCGCCCGGCCTCGTCGGCGTCCATCGCGCGGCCTTCTCGCCAGACGGCCAGCGGATCGCCTACATGGCCCTCCGTCGCTCCGGGGGCACGCCCGGTGGCGTCGGCGTCATGCGCGCGGACGGGACCGGACGACAACTCGTCGCCCCGCTGCCGAGGCCGGTCCTCGAGGACCCGGACTGGGGCTACGCGCCGAGGCCCTCGGCGTAGATCAGAGGACGCCCTCGGGCGTCGCGCCCTTCATCTGCTCGGCCTCGGCGGCGATCTCCTCGATGCGGGAGAGCGCCTCGGGGCCGAGCTCCACGTCGGCGGCGGCCGCGCTGGCCTCGATGTTGGCGCTGCTGCGCGAGCCGACGATCGCCACGTGGACGCCCGGCTGGGCGAGCACCCAGGCGATGGCGAGCTGGCCCAGGGTGATGCCGAGGTCGCCGGCGAGGTCCTCCAGCCGGCGCACCACCCGCAGGTTCCGCCGCAGCCCCTCGCCCCTGAAGGCGCTCGCCTGGCTGCGCCAGTCGTCGGGCTCGAAGGTCGTGTCCTCGTCCATGCGCCCGGTCAGCAGGCCGCTGGCCAGCGGGCTGTAGGCGAGCACCCCGATGTCGTGGGCGCGGGCGTGGCCGAGGATCTCCTCCTCGATCGCCCGCTGGAACAGGTGATAGGGCGGCTGCAGGACCTCGACCGGCCGCACGGCCTCGAAGGCCTCCATCTGGGCGATGTCGTAGTTGGAGACCCCGACGTGGCGGATCTTGCCCTCGTCGACCATCTCCTGGAGCGCCCCGGCCGTCTCCTCGGCGGGGACGTCGGGGTCGGGCCAGTGGACCTGGTAGATGTCGATGTAGTCGACGCCGAGGTGGCGCAGGCTCTCCTCGACGCCCTGGCGCAGGAACGCCGCCGAGGCGTCGCGCTCGGGCGGGCGGATGCCGCCCTTGGTGGCGATGACGACGCCCTCCCGGTCGCCGCGCAGGTCGGGCCGGAGCGCCTCGCCGAGCAGGCGCTCGGAGGCGCCGAAGCCGTAGGCCTGGGCGGTGTCGAAGAGCGTGATGCCGAGCTCGCGGGCGCGCCGGATCGCGGCGATGGCTTCCGCCTCGTCGAAGCTCCCCCACTCCCCGCCGAGCTGCCAGGTGCCGAACGCGACCCGGGGAACCTCGAGCCCGGTCCTGCCGAGGACGATGCTCCTCACGGGCCGCAGCCTCGCACACGGGCGCCCGGGCGGGCCCGCGCTCGGCGGGCCCGCCCGTGGCCGCCGGTCAGCGCACGGCCAGCCCGGCGACCGCGACCGGCGGCAGGCCGCCCGTCGTGCCGATCCGGTCGAGGCCGCCGTCGCGGCCGACCTCGAAGGCGCTGACCGACCCCTCTGCGCCGTTGAGCGCGTACAGCACCGAGCCGTCCCGGCTGAGGGCCATGTCCGTCGGCCCGTCGCCGGTCATCCCCGTCACGCCGTCCTTGTCGAGCAGCGAGAGCTCCCCGCCCTTGGCGATGCGGTAGCCGGTGATCGAGTCGCTGCCGGTGTTGGTGGCGTAGGCGAAGCGCCCGTCGGCCGTCACGACCACCCAGCAGGCGGCGGTCTGGCCGGTGCCCACCGCGGGGCTGATCGGGCTGACGCCGCCGCCGGTCTGGAGCGCGTAGGAGGAGACGGCGCTCTCGCCGGGACGGCCGCCGAAGGCCTCCGACACGATCAGCCGGTCGCGCGGGTCGAACGCGAAGCCGAAGGGCGTCTCGCCCGCCGACGGGGTGGTGGTCCCCGCCCCGACGGTCCCGTCCGCGGCGACCGGGTAGGTGCCGATGCGGTTGGTGTCCTTCTCGGTCACCACCAGGGTGCCGCCGTCGCCCGAGAGCTCGATCTGGGCCGGGCCGGGGGCCGCGGCGCTCAGGGGCCGGGCCGAGCCGGCGATCGGCGTGAGGCGGCCGTCGGCGCTGATCTCGAAGCCCGCGAGGCCCGCGGGGGCCCCGGCGTGGACCACGTAGGCGCGCCGGCCGTCCGAGGTGACGCTCACGGGCCGGTCGCCGCCGGAGGGCACGATGTCGCGCAGCGTCAGGCCGCCGCGCCGCCGGACCCGGAACAGCGAGAGCTCGTCGCTGCCGGCGTTCACGGCGAGCAGCCAGCGGTGCGCCGACGACGACCGCGCCCTGGCTGCCGAGCCCGTCGCCGCTGCCGAGCCCGCCCGTGGGAGAGCTCCGCGCGAGGGCGAGGCCGCCCCCATGGGTCGGCGCGAGCGCCTGGATCCGGTTCCCCGCCGGGTCGTTGGTCTGGGTGTAGACGGTGGCGGCGGGCGAGGCCGCCATCGCAGAGCCCGCGCCGGCGAGGGCGATGAGCGCCACGGCGGCGATCACCAGCCAGCGCGCGCGCGGGCGAGGCGGTGCGATCACGATGTCCTCCTCGGGTGAGGGTCGTCTGCCGGCGCGACGCTAGGCCGGGGTCCTTGCGCCCGGCTTGCGGAGATCTGACGATTCTCGGAACTCGTCCGGCCCGGGCCGCGGCGTAAGGAATTCGTCACCCCCGACGGCTACGTTGGCGCGATGAGCGGCCTGATCGCCCGCCTCGCCGATCCCGGGCCACCGCGCTGGAGCACGCTCGTGCTCCGGGTCGTCCTCGCCGCCGTCTTCATCCCGCACGGCCTCGGCAAGTTCCTCGACCACGACGACTACACCGAGCGGTTCGACCGCTGGGGCTTCGGCGCGGCCGCGGGCGAGGTGGCGATCCTGGTCGGCATCGTCGAGCTGGTCGGCGGCCTGATGCTGCTGCTGGGCGTGGTGCCCAGGGCGGCGGCCCTCGTGCTGCTGGGCAACATGATCGGCGCCCTGGTCACCGCGGGCCGGATCGACGGGGGCCAGGACATCTGGCTGCCGGCGATCCTGATCGTGGGGCTCGCGGCGGTGGCCGTCTGGGGCGGCGGCCGCTGGGCCCTGACGCCGCGCCCCGGCCGGGTTGCCGCCGGCGGCGTGGGGGAACATCGTGTGAGCCATGGCGGATGAGCCGAAGGCCACGGTGCTCGTCGTGGACGACGAGCCGATCGTGCGCCAGGTCGTCGCGACCTACCTCCGCCAGGAGGGCCACCCGACGCTCGAGGCGGCCGACGGCCGGAGCGCCCTCGACCTGATCGAGCGCGCGGAGCCCGGGCTCGTCGTGCTCGACGTGATGCTGCCCGGGATCGACGGGCTCGAGGTCTGCCGAGCGATCCGCCGCCGCTCGGACACCCCGGTGATCATGCTGACCGCGCGCGGCGAGGAGGCGGACCGCATCGTGGGCCTCGACCTGGGCGCCGACGACTACGTGACCAAGCCGTTCTCGCCCCGCGAGCTGGTCGCGCGGGTCCGCAGCGTCCTGCGGCGGGCGCCGGCGCGCGCGGCGGCCGGGCGCATCGCCGCCGGGCGCATCGAGATCGACATCGGCGCGCACGAGGTGACGCGCGACGGCGTCCCGGTCCAGCTGACGATGAAGGAGTTCGACCTGCTCGCCTTCCTCGCCCGGAACCCGCGGCTGGTCTTCTCGCGCGCGCAGCTCATGGACAGGGTCTGGGGCTACGAGGCCGCCTTCGACACCGGCACCGTGACGGTCCACGTGCGCCGGCTGCGCGAGAAGATCGAGGAGGACCCCTCGAGCCCGCGCCACGTGCAGACCGTCTGGGGCGTCGGCTACCGGTTCGTGCCGTGATCGGCACGGCGCTCGCGGTGGCCGCGGTCACGCTGGTCGCCGGCGTCGGGCTCGCCCTGCTCGCCTCCCGCCTGCCAAGCCTGCGGGCGCGCGTGATCGCCCTCGCGCTGATCGCCGTCGGCCTGCCCCTCGCCGCGGTGATGGCGTCGGGGGTGCTGATGTTCGACTCCGGCCACGACCTCACCGTGCTCGCGGCGGCGAGCGCCTCGGCGACGGCGGCCCTGGTCGGGGCCCTGCTGGTCGCGCGCTCGGTCACCGACCCGGTGGCGCGGGTGCGCCGCGCCAGCGAGGAGCTCGCGGGCGGCGACCTGACGGTCCGGGCGCCCGAGTCCGGGCCGGCCGAGCTCACCGACCTCGGGGCCTCCTTCAACCGGATGGCGGGCGAGCTCGAGCGCCTCTTCGACGCCCGCCGCGAGCTGGTGGCGCACGCCAGCCACGACCTCCGCACGCCCCTCGCCTCGCTCCAGGCGATGCTCGAGGCGGTCGAGGACGGCCTCGCCTCTCCCGAGCAGTACCTGCCGGCGATGGGCGAGCAGGTGCGCCACCTCGGCCGGCTCGTCGACGACCTCTTCGAGCTGGCCCGCATCGACGCCGGGCAGCTCACGCTGGAGCTTCGCGACGTGCGCCTCGACGGTCTCGTCGCCAGCTGCGTGCGCGGCGTCGCCGCGAGCGCCGAGGCGCGCGGCGTGCGGGTCGAGTCGCGCGTCGACGCCGCCGCGCCGCCGGCGCGGTGCGCACCGGAGCACGTCGAGCGGGTGCTGCTCAACCTGCTCGCGAACGCCCTCCGCCACACCCCCGGCGACGGCGCCGTCGCCGTCCTGCTCGAGGCCGAGGGCGACGGCGTGCGGCTGAGCGTGGAGGACACCGGCGAGGGCATCGCCGCCGACCACCTCGATCGCGCCTTCGAGCGCTTCTGGCGCGCCGACTCGGCCCGCCGGCGCGACGGAGCCGGCGCCGGGCTCGGCCTCGCCATCGCCAAGGGCCTGGTCGAGGCGCAGGGCGGCCGCATCTGGGCCGAGCCGCGCCGCGGCGGCGGGGCGCGCGTCTCCCTGGTCCTGCCCGCCGCGCCCGCCCTCGGCTGAGGCCTCCGCGCCCTCAGGCGCTCGGCGGCAGCCGGCGCAGCTTGTCGGGGTCGAGGACGATGTCGATCTCGCGGATCCGGCCGCCGACGACGCTGAAGCCAACGACGGAGATCGGCTTGCCCGGGGGGCCGACCACGAAGCCGGGGGTGCCGTTGACCGTCGCCGGGCGCGCCAGGGCCGCGAATTTGGGGGGCTCGCGAGAGGATCGTGCGCGCGACGGCCTCGGCGCCCTGCACCGGCGGGCGGACGGCCCGGCCGGCGTCGAGACGGAAGACGACGTCGGGGTCGAGCACCTCGATCGAGCGCCTCGAAGTCGCCGGCGCGGGCGGCGGCGACGAAGGCGTCGACGATCTCGCGCTGACGGGCGGGGTCGGCGTCGGGCGCGGGCGCGGCGCCGCGCACCCGGCGCCGGGCGCGGCTGGCCAGCTGGCGGGCGGCGGCCGGGGAGCGGTTGACGATCACGGCGATCTCCTCGAAGGGGACGCCGAAGGTGTCGTGCAGCACGAAGGCGAGCCGCTCGGCCGGGGTCAGCGTCTCCAGCACCACCAGCAGGGCGATCCCGACTGAGTCGGCCAGCAGCGCCTCCTCCTCGGGATCGCCCTCGTCGCCGAGGGTCACGATCGGCTCGGGCAGCCACGTGCCGACCGCGTCCTCGCGGCGCGCGCGGCGCGCCCGCAGCATGTCCAGGGAGACCCTGCCGACGACCGTCGTGAGCCAGCCGCGCAGGTTCGCCACCGCGTCCGGATCGGAGCGGCTGAGCCGCAGCCAGGCCTCCTGGACGGCGTCCTCCGCGTCGCTCACCGACCCGAGCATCCGGTAGGCGACCCCCTGCAGGTGGGGCCGGTGGCCCTCGAACTCCTCGGCCAGCCAGTCGCGCTCGTCCACGGTCACATCCTCCCGCTCGCCTCCGTCATGAGGGTGACGAACGCGACGCGGCCGATGTGACCGGCCGCGGAGGGAGGTGCGTGATGAGCACAACAGCGCCGCGCCCCGCGGCCATCGAGGTCGAGGGGCTCCGCAAGCGCTATCCGGGCGGGGCCGAGGCCGTGAAGGGCATCGACTTCACGGTCGCCCCCGGCGAGGTCTTCGGCCTCGTCGGCCCCAACGGCGCGGGCAAGTCCACGACGATCGGCATGCTCACGACCACGATCGCCCCGACCGGCGGGCGCGCCAGCCTGGCCGGCTTCGACGTCGCCCGCGAGCCGCTCGCGGCCCGCGGGGCCAGCAGCGTGGTCTTCCAGGATCCGGTGGTCGACCGGGCCCTCAGCGGCCGGCGCCACCTCGACGTCCACGCCCGCCTGTGGGGCGTCGACGCGGTCACGGCGCGGCGCCGGGGCGCCGAGCTCGCCGAGGCGCTCGGCATCTCGGGGCTGCTCGACCGGCCCGTGGGCGGCTACAGCGGCGGCCAGCGCCGCCGGCTCGAGATCGCCCGGGCGCTGCTCTCCGAGCCCCGGGTGCTGTTCCTCGACGAGCCCACCGTCGGCCTCGACCCCCGGATCCGCCACGAGCTGCTGGACGTCATCGGCCGCCTGCGGGCCCGCGCCGGCATGACGATCCTGCTCACCACGCACTACCTGGAGGAGGCCGAGCGGCTCTGCGACCGGGTGGCGATCATGCACGCGGGACGGATCGTCGCGATGGACTCGCCGTCGGCCTTCCTCGCGGGCCTGGGGCGGGAGATCCTCGAGCTGCGGGTGGACGGCGACGGCTCCGCGGCGCTCGCCGCGCTCCGCGTGCGGGGGATCGCCGGCGACGACGCCTTCGCCGTCGGCTCCACCCTCACAGTCCCGCTCCGCGAGCGCTCGGCCGCCGGCGCCATCGCGGCGATCGGCGAGCTCGCGCTGCCGGCCGCGATCAGCAGCCGCCGGCCGACGCTCGACGACGTCTACCTCCGGCTCACCGGCGCCCAGCTGCCGGACGCCGCCTGAAGCCGAACCGAGAAAGGGAGAACCATGGCCACCATCGCCCCGACCGCCGGCGCCCCGCCGCGCAGGTCCCCGTTCGCGGCCATCGGGCCGCTCGCGACCCTCGCCCGGCGGCGCCTGGCGCTCGCCGTCCGCACCCCCCGCGAGCTCGCCGTGCCGCTGCTCACCCCGATCCTCTTCGCGGTCGTCATCGCGCCGGCCCTCGACGAGGCCGTCGGCGGGTTCCAGGGCGGCGGCGTGGACTACGCGGCCTTCGTCGCGCTCGCGACGGTCGGGCTGCTCGTACCGCTCAACACCCTGTTCGCGGGGATCGGCGTCATCGGCGACCGCGAGAACGGCGCCCAGCGCGAGCTGCTCGCCGCGCCCATCCGGCGCCCCCTGCTCGTGCTCGGCAACCTGTCGGTCGCCCTGGCGGTGACCGGCCTCCAGCTCGTCGCGCTGATCGCCGCCGCGGTCCTGCGCGGCATCGAGTTCGACGCCGACCCGGCCGGGGTGGCCTGGTTCGTCGCCGCCGCGGCGCTGCTGGCGATCGGCATGTACGGCGTCGCCGAGACGCTGGCCAGCCGGGTCGGCACCCAGGAGGAGTACGTCGGCGCGCTGCCGGCGCTCGCCATCGTCCCCTGGTTCTTCGCCGGCTCCCTGTTCCCGATCAGCGCGCTGCCGGTCGGCCTCACCTGGATCGCGAAGGCACTGCCGCTCACGCACGCCCTGGCCCTGATGCGCTACGGGCTCCTGGACGACGGCGGCGCCGGCCTGCACGACATCTGGGGCATGAGCGACCCGACCGCCATGGCCGCCCTCAGCCTCGCAGTCGTGGCGGCCTTCGCCGCCGGCTTCATCCTCATCGCCATCCGCGCCTTCACGCGCTCGGCGGTCCGCTGACGCCGGCCGTCCGTCAGGCCTCCCCGTACTGCTCGACCGCGTAGCCCAGGAGGCCGCAGGCCTCCAACCGCTCCGCCGGCGCCCGGAAGGTCACCTGCACGACCCCGGGGTGGCGGCCGATCTCGATCGCGCCCGCGATCGTGGCCCGGTTCATCACCTCGGGGACCGACAGGCCGAGCAGCTCCGCCGCCCTGGCGAGGCCGTTGTCGGTGGCCGAGTTGAGGTCGGGGCCCGAGCCGACCACCGAGATCGGCAGCGACTCCTCCAGGGCGTCCATCCCGTGCCGGCGCGCGAGGGCCAGCGCCCGCTCCCGCTCGGCCGGGCTGAGCGGGCGGGCGAGGAAGGGCAGGTCCTCCTCCAGCGGGAAGAGCACCGGGCCGTCGTTGCCGAGCGACCCGAGCACCTCGACCTGCAGCGTGACGGTGCCGGAGACGTCGCAGGTGTGGCCGGCGATCTCGCCGTCGCCCTGCAACGCGTGCATGTCGCCCAGGTAGACGCCGGCGCCGTTGACCTTGACCGGGCAGACGAGGATGGCGCCGGCGCGGACGGCGTCGATGTCCATGTGCCCGTCCGTCTTGCTGCGCTGCAGCTCCTGGGCACCGAGCGCGTAGCGGTGCGGCGCGCCGACCAGGAACGAGCCGAAGTCGCCGGCGTTGTGGGAGTCGGGGATGGTCGCCGACGGCGAGGTGCCGAGCTGGCCCAGGAAGGGGCGCATGCGGGTGGCGAGGGCGACGATGTCGTGCGGCGCGAAGCCGAGGATCGGGTTCTGCACCGAGTTGTCGGGCAGCGCCGCGAAGCGGGCCGCCTCGCGCGCGAAGCCCTCTGCCGCCTCGCGTGGCACCGTCACGCCGAGCGAGCGCAGCTCGTCGAAGGCGATCGTGTAGCCGTTGGTGAAGGTGAACGGCGTGCAGTCCGCGCCGCAGGCGGCGCAGCGCACCGACTCGGGCCCGATGCCCTCGACGCGCGTCTCGGGCCACTCCGCCCCGCAGCCCGGGCAGACCGGGGCGCAGTACGGGTCGCCGTTGAAGCGCCCCTCCATGGCCTGGTCGTTCCCCGACGAGGTGGCGAGCGACGTCACGGCGATGTCCTTGATGCGGATGACCACCGCATCCCCGGCCCGGGCGCCGTCGACGGCGACCGGCTGGCTGACCTCGTGGCCGCCCCGGATGGAGGGCGTGATCATCGGGCCCCAGCACCCGGGCGTCGAATTCCAGACGACGTGACCGCCGTCGGCGACCGGGCCGAGCATCGGGACGTCCGGCCCGAGCAGGCCGTCGGTGAAGGTGTTGACGAGGACCGTCTGGCGGGCCTCGCCGGTCCGGGCGGGCGATTCCTGGGTGGCCATGGGGGCTCCGTTTCAGTCGTGGCGGGGGTCCGCCGTCAGCCTCCGGAGACGGGCAGCAGGAGGGCGACCTCCTGGCGGTCCTCGAGCCGCTGGCGGGGCTCGGCGTGCACGCCGGCGATCACGGGCAGGGCGGAGGGCAGGGCGGGGGCGAGCTCCGGCTCGCGGTCGCGCAGTCGCGCGAGGAGGTCCTCGACCGTCGCCCCGTCCTGGAGCTCCAGGGTGAGCGCCGGCGCCGTCGAGAGCCGGGACAGCCCGGCGCCGAGACGGACGCGGACCCGCATGGTGCCCTCCTCTCAGCCCGGTGCCGCCGCCGCGGCACGGGCTGGCAGCGTATCGCGCGCCCGCCGGCCGGTCAGGCGATCACGCCGCGCGGGGCGCGGCGATCCGCTCGGCGATGAACTCGGCGTCGTCGGCGACCCACCCCAGCAGCGCCGAGCCCCTGGTGTGCTGCCACGACATGCCGAGGAGGTAGAGGCCCGGCGATTCGGTGACCCCGCGCCGGTGGGCGATGGCCCCGTCCTCCCCCTTGGGTGCGTCGATCCAGTCGTGGTCGAGGCGGTACCCGGTCGCCCACACCACGCCGTCCACCTCGAGCGTCGTGCCGTCCGCGAAGGTGACGGACTGGCCTGCCGCGTCGGTGGCCCGCGGGTGGATCGGCACCCCGTGGCGGCGCCGCAGCCGGCGGGGCGACGACCCGAGGAGGGTGTCCCGGCCCTTCATCCGCCGGCCGATCCGCGAGTCGATCGTCGCCTCCATCAGGCGGAGCCTGGTGAGCCACCAGAAGATGTCGCGGCCGAACAGCCGCTGCGGAAGCGGCATCTGCCGCGACCCGACGGCGAGGTGCACCTCGTGCGTGCGGCTCAGCTCCTCCGCGATCTGGAACCCCGTGTTGCCTCCGCCGACCACCAGCACCCGCCCAGCGGGCAGGTCTGCCGGGGCGCGGTAGCCGGTGCTGTGCATCTGGACCACCCCCGGGCCCAGCCGCTCCGCGACGGCGGGGATGCGCGGCACCTGGAAGGGGCCGGACGCGACGACCACCTGGTCGGCCTCGTACTCGACGCCGGCCGCGGCCACGACGTAGCGACCGTCGCGGGCGGTGACCGAGTTGACCCCGGTGCCGAGCGAGACGGGCAGGTCGAAGCGCTCCGCGTAGCGCTCCAGGTAGGAGACCACCTCATCGCGGGTGGGGTAACGGTCGGGGTCGCCCGGGAAGGGCATGCCGGGCAGTCCGCTGTACCGGGCAGGCGTGAACAGCACCAGCGAGTCCCAGCGCTCGCGCCAGGCCTGGCCGACCGCCGGAGCGCGCTCGAGGATGAGGAAGCGCAGTCCCCGCCGCGCGAGGAAGTACCCCATGGCCAGGCCGGCCTGGCCGGCCCCGACGACGATGACGTCGAGCCTCACGCCGGATCCACGCGGAAGCTGAACATCATCCCGCTCTCGTGGTGCTCGGCGATGTGGCAGTGCGCCATCCAGATCCCGGGGTTCGTCACCTCGAGCATCAGGTCGAGCGTCTCGCCGGTGCGCACGAGCACCGAGTCCTTCCACATCAGATTGCGCTCGGGCGCGCCGTCCCTGCTCAGGACGAGGAACCGCCCCGCCCCGTGGACGTGGAAGGGGTGGTGCATCGGGTGGTCCGAGTCCATCTCGTTGACCAGGCGGATCTTCACCCGGTCGCCGACGACGAAGCGCCAGTCGATCGCGGCGTTCTCGGCGCCCGTCGCCCGGTCGATCAGCTTCCAGCGGGTGTTCGCCGGGGTGGTCATCCGATTGACGGCGACCATGTCGTCCTCCCACTCGATGCCGTCGGCGGCCTCGTGCGAGTGGTGCTCGTGCTCGTGGTGGTGCTCGTGCTCGTGGTGCTCATGGTCGTGCTCGCCGCCCGCCTCGGCGATGACCGCGGCCGGCAGCAGCTTCATGCCGCACTTCGGGCAGCTGCCCGGCGCGTCGCTCACGACCTCGGGGTGCATCGGGCAGCCGTAGGGGCCGGCGTCCGCCTCGCCCATGTCCATCTCCGCGACGAGGGCGAGCGTCTTGTCGGGCTCCGCCGCCATGACCGGCGCGAGCCGCTTCCGCTCCCGGGCCAGCTCGGGGTCGGCGCGCAGCTCCTCGAAGCGGGCCGCCAGCGACGGCTCGACGGGCTGGTCGGCGACCGTCACGAGGGCCAGCGGGGTCGAGCGGAGGGGCGTGCGGTTCTCGAGCACCGCGCGCCCGGGCCGGTCGAACAGCACCTCGACCACCGCCCGCTCCGAGGGCGCGAGGACGACCGCGTCCACCATCTCCTCGCGTTCGCCGCGGCCGCTGTCGCCGCCGACGAGCTTCATCCGGGCGCCGGCGACGCCCACGTTGAAGACGCGCGTGTTGGCCGTGTTGGTGAGGAAGAGGCGCACCACCTCGCCGGTTCGCGCCTCGAGGGCGAGATCGGGCTCGCCCGAGATCAGCATCACGTTGCCGAAGCGGCCCATCGCGACGTAGTTCGTCTCGTGGCGGCTGAAGGGGGCGATGGCGCCGTCCTCGAGCAGCACGTCGTCCAGCGTCAGCAGCAGCTCGCGGTTGACGGGCCCCCAGTAGGCCGGGTCGGACGGAACCACGAGGACGTTGCCGTAGAGGCCCATCTCCTGGCCGTAGTCCTCGCGGACGTGCGGGTGGTACCAGTAGACGCCGGGGTCCGGGAACGCGACGCGGCAGGTGTAGCGGCCGCCGACCGGGATCGGATCCTGTGTCTCGTGGGTCCCGTCGGAGCGGTAGTCCAGGCGGAGGCCGTGCCAGTGCACGGTCGTCTCGATGTCGCCCCGGTTGACGACGGTGACCTCGATCTCCGAGCCCTGCGCGACCCTGAGCGTCGGGCCGGGGATCGACCCGTTGTAGGCCAGCATGCGCACCGTCGCGCCCTCCAGGCGCTTGGTGACCGGCGCGATCTCGAGCCCGAAGCGGTCGCCGTCGGCGAGGTTGACGGTCGGGGTGGAGACGGCAGCGGGCAGGCCCGCCGTCGCCGTGGGAAAGCGGTCCATCGGGCGTATCCCTTCGTGCCTTTTGACTCCGGCTACCCGGTGACGCCGCCGCCGAACCGCTCGCGGTGCGCCGCGAGCGGTGGCGCCGGGCGCGGTCGACGGACAGAGGGTTCGAGCAGGTCTTGGCGATTTTGGCGGTCAGGACCGCACCGTGATCCGAGCAGGACTCGAAGACGTGGCTCGCGCTCGCGTCCTCGGCGACGCGGCTGCGACCCAGGTCGAGCCGGCTACGCCGCTTGACATATTCCTATATCGGTATATCTTGCCGACATGGCACGGGCGGCGACCACCACCGACGCGTTCAACGCCGTGGCCGAGCCCCGGCGGCGGCAGATCCTCGACGCCCTCGCCGGCGGCGAGCGCCCGGTGAACGACCTGGTGCGCCTGCTCGGCATGGCCCAGCCGCAGGTGTCGAAGCACCTGCGGGTGCTCCGAGAGGTGGGGGCGGTCGAGGTGCGCGACGAAGGACGGCAGCGGCTGTACCGGCTCAACGGCCGGGCGCTCAAGCCCATCCACGACTGGGTGAAGGGCTACGAGCGCTCGTGGTCGGAGCGGTTCGAGTTGCTGGACGACGTGCTGGACGAGCTGAAGCTGACGGAAGGAGAGGGTGGAGATGACGAGTAGCGGCACGGCGACGGTGACGCTCCCGACGGACGAGCAGATCCTCATCACGCGGGAGTTCGACGCGCCCAGGCACCTGGTGTACCGGGCGTGGACCACCCCGGAGCTGGTCACGCGGTGGTGGAGCGGGCAGCGCGGCGAGGTGATCAGCGCCGAGATCGACCTGCGGGTCGGCGGCATGTGGCGCTGGGTCATGGTGGCCCACGGCGGGTTCGAGGTCGCCTTCCACGGCGAGTACCGGGAGCTCGTCCCGGACGAGCGGATCGTCACCACCGAGGTGTTCGAGGGCATGCCCGAGGGCGAGGCCCTGAACACGCTGACCTTCACCGAGGCGGACGGGCGCACGACGCTCACGCTGCTCGTGGATCACTCGAGCCGCGAGCACCGCGACGCGCACGTGAACTCCGGCATGGAGGCCGGGATGCAGGAGTCGATGGACGCCCTCGAGCGGGTGGCCGCCTCGCTGGCCTGAGCCCGCCGGCGGCTCAGGAGTCGAGGTAGGTGAGGACCGCCAGCACGCGGCGGTGGTCGTCGGACGTCGCGGGGATCCGGAGCTTTCCCAGGATCCCCGTGACGTGCTTCTCGACGGTGTGGTCGCTGATGAAGAGGGCCTGGGCGATGGCGCGGTTGGAGCGCCCCTCGGCCATCAGCCCCAGCAGCCACGACCCGAGCCTCTCCACGGCGCCGCGCGCCGCCCAGGCGGAGGGCCGCCGTCCGATATGGCGGAGAGCCCTACTCCTGCGCCGGGGACGAGCCGCCGCTACGCGGCCTTGAGCGCCTTCTGCAGCTCGCTCTTGCTCATCTTCGAGCGCCCCGCGATGCCCGCCTCGCGGGCGCGCTCGCGCAGCTGATCGAGCGTGAGCTCGCCGACGTCGTCCCGCGTCGCGTCGCCGGACCCGCCGGACCGGCGGCCGCCGCCCTTGCCCTCCCGCGCGGCGAGGCTCGCCCGCAGCGCCTCAAGGAGGTCCGGGGGCTCCTCGTCGTCCGGCGCCGGGGCCGCCTGGATGGTCTCCCCCTTGCGCTTCGCCTTGATCACATCGAGCAGCCGCTCGCGGTAGCGGTCGGCGTACTTCGCGGGGTCGAAGTCGCCCGAGAGCGCGCCGATCAGCTGGCGCGCCATCTTCAGCTCGTCCTTGTCGACCCTCCCCTTCCGGCCGTCGGGGGCGATCTCGTCGTGGGGGCGGATCTCGTCGGCGAAGTACAGCCGCTCGAGGGTGATGACGCGATCGCGCACCCGCATGGCCCCGAGGTGCTCCTTGCGGTGGAACACGAACCGGCCGATCGCCGCCAGCCCCGACTCGTCCATCGCTCTCGCGAGCAGCGCGTAGACCCGCTCCGCGCCGTCCACGGGACCGAGGTAGTAGGTCCGCTCGAAGTGGATCGGGTCGATCTGGTCGTAGGGGACGAAGTCGACCACCTCGATCTGCCGCAGCGTCTCGCCCTCGGCGGCCGCGAAGTCGTCCTCGGTCACCGGCACCAGCTCGTCGGAGGCGTACTCGTAGGCCCGGATGATCTCGTCGTCCGGCACCGGCTTGTCGTCCTCGGCCTTGCAGACCTTCGAGTAGCCGATGCGCCCGCCGTCGGGCTCGTGGATCAGGTGGAAGTGCAGATCCTCCTCGTGGACGGCGCTGTACATCCTCACCGGCGCGTTCACCAGCCCGAAGGTGATGCTGCCCGACCAGATCGCGCGCGCCATGCCGTCCTCCGATCGCCTCTGACGGCTCGATACCCGCCCCCGTGCGCGCTCACTCCATCGGGCCCGGCGTCGCCGCCCGCCCGAGCGGCTGAGCGACGGGGGCCGCATGTAGGCGGCGACGTCGTGCCGGACCTGTGAGCCGGCCGTGATTCGCCCGTAACCCGGGGCCGCGATGGTGGACGCGTCACCCAGACCCCGTCACGAGGCCCCCATGCGACCCGAGCCCACCATCAGCCGTTTCCGCGCCGCCCGAGCGATCATCGGCTTCCTCGCCGCCCTGGCGATCGAGCTCGCGATGCCGCGGCCGAGCCGGGGCTGACGAAACCCTCCCGCCCGGGCCGGCGCCCGCCAGGCGCGAGACGCGCTCGGGGAGACCGCTGGACCTGTCCGGCGCCCCTATACTAAAGCGAATGCTTAACCAAGCGCTCGCTGTCGACCGTGTCTTCAAGGCCCTCGGGGACCCGAGCCGCGTGGTCATGGTGGAGCGGCTCAGCCTGGGGCCGGCCTCGGCCAGCGATCTGGCCCAGCCGTTGGAGATGTCGTTGCCGGGGGCGCTGCAGCACCTCCAGGTCCTGGAGCGGAGCGGCGTCGTCCGCTCCACGAAGATCGGACGGGTCCGCACCTACCAAATCGACCCGGAGGTGCTGCGCCCGGCCGAGCGATGGATCGGCGACCGGCGCGCGGGCTGGGAGCGGCGCCTGGAGCGGCTCGGCCACTACCTCGCTGAGACGGGCGACGACCCGGGAAACAGGAGTCGCGGATGACCACACGGTCCCTCGAGCACGGCAGCTTCTCGATCGACCGCGTCTACGATGCCTCGCCGGCGCGGGTCTTCGCCGCCTGGGCCGACCCGGCCGCGAAGGCGCGCTGGTTCACGGGCCCCGAGCACTGGGTCGGCTTCAGCCACGAGCTCGACTTCCGGATCGGCGGACGCGAGGTCAGCAGCGGCGGGCCCGAGGGAGGCCCGGTCCACACCTATCGAGCGCTCTATTGGGACATCGTCCAGGACGAACGCATCGTCTTCACGTACGAGATGCTCATGGACGGGACACGCATCTCGGTCTCCCTGGCGACCGTCGAGCTCACGCCAGACGGCTCGGGCACGCGCCTGAGCATCACCGAGCACGGCGCCTTCCTCGACGGCCACGACTTCGCGGCCCAGCGGGCGCAGGGCACCGGCTCGCTGCTTGACGCGCTCGGCAGGGCGCTCCAGAGCGACGCCGACGGCGCTTGAGGACGCGACCGCCCGAGGCATCGCGCCCGGATCTGGCTCGCGGGAGGGGGTGACGGCTCATGCGGTTGACGGTATGTTCCCGGCCCCCTTCCTGAACCTTGGGTGGCGTCCGGTTGGGAGCGAGAATCCAGATCTGCGGGCGCGTGGTCGTGCAGATCGACGGGCGCCGTGTCGAGGCCGGCCTCCCTGGACGGCAGGGCCCGCTGCTCCTCGTTTACCTGGCGGCCAACCGGGATCGCGCCGTCAGCCGCGACGAGCTGATCGAGGCGCTCTGGCCTGACCACGTTCCCTCGAGCCCGGAGTCGGCTCTCAGCGTCCTGCTCTCGAGGCTCCGCAGCTCGCTCGGCCCGGCGTCGGTCGAGGGCCGGTCACACCTGCGGCTCGCGATGCCCGAGGCCTGGATCGACCTCGAGGCCGCCGTGATGGGGATCCACCGGGCCGAGTCCGCCCTCGCACTCCGCGACTGGGCCGGCGTGGCGGGCGCGGCGCGCGTCGCGCTGCACATCGCCAACCGGGGCATCCTCCCCGGCGTCGACGCGCCGTGGATCGTCGAGCTCCGGAGCCGCCTGGAGGACATCCGGCTCCGTGCGCTGGCCTGCGTCAGCGCCTCCAGCCTGCGGATCGGCGGAACCGAGCTCCCCGCGGCGGAGCGATCGGCCCGTTCGCTCGTGAAGCTCTCGCCCTTCCGGGAGGCAGGCTACGGGCTCCTCATGGAGGCCCTCGCGGCGCAGGGGAACACCGCCGAGGCGCTGCAGGTGTACGACGCTCTTCGATGCCGGCTGCGTGACGAGCTCGGCACCGCGCCGAGCGCCGAGCTCCAGGCGCTGCACCGGCTGCTCCTCGGACCGGCGCCCGGCGCCACTCGCGGTCGGGCCGGCGAGCAAGGTCTCACCAAGGTCGAGGACAGGTCGAGCGGCGAGCCTCCTCGAGCTGATGCGAGCGTGAGGAGGACCTGGTGGCGTTGACGATGACCTGTGAATGCGGCGAGGTCGCGCGCGCGGAGACGGAAGACGAGCTGATCGCCACCGTCGAGCGCCACGTGGCAGAGCAGCACCCTGACCTGGCGGGCAAGTTCTCCCGCGACGACATCCTCGCGATGGCGGAGATGGTCTAGGCGCTCGAGCGCGCCGGAGGCCGACCGCCAGCGTCAGCGTGCATGCCCCTGCCAGCACGCCGGCGACGTTGACGATGATCAGCGGGAGGCTGGCGGTGGCGAGGCCGTAGACCAGCCACAGCGCATACCCGGCGACGTACATCCCGAGGAACGACAGGGAGACGTCCTCCGAGGTCCCGCGCCGGACCATGCGCCGCGCCTGCAGCAGCGACGATCCCCCGGCGACGAGGCCGTAGACCGTGACGATCGTGCCGAGGACCGATGCGAGCACGGGAGCCACGGTAGGCCGGGAGCCTGGCGGCGAGGTTGCACGGTCCTTGGCGCGTTCTTGGTGACCGTGTGGGGACGAGCCGCGGCGGCGCGGGAGCCGGACCCGGGGTCGCCGGCCCGGGGGCGAGCACGTCGGCTACCGGCCCATGTGCCGGTCATCACCCGCCCTTGGGGGAAGCGCGCCAGGCAAGCCGAAGCGCGGGAAGACCGCGGGCGTCATGAACGCGGTCATCTCCTTCACCAGGGCGCCGTCCAGCGTGAGGACCTCGAGCGCCTCGGCGACGTAGGCGCCACTCTCCGGGTCCCAGCGGTAGGAGGCGTTCGCCGGCTGCCCATTCGCCTGGGCCGGCAGGTAGCGATGCACGGGCTCGGCAGCGAACGCCGCGATGACGTCTCGGCCGCGCCACCACCTCGCGAAGGGGGGCATCGCGAACGTCGCGTCCTCGGCGAGCAGTGCGGCGATCGCCTCGACGTCGCCACGCTCCCACGCCTCCATGTAGCGCTCCACCAGCGCGCGGACGCCCTCGTCGCCCAGCGCTCGTAGCGTGGTCTGCTGGCTCCGCGCGGGGAGCCGCTCGTCTGCCGCCCTGCGCGCCCGTTGCAGCGCGCTGTTCACAGAGGCGACGGTCGTGTCGAGCTGCTCGGCCACCTCGCGCGCCGAGAAGCCGAGCACGTCGCGCAAGAGCAGCACCGCGCGCGGTCGCGCACGCAGGTGCTGCAGCGCCGCGATGAACGCGAGCTCCACCGCCTCGCGTCGCTCATAGCGGGCCTCGGGAGTGGCGTGCCCGTCGCCCAGCCCGATCGCCAGATCGGGGTAGGGCTCCAGCCAGACCGATTCGGCGAGCGGCGCGCCGGGCTCGTCGTCCGGCCCGGCGGGGGGGCCGCGCTCGATCGGAAGCACGCGCCCGGGCCGTCGCGCGAGCGCGTCGAGGCACGCGTTGGTCGCGATCCTGTAGAGCCAGGGCCTCAGCAGGCCTCGCCCCTCGAACCGCGGGAGCGCGCGCCACGCTCGGAGCAGGGCTTCCTGCAGAGCGTCCTCCGCGTCGTGGAGCGAGCCGAGCATCCGGTAGCAGTGGGCATGCAGATCCGCGCGGTGAGGCTCGACGAGACGGCGGAACGCGTCCTCGTCTCCCCGGCGGATCGCGTCGAGCAGCTCCTGCTCACGTCGGCTCGAGCCGGCGGCGCCCACTGCCGTGAGGCTATGCGATATCCGCGCCCGAGAGAGGCGCGGGCCGGGGGTGCCTGGCGGGGGTCCGGCGATGAGTTCGGCGGCAGGCCGCGGTTCTACTTGCAGAGGGCCGCGCGAGGCGGCCCCGAGCGGGGAGACACGGGCCGTGGGGAAGGATATGAGCGAGCGATCAGCCTTTGCGGCACCGCCGCCGGACCCGGAGCTCCGGCGCCTCGAGCCCCTTGTGGGGACCTGGAGAGCCGAGGATCACACCCGGGACGGCGTGATCGGTCCCGGCGTACCGGTCGTCAGCGATGAGACGTTCCGCTGGCTCGACGGCGGCTACTTCCTCGTGAGCAGCTACGAGACGGTCTTCGGCGACGAGCCGGCCCAGAAGGGCGTCAACTACTGGGGCTACGACGCCGAGGCCGAGGAGTTCCGCATCGTCTTCTTCAGCAACAACGGGCCGTTCACCGAGGACGGCAATCGCTATCGGGGCAAGGTCGATGGGTCCACGCTCGCCTTCGAGGGACCGGCGCGGTTCCAGTACGCGCTGGACGACGGAGGGAGGATCAAGCTCGACCCCGGCGGCACGCTCTCGGTGGCGTGGTGGCTGCGCGACGAGAGCGGCGAGTGGAGGCCGTGGATGCACAACACCTTCACGAAGGTGGAGGACTAGGGGAGCCGGCAGCCGCTCTCGGGCGGGCTCCGTCACCACGGCACGCGGCCCGTCATACGCGACCGGTATCGAGCGAGACGGCGCTCGTGTTGCGCACCGACCGCCCCCGGACGACGCTGAAGAGCCCTCGCGGTGAGTTTCGCCGCGCCGGCCGTCAGTACCTTTGGAATGCCCCGGACCTCTGACCTCGGCAGGACTCGGTGACCGCGCCCGCGCCCCCAAGGGCGGGCCGCCGGGAGTGGGTCGGACTCGCCGTGCTCGCCCTCCCGTGCGCGGTCTACGCGATGGACCTGACCGTGCTGAACCTCGCGCTCCCGGCCCTGAGCGAGGACCTTCAGCCCACGAGCTCCCAGCTCCTTTGGATCGTGGACATCTACGGCTTCATGGTGGCCGGGCTGCTGATCACGATGGGGACGCTGGGTGATCGCATCGGCCGCCGCCGCCTGCTCCTGATCGGCGCCGGCGCCTTCGGCGCCGCGTCGGTGGTGGCGGCGTTCTCGACCAGCGCGGAGATGCTGATCGCGGCCCGCGCACTCCTCGGGATCGCCGGGGCGACGCTGGCGCCCTCGACGCTCTCGCTGATCCGCAACATGTTCGAGCAGCCGGGCCAGCGCACCTTCGCGATCGGGGTCTGGATCACCAGCTTCTCCGTCGGTGCCGCGGTCGGGCCCCTGATCGGCGGGCTGCTCCTGGAGTTCTTCTGGTGGGGCTCTGTGTTCCTTCCGGCGCTGCCGGTGATGGGCCTGCTGCTCGTGGTCGGGCCACGCTGGCTGCCCGAGTACCGGGACCCCGAGGCGGGCCGGCTCGACCTGGTCAGCGCCGGGGTCTCGCTCCTGGCCGTGCTGGCGGTGATCTACGGCCTCAAGGCGATCGCCCAGGACGGCCTGGGGCCGACCGCGGCCCTGTCGATCGTCGTCGGCCTCGCCGCCGCCGCGGCCTTCGTGCGGCGGCAGCGACGCCTGGCCGATCCGCTGATCGACCCGGGCGTCTTCCGGGTGGCCGCCTTCGACGCGGCGCTCGCCACCAACACGTTCGGCTTCTTCGTGAACTTCGGCATCGCCGTCTTCATCGCCCAGTACCTGCAGCTTGTCCTCGGGCTGTCGCCGCTCGAGGCCGGGCTCTGGACGGTGCCCTACGCCGGCGCCTTCATCGTGGGCGCGCTGCTGACCCCCCTGCTCGTGAGCCGGATCCGGCCGGCCTTCGTGATCGCCGGCGGCCTCGCCCTCGCCGGCGCCGGCTTCGCGCTGCTCACCCAGGTCGACGGGGATCGCGCGCTGGAGACCGTGGTGACGGGCTCCGTGGTCTTCGCGCTCGGTCTCGCCCCCCTCTACACCCTCGCCGCAGACCTGATGGTGGGAAGCGTCCCACCGGAGCGGGCGGGGGCGGCCGCGGGGATCTCCGAGACCAGCTCCGAGCTCGGCGGCGCGCTCGGCATCGCGGTCCTCGGCGCCGTCGGCACCGCGGTCTACCGCGGGCAGATGGACGATGCCCTCCCGGCCGGCGTCCCGCCCGAGTCGGCCGAGGCCGCCCGCGACACCCTGGGCACCGCGGTGGCGGCGGCCGGCGAGCTGCCGGCGCGGCTGGGCGTCGAGCTGGTGGATGCGGCCGAGGAGGCGTTCACCCAGGCGCTGCAGGTGGCCGCCGCCCTGAGCGCCGCGCTCGCGATCGGCGCGGCAATCGTCGCCGTCTCGCTGCTTCGTCGCGTGCGGGCGGGCTCGGAGCTCGGAGCGGCCGGGGGGCCCGAGCCAGACCGCGTCCCGGCGGGCGGTCGTCCGTGCTGAGGCGATCCGATCGCACCCACGACTCCACTCCCGCGGGAGGACGAGATGGACGTTGACCGGTCGAGCCGCTTCGTCCAGGTGGACGGGGCGAGCATCCACTACGGGGACAACGGCGGCGGCGCGCCCCTGATCCTCCTCCACGGTGGGCTCTCGTCCGGCACCCACTGGGAGCCGCTCCTTCCCGAGCTCGCCGACGGCTTCCGCGTGATCACGCCTGACAGCCGCGGGCACGGGCGCTCGACCAATCCGTCCGGGGAGCTCTCCTACGCCCGTCTCGCCGACGACACGGCGGCCCTCATCGCGGCGCTGGGGCTCGGCCGCCCGGTGGTCGGCGGCTGGAGCGACGGGGGGCAGGTGGCCCTCGAGCTCGGCGCACGCCACCCCGGCTGCGCGAGCGCGCTGATCGTGGGTGGCGCCTATCCGGACTTCGACGCCGGCGGGCTGCGGGAGGCTCACCGGGCGCTGCTGGGGGCCGACCCGAACGGCGTCCCGGACCTCGCCCGCCTCGAGGCTCAGCTCGGCGAGTGGGCCGACGAGGTCAAGGCCCAGCATCCGGGCGGGGCCGAGCGGTGGCGGGCGCTCGTGCGGCAGACCGCGGGGATGTGGCTCGACTACGAGGGCCTGGGCCAGGATCGGCTCGAGGCGATCACGACGCCGGTGCTGGTGCTCGCCGGCGACCGGGACGAGCTCTTCACCCTCGAGCTGTCGGTGTCGCTCTACCGGGCGCTGCCCAACGCCGAGCTGGCCGTCTGCCCATGGCTGAGCCACGAGGGCCCGACGCCCGAGCGCGCCCCGATCCTCGCGAGCCTGATCCGAGACTTCGCCCGGCGGCATGCGGAGCGCTGAGTCCTCACGACGGCGCGGACGGCCCCGCGCCCGACCTCGGCCACCCGACCGCGCGCGCCGCCTCGCGGAACGCCCGGTTGACCGGGCTGGGGTCGTCGGTGCGCCAGACCAGCGCCGTGGGGATCTGGTCCGGCGGATCCGCGACCGGAACTGCGGCCATCCCCTCTGGGGGATCGCGCACGACCGATGCCGGGACCAGGGCCACGCTCTGGACGTCGCCGAGGATCTCCAGGTCCCATCCGCTGTGGAACGACACGCTGCGGCTCGCCGGCTCGAAGCCGGCACGGCGGCACAGGCCGACGAGGAAGTCGTACAGGCGAGGGGCGAGCTCCCGGGGGAAGAGCAGGAACGCGTCGGCCTCCAGAGCCCTGAGCTCGAGCGCCTCGCGTCCGGCGAGCGGATGGGTCGCGGCCAGGAGCGCGACGAGGGACTCGCTGCGGATCGTCTCGTAGGAGAATTCGGATGCGACCTCGGCGCAGAGCGACACCGCCACGTCGATCGCGCTGGAGCGCAGGGCCGGCAGCATGCGCGCGTTCCACATCTCCTCGGTGAGGAGGGCGACGTCGGGATGGCTCCCGTGGAACGCGGCCCCGATCGCGGGAAGCGTCTGGAATCGCGCGCTCCAGCTGAAGCCGACGCGCACGCGGCCGAGCTCCCCGGCCCCCGCCCGCCGGGCGTCGCCGGCCGCCCGGTCGAGCTCCGCGAGCGTCCGGCGGGCCCCGTCGAGGAACGCGCGGCCGGCCTCCGTCAGGCGCACCTCGCGGGAGGTGCGCAGCAGGAGCTGGGTGCCCAGCTCCTGCTCGAGCTGGCGGATGGCCGCGCTGAGGGGCGGCTGGGCCATGTGGAGCCGCTCGGCCGCCCGGCTGAAGTTCAGCTCCTCGGCGACCGCCACGAAGTACCGCAGGTGGCGAAGCTCGAGCACGCCCTCACCGCTCCTGGCCCGGCGGGGTCCCGTCACCATCGCACGCGGCGGCGCCATACGCGACCGGTATCGAGCCAGACGGCCTGCGTGTTGCGCGCCGACCGCCCCCGGACGACGCTGCTGGGGATGGATTCGCGCCGGCCCCCGTGCTCTCGTCGATGAACCTCGGCATCATCGGCGCCGGCAGCCTGGGCTCCGCGCTCGGCGAGCGGCTCGGGCGCGCGGGCCACGCGATCATGTTCGGCGGGGCGGCATCCGCGCAGGACGCCGCCGTTCGCCAGGGGGCGGCGGTCGGCTCGAACGCGGACGCGGTGGCCTTCGGCGACGTCGTGGTCCTGGCGGTCCCCTTCGCGGCCGTCGACGCCGCCCTGGCCGACGCCGGCCCGCTCTCCGGTCGGGTGCTGTGGTCGTGCGTCAACGCCGTGAGGTCCGACCTGACGGGCCTGGCCGTCGGGTTCGACAACTCGGCGGCCGAGGAGGTCGCGCGTCGCGCGCCCGGTGCCCTGGTCGTCTCGGCACTGCCCCCCTTCGCCCACGCCATCGCCAGCCCGCCGCTGGCCTACGACTGCGACCTGGCGCCGACGGTCTTCCTCTGCGGCGACGAGGACCGTGCCAAGGGGGTCGTCGGGAACCTGGTCCGAGACCTCGGCGCCCACCCGGTCAACGCCGGGCCCTTGCAGGCGGCCCGGCTGGTGGAGCCGGCCATGATGCTCGCGGTGAGCATCGCCTACGCCGGCGTCCCTCGCGACGTCGGCCTGCGCCTGCTCGAGCGATGAGGGGTGACGAACCAGCCGAGCAGACGAACCAGCACGAGAGTGAATGCGCCCCGAACCGGAGGTTCCGCACCATGACCGTCGTCACCACTTTGGACATCACCGACCTGACCGCCGCCGAGTACCGAGCCGTCATGGACGAGCTCGGGGTGGAGAGGCGACCGGAGGGCGGCATCTACCTGCACCTCACCGTCCCGACCGACTTCGGCTTCCGCGTCGTCGAGATCTGGGACGAGGCGGAGGGGTTCCAGCGGTTCCTGGATGACCGCCTGGCGCCGGCATCGGCGGCCGTGGGGATGGAGCACGAGGTCACGATCGACGTGAAGCCGCTCCACAACCTCTTCGCGCCCCGGCTGGACGAGCTCCCGGGCCTGGTGAGCTCGCTGCCCGGCGCCCCGAGAGGCTCGGCTCAGCAGGCCGGGGCCTGAGGAGGCTCTGCCGTGAAGATCATCGCCTTCGATCGCTTCAAGCCCGGCGTCACCATGGAGACGATCGAGCCCCTCCTCGCCGAGGAGGTCGCCAACGCCTGGCGGCTCTGGAAGGCGGGCGTGGTCCGGGAGAACTACGCCCGGGCCGACGAGCCCGGCGTCGTGATCGTGTTCGAGCTCGACAGCGTCGAGGAGGCCCGGGCCTACGTCGACGACTTCCCGATGACCAAGGCGGGCTACCTCGAGTGGTCCTTCGTCGCCCTGATGGCGCCGGTGATGCTCGAGAGCCAGTTCGAGCCGGCCGCCCTCGCTCGAGCGGCGCTGGCGCCGGACCGGCCCGCGGCCCTGAGCGGGGAGGGCTGACCATGCAGCGCGCCTACGGCATCGAGATCCCGCAGACGCTCGAGGACGTCTGCGACCCCGGCCGGATGGGGCTGCTGGTCTACGACATGCAGGTCGGCGTCCTGAGCCAGCTCCCGACCGCGGCGCAGGTGAGCGCCCGCGTCGGCGAGGTCCTGGGCGCCGCCCGCCAGGGCGGCTACCGGGTCTTCTTCACGCGCCACATGTCGCTGCCGACCGAGGTCAGCGGCGTCGCCCAGCTGCGCGCCGCGATGGCCTGGCAGCGGGTCGAGCGGGTCGCGGACGTGCGGCCGGCCTTCCCGCGCGACTCGCCCCAGTTCCAGATCGCCCCCGAGGTGGCGCCGCTGCCGAGCGAGGCCGTCTTCGACAAGATCGGCATGTCGGCCTTCGTGGGGACCCCGCTCGAGCTGGTCCTGCGCGACTGCCGCCTGAGCGCGCTCGCGGTCGTGGGCGTGGCCCTGGAGGTCGGCATCGGGCCGACCGTTCTCCACGCCGCCGACCTGGCCCTGATCCCCGTGGTGGTGGCCGACGCCTGCGGCGGCCGCGACGAGGCCGCCGGCCGGCGCGTCCTGGAGGGGCTGACATTCGCCGGCGACGCGATGATCACCGACACCGAGGCCATCTGCCCGCTCCTGGCGCGGGCGCCGGCGGAGGTGAGGGCGTGAGCGGCCCCGCGACCCCGCCCGAGGTCCACCACGAGGTCGTCGACACCACGCGCGCCCGCCGCCCGGCAGTGCTGATGGTGGTGGCCAATCCGAGCGTCTCGACGACCACCGGCTGGCCCGTGGGCTTCTGGGCCGCCGAGCTCTTCCACCCGCTCCACGAGTTCACCAGGGTCCGCTACGAGGTGACCGTCGCCTCCCCCGAGGGCGGCAGGGTCGAGATCGACGCGATGAGCGACCCGCGCGACGAGAGCCGCTGGTCGGCCGACGACGTGATCTCGATGGGCTCGCTGCACACGCCAGAGATCGCCGGCCGGCTCGAGCGCACGCCGGCCCTGCGCGACCTCGACCTCGACGCGTTCGATGCGCTGGTGGTCTGCGGCGGCCAGGGGCCGATGTTCCAGTTCCGCGACCACGACGACCTCAAGCGCGCCATCGCCCGCTTCTTCGAGGCCGAGCGGCCGACCGCCGCCCTGTGCCACGGCGTGTCGGCGCTGATCGACGTCACGCTCTCGGACGGCTCGTACCTGGTGGAGGGCCGCACCGTCACCGGGTTCTCCAACGTCGAGGAGGACTACAGCGACGCCGCCGTCGGCATGACGGTCATGCCCTACCGGGTCGAGGACGAGCTGCGCGCGCGCGGGGCCAACTTCGTCCAGGCCGGGCTGCTCAAGGCCTTCGCGGTCCGCGACCAGAACCTGATCACCGGCCAGCAGCAGTACTCGGGGGCGAAGGTCGCCGAGCTGGTGATCGAGGCGCTCGGCGTCTAGGTCGGAGGAGGGACTCGCGTGCGGTCCGATCCAACCGTCCACCGCTTCCCCGAACAGCACGATGGAGCGTTCGTGAACGCCTACCTCGTCGAGACCGGGTCCGGCGTGGTCGCCGTCGACGGGCTCCTCACCGTCTCCGCGGCGAGGGAGATGCGCGCGGCCCTCGACACGCTCGGCAAGCCGCTCCGGGCCGCGCTCGTGACGCACTCCCATCCCGATCACTACGCCGGACTGGGCGAGATCGTCGCGGGCGACGACGTCCCGATCATCGCCCCGCAGGGGGTGATCGACACCATCGCCGCCGACGACGCCCTCAAGGACCGGATCGTCGGGCCGATGTTCGGCGACGAGTGGCCGTCGAACCGCGTCTTCCCGAACACGCCGATCGAGGACGGCGAGAGCGTGACCTTCGACGGCGTCACGTTCACCGTCATCGACCTCGGCCCGAGCGAGTCGCCGCACGACAGCCCGTGGGTGCTCGGGGACGACGCGAGGACCGTCTTCCTCGGCGACCAGATCTACGACCACACCCACTGCTACCTCGCCGACGGCTTCTACGAGAAGTGGCTGGCCAACATCGAGCGGCTGCGCGGCCGCTTCCCCGACGACGCCGTCTTCCACATCGGCCACGGCGGTCCGGTCGGTCCCGAGATGTGGGACTGGCAGCGCGGCTACATCGAGGCGTTCCTCGACGCCGTCTCGAGCGCCGACTGGTCGAAGCCCGAGGGCGCGAAGGCCGGCGTCGTCGCCCGGATGAAGGAGTACGAGCCGTCCGACGCGCTGCAGTTCCTCATGGAGCTGAGCATCGAGCCGGTCGCAGCCAAGCTCGGTCTGGTCCCCTCCTCGCCCTGAGCGAGCACACCCGAGCACGACCCAAGGAGAGAACACCTTGTTCAAGACCGTGCTGACCCCCGTCCAGGACCTCGACGCCGCCAAGGCCACCTGGGCCGCCCTGCTCGGCGAGCCCACCAATGACAGCCCGTACTACGTCGGGTGGACCCTCGACGGACAGGAGGTCGGCCTCGTCCCGGACGGCCACCGCCAGGGCCTCGTCGGCCCGACGCCGTACTGGCACGTCGACGACATCAAGGCCGCGTCGGCCGCGATCGTCGGCGCGGGAGGTACCCAGAAGCAGGCGCCCCAGGACGTTGGCGGCGGTCGCCTCGTCGCGCTCGTGACCGACGCCGAGGACAACCTCTTCGGCCTGATCCAGGACCCCGCCTGAGGGTCGCGTAGTGCGCGCTGCCCTACCGGCGGGCCCTACCGGGTCGTCACGCTCCAGTCGCTGAAGGCCGGGCGTTCGACCATGGGCAGTGCTGGGATTGAACCAGCGACCTCCCGCGTGTGAGGCGGGCGCTCTCCCGCTGAGCTAACTGCCCGAGGTCGGCCAGGATACCACCGGCGCCTGGCCGGCCCGATGCTGCGCAGGGCTACCCCGGGATCAGCCCCTCCTCGCCGTCGGCGCCGATCGAGGCGAGGTCCTCGAGGGTCGTGTCGGCCGGCGGGACGACCACGTCGGAGGGCACGAACTCCTGGTCCGGCACCGGGTCGCCGGTCTCGACGATCACGTCGATGAGGTCGCTGATGGCGAGCCGGAGGGCCCGGTCGTCTCCGGCGGCGATGGCCGCCTCGACGGCGTCGTCGGCCGCCTCGACGGCGGGCAGGTCGTCCGCCTCGAGCCTGAACTGGCCGAGGCCGAGGATGCGCACGATCACGACCCACCCCCCGAACCGATCTGCCCGGCCGGGGCGGAGCCCGTCCCGAGCTGCTGCTTGAGCGCCGCGAGCTCGGCGTTGACCGCGCCGGCCGACGAGATCTGGGCGAGCTCCTTGTCGATGGCGTCGCCGTTCGCCGTGAGGTCGTCGAGGGCGCCCGACTCGAGCAGCTCGTCGATGGCGCCGGCGCGCGCCTGCATGGTCTGCACCTTGTCCTCCGCGCGCTCCATCGCCATCCCGACGTCGGCCATGTCCTCGCCGATGCCGCTCAGCGACTCGCCGATCTTGGTCTGTGCCTCCGCGGCCGTGTACTGCGCCTTGATCGTCTCCTTCTGCACCCGGAAGGACTCGATCTTGGTCGTCAGCTTCTGCTCGGCCATCACGAGCTTCTCCTGCTCGGCCTGCAGTTGGTCGCGCTGGGCCTGGATGCTCGTGATCTGGGCCTCGACCCCCGCCTTGCGCTCGAGCGCGACGCGGGCGAGGTCCTCCCGGTTCGCCCCGAGCGCCTGTTTGGCCTGCGACTCGAGGTTCGCCGAGCTCGCCGTGAGCTTCTCGATCTGCAGGTCGAGGCGCTTCTTGCTGGTGGCGACGTCGGCAACGCCGCGGCGCACCTGCTGCAGCATCTCCCTCTGCTTCTCGTAGCCGAGGTCGAGCATCTCCCTCGGGTCCTCGGCGGCGTCGAGCGCCTTGTTGGCCTTCGCCTGGAAGATCGCCTTCAGGCGACTGAAGAAGCTCATCGTCACCCCTTGTCGTGGTGGACCCGCCCCCATGAGCCTACGAACCGCGGGCGCCCGGCGGAAGGGCCGCGGCCGCTCTTGCGGCGGCTCGTCAGTGCTGTGATCCTGGCCTGGTGAGCCTCCATGGCCGCTCGGCGGTCGTCCTCCTCGCCCTCGCCGCGATCCTCGCGCTCGCGGCGCCCGCCGTCGCCGTGGTCGCCCCGTCGGAGCTGCGCCAGGACGACGTGGCGATCGAGAGCGGGGCGCCGGTGAGCGACGACGACCGCGCCGAGCTCGAGGGCTCGGCCGCCGCGCTCGCCGAAGCGGGACGGCCCACCAAGTACGTCGTGCTCGCCGAGCAGCCTCCCGACCCGACCGCCTACGCGCGCTCGGTCCGCGAGGCCGTGGGCTCCGAGTGGGCCGTGTTCGTGCTGTCGCCGGGCAACCTGCGCATCGACTCCCCAGCCCCCACCTCGGCCGAGCAGGCGGCCTTCGAGTCGGAGGTGGACACGCTGCGGGACGACCCGGTCGAGGGCACGATCGCCGTCGCCGAGCGCCTCGCAGAGGAGTCCGGCGCGTCCGTCGAGGGCGGCGGCTCGTCGGACGACGGCGGCGGCGTCAGCAGCGGCGGCGTGGCCGGGCTCGTCATCATCGGCGGGCTGATCGTGGTGGGCGGCGGCGCGGCGCTCCTGCTCAGCAGGCGCGCGCAGCGGCGCCGGCTCGAGCAGACCGAGGCGGCCAACCGGGCCGAGCTCGACCCCATGGTTGACGGGCTGGCCGCGCAGATCGCGGACCTCGACGGCGACATGGAGATGGGTGGCGAGCGGGCCGCCGCGGCGAAGGCGGACTACGAGGCGGCGGCGCTCGCCTACGGCGAGGCGCGCGAGCTCCTCGCGCTCCCCAAGCCGACCCCCGCCCAGGTCGAGCAGGCCGGCGACCTCCTCGAGAAGGGCCTGCGGGCCGCCCGCCGCGCCCGCGCCACGCTCGACGGACGTCCCGTCGAGGAGGCCGAGGAGGAGCCGCTGCTCGAGGGCCTCTGCACCTTCAACCCGCAGCACGGGAAGGCGGTGACCAGCGTCCAGGTCGCCGGGCCCGACGGCGAGGTGGCCGAGATCCCCACCTGCCAGGACTGCGCCGACCGGATGAGCGCCGGCCGCCAGCCCGACTACCGCGAGGTCGAGACCGCCCGCGGCCCGGTCCCCTACTGGCAGACGTCCCGGATGGGCGGCGGCGGCATCGGGGGCCCGCTGATCGGCGGCGCCCTGCTCGGGATCCTCCTCGGCGGCGCGCTGGGCGGCGGCCCGGCCTACGGCTCGCCCGGGGAGGACCCGGGCGGCGGAGGCGACTGGGGCGGCGGCGGGGGCGGCGACTGGGGCGGCGGCGGCGACTTCGGGGGCGGCGGGGACTTCGGGGGCGGCGGGGACTTCTGACCGCGCGCCCCCGCCGCGCCACGGAGAGGGAGGGATTTGAACCCTCGAGGCGAGAGGTCCCGCCTACGCGATTTCCAGTCGCGCTCCTTCGGCCGCTCGGACACCTCTCCCCGGGCGCGCGATCGTAGCGTACGGTCGCCCCCAGCCCCCGCCCGGCGACACCGCCTGAGCGGCCTCCACGGCGAGCCCGGGAGCCCGGAAACCCCGTGCTAGCCTGCCCCGCGGAGGGGTGGCAGAGCGGTCGAATGCGGCGGTCTCGAAAACCGTTTCGGGCGGTTCCGTCCGACGGGGGTTCAAATCCCTCCCCCTCCGCTTTCGCGCCCAGATGCCCCATCGCAAGCGGCATCTGGGCAGGCCCGTTGAGCGACGGCAGTCCCGCCTGGAACCGCTCTGAACCGCTGACGGGGGCGTAAAGACTCCCCACGATTCCCGTCGCCGTCCGGCTGCTGCGCCGCAGGTGGGCGTTCAGCAGCTCCGCAGCCTCGGCCTCGTTGCCGGCATGAGGGGCGGTGCGCGACCACGGAGAGCCCCTGGTCGATGACCCGGATCGGGTCGGCGCGGTCCGGGCGCTCGGCGTCGATGAAACCACCTGGCTGTCGGCGACCAAGGACCACCCGACGCTCTTCGCCACCGGGCGGGTCAACCTGCCGGCCAAGGTGGTGATCGACATCATCGAGGGCAACAGCGCCGCCGACCTGGGAGGTTGGCTCGATGCCCAAGCGCAGGCCTGCTGCGAGCAGTCGAGGTGAAGTTGACCCGCCCTCGTTCAACCACCGCGACCCTTTCGGGCAGACGCCCGAGGAAGGAGCGGTGATGGCAAGACGCGACCCCCCTTTCCGGCCAAGGTCCGCCGCGGGGCGTTGGCCATCCTGCGCTCGGGCGCCCGAACGCCGGCCGAGCCGGGCCGCGAGCTCGGCTGCACCGAGCAGACGCTGCGCAACTGCACCACCACGAGGCCGACCGCGGTGAGCGCACGGATGTCCGGACCAGCGACGAGCGGGCGCGCCTGCGCGAGCTCAGGGCGAGAAGCGCGTGCTTCGCCAGGAGCGCGAGATCCTCAAGCGCGCCGCGGTCGTCTTCATGAGGGAGAGCGATCGACCGTGATGCGGTTCCGGTTCATCGCCGTGTCGTAACGGTGTCCTCGCCGCTCGGTGCTCGTCGTTCAGGTCGTCCTATAGGGGGTGAGCCCGCGGCGCGTGGCGAGAAGCCGGTAGCGGACGAAGAAGCCGCCGGCGAGCAGCGCGAGACCGAACATCACGGCGGCGCCGATCCCGAAAGCTCCCCACGCGAAGCCCCGAGTCGAGTTCGTGGGTTGCGATGTGACGGCGGCTGCCTTCTGCTTGCCGAGCCCGTACTCCTGGTTGAGCGCCTCGCTGCGGAGCATCAGCGCCCGGTACTCGGCTGAGGTCATGCCCTGGGGCACCGCACTCTGCGGGCCGAGCCCGTACTCCTGGTTGAGCGCCTCGCTGCGGAGCATGAGCGCCTGGTACTCCGCCTTCGACATGCTCGGCGGCCTCGACGTTCCCGCCTGAGCGACTCCCGCGAGCGCCGTCAGTGCGCTCACCGTGGCGAGTACCGCTGCGATCCGACCGATGGTGCTTGCGATGTTCACGTCTCCTCC
Source organism: Miltoncostaeaceae bacterium (assembly GCA_963808825.1). GTDB lineage: Bacteria > Actinomycetota > Thermoleophilia > Miltoncostaeales > Miltoncostaeaceae > DATAGF01. Next base: position 146,930 of record CAWEGW010000009.1, on the reverse strand, counting down.
TTTCCGCTGCGGATCACCTGACGCGACGGTAGGCCGGGACGAGCCAGCGCGAAATCGGCGGAGCCGCCGGTCTTTGGGAGGCGACGACCTACTCGGGAACCGGCGGAACGGCTGGAGTTTGACCGGCGGCCAGCTTGGCGGCGAGTTCGGCGCGGGAACGAACGCCGAGCTTCCGATAGATCTTCGAGAGGTTCCACTGAACCGTCTTCGGGCTGATGAACAAGGCGTCCGCCACCTCGCGGTACGTGCGTCCGGCAGCGACGAGGGCAGCGACTCGTTCCTCGGTCGGCGTGAGCACGCCGGGTGTTGCGGGCGCCCGTCCCCCGATCCGCCTCAACTCGGCCCGAGCCCTCTCGGACCACAGCCTCGCGCCGAGTTCGTCGAACACCGCGAGAGCTTGCGTCAGCGATTCTCTGGCTGGACGCTTCTTGCGATTCCGGCGTTGCAGCGTCCCGCGTACGAGAAGAGTGCGCCCGCGCTCGAACGGCTCTTGGAGTTGTTCGTGTAGCTCGAGCGCGCGGTCGAGGCTTGCGTACGCGGCGTCGCTCTCCCCGGCCGCGGCGCTGAGCAGCGCGCGGCAGCGGCTCGCGATCGTAAGCGCCCACACGCGGCCCGTTGCACGGGCCTGTTCCTCCAACTCGGCGAGGAGCGCCGTCGCGGCGTCGTGCTCACCAAGTGCCAGCAGGGTCTCGATCGCATCGCCGTGGAAGCGAAACAGCGCCGGCTCGCCGAACCCCGCTTCGGCAACGGCGCGGGGAAGCGGGCCGAGAAAGCGATGGGCTTCGCGAGCCTCGCCCAGCGAGTGTTCGAGGAACCCGCGGATTGCGAGCATCTCCAGGTGGGCGGGGACGACGCCGACTGCGAGCGCGAGCGGCAGCCCCTCGTCGGTCGCGGCACGCGTTTCGGCCACGCGTCCGAGGTGCGCATCGACGCGTGCCCTGATCGCCAGTGCGAACGTGCGCTGGTTTTCCTGGCCGGTCTGCGCGGTGATCTCGAAGCACTCGGCGGCGTAGTGCGAAGCGAGCTCCCAGTTTCCGGCCAGGCACTCGACCTGACCGAGGCGGGGTGCCACGTAGCCCAAGGTGTGCTCGTCGCCGCGCGCGAGCACGGTGTCGCGAAGCGCAGTGAGCGTCGAACGAGCAGCATCGAGATCGCCTGCCCACTCGAGCAACATCCCGTGAACCCAGGCGGGTCGGGTGCGTCCGAGGATCGACCTCCACTCGTCTTCCGTGTCTTCTTCGAGCTCGAGGGCGCGCTCGATGAGCGCAGTTGGAATTCCTCGCCCGCGAATGGTTTGAAAGAAGGCCATGTCCGCCAGTGCGCTTGCGAGCAGGCCGGGCTCCTCGAGACGCTCGGCGAGCTCGAGCGCCGCACGCGCATGAGGCTCGGCCGCCGCGACGTCACCGGTCTCGTGGATGCTCCATGCGAGTCCCCGTTCGATCTCGATGCGCGCCGCAGGATCGTCTCCGATCTCTGCGAGAGCATCGCGGAACAGATCGGCGGAGACGCGGAAGCCATGCCCGAACGCTCTGACCCAAGCGAGGCGCGTGAGCGCGAAGGCGCGCTCGCGACCCGGAGGAAGGCGCGCCACCACTTCTTCGAGAAGAAGTCGCGCCCGGTCGGTGTCCCCCGCCTCGAGATGGCACTCCCCGGCTTCGATCGTCCGCCTCCAAGCGTCGGCGTCATCGGGCGGCGTGAGCATTCGTGCCCGGTCCCAGAGCTCCGCTGCGGCTTGCGGAGCGCCACGTGCTCTTGCCCGTCGGGCAGCATCCTCGACGGTCGCGGCCACCTGGGCATCGGGACCGCTCGCAGCGAGGGCGAGATGGAGCGCCTGCTCGTCCGGATCGTCGACGATCTCCGCCAAGCGGGCGTGCAATTCGCGTCTCCGAGCCGGCGGTGTCTGCGCGTAGACGACCGAGGCGAGCAGCGGATGTGAGAACCGAACGCGGCCGTCGGCGACCTCCAGGACTCCGGCGGCTGCCGCCTTCTCGAGCGCGGCCGCCCCACCCCCACCGCCGGCGGCGGCAGCCACGAGCTCGACGGTCGGCCGCGAGAGCGCCGAGACAACGAGCGCCGCCTCCCTCGCCGCGGCAGGGATTCCGGCTAGCCGCTCCCGAACGAGCTCGTTGAGAGTCGCGGGCACCGGCAGCGGCTCCCCCGGCGCGGGGGAGACATCGCGCGTGAGCAGCGCCCTGCCAAGCTCGAGCGCGAAGAACGGATTGCCTCCCGACACCCGCTGCAGCTCGACGAGCGCGGGGCGGAGAAACTGCCTGCCGAGCTGCGCCCGCAGAAGACGATCGAGTGACCTGATATCGAGCGGGCCGATGACGAGCCGTGTCAGGCGGTCAGAGTCCAGAGCGGTCTCGAGCTCAACGCGAGATTCTTCGCTCGCCTCCGCGCGTCGCGCGAGGAGCAAGCCGATCGGTTCGTCGCGCAATCGCCTGGCCGCGAATGCGAGGGCATCGGCCGAAGGTGGGTCGAGCCACTGCGCGTCGTCGATCGCCAGGACCAGCGGCGTGTCCTCGGCGAGCACTCGAATAGCACCGAGGACGCCGAGCGCGACCGCTCGGCGCTGCAACCCTCCACGCTTCGTTCCAGCTCGCAGCAGCGCAACTTCGAGGGCCTCGCGTTGCGGGTCGGGAAGCCGCCCGAGCGCAGCGTCTGGCACGTCTCCGAGGAGATCACCGAGCACGGCGAACGGCAGCGCGATCTCGGCCTCGACCGGCCTGCTCGTGAGCACCTGCAGTCCCCGCTCACCGGCTTCGGCGATGCCCTCCCTCCAGAGCGTCGTCTTCCCGATCCCGATCTCACCTTCGATGAGCAACGCGATCGGTCCCCCCGGAACTGCCTCCAAGAAGTCGTGAACCGAATCGATCTCCGACTCGCGCCCTACGACCTCCAACGTCGGCGACATCAGCCCTCCTCCGGCAGCCTGATCAGATCGTTATTTTTACCTTGCCACGAGCCGCGTCCGGACCGGGATCCGGCTGACCTCACGCGGCCACGGGAGCGCCAGCGATGGAGCCCTACTTCGATCTCGGCACCTACACGCGCGGGACGTCGACGGCCTCGACGAGCGCCCAGACGTGGTTCGACCGCGGACTCGTGTGGTCCTACGCGTTCCACCACGAGGAGGCGATCCGGTGCTTCGAGCGCGCGGTCGAGCACGACCCCGGCTTCGCGCTGGCCCACTGGGGTATCGCCTACGCGATCGGGCCGAACTACAACAAGCAGTGGGAGGCGTTCGACCCGGTCGACCTCGCGGCGTCGCTCGAGAAGGCGTGCGACGAGGTCGCGGCGGCGCGCGCGTGCGCGGACCGCGCCGCGCCGGTCGAGCGGGCGCTCGTCGAGGCGCTCGGGAGCCGCTACCAGGTCAACGACCCGTCGGCCGACCTCGTCGCGTGGAACGCTGACTACGCCGAGGCGATGCGTGACGTGTATCGCGCGCATCCCGACGAGCTCGACGTCGCGGCGCTCTTCGCCGACGCGCTGATGAACCTCACGCCGTGGGCGCTGTGGGATCGCTACACGGGCCTGCCGTCCGAGGGTGCGGCGACGCTCGAGGCCAAGGAGGTGCTCGAGCGCGCGCTCGAGCGGCCCGGCGGCCGCAGGCACCCCGGACTCGTGCACCTCTACGTGCACCTGATGGAGATGTCGCCGTTCCCCGAGCAGGCGCTGCCGGTCGCCGACGAGCTGCGCTCGCTCGTCCCCGACGCCGGCCACCTCGTGCACATGCCGACGCATATCGACGTGCTGTGCGGCGACTACAAGAGCACGCTCGAGTCGAACCTGCGCGCGATCGAGGTCAACGAGAAGTACGTCGCGCGCGAGGGCCGGGTCGGGTTCTACGCGCTCTACCACGCGCACGACCGCCACTTCGCGATCTACGGGGCGATGTTCCTCGGCCGGTCGCAGGTCGCGCTGGGCGTCGCCGCCGACCTCGAGGCCTCGCTGCCCGAGGAGCTGCTGCGGATCGAGCAGCCGCCGATGGCCGACTACCTCGAGGCGTTCGTCCCGATGCGCCTGCACGTGCTCATCCGCTTCGGGATGTGGGAGGACATCCTCGCGCTGCCGCTGCCCGGCGACCCCGGGCTCTACTGCACGACGACGGCGATGACGCATTACGCGCAGGGCGTCGCGTACGCGGCGACCGGGCGGATGGAGGAAGCCGAGGCGGCGCGCGACGCGTTCCTCGCCGCCGTCCCGCGCGTACCCGACTCGCGCTACCTGTTCAACAACACGTGCCAGGACATCCTCGCCGTCGCCGGGGCGATGCTCGACGGCGAGCTCGAGTACCGGCGCGGCCGGTTCGACGCGGCGTTCGAGCACCTGCGCCGGGCGATCGCGCTCGACGACGCGCTGCCCTACGACGAGCCGTGGGGCTGGATGCAGCCCACGCGCCACGCCTACGGCGCGCTGCTGCTCGAGCAGGGTCGGGTCGAGGAGGCCGAGACCGTCTACGCCGAGGACCTGGGCTACGACCCGTCGATCCCGCGCTCGTCCTGGCACCCCGGGAACGTGTGGAGCCTGCACGGCTACCACGAGTGCCTCGTTCGGCTGGGGAAGGCCGAGCCGGCGCGGATCGTCAAGCAGCAGCTCGACGTCGCCCTCGCCCGCGCCGACGTCCCGATCAAGTCGTCGTGCTTCTGCCGCATGACGCATGACGCGGCGGTTGCCGAGATGTAGCTGGCGCCCCGAGGGGTGAGCGTCCCGGGCGCATCATCGCGATTCCGCAGGTTTGTGTCTCGCGGGCCGGCCCCGGCGTGGCCGCAGGCCCCGGCCCCCGGCGGCGCCAGGGGACCGCGTCGGGAGGGCCCCGTCGCGCAAGGCCCTCAACGGCAGCCCCTACTCCTAGGGCCGGCGGGTCACGGCTCGGCGCCCTCCTCGACCGCGAAGGTGTTCCCGTCGGGATCGCTGAACCAGGCGACCCGGCCGTCGCCGAGGTCGTGGATCCCCCTGTCGTCGGCCCTCAGGGCGGGGTCGTCGTAGCGCGCGAAGGTCACGCCCCTGCGGGCGAGCACGTCGACGACGCCATCGAGGTCGGAGACGTCCCAGGTGGCCAGCGTCGCGGTCGCCCGTCCGGCGTGCGCCGGGGACTCATAGACGTGGAGCGACGTCCCGTCTGCACAGGCGTAGATCCGGCTCTCGTCAGACGTCGCCACTCCGGCGCGCAGGCCCAGCACGGCCTCGTAGAACTCGGCCGCCCGCGCCAGGTCCGAGACCGCGATGGAGGCTCTCACCCTGTAGTCGCCCAAGCCCATCTCCGCTCCTCCTTCGTTCACTTCGGCCTCCACCCGACGGGCGGAGCCAGGTGATGCGCGCTCTCGAATCGCGGCGGTGTCGTCGGAGCTGGGGCGCCAGGCCCCTCTCCGCCGCCTTACGAATACAGACGGCGGGGCCAACGAGACTCATCGGTGCCGGTGCCGCGGCTGCGCTGGCATCAGGGTGCGACCGGACCTCCTGCTCGACGCGTACCGCCGCTCGTCCGAGGTCCTGGTGATGAACCGCCCTGGCGGGCAGCCCCGCCTTCCGGCGCCGCTACGCTCCGCTCCGAGCGTCCTGCCGCGGCGCGGAGGAGACGGCGCATGGCGTCTCAGCGGGAGATCCAGCGGACCTACGACTTCATGGACCGGGTCATCCGCCTGAGCCTGGGAGAGTGTCCCGACATCACCTGCGCGCTCTATGACGGTGACGACTCCCGGACGCTCGAGCAGGCGCAGCGTGCCAAGCACGACTACGTCCTCAAGGCCCTCAACCTGAGGCCGGGAATGAGGATGCTCGACATCGGCAGCGGGTGGGGCCCGATGCTCCGGGCCGCTCGCGACGCCGGCATCCAGCCCGTCGGGATCACCCTCTCCCCCAAAGCAGGCCGCCGCGTGCCGACGCCAGGGGCTCGAGGCCCACGTGAAGGACTGGAAGACCCTGTCCCCCGACGCCCTGGGCGCGTTCGACGCGATCGCGTCGATCGGAGCGTTCGAGCACTTCTGCTCGCCCGAGGAGCTCATCCGCGGGGAGCAGGACACGATCTACCGCCGCTTCTTCGGGCTCTGCCGGCGCCTGCTCCCCGCGGCGGGCCGCCTCTACCTCCAGACCATGGTGTGGGGCAGGAACGCCGTCCCGTACGAGGCCATCTCGCTGGAGGCCCCCAAGGACTCCGACGAGTACCTCCTCGCCCTTCTGGAGAAGCTCTATCCGGGCTCCTGGCTGCCCGACGGGGCCGACCAGATCGTCCGGGACGCCGAGGGATTCCGGCTGGTGTCCGCGAACAGCGGCCGCCGGGACTACATCGCGACGATGCACGAGTGGGGGCGTCGCAACATGCGCAGGAGGGCCCTGCGCAACCCGGCGCTGCTGCTCCGGCTCTCCACTCGCTACGCGCTGAGCCGCGACTTCCGGTATCAGGTGGAGTGCCTGGCCCGCGCGTGCAACCGCACCTGCTTCGAGCGGGAGATCATGGACCACCAGCGCATGGTGTTCGAGAGGATCGACGAGAGCCGTCCCGCGGAGAGGCTCACGGCCGCCGCCTGACGGCACTCGCCGAGGGCAGCGACGAAGCGCCCCGCCCCGTCGCGAGAATGGGTGTACCGTGACAGGTGCGTTCGAGTCCTCCCGACCGGCACCGAGAAGGGTGTGGGCGGGGCCCGAGGAGATCAAGGCCAGCCAGCCTCCTCCCGTTTCTCGATCCGCGCGCCTCATGGCCGGCGGAACCGGGGACCAATGACCACCGACCGTTCGCCCGAACGGAACCGTGACGGCCCGCCCGCGCGCGCGGAGGAGCCTCCCGAGAACGCGCTGTCGGCGCTCCGGGTCACCTCGGAGGCGTTCGACGACCTCGTTCTCGTCAGCCTGCAGGGTGAGCTCGACGTCTACACCAGCTCGGTCTTCCGGGAGCACGTGAGGCGCTACGACCCGGCAGAGGTCCAGCTGGTGATCGACCTCGCCGGGGTGGGGTTGCTCGACTCCGCCGGTCTCGGCGAGCTGGTGAGCCTCCGAAACGAGGTCCATCGGGGCGGCGGCCGGCTGGGTCTCGTGTGCCCGCGGCCCGACCTCGTCCGCCTGTTCTGGGCGACGGGTCTCCGCCCGGCCTTCGTCGTCGGTGAGGACCTGGCGGCCGTCCGGGCTGCGCTGGCGGACACGCCGAAACGGCCCGGTCGGAGCGCATGATGCCGGCCCTCGCCGACCAGCTCGTCGTACGGCCTGGAATCCCACCACCGAGCGCGGGGGTCGCGCTCGCTCCGCCACCGCCTCCGTCGTGCGGGCTCCTGATGATCCAGGAGGCGATCCTGCGCGACGCAGCTGCTGACGTCGCCGCGATCGAGCGGCAGATGGCTCGGGCGCAGAGCAATGGCTGGCTGCTCGAGCACGGGCTCGCAGCCGTCGATGCGCTCGATCGCACGATCCGTCTGCTCCAGGCTCAGCGGCCGGTGCTGCTGGAGCAGCTCGCGGAGATCCTCCTCGCGGCCCAATCAGACGTGTCCACGACCGAGCGAGCGAGCGAGAGCGCGCGAACCAGGCGGCTGGTGGAGGGAGCATGAGCCGCTCGACCCCGTCCTGGGAGGTCACCCTGCTTCGCCGTCCGCCCGGAAGCGGCCGGCGTCGGGTGATGGGACGCGCCCGCTTCCAGGCTCCGAACGTCGCGCGGGCGCGCGAGAAGGCTCAGGCTGCGCTCGCGACCCGCGCCCGCGGACAGCCGCGCTGGTCGCTCGGGCTCCTGCGCGCCCTCACCCCGAACGCGCCCGGCACTCGCCTGTACACCGTGACGTTCGCGGCCTGGGAGGCGCGCGAGGACCGCTTCATCCGTCGCGACGTTCACGAGCACGAGGTCTGGGCGAGCGACGCGACCAGCGCGCGCCGCTGCGCCTGTGAGCTCGTTCAGGCGCTCTCGGGCTACCGGCCGGCTTGGCGGGTCAGGCGGGTTGCCAAGCGATAGCCCGGACGATCAGGAGGCCCCGCCGGGGCCCACGGCGAGCGGCTCGGCGGGGCACGAGCCGGGCAGAACGAGATAGCGCTCGACGTCGTGGTGCTCCCGGCGGATCGCGCCGGGGGCGACGGGGCTGCCCGCCAGGGCGGCCAGCCGGCGGGTGTCGGCCGCGGCCGCCTCCGAGCCCTCCTTCGACGGCCAGAGGTTCACCACCAGGAGCCCGTCGCCGGTCACGGCGCCGGCGTGCAGGATCAGCCCGTGGTCGCGCCCGACCCCGTCCATGACCTCGGACGAGCGGCGGTAGGCGTCGAGCAGGAGGTCCGGATCGCCGGGCATGCGGGCGATGGTCAGGTAGGCCATGCGGTCTCCTTCGTCGTGCAGGTGGTCCGACAGGCACCCTGTCGTTCTTCTCTTGGCTAAGGTAGACAGCGATCCTGTCGAATGTCAAGCCGTCGCCCTCAGAACCTCGGGGTCCTGCTCCGGGAGCCGTTCCGGATCGGCTCGGAGGAGCTGCACCGGCGCATCGCCGAGCGGGGCCATCCCGCGATCCGCACGCCGCACGGCAACGTCTTCCCGTTCCTCGACGACGCGGGCACGCCCGTCAGCGAGCTCGCGCGGCGGGCGCAGATCACCAAGCAGTCGATGGCCGAGCTGGTGGAGCACCTCGAGCGCCACGGCTACGTCGAGCGCATCCCCGATCCCGGCGACCGGCGCGCCAAGCTGGTCCGCGCGACGGCCCGCGGCCGGGAGGTCTACGCGATCGCCCGCGAGGCCATCGCCGAGATCGAGGCCGAGTGGACCGACCGCCTCGGCGCGGCGAAGATGCGCCGCCTCCGCGCCCTCCTCGAGGAGCTGAACGACGGGCTCGGCCAGGAGCGGGCGCCCTCCTGACCGGTCTCCCGGCGGGCGCGCCAGGCTTCACCGAGCCCTTACCGACGGGGGATGGCGCGCGGGGGGCCGGTCGTCATAGCGTCGCGGAGACGGCAGTACCCGACCTGGGGCCACCATGCAGCGCATCCACATCGCACGCTCGGTGCTCGGCTTCTTCGCCGCATTGGCGATCGAGATCGCGGCTCCCTCCCGGACCGAGCCGATCCGCTGAGCCCCCGCTCGGGGAGCTGGCCCCGCTCACCCGGGGGCCGGTATCGCCCGCTCGGCGGCGCGGCTGACCCGCTCCCAGCCGGCCCAGGTCTCCAGGCGTCGGCGCGTGACCTCGAACGCCAGGTCGTAGACCGCGCTGCCCTTGGACCTTCCGCCGCGACAACCGCGCAGCCGACCCCGCGAGCCCTCTGCTGAGCGAGCACGGCGACTCGAGCCCCGAGGTCGCGGCGATCGACCTGCGCCTGGAGTGGCCCGGGGAGGCGGGGCCGACGTAGGCTCGCCCCATGCCGACGCTCGACCGGCTGGACACCCCGGAGCGCGTGCGCGATGTGTCCGACGCCGCGCGCCTGCGCCAGTGGAGCCGCGAGCAGTCCGCCCGCTTCGACAGCGCGGTCGCCAGCATCCGGCGGCCGGGCACGGACGCCGCAGTTCTACAACCCGACCAAGGTGGCGACCGGCGCCCGCGCCGGCGCGGAAGCTCATCACCTGGCCCGGCTTCCCGCGGGCCCTGCTGCTGCGCTTCGGCGCCGACCGCACGCGGGCCTACCGCGCCGCCGAGCGCCTGGAGGGCAGCGGGCGCGACCGCTTCCGCCCCCAGGACGAGTACCTGGAGTGGCACGCGCACCGCGACCCCGACACGGGCAAGATCACGCGCGTTGACCTCACCTGCGAGGGGCCCGAGTACTGGGAGTTCCTCTCGCGCGTCGCGCCGGACGTCCTCGCTCGCCCTCTACCGCCGGCACGTCAGCCCCGACGCCACCAAGGCCCAGCTCATGCCGGGCGGCGCCTACAACCCGGGCAACGTCTGGAACACGGCCCGGGGGGCGATGCACCTCACCCACCCGGCCAACAGCCTGGGGGCCGAGATCAAGCTCGCCGCGGACGCGACGGTGCTGCGCAAGCGCGGCAACCGGGTGCTCACCGACGCCGACGAGCTCATCACCTGCGCCGGCTTCGGCGAGCGGCTGCGGTCCAGCGACCCGCGCATCGGCGCCGACGTCAACGCCCTCGCCCGCGAGGGCTACGCCATCACGCTCGCCGACCCGGTGGCGCTCTACATCGTCAGGCTCGAGACCCAGGGCTGGCGCAGGCCGGACGGCAAGCCGGTCGGCGACTACCTGAGGATCACGCGCGGGAAGGCGGGCCATGGGCCTGCGCGCGGTCTACGAGGTGCCCTCGCGAGCGCGGGCGAACGGAAAGGCGTTCGTCGTCGGCGACATCGAGATCGGCGGGCGGCCGATCTCGTGGGGCGGCCAGATCGCCGAGCGGGTCACGATGGGGCTCACCGGCGTCGCGACGCGAAAGGGCGGCGATCCGCAACCCCGCGCTGGCCTGCGCGGGGTTCCGGAGCGTGCCGGGCCGCGTCATGCCGGGGGGTTAAGCGCATGGCGGCCGAGCCGGTCCTGCGCCTCGGCCGGATCCAGGGCAACAGCGTCGCGGGCTTCCGCCAGGACCACCAGGCGCTGGTCTTCGGGCGCATCACGCGCGCGCCGGCGTTCCGGGAGTGGCTGGCGGCGCTGGTCCCGACGATCGCCACCGCCCGCCAGGTGCTCGACCACAACCGGCGCTTCCGCGAGCTGCGCGAGCGCGCGCGGCGAGGAGCCGGCCGAGCTCGTCGCCACCTGGCGCAACGTGGCCTTCTCGGCGGCGGGCCTGCGCCGCCTGGTGGGCGCGGGGCCCGTGGCGGCCTTCCACGACGAGGCCTTCCGCGAGGGGCTGCCCGCGCGCGCTCGGGCCTGCTCGGCGACCCCCACGCGGGGCCCGGCAGCCCGGCGCGCTGGCGCTTCGGCGGCACCGAGGCGACCGAGCCGCACCTGGTGCTGACCGTCGCCAGCGACGACGCCGCGCTGCGCGACGCCCAGGTCGAGCAGCTCGTCGGCGGGCGCCCGCGGCTGGCGGCCGCTGTGGGTCCAGCCGGGCGACAACCTGCCCGGGGCGCTGGCCGGGCACGAGCACTTCGGCTTCCGCGACGGCATCTCGCTGCCGGGCCTCCGGGGGCGCGGCTCCCGGGGACCCCGCGACCTGGTGACCGCGCGCGAGCGCATGCCGCCCGCGCTGGCGAAGCGCTTCGCCCGGCCGGGCCAGCCGCTGCTGTGGCCGGGGCAGGTCGTGCTCGGCGCGCCGGCGCAGCACCCGCTCGACCCGGTGCGCCGCGCCCCGCGCCGCCCGCTGCCGGGCCCGCCGTGGTGCCGCGACGGCTCGTTCCTGGTCGTCCGCCGCCTGCGCCAGGACGTCGCCGGCTTCTGGACGCTCGCCCGCCGGGTGGGCCGCGCCACCGGGCGCGACCCGATCGCCGCCGCGTCGCGGCTGGTGGGGCGCTGGCCCGGGGGCGCGCCGCTCGTCACGAGCCCCGACGGCGACGATCCTGCGCAGGCCCGCCGCAACGACTTCGTGTTCGAGGCGGAGGACCCCGAGGGCCTGAGGTGCCCGCTGTCTGCTCATATCCGCAAGGTGAACCCCCGCGACGTCACCACCGAGCAGGGCGGCGCCAACGACACGCTCACGCGCCTGGTCATGCGGCGCGGCATCGCCTACGGCCCGCCCGCGGCGCGCGGAGCCCTGGCGGGTGCGCCGCGACGACGGCATCGACCGCGGCCTCCTCTTCGCCGCGCACATGGCGTCGATCGTCGACCAGTTCGAGTTCCTGCCCCAGAACTGGACCAACGACCCGCTCCAGCCCGAGGGCGGCGGCCACGACCCGCTCGTCGGCCAAGAGGACGCCGGCGCGCGGCAGCGGTTCGTCGAGATCCCGCGGGCCTCGGACGGGGCGCCGGTGCGCATCCGCATCGACCGCGAGGTGGTCGTGCCCACGGGCGGCGGCTACTTCTTCGCGCCCTCGGTCACCGCCCTCGCGACCGTGCTCTCGGCGTGAGCGCGGAGGAGTCGCTGCGTCGCGCCGACCCGGTCCTCGGGGGTGTGATCGACGAGGTGCCGCCGGTGGCGATGGACGCGTGGCGGGCCCGCTGGGCGCCGGGCGACCGCTTCGGCCTGCTCGCCCGCGTGATCGTGGGTCAGCAGATCTCGGCGCGCGCGGCGACGGCGATCTTCGGCCGTCTGCGCGACCTGATGGGCCACGAGGCCCCCGCGGCGGCGGTCGCGGCCGCCTCCGACGAGCAGCTGCGCGCGGTCGGGCTCTCGCGGAGCAAGGTCGCCTCGCTGCGCGACCTGGCGGAGCGGACGCTCGACGGGCGCCTCGAGCTCGACCGCCTCGACGAGCTGCCCGACGAGGAGGTGGTGGCGCAGCTGGTCGCCGTGCGCGGCATCGGGCCGTGGACCGCCGACCTGTTCCTGCTCGGCGCGCTGGGGCGCCCGGACGTCCTGCCGGCGGGCGACCTGCGCCTGCGCAGCGTGGTCCGAGCGGCCTACGGGCTCGAGGAGGTGCCGAGCGAGCGCGACGTGCGGGAGCTCGGCGAGCGCTGGCGCCCCCACCGCTCGCTCGCGACCGCCTACCTTTACTCCTGGAGGAGGGATTCCACCGGCGGGGGCACGGGAACGTCGACGCCATGAGGCCACGGGAGGACGCATGACCGACGAGGAGATCCAGGAGCTGATCGAGAAGCTCGTCGCCGAGGAGAAGGCGCTGCAGGACCGGGGCGTCGGCGAGGGCATGACCGAGGACGAGCACCGGCGGCTCGAGGAGGTGCGGCTCGAGCTCGACCGCCAGTGGGATCTGCTGCGCCAGCGCCGGGGGCGCGAGGAGTTCGGCCTCGACCCCGACGTCGTGCGCGCCCGCGACCCGGAGACCGTCGAGGACTACGAGCAGTAGCTCAGGGTCCCCGGGCCGGCGCGGCCGCGTCGACCCGCCGCGCCCTCCTCCGTCGCCGCCTCGGCCAGGGCGCGGCGGGGCAGGCGGCCGGCGATGAAGAGCGCCAGGATGCAGAAGAGGCTCAGGACGACCATGCCGTTGCGCAATGCGTCGAGGCGGGCGGTCGCATAGACCTCGCCCGCCGCCTCGGCCTCCGGCGGCGGGAGGCCCGCCTCGGTCAGGGCGGCCTCGACGTCGGCGTCTGACACGAACTCCACCCCCGACCCCAAGCTGGACGTGATCTCCTGCTTCGTCGGCTCGGGAAGCGCGGGGGACGCCTGGATCCCCTCGATGGTGAGCGTGGCGAGGGAGCTGATGACCACCGCCCCGATCAGGGCGGTGCCGAGCGACGAGCCGAGGTTCTGGGCGGTGTACTGGAGCCCGCCGACCTCGCTGCCGCGCTCGACCGGGGCGGACGAGACGATCACGTTGCCGAGCTGCGAGGCCATCGCGCCCATGCCGGCGCCCATGAGCAGGAACGGCAGGGTCGTGATGGCGGCGTCGGCGCCGTCCTCGAGGCGCGCCGCCAGCAGCAGCGAGGCGGCGAGCATGAGCAGCAGGCCGGCCTGCACGACGCGGCGCGGCGACGCGCGCGGCAGGAGCTTCGGGACCGCGGGCGCCGTGACCACGAGCGCGAGCGACAGGGGCAGCATCCGCACGCCGGTGTCGAACGCGTCGAGGCCCAGGCAGAGCGACAGGAAGAGGGGCATCGCGAAGAACATCCCCATCATCACCAGGTACTGCATGAGCAGCACCGACAGCCCCACGTTGAGCTGGCGGTTGGCGAACAGCGAGGGGTCGACGAGCGGCGAGGCCCCACTCGCGGCCCGGTGGCGCTGCCAGGCGACGAAGGCCAGCAGCACGAGCAGCCCGCCCACGACGAGCCAGGTCACCGCCGAGATGCCAAGCAGCGAGGGGGTCGCGTCGGGGCCCTCGGCAACCCGCGGCCGCACCCAGCCCCAGCTCCCCGACTGGAGCACACCGAACACGAGCAGGCCCATGCCCGTGGCGGACAGGAGCGCGCCGAAGAGGTCCAGGCGGGGCCGCTCGTCGGTCGGCACGTCGCGGATGATCCGCGAGCCCAGCAGGATGCCGGCGGCGATGACGACCTCCGCCGCGAAGACCCACCTCCAGCTGTAGTAGGCGGTCACGAAGCCGCCGATGATCGGGCCGAGCGCGATGGCCACCGCCGCAGCCGCGGCGATCGCGCTGTAGGCGCCCGCGCGGGCCCGGCCGGTGAAGTTGCCGGCGATGAGGGCGATGACCGTCGGCATGATGAGGGCGGCGCCGAGGCCCTCGAGCACTGACCAGCCGAGGAGCAGGACCTCGACGTTCGGCGCCACGGCGGTCAGGCCGGATCCACAGGCGTAGACGACCAACCCGATCCGCAGGGCGCGGCGGCGCCCGAGCAGGTCCCCGAGCTTGCCGCCGGTGATCATCGCGGCCGCCATCACGAGGGTGTAGGCGGTGATCACGCCCTGGATCGCCGTGACGCTCGTGTCGAGGTCGTTGACCAGCGCGCTGATCGAGACGTTCATGACGCTGGCGTCGAGCGTCATGAGGAACTGCGTGAGGCCGAGCAGGCCGAGCACCAGCACCCCGCCCGTCCGCTCCGTCTTGGTTCCCTCCACCGCCCCCCCGTCGTCCGCGGGCCGCGACTCTACGCGAGGCCTCTAGGCTGCGGCGAATGGGCGCCGTGCTCGTCATGAACGCGGGCTCCACCAGCGTGAAGCTGGCGGTCGTCGGCGACGACGGCGCGGTGAGCCCCATCCCGTCCGCGGACGAGGCCCCCGCCGGGATCGCGGCGGTGGGCCACCGCATCGTCCACGGCGGCGAGCGCTTCCGCGACCCGCTCGTCCTGGACGACGCGGCGGTGGAGTCCCTCGAGGGCCTCAGCGCGCTGGCGCCGCTGCACAACGGGCCGGCCCTGCGCATCGTGCGCGAGGCGCGCCGGCGCTTCCCCGGCGTCCCCCACGTCGCGGTCTTCGACACCGCCTTCCACGCGACCATCCCCGAGGAGGCGTTCGACCTACGCCGTCCCGCGCGCCTGGCGCGACATGGGGATCCGCCGCTACGGCTTCCACGGGCTCTCCGTGCGAGTGGTCGACCGAGCGCGCGGCGGCCCTGCTCGGCGCGCCGCCGACCCGCCTGGTGGTGTGCCACATCGGCGGCGGGGCCTCGGCGACGGCCGTCCTCGACGGCCGCTCCATCGACACCACCATGGGCTTCAGCCCGCTCGAGGGTCTCGTCATGGCGACGCGCGCCGGGTCGCTCGACCCGGACATCCCGCTGCACCTGATCCTGCGCCGTGGGCTCGACCCCAAGGCCGTTGAAGGCGCAATCAACGAGGGAGGCGGCCTGCTCGCCCTGGCCGGGACGGGCGACATGCGCGAGGTCGAGGCCGCCGCGGACGTCGGGCGACGCCGGCGCGGCCGGCGCGCTCGCGGTCCACGACCACCGGCTGGCCGGGGCCGTCGCCGCGATGGCCGCCTCGCTGGGCGGGCTGGACGCGCTCGTCTTCACCGGGGGCGCCGGCGAGGGCTCGGCGCGGCTGCGGGCCGAGGCCGGCGCGCCGTCTCGCCTTCCTCGGCGTCGCGGTCGACCCCGGCCGTAACACGGGCGTGAAGCCGGACGCCGAGATCTCCGCTCCGGGCGCCCGCGTGCGTACCCTCGTGGTGGGGGCCCGCGAGGAGATCGTCATCGCCCGCGCGGTCCGCCGCACCCTCGGGAACGCGCCCACGACACGAGGAGAGACATGACCGACGACGAGCTGCGCCGGCTGGACGCCTGGTGGCGCGCCGCCAACTACCTCTCGGTGGGCCAGATCTACCTGCTCGACAACCCCCTGCTGCGCGAGCCGCTGCGCGTGGAGCACGTCAAGCCGCGGCTGCTCGGCCACTGGGGCACGTCCCCCGGGCTCAACCTCGTCTACGCCCACATGAACCGGGCCATCCGCGCGCGCGACCTGGAGGCGATGTACGTGATCGGCCCCGGGCACGGCGGCCCCGCCATCGTCGCCAACGCCTGGCTCGAGGGGACCTACTCGGAGGTCTACCCGGAGGTGTCGCTCGACGAGGAGGGCATGCGGCGCCTGTTCCGCCAGTTCTCCTTCCCGGGCGGCATCCCGAGCCACGTCGCGCCCGAGACGCCGGGGTCGATCCACGAGGGCGGCGAGCTGGGCTACGCGCTCTCGCACGCCTACGGGGCCGCCTTCGACAACCCGGACCTGGTGGTCTGCTGCGTCGTCGGCGACGGCGAGGCCGAGACCGGGGCGCTGGCCACGAGCTGGCACTCGAACAAGCTGCTCGACCCGGCCGGCGACGGCGCGGTGCTGCCGATCCTGCACCTCAACGGCTGGAAGATCGCCAACCCGACGATCCTGGCCCGCATCTCGGCCGAGGAGCTGCGGGCGCTCCTGGCCGGCTACGGCCACCGGCCGATCGTGGTCGAGGGCTCCGATCCCGAGCTCGTGCACCGGCCGATGGCCGCCGCGCTGGACGAGGCCCTGGACGAGATCGCCGAGATCCAGCGCGAGGCCGCGCGAGGAGGCGGGCGCGGGGCGGCCGGCCTGGCCCATGATCGTGCTGCGCACCCCCAAGGGCTGGACCGGCCCGGCCGAGGTTGACGGGGTGCCCGTGGAGGGGACCTACCGCGCCCACCAGGTGCCCCTCGCCGGCCTGGCCGAGAAGCCGGAGCACCTGCGCATGCTCGAGGAGTGGATGCGCTCGTACGGCCCGCGGGAGCTGTTCGACGAGGGCGGCACCCCGATCCGCGAGATCACCGACCTGGCCCCGGCGCGGCGAGCGGCGCATGAGCGCCAGCCCGCACGCCAACGGCGGCCTGCTGCTGCGGCCGCTGACGATGCCGGACTTCCGCGCCTACGAGGTGGACGTGAGGGCGCCGGGCGCGGCGGACGCCGAGGCGACCCGAGTGCTCGGCGGCTTCCTGCGCGACGTGATGAGCGCCAACGGCGCGACGCGCAACTTCCGCCTCTTCGGCCCCGACGAGACCGCCTCCAACCGGCTCGACGCCGTCTACGAGGTGACCGACAAGGCGTGGGAGGCGGAGGTCACCCCCCTCGACGAGCACCTCGGCCCGGGCGGGCGCGTCATGGAGGTGCTCTCCGAGCACCAGTGCCAGGGCTGGCTCGAGGGCTACCTGCTGACCGGCCGGCACGGCCTGTTCAGCTGCTACGAGGCCTTCATCCACATCGTCGACTCGATGGTCAACCAGCACGCCAAGTGGCTGAAGGTGACGCGCGAGCTGGCGTGGCGGCGGCCGATCGGCTCGCTCAACTACCTGCTCACCTCGCATGTCTGGCGCCAGGACCACAACGGCTTCTCGCACCAGGACCCCGGGCTTCATCGACCACGTGGTCAACAAGAAGGCCGAGATCGTGCGCGTCTACCTGCCGCCGGACGCCAACACGCTGCTGTCGACCGCCGACCACTGCCTGCGCTCGCGCGATTACATCAACCTCGTCGTGGCCGGCAAGCAGCCGGCGCCGCAGTGGCTCACGATGGAGGAGGCGGTCGCCCACTGCACGCGCGGCCTGGGCATCTGGGAGTGGGCGAGCACGGACAGCGGCGCGACGCCCGACGTGGTCATGGCCTGCTGCGGCGACGTGCCCACGCTGGAGACGCTGGCGGCGACGCGCCCTCGTCCGCGAGCACCTGCCCGGGGCTGCGCGTGCGGGTCGTCAACGTGGTCGACCTGATGCGCCTGGAGCCGCCGACCGGGCACCCGCACGGCCTGCCGGACGACGAGTTCGACGCCCTCTTCACGGTCGACCGCCCGGTGATCTTCGCCTACCACGGCTACCCGTCGCTGATCCACCGGCTCACCTACAAGCGCGCCAACCACCACAACATGCATGTGCGCGGCTACATGGAGGAGGGCACCACGACGACGCCCTTCGACATGGTCATGCTCAACGACCTCGACCGCTTCCACCTGGTGATGGACGTGATCGACCGCGTGCCGGGGCTCGGCGAGCGGCGGCCGACGTGCGCCAGCGCATGGTCGACCAGCGCCTGCGGGCGCGCGCCTACACGCGCGAGCACGGCGAGGACCACCCCGACGTCACCGGGTGGCGGTGGTCGCCGGCGCAGGCCTGATGGCGACATAGGATCTCGGCGGGGCGCGCGCCCCGCGGGCCCCCTCACGAGGAGGGTCACCATGTCGGACCAACCAGCGCCGCGCCCAACGTCTCCTGGCCCTCAACCAGACGGATCGCCTTCGTGATCTCGACGCTGGAATGACTTAGGGTGGCCCGCGGCATGGGGACATCGACCGCGCGACCTTCCTGCGCCGGGCCGGCGGCGCGGCCGCCGTCGCCGCCCTCGCGGGCGCCGGAGGCGGGGTCGGCACGGCCCTCGGCCAGCGGGCACGCAAGCCCCCGCTCTCGGAGCTGGCCCGGGCGACGACCGGGGTGCTCATCACGCCGGGGAGCCCCGCCTACCGCGGCGCCCAGCGCGAGGTCAACACGCGCTACTCGGGCACCCGGCCGCTGGCGATCCTGCGGGCCCGCAACGTCTCCGACGTGCGCGCGGCCGTGCGCTGGTGCGCGAAGTACGACGTCAAGATCGCCGCGCGCTCGGGCGGCCACAGCTACGCCGGCTACTCGACCGTGCAGGGCGGCCTCGTGGTTGACCTCGCGCGGCTGAACGGCATCGGCGTGGCGCCGGGCGGCAAGACCGTGCAGGTGGGCGCCGGCAACCGCCTCATCGACATGTACTCGGCGCTCGCCTCGCGCGGCCTGACCGTGCCCGCCGGGTCGTGCCCCACGGTGGGCGTCGCCGGGCTCGCCCTCGGCGGCGGGGTCGGCCTCGCGGGCCGGGCGCTGGGGACGACCTCGGACAACATCCAGTCGCTGACGGTCGTGACGGCCAACGGCCAGGCGGTCACCGCGAGCGCCCGCCAGAACCCGAACCTCTACTGGGCCTGCCGGGGCGGCGGGGGCGGCAACTTCGGCATCGTGACCGGCTTCACGTTCACGACCCACCCCGTTGACACGGCCTCGTACTTCTTCGCCAGCTTCGACTGGGACGACGTGGGCGACGTGGTCGCGCAGTGGCAGCGCTGGGCGCCCAACGCGCCCCCGGAGCTCTTCGCCCTCTGCGCCCTCGAGACCGGGTCGGGCGGCCCCACCCTCAACGTCTTCGGGCAGTACATGGGCTCGGCCAGCGCCCTCCGCCGCGTCCTCAACGGGCTCACGTCGGCGGCCCAGCCGACCAGCCTGCAGGTCGGCAACGCGCAGTACATCGACCTCATCATGCGCTGGGCCGGCTGCCTCAACGAGTCGCCGGCGGAGTGTCGCAAGCTGCCCTATGCGCCGTTCGCCGCCAAGTCGCGCTACGTGCTGTCGCCGATGTCGTCCCGCGGCATCGCCACCATGGCGAGCTGGGTCGAGCGCCGCCAGCGCCAGACGTCGCAGGGCTCGGGCGCGATCCTGCTCGACTCGTACGGCGGCGCGATCAACGAGGTCCCCGCCGCCGCCACGGCCTTCGTCCACCGCAACGCCCTCTACTCGTGCCAGTTCATCGCGTACTGGAACGGCGCCTCGGGCGCGCAGTCGACGGCCCTCTCGTGGATCGACGGCTTCTACTCCGCCATGAGGCCCTTCGTGTCCCAGTACGCGTATCAGAACTACATCGACCCGCAGCTCACGACCTGGAAGACGGCCTACTACGGGTCGAACTACGCCCGCCTGGTCGACGTGAAGCAGCAGTACGACCCGGACGACCTCTTCCGCTTCCGCCAGAGCATCCCCGTCTAGTCCTCGAGCGGCGCCTCGAGCAGCTCGACCATGTGCCCGGGCCCGGGGAGCTCCCTCATCTCCGCCTGGAAGGCGCGGGCCCTGGCGCCGTAGCTCGGCTCGGTGAGCACCTGGTGCACCGCGGCGCGGATCGTGCCGGGAGCGCGGTCGCCGCCCCCAACGGTGCGGGCGACCCCGAGGGCGGCGCAGCGCTCGGCGCTGTAGGGCTGGTCGGCGTACCTCGGCATCTGGGGGAACACCCCCCAGGTCGCCTGGTCGGACATCGACCAGTCGATGCCGGCGTCGATGTGGGTCAGGCCGAACGCCTCGACCTCGGGCCGGAAGGACGGCGCCGAGCACACGGCCACCTCGTGGCCGGCGCCGGAGAGTGCGCGCGCCACCGGCACCAGGGGTTGGAGGTGGCCCACCGACGGATGGACGGTGAGGAGCGCGCGCACGCTGCGAGCGGGAGCTAGTTCGCCAGCGCCGACCTCAGGTTGCCCGGGATCGGGCGCCGCGCGTAGGACACGAACGAGTTGTAGCTCGGCTTCTTGCTGCCGTTGGCGCGCAGCAGCCCGCCGGGCCAGTTGATGTTGTCCTCGAGGTTGAACCAGACCACCGCCGCCATCCGCGGGCTCTTGACCAGCGGCAGGTTGTAGATCTGCTTCAGGTACTTGTTCTGCACCGACGGCGTGACCTTCACCGTGCGGAAGGGCGTCGACCCGGTCGTGTAGCCGGCCTCGGTGACGTACAGCTTCATGCCCTTCCGCTTCTTGTCGAGCGCCTTGTAGATGTCGTCGAGGCTGTCCCAGGTCGGGAACACCTTCTCGTACGCCGGCGAGGTGAACTTCGGCGCCTGCG
This sequence comes from Miltoncostaeaceae bacterium, assembly GCA_963808825.1. Classification (GTDB taxonomy): domain Bacteria; phylum Actinomycetota; class Thermoleophilia; order Miltoncostaeales; family Miltoncostaeaceae; genus DATAGF01. Next base: position 126,485 of record CAWEGW010000009.1, on the reverse strand, counting down.
AGGGGTAGATGTGCTGCGAGTAGGCGTCGAACTTGACCGACTTGTCGTCGACGAGCCTGTTCATCCAGACCTTGGCGCTGACGTTCCCGTTGCCGCCGCTGCTGCGCGGCCCGCCCACGCCGGCGATGACGATGGCGTTCGGGTTGGCGGCCTTGATGTTCGGTGTAGGCCTGCTTCACCAGGCCCTTGTACTTGCCGATGTTGCTGCTGTTGTTGAAGCGGAAGAAGTTCTTGAGGTTGGGCTCGTTCCAGATCTCGAAGTGGCGCACGCGGCGGGAGCGTCGCGCCCGCCGCCGGTCGGGGTGAAGTTGCCGCTGTAGCGGGTCGCGACGGCCTTCATGAATGCCCCGAATGCCTGCGGGATCGGGCGCGTTCGGGTTGTAGGCGCTCGGGAACTTGGTGTTCCTGCCGGCGACCGCGTAGGTCGGCGTGCTGTAGGTGCTCACGATCGGGGTGATGTTGGCCGCGTCGAAGCCGATCATCACCTGGTCGATCGGCTCCAGTCGTAGGCCGGGTCGTCCGGGTTCGCCGGATTCACCGGCTGCCGCGTCGCCACGAACGACCAGAGGATGTCGAAGCGGGCGACCTTCGCCTGCGTGTTCTTCACGAGCTGTCAGGCGCGCCGGGATCTCTGCGATCGGCGCCGTGGTGAGGACGTCATCCTGGATCGCGGCCACCCCGCCCATCCCGGTCGAGGGCAGCGCGAGCGCGGCACCCGCCGCGGCGGCGATCGCGGCGCCGGCGAGGGCGCGGCGGGTGCTGATCGGCTTCTTCACAGGCTCATTCCTCCCACGGGGTCCGGAAGCGGCGGCATGGTACCAACCATCGGCGGGGGGCCCGCAAGCCTGAAGGGTCCTCACAGGAGCCTTACGCGCCCTTAGAGCCCGCTAACGGCGATCGTCGAAGAAGCTGCGCAACAGCGACAGCGCCTCGGCGGCCAGCACCCCGCCCTGCACCTCCACCCGGTGCAGCAGGCGCGGGTCCCGCAGCGGGTTCACGACGGTCCCCGCCGCGCCCACCTTCTGGTCGGGGGCCCCGAAGACCAGCCGCGCCACGCGGGCCTGCTGGATCGCGCCGGCGCACATCGGGCAGGGCTCGAGCGTGCAGTAGACGACCGTCCCGAGCAGCCTCCACCCGCCCAGCTGCAGGGCGGCGGCGCGCAGGGCCAGGATCTCGGCGTGGGCGGTGGGGTCGCCGCGCTCCTCGCGCTCGTTGTGCGCCGCACCGACCACCTGGCCGTCGCGCACGACGACGCACCCCACCGGCACGTCGCCGTGGCCGGCGCCTCGCTCGGCCTCGCGCAGCGCGATGCCGCATGAAGTGCTCGTCCCGAGGAAAGACGCCCCGCATGGCCGGACGGTACCCTCAGCCCGTGAGGATCGTCTCGGTCAACGTGGGCCGTCCCGCCACGCTCGAGTTCGACGGCCGCTCCGTGCGGAGCGCCATCGTCAAGGCGCCCGTGGCGGGCCGGGTGATGGTGCGGAGCACCAACCTGGACGGCGACGCCCAGGCCGACCTCCGGGTCCACGGCGGCGCCGACAAGGCCGTCTACCTCTACCCGGTCCAGCACTACGCCCACTGGGCCGGCCATTTCGGGCGGCGAGCTGTCGCCCTTCGGCTACTTCGGCGAGAACCTCACCGTGGAGGGCGCCGACGAGGCCGAGGCGCGGATCGGCGACGTCGTCCGCGCGGGCGACGCGCTGCTCGAGGTGAGCCACCCGCGCGTGCCGTGCTTCAAGCTCGCCATGCGCATGCGCGACCACGCCTTCGGCAAGCCCTTCCTCGCCAGCGGCCGGGTCGGCTACTACCTCCGCGTGCTCGAGGAGGGCGAGGTCGGGGCCGGCGACGCGGCTCGAGCTGATCAGCCCCGGCCGAGAGCGGCTTCAGCGTGCGGCGGATCGCCTGGATGCTCAACGAGGCCACCGCCGAGGAGCTCGACGAGGCCGCCGCGCTCCCGGCGCTCGCCCTAGGTGGCGCGAGAACTTCGCCGAGCGGGCGATCGCCATGCGGCGGCGGCGCCCCCTCTCGGCCTAGTCAGTCGTCGGAGTCGTCGCCCCACCAGCCGGGCAGCATCTCGGCGTCGCGGTTGTCGTCGCTCGGCGCGCCGAAGGCCAGCACCTCGGCGCCCTCAGGGCCGCCCTCGAGGCAGCGCGCGGCGCGTCGGCGCCACCCGCACGGCCTCGAGCGGGCCGAGCTCGACGACCTCGTCCTCGACGCTCAGGCGCGCGCCGCCCGAGAGGACGACGTAGACCTCCTCCTGCTCCTGGTGGCGGTGGCCGAAGGGGGTCCGGAAGTCGGGCGCGAGGCGGAAGTAGCTGACGCCGGCGCCCTCCAGGCCAGCGGCTCGCGGGCGAACCGCGACTCGAGCCCGGGCGAGAGGTCGAACCGCGGCGCCATGTCCTCCACCTCGAGGAGGTTGACCTTGGTGAAGTCGCTCATCTCGGTCTCCAGGTTCGCTCGTTCCTCGGCACATGCTTCACGCATGCATTACATGCATTTTGATATCATCATCCCATGGCGAACGTGCAGATCCGCGGGGTGCCGGAGGACGTCCACCGCCGCCTGAAGTCGCAGGCCGCCCTGTCCGGACAGTCTCTCAATGAGTTCCTGCTTGCCCGGATGAGCGAGATCGCACGCACTCCGACGCTCCCGGAGCTCATGGACCGCATCCGGTCGCGTGCGGCGTACGAGGGGCCATCGATCGCGGCGATCCTCCGCGGGAGCGCGACCGCCGTGATCGTGGTGGACGCGTCGGCGCTCGCGGAGCTTCTCCTGGGCCGTCGCGAGGCGCTCGACGCCCTCGCGGACGCGCTCGGCGGCGACGGCGACCAGCCGCTCCACGCGCCCGATCTCATCGAGCCCGAGACGCTGCAGGCGCTCAGGCGCCTCGTGCTGGCGGGCGCCATCGCGGAGGCCCGCGCCCGGAGGCCGTCGCGGATCTTGGGAGCGTCCGGCTGCGCCGCTACCCCCACGCCCCGCTCCGCGCGCGCGTCTGGGACCTGCGGCACGACCTGACCGCGTACGACGCCTCCTATCTCGCGCTCGCCGAGGCGCTCGACGATCCCCTGCTGATCACCGCCGACGCGGGGCTGGCCGGCGCGGGGCCGGCGGTCGCTCGGCGACCGAGGGCGTCGCGCTCATCGGCTGATCGCCGCTCAGGCGCGGACGCAGCCCGGGGGCGCGTCGACCACCCGGGCGCGGGCCCCGCGGTCGGCGAAGCCGGCGCCGGAGAGGATCGCGACCGTGGCGCGGCGTCCGCCCGGGAGGACGGCCGTCCAGCGGCCGGCGCCGGCGGGCACGAGGCGGGACGGGGCCACGCCGCAGGCCGCGGCGGCCGCCTCGCGGGCGACGGCGGCGTCGGCGATCCGGTGCGCGGGGGTCATGCGCCCCTCGGGAGGCGCCTGGGGGCTCCCCGGCCCCAGGACGGCCATCGCGGCGACGGCGGCGACCGCCGCGACCCCGGCCGCGACCGCGAGCCGCAGGGCGAGCCGGGCGCGGCGCGAGCCGCGCCAGGGTGGCCGGCCCGCCGCCGGGAGGGGCTCGGCGAAGCGCCCCCGCCGCGCGGGCGGGAGGAGCGCCGCCAGCGGAGCGGCCGCCGCGAGCACGGCGACGCCGAGCTGGGAGGCCTCGAGGCTGGCGAGGCCGAGCATCCGCAGCGGCAGGCAGACCACGGTCCAGAGCGCGGCCGCGGCGAGCACGACCAGCGCGCGGCGGGCGCGGCCCCACGAGGCCCAGGTGCGCCAGGCCCGCGCCACGGCGGGAGCGCGAGGTAGGCGTCGACCCGGCCGCCGGCGCCAGAGCGCCATCGCGCTCTCGCCCACGGGCCGGCCGGCCGGGCCGAGGAGCGGCTCGAGCTGCTCGGCCACCTCGGCCTCGAGCCGCGCCTGGCGGCGCAGCTGCGCCGCCGTCCGCTCGCGGCCGAGCCGGTCGCGGCGCGCGGCCGCCGCGGCGGCGAGCGAGGGGCTCACCGCTCCGGCCCCACCGCCATCTCCACGATCTCCTCGGGCGAGTCGGACATCCTGAACAGGTCCATGTCCGCGCCGGCCACGAGGCCCTCCTCGAGCAGGCGCGCCTGGACCCAGCGCACGAGGCCGGCCCAGTGGGCGGTGCCGCAGAGCACCACCGGGAAGCTCAGCGCCTTGCCGGTCTGGATGAGCGTCAGCGACTCGAAGAGCTCGTCCATCGTCCCGTAGCCGCCCGGGAACACGATGTAGGCCTCGGAGTACTTCACGAACATGGTCTTCCGTACGAAGAAGTAGCGGAAGGCGATCGCCAGGTTCACGTACTCGTTGACGGCCTGCTCGTGGGGCAGCTCGATCGTGCAGCCCACCGACATGCCCGCCCGCCTCGGCGGCGCCGCGGTTGGCCGCCTCCATGATCCCGGGCCCGCCGCCGGTGATGACCGCGTAGCCGCGCTCGGCGAGCAGCCGCCCCACCTCCCGCGCCAGCCCGTAGTAGGGGCTGTCCGGCGCCCAGGCGGGCGGAGCCGAAGACCGAGACGGCCGGGCCGACGCGGGCCAGCGCGTCGAAGCCGTTGACGAACTCGCCGAGGATGCGGAGCGCCCGCCAGGGCTCGCTGTGGATGAAGTCGGGGTCGGTGGGGCGCGTCGAGCAGGCTGGCGTCGGCGTGGCCGATCGCCTCGCGCGCGGGCCCGCGCGCGTCCAGGCGCCCGGGGCGGACGATCCTCACGTCGCCGGCGACCCGACGCGGCGCACGAGCCGCTCGAGCGGCAGCCGGGGCGCGCGCCGGCTCCAGGCCTCGGCCGTGCGCCGGGCCGGGTCGCGCGCCGGCCGCGGGGTACCCGAAGCCGAGCACGATCACCGCGCCGCTCCGGATCGACGATGCCGAGGGCCCGGCGCAGCGCCTCCGGGTCGGCGATGCCGTTGGGGCAGGAGGCGATGCCCTGGGCCCACCCCGCGAGCATCATGCTCTGGGCGACCCGGCCGACGTCGAAGTCGACGAGCCCGCCGCCGGGCGTGACGGTGATGGTCACGACCAGCGCCGCGCCGAGCACGTTCCGCGGCCCGTAGACGGCTCGCCGCCACGGCGGCGCGCGCGTCGCCCTCGGCGACGACGAAGCGGCAGGGCTGCCGGTTGCGGGCGCTGCCGGAGAGGCGGCCGGCGTCGAGGATCCAGGCCTCGGCCTCGGCCGGGATGGGCTCCCCGGAGTAGGCGCGCACGTCCCGCTTGCTGGCCACGGCGAGGAGGACGTCCATCGCCGGGACCCTACCCGCCCGCGGAGCGGGCCGGCCCCGGCCTCACGGCGAGCGCGCCGTGTGGGAGACGCAGAAGGGCGTCCCCCAGATGGGCTCGCGGCCGCAGGGCTTGCCCTTGCGGTTGAGCGCGGCGCAGCGGGGCGCCTCGCCGAGCCCCTGGGCGCCGCGCTCGCGCCTCGAAGTGGGCGCGGGCGCGCGCGAGGTGCCGGTCGATGATGTGCGGACGCGCAGCAGCTGGTCCTGGGCGCGCATCAGCGAGCGGGCGGCCGAGAAGAGCGTGCGCGAGGCCATCGGCTCCGACCCCGGGTCGGCGGCCAGCCGGGCGACGCTCGCCTCGCAGGCCTGCAGCAGGTAGCGCTCGGACCAGCCGGGCCGGCGCGGGTCGGGCATCAGCGAGGGCCTGAGCGCGCGCCACAGGTCGCGGGTGAAGCGCTGCATCGCCGCCGTCCGGTCACGGCCGCCCGTGCGCTCGCTCGCGAACCTCGTCGATCACGCGCCGAAGGAAGCCAAACCCGGACGCGTTGTCAAGAGTCTGTCCGAGTTTGTGGCGATCGGCTCGTTACTCCGCGAACTGCGGGCAAAACGCGGCGCGAGCCGTCGAACGCGGGCGCGGATACTCTGGACAAGCTGTCCAGGTTCTGGTCAGCATGGCCGCGATGGCATCGGCACCCCTCCCGGACGCCCTCGCCGCTCGTGCGCATCGGCGAGCTCAGCCGCCGCCACGGGGTGAGCCCGGACCTCCTCCGGGCCTGGGAGCGCCGCTACGGGCTGCTGGCGCCCGAGCGCACGCCGGGCGGCTTCCGCCTCTACACCGCCGAGGACGAGGCGCGCGTGCGCGCCATGCGCAGCGGGCTCGCGCAGGGCCTGTCGGCCGCGGCCGCGGCGCGGGTGGCGCTGCGCGAGCCCGCGCCGCCCGAGAGCCCGGCCCCGAGCGCGCCCGCGCGCTCTCGGCGGCCCAGGCGGAGCTCGGCGCGGCGCTCGAGTCGTTCCGCGACGTCGAGGCCCAGACCGTGCTCGACCGGCTCTTCGCGACCTTCAGCCTCGCGACCGTGCTGCGGGACGTCGTGCTGCCCTACCTGCGCGACGTCGGCGACCGCTGGGAGGCGGGCGAGCTCTCGGTCGCCCAGGAGCACTTCGCCAGCGTCATCATCCGCGGCCGGCTGCTCGGCCTCGCGCGCGGCTGGGACACCGGCGTCGGCCCGCGGGCGCTCCTCGCCTGCCCGCCGGACGAGCGCCACGATCTCGGCCTCGTCTGCTTCGGGCTCGCCCTGCGCGAGCACGGGTGGCGCATCACCCACCTCGGCCAGGACACGCCGGTGGACGTGCTGCGGGACGTGGCGGCCGACCTCGACCCGGCGCTCGTCGTCGTCTGCGCCGAGACCGAGCCGCCGATGCGGGCGGCGATCGACGAGGTGGAGCAGCTCGCCCGCCGCTTCGACGTCGCCATCGCCGGGCGCGGCGCGACGGCCGAGCTGGCCTGGCGCGCGCGGGTGCGGCTGCTGCAGGACGCCCCCGTCGCCGCCGCCGCCAGGATCGCCGAGGAGGCGCTGAGCGCCCGCGGCGCGTGGAGGTGCCTCCGCCCGGGTAGCCTTCCGCAACATCCGGGACGTAGGGGCGCGTGGACGAGTTCCTCAACACCACGATCAACGGCCTGTCGAGCGGGGGGATCTACGCGCTCGGCGCCATCGGGCTGTCGCTGGTGTACGGGATCCTGAAGCTCGTCAACTTCGCCCACGGCGACTTCATCACCCTCGGCGGCTTCGTCGCCTTCGCCATCAACGTGAGCGCCGGGATGCCCCTCGCCGTGGCCTTCCTCGGCGCGATCGCCGCGGTCGCGGCGCTCGGCCTCGTGCTGGAGTTCACGATCTGGGCGCCGATGAGGCGTCGCGGGGCGGGCGTCATGCAGCTGCTGCTGCTGTCGATCGGGCTGGCGTTCGTCATCCGCAACCTGATCCTGTTCGAGTGGGGCGGCGAGGACCGTGGGCTCGACGTCGACCAGTTCCAGTCGTGGAACCTCTTCGGGGACGTCACGATCTCGGCCATCCAGGTCACGGTGATCGCCACGGCAGCTGTCGTCCTGTTGCTCGTGGCGACGATGCTCCGGGTGACGCTCATCGGCAAGACCATGCGGGCCCTGTCGGACAGCTTCGACCTGGCCGAGGTCTCGGGGGTGAACACGCGCCGGGTGGTGATCTACACCTGGCTGCTCGCCGGCAGCCTCGCCGGCCTCGCCGGCGTCCTGGCGGCCATCTACACGACGCTCACGCCGAACACGGGCTGGTTCCTGCTGCTGCCGATCTTCGCCGCGGTCGTGCTCGGGGGGATCGGCAGCGCGTACGGGGCGCTCCTGGGCGGCGTCACGCTCGGCCTCGTGCAGGAGTGGTCGACGATGTTCATCCGCCCGACCTACAAGGAGGCCATCGGCTTCCTCGTGCTGATCCTGGTGCTGATCGCCCGGCCCCAGGGCATCTTCGGCCAGGCGCGCACCGTCTAGGAGACGCCGACGTGGACCCCCTCCTCGCCTTCGGCTTCTGGGCCTTCGTCCTCACCTTCGCGGGCGTCTACGCCATCTTCGTCCTCGGCCTGCAGCTCGAGGTCGGCGACACCGGCCTGATCAACTTCGGCCACGTCGCGTTCATGGCGATCGGCGCCTACACGATGGGCCTGCTGGTCACGAACGGCGTCTCGATCTGGATCGCCATCCTGATCGCCCTCGCGGCCTCGGCGGCCGGCGGCCTGCTGCTCGGCCTGCCCACCCTGCGATTGCGCGCCGATTACTTCGCCATCACGACGATCGCCGCCGGCGAGATACTCCGAATAGCCATCCTCAACGAGCAGGACACGACCGGCGGCCCCCAGGGCCTGCGGAGCGCGAGCGGGCCGTGGCGGGACGCCAACAACGACATCCTCGACTTCTTCTCCGGCATCGGGGTCGAGCTCGACCGCCGGGTCCCTCTGCTGGTGCTGGTCTGGGTGACCGCGGTGCTGGTCGGCCTGCTGCTGGTCTACCTGGGGCGCACGCCCTGGCGGCGGGTCCTGCGGGCCGTGCGCGAGGACGAGGACGCGGCGGCCGCGGCCGGCAAGCCCGTGTTCAGCTACAAGCTCCAGGCGTTGGCCCTCGGCTCGGCGATCGCCGGCCTGGCCGGCGTCTTCTACACGCTCTTCTCGACGACCCTCTTTCCCACCAACTTCGAGCCGATCTTCACCTTCGTCGGCTTCGCGATCCTCATCCTGGGCGGCATCGGGAGCTACTTCGGCGTCGTGGTCGGCTCGGTCGTGATCGCCGTGATCGTGTCGGGGACCCGCTTCCTCGATTTCCCGCTCGACGCGGACAAGGTCGCGGCTCTGCGCTTCGTGGTGATCGGCCTCCTGATCATGGCGATCATGGCGTTCCGGCCCCAGGGCCTCTTCGGCAAGAAGGAGGAGCTCCATCTCGACGCCTGAGGGGGCCCTGCTCGACGTCCGCGACCTGCGTGTCAGCTTCGGCGGCCTGCGCGCGGTGGACGGCGCGACCTTCGCGGTTCGCGAGGGAAGCATCACGGCGCTGATCGGGCCGAACGGCGCCGGCAAGACCACCGCCTTCAACCTCGTGACCGGCTTCGTCAAGGCCGAGGGCGGCACGGTGACCTTCGACGGCCGCGACATCAGCGGGCGGAGCCCCGACGCGATCGCCCGCCAGGGCATGGTCCGCACGTTCCAGCTCACCCGCGTCCTGGCGAAGATGACCGTGCTCGAGAACGTCCTGCTCGCGGCGCCCGCACAGCCGGGCGAGCGCCTCGACACCGCGCTCTTCCGACCGCGGCGCTGGCGGCGGCGCGAGGCCGAGGTGCGGGAGGAGGCGATGGAGATGCTGGGCGAGGTCGGCATCCACACCCACGCGCAGGAGTACGCGGCGACCCTGTCGGGGGGCCAGCGGAAGCTGCTCGAGCTGGCGCGAGCGCTGATGACGCGGCCACGGCTCGTGCTGCTGGACGAGCCGATGGCCGGCGTCAATCCCACCCTCGGCCACCGCCTGCTCGACTACCTGCAGCGGTTGCGCGAGGAACGCGGCCTGACGGTGCTGTTCGTCGAGCACGACATGGACGTGGTCATGGGCGTCTCCGAGGAGGTCATCGTGATGGCGCAGGGGACGGTCATCGCCCACGGGACGCCCGAGCAGGTCCGCACCGACCCCGCCGTGATCGACGCGTACCTCGGCGCCGAGCCTGCAGCCGCGTGAGCGCGCCCGCCCCCGAGGTCGTCCTCTCCGCGGAGGGGTTGGTGGGCGGCTATGTCCCCGAGGTGGACATCCTGCGGGGCTGCACCCTCACGGCGGCGGGGGGCGAGATCGTCGTGGTCATCGGGCCCAACGGAGCCGGCAAGTCGACCCTCGCCAAGGCCATCTTCGGCCTCGTGAAGCTCCGCGAGGGGAGGGTGGTCCTGCGAGGCAAGGACATCACCGGCGCGCACACGCATGAGGTCACCGCCCAGGGGATGAGCTACGTCCCCCAGGTGGGCAACGTCTTCCCGTCGCTCACCGTGCAGGAGAACCTGGAGGTGGGCGGGGTGCTGCGCCGCGCCCAGACCCGGGAGCGGATGGACACGATGATGACGCTGTTCCCCCGCCTCGGCGAGCGCCGCCGGCAGCGCGCGGGCACGCTCTCGGGGGGCGAGCGCCAGATGCTCGCCATGGCCCGGGCCCTGATGCCAGACCCGGCGGTGCTGCTGCTCGACGAGCCGTCGGCCGGGCTCGCCCCGCGGGCGGTGGGCGAGGTGTTCGAGACCGTGGCCGACATCAACGGCTCGGGCGTGACGATCGTGATGATCGAGCAGAACGCCCGGCGCGCTCTCGGGGTCGCCGACCGCGGCTACGTGCTCGAGGGCGGCCAGAACCGCTTCGAGGGCGCCGGCGACGCGCTCCTCAGCGATCCCCAGGTGGCCGAGCTCTACCTGGGTGGAGGCCGGCGGGGACGACCGGAGCCGTCCCCGCGCGAGGCGCCTACTGGGTGACGCGGGCGATGACCTCGTCGGTCTCGACGAGCTTGCCGCCCGTGTAGCTCCACGTGCCGTAGCTCGCGGACGAGGGGTCGCCGGCGTCGTCGAAGTCGATCGGGCCCGACGCGCCCTCGTAGTCGATGTCCTCGCCGTCGGCCGCTGCGGTGAACGCCTCCTGAAGGGTCTCGAAGGTGAACTTGTCGCCCGGCGGGCCGGACACCAGCGGAAGGTTCTCGGCGATGGAAGCCGAGTCGCTCGAGCCGCCCGCGGCCGCCGCCAGCGCGATCAGGATCACGGCGTCGAAGTTCTGGGCGTCGTAGGTCTGGCGGTCCTCGCCGACCTCCGCGTTCCAGAGCGCGTCGAACTGGGCGCCTGCCGGCGCGTCGACGGAGGTGGGAGCGGTCGCGCGCATGCCCTCGGTGGCGGGCTTGCCGATCCTCTCGGGCAGGCTGCTGGACTTCAGGCCGTCCCCCGTGAAGGTCTTGGCCGGGTCCCAGTTGCCCGTGCGCACGAGGGCGGGGCCCATCTTCGCCCAGTCGTCCGCGTAGTCGATGATCATCCACCCATCCGGGTTGCCGGAGGCAAGCTGCTGGGCCTCGGAGTTGAGGCTCGCGGCCAGCGGGTTGTAGGGAACGTTCTTGGCGACCGTGCCGCCGCCCTCCTCCCAGGCCTTGGTGAACTCCTCGACGAGCGCGGTGCCGTATGAGTCGTTGCGGCCGCCGGTGTTGAGGGTCGCGTCGGCGCCGATCTCCCGGCCGACGAGCTGGGCCAGCACCCGGCCCTGGATGGCGTCCGAGGGTGGCGTGCGGAACACGAGCCCGTCGTCGTCGAGGTCGGTGATCGCCGGCTGGGTCGCCGACGGGCTGACGATCGGGATCCCAGCGGGGATGGTGACGTTCTCGGCCACCGTCGTGACCTCGTCCGTGCCCCACGGGCCGGCGATGGCGGTCACCCCGTCGCTCTCGACCAGCTTCGTCGCGGCCTCCGCAGCCGCCTGCGGATCGCTCTTGGTGTCCTCCTGGAAGAGGGTGAGGTTGAGGCCGATCGGCTCGGCCGCCGCGTTGACCTGCGTGGCCGCCAGCTCGGCGGCCTGGGCCCCCGGCCCACCGAAGGGACCGAGCCCGCCGGTCAAGGGCACCAGCACCCCGACCTTCAGCTCGCCGACGTCCCCTCCGCCGCTATCGTCGTCGCCGCATCCTGCCGCGATCGCCCCGACGCTCAGGGCCCCCACCGCGAGGAGCGACGCCATCGTGCGCCGTCGAATCATTCGCGCCCCTTTCACATCCGGTGCGGCCCTGCGGGCCGCAGGGGCGGCAGACTACCCCCGCAAAACCCGCTTGGCCAGCGTGTGAGGGACGCGATCCGGGCCGCGGGCGGCACCGACCTGGCGGCCGCCCTCGAGCTGCGGCGGCGCGTGTTCTGCGAGGAGCAGGGCGTGCCCGAGGAGCTCGAGCGCGACGGCCTCGACGAGAGCGCACTGCACCTGGTGGCCGTGGACCCCTCCGGGGCGGTGGTCGCGACCTGCCGGCTCGTGCGGCGCGGGCGGACGATGGCGCTCCAGCGCATGGCCGTCGACCGGGCGGCGCGCGGCCGCGGCCTGGGGGCGCGGCTGCTCGACGCCGCCCACGCGGAGGCCGCCGCCGCAGGGGCCGGCGAGGTCGAGCTCCACGCCCAGGTCGCGGTGCGCGACTTCTACGCGCGGGCGGGCTACGCGGCCGAGGGGCCGGAGTTCGAGGAGGCCGGCATCGCCCACGTGGTCATGCGCCGGGCAGTGCCCTGACCAGGGCGGTGACGGCCACGGCCACGCCGACGACGGCGAGGAAGGGCGCCCGGCGCCAGGCGGCGACGGCCGCCGCCCCGACGCCGGCGGCGCGGGCGTCGAGGACGAGCTCGCCGTCCTCGGCGAAGGTGTCGACGAGCACGAGCGCCGCGAAGACGGCCGCGGGCAGCAGCGCCACGACGGCCGCCAGCCGCGCCGGCAGGGGCCGGCCGCCGAGCAGGATCGGCCCGGCCGCCTTCATGGCGTAGGTCCCCGCGGCCAGGGCGAGGATCGCCGCCCAGCTCACGCGCGGGCCCGCCGGCGCGCCACGACGAGGCCGGCGACCACGCCCGCCGAGGCGGCGAGGATCGGGATGCCCGGCGCGGTGACCGGCGTCAGCGCCAGCGCGATCGCGCCGCCGGCGAGGGCGGTCGCGGCCTCCGGCGGGTTGCGCATGCGCGGCGCGAGCAGCGCGAGGAAGAGGGCCGGGATGGCGGCGTCGACCCCGAAGGCCTCGACGTCGATCGCCCCCGTGAGCGCCCACCCGGCGGCGGTGCCCGCGAGCCAGAGGACGAGCACCCAGACGCCCGTGAGCCAGAAGGCGCGCCAGGCGCGGTCGCGGCGCGGCTCGGCCAGCGCGGCGGCGGCCGACTGGTCGATGATCAGCTGCGACGCCGCCAGGCGCCGGCCCAGGCGGCGCGGCAGCAGGGCCGCGAGCGCGACCCCGAACGCGACGTTGCGGGCCGACAGCAGCAGGCCGGCGGCCACCGACGCCCCACCGCTGCCGCCCTCCATGGCGACGCCCAGGGCGGCGAGCTGGGCCGAGCCGCCGTAGACCAGCGCCGAGAGGGCCAGCGCCTTCGCGAGGGAGAGCCCGCCGTCCGAGGCGAGCGCGCCGAAGGCGATCCCGACGGCCCCGACGGCGACGGCCATGGCGATCGCCTGGCGCACGAGGGGATCGCGAACCGAACGCATCGTCCGATATATTAGGACAATGGACGAGGCGGGCAGCGCGGCGGGCGACCTCGCCGGCGTGGTGGCCGAGAACCTCCGCCGCCATCGGGCCCGGGCGCGCCTGTCGCTGTCGGAGCTCGCGGCCGCGGCCGGCGTGGGCAAGTCGACCCTGTCCCAGATCGAGTCCGGGCGCGCCAACCCGAGCATGGAGACCCTCTGGTCGATCGCCACCGCCCTGGGCCTGCCCTTCGCCGAGCTGGTCTCGCCCCACGCCCCCGAGGTGCGGGTCGTGCGGGCCGGCGAGGGGGTGCGCGTGGACTCGGCCGGGGCGCCCTTCCTGGTCTGGCTGCTGGCGGCGACGGGCCGCCGCGGGCCGAGCGAGGTCTACGCCATCGGCTGCGAGCCCGGCGAGCCGCGCCGCGCCGAGGCCCACCCGGCCGGGGTGCGCGAGCACCTGCTGGTGACCGCCGGCCGCATGGAGGTGGGCCCGCTCGACGCGCCGGTCGAGCTGCGGGCCGGGCGACCTCGCCACCTTCGCGGCAGACGTGGCCCACGCCTACCGCGCGCTCGAGCCGGGCAGCGCGGCGGTGCTGGTGATGGACTACCCGTGATGACGGTCCCCCTGTTCCAGGTCGACGCCTTCGCCGACCGCGCCTTCGCCGGCAACCCGGCGGCGGTCTGCCTGCTCGAGGGCCCGGCGGACGCGGCCTGGATGCAGGCGGTGGCGGCCGAGATGAACCTGTCGGAGACCGCCTTCCTCCACCGCGAGGACGCGGGCTACGCGCTGCGCTGGTTCACGCCGGTGGCCGAGGTCGCGCTCTGCGGGCACGCCACCCTGGCGAGCGCCCACGCGCTCTGGGAGAGCGGCCGCGAGGCCGGCCGGCGCGCCGATCGCCTTCGCGACCCTCAGCGGCACCCTCACGGCGGCGCGGGACGGCGACTGGATCGCCATGGACTTCCCCGCCACGCCGCCGGAGCCGGCCGAGCGCCGCCCGAGGCGCTCGCCGAGGCGCTGGGCCTCGCCCCTCGCTGGACCGGCCGCAGCCGCTTCGACTGGCTCGTCGAGGCCGCCTCGCCGGAGGAGGTCGCCGCGCGCCCGCCCCGACATGGCCGCGCCTCGCGGCGCTCGGGGGCCGCGGCGTGATCGTCACGGCCGCCGGCGGCCTCGACGGCGCCGACGTCACCTCGCGCTACTTCGCGCCGGCCTTCGGCATCCCCGAGGACCCGGTCACCGGCTCGGCCCACTGCGCCCTGGGGCCGTTCTGGGCCGAGCGCCTGGGGCGCGAGCGGCTGGTCTGCCACCAGGCCTCGGCCCGGGGCGGGATCGTGCGCGTCGAGGTGCTGGGCGAGCGCGTCCTGCTCTCGGGCCGGGCGGTGACCGTGCTGGAGGGGCGCCTGGCCGCCGGACCCGGCGACGGCGCGTGGACCGAGACCCGCCGCCCTAGGATCCCTCGATGACGACGACCGGGGTGGAGCCCGCCGCAGGCGCGCGGGCATCGCGGCGCGCGGACGCCCGGATCGCGGCCCGGTGGCTGCTGCTCGGCGCCGCCTCCGGAGCGGCGGCCGGCCTGCTCGTCGGCGGGCGTCGGAGGGCGCCTGGCCATGCTCGGTCCTGCGCCTGCGAGTCGCCCGGCGCCGTGGGCCTCACCAGCGACGCGGGCTTCGAGATCGGGCAGGGTCACCCTGTCCGGGCTCGCTCTCGCTGGCTGCGTTCGCGGCCCTGGCCGGGGGCGCTCTTCGGGCTCCTGTACCTCGCCGGTGCGGCTCGCCGTCCCGCCGCCGCTCCGGCTGCCGGCCGCGACCCTCTCGGCGCGACCGCCGGCGGGGCGGCCTTCGTCGAGCCCGACGGCATCGACCTGCTCGTCCTCGACCCGCTCTGGCTGGCGGTGTCGGCCTTCATCGCCCTCCCCGCCCTCGCGGCCCTGGCCGCGGCGCTCGCCGTGGAGCGCCTCGCCCGGCGGCCGCCCTGCTCAGGACGGCCATCCGCCCGCCCCTCCCGCCGCGCGGTCGTCCCCTGGGCGCGCCTGGCCGTCGCGGCGCTGGTGGTGGCGCTCGTCGTGAGCCAGGGGATCGCGCTGGCCCGCGAGGTCGCTCAACGTCCTCTAGACGATCAGGCCGACCGGCTCCTGGGCGCGCGAGCCGGTGCCGGCGTAGATCTCCCACGCGACGGAGAGGCGGCGGACGGCCTCGGCGATGACGGCCGGCTCGTGCACGAACGGCAGCCGCAGGCGGTCGGCGTGGCGCCCCTCGGCCGACAGCACCTGGCCCGGCACCACGTTGACGCCGCAGCGCTGGGCCACCTGGCCGAGCGCGCGGGCGTCGCCGCCGGGCATCCGCACCCAGAGCGTGCAGCCGCCGCGCGGGGCCGTCCCAGGTCCAGTCCGGCAGGTGCTCGGCCAGCGAGGCCGACAGCGCCTCGTAGCCCTGGGTCAGCGAGCGCGCGGCGCTCCTCGAGCGCCTCGCCGATGCGCGGCAGCAGGGTCGCGGTCAGCCGCTGCGACGGGATCGGGCTGCCCATGTCGGCGCCGATCTTGAGGCGCATGCAGCCGCTCGATGACCGGCCGGGCCGCGCGGATCCAGCCGACCCGCAGGCCGGCCCAGAGCACCTTGCTCACCGAGCCGATGGTGATCGACGAGCCGTCCGGGGCGTGGGCGGCGATCGGGGCCGGGCAGACGGCGCGTCGGTCGAGGCGCAGGTTCGCGCAGCGCGAGGTCCTCGACGACCGGCACCCGATAGCGCGCCGACAGCTCGGCGACGCGGCGGCTGCGGCGCCGCCGGACAGCACGGAGCCCGGTGGGGTTCTGGTGGGCCGGGACCAGGTAGACGAAGGCCGGCCGCACCCGCTCCAGCAGGTCCTCGAGCGCCTCGGGCACGATGCCCTCGCCGTCGAGCGCGACGCCCACCGGCCGCATGCCGAGCCCGCGGGTGATGTCGAGCGCGCCCGGAGTAGGTCGCCTCCTCGACGAGCACCGACTGGCCCGGCGCCGCCGAGCAGCATCGCCGCCAGGCCGATCGCCTGCTGGGCGCCGGTGGTGACGAGGATCTCGTCGGGCCGGGTGGGAAGCCCCGCGAGCGACATGTGCTCGGCGATTCGCTCGCGCAGGGCCGGCAGCCCCGCCGGCAGATAGCCGGTGCCGCCGATGTCGCGGACGATGTCCGCGCCCGTGGTCTCTCGAGCACGCCGGCGCACCACCGACGGGGCCGGCGGGCAGGCCGCGGTGAGCTCGATGATCGCCGGGCTGGCTCCCGAGGATGCTGGAGTAGAGCTCGGCCGAGAACGGGCCGCTCGGCGGGCGGGAGCAGCCTCGGCCACGCCGGCGACCCAGGTGCCGCGGCCCTGGCGGCTCTCGAGCCGGCCCGCGTCCTTGAGCCCGCCGTAGGCCGTGACGACCGTGGTGCGGCTGACCGCGAGCCGCCGGGCGAGGTCGCGCTCGGTCGGGAGCATCGTGCCCGGGGGCAGCTCGCCGCGGTCGATCGCGCCCTCGATGCCGCGGGCCAGGCGCTCGTAGAGCGGGCCGGTCCCGGCGGCCCAGGAGCCGAGCAGCGTGGCGAGCCGATCGGGTTGGACCTTCATTCGGGGCCAATCCTGCCCTGATTGGCTCTTGAAGCGCAAGGCCCGGTGGTGTGGTGATCGGTCCAATGCTGCAGTCAGACGTCCAATCAGAGTCCAATCCGGCGCGATTGGACTCTCACAGACCGGACGGCGCCGCGCGTTCTCCCTCGCGATGCGCGCGAGCCGGGAGGTGCCCCGATGATCGACGTCCACTGCCCCGACTGCGGCCGCGTGCTGATCGGCGCGCGCCAGATCGTCGCCCTCGACGAACGGCGACGACGGCATCGAGATGGCCTACGTCTGCTGGTGCGGCCGCCCGGGCGCCGAGCGGGTGGGCCGGGCGCCGCGGCGCCGCTCGCCCTCGTGGCCGAGAATGAACCGCACCGCCGGCGTCGGGAGGTCTGACATGTACAACGTCCTGCACAGCGCATCGTCGCCGGGGCCGTCCGACGCCTTCCGCCCGCGCGGCCGCGGCTACGGCGCGAACGCCTCCGCTTCCGCGGTCGCGGAGGTCTGCCACGAGTCGAGCCGGTTGAGCCCGTCGAGGGCGGCGGTCTTGTAGCACTCGGCGAGTGTCGGGTAGTTGAAGACCGCCTCGACGAAGTGCTCCACTGACCCGCGGTAGGCCATGACGGCCTGGCCGATGTGGATCAGCTCGCTGGCGCCCTCGCCGATGATGTGCACGTCCATGAGCTCGTGCGTGTCCGAGTGGAAGATCAGCTTCTCGATGCCGGTGCGGTTGCCGATGGTCTGGCCGCGCGCGATCTCCTGGTGCTGGGCCTTGCCGACCTCGTACGCCCCCGCCCGCACCGGCAACGGCCCTCGGGCCGAGGTGACAGCCCTTCACCTGCTCCCGCCGTCCCATCCCGGGCCGACGACAGGACGCGCAGGGCCGCGGCCGCGACCCAGGCCAGCGCGACCGCCGCCAGGGCCCGCTGCACCAGGCCGCTCCAGGAGCCGGCCAGCTCGGAGAAGTAGAGCGCGGCGAGCACGGCGATCGCGGCGGCCGTCGCGCTGGAGCCCCAGGCCAGCCGCCGCGCGGCGCGGACGCCCCGGAGGCGGTAGGCGGCGACCAGCGGGGCGACGGCGAAGGCGAGCACGAGCACCGCGGCCATGAGGTTGTGGGCCTCGTCGTGCCAGGAGAGCAGCCCGGCGTTGGAGCGGGCGGCGCAGGCCGCGTCGACGCGCTCCGAGCAGTCGATGCGCAGGACCCCCGCGGCGATCGTGGCGGCCCCGCCGACGAGCAGCGGGAGCGCGGCGGGGCGCAGCCGCCGGTCGCCCTGGAGGAGCAGCCCGAGGGCGAACACGAGGACGAGGACGCCGAGCGCCACCATCCCGCCGACCATGATCCAGGCGTCGCGCGCGTTCAGCGCGGCCAGCGCGCTCAGGTCCTCGCGGCGGCTGCTGTACCTCCGACGGGAGCCCCGCAGTCATCTAACGCGATTGACACGTCTGTCGCGCCAGCCGTTGCAACATCTCGCACGAGCGCCTCGCCGGTCTGGTCCAGGCTGCGCGCAGAGACCTTGTCCAGCGTGTCCCCGGGCGTGTGGAACCAGGGGTAGTCGAAGTCGATCAGGTCGATGGCCCGCACGCCTCGCTCGGTGAAGGGCGTGTGGTCGTCGAGGATCAGCCCCTGGGTGCCGGTGGGGAAGGCGTCGATCGTCCCGGCCCGGCGCGGCCGCGTCGCGCAGGAGCCGCCACAGGCGCGCGTCCGATCCGGACTCGCGCGGGATGGCGAGGTCCCTGTCGGCCACGAAGTCGACGACCACGACGGCCGCCAGCTCATCCGCGTGGGCTGCAGCGTAGGCCTTGCTGCCGCGGAGCCCGTCGCGCAGGAAGGCCGTGTCGGGCGAGCCCGGCCGGGCTCTCCTCGCCGTCGAACATGACGAAGCGGATCTCGCGATCGCAGGGCCGGCGGCCCTCCCGGAGGACGCGCGAGAGCTCCAGGACCGTGGCCACGCCGCCGGCGCCGTCGTTGGCGCCGACGAACCCGGGGATGTCCTTGGTGTCGTAGTGCGCCCCCACCAGGATCGGCCGCCCGCGGCCGGGCAGCACCCCAACCACGTTGCGCAGCCCGCCGGGCACGGACTCGAAGCCGGCCGCGCGGCAGCCGCGCTCGCAGGCGCTGCAGCCAGGCGCCGCGACGCCGCCGACCCGGCCGGCCGCGGCCCGAGGGCCACCTGGGCGCGCAGGTCGGCGAAGGCCCGGCGGGCGTCGAAGCGGTCGAGGCCGGCGCGGCCGCGGGGCCGCCGCGCTCGCCGCCGCACGCGCTCAGGGCGGCGGCGAGCAGGGCGGCGGCGAGCAGGACCGAGCGAGCGGCGGCGGCGCATTCGGCGGGAAGTGTCGCAGCGCCGCCGCCGCGGGGCGAAGCGCCTCGGGTCAGGCGCCCCAGCGCTTCACCCGGACCCGCTTCGGGTCGCTTGCCGCGCCGGATCGCGTCGGCCACCTCGGCCTCGGCGATCTGCGGCGTCGGCGCGGGCTCGGTCTGGCGCGCCCGCACGATGTCGCGAGTCTCGTCCCAGTAGCCGACCCGCTGGTAGTGGTCGTAGATCTCGCGCTCGCGCTCGGGCGTGACCTCATCGTCGTCGCCGAAGGTCGGCGCGCCCTTGAGCTGGCCCTCCGCGTACGGCACCTGCCACGTAGGCGTCGTCGCCGTCGTCGACGTAGGTCACGTCGTCGACCGGCACCACGTGGGTCCCGCTGAACCAGCCGGTCTTGACCTCCAGGTAGCGGGCGTGGCGGGCGTCGGCGTCGAGGTAGACGTCCTTGACCTTGCCGATCTTCTCGCCGTCGGCCGTGCGCACGTCCATCCCGCGCAGGCGCGAGAGCGATGGGAGGCGGGTGGACTCGGAGTAGCCCTCGGGCCCGATGATCGCCGTCGTCGTCCGAGCGGTCGGGGTCGTCGATGCGGTCACGGTCCGCGTCGAGCGTGGGCTCGTCGTCGTGCAGGTCGCGGTCGTCGGATGCGGTCGCGGTCCGGGTCGAGCGTGGGGTCGTCGTCGTGCAGGTCGCGGTCGCGGTCCGGGTCGACTCGCGGTGACGCTGCGCTCGCGCTCGTCACTGGGGGGCATGGAGTCTCCTCTTGGCCGGATTCGGACCCCCCTGTACCCCGATCGGGGCGCCCGCACTCAGCCGAACACGTTCGGCAGCCGGCTGGGCCGGTAGCGGGAGCGGCCGGCCGGCGCGTGAGCGGTTCGTGACAACCCCGTGACGACCGTCGTCGAGGGTACGCGTCATGGAAGGGCTCATGACGCTCCCTCGGCGGGCCGGTCATCGCGGCGTCGACACCGACCCCGTCGAGCGGGAGACCCGCACCCTGACCACCGCGCCTTCACGGCCCGCGCGCGTCGGCGCGCTCCTGCGCTCCCTGCGGCCCTCGGCCTCCCGCGGCTGGGGCCGCGAGGCGCTGATCTTCGCGGCCGCCTACCTCGTCTACCAGCTCTGCCGCACGGTGGCCACGGGCGCCGAGCCGCTCGCCGTGGAGAACGCGCATCGCGTCCTCGGCGCCGAGACGGCTCTGGGGATCGACATCGAGGCCGCCGCCCAGAGCGCCCTCGACGGCACGATCTGGCTCACGGCGTTCAGCTGGATCTACCTCGCCGCCCAGCCCGTCGTCATCCCGCTGGTCGTGGTCTGGGTCTACCGGCGCTCGGCCCCGGTCTACCGGATCCTGCGCAACACCCTCATCGCCGGCTGGATGGTCGCCCTTCCCGTCTACGCCCTCTTCCCCACCGCCCCGCCCCGCCTGGCGGGCGTGGGCATGCCCGACTCGGTGAGCATCGAGAGCGGGATCGCGCTCGAGTCGGACTTCACGACCCTCTTCTACAACCCCTTCGCGGCCGTCCCGAGCCTGCACTGCGGATTCGCCTTCGCCTGCGGCCTGGCCGTCGCCGCCGCCGCCCGCTCGCGCCCGCTGCGCATCGCCGGGGCTGCTCTGGGGACCGCTGGTGTCCGTATCAACTGTTGTGACCGCCAACCACTACGTCATCGATCTCGGCGCCGGGCTCGCGGTCACCGCGGCCGGGCCTCGCCATCGGCCTCGCGGTCATGCGCGTGTCGGCACGACCGGCGGTCTCGCCGATGCGACCGGCGCGCGCCGCGGGGAGCCTCGGCCCATCGAGCATCGCGACCGGAGGTCGCTCGTCATGACCCCCAAGCCCGCCCCCGCAGCGACACGTCGAGACCGAGCACCAGCAGCCCCGCCCCTGGGCGCCCTGCCCGACCTGCTGGGGCCAGCGCCGGATCTGGACCCGGGTCCAGGCGCCCGAACGGCGAGGGCGCGATCCTCGTCGCCGAGACCTGCTCCGGCTGCCTCGGGATCGGCGAGGTTGTCCGGTGACCTCGGCGACCGAGCGGGTGCCGGCCGAGCTCGACGCCCTCGCGGGGGCCCGCGACCGGCTCGCCGCGGCGCTGGCCGCGGAGCGCTGGGGCGACGACGCCGCGATCCGGGTCATGACCGCCTCCACCGAGGCCCTCGCCAACGCCCTCGAGCACGGCTCCGGCCCCGGCGCGCGCGTCGAGATGGCCTTCGGGGTCACGCGCCGCGCCGCCTCCGTGCGGGTGACCGACGCGGGCCGTCCCGGGCGGCCGGCCGACCTCGTGGCGCGAGCCCGAGGCCCCCCCCGAGGCGAGCACCCACGGCCGCGGACGCCTGCTGATGCGGGCGATGGCCGACGAGGTGCGCATCCGGCGCCGCGGGGCCGGGCACCGAGGTGCTGCTGGGGTTCGGCCCAACGCGCGAGGTTGAGCTTCCGGAGGTTCGCCCTCACCGTTGCGGTTCGAGGTTGACGAGAAGAGCGTCGGCAAGCCCTGGAGCGTGGTGCTGAACCGCAACGGCACCCGCGTCCTGGCGCGCAAGGCGACCACGAACGCCCGCAGCGGCTCGTTCGAGGTGCGGACGGTGGTGAGCCGGGCACCCCGCGCACGAACGTCACCGCCGTCGCGCGGCGCGCGGCGACGGGCGAGGTCTGCCGGGCCACGGCGAGCATCTAGCGCGCGCGCGCCCGGGGCGCCTGGCGCGCCCCGGAGCCGGGGGCTACGCTGGCCGGGAGAGGGGGTGGTCGTGGGGGAGATCACCGCGCGGGACGCGTCCCGGCCGCCGGCGGCGGCGACCGTCGGCGACCGCCTCCGCGGCGCCCGTAGCCGCGCCTTCGTGGGCCGGACGGCCGAGCTCGAGCTCTTCCGCGGCGCGCTCGAGGACCCCGAGGCCCTGAGCGTGCTCTGGGTGCACGGCCCGGGCGGGGTGGGCAAGACGGCGCTCCTGGCCGCCATGGCCGACGCGGCGGGCGACACCGGCCTGGACGCGATCCGCCTCGACATGCGCTCGATCGACCCCGCCCCGCCGACCTTCTCGGCCGAGCTGGCCCAGGCCGATGGGGCTGCCCCTGGGCGCGGCCGTGCCGACGCCGGCCAGCGCCTGGCGGCCGCGCTGCGGCCCCTCGACCGGCCGGCCCTGGTCCTGTGGGGCCGCCACGACCCCTACCTGCCGGTCGCACACACGCCGAGCGCCAGCGCGAGGCCTTCCCGCACGCCGGGGTGCGGGTGCTCGACGGCAGCGGCCACTGGCCCTTCGCCGACGACCCGGCGGCGGTGGCCGCGGCGCTCGACGGGTTCCTCGCCGAGCGCGCCACGGCGCAGCCCGATCGCGCCCCGGCGGCTCGCGCGGCGTGAGGGTTCAGTCCGGCGCCTCGGCTGCCGATAGAGCACCTGCGAGAGCCGGTCTCGATCTCCTCCTTTCGTCGGGCCGGCAGGGAAAGGGCCTCGGCCGCACGGACGCCGCCGAGCCCTCGTCTCGGGGCCGGCACGTACGGCCCGCCCTCCACGGGCCGGCTCGGTTTCGATGGGTGACCGGGCCCGGCCCGCATCGGGCGCGTCATGCCGCGGGTTGTCCGGCCGTGCGGGACGCCATACAGTCGCCCGGACCCGGCACCGATCCCGGCGAGCACCGCTCGTGGAGAGCACCCAGACCCCGACGTCGGCCCGACGAGCGCGCGAGCGCGAGCGCGCGGCGGCGCTGGTGGCCGTCGTGGAGGACCTCGGCGCCGAGCTCTCGCTGCGCCCGCTGCTCGAGCGGATCCTCGACCGCTCCATCACGCTGCTCGGCGGGCGACGCCGGATCGATCTGCCTGGTCGACGAGGTCGCCGGCTCGTACCGCAAGGAGGCCGACATCGGCGTCGCGTGCCAGGCGGGCCGGGTCTTCCCGCTCAGCGAGGGCGTGACCGGCGCCGTGGTCGCGCGCCGGGGAGCGGTGACGTTCGCCGACTACGCCGAGGTCCCGGGCGGGCCACGTGCCCGCGGAGGACCGGGTCACGCTGCGCGGGGTGATCGGCGTCCCGATCTGGTGGCGGGACGAGATCATCGGCTCGTGCGTGGTCTTCAGCCGCGACCCCGAGCGCGTCGTTCACGAGCGAGGACGCCGACCTGCTGGAGCTGTTCGCCAAGCACGCGGCCCTGGCCATCACCTACGCCCGCCTGCACGAGCGCGCCGAGACGACCGCCCGCGCCGAGGCGGCCGCCGAGGAGCGCAACCGCATGGCCCGCGAGGTCCACGACACCGTGGCCAAGGGCCTCGTGTCGGTGCTCCTGCACCTGCGCTCCGCCGAGGCCGACCTCGCGGCCGGGCCGCGCTGCCGAGCTGCGGAGCCGCGGTCGGCGAGGCCCGCGCCGCGGCCCAGTTCGCGCTCGAGGAGACCCGGCGCAGCGTGCTGGGCCTCGCGCCGTCGCCGCTCGAGGGCCGCTCGCTGGAGGAGGCCCTCGAGCGGGAGCTGGCGTGGGCGAACCGCACCGGGACCGCCGACGTCCGCCTGGTGGTCGCCGGCAAGCCCGGCGCCGCTGCGGACCGAGCTCGGCCACGCGCTCTTCAGGATCGCCCAGGAGGCGCTGACCAACGCGCTCCACCACGCCGCGGCCCGCTCGGTGCGGATCGGGATCGTGTACGCCCCGCGACGCCGTCACCCTGCTCGTGCAGGACGACGGGGCCGGGTTCGACCTCGACGAGGTCGAGCAGGCGGGGGCGCTGCACGGCATCGGCCTGCGGGGGATGGCCGAGCGGGCGCGGCTGGCGGGCGGCTCGCTCGACCTGGAGTCGACGCCGGGCTGGGGGACCCGGGTCCGCGCGCGGCTGCCCGCGCGGCGAGACTCGCCGGACGCGCCGGCGGGCGACCGGGTGCGCCTCCTCATCGTCGACGACCACGAGGCGATCCGGATCGGCATCGAGCGCCTGCTCGCCGACGTCGAGCCGTCGATCGAGGTCGCCGGCCACGCGGCCTCCGGTCGCGAGGCCGTCGCGCTCTGGCGGGCGCTGCGCCCGGACGTCGTGCTGATGGACCTGCGCATGCCCGACGGCGACGGCGTCGACGCCATCGCGCGGATCCGGAGCGAGGACACCGAGGCCGCGGTCGTCGCCCTCACCGCCTTCGACCACGACGAGCTCGTCGCCGGCGCGCTCCGCGCGGGCGCGCGCGGCTACCTCGGCAAGGGCGTCTCCGCGGAGGACCTCGCCCGCGCCGTGCTCGCGGCGGCCCACGGCGGCGCCGTGCTCTCCAGCGACGTCGTCGACCGCCTGCACGCGCACCTCAACGGCGCGTCCGCGCTGTCGGTCCGCGAGCGGGAGGTCTTCAGCCTGCTGGAGCGCGGGCTGCCCGACCGCCAGATCGCCGACGCCCTCTCGATCTCGGTGAAGACCGTCGAGAAGCACGTCGGCTCGATCCTGCGCAAGACCGGCGCGCGCAACCGCACCGAGGCGGCGCTGCGGAGCCGGGAGCGGGCCCTGCGGTAGAGGTATCCCGCACGCCGTGACGGGGGATCCCCCCGATGGCGGGCGGCGGGCGCGTACCATAGCCTGGGACGGCTGGCGTCCCGGCGACCTGGGAGGGTTCGCTGCCAGTCGTCCCGCTCAAGGAGATCCTCGACCGCGCCTTCGCGGAGCGGTACGGGGTGGCGGCGTTCAACGTGGTCAACGACCTCTCGCTCGAGGCCGTGGTCGCCGCCGCCGAGGAGCTGCGCTCGCCGCTGATCGTCCAGACGTCGGTCAAGACGGTGAAGTCGATCGGCGCCCGGATGCTCTACGACATGTTCCGGGCGGTGGCCGAGCCGGCGTCGGTGCCCGTGACGCTGCACCTCGACCACTGCCCGGACCGCGAGGTCATCACGACCTGCCTGGAGACCGGGTGGAACTCGGTGCTCTTCGACGGCTCGGCCCTGCCCGTGGACGAGAACACCCGCCAGACCGTCGAGGTGGTCGCCGAGGCGCGCCGCCACGACGCCCACGTCGAGGGCGAGATCGAGGGCGTCCGGGGCGTCGAGGACGACGTCGGCTCCGACGAGGAGGGCGAGATCTACCCGCTCGACGAGGCGGTGGCCTTCCTCGAGACCACCGGCGTCGACTGCTTCGCGCCGGCCATCGGGACGGCGCACGGCGTCTACGACGACGGCGCCCGAGCTCATACCCGCAGCGCGTGACCGACCTCGTCGAGCGGGTGCCGATCCCGATGGTGCTGCACGGCGGCACCGGGCTGAGCGAGGCGGCCTTCCACGACCTCATCGCCCGCGGCTGCGCCAAGGTCAACATCTCGACGGCGCTGAAGGTCATCTACCTCGACTCGACGCGCGCCTTCCTCGACGCCAACCCGACCAAGTACGACCCGCCGTCCCTCTTCCGCGACCAGCGCGCCGCCGTCAAGGAGATGGCCGAGCGGCACCTGAGCGCTCTTCGGCAGCGCGGGCAAGGCCTGGTGAGCGCGCTGATCTTCGACTGCGACGGCGTGCTCGCCGACACCGAGCGCGACGGCCACCTCCCCGCGTTCAACCAGACGTTCGCCGAGTTCGGCCTGCCGGTGCGCTGGTCCGAGGAGGAGTACGGCGAGAAGCTCCGCATCGGCGGGGGCAAGGAGCGGATGGCGAGCCTGCTCACGCCCGAGTTCGTCCGCGAGGCCGGGCTGCCGGAGGACGCCGAGGGCCAGCGGGCGGCGCTCGCCGAGTGGCACGCGCGCAAGACCGCGATCTACACGGGGATGGTGGCGAGCGGCGCCCTGCCGGCGCGCCCGGGCGTGACGCGCGTGATCGGCGAGGCCCTCGACGCCGGCTGGGAGCTGGCCGTGGCGTCCACGTCCGCCGAGGCGTCCGTGCGGGCGGTGCTCGAGCACGTGGCGGGCGAGGAGCGGGCGGCGCGCTTCGACGTCGTGCTGGCGGGCGACGTGGTGCCGCGCAAGAAGCCGGCTCCCGACATCTACGAGCTCGCGCTGGAGCGGCTGGGCGTCCCGCCCGTCCGACGCGCTCGTGATCGAGGACTCCCGCAACGGCCTGGAGGCCGCCGCGGGCGCCGGGCTGCGCTGCCTGATCACCGTCAACGGCTACACCGAGGACGAGGACTTCGACGAGGCGGTTCTCGTCGTGACCTCCCTGGGCGACCCCGGCGGCGAGCGCACCAGGGTGCTGGCGAACCGGGGCAGGGCGCGCCCCGGCGAGTGGGTGACCGTGGACGACCTCGAGGCCTGCCTCGAGACCTGACGACCGGACCAGCTGCACAGGAGGAGGCGGGCGAATGGCGCAGGCGGGCTTCGAGGAGGTCGAGCTGGTGGTGCGGACGATGGCCCAGACGGCCGTCGACAACGAGACGTACTTCTGCGAGCTCGACGCCGTCGTCGGCGACGGGGACTTCGGCTACTCGCTGGCCCGGGGCTTCGAGATCGTCCTCGCCGACTGGGACGACATCGACCGGACCGACGTCGCGACCTTCCTTCGCAAGGTGGCGGTCATCCTCACCAGCCGCATCGGCGGGACCTCGGGGCCGATCTGGGGCACGGCCTTCCTCCGTGCCGGGGGCGCGGCGGCGGCGCCGACGCGATCGGCGCCGACGAGACCGTGGCGATGCTCCGGGCCGGGATCGAGGGCGTCAAGCAGCGCGGCGACATCCGACCTCGGCGACAAGACCCTGCTCGACTGCGCTCGTGCCGGCGGTGGACGTCCTGGAGGAGCGCCTGGGGGCGGGGGACGACCCCGGCACCGCGCTCGCGGCGGCGGCCGAGGCCGCCAAGGCGGCGGCGGAGGCCACCCGGCCGATGCTCGCCAAGCGCGGCCGGGCCGCCTACACGGGTGAGCGCAGCATCGGGACCCTCGACGCCGGCGCCGTCGGCGTCGCAGTCATGTTCGAGCGGCTCGCCGAGGCCTGGCCGAAGCAGCTGAGCGGCGCCCGGCGACGACATCACACACAGCGAGAAAGGTGGCGCCGTGAAGAAGTTCGTCAACGATCCCAAGGATTTCGTGCCCGAGATGCTCAAGGGCATCGCCCTGGCCAACCCGGACACCGTCAAGTACGTGCCCGAGTACAACCTCATCATGCGGACCGACGCGCCCCGCGACGACAAGGTGTCGATCGTCCAGGGCTCGGGCTCCGGTCACGAGCCGGCCCACGTCATGGCGGTCGGGAAGGGGATGCTCGACGCCGCCTGTCCGGGCGACGTCTTCTCCGCGCCGCCCATGGACTACGTGCTCGAGACCACCAAGCTGCTGAACTCGCCGAAGGGCGTCCTGCACATCATCAACAACTACACCGGCGACCGCATGGCCTTCGACATGGGCCGCGAGATGGCCGAGGCCGAGGGCGTGCGCATCGGCACCGTGATCGTCGACGACGACGTCGCCGTGAAGGACTCCACGTACACGGTCGGCCGCCGGGGCGTGGCCGGGCAACTTCTTCGTGATCAAGGCGCTCGGGGCCGCCGTCGGAGCAGGGCGCCGAGCTCGACGACCTGGTGGCGCTCGGCGAGCGGGTCAACTCCGTCGCCCGGACGATGGGCATGGCGCTGACCTCCTGCACGCCGCCGGCCAAGGGGTCGCCGCTGTTCGACCTCGGCGACGACGAGATGGAGATGGGCGTCGGCATCCACGGCGAGCCGGGCCGGCGCCGCGAGAAGCTCGCGAGCTCGAACGCGATCGTGGACGAGCTGCTCGAGGCCGTCGTCAGCGACCTGCCCTTCAAGAGCGGGCGACGACGTCGCGCTGATGATCAACGGGCTCGGCGGCACGCCGATCAGCGAGCTGTACCTGATCTACGGCTACGCGCACGAGCAGCTCGCCTCGCGCGGCATCAACGTCGCGCGCAACTACGTGGGCGAGTACTGCACCTCGCTCGACATGGCCGGGGCCTCGATCACGCTCGTCAAGCTCGACGACGAGCTGACGTCGCTGCTCGAGGCGCCGGCCGAGATCCCGATCCGGGTGTTCTGACCGCCGCGACCCCGGGGGCGGGCCGCCGGTGCCCGCCGCCGGCTCGCGGGCCACGATGTTACGTTCACGCTGAGCCCTGCCCGCGGGGCGGGCAGCGGCCGCCTCGTGTTCCCGGACCAAGGAGAGGCGAGATGGACGAGCTCGAGCCTCGCGGCGGCGGCGCCGGCGCGGGGACGCTCCGGCGCGGCGACTTCCTGAAGGGCGCGGCGGTCGCCGGCGCCGGCGCGACCGCCCTCGGCCCCCTCATCGACCGGGCCGTGGCGCACGGCGCCAAGGGCGCCGGCAGCCACGTCCCCAGCGAGCGGGGCATCTACTGCAACGTCACCCGGATCCTGTGGATCACGGTCAACGTTTCGGACCTCGCGCGCTCGATCGACTTCTACGAGCGCACCTACCCGGTCACCCGCGCCGAGCGCACCAACGGCCCGGCCCAGTCCTTCGGGAGCCTGGGCATCAAGCAGGGCCAGTTCGAGGGCCGCGTCATGCGCGACAGCCAGCCCTTTCAGGGCCGCACGATCCACCTCGTGCAGTGGAAGAGCCCCGGCCCGGTCGGCGAGCCGTACAAGGAGGCGAACCACGTCGGCTTCTACCGTCACCACGCCAGCGCGACCCGGAGCGGCCTCCTGGCCGCGCACGACCGCGTGGTCGCCGCGGGCGGGCGCCCCTACGGGCCGCCGAGCTTCATCTTCATCACCCCGACGAGCGGGACGAACGCCTTCGCGTTCCCGGACCCGGACGGCACGACGCTCGAGTGGGTCGGCGGCCTGAACCCGAACCCGAACGGGCTCCCCGACAACATCAGCGCCTACAACGCGAACTGCCGCGACCTGCGGCGCTCGTACCGCTTCTATCGCGACGTGATGGGCCAGACGATCCAGAGCCGGGGAGGCGACGCGCTACCCGTCGTCGTCGAGCAGTCGGGCGAGGTCCTCCCGGGCCTCGGCGGTCCTGCCGAGCCGCATGAGGGTGCACCCTCTCCCGAGATGCGCCGCCGTGAGGAGGCCGGGCGAGCGCTGGCTCGAGGCGAGAGCATCGTCGTAGGCCTGGACCGCCTCCTCGTCCTCTCCGCGCCGAAGCATGGCCGTGGCCCGGTAGAGCATGATCTGGAGGCTGAGGTCGTCCTCGTTGGCGATCTCCTCGCCGAGCGCGGCGACCTCGTCCCAGTCCCCGACCTCCGCGTACAGCTCGCAGAGGCTGAGCGTGAGGGCCGGATCGCCGTCCACGTCGACCAGCTGCTGCAGGACCCCGACGGCCTCCTCGTGGCGGCCGACGTCCTGGTAGCACTCGACCAGGGCGAGCGCGGCGGCCATCGAGCCGGCGGGGATCAGGGCGCTGACCTCGGGCGTGATCGAGACCTCGAAGGCGAGCTCAGGCGCGTACTTCTCGAGCAGCGGGTCGGGCAGGCCGCCGTCGCTGGTGACGACCGCCTCCAGGTGCGGGATGGCCCGGGCGACGTCCCCCACGTGCACCGCGGTCAGGCCGGCGAGCAGGTCGTCGGAGAGGGCCCGGTCCCTGATGTCGCGCCGAGCCGCCGACTCGAACCGCTCCAGCGCGAGCTGCGGCTCGCCCCGGTTGAGCTCCTCGAGCCCCATGAAGAACTCGCGCTCCAGCGGCGGCGCGAGCACGCCGGGCTTGGCCGGGATGCTCCACGTCGGCGACGGGGTGGCCGAGGCTCCCTTCGGCCGTCTCTGACCCGTCCGTCGGGGCCCGAATGGGTTCACCGTGTAGGCGGCGTTCTGCGCCCCCGTGCGGACGCCCTCCCCGACGGTGATGCTCCTGCGGATTCGGAGTGCCATGCGGTGTTCCGCCCCCCGGGCCGGCTGGCCGGGAGCCTAGCCGCCGGCGTCGGCGCCCGGGGCGACCGGGGCGGGCGTCGTCGTGGGGGCCGGCGCGGGGGCGCCCGGCCAGAAGCCGCGCCGCCCGACCAGCGTGATCAGGGCGGGCACCAGCAGGGGGCGCACGACGAAGGCGTCGAGCGCCGACGCCCAGCGCCATGACGAAGGCGAACTGGCGCATCGCCTCGATCGGCACCAGCGCCAGCAGGCCGAAGCTGCACGGCGAGCACCAGCCCGGCCACGGAGATGCCGCGCGAGGCCGCGGGCATCGCCCTGCGGATGCCCTGGACGATCCCGGTCCGCCGCGCGGCGCGCCAGATGCCCCCGACGAGGTAGATGTTGTAGTCGGACCCCAGCGCCAGCAGCAGGACCGAGGTGGCGAAGGGGACGTAGTAGACGAGCTGCCCCTGGTCGAGGGCGTCCTGGAAGAACCAGGTCGTGATGCCGAGCGTCGCGGCCACGGTGAGGGCGTTGGCCGCGAGCAGGTAGAGGGGCGCCACCAGCGCGCGCAGGAACACGGCGAGCAGGAGGAAGTTCACGACCAGCGCGGCGATCCCGACCCGCAGCAGCTCGGTGCGCATGGCGTTGACCGACGCGCTCGCGATCGCCGTGTCGCCCGGCCAGCGACGCCCGCGCCTGCGGCGCGCCGGATGCGGCGAGCATGCCGGGCAGCTCCCGCTCGATCGCGTCCAGCCGCTCGATGGCCGCGTGCTCGGTGGGCTCGGAGTCGAGCACCACGACGAGGCGCGAGGCGCTCGCCTCCGGCGCGACGAAGACCGCGGGCGCGAGCCGCGGCACCGGGTCGCTCGGGCCCGACCACGTCCGCCACCCCGGGCCGGGAGCGCAGCCGGTCGCGCAGCCCCGCCAGCACGGCGGGGTCGGTGGCGCCGGGACCCTCGACCAGCACCTCGGTGGGCGCCGTGACGCCCGGCCGACGAAGCCGGCCTCGACGGCCCGCGAGCTCGGACGACGCCGCCGCCCGTCAGGCCGAGCCCGAGCTCGAGCTGGCGCAGCGGCGAGGCCGCCACGCGAGCCCGCCGACCAGCACGACCACGACGAGGCCGGCGACGGCGCGGGTGGTGAGCAGGCGGGTGGCGAGCGGCGGCCGGGGCTCCCGCGCTCCGGTGCGGCGCGTCGGCGGGCGCCTCCCGCCGGGCCAGAAGGCGCCCCGGCCGAGGATCGCCAGCAGCGCGGGCAGCAGCGTGACCGACACGACGACGCCGACGACGGCCGTGAGGGCGAGGGCCGGCGCGAAGGCGCGGAAGAAGTTGACGTCGCCCACCAGCAGCGTCGCCGTCCCGAGCGCCGTCGTGAGCCCGGCCGTCAGCACGATGGCGACCATGTGGGCGCTCGCCCCCACCGCGGCCCCGCGGGCGCCGCCGCCGCGCAGCCGCGAGCGCACGCCGAACAGATAGAAGATCGCGTAGTCCGTGACGATGCCGATGAGGAGCGCGGAGACCACCGGCTCGATGTCCCGGCTCGCGGAGATCCCGGTGGCGTCGGCGACGGCGCCGATCGCGTGGATGTTGACGACGTAGGCGACCGCGACGGTCGCCCAGCACGACGAGCGGGGCGACCAGCGAGCGGAAGACGACCGCGACGACCAGGGCGATCAGGGCGAGCGTCACGCCGACCACGAGGGGGAGCCAGTCGTTGATGGTCTCGATCTGATCCTGCCGCACGGCCGACGAGCCGGTGAGGCCCGCGGTCGCGTCGGGCGGGACCGGGGCCGCGGCGATGTAGTCGCGGCCGAGGCGCGCCTGGCGGGCGACCGAGGCCGGACTCGCCGAACGCGAGGTAGGTGAGGATCGAGGCCGGCCCGCCGTCCCGCGCGCCCGGCGCCACCCCGCCGGCGCTGGTAGGGGCACGGCGGCGGCGATCTCCTCGAGCCCGGGCACCCGACGGCGGCTCACGTCGAGGGCGAACCGCCCGAGGGCCGCCTGCTCGGCGACGCTGAGCCCGCCGGGACGGCTGACGACCACCTGGGTGCGCGAGATGAGCGGCGCGCCGAAGACGTCCGCCGACCGCTGCTCGGCGGCGAGCGGCGCGGCGTCGTCGGCCAGCGGGAGCTCCAGGTCCGCCGACCCGCCGAGGCCCGGGCAGGGTCAGCGCCATCGCGACCGCCGCCGCGATCCAGCCCACCACGACGACGTGGCGCAGGGCGACGACCGCGCGGCTGAAGAGCAGGGCTCCGCCGCCGCGCGCCGGGTCCGGTTGGCTCGCTCACACGACTCCCTCGGGGGGTGGGTCGGCCCTACCCCTCGAGGCAGCCGCTCAATCCAGGCGGCGCACCGGACCCGGGAGCGGGCGCCTCAGACTCCCCAGCGCTTGACCGCGACCTGGCCGGGGTCCTCGCCCCGGTCGATCGCGTCGGCGACCTCCGCCTCGGCGATCTCAGGCGTGGGCGCCGGCGTCGTCTGCCGGGCGCGCACGGCGTCCCAGTAGCCCGAGCGGCCGTAGTGGCCGTACACGCGCTCCTCGTGGGCGCGCGTGAAGTCGTCGTCGCGCTCGAACGTCGGCCCCTCGCGCAGGTGGTCCTTGTCGTACGGGACGACCAGGTGGTCATCCTCCATGCGCACGTCGTCGATCGGGATCATGTGCCGCTTGGAGCCGAACCAGCCGGTCTTCACCGCCAGGTAGCGCAGGTACGTGCCCTGCGCGTCCGTGTAGCTGTCGTCGACGGTGCCGATCTTCTCGCCGGCCGGGTCGCGGACCTCCATGCCGCCGAGCCGGTCCATGCTCGGGACATTCGTGGACTCCGAGTAGCCCTCGGGCCCGATGTGCGCCTGCTCCTTGAGACGGTCGCCGGTGCTCAACTCGTTCCCCCTTGTCCGGGGCGGCGCGGGCGCGCCGCGTGATGCCGCCCGGTTCCCCGCGGCTCTCCGGCGGAAACAGGGGCTGTCAGGACTCCGGCGGAGCGGGCCGGTCGCCGTCCACGGCGAGCGCGAGCAGCGAGACGTCGTCGCGCAGGGGGCCGCCTGATGCCTCGATCACGGCGTCCTGCAGGCGCCGCACCAGCCGGGCGGCGCTCACGTCGGCCGACCCGCGGAGGATCTCGTCGATGGCCTCGACCCCCACCGGCACGGCGGTGCGCCGGTCGGGCTGCTCGACGAGCCCGTCGGAGTAGAGGAGCAGCCGGTCGCCGGGCGCCAGGAGGGCCTCCGCGGCGCGCATCCTGGCCGGGTCGTCCTCGACGCCGAGGGGGCGCACGACGCCCGCCGTCAGGGTCTCGGTCGTCCCGTTCCCGCGCAGGACGATCGGCCGCGGGTGCCCCGCCGTGATCCAGCGCAGCCGGCCCGTCGCCGGATCCCAGGTCGCCACGACGGCGGTGACGAAGGCGTGCTTCCGCAGCCCGGTGCTGAGGATGGCCTCGTTCATCGCGCCCACGGCGTCCTCGAGGCCGCCCCGCGAGCGCCGCGTGGCGCGCAGCGCGCCGATGGTGACGGCCGCCAGCGCCCCGGCCTCGTTCCCCTTGCCGACCGCGTCCGCGATCGCCAGCCACACCTCTCCCTCGTTCTCGGCGTGGTCGATGAAGTCGCCCGCGACCTCGTAGCCGGGCAGGACGCCCCCCGCGATCTCGCCGCCGCTGACGCGCGCGATCCGCGGCGGGAGGAGGTTCTGCTGCATCTCGGCGGCCGGCTGCGGGGGCTTGTGGCGGCGCGCCGCGTGGACGGCGTCCGTGTAGCCGCTGGTGATCTCGAGGGCGAGCGCGACCTCGGCCGCCGAGGCGTCGAGCCCCGGCGAGGGCCCCTCGACCCTCACGACGACGCCGAGGGCGCGGTCGGCCAGGGCGAGGGGCGCGACCCCGCACCCCGGTACCGCCCGGGCCGCGGCCTCCGCCAGCGCGGCGAAGGAGTCCGGAGGGACCTCGGGCCCGATCCCGATCTGGGCCGGGATGACGTCGGGCGCGCGCCGCCCCTCGCCGGCGAGCCGGCGCAGGCACGAGCCGTCGACGTCCATGACGTAGAGCGCCATCTCGCCGCCGTGCGCCGCCTCGAGCTCCCGGCGCATCCGCTCCGGCAGCCGGTGGCGGGCGCCGCCCTCGCCGAGGTAACCGGTCGCGACGACCTGGCCCGGGGCGCTGTCGTCGGGCGCCATCCACGGAGCCTAGTCGCTGGGGAGGGGGGCCGTGCCCGGCCCGCCTTCGCTCGTCCCGTCAGAGCCGGGGGTCGAAGGCCGTGAGGTCGAGGCCGGCGAGCCGTGCGGGGTCGAGGAGGATGTCCATCCTCCTGATCCGCCCGTTCCGCACCGTGAGGGCCCCGACGGCGAAGACCTCCCCGTCGAGCAGCGAGACCCAGCCGGCCACGCCGTTGACGAGCGCGGGCCGCGCGACGAGGTCGGGCCGCCGGAAGGACATCGCTCTGCGGGCGACGTTCTCGGCACCGCGGACCTCGAGGAGGGTCCCGCTGCCCGTGTCCTCGCGGAGCTCGATGTCGGGATCGAGCACGGCGACGAGTGCCTCGAAGTCTCCGTCGCGCGCTGCGGCGAGGAAGGCGTCGACGACCTCCTGCTGGGCGGCCGTGTCGGCGTCGGGGGCCGGGTCCGCATCGCGGATACGCCGGCGTCCGCGGCTGGCCAGCTGGCGCGCCGCCTCGGGCGAGCGGTCGAGGATGGCGCCGATCTCGTCGAAGGGAATCGCGAACATGTCGTGGAGGACGTAGGCGAGCCGCTCGGCCGGCGTCAGCGTCTCGAGCACGACGAGCAGCGCGAGGCCGACGGAGTCGGCGACCAGCGCCTCGTGTTCGGGGTCGATGCCGTCTGGGCGGTCGACGATCAGGTCCGGCAGGTGCGCATCCAGCGGCTCCTCGCGTCGCGTCCTGCGCGAGCGGAGCATGTTGAGCGCCACGCGTCCGACCGCGGTGACGAACCAGGCCTCGAGGTTGTGGATCTCGCCGGCGTCCGCCCGGCTGAGCCGGATCCACGCCTCCTGGACGGCGTCCTCGGCCTCGCTCGTGGACCCCAGCATCCGGTAGGCGACCGCTCGCAGCCGGGGCCGCTGCTCTTGGAATCGCTCTGCCAGCCAGTCGCGCTCGTCCATCGATCTGGAGACCCCTCCCGGGCGCCGAACGTGACGTCACGTTTCCGCGCGGCCGGGTGTCTTCCCCTCGAGATCGTAACCACGCCCGACTGGAGGGGTGTTCCGATGACGAGGGTCGCGGTCATCTACTACTCGGCAACCGGGAACGTTCACGCCCTCGCCGAGGCCGTCGCCGAGGGCGCTGCGGAGGCGGGCGCCCAGGTTCGCCTGCGTCGTGTGGCCGAGCTCGCGGCGGCCGATGCGGTCGATTCGCATCCGGCGTGGCGGGCGCATGCCGACGCCACCGCGGACATCCAGGTCGCGACCAATGACGACCTGCGCTGGGCGGATGGACTGGCGTTCGGCAGTCCGACGCGCTTCGGGAACATCAGCGCTCAGCTGAAGCTGTTCCTCGACAGCGCCGGTCCGCTCTGGTTCGCCGGCGAGCTGGCCAACAAGGTCGCGACGGGCTTCACGAGCGCGAGCAACCGTCACGGCGGCAACGAATCGACGGTGCTCGCGCTGCACAACACGCTCTATCACTGGGGCGCGATCGTCGTCACGCCGGGCTACACCGACGAGTCGGTCACGCTGGCGGGAGGCAACCCGTACGGGACGGCGCACGCCTCGGCGGGCGGGCCGCCGGGACCCGAGGTGCTCGCGGCCGCCCGCTATCAGGGGCGCCGCCTCGCCGCGATCGCCGAGCTGATCGCCCGTGGTGAGCGCGGAGAGCGGCTCGCGGCGTAGGCCACGGCTCGGCCTGCCACAGAGGAGGGAGGAACCGATGAGCGACCTTCAGGCCATCGCCGATCGGGTCGAGATCGAGGCGCTGCGCGGCGAGTTCACCGACGCGTCGATGATGCTCGACTTCGACCGCTTCGCGTCGCTGTTCACCCAGGACGGCGCCTGGCGGATGCCCCACATCGACGTGGAGCTCGTCGGCCGAGAGGAGATCCGCGCCGGGATCGAGCGGCTGCGGGGTCTCTGGGACTACTTCGTACAGAGCGCGCACCTGGGCACGATCCAGCTCGAGGGCGACACCGCGGCCGGCCGTGCATACGTCTCGGAGTTCGGGCGCTTCCGCGACGGCCGCTCGCACCTGAACGTCTCCCTGTACCACGACCGCTACCGGCGCACACCGGATGGCTGGAGGTTCGCGGAGCGCGTCTACGAGATCAGATATTTCGACACCACGCCGCTGGCGGGCTCGGCTCCCCCTCGGGGGTAATACGGCGACGGGCGCCAGGGGCCGTCAGGCCCCGCCGGGGACCACCCGCCGGGCGAGCCGGGCGAGCGCGCGGGGCGGCGGCGTCCAGTCGGACGCCTCCGCCGGGTCCCAGGCGTAGGCGGGGATGTCCCCGACCAGCAGCCCCGCGATCCCGGGCTGGCCCAGCTCGCGCGCCGACCAGTCGTAGAGCGCCCGCAGCCGCGGCTGGATGATCCCGTAGTCGAGCAGTCGCCCGAACCCGCCCTCGTCGGCGACGTAGGGGGCCACGTCGTCGCCCAGGGGGTAGCGGTCCGGCAGGACCCGCGACAGGGACAGGAAGATGCCGGTCGTGCCGATCCGGGGGTCGCCCAGCAGCGGCGCCACCGGCGACAGCCATCCGAGCGCGAGCCGGGGCGCCGCGACGAGGGCGTGGGCGTAGAGCACGCGGAGCAGCACGACGTTGAGGAAGAACCGCTCGACCCGGCCCTCCCGCGCGGCCAGGTCGCCGTTGGCGAGGTAGGCGAGGGCGATGGAGACGTTGTGGGCGCGGTACCAGCCCGCCGCCGACGGACGACGGATGAAGTCGACGATGGCCCCCACCGCGGGCGAGGAGGCACCGCCCGGCGCCCCCGCCACGAGGTGGCGGGACTCGGCGATGTCTCGCAGGATCGCCTCGTTGAGGGCGCGCCACCACGGGCTGCCGGGGCGCGGCGCCCCGGCCGGCTCGAGCAGGCCGCGGCGCAGCTGCCAGCGCATGAACGCCGTCATCGCGCGCCGGTAGGGCAGGTGGGGCGAGCCGGGGGGCGTGCTCTCGTAGAGCGCCCGCATCAGCCGGATCCGCTCGGCCGGTTCGTCGCGGACGCCGGCCACCGCGGCGTCGGCGAGCTGCGCTGCGGACGCGTGCGGCGCGGTCACCCGCGCCAGCCTACCCTCGCCGGCGCGCGGCACCTCGCCGAAGGACGAGATGCCCGCGGACCTCACCGCCGGGTCAACGCCCCGTCACGCCCGTCCACCGTGAATCAGCGGCTCGGCCACCTCGCGGGCGGTCGGCCCGAGAAGGCACCCTTCCCCGCGCGGGCCGAGGCGAGGAGCGCGGGCGAGGTGACGCCACCCGCCCAGCGGCCGCGCCAGACGAAGTCGCGGTCGTGGCTCTCGTTGCCGGTCGGGGTGGAGATCGTTTCGCTCATGGTGTGCCCTTTCGTGCGACGGTTGCGATGGGCGCACGCTCGCACCCGGCCGGGCGCCTCACACCGTGGGCGCCCCCCTGACTTTCCGGAATCGCGGTCTGAACGCGACCTGACGTCGTCCGGGCAGGCGCTTGCTCGCGTCGAAATGGCCGTGGTAGAGAGGGACCACCTGTCCGGAATTCCTCATTTTCTGACGGTTTCGGACGGGCTCGTCCGGTGAGACAGCGTGACTGCGATTCCCACGCTGCCAGTCGCGCCGGAACGGAGGTCCAGACCATGAAGAGGAAGAGGCTGATCGGCGGGCTCGCCGCGCTGGCGCTGTTCGTGGGCGCAGCGGCGCCGGCGGTCGCCAACCCGGACTTCGGCCCGGGCAACAGCCAGAAGGGCCCGAACGACGGGGGGGCCAAGTGCCACCCGCCGGGCCAGACCGTCAACGAGCCCGGCTGCAAGTAGACCGGTAGCGATCAAAGGGGAGGGCCGGGGGTTCCCGGCCCTCCCCAGCCCGAGGAGCGCGGGGCGACCGGGGCCCTCCTTGGCGAAGCGGCGCCGGAGCGGCCCACGGACCGGCGCCGCTCGCGACCTCTCCGTGGGGCGACACGATGGCCGGGCCGCCCGGAGGGAGCCTACTCGCCGCCTGACCGGCGCCGTCCCGGGCACCCTGGCGCACCGCGACGGGCCCGGGCGGGCGGGCCGGGGTCGCTAGGCTCATGCCCCGAGGACGAGGGAAGCCTGTTCCGATGGCAGAGCTCAGCCGCGAGGAGGTCTGTGCAGCGATCAGGCGCCGGCTGAACGTGGGCGCCCTCCCCACGCTGGAGGGCGACGTCTTCCGCGTCTACGACCGCGTCTGTCAGCGGCGCGAGCGGCTCGAGGACGTGGCCACGGCCTTCCCGGGCATGACGACGGATGCGGTACGAGCGGCCTGGGACACGCTCCGCGCCTGGGCCGAGGAGGACCTGTGAGCCGCATGGATCCAGGCGACCGGGCTCAGGTTGACCTCGAATTGGCGCACGGATAATCGCGGCTTGGCCGCGGTGTGGGAGCGTCGCCGCGCACGCGGGTCCCCCATTCGGAGACGGCTACACCCGAGGGAGGGTTCGATATGTCGACCACCACCTGGACACATCCACTCGACGACGTTCGCAGGCGCCGCTGGACGCCCGTGGACGGGCCGACTGCGGCCACCAAGTCGGTGTCGGACGCGCAGGCGATCCTGGCCTACAGCCCATTCCTGCGACGCCGGGACCTCCACCTGATCTGACGTCCGCGGCCGGCTGCGGCGGCTCCGGCGGGGGCGTGGGCGGGGGCGTTCGGGGCGAGCCGGTCCGGCGTGAACGCGGCGGCCCTGCGCAGCACCGCGCTGGCCGCCGGGCCCGGGGCTGCGGCTGATCGGCCTTGGCGTAGTGAAGGCGGGCGTCGCCAACGTCGTCGGGGCGGTGTTCGAGGCTGCACCTAGGGAGAGGCCCCGGCACCACGAGAATCACCCCCCTCGCGGCCCATTTCGTCGGCCTCGTCTGGACACACCCTGGCCCCTCGGCGCCCTCCCCATCGACGCGAAAACCCTGCCAGAGAGCGGGGCTTTCCGGCGTGCGCCAGACAGGACTTCGGTTTCGTAGGGCGTGTCGAGCAATCGTAGTTCTCATCAGCGTTTCCCCAGTTCAACACCACGATCTACTCGAACGACGACCGTTGCTGCGGCCTCAAGGGCCTGCGCACCGTCGTCTTCATGAACGAGGGACGACATGCGCGACCGCGGCCTCGAGCAGTTCGACCTCGTCAACGTCACGAGCGTCTCGACGGGCGAGACGGAGCGGACGGTGCCCGGCTACCGGGCCGTCCGCTACGAGATCCCGCCTGGCTGGGCGGCTGGCTACATGCCGGAGCTGAGCGTCCTCTGCGGCATCGCGGACTTCAGCACGCAGAGCGAGCAGCCGCTGACGAAGCACCTCGTCGTCGAGGTGACGCCCAGTCGCGAGAACGGCCGGTTGCGGCACCATGACACGCACCAACAGCCCACGTCTCCGCGACTTCGCCATCGCGCCGTTGGAGGGCGTCAAAGAGCACGGCTGATCCGGTCGGCACCACTGCTTTCCTGACCAGCGGTAACGGGCTCGCCGCCGAACCGTGTTCCGCCGGCGGGTCACCGCCCGGCTGCGATTGCCCAAGGTGTTTCCCGCCAGCAGGTACGCGCGGATTCCCGCCACCCTGCGCGCGAGATGGATGGTAACCGCGCAGACGCGGACGGCTGCGTACCCGAGTGTCGGGACGATCCTCGACCCCCACTGAGGAGAAGAGGTGGCAAGCGCAGAGATCAAGAACGGCGCCAACGGCGACACCGGAGCCGATCGCCGGCGAGCGCGGAGCTTCGATTCTCGGGCCGCGGGACGTCCCGGTGGAGGCGGAGTGAACATGCGCCTGAAGCCCGGCGGGATCCGCGAGCCGCGCTTGGCTGGCCTGGATCGCACTGCCGGCGTAGGCGTCCTGAGCGACGGCGGGTTGCGCCACGGCACGAGCGCAGTCGTCCGGATTCCGCCGAACCTCTTCGGCATCGCGCTCGGACTCGCCGGGCTCGCAGCGCTGTGGACGTTTGCTGGGACGTCGTTCGGCGCCCCCGCGGCGGTCGGCGACGCGCTCGGAGCCCTCGCTGCCATCGTCTGGATCGGCCTGACGGTCGCGTACCTCCGGCAGGGCCCTCGCTGGATCCTCGCCGACGCGCGCGACGCGACCGTCGGGCCGTTCCTCGCCGCGCCGGTGATGAGCGCGTATGTGCTCGCCGTTCTGCTCGAGCCGCACGCCCCGGGGACGGCGCGCG
Organism: Miltoncostaeaceae bacterium; assembly: GCA_963808825.1. Classification (GTDB taxonomy): domain Bacteria; phylum Actinomycetota; class Thermoleophilia; order Miltoncostaeales; family Miltoncostaeaceae; genus DATAGF01. Next base: position 86,745 of record CAWEGW010000009.1, on the reverse strand, counting down.
CGATCGTGATCGCCTTCCTCGTCGTCGGGCTGCTCGTGTGCGGCCTGCTCACCGGCCAGTGGCTGACGGGCGGGCTCGAGGAGAAGACCTTCGGGCCCGCGTTCATCCTCCCCGCGATCGGGATCGGTTTCGTCGGTGCCGACGCCGCGGCGACCGTCGGCTTGCACAGCATGCCGAGCTCTTCTTCGGCATCGGCATCGCCGGCTGGGTTCTCTTCAGCTCGGTGGCACTCAACCGGTTGTTCTTCCGGCCTCGACTTGAGCCGAGCCTCATCCCGACGATGGCGATCGAGCTGGCGCCCGCGGCAGTGGCCGGCAACGCCTACTTCCTCATCCATCCCGGCCCGCCGGATCTGCTGCTGCTCGGACTGAGCGGCTACGCGGCGGTCATGATCATCGCGCAACTCCGCCTGCTGCCGCTCTATCGCACGCTGAGCTTCTCCCCCAGCTTCTGGTCGTTCACGTTCCCGCCCGCGAACATGGCGGTCTTCGCTCTCCGCTGGCTCGAGCTCGAGCATCCCGCCGGCGGCAGCGCCTACGCCTGGGTGCTCGTCGCAGCCATCACGGCCCTGGTCGGTGCCATCGCCTGGCGCACGCTCGTCGCCGGCGCGCGCGGGCAACTGCTGCCCTCCCCGGGAGGCGCGCCTGCTGCGCCACTCGTCCGCGCCTTGGACGCGCCGCGGCCCGTTCGGATCGCCGCGTGATGCGCCGCAGCTCATGTACTTCGGCCACGGACGCCGAGACGGCGGATCCGTGGGCTCACGCGACAACCGCTACACCCTGGCCTACCGGCCGCGGGGGTGGACGACCCTGGCCACCCGGCTCATGCCGATCGTGAACCTGCTCTTCCGGTGGCAGACGTCATGGTTGAACAACGCGAAGACGGCGCTCGAGGGGCGGTCCCCGGAGGCTGCCGCCGGCTGATCTCAGGCCCTCCCCGGGGCGCCTCACAGGCAGCCTGCACGCACGCGCCATATCGGCCCAATCGAAAGGAGAACCAATGGACAAGACACAGCTCAAGACCACCCAGCTGGGAACGACGGGTCTCGAGATCACCCGCGTCGGCTTCGGCGCCTGGGCCCTCGGCGGAGGCGGCTACGACTGGGGCTGGGGCACCCAGGACGACGAGGACTCGATCGCGGCGATCCACCACGCGCTCGAGCTCGGCGTCAACTGGATCGACACCGCGGCGCAGTATGGCTTCGGGCACTCCGAGGAGGTCGTCGGGCGCGCGCTCGCGGGTCTCGAGGAGCGTCCGTACGTGTTCACGAAGGGCGGTCAGCCCGAGGGGCCGGGGCGCACGACGCTCCGGAGCCTGCGGCGCGACTCGCTCCGGCGCGAGCTCGAGGGCAGCCTCTCAAGGCTCGGGCTCGACGCGATCGACCTCTACCAGATCCACTGGCCGGTCCCCGGCGAGATCGAGGAGGGCTGGTCGGCTCTCGTCGAGTTCCGCGACGAAGGCCTCGTGCGCCACATCGGCGTCTCGAACTTCAGCGTCGAGCAGCTGCGCCGGATCGGCCAGATCGCCGCCGGTCGAGACGCTGCAGCCGCAGTACTCGCTGGTCGCGCGCGACGTCGAGGACGAGATCCTGCCCTACGCCGAGCGCGCGGGGATCGGGGTCATCGTCTACTCGCCGATGGGGTCGGGCCTGCTGACGGGCGCGGTGACGCGCGAGCGCATCGCGAGCCTGCCCGACGACGACTGGCGCAGGCGCGACGCGCGCTTCCAGGAGCCGCGCCTCTCGCAGACTCTCGCGCTGGTCGAGCGAATGCGAGCGGTGGCGAACCGACACGACACGAGCGTCGGCGCGATCGCCGTCGCCTGGACGCTCGCCAACCCGGCCGTCGACGCTGCGATCGTCGGCTTCCGCAGACCTGACCAGGTGGATCCGATCGTCGACGCCGCCAACCTCGAGCTCAGCGAGGACGACATCGCGACTGATCGAGGGGACGGCCTGAAATGGCCATGACGACGACGAAGATCGGCTTCGTCGGCCTCGGGCACATGGGCGGAAACATGGCCGCCCGGTTCCTCGCCGCCGGATACACCGTCTACGGAGAATCGCGCGACCGCCGAGACGCGCAGGACCTCGTGCACGAGGGGCCTGGGCTGGCGCGACACGCCGCGCGACTCGCCGAGTCCGCCGACGTCCTCTTCACGTCCCTGCCCGACGACGACGTCCTCGAGAGCGTCGCGTCCGGGCCCGACGGGATCCTCGCCGGCCTCACCGAAGCGAAGATCTGGGTCGATGTGAGCACGGTCAGCCCGCGCGCCAGCCGCGAGCTGGCGAAGCGGGTACAGGAGCGAGGGGCCGCCATGCTCGACGCGCCGGTGTCGGGAAGCGTTCCCCAAGTGCAGGCAGGAACGCTCACGATCATGGTCGGCGGGGACAAGGACGCGTACGCGCGCGCCGAGCCGCTCCTGCGCGAACTCGGCACGCCGACGCACATCGGCGACAACGGCCAGGGACTGGCCCTCAAGCTCGCGATCAACATCAGCCTCGCCGTGCAGATGCTCGCGTTCGCCGAAGGCCTGCTCTTGGCCGAACGCTCCGGAGTCGATCGCCAGCTCGCCGTCGACGTGATGACCGAGAGCCCGATCGGCTCGCCAATGCTGAAGGCGCGCGCCGCGCTTGTCCTCGACCTGCCGGACGACGCCTGGTTCGACATCGGTCTGATGCAGAAGGATGTCGCGCTCGCGCTGGACACCGGACGGCAGCTGCGCGTCCCGCTGCCCTCCGCCGCGGTCGCGGACGAGCTGCTCACCGTGGCGCGGGCGTTGGGCTACGAGCGGCGCGACCTGGCGGCGCTCAGCGAGGTGCTTGCCCAGCTCGCAGGGGAACCCCATTGAGCGTGCCGGCGAGCCCGGTCCCGGAGTCATGCCCAGCCGTTCGCGACGGTGTGGGCACGTGCGCCTCACCGGGCCGCGTAGGCGCCCGCCTGTCCTAGTAGAGAAGAACGGGCGGCAGAAATCACCCGCCTCGGCAAGAGTGCGGTTGACCCCCTGCTTGGCCCCGCTCCCGCGCGGCCGAGGCCAAGGAGCAGAAACCCCGGCCTGAGCGGGCTTTCCGGCATGCGCCAGACAGGCGCCGAACCTGCGCTGCATACGGGCACTTTCGGCGTGCTCGAGGTCCCACCGAGGCCCGGACCGGGCGGCGTCTAGAGCAACGCCGCCCGCTCGCGAGGGCGGCGCCGGCCTTCGCCGGGGTTGAGTGCCGCCCGATTCCTGCCGATACCGAGAGGGACCGTGAGCGACGCGGAGGGACCGAGCATTGAGCATCACCCCGAACCGCCCCGGTAGTGCCCCCCTGCCGAGGAGCAACCGAACCATGATCCGCAAGGCCATCATCGCGAGCGCGGCCATCGCCGCCCTCGCCGCATCCGTCACGACGGCGGCGGCCATGCCCGTCCGCAACGTCCACGTTGCCGGCGCGAACACGAACACCATCACCGTCAGCGCCAACGCCTACTCGCCCCCTGAGGGGGCCTGCGGTGCCTACTACGGTATCCGCATCCTCAACGGCGACCACGGCGGTCGCGTCGTGCGGTCACGCTTCGGCCGCTTCAACGCCTGCCAGGTCTACGCACAGGATGAGAGCGGCTGGTCTATGGGGACCTTCCGCGCCACCTTCAACGTCGCCAACCTGCCGGTCGGCACCTACCGGGTTTGCGTCGGGGCGGGCAACACCGCCTACGTGGGCGGCCTCCACGCAATCTGCCGCTTCCGGAGCTTCTGAGCATGACCCCACGCAACCCCACCCCCAGCATCGCGGAGACGATGGCCTGCCCCGACTGTATGGGGCGGCGCCGTTAGTCAATCCTCATCGGCTCGCCGGGCACGTCGCCGGCTATGCGGCCCGGCGCGCTGCGCGGCGACCGTGGCCGCGCGAGCGCAGCTGGGCAGAGGCGACCGGGCTCGTCATGGTCCGGCCGCCCAGCGCGGCGACGCGCGTGCGCATCAGGTAGGCGAGCAGAGGTCGAGCGCCTCGCGCGCTCGGCGCTGCGCCTGCTCGAGCTCGAGGTCCCACCCGGGCCCGCACGCGGGCGCACTTCTCGCCCTTACTGCACTCCCTGAAGTGTGCGCTGAGCAGCGACTCTGCTGACGAGCAGGGTTTCGATGCGCCAGACAGGACTCGAACCTGTGACCTTCGGTTTCGTAGACCGACGCTCTATCCGCCTGAGCTACTGGCGCGCGGATGGCGAACGAAGAGGTTACCAAGGCCTCGCGCCGGGGCTCCGGCTACTCCGGCAGCTGCCCCCTGACCGGGGCGAGCAGGTTGCGCTTGCCCTCGAACGCGAACATGAGCAGGTCGGCCATCGTGAACCGGTTGGCCACCGGGCCCAGGGTCGGCCTCCAGGTCGGCTCGCGGAGGATCGAGATCAGGCTGCCCTCCATCGCGCGGTGGAACGTCTCGGCCACCAGCCTGCCCCCGACGCCGGTCATCCGCCCCTTGTTGAGCTCGGCCTCGCGCATGACGTAGAACCACAGCGGGGTGTCCTTGGCGAGGGCGTCCCGCTGGGCGGTGTCGAGCCCGCTCAGGTCGGCGCCCGAGCCGTCGCCGTTGAGGATCTGCGCCTTGGTCAGGGTCTTGATGTTCAGGCCCTTCGACCGCATCAGGGCCGCCATCTGCTGGCCGGTCGCGAGCTGGAGCATGCGGGCGCGGGTCAGGTTGCGGAAGGCCAGGTTGCGCCGCGCGGCCGACGGGTTGTCCTCCCCGAGGGTCAGGTCGCCGAGGCCGGCCAGCGGATTGGTCAGCCTGGTGTCGATGCGCCGGGCGACGTTCCTGCGCAACCGCCCGTGCCGGCGCGGCCGCAGATCGGGCCGCGACGACGGGAACACGTAGAGGCCGCGCCAGTCGGCGACCCAGTTCGAGGGCAGCGGGTTGTCTGAGTCGAGGCCGCCGCTCGTTCCGGAGAAGCCGAACAGGAACTCCAGCGTGCCCTCGCCGTTTTCGAAGACGCCGTTCCACTCGTACGCGGGGCGCACCATGCTGTGGCCCAGGCGGTAGGCCGCCACCGAGAACTCGACGGGCATCGTCGGGGCGTCGCCGGGCACAGGGTTCGGCTCGACGACGACCCGTCCGTTGTCGAACACGCCCTTGAGCTGGGGCTTGTTGGTGATACGGGGAAGGAAGTCCGTGCGCAGCATCCACTGGTAGTGGCGCACGACCAGGCCGCGGGCCCGGTCGAAGCGCTCGCCCGCCGGCACGCCGTCGGCGGCGAGCTTGTCGACCACGCGGTTGTGGAAGCGGATGAAGGCGAGGTGGGTCTGGCCGACGGCGAGGTTCTCATCGTTGCGGGCGTCGGGGATCAGGGTGTTCTGGGCGGTGCCCGTGGTGCGGGGCAGGTCGAAGCCCGCGTTCGCCTTGTTCGAGAAGCCGTCGTTGGGGAAGGACGGCGCCGTGGTGCCGGTGCGCAGGTGCATCCCGTCGGCCGCGTAGAACTCGGGTGTCAGTCGACGGCCCGAGCCCGTAGAGCGAGTCGAGGTCGAGGCTCGGCGAGCGCCCCTGGATCAGGTCGGCGACCGGCACGGTGATGTCCTCGCGCAGCCGGCTCTTGTCGAAGGTGAGGTCGTGGTCGACGAACTGGCCGAGGTAGGTGAACCCGGCCGGGATGTCGCCGTCGTTCGTGTCGCCGGTCCGCGTCATGGCGGTGGCGATCTTGCGCCGGTTGGGCGCGCCGAGCTGCTTCCCGTCGCCCTTTGGCCCCTGGCGCGAGAAGCGGAAGGCCCGGAGGTCGACCTCCATCGACACGTGGAGGGCCGCGCCCTCCGGGGCGTCGTCGGAGCCGAGCATCCCCTCCCCGACGACGAAGTACTCGGGACGCGAGTGTCGCTCCATGGCTCCCCCCTTGAGTCCGGCCAGGGCGCGTCGAGCGTACGTCCGGTCCGGCGGACCGATCAACCGGCGGTCGGCGTTTCGGGCGGATCGAGGATGGGAAGCCGATGAGCCATGAACGTCACCACCCGGCAGGTGAGCGCGGAGGCCCGGCGGGCCGTTGACCGCGACTGGCTCGAGCCGGCGGCGCGCGCCGGCCTGCTGGCCAAGGCCGCCCTCTACGGGATCATCGGCGCCCTCGCGCTGGCCGTCGCGGTCGGGGCGGGCGGCGAGACGACCGACCAGAAGGGGGCGCTCGCGACCCTCGCCGACGAGCCCGCCGGCGGCGTCCTCATCGGCCTGCTCGCCGCCGGGCTGCTGGCCTACGGGGTCTGGCGGCTCGTCCAGGCGATCTTCGACACCGGCGGGCAGGGCGACGACGCCACCGGCGTCGTCAAGCGCATCGGCTACGCGGGCTCGGGGGCGATCCACCTGGCGCTCTTCGGCTTCGCGATCAGCCTGCTGGCCGGCTCGGGCGGGTCGAGCTCGGGATCCGGCTCCGGCTCGTCCGGCCAGGAGCAGCAGACGACGGCCGGCGTGCTCGGCTGGACCGGTGGGCGCGCAATCGTGGTCGTGGCGGCGCTGATCATCATCGGGGTCGGGGCCTACAACGCCTACCGCGGGATCACCAGGGAGTTCATGGAGGAGCTGACGGTGCCGGGCGGGGCGCGGCGGGTCGTCGAGCCGCTCGGCGTGGTCGGCCACGTCGCCCGCGGCGTGGTCTTCGCCCTGATCGGCGTCTTCCTCATGAAAGCCGCCATCGAGTTCGACCCGAGCGAGGCGGTCGGCATCGACGGCGCCCTCTCCCGCCTCGCCAACCAGCCCTACGGACAGGTGCTGCTCGGCCTGACGGCGGCCGGGCTGCTGGCCTACGCGGCCTACTGCGTGGCCGACGCGCGCTACCGCTCTCGCTCGCGCGTCTAAGCTGTCGCCTGCATGGCGATCCTCGTGGGCTACGACGACTCCGACGCCTCGGCGCGCGCGCTCGACCGCGCCGCCGCCCAGGCGCGCGAGCGGTCGCAGCGGCTGGTGGTGCTCGCCGTGCTGGAGATGCCCCTCGACCCGCGCGACCCGCACCAGTTCGGGACCGCCGGCGACAGCACGCCGCTGACGGGTCCCTTCCCCGAGCCCCCGGAGATCACGGCGATCCTGGAGGACGCGCGCTCGAAGCTCGAGGGGACGCGGCGTGATGGCCGACTACGTGTGGGCCCCGGGCGAGCCCGCCCGCCTGATCGTCAACGTCGCCAAGGACCGCGGCGCCTCGACCATCGTCGTGGGGCACCACCACCACAGCATGCTCGGGCGCCTCTTCGGGACCGACGCCGCCGCCGACGTCAGCCGGACGGCCGACTGCGAGGTCGTGGTCGTCGACTAGCGGGGGGCCGGTGACCGGACCGCCCGAGTTCGAGGGCTTCGCCGACATCGACCGCACCGGGCGGACGGCGTCCTACGCCGACTACCTGGACCAGGTTCGGGGCCTCGAGGCGGTGGCCGAGTGGAAGGAGCGCAGCTTCGCCGCGCTCGCGCCGCGCCCCGGCGCGGTCCTGGTCGACGTGGGCTGCGGCACCGGCGAGGACGTCCGCACGCTCGCGCGCCTCGTCGCCCCGGGAGGGCGGGCGATCGGCGTGGACGCCAGCGAGGCCATGGTGGCCGAGGCGCGGCGCCGGGCCGACGCGGCGGGCGAGGCGGCGGTCGAGTTCCTCCGCTCCGACGTCCGCTCGCTCCCCCTGCCCGACGCCGCGGTCAACGGCTGCCGCGCCGAGCGGGTGCTCCAGCACCTCGAGGACGCCGGCCGAGGCGATCGGCGAGATGGCGCGGGTCGTGCGGCCCGGCGGCGCCGTCGTCGCCGCCGAGCCCGACTGGGGCACGCTCGTCATCGACTCCGCCGATACGGAGGCCGCCGCCGAGGTCGCCGCGGCGGCCGGCGGCCGGGTCCGCTCGGGCCTGGTCGGGCGCTCGCTGCGGCGCCTCTTCGCTCGACGCCGCCCTCGTGGACGTGACCGCCGTCGCGCGGACCCTCGTCGTGACCGAGCGCGCCCGGGCGGACGCGCTCTTCGACCTCCCGGGCGGCGCCCGTCAGGCCGTGGCCGACGGCCGCATCAGCGCGGCCCGCGCCGCGGCGTGGCTCGACGACCTGGCCGCCGCGGAGGCCGAGGGGCGGCTGCTGGTGGCCATGACGGCCTTCATGGCCGTCGGCCGCGCCGCCTGAGCCGCCGCCGGGCTGCCAGGGCCCCCGCTACGCGCGCCCCCGCACGACGGTGAAGAAGCCGATGACGGCGAGGATGATCACGATGATGACCAGGATGGTCCAGAGCATGGTGTCCGGCTTTCGTCGGGGTCCGGTGAGCTGGCCCCCATCGTTCCCCGGCGCCGGGCACGGCCAAACCCGAGTCGCTAGCCGCTGACCCTGCCCGGGCGGAGCGGGCGCACGTGCTCGCGGACCTTCTGGAGCATCGTCTGGAGCCGCGCGAGCTCCCGCTCGGTGAGGTGCTCGGTGAAGTGGCGCCGGATGCCGTCGCGGTGGACGACCCGGGAGCGGGCCAGCGCCTCGAGCCCCTCGGGCGTGGCCGACACGAGCACGACCCGGCGGTCGTCGGGGGGGCGCTCGCGGCGCACGAGGCCGGCGTCCTCCATCCGGTCGATCACGCGCGTCAGCCCGCTCTTGCTCGCCAGGATGCGGCTCGCGATCTCGTTCATCGGAACGCCCTGGCCCGCCTCCTCGAGCTGGACGAGCACGTCGTACCAGCGGAACGAGACGCCGCCGGCCGCCTGCAGCTCGGCGTCGAGGATGTCGGGCAGAGCGAGCGCGCACTCGAAGAAGACGCGCCACGCCCGCAGCGCCTCCGGGGAGGGGCTTGACGGCGATCGTCCGTCTGTGAAAGGTTCGCTGTGCAACTGTTGTATCCAAACTAGTTGCTTGCGGGACTGCTGACGATCGTACCACCTGGAGGCCGAGCACGATGTCCGATCGCATCGCGTCGTTTCACAGGCCCGGCGGCGAGGGCCTGTCGTTCTGGGGTCCGGGCGACCTCTACACCTTCCTCGTGACCGGCGACGAGTCTGACGGGGCCTACTTCTCGATGCTCGCGGTGGTGCCGCCGGGCGGCGGCCCCCCGCCGCACGTCCACCTGCACGAGGACGAGACCTTCTTCGTGCTCGAGGGGACGCCGACGTTCCGGCTCGGGGACGAGCGGATCGTCGCGGGCCCCGGCGACTTCGTGAACGTGCCGCGGGGCAACCTGCACTGCTTCCGCAACCTGGGCGACGAGCCGGTGCGGATGATCCTCACCTTCACGCCCGCCGGCATCGAGCGGTTCTTCGAGGAGACCCTCGAGCGGGCCTACGACCTGACCGCTGCGCCCCCCGACAACGTCGAGGAGGTCGCCGCGCGCTACGCCGAGGCGGCGCCCCGCTACGGCATGGAGTTCTTCCTGGAGACGACGACCGTCTGACGGCGTCGCGCCCCCGATCACCCCGGGGGCGGGAGCGGGTCCGGCGGCGGCGCGTCGTCGTCCGCCGGGCCCAGGGGCAGCTGCCACCAGCCGACGTCGTGCCATGCGCCGGCCTTCCAGCCGATGCGCCGGTACACGCCGACGGGCGCGAAGCCCAGCGACTCGTGGAGGGCGACGCTCGCGTCGTTGGGCAGGGTCACCCCCGCGCAGGCCATCCGGAAGCCCTGGCCGCGCAGGACGTCGAGCAGCGCGACGTAGAGGCGCCGACCGACGCCCCGCCGCCGGTGGGCCGGATCGACGTAGACCGACACCTCGGCCGCCCAGCGGTAGGCGGCGCGGGCGGCGTGCCGGGACGCGTAGGCGTAGCCGATGACGCCGTCGTCGTCGTCGACCAGCCACGGGTGGGTGGCCAGCCCCCGGCGGATGCGCTCGGCCATCTCGCCGGCCGAGGGCGGGACCTCCTCGAACGAGATCGCGCTCTCTTGCACGAACGGCGCGTAGATGCGGGCGCACGCCGCCCCGTCGCGGTCCGGGTCGGCGCGGCGCACTGGCACCAGGCGATCATAGGGCCGCTCGTCGGCGCGGCCCCCTCCCGGGGATCAGCGGAGAGGGAGGGATTCGAACCCTCGAATCGGGTTGACCCCGATTAACCGCTTAGCAGGCGGCTGCCTTCAGCCACTCGGCCACCTCTCCGGGAGGAGCCGTATCGTAGCGAGCGGCCCGCGGGTCTCGCGGGCCGCGCCAGGAGGGGTGGCAGAGCGGTCGAATGCGGCGGTCTTGAAAACCGCTGCCCGGCGTTCGCCGGGCCGAGGGTTCGAATCCCTCCCCCTCCGCTCTCTCGCTATGGGCGGCTCCGAGCTGAAAGCAGGCCCACGTGCCATCTCGTGGCGAGCAATCACTTGTCGTGATCTGTGACGACCAGCGCCTGCACCGCGGGCAGGCCCGACGCCTCGAGCTCCCAGCTGGCCCCCGCATCGCGCGAGACGAAGACGCGCCCGTCCTCGGTCCCGAACGCGGCCAGCTCGCCGTCGGCCGCCAGGCAGCCCGTGTCGATGTTGCGCTCGAACCCGTCCGTGCAGCGCCGGAAGGGGCCGTCCGCTCCGAGCGGGCGGCGGTAGACCGCCGCCTCGCCGCCGCGCGGGCCGTGCGAGGCGCTCAGCAGCACCGTGTCCCCGGCGAGCGCCACGGCCCGGCAGTAGCGCCCCGCGAGCCCGTCGTGGGCGAACGACCACGACGCCCCCCCGTCCTCGCTGGTCGCCGCGCCGAGGGCGGTGGCCGCCAGCACGAGGCCGGGGCGCCCCGGCACGGCCAGCACCTCGTGGACGTCGGAGCGGATGTCGATGGTCGGCCGCCACGAGGCGCCCTCGTCGTCGGAGCGCAGGATCCCGCCCACGTGGACGTTGACATAGAGCTCGCCCGCGGCCCCGGCGGCGAGCGTGCGCACCGCGGGGGGTCCGCCCCAGGGGGTGAACCAGTCGCCGCGGCCGGGCGCCCGCTCGAAGCCGTCGAGCGGCGCCACCGCGCCGGGGCCGACCCGGACCAGGTGCGCCTCGGCCGTTCCCGCCAGCGCGCCGCCGTCCCGGGGCAGCAGGCAGCGCAGCCGGGGGGTCGTGTCGGCGGCCAGCTCGGCCCACTCCCCGTCGCGGCGGCGCCAGACCGCCGCCTGGTCCACCAGCGCCCAGAGGTCCCCGCCGGCGGCCGCCAGCGCCGAGACCGCGTGGCCCCCCAGCTCGCTCACGCCGAGTGCCTCCGGGGTCCTGACGCCGTCCTCGGTCGCGATCGCGATCATCGTCTCCGCCCTCCTCGGGTCATCCCCCGCGATGGTGCACCTTCAAGTGCGGTTGAGGTCAACTGCCCATCGCAACGGAGCTGCATGGCAGCGTGGGGCCCCGAAAATCGCCCCACCGGACCGCTCTGGCGCATGGTGTGGCGCAGCTTGCGTTGAAAGGCTCAACGCTCACGTTGGCCTGTGCTGTGCGGCGCGTCCGGGCTGCGCGATCCGCGCGGACCCGTGCGGCGGGGCGCCAACGGCGAGACTCAGCCTGGGCGCTCGGCCACGCAGGCGTAGTAGTTGCACGCCGCGAAGAAGGTCCGGTCGTCCAGCGCGCGCCGGAGGTTGACCAGCCAGCGCTCGACGTCAGCCGCCGGGACGGCGCCCGAGCGGGCGATGAGCGGCCCGTACGTCTCAGCGGCGGCGGGGAAGAAGCTCCCGGTGCCGATCTCGGCGTAGACGCGGGCCCGGGTCGCCACCAGCTCCAGGCCCACCTCACGAAGCAGGAAGGGCATCTCGCGCATCGTGCGCGGGTTGGCGACCACGGAAGCCAGGAAGCCTACGTTCATCGCCGCGGCCAGCGCCGGGTCCGGGTGCGACCAGGTCCAGGAGGCGTAGTCCCCGTCGAAGACCGCCACGGTCCCGCCCGGCCGAGTGACGCGGGCCATCTCCCTCATGGCGGTGGCCGGGTCGGTGACGTGACTGAGCAGCGTGTGCGCGATGACCACCTCGAAGGCACCGTCGAGCAGTTCGAGATGATGCGCGTCGCCCACGACGAAGTCCACGCGCTCCTGCAGCCCCTCCGCGGCCGCCAGCCGGCGCGCCGTCTCGAGGAGCGCGGGGCTGTGGTCCACGGCGACGACCCGCCCGTCGAAGTCCGGCCGCGCCAGCAGGGCGCGCACCTCCACCCCTGTGCCGCAGCCCACGTCCAGGACCGTCCGAGCCGAGCCGAGCGGAAGCTGGTCGAAGTAGGCCTCTCGCATCTCGCGAAAGGTCGCATCGGTCCCGCGGAACTCGAGCCGATCGCCGACGGCCTGGAGCGCCTGGGGCTCGAGCTCGTTGATGAGCTGGAAGATGTCTCGCGCCATCCCCTCTCCTCCGGCGAGATCCGGGTGAGCCCACGTGCATCTTCCGAGACGACGATGGGGCCGGTCAACGCCGCGCCGAGTGAAACTCAGCCTCCACCGTCAAACGCGGGCGCCGTCACCGTCGGTAGCGTGGGTGATCTGTTCTGGGGAACGCGTCCGATTTGGTCGAGCCCGCCCCGCTGGCGCCTGCGCGGTCCGCTCGCACGCGCCGGGCGGCGTCCCCGTCAGCCGCCAAGGGCGCGTGTGCGCTTGCGAGCCGGCCGTCAGCCCGGTGGGCTCAGGTGACGGCGATAGCCCACGAGATGCACCGGGTCCGCGCCAGCCCGTTTCGACACCCCGCTCATTCGCGGGCGCCGACCTGATCGGCGAGTTCTACGATCGCTGCGATCAGCTTCTCGCCGTCGAGCAGAGCGCGGTCGTTGTGGTCCGCACCCTGGACCTCGAGGACGCGCGTCGGACCGCGCGCGGCTTCGGCGACGGCGCGGCTCTGCGCGGGCGGCACGATCGAGTCGTCGGAGCCGTACACGACCGTGGTGGGCACCTTCACCCGCGCCAGGTGCTCGACGAGCCGGTAGCGGTCGCGAAGCAACATCCTGACGGGCAGGAACGGGTAGTGGATGCGCCCGACCGAGGCGAGATCGGTAAACGGCGAGCGGAGCGCCAGCGCGGCCGGCGGGTGCTCGGTCGCCAACTCGACCACCACCGCCGCGCCCAAGCTCTCCCCGTAGTAGAGGACGCGGTCTGACGGAACGCCGGCGACCTCGACGAGGAACCGGCGCGCGGCGCGAACGTCACGAGCGAGGCCCTCCTCACTTGGCCTGCCCGAATTGCCGCCGTAGCCGCGGTAGTCGAAGAGCAGCACGGCGAAGCCCCGTCTGGCCAGCGCGCGCGCGAGCGGGGCCCGCAGCGAGCGGTTGCCGGCGTTGCCGTTGGCCACCAGCACCGCCGTGGCACGGTCGGGCTGCCCCGCCGGGACGAACCACCCGCCCAGCGTCAGGCCATCGGAGGTTCTGAGCGTGACCTCCCGTGCGCAGGAAAGCACCTCAGCAGGCGCTGGCACCGCGGCCGGGAAGGGCAGATAGATGAGGCGACGCTGGAATCCCCACAGCAGCGCGAGCACGGCGAGAACCGCGAGCGCGACGAACCCGGCCTGGATCACCGTGCAGAGTCTGCCGGAGCGCCTCTCGCGGCTCCCCCCTGGACGGATGCTGCTGACGGCCGACTGAGCCGGAGCCGGAGTGGAGCTGGTGGCCCCATCGCGCGCGAGTCAGTTCGAGAGCGAGCCGGCGCGAGACGCCCGCTCTCGACGCCGCCGGGCCGAGGAACGCGCCCGCCGTGAGCATCGCGACGATCCGATCGGCGATACCTGCCTCACTGAGAGGAGCAGGACCCGTCCCTCACGCGGCCGAGCCGCTATCGAGGAGAGGTTGCGGCGAGGGCCGCTCCTGCTCCTGGGCTTGCCTCGGCAGGAAGAGGGCCGCCACCAGGCCGATCAGCCCGAACACGGCCAGTGAGACCATCGCCCAGGAATACGGCCCGCGCGCGAGGCCGGCGACCAGGATCGTCCCGGCGATCGCAGTCCCGAAGGACGATCCCAGGTTCGACACGCTGCGCGACAGGCCCGAGATCTCGCCCTGGAGCTCCTCGGGGAAGCTGGACTGCACGATGTTGACGGAGGGGGTCAGCATCACCCCGAGGCCGAGGCCGATCAGCGCGAGCCCGGGGACAAAGGCGACGATCCGGTCGGACGCGTACACCAGGCCGATCAGCAGGCAGATGCCGGCGACCGTGACGACGAAGCCGGCCAGGATCAGCGTTCGCTGCGCGTACCGCCTGGCAAGTCGCTCCGCGGCGAGGGAGGAGAACAGGATGCCGAGCGTCGCCGCCGTGAAGATCACGCCGGTCTCGATCGCGTTGTAGCCGCGAACCACCTGGAGGTACGTCGCGACGGTGAACGACACGCCCATGAGGAGCAGCCACTGCATGTTCTGGGTGACGAGTCCGAGGTTCGACGTGCGGCTCCGGAAGAGGCCGGTGGACAGGAGCGGCTCCTTCCCGGCGCGTTCCTGGGAGCGGATGTAGAACAGGAACCCCACCAGGAACACGGCCCCGACCGCCATCAGCACCGCCATCAGCACGACGTCGTTGTCCGCCTGCAGGATCCCCAGGACGAGGAAGAACATGCCCACGGCCGACAGAATCGCGCCGACGGCGTCGAAGCGGCGCGTCGGATCGGGCGGCCAGGGGATCGACCATCCGCCGGCTCAGGAGGATGATGGTCACAACGACCAGGGCCTGGAAGACGAACGCGGCCCGCCAGCTGATCGCCGTGGTGATGACGCCGCCGATCAGCGGGCCCGCGGCGGCGCCGATGCCCCCCATCCCGCTGATCACCCCGAAGGCCTTGGCTCGCGACGTGAGGTCGGTGAAGGCGATCGTCGCGAGGATGTAGACGGGCGGGATCAGCAGAGCGGTGCCGACGCCCTCGAGGACCGAGTTGCCGAGGATCAGCACCCCGAGGCCCGGGGAGACCGCGCTCACCAGGGCGCCGACGCCGTAGAGGGCAAGCCCGCCGATGAAGCAGCGCTTGCGGCCCCAGCGGTCGGTGAGCTTGCTCCCGGGAATCATGAAGATCGCCATGATCAGCAGGAACAGGGTGATCGCCGTCTGCACGCCGCCGACGGTGGTGTCGAGGTCCGTGCTGATGTCGGTGATCATCACGTTCATGTTCGAGCCCGCGAAGCTGCAGATGAACTGGGCGAGCGCGAGCGGGAGCAGGAGGCGGCGCGGCGAGATGCCCAAGCGCGTCTGCTGCGTCGGCGGGCTCGTCGGTGGGGGCCCCACGGGCGGAGTCTATGGCTGCATCCGCCCCACGGTCCGTGATGGTGGCCCTACCCACCGGGGGTGGGGGTGGGCCTGCACTCCACCCCTGTTGCCGGCGATCCGCGACCTGCGGCGGTCGGGCTGAGCCGGCTCGCCGAACCGACCGGCGGGTCCCAGCGGCGACGGATGAACGACGCTCGGCGTCCAGGTCGACGGGCGCACCGTCGCTCCTTCGGTGTCGAGTCGGCGAGCCCGCCGGTTGCCGGTGTCGCGAGGCACCACCACCGGATGCGGCGCCTCGCCTACACCGAGTCGAGGTAGGTCATCACCGCGAGCACCCGCCGGTGGTCGTCCTCGTCATGGCGGATGCCCAGCTTGCCGAGGATGCTCTTGACGTGCTTCTCGACGGTGCCCTCGGTCACCCACAGGCGCTTGGCGATCCCGGCGTTCGATCGGCCTTCGGCCATCAGCGCCAGCACCTCCCCCTCGCGATGGCTGAGCGCCGCCAGGGGATCCTCGCGGCGGCGCCTGCCCACCAGCTCCTGGATCAGCGAGGGATCGACGACCGAGCCGCCGGCCGCCACCCGCCGCGCGGCCTCGATGAACTCGTTGACGTCCGTGACGCGGCTCTTGAGCAGGTAGCCGACGCCGGCGCCGGCGTCGAGCAGCTCGAGCGCATGGTCGACCTCGACGTGTGCCGAGAGGAGCAGGATGGCCACCTCGGGCTGCTCCGCCCTGATGGTCCGGGCGGCCTCGAGCCCTTCCAGGGAGAACTCCGGCGGCATTCGGATGTTGACCACGGCCAGCGCAGGGCGGGTCGCGCGCACGGCGGCCAGGAGCTCACGGGCGTCGCCCGCCTGACCCACGACGTCGAAGCCGTTGGCCTGAAGCACGCTGGCCAGCCCCTCCCGCAGGAGGACCTCATCCTCGGCCACGACGACGAGGACGGCACCCATGTCGCCATTATCACCTCCCGAGGGGGCCGAGCGCGTCCCGCCTGAAGCCTGAGGGCAGCTCCGCCGGTGCCCCGGACTGACGTGCCCCGCCGCGCGTCGCCGATTGAAGCCAGCGGGAATCGACGTTTCGTGCCAGCCCCGCCTCGGCCTTGCTGCTGGCGGCGGGGACAGGGGGCCTGCGCGCGCCCAGACTCGCTGGCGATCGAGTCGAAACACCACCAACCAAAGGAGCGGGCATGACCCGCAGATTCATCACCACCTTCGCGACCGTTGCAGCGGTGCCGCTCGCCGCGCTGGCCATCGCCGGCTGCGGGGGCAACAGCAGCGACACGGGCGCGGCGACACCGCCCTCGACGACGACGACGACGAGCGGGCCGACGGGCACGGTTAACGTCGCGAGCACCGACCTCGGGACCATCCTCGTCAACGCGCAGGGCCGCACCCTCTACCTGTTCCAGAAGGACACGGGCACGACCAGTGAGTGCACCGGCGCGTGCGCCACCGCCTGGCCGCCGCTCCATGCGGCGGGGAAGCCGACGGTCGGTGGCGGGGCGACGGCCTCCATGGCGGGAACCACCAAGCGGTCTGACGGAGTGACGCAGGTCACCTACAACGGGCACCCGCTCTACCTGTTCTCGGGCGACACCCAGGCCGGCGAGACGACGGGCGAGGGCTCGACGGCGTTCGGCGGCGCCTGGTACGCCGTGTCCCCGGCGGGAGACCAGGTCACGGGACCGGCAGCGACGCCGGCGCCGAGCGGCGGGGGCTACTAGCCGCCGCCGGCGTCCCCCGTTCCTCCCGGATCGAGCTGCTCCAGGGCCCGGCCATCCGTCGCACGGATGGCTGGGCCCTCTGGACTCGAAAGGTCGAGTGGAAGCTCGACGTGCACGGATGTTCCGGCGCCGGGCGGGCTCTCGACGGTGATCGCGCCGCCAAGGGCCTCCACCCGGTCCTTCAGCCCGACGAGGCCGGAGCCTCGCGCCGCATCCGCACCGCCGTCGCCGTCGTCCCGGACGGAGACGCGGACGACACCGCCGGCCGCCTGCACGCCGACGTGCACGACCGTCGCGTGCGCGTGCTTCGCCGCATTCGTGAGCGTTTCCGAGACGACGTAGTACGCCGCCACCTCGACCTGCTCCGGCAGCCGCCCTTCGGCTCTCACGTCGAGCTCGACCGGGATCGGGGAGCGGCGAGCGAGCGTCTTCAGGGCCGGCCCAAGGCCGCCCTCGGCCAGGATCGCCGGGTGGATCCCGCGCGCCATCTCCCGCAGCTCGTCCATCACGCTCACGAGCCCCTCGGCAACGCGGGACAATTCGTCCTCGAGCTCGCCGAGCTCGGTCGGCACCGCCGCCTGCGCGGTGCGCAGCTCGAGGACGAGCGAGACGAGCCGCTGCTGCGCCCCGTCGTGCAGATCGCGCTCGATCCGGCGCCGCGTCTCGTCGGCGGTCGCGACGATTCGCGCCCGCGACGCGGCAAGATCGGCACGGCTCTCGGCGTTCGCGATCGCCGTCGCCAGAAGGTCCGTGAAGTCCGCCAGGCGCGCCTCCGTGTCGCCGGGCAGCGGCTGCTCCGAGGTCGCGGCGGCGATCATGACGCCCCAGAGGCGGCCCTCGACGATGATCGGCGTCCCAACCGCTGAGCGCACGTCGCTCTTGCGGGCAGCGGCACCGATCGGGCCGGATGCACCGGCATAGCTGTCCGACCGGGCCGGACGGCCGGTCTGCGCGACGGTCGTGACGAGATTCGTCCCCCCGAGCATCAACCGGGCGCCACCGGGGAAGCGCTCGCCGGCCCTGCTCCAGGCGGCGACGAAGGTCACCGTACCGTCGGGCTCGTAGCGACCCATGCGCGTGAATGCGAAGGGAAGCAGCTGCCCGACCTCCTCGGCAGCCGCCGCGAACAGCTCGTCCGGCGGCACCCCACGCGCCACGAGCGTCGCGACCCGCCGCAGCGCCGCCTGCTCCTCGGCGAGCCGGGCGAGCTCGTCCCGGTCCTTCTCGAGCGAGTCGGCCATGACGTTGAACGACCGCTCGAGGGCGCCGATCTCCCCCACGTCACCCTCCCTCACGCGTGCGCTCAGGTCGCCGCCGGCGAGCCGCTCGGCCATCAACGCCGTCCTCCGAACCGGCCGGACGATCACCCGCGTCAGGTAGGCGGCGAAGAGAAGGACGAGGAGGATCGAGGCGGCGAGACCGGCCGCCGCCGCGATCTGCGCGCGCTGAGCGGCAGCGTCCGCGTGCGCGGCCTCCTCCGCGAAGCTGCGGCGTCCGGCGTCGAGCAACCGGTCGAAGTCGGCGCGCAGCGCGTTGACACGCCGTTTCCCCTCCTCCGCCGCCGCGAGGCTGCGCGCGGAGACCTCCCCGCGCCGGGCCGCGTTCACGAGCGGCACCGAGTAGTCGCTGATGTACGACGCCTCGCCATCCGCGATCCGCCTCGCCGACCGCTCCTCGACCGGCTCGCCCTCGACCAGCTCGAGGAGGGCCCCGGCCCGTCCGGGGAAGCTCGCCCGCGCGGCCTGCCACGGCTCGAGGAAGCGCTCCTCACCGGTGAGGACGAATCCGCGCTGGCCCGTCTCGAGGTCGAGGAGCAGCCGCTCGAGCTGGTTCGACGCCGTGAGTACCTCCTGCGACTGGCTCGCCCGGCGCTCCGACTCGCGCAGGTCTCCGATCGCGAGCAGCAGGACGGCGAACGCCGCACCGATGATCAGGGCGAGCAGCGCGCTCGCCGCGATCATCCGCCGAGTCAGCCCCCCCTTCACGCCGGCCCCCGATCGGTGCGCACGTGGGGTAGATCGACGCCTCGACGAGGCGCCGACCTACCGCCCGAGCGCGCTCACAGACCGTGACGCTAGGCGATAATGGCCGGCGTGAACATGACCCTCACGCCGCCGGGGGTCGTCGGGCGGGTCATCGCCGCTCACCTTCGAGGATCTGCCGGATCGCGCGGGCGGACAGCCGCTGCTTGGGCAGGAAGCCCGTCCACCGGCGCGTCGGCCAACATGTCGGCCACATCGTCCTCGGCCCGCACCGAGACCAGGATCACACGCGGCGGCCGCTCGGTCGCGGCGAGGCGCCGGGCGACGTCGAAGCCGCTCTCGCCGTCGAGCTGGACGTTGACCAGCGCGAGCGCCGGCCGGAGCTTCTCCGCCAGCAGCACGGCCTCGTCGCCGGACGAGGCGAGCCCGACGACGGACACGCCGTGCGGCGCGAGGCGCGCCGACGCCGCCCGCAGGAACGCGAGGTTGTCGTCCACGATGAGGCACGTCAGCTCCATGGGCTTGAGGATCGCAGCACCCACCCGGGGACGCATCCCCGCCAGCAGGTAGACGACACTCAGGCCGGCGGGAGGTCCGCCTGGGTGCTGCCCGCGGCGACGCCGGGGCCGGCGGACCGCTCTCGAGGAGGCATCACCTGCTAGCTGGGGTCCCGGTTTCGCGCTGGCGGCCATGCCGCGCCGGGCCGCGGTTGCCGAACGTGTCCGCGGCGCGCCCACGTCAGAGATCCACGCCTTGCACGCCCGACACAAAGCGAAGAGAGAGCTCCGACGATGAACACCATCACCGAACCAGATGCCGGCGAGAGCAAGGGAGCCGATCGCTCCACCGCCCCTCCGGCCAGCGCATCGCCCCGCTCCAGCGTCCCACCGGCGGTGGGCGACCCGGCTGGTGCCCCTCGCCGTGGCCGCCCTGCTCGGAGGCGTCGTCGCCGGCGGCCTCGTGGCCGCCGTCGGCGACAACGACGCGAGTCCGCCGACAACCGGGGTCGCGGCGCCCCGGCGGTCGCGAGCAGCACGTTCGCCACCAGGGGACCAGCCGAATCGATCGAGCAGATCTACCGCGCCGCGGCGCCCGGCGTCGTGCAGATCACGCAGGGCGACGTCGAGGGCTCGGGCTTCGTGATCGACAAGCAGGGTGACATCGTCACCAACGCGCACGTCGTCACCAACGGCGGCCCGGTGACGGCCTCGTTCTCGAACGCCGACCAGGCGCCCGTACGCGTCGTCGGCGTCTACGACTCCACCGACGTCGCGCTGCTGAAGGTCGCCGTGCCCGCGGCGGCGCTGGTGCCCCTGCCGCTCGGCGACTCCTCGACGCTGCAGGTCGGCGACGCGGTGGTCGCGATCGGGAACCCCTTCGGGCTCGACCGCAGCGCCACCAACGGCATCGTGTCCGCCATCAGACCGCCAGATCGTCTCGCCCAACGGCTTCCCGATCAACGGCGCGATCCAGACCAACGCGGCGATCAACCACGGCAACTCCGGCGGGCCGCTGCTGAACGCGCACGGCCAGGTGATCGGCATCACCTCGCAGATCGCCGACTCCGGCGTCAACGCCAACGTCGGCGTCGGGTTCGCGGTCCCGATCAACACGGTCAAGCAGGTGACCGCCGACCTGAAGGCCACCGGCAGCGTCGCCCATGCCTGGCTCGGCGTCAGCCTCGCGCCGGTCGATCCGACGATCGCGGCACAGGCGGCGCTGCCGGTCTCGCACGGCGCGATGATCGCCGGCGTCGAGGCGAGCGGCCCCGCCGCATCCGCGGGCCTTCGCGCCGCCACCCGCAGGACCATCGTCGGGGGCACGAGCTATGGCATCGGGGGCGACATCGTGACGGCCGTCAACGGCACCCCGATCTCGAGCCCGCAGGACCTCCAGTCGGCCGTCGAGGCGCTCCGGGCCGGGGACGAGATCGCGCTCGCGGTGGTCCACCCCGACGGATCGAAGGCGACGGTCACGATCACGGCTGCCCTGCAGCCTCGTACCAGCCCGGCAGGTCGCTAGGCCCCGTTCGCCTTCCGGACCCCGGGGCTCGCGCCCGTCCCTGCGCACGCCTAGGGTGGCGCCGACGACAGCCGGCGACCTCCGGGGGATCAGATGAGCGGACCAGGGTCCGGAGCGAGGTCGTTCTACGCGGCGCGCGAGTTCCTCTGGGCCCACCGCGAGGACTACGAGGCGGCCTATCGCGGGTTCCGCTGGCCGGAGCTGACGGAGTTCAACTGGGCGCTCGACCACTTCGACGCCGTGGCCGCCGACCCGGCGCGCGGCGCTCGCAGGGCCCTGTGGATCGTCGAGGAGGACGGGTCCGAGGCCTCGTGGACCTTCGCCGAGCTCTCGGAGCGGTCCAACCGGGTCGCGCACTGGCTCCGGGCGGCGGGCGTCGCACGTGGCGACCGGATCATCCTGATGCTCGACAACCAGGTCGAGCTGTGGGAGGTGCTGCTGGCCGCGATGAAGCTCGGTGCGGTCGTCATCCCGGCCACGACGCTGCTCACTGCGGCCGACCTGCGAGACCGCCTCGACCGGGGGGAGGCGAAGCACGTCGTCGTGGGTGGAGCGGACGCCGGCAGGTTCGACGACGTCGCGGGGGAGTACAGCCGGATCGCGGTGCGCGGCGCGCCCGAGGGCTGGCTCAGCTACGAGGAGGCCGCCGGCGCCGACGCGTCGTTCACCCCTGACGGCCCGACGAGTGCGTCGGACACGCTCCTGCTCTACTTCACCTCCGGCACGACGGCCAGGCCGAAGCTCGTCGAGCACACGCACGCCTCCTACCCCGTCGGGCACCTGTCCACGATGTACTGGATCGGGCTGGAGCCCGGCGACGTGCACCTCAACATCTCCTCGCCGGGCTGGGCCAAGCACGCATGGAGCAACGTCTTCGCGCCGTGGATCGCCGAGGCGACCGTGCTGGTGATGAACTACGCGCGATTCGATGCCGAGGGCGTGCTGGACGTGCTGGATCGGTGCGGCGTTCAACAGCTTCTGCGCGCCGCCGACGGTCTGGCGGATGCTCATCCAGACCGACCTGTCGCGCCTGGGCAGACCGCCGAGGAAGGTCGTCGGCGCGGGCGAGCCGCTCAACCCCGAGGTGATCGAGCAGGTCGAGCGGGCCTGGGGAGTCCGGATCCGGGACGGCTTCGGGCAGACGGAGACGACCGTGCAGATCGGCAACCCGCCGGGGCAGCTGGTCAAAGCCGGGTCGATGGGCCGGCCGATCCCGGGCTACCCCATCGTGCTCGTGGATCCGGTCACGGGCCGCAGGGGCGTGGAGGAGGGCGAGATCTGCATCGATCTGGCCGAGCGCCCGCTCGGCCTCATGGTCGGTTACCGCGGGGATGCGGAGCTGAACGCCGAGGCGATGGAGGGCGGGCTGTACGGCACCGGCGACATCGGCTCGCGCGATGCGGACGGCTACATCACCTACGTGGGCCGCGCCGACGACGTGTTCAAGGCCTCCGACTACCGGATCTCGCCGTTCGAGCTGGAGAGCGTCCTGATCGAGCACCCCGCCGTTGCAGAGACCGCCGTCGTGCCCTCCCCCGACCCCCTCCGCCTGGCCGTGCCGAAGGCCTACGTGTCGCTCGCCGCGGGCCACGAGCCCACCGAGCAGACGGCCCGCGACATCCTGGAGTTCGCGCGCGAGAACCTCGCCCCGTACAAGCGCGTGCGCCGCCTCGAGTTCGCGGAGCTCCCGAAGACGATCTCAGGGAAGATCCGCCGGGTGGCACTCCGCGACCGCGAGGCCGCGATCCACGCTGATCCGTCGGCCGCGCCGGCGGGCGAGTTCATCCTGTGAGGTAGCCCGCCAAGGCCCTGGGCCCAACGGCACCTCTGGCCGTGCCCCGCTGATTGCGCGAGCCCGCCCCGTTTCTCTCAGCCATTCGAAGGGGCCCTCCGCCACCTCGTAGACTCGGCCCATGGGCGAAGCGCCCGTCAGCAGGTACGGCCTCCTGGTCGCACTGCGCCGCGCCGGCCCCGACGGCCTTACCCGCCGGGAGATCCGCGGCCTCTTCCCCCATGGGGTCAAGGCCTCGCGGATCGACAAGCTGCTGCACGGCCTCGCCGCCCGGGGCCTCGTGCGATTCGACGGTGAGCGCTGGGTGGCGCAGTAGGCCCGTCGCGAACGGCGCCGGGCCCGCGCTGGGCGTAGCATCGGGCGATGGCGGCCCACGCCCAGCCCAGGATCGTCGTCTGCGGCGCCGGCGCGATCGGGGCATCGACCGCCCTCTTCCTGACTCGGCGGGGCGCGCCGCCCGTGGTCGTCGACCGCGCCGGGCCCGGCGCGGCGGCGTCGGGCCGGGCGGCCGGCTTCCTCGCGCTCGACTGGTGCGCGGGAACGCCCCTCGACGAGCTCGCGCGGGCCAGCTTCGGCCTGCACCGCGAGCTGGCCGAGGAGCTGGGCGCCGAGCGGCTCGGGTACCGCCCGATGGACGCCCTGATGACCGCGGCGGCCGACGAGGGCGATCTCGAGCGCTACCGGCGCCTCCCCAATCCGGACTGGCTCGACGGCAACGTCGTCGCCCACGAGGTCATCGGCGGCCACGAGACGACCGCCCAGGTGGACCCGCTGGGCTTCACCCGGGCCGTGCTGGAGGAGGCGATCGAGGGCGGGGCCGAGCTGGTCACGGGGGTCGTCGACGGCCTCGCCTTCGACGGGCCGGGCGGCGCCCTCAGCGGCGTCTCGGTCGACGGGGCGGAGCTGGCGGCCGACGCCGTCGTCCTCGCGCTCGGCCCGTGGACCAGCCGGGCGCAGCGCTGGATCGCGCTGCCCCAGGTCTTCGGCACCAAGAGCGCCAGCATCCTCCTCGCCGCCGAGGTGCCCGCGCAAGCCGTCTTCAGCGAGTTCGTCGGCCGCGACCGGCAGCGGGGGACCATCGAGATCTACCCCCGGGCCGGCGGGGCGGTCTACGTCGCTGGCCAGCCCGAGCCGGACGCCCTGCCCGACGATCCGGCCGAGATCGCGCCGAGCGACCACTCGTGCGAGGAGCTGCACCGCATCGCCGGAATCCACTCGAGCCGGCTGGGCCGGGCCGAGGTGCTGCGGCGCTCGGCCTGCTACCGCCCCCTGACCGTGGACGGCGTGCCCCTGATCGGCCCGGTGCCGGGCGCCCCGGGCGCCTACCTGGCGACGGGCCACGCGTCCTGGGGGATCCTGAACGCCCCCGCCACGGGCCGGATGGTGGCCGAGATGGTCCTCGACGGCGAATCCCGCTCGGTCGACGCGAGCCCGTTCGCCCTCTCCCGCCTGCCGGCCGGCCGCATCTGACGAGCGGCCGGCCCGGGCGTCGCGCTACTCCTCGACGAGCACGATCATGGTCTCGGGCAGGACGCCGTCGTGGTCCATGGCGGCGGCGGCCCCGTCGGTCTGCATCGCGGCCATCACGGCGTCCATGTCGGCCACGTCCATGAGCACGGCGACCCGGGTCCGGTCCTGAGGGTCGACGAAGGTGCGGATGTTCGTGACCCCGAGGGGACCGAAGAACTCCTCGCGCTTCGGCGAGGCGAGCCAGTGCTCGGTGTCCTTGACGTGGTGGTGTGCGATGACGGTGGGCACGGGGCCTCCCTGAGGTCGCGGGTCGGGCGGACCGGCGTCCGCCCGAGGGCGATCCTCCATCCGGAGGGCGGGCGGCGTCCAGCGCGGGCGGCCCCCTAGAGCAGGCTCGGACCGCGCTGGAGCACGAAGGCGACGCGTCCGTGGGCGCCGTCGACGACCACCGAGTCGGCGAGCTGGTGGACGATCCACAGGCCCCGGCGGCCGATCGAGTCGGCCGGAGGCCGGGCCGGCGGCACGTCCTGGTCGAAGCCGTGCCCGCGGTCCCGCACGCTGACCAGGATCCCGCTGTCGCAGCCCTTCGCGCAGACGTGGATCGGCCCGCCCTCGGGCACGCCGGAGTGCTCGACGGAGTTGGAGACCAGCTCGGAGACCATGAGGCGGGCGGCCTCGAACTGGCCGGGGTCCAGGTAGGCCGCCACCCATCGCAGCCACTCCCGCGCCTGGCCGGGCGCATGGCGGCCCGCCGCGAGCTCGACCGTGCGGGTCTCCAACGGCGCGGGAGTCGGCGCGTGCTTCTCCACGTTCGTGCCCTACCCCGAGGCGAGCGCGACCTCACCCCGGTTGGTCGCGCGGGACCCGCCGCCGGCGGCCGTAGGCTGACCGCCGTCCGCGACCCCCGACCCAGGAGGACCCGTGACCGCCCACCGGATCGACGGCGCGCTGAGGGCGATCGGCGACCCCCCTCCCCCGCTCGCTCGTCGCGCTCACCTTCGCGACCGGGCTCGTGGACGCCGTGAGCTTCCTCGGCCTCGGCCAGGTCTTCGTCGCCAACCAGACCGGGAACGTGGTCTTCCTCGCCTTCGCCGCCCGGGCATCGCGTGATCGCGCTCCTCGACGGCGGGCGGCCCGTGACGTTCTCGTTCGAGGACATGCTCCGCTACCACGGGCCCGGCTCGCCGGGGGGCGTCGCACATGCCTACAAGGTGCTCGAGCGCGCCCTGCCCCTCCTGGCCGACGGCCCGCCCGAGCGGCGCGCGATCACGGTGCGAACCGCCTTCGGCGGCCCCGGCGCGCGCGACGCCTTCGAGCTCGCCACGCGGGCGGTGACGGAGGGCCGCTACGAGGTCGATCCCTCCCTCGCCCGCCCCGAGCGGGGCCTGGCGCTCGAGCGCTTCGTCTTCCGGCTCGCCCACCGCGAGCGGGCCGCCACCCTGATCCTGCGGCCGGGGTTCGTGACCGACGAGTTCCTCGTCCTGTCGCGCCGGGACGACCGCGGGCCCGAGGAGGAGCGCCTCCTGGCCCGCTGGAAGCTCGAGATGGCCGAGCGCGTGATGGCCGCCGCGGCCGCCGCCGTCTACGACGTGGAGCCCTCGGGGCCTGTCCACTAGGCCGGCGGCAGCAAGCCCGACCCCTCCGCCACCGACTCGGCCTCGGCGACCCGGCGGAGGGCCGCCTGGGCGATGCGCTGGTTGATCAGGAGCTGGCGCACCGTGAGGGCGACCCGCCCCCGGGAGGCGGCCGGCGGAGCCGGGGAGGGGGACGCCCCCGGCTCCACGCGGGCGCGGACCGCCGTCGCGCGCCGAAGCGCCGACTGGGCGATCCGCTGGGTGAGCCGCATCTCGGCCGCTCGCAGGCGGCGGATCGGCGGCGGGTCGCCCGAGACCGCCGCGCCGGGGGCCATCCCCAGGCGCCCCTCCAGGCGGCCGACCCGGGCGGCCGCGCTCAGCGCGATGCGGCGGTTGATCCGGAGCTGGGCGACGGTCACCCGCACCCGGCCGCTCGCGCGCCGCAGCGCGCGCCGGGTGGGGGCGGCGCGCGCGCGTGCGCCGGGCAGCCCCGAGGCCGCCCGGGTGGCCGCCAGCGCGTCGAACCAGCCCGGCCCCCGAGGGGGCATCGGGGCCGGGCGGGCCGACGTCGGCGGCGGTCGTGTGGAGGATCGCCTCCACCTGGGGCCCGGTCAGCGCGGGGTTCGCCGACCGGACGAGCGCGGCGACGCCGGCGACGTGGGGCGCGGCCATCGACGTCCCGGTCATCGCCGCGTAGCCGCCGTTGATGCTCGAGACGACGTCGACGCCGGGCGCGACCAGGTCGGGCTTGGCGATCGGACCCGGCGCGGGGCCCGTGCCGTCGCGGTTCTGCCAGTCGACGGGGCCCCGGCTGGAGAAGGGCGCCACGGCCCCCCCGTTGTCGACCGCCCCGACCGCCAGGGCCTCCGGGTAGCCGCTCGGGCTGCCCACCGAGCCTGCCCGCGGGCCGGAGTTCCCCGTCGCGAACACGGCGACGATGCCCAGCGAGCGCCAGCGGGCGAGCATCGGGCGGAACCAGAAGTCGTTGGCGTCGGCGGCCTGGCCCCAGGAGCTGTTGACGACCGAGGGGAAGTCGGCGGTGGCCGGGTTCCCGTCGGGGTCGGTGAGCCACTGGGCCGCGGCCAGGATGTCGCTCCCGGCGCCCTGGCCGTCTCCCCGGATCGCCTTCGCCACCAGCAGCTTGGCCCCGGGCGCCACGCCGACCGGCCCCCCGGGGTCCCCGCCCGCGATCACGCCGGCGGTGTGGGTGCCGTGGCCGTTGTCGTCGTAGGGTGCGGCCCGCCCGGCGACCACGTCGCGCCAGCCGGCGATCCTGCCCGCCAGGGCCTGGTGGCGGGCGTCGACGCCCGTGTCGATGCTGCCCACCCGCACCTGAGCGCCGGTGACGCCCGTGGCCCGCCAGGCCTGGCGGGCCCCGATCGCGTCGAGGCCCCGGTTGAGCGCCCCGGCCTGTGCGAGCCGCTTCGTCCCCTGGATCGCCACGGCCGGGTCGAGGTCGACGGTCGCGACGGCGGGGTCGGCGGCCAGCAGGCGGACCTGCAGCGGGAGCGTGGACGCCGCCACCGCGTTGACGAGCCAGAACGCCCGGGGGCTCGGGAGCGCGACGCGCGCCAGCAGGCCAGGCTGCGTCCGCCCGGCCGTGCGCTGCAGCGCCTCGATGATGCCGGCGGGGCCCTCGCCGGGGGACGGGGCGGCCTGCTCCCGGAGGGTCGCCACGACCGGGACGCGCTCGATCGGCAGCGACCGGCGGAGCACCTGCTCGAGCTCCGGCGTCACTCCGGCGCCGGCGCTCGGCGCGAGCGCCGCGCCGCCGGCGATGCACGCCAGGGCCGCGGCCCCGCAGGCCGCGGCCGGTCGGGCTCGCCCTCGTGCCGATCGGTGCCTGGTCATCGGTCCGGTCCCTCCGCGTCGCCGGGGACGGGGCGATTCCTCCCCGTCCGGTTCTGCTGGAACGAGGGCGGGCACAGAGGGTTCGATCAATCTGAAAAACGCAACCGCCGGAAACGACGAACCGGCCGATTCGACAGGCCGCCCGAGATCCGTCCCACCCTTCGCTCCCGCGTGCGTCTGAGACAGGGACTGCACCACCACACGATGCGAAGGAGGATCCAGATGACGCGAATCCCCACTCGAGCGGTGGGCCTGAGCCTGGGCACCGCCTTGGCGCTCGCGCTCGCCCTCGGGACCGCGGTCGCCCTCCCCGACACCGGGGTCGGGGCGCCGCGGGCGACCGCGAGCCCTGCCAAGGTGATCCAGCTCAAGCGGGTCGCCAAGCTGAACGGCCAGTTCGTCTCGCTCAGCAAACGCGTGAAGCGCTGCCCGGTCGCCGCGGCCGACCTTCGCGCCGCCACCGCGCAGCGCGCGAAGGCGAACAAGGGCGCGAGCCGCGCCAGCGTCGCGAAGTTGAAGGCCAAGCGGCGGACGCTGAGCTCTGCCGTCGTGCGGCTGAGCCGTGCCGCCAAGCGCTGCGCCGTCACCGCCGGTGCGGGCAGCCTCACGCGCGTGATCTCCCCGGGCTTCGGCGGCGCCGGGAGCCCGGCGACCTTCTCGGCCGACGTGCGACTGCCCGACCTGTTCGGCGGCACGATTCTCGACCTCAGCCGCGTGCTGCGGTCGGGCATCAGGCCCTCCGACCTGATCGTTGTGGACATCGGCGACCTGACGAGCGCCGAGTGCAGGCCGAGCTCGGTGGTCTGCGTCGGCGTCGACACCGTGGCCCTCGGCCGGGCGATCGATTCGCTGCTGGGCGCCAACATCGACCTCGGCGACCTGCTGAACATCGACATCGGCCTGCTGGGGAGCCAGATCGACGACCTGCTGGCCGACCGTGACCTCGACTCGCTGCTGTCGGTGGTCCCCGTCGGTGACGGGCTCTTCCAGCTCGTCCCGCAGGGTCCGCTGGCCCAGCTCGCAGGCCTCGCCGACGTCCCGAACCTCGTGATCGGGGCACTGCGGCTCGCGTGACGGAGCACGGGATCCATCGGGGCTCGCGCCCCTCGTCGCCCGGCGGTGCGGTTGCGCGCCGTCGGGCGAAGTGTAAGGGAGTTGTAAGGGCCGCCGAGATCGACCCAACGACTCGCCAGAACCTCGGGTCTTACGGTTACTCGGCGAAGCGGAACTGCGTGGAACCGCTTTCCTATTCGCTGTCACTCATCGGAGGGAGACGGGACCCGGATGCGGGCGCTGCGGCCCAAGGGCGCAGGCACCTAGATGGCGACGACGGCGCCGACCGCCGCGACCCACGCCTTCCCGCCCGCCGCCGTCCTCGGCGACGAGGCCTTGGCGCGCCGGGTCGGCGACGGCAGCGAGCGCGCCTTCGAGGAGGTCTACCGCCGCTACAGCGCGCCGCTCTACCGCTACTGCACCTCGGTCCTCGGCGACCCCCAGGAGGCCGAGGAGGCGTTGCAGTCGGCGATGTTCAACGCCTACCGGTCGCTGACCGAGTCGCGGCGCGAGGTCGCGCTGCGGCCGTGGCTCTACCGAATCGCCCACAACCAGTGCCTGGACATGCTGCGCCGGCGCCGTGAGGCCCAGGAGCTCAGCGGCCTGGAGGAGGAGCGCGGGCCGCGGGTCGAGGAGCAGGTGGCCATGCGCGAGGACCTGCGCCAGCTGAGCAGGGACCTCGCCGAGCTCCCGTCCGAGCAGCGCGCGGCGCTCATGCTCCGCGAGATGAGCGGCCTGTCGCACGCCGAGATCGCGACCGCGCTCGACGCGACGCCGGGCGCCGCCAAGCAGCTCATCCACGACGCGCGCCGCAACCTGGTGGCGTTCGAGTCCGGACGGCAGCTGCCGTGCGCCGAGGTGCAGCGCGCGATCTCCGACAACGACGGCCGCGTGCTGCGGGGGAGCGCGATCAAGGCGCACCTCCGCGGCTGCGCCGAGTGCTCGCTGATGCGCGAGTCGATCCGCGAGCGCAGCCTCCAGCTCCAGGCCCTGTTCCCGCCGCTCGCGCCCGCGGCGGCCCAGGCCGTCCTCGCCTCCGTCGTCGGCGGCGGGGGCGCCGCCGGGGGCGGGGCGCTGGCCGGGGCCGGGGTCGGCGGCGGGGGCCTCGCCGGCGGCCTGGCCGTCAAGGCGGCGATCGTGGCGGCCACCGCCGTCGTGGGCACCGCGGCGATCGGCATCCCGCTCGGGCTGGCCGACCGCGTGTCCGGCGGCGGCGACCCGGCCGCGCCCGCGGCGGCGCCCGCGGACGCCGCCCCCGGCTCGACGCCGGCCGCCCAGGGCGCCGGCGCGGCGGCCGGCGCGGACCCCGCGCGCCGTCGCGGCCCGCCGCCGGCGGCGCCGCGGCGACGCCGGGCGGGCCCGCGGGCGCCGGCGCCGGCGCCGGCGGAGCGGACTCGCCGGCGGTCACGGGCGCGCCCGCCGGGGCCGGGGCGAGCGCCGGCGTGGAGGCCGGGCCGGTCCGCGCGGGCGTGACCGCCGACCCCGGGTCGGGGAGCGCCGGTGCCGGGGCCAGCGTGGCGGGCGGCGCCGTGCGCGCCGGCGTGGAGGTCGGCGGCGGGTCGGCGAGCGCCCAGGCGGGCGCCGGGCCCGCCACGGCCGGCGCGAGCGTTCGAACGGGACGTCAACGTCGGCCGGCGCCACGGTGGCCGCGCCGCCCGTCTCGGCGGGCGTGACGGCGGGGCCCTCCGGGGGCGGCGTGACGGTCGAGGCGCCGGGCGTCACCGTCGAGGTGCCGCTCCCGCCGGCCCTCCCCTGAGGCGCGGCGACAATGCGGATGGCCGCCTCTTGCGGGCGGCCATGCGCGCCTCCGGGCCCTGGCCGGGCCCTCCGGCAGACGGCGCACCGCCTTCGGCGGGGCGGCGCCGGAAGCGTCGAACACCACCGTGGGCAGGGCTTCGCTAGTTCCACCTCGCCCGTCGGGCCTGGGCCACGACGTGCATCAGCCATTGCTCGCGGTCGCTCGCCCGCAGCAGGAGCGCCATCTGGTCCTCGCCGACACGCTCCACGCGGACCTCGCGGCAGGGCACGCCTGCCTCGAGCGACGACGCCATCTCCGGCGTCACCCGCAGACGGAGCTCGACGGAGCCGCCCTCGTGACGGCGGACCCGGTCCCGGCGCCCCCTGGGGGACGCGACGGCGGCCACCAGCCCGGCCAGGGCGCGCCGGGAGCCGATGCGCGTCCAGTCGCGCCGCGGTCGCCGGCTCATCAGGTACTGGGCCTGGCCTCTCATCCGTTCACCTCCTCGAGCACACGGTCGTACCCACACAACGGCCGCGACCGGGAAGGGTGGGAACGATCTCCTAGTGGACCAATAGGACCGCGCACGGGGCGTGATACGCGAGGTGGCCGGCGAACGCGCCGTGCAGCAGACGCTGCCCGGGCTTGCGGACGGCCGCGGCGACGATGAGGTCGGGCCCGACCTCGGCCGCCCACTCGCAGACGGCCCTTGGCGGGAACTGGTGGTCGAGGATCACGGGGTACTCGTAGTCCTCGGCCCGCGCGATCCTGCCGAGCCAGCGGAGCGACCCCTCCGGGGTCTCGGTGAGCGCGGCGACGGCCTCGGGCAGGACGGTGCCGGGCACCGGCGTCTCGAGCACGTGGACCAGGCTCAGGCGCCCCGGGCCGAGCGCGCGCAGCCGGCGCGCCTCCGCCAGCGCCCGCAGCGACGCCTCCGACTCGTCGAGGCAGCAGGCGATGTGCGGGTAGGGCGAGGACATCAGGCCCGCTCCGCCCGGAGCGCCTCCCGCGGGGCCCGTTGTCTGCTCACGGCCATTGGTTGCAGCATACAAACGTCTTCCCAGCGCGCGCCCGCCGCGCGCGTCAGGATGCCGGCGTCAGCGAGAAGGAGACGGCCATGGAGCTGGACCTGGCGCGCGACTTCGTCCGGGAGCACCACCGCGGCGTGCTCGCGGTCCGCCATCCGGGCGGCGGCATCCGCCAGTCGCCGATCGTCGCGGCGCTCGACGACGCCGGCAGGATCGTCATCAGCTCGCGCGAGACCGCCTACAAGGTGCGCTACCTGCGGGCCGACCCACGGGCCCAGGTCTGCCTCGTCACGGACCGGTTCGTCGGCGCGTGGGTCTGGCTCGAGGGGCGGGCGGAGATCGTGTCGCTCCCCGAGGCCATGGAGCCGCTGGTCGACTACCGCCGGCGCTTCGCGGACGCCGGCGGCATCGACTGGGACGACTACCGCGCGCGGATGGAGCGCGAGCGGCGGGTGCTCATCCGCATCGAGCCCGAGCGCGCCGGCCCGGACCGCCAGGGCTGACCCACCGGCTCACACGAAGCGCTTCACGAATGCCAGCGCCTTCTCGGCGGCCTCGGCGACCGTGTCCGGGTCGTCGGGCCAGTCGGCGTGACGGCGTGTCGTGGCTTCGGCCTCCTTGTACTGCTCGTAAGCGGCCCCGGCGCTCGCCAGCGGCACCGTGTGGCCTCGTCGCCGAAGACGATCAGCAGCGGGCCGCGTCGGGTTGTCGCTGATCGATCTTGGCCTCGGTCGGGGGCTGAGGTTGGCGGCGGCGGCCTGGAAGATCGGCGCCCTTGACCCGGCACGGCGAGTCTCCTCCTGTGGGTCCGGTGGCCGATCGATATCAGGCGGCGACCCGCTCGGCCCCCACGCCCGAATCGGCCGGCCCCTCCAGGCGGACCGGCGAGGGCGTGCCGCGGAGGCCGATGAAGGCGGTCACGGCGGCGGCGAGGGTCAGGGCGGCGCCCACCCACATCGCCCCCTGCACGCCGGTGACGAAGGCCTCGAACGCGCTCTGCTGGGCGGCCGGACCCGCGATGCGGCCCACGACCTGCCCCTGTCCGCCGATCACCAGCTCCTCCAGGCCCGCCGCCGGCGCGCGGGCCGTCCCCGGCAGGGAGGCCACGTCGGACTCCCACTGCTGGCTGGCCAGCGCCGCGCCCACCGCGCCGAGCACCGCCAGGCCCACCGCCGCGCCGACCTGACGGGCCGAGTTGATGACGCCCGAGGCCACGCCGGCCTTGCGCGGGTCGACGGCCGCCATCGCGGTGGCGGAGGTCGTCGGCATGGTCAGCGCCAGGCCGGATCCCATGAGCACGTAGAAGGGCCAGATGGCGTTGTAGCTGGAGTTCGACCTGGATCTGGGCCAGCCCCACGAGGCCGCCGCTCACCATGAGCATCCCGGTCGTCATGAGCTGCCGCGGCGAGAAGCGCGACTGGAGGCGCCCGGCGAGCGGGCCGATCAGCATCACCATCGCCGTCAGCGGCAGGGCCGCGAGGCCCGCCTTCTCCGGCGACCACCCCTTCACGTTCTGGAAGTAGAGGGTGATGAAGTAGACGACGCCGAACAGGGCCAGCCCGACGAAGACCACGAGCACCACCGGGGCGCTGAAGGCCGCCTTGCGGAAGAACTCCAGCGGCACCATCGGGTTGGGGCTGCGCGCCTCCCAGGCGACGAAGGCGACGAGGGTCACGGCGGCCGCGACGAGGAAGCCGATCGTGTACGCCGAGGCCCAGGCGTGGTCGTTGGTCTCGATGAGCCCCCAGACGAGCAGGAAGAGCCCGCCCGTGATGAGGCCGACGCCCGGCAGGTCGAGCGTGAGGCTGGTGGGGTCGCGCGACTCGGCGACGGCCCACACGGTCACGAGCGCGCCGACGATCCCGACCGGGAGGTTGATCCAGAAGACGGCCGACCAGTCCACGCGCTCCACCAGCACGCCGCCGAGCACCGGGCCGATCGCGAGGGCCAGCGCCGAGATGCCGGCCCAGATGCCGATCGCCGTCCCCAGCTCGCGGCGCGGGAAGGCGGCGACGATGATCGACAGCGTGAGCGGGTTCATCAGCGCCCCGCCGACCCCCTGGCCGGCGCGGAAGGCCACGAGCCACTCGACGCTCGGCGCCAGCGCGCAGGCGACCGACATCGCGGTGAAGATCCCCAGGCCCACCAGGAAGAGCCGCTTGCGCCCGAAGCGGTCGCCCAGCTTGCCGCCGAGCATGATCAGCACGGCGAACGAGAGCACGTAGGCGTTGATCGTCCACTCGAGCTGCGACGGCGACGCCTCGAGGTCGCGCTGGATCGAGGGCAGCGCGACGTTGACGATCGTGTTGTCGAGCATGATCAGGAACAGCCCGAAGCACATCGCCGCGAGGGTGAGCCACTTGTGGCCCTGGTTGCGCGAGGTCACGGCGCCAGCACCCGGCTCAGGGTCGCGGCGACGGGGCCGAGCCGCTCGAGCTCGCGGTCGCCGTGCAGCGCGCAGGTGAACGCGCCGAGGAAGCTCAGGCCGCCGAAGAGGGCCACGACGTGCTCGGGGTTGACGTCGTCGCGCAGGCGGCCGGTCTCCTGGCTGCGGCGCACCGCGTTGCCGACGACCTCGATGAACCCGGCCCGGATGCCGTCGAGGGTCTCCCGGATCGCCGGCTCGTCGACCATCGTCACCGCCAGCGAGCGCAGCTTGAGCGAGTCGGGCACGTCGGGCTCGCGCACCCGCTCCCCGAGCGCGCGGGCGATCCCGGCGAAGGGATCCTCGGGGTCGGCCTCGGCCGCGGCCACGAGCCGGCCCCGGATGCGCGCGGCCTGCTCCTCCAGCACGGCGGCGAACAGCTCGAGCTTGCCCCCGAAGTGCTGGTAGAGGACCGCCTCGGAGCAGTCCGCCTCGCGGGCGATGTCGCCGACCGAGGTCCCGTGGTAGCCCCGCTCGGCGAAGAGGCCGCGCCCCACCGACAGCAGCACGGCGCGGCGCCCCTCGCGGGTCATGCGGCTGCGCGGCGGAGCGGCGGGCGGGGTCCCCTGGGTCACCGACCGACCGTAGCAAGTGAACGTTCACTCATCATAGGCCGGCGGTGGCGGCCTTCACCGCGCCTTGACTGAGCCCGAGTCGGCCCGTAGTCTCGATCAAACGTTCGTTCGGGAGACATCCACCGTCGCCGAGGCGCCCGTGACGACCCGCCCCCGCGAGGCCGAGCTGCACCGCACCGCCACGCGCCTGTTCCGCGAGCGGGGGTACCACGCCACCTCGATGCAGGACCTCGGCCGAGGCGCTCGGCATGAACCGGGGCAGCCTCTACCACTACATCGCGCCAAGGACGACCTGCTCTGGGCGATCCTGGACGGCGGCTTCCGACCGCTCGAGGACCGCGTGCTGCCGCTGCTCGAGCTCGGACGCGCCGCCGGACCGAGCGACTGGCGGCCGCGATCGCGGCCCACCTCGACGTGGCGGCCGACGCCGCGACGAGCTGACCCTGATGCAGATCGAGCTCCGGGCCCTCTCGCCCGAGCGCCGGCCGAGATCATCGCGCCGCCGCGACGCCTACGAGGCCGGCTGCCGCCGCGCGATCCGCGACGGCGTGACGGCCGGCGAGCTGCGGCCGGTTCGACGTGCGCATGGCCGCATCGCGGTGCTGTCGCTCTGCAACTGGTTCACGCAGTGGTACCGGCCCGACGGGCCCATGGACCCCGGAGGAGATCGCCGACGTGTTCTCCGACCTCTTCCTGGACGGCCTCCGGTGCGGGACGCGGCGCGTGATCGCGCGCTCCCGACGGCCATCGGTCGTCGGTGCGGGGACGATGGGCGCCCAGATCGCCTGCCTGCTGGCCGGCGCCGGCGCCCGCGTGCGGCTGCTCGACCTCGACGCCGACACGGCGCGGGCGGGCCTGGAGCGGGCCGCTGAAGCTGCGCCCATCGCCGCTCTACCGGGCCGCGGACGTGCGAGCGGATTCGCACCGGCGGCCTCGACGAGGCTCGCCGACGCCGCGCGCGAGTCGGACTGGGTGATCGAGGCCATCGTCGAGCGGCTCGAGCCCAAGCGCGAGCTCCTCGACCGGCTCGAGCGAGGCCCTCGCGGACCGACGCGGCGGCGGACTGGCCGCTGGTCCCACCAACACCAGCGGCCTTTCGATCGCCGCGCTGGCCGAGGGCCGCTCGCGACGCCTTCCGGGCGGCCTTCATGGGCACCCACTTCTTCAACCCGCCCCGCTACGCCCGCCTGCTGGAGCTGATCCCGCTCCGAGACGACCGACCGCGCGCGGGTGGCCTGGATCGAGGACTACGGCTCGCGCCTGCTGGGCAAGGGCACGGTCGATCGCCAAGGACACGCCCCGCCTTCATCGCCAACCGCCTCGGCGTGCACGGCCTGATCACCGCGCTGGCGCTCGCGCAGGAGCTGGGCCTCGGCGTCGACGAGGTCGACGAGCTCACCGGGCCGCTCATCGGCCGCCCGAAGAGCGCGACCTTCCGCACCCTCGACCTGGTCGGCCTCGACGTGGCCGCTCGCCGTCGCCGACCACTGCCACGCGGCGCTGCCGGACGACCCCGAGCGCGACGGGTTCGTCGTGCCACCGGTCATGCGCGAGCTCGTCGAGGCGCGGCGCCCTCGGCGAGAAGACCGGCGCCGGGCTTCTTCCGCCGCGAGGGCGGCGAGATCCTCGCCCTCGACCTCGAGACGCGGCGAGTACCGGCCGCGGCGGAAGGTCCGGTCGGCGGCGGTGGAGATGGCGCGCGGCGAGACCGACCTGCGCGCCCGGCTCGCGCTGCTCGTCGCGCGGCGAGGACGCCGCCGGGCGAGTTCCTGCGCCGCGGCTGATCGGCTCCGGCCTCGACTACGCCGCCGCAGGTCGGCCCGGAGGTCGCCGACGACGTCGGCAGCCGTCGACGCGCGCCATGCGCTGGGGCTTCGGCTGGGAGCTCGGCCCGTCGAGACGCGCCGCGGCGCTGCCGCGCCGCTGGCCGCGAGGCGCCGGAGGCGCCCTTCCCCGACGCGGGCGACGGCTGGAGCTCGGCGCGGCCGGGCGTCCGATCGACGTGGCCGGCCCGTCGCGCGCGTCGCAGGACGAGCGGCCTGCCGCGCAACGCGGCGCGGCGCGCTGGTCGAGCTGCCGCGACGGGATCCTCGGCGTCGAGCTGCACGCCAAGCTCAACCTCATCGGCGATCGACACCCTCTCGATGGTCGAGCGCGCCGTGGCCGCTGGCGGCGGAGCGCTACGACGGGCTGGTCATCGGCACCGCGGCCGCCGACTTCTCGCGCCGGCGCCAACCTCGCGCTGATGCTGATGGAGGCCGAGGAGGGCGAGTGGGACGAGCTCGACCGCGTCGTGCGCCGCTTCCAGAGCGCGACGCAGGCGATCCGCTACGCGCCCGTGCCCGGTTGTCGTCGCGCCGCGCGGGCGGACGCTTGGGGGCGGCGCCGAGATGTGCCTGGCCGCGGCGCGGCGCCAGCCGCTGGCGGAGACCTACATCGGCCTCGTCGAGACCGGCGTCGGCCTGATCCCGGCGGGCGGCGGCACCACCGCGATGGCCCGGATGGCGGCCGAGCGCGCCGCCGGCCTGCCCAACGACCTCTTCCCGTTCTTCCGCACCGCCCTCGAGAACACCGCCCTGGCGAAGGTCTCGACCTCAGCGGCCGAGGCCTTCGACGCTGGGCCTGCTGCTGACCCGGCGACCTGGTGACCGCCGACCCCGACCGCCAGTGGGCGGACGCGGCCCGGCAGGCGCGCGCGCTGGCCGAGGCCGGCTACCGGCCCCCGGCCGAGCGCCCGATCCCGGTGCTCGGGCGCCGCGGCGTGGCGGCGGCCGACTCGCTCACCTACAACCAGCTCGCCGGCCACCGGCATCAGCGAGCACGACCGCACGGTGGTGATGGAGCTCGCGCGCGTCATGAGCGGCGGCGACGTCGCCGAGGGCACGCCGGTGGCCGAGGGCTACCTGCTCGACCTGGAGCGCGAGGCGTTCCTGCGCCTGCTGGGCGATGCCCCTCACCCGCGACCGGATCCGCCACACCCTCAAGACCGGCAAGCCCCTCCGCAATTGAGACGAGGAGACGCGATGCGAGACGCCGTGATCGTCAGGCCGCGCGGACGGCCGTCGGCAAGGCCCCGCGCGGCGAGCTGTCGCGAGACGCCCCCCGACACGCTCGGCGATGGCCGCCGTGCGCGAGGCGATCGCGCGCGCGCCGGGCCTCGACCCCGCCGAGGTGGAGGACCTCGTGCTCGGCTGCGCGATGCCCGAGGGCGGCCAGGGCCTGAACATCGCCCGCCAGGTGGCGCTCGGCGCCGGCATGCCCGCCGGCGGCCGGCGATGACGGTCAACCGCTTCTGCGCCTCGGGCCTCCAGTCGCTGGCGCTGGCGCACGCAGGC
This sequence comes from Miltoncostaeaceae bacterium, assembly GCA_963808825.1. Taxonomy (GTDB): domain Bacteria; phylum Actinomycetota; class Thermoleophilia; order Miltoncostaeales; family Miltoncostaeaceae; genus DATAGF01. Next base: position 49,162 of record CAWEGW010000009.1, on the reverse strand, counting down.
GGTCGTCACCGGCGTGAGCGACGTCGTCGTGGCGGGCGGCCTCGAGTCGATGAGCTGCGTGCCGATGATCGGCTGGCACTTCGCGCCCGACCCGGGCCTCGCCGACCGCTGGCCCGAGGTCTACCTCGGCATGGGCCTGACCGGCGAGGAGGTCGCCCGCCGCGAGGGCGTGGACCGCGACGCCCAGGACGCCTGGGGGCTGCGCAGCCACCAGCGGGCCGCGGCCGCGCAGGACGCCGGCGCGCTTCCGCGACGAGATCGTCCCGGTCGAGGTCGCGCGCACCGTCGTCGAGGACGGGCGCCCCCACCTGGAGATCGTCCGCTTCGACGCCGACGAGGGCATCCGCCGCGACACCGACGCGGCCCGGATGGCCGGCCTGCAGCCCGGCCTTCGACGCCAGCGGCACCGTCACCGCCGGCAACAGCTCCCAGATGAGCGACGGCGCGGCGGCCCTGGTGGTGATGGAGGCGGGGCGCGCGGCCAGCCTGGGCCTGGAGCCGCTCGGGCGGCTGGTCGCTTCGCGACCGCGGGCGTCGCGCCCGAGGTGATGGGCATCGGCCCGGTCGAGGCGGTCCCGCAGGCGCCCTGGCCAAGGCGGGCCTGACGCCTCGACGACATCGGCGTCGTCGAGCTCAACGAGGCCTTCGCGGCCCAGGTCGTCGCCGTCGTGCGGCGGCTCGGCCTGGACGAGGAGCGCACCAACGTCAACGGCGGCGCGATCGCGCTCGGGCACCCGCTCGGCGCCACCGGCGCCAAGCTCACGGTCCAGCTGCTGTCCGAGCTGGCCCGGCGCGACGCGCGCTACGGCCTGGTGACGATGTGCGTCGGCGGGGGCCAGGGCGCCGCGGGCGTCATCGAATGGCTCGGGGGGCGCCAGCCGGCGGCCGCCGCGGCGCAGCTCGACGCGATGGAGGAGGCGGCATGACCACCGACCGAGACGACCCCGGCCGGCGGCGCGTTCCTCGTGGCGGCCTCCTCGCCCGAGGCGGTGTTCACCCCCGAGCGGCTCGCCGACGAGCACCGCGCCATCGCGCGACGCCGTGCGCCAGTTCGTCGCGACCCAGGTCGCCACGCGCGCCGAGGCGGTCGAGGGCCGGGACTACGCGACCCACCGCGAGCTGCTCGCGACCCTCGGCGCCGACGGCTACGTGGGCGTCGACGTGCCCGAGGCCTACGGCGGGGCCGGCCTCGACACGGTCACCTCGGTGATCGTCAGCGAGTCGCTGTCGGCGGCGGACTCGTTCGCCGTGACCTACCTCGCCCACGCCGGCATCGGCACCCTGCCGCTCGTCTTCTTCGGCACCGAGGAGCAGCGCGCGCGGTACCTCCCGGGCCTGGCGGCGGGGACCACCGTGGGCGCCTACGCCCTCACCGAGCCGGGCGCCGGCTCCGACGCGCGCGCGATCCGCACCACGCGCGACCCGGCTCCCCGACGGCGGCTACCGCCTCGACGGCACCAAGCAGTTCATCACCAACGCGGGCTTCGCCGACCTCTTCACGCTCTACGCCAAGATCGAGGACGGCGGCATCGCGGCATTCCTGGTCGAGCGCGAGACGCCGGGCCTGAGCGTGGGCGCCGAGGAGCACAAGATGGGCATCAGGGGCAGCTCCACCTGCCCGGTGGTGCTCGAGGGCGTCGAGGTCCCCGCAGACGCGCTGCTCGGGGAGCCCGGCAAGGGCCACAAGATCGCCTTCAACATCCTCAACGTCGGGCGCTTCAAGCTTGCCGCCGCCGCCCTCGGCGGCATGAAGCGCTCGCTGGACCAGCGCGCTGGCGTACGCGAGCCAGCGGGAGGCCTTCGGCCGGCCGATCGTCCGCTTCCCCCTGGTCGCGCGCCAAGCTGGCCGGCATGGCCGCCCGCACCTACGCGGTCGAGTCGGTCACCTACCGGATCGCCGGGATGCTCGACGCGCGCCTGGAGGCCGCCGGCGAGGAGGCCGGGCCGGAGGCGTTCCGCGCGGCGCTGGAGGAGTACGCGGTCGAGTGCTCGATCGCCAAGGTCCTCGGCAGCGAGGAGCTCGACTGGACGGTGGACGAGCTCGTGCAGGTGCACGGCGGCTACGGCTACACGGCCGAGTTCCCCGCCGAGCGGGCCTACCGCGACTCCCGCATCAACCGGATCTGGGAGGGCACCAACGAGATCAACCGCCTGCTGGTGCCCGGGACGCTCCTCAAGCGCGCGATGCCAGGGCCGCCTCGACCTCCTGGGGCCGGCCAAGCGGGCCGCCGAGGCCCTCCTGGGCGGCGGCGGCGAGGACGCGCCGGCCGACGGGCCCCTGGCCGCCGAGGCCGCGCTCGTGGCGGGCGCGCGGACCGTCGCCCTGCTCTGCGCCGGGTCGGCCTTCCAGCGCTTCGGCGCGGGGCTCGAGGAGCAGCAGGAGGTGCTCGCCGACCTCGCCGACCTCAGCATCGACCTGTTCGCCGCCGAGAGCGCCCTGCTGCGCGCCCAGGCCGCGGGCGGGCGCGACGACGCCCCGGTCCACGCCGACCTCGCGCGGGCCGTGGTCCACGAGCGGGCCGCCGCGATCGAGGCCCGGGCGCGGGCGCTCGCCGGCTCGCTCGGCGAGGGCGACGAGGCGCGGATGCTCCAGTCGGGGGTGCGGCGCATGATGCGCACCGACCCGGTCGACCGGATCGCGCTGACGCGAGGGGTCGCCGAGCGGGTGGTGGCGGCCGGTGGCTATCCCTTCTAGCTCGGCACGGCCCTGGCTGGCGCGGTACGACGCGGGCGTCCCGCGCGAGATCGAGGTCCCGCCCGGAACGCTCGACGGCCTCGCCCGCCAGGCGGCCGAGCGCGACCCGGACGGGGTGGCGCTCGACTTCCTTGGCGCGCGGACGACCTTCGCCGAGCTGGACGACGCCGTCGACCGCTTCGCGCGCGCGCTGGGCGGGCTGGGGCTGCGTCCGGGCCAGCGGGTGAGCCTGCACCTGCCGACCTGCCCGGCCTTCGTCATCGGGCTGCTGGGCGCCCAGCGGGCGGGCGGGATCGCGGTGCCGATGAACCCGCTCTACACCCAGCCCGAGCTCGCCGAGCTGATCGGGCAGACCACGCCGGCCGTGTCGGTGGCGCTCGACCTGGTGCACCCGCGCGTCGCGGGGGCGCGCGCGGAGGCCGGCGGCGAGTCCGCCGGCGCGCCGGTCGTCTGCGTGGGCATCCACCAGATGCTCCCCGCGCCGATCCGCTGGCTGTACCCGATGAAGGCGCGCCGCGAGGGGCGCTGGAAGCCGGTGGATGATGCGCCCGCGACGCCGTCCCTGCCGGCGCTCCTCGCGCGCACGGCCGCCGGGCCGGTGGCCTCGGCCGCCCGGGCCGAGGACCCGGCCATCCTCCAGCCGACCGGCGGGACGACCGGGGTCCCCAAGCTCGCCACCCTCACCCACCGCAACCTGCTGGCCAACTCGGCCCAGATCGGCGCCTGGCTGGCGGTGGAGCCGCGGCCGGGGGACGCGATGCTCTGCGCCCTCCCCTACTTCCACATCTACGGCCTCACGGTCGCGATGAGCTTCTCGCTCATGGCCGGCATGACCCAGCTGCTGCTGCCGCGCTTCGACCCCGAGCAGGTGCTGAAGACGGCCGCGCGGCGGCGGCCGCGCTTCTTCCCCGGGGCGCCGATCATGTACGCCGCGGTGGCCGACCACCCGCGCGCCGGGCGCCACGACCTCACCTCCATCGAGTGCTGCGTCAGCGGCTCGGCGCCGCTCTCGCCCGACCTGCAGCGGCGCTTCGAGGCCGCGACCGGCGGCGCGCATGGTCGAGGGCTACGGCCTCAGCGAGGCGAGCCCGGTCACGCACTGCAACCCGCTCGACGGCGAGCGGCGCAGCGGCTCGATCGGGCTCCCCTTCCCGTTCACCGAGGCGCGCGTCCTCGACCTCGAGACCCGCTCGCGCGAGGTCGAGCCCGGCGAGCCGGGCGAGCTGCACGTGCGCGGGCCCCAGGTCATGGACGGCTACTGGGGCCGGCCCGCCGAGACGGCCGCCGCCCTGCGCGACGGCTGGCTCGCCACCGGCGACGTGGCGACGATGGACGAGGACGGCTACTTCCGGATCGTCGACCGCCTCAAGGACCTGATCATCGTGGGCGGGCTCAACGTGTACCCGCGCGAGGTCGAGGAGGTGCTGACCTCGCACCCGGCCGTCGCCCAGGCGGCCGTGGTGGCGATGCCCGACGACCGCCACGGCGAGGTCCCGCGGGCCGTCTGCACGCTCCGCCCAGGGAAGACCGCGACCCCGGACGAGCTGATCGCCCACTGCGAGGCCAGCCTGGCCCGTTACAAGGTCCCGTGGCGGGTGGAGCTGCGCGACGAGCTCCCGGTGACCATCATCGGGAAGGTGCTCCGAAGGGAGGTCTAAATGCGGATGGCCGCCTCTTGCGGGCGGCCATGCGCGCCTCCGGGCCCTGGCCGGGCCCTCCGGCAGACCGGCGCACCGGCTTCGCCGGGGCGGGCGCCGGAAAAAGCAGAACGGCTACCCCTGGCGTGAGGGGGCGCTGAAGCGCATGGAGCGGCTCGTGGCGGTGACCTCGGCGCGGCCCTCGCGGACCAACCGCTCCAGGTGGGCCAGACCCTCGGCGACGGCGAAGCTGCGCTGGCCCGGGTCGAGGTCGCCCGGCCAGATGTCCCGCGACACCTCGTAGGCGCTGCGGGGCTCCGGCCCCAGGGCCGCGGCGGCCCGGTCGAGGCGCGCGCGGTGGTGGGCGGCGGTCGCGCGGGCCCGGGCCGGCGGGTCCTCGACCGGCTCGCCGTGGCCCGGCAGCACGACCCGGGGCGCGAGCTCGGCGATTCGCTCGAGCGTCTCGAGGTAGCGGCCGAGCGGGTCGGGGTCGCAGCCGGGCCAGACGCCGATCGTCGGGGTGATGTCGGCCAGCAGGACGTCGCCGCCGATCAGCACCCCCTCGCGCAGCAGCCCGATGTGGCCGTCGGCGTGCCCGGGCAGCAGGAGCACCTCCCACCCGTCCACAAGGTCGCCCGGGTCGAGCGGCTCGGCCGGCGCCGGGTGCGCGAGGCCGGCGATGGCCCGCCACGACGCCTCGGCGGCCGCCGCCTCGCCCGCGGGCAGGCCGTTGGCGGCGAAGTGCTCCCGCAGGAGGCCCGGCCAGGCGCCGTCGCCGTAGGCCGCGTCGCACTGCTCGCGGTCGAGGCGCCCCTCGAGCACGGGGCCGGCGCTGAGCGGGGCGACGTCGGCGGCGGCGCCGATGTGGTCGACGTGCATGTGGGTGATGACGACGCGCTCGAGGGGGGCGTCCAGGCCGGCGACCAGCTCGCGCCACGCCGCGGCCGCGCCCGGCCCGCCCAGGCCCGTGTCCACCAGCGTCCAGCCCGTCGCGCCGCGCAACAGGTAGCAGTGGACGTGGCCCACCCCGGCCGCGTCGAGCGTGACGCGGCGGATGCCCGGGAGCACGTCGGCGACGGCGCTCGCCATGGCGCCACGCTATCAAACGAACGTTCGGTTGACATCGAGGGGAGCGTTTGTCACCCTCGTCACGTGGGGCGTCGCGGCTACATCCTCATCGGCGTGGGCGTGCTGATCGTCGCGCTGGTCGTGGGAGGCGTCATCTTCTGGCAGACCCTCGACGACACCGACCCGGTGAGCGCCAACGACGCGCTCACGGAGTACCGCGAGAGCCCGTCGCCGGGAGAGGCCGGGCCCGGGCTGCCGGCCCCCGGCGTCTACGAGTACACGGTGACCGGCTCCGAGCAGCTCAGCCGCGGCCCGGTGGACATCGACCGCGCCCTGCCCGGGGTCGCGCCCATGCTGGTGCGCCACGGGGACGGCGGGTACGAGACCGACGTGCGCTACTCCGACAGCCACACCGAGCTGTCGCGCTACGACGTGCGGCCCGAGGGCGCCTTCGTCACCTTCGCCCGCACGGTCGTCAAGACGCCCGTGACCACGACGACCCGCGACCGCGAGTGGACGCCGAACCTCCTGCGGCTGCCGCTGAAGCCCAAGGTGGGTGAGACCTGGGGCGGCCCCTTCACGGCGGGCGACCTCCAGCTGCAGATCGAGACCGAGGTCCTGCGCCGCGAGCGCGTCGATGTGGGCGGCCAGGCGGTGAACGCCTTCGTCATCGAGGCGCGCCAGGACATCACCGGCGAGTACACGGGTCAGCGGACAGAGACCTTCTGGTACGCGCCCGAGCGGGCCCTGGTCGTGAAGTACGCGATCGACTCCACGCTCGACGGGCCGACCGACTTCGACATCAGGGCGGAGCAGACCCTCCGCTCGCTGACCCCGCAGACCTGACGCGGGTGACCGTGAGGGGCGCGTCCAGCAGGGCCCGGTAGGCCCGGCGGTCGCGCCGGTAGTAGAAGAGGTCGTAGACCAGCAGGTTGACGGGGACCCAGAGGATCACCCACGAGGCGACCGACAGCCCCGAGGCGATCGGGTCCCAGTCGTCGTCGATCGCCTCCGCCAGCCCGTTCAGGATCACCACGGCCACGAGGCCCCACAGCAGGGCGCGGTAGCCGAAGCGCCGGCTGGACTCGATCTCGTCGTCGACCAGGGCGATCTTGCGCCGGCAGTAGCGCCGCATGGCGGCGCGGGCGCGCTCGTCGGCGTCGGGCGGCAGCTCCTGGCCCTCCGGCAGCTCGATGGTCACGGTCGCCGTCGCCTTGGGGTGGGCGAGGTACAGGCGCGGCAGCAGCTGCTCGATCCCGGGGCGCTCGTCGTAGCCGTCGTGCTCGGGCCGGAAGGGGTCGAGCTCCGGGGCCTGGAAGAGGTCCTCGATCCCCAGCAGGCGCAGCCGGAGGTCGACGTGGCGGGGGCGCCGCCGCCACGGCCGCCGCAGGCGCTCCCAGCGCGAGCTCAGGCCGCCGGGCCGCCTCCGCCGGCCTCGCGCAGCTCGACCCGCACCGGGACCTCGGCGCGCCGCGGCTCGGGCTCGGGGCGCAGCTCGCCGAGCGCCTCCTCGAGCTCGTCGGCCGACACGTCGGCGCTCAGCATCCGGGCGGCGACGGGCGGCTCGCCCCACGGGCCCTGCGGCGGGCCGGGCTCGCCGATGGAGAGGACCGCGCCGACCGCCATGCCCGCGGCGGCGGCCAGGCCCCCGGCGCGCTCCAGCGCGTCGCGCACCGCCTCACGCTCGAGCTCGTCGCGCGCGCGGCGCTCGAGCGCGGGGCTCACCTCGAAGGCCGGCCAGACGCGCTGCGCGTCGGGGTGCGCCCCGACGGCGGCCACGATCTCGGCGGCCCGGCCGGCGTCGTCCTCCACCCCGATCATGCAGAGCCCGGTGTAGCCGGCGACCTCCCACCGGGTCTCGATCCGGCCCGCCCGCTCCTCCTCGACGCTGCGCTGCTCCTGGCGCGTCGTGATGCGGCCGTCGGAGACCGCGGTGCCCGGCAGGGAGGCGGCCATGTGGTCGAGCAGTCGCCGGCGCGCCTCGGCCGCCCGCGCCAGCGCCTCGGGCGCGGTGCGAAGCACCGGCGTCTGGACGCTGACCGACACGCGCACCCGGTCGGGCGTCACGAGGCGCTCGGCGGCTCCCATCACGAACAGCGTGGGCACGGCCATCCGGGGCACGGTACCCGGGCCGGGCCCCGCCGTCAGCCGCGCGCGGCCTCGCCGAGCAGGTCGCGGGCGATCACCAGGCGCTGGATCTCGCTGGTGCCCTCGTAGATCTGGGTGATGCGCGCGTCGCGGTAGAGGCGCTCGGCGGGGAACTCGGCCGAGTAGCCGTAGCCGCCGAGGGTCTGGACGCAGACGTCGGCGGCGTCCACGGCGACCTGGCTGGCGAAGAGCTTGGCCTTGGCGCCGGCGGCGGTGTGCGGCTCGCCCGCGTCGCGCAGCCGGGCCGCGTGCATCGTCAGGAGGCGGGCGGCGTCGAGCCGGGCCGCGACCTCGGCCAGCGGGAACTGGATCCCCTGCAGGCGCGCGATCGGGCCGCCGAAGGCCGTGCGCTCCCGCGCGTAGGCGACGGCGACCTCCAGGGCGGCGCGCGCGATCCCGCAGGCCTGGGCGGCGATGATGATGCGCCCGGAGTCGAGCGTGGAGAGCGCGACCTTCAGGCCCTGGTTCTCCTCGCCCATCATCGTCCCCGGGCCGAGGCGGTAGCCGTCGAAGGCGAGCTCGACGGTCGAGGAGGTGTGCAGCCCGAGCTTCGGCATCTCGCGCCCGACCGTGAAGCCCTCGCCCGGCTCGGCCAGGAAGCAGGAGATCCCCTTGGCCCCCGGGCCGCCGGTGCGCGCGTAGAGCACGAACACGCTCGCGAAGGAGCCGTTGGTGATCCACTGCTTGGCGCCGTTGACGACCCAGCCGTCGCCGTCGGCGCGCGCGCTCGTGCGGATGTTGGCCGTGTCGGAGCCGGCGTCGGGCTCGGTCAGGGCGTAGGCGGCGAAGCGCGTCCCGGCGGCCAGCTCCGGCAGGTAGGCCTGCCTCTGCGCCTCGGTCCCCGCGCGCAGGATCGGCGCGGCGCCGAGCGAGTTCTGCACCGCCACGGCGGTCGACACGCCGGCGTCGGCCGCGGCCACCTCCTCCATCACGATCGCCAGGCACGCGTAGTCCAGGCCGGCGCCGCCGTGCTCCTCGGGGATGATCACGCCGAGCAGCCCCATCTCGGCCATGCGCGTGAGCACCTCGATCGGCACGTGGTGGTCGAGGTTCCACTGGTGCGAGTTGGGGGCGATCTCGGCGCGCGCGAACTCGCGCACCAGCCCCTGGATCTCGCGCTCGGTGTCGGTCAGCTCCGCGACGGCCACGGCCGGCCCACCGTAGTGCGCGGAGGTCAGAGGATCAACGCGCGGGCGGCTCGTCCGGCGGCCAGGGCTCCGGGATCCGCGCGGGGCCGGGCACCGGCTCGGGCACCGGATCGGGCGAGGGCTCGGGGATGTCGGGCGGCGTCGGCTCCGGGATGTCCGGCGGCGAGGGCTCCGGCACGATGGCCGGGCCGGGAATGGGGTCGGGAACCGGTTGCGTGGTCATGCAGGCGTTCCTACCCTGCCGGGCGGTTTCCCACCGCGTCCCGGGGGAAGGATCGGGGCGAGACGTCCGAGGAGGACCCGTGAGCGAGGATCCGCGAGACCCTCCAGCCGCGCCCGGCGACGAGGAGGAGCAGGAGGACCGCCGGGACGAGGAGCTGGAGGAGAGCTTCCCGAGCTCCGACCCTCCCGGGGAGGGCGGCCCGGGGGTCTGACCTCCGGGGGGGCAGACGCGCTACGCCCTGGTGCGCGCCCTCTCGGCGCGGCGGCTCGCGAAAGGCCGCGAGGCCACGATCGCCCTGGGCGACCTGGAGCCGGGGCGCTATCGCGCGGTGGTGCGCCTGAACGGCGGCGCCCCCGATCACCCGGGGGTTCCAGGTCACCTCGTGATCGGGGCGAGGGGACGGCGGACCCTGGTGGGTATCATCCACCCGTGGACACCTCACAGGACCGTTGACGAACGCGGTCCAGATCGTCGCGGCACTCCTCCTTGTGCTGCTGAACGGCTTCTTCGTCGCGGCCGAGTTCTCGCTGGCCCGCGCCCGCACGACCCGCCTCGATCAGCTGGCCGAGCAGGGCCGCGGCTCGGCGGTGCTCGCGCGCGAGCAGGTGCAGCACATCGACCGCTACCTGGCCGCCTGCCAGCTCGGCATCACGCTCGCGAGCCTAGGGCTCGGCTGGCTGGGCGAGCCCGCATTCGCCCAGCTCTTCGAGCCGGTCTTCGAGTCGATCGGGCTCGGCGCGGCGACCTCGGCGGCCACGGCCGTGATCATCGCCTTCGTCATCATCACGGTGCTCCACGTCGTCTTCGGCGAGCTGGCGCCGAAGTCGATCGCCATCCAGAAGGCCGAGACCACGGTGCTCGCGACCTCGCGGCCGCTCGAGATCTTCCGCAGGGTCTTCGCGCCCTTCATCTTCCTCCTCAACGGCGCCGGCAACTGGGTCGTGCGCGTCCTCGGCGTGGAGCCGGCGACCGAGAGCGAGCTCGCCTCCACCCCCGAGGACCTGCAGATCCTCATCGCCCAGAGCGAGGAGGGCGGCGCCCTCGAGCCCGAGGAGGCCGACATGCTGGAGGGCGTCTTCGGCCTCGGCGAGACGCTGACGCGCGACATCATGACGCCCCGGCCGGAGGTGACCACCCTCTCGGCCGACTCGCCCGTGCGCGGGGCGCTGACCGAGGCGCTGCGGACGCGACATAGCCGCTTCCCCGTGCTCAACGGGGACGGCGTGTTGGGCGTGGTCCATCTCAGCCAGCTCTCGCGCGGGCTCCTGGAGGAGGGCGAGGGGGTGCCGGTGCGCCGGCTCGCCGGCCCGGCGCTCTTCGTGCCGGAGACCCAGCCGGTCGACGAGCTGCTGCGCCAGCTGCAGGCGCGGCGGGCCTCGATGGCCGTCGTGCTCGACGAGTACGGGGACTTCAGCGGGGTGGTGACCGTCGAGGACGTGATCGAGGAGATCGTCGGCGAGATCGACGACGAGCGCGACCGGGCCCCGGCGGTCGACCAGCAGCCCGACGGGCGCCTGGTCGTGCGCGGCCATGTCTCGCTGGAGGATCTGCGCGACCACGGCGTGGACCTGGTCGACGAGACCGTGACCAGCGTCGGCGGCCTCGTCTTCACGCGGCTCGGCCGGCTGCCGCGCACGGGCGACGTCGTCGAGGTCGACGGCTGGCGCCTCACCGTCGAGGCCACCCGCGGGACGCGCGTGGTGCTGGTGGCGATCGAGCCGGCCGGCCGCTCGACCGAGCCCGACCAGGCCCGGGCCAACGGCTCCCGGGAGCGGCGCTCCTCGCCCTAGGGGCCTACGGGTCGAACCGGCCGTCGACCACCGAGAACACGGCGTTCTGCGGGTCGCGCAGCACCGCGAAGCGCCCGCTCGGCACGGGGATCGGGCCCATGAGGGTCTCGGCCCCGAGCTCGGCCGCGCGGGCGATCGCGGCCTCGACCTCCTCGACGCCGAAGTAGAGGTTCCACGCCGGGTGTCCGCCCGGCGGCATCGGCATCAGCCCGCCGATGGGCCTGCCGTCGTTGGCGATCGACCAGTACTGGCCCTGGGCCTCCGGGATCTCCTCGATCGTCCAGCCGAACAGGTCGCGGTAGAAGGCGGCGGAGGCCTCGACGTCGGGCGACAGCAGGTCGTTCCAGCTCAGCAGGCCGGGGCCGTTGACCAGCGCGGCGCCGAAGTGCTCCCCCGGCTGCCAGACGCTGAGCAGGGCGCCCTGGGGGTCCTGGATCACGGCGAGACGGCCGGAGTCGCCGACGTCGCCGGCCGGCAGGACGACCGACGCGCCCAGCTCCTGCGCGAGGACGGCCGCGGCGTCGGCATCCTCGACGCTCACGTAGCAGTTCCAGTGTGGCGGCACCGACGGGTCGGGCAGCGGCACGATGGCCGCGACCGGCTTCCGGTCGACGTTGGCCACGGAGTAGACGGCGCCCTCGCCGAGCGGGAGGTCCTCGTAGTCCCAGCCGAACAGCGAGCTGTAGAAGCGCTTGGCGGCGCCCTGATCGGCGGATGCCAGGTCGACCCAGCAGAACGTCCCGGGGGCGTAGCTGGTCCGTTCTCCCATGGCCGGGGAGGCTAGCGGTCCGAGGGGGCCGGCCGCTCGTCGAGCTGGGCGCTCAGCGCCCCCCGGCCGGTGAGGCAGTGGGCGCCGCAGCGGGCCCCGAGCGCGAGCGCCCCCTCGAGGTCGAGGCCGCGGCCCAGGCCCACCGTGAGGCCGGCGGCGAACGAGTCGCCGGCGCCGTAGCTGTTAACCGGCGGCCCCGGCAGGGGCGCGGGCTCCCAGCGTCCCGAGCGGCCGTCGTCGGTGACGTAGCGGCCGCCCCGCTCGCCCTCGGTCCAGACGATCGCGGCCGGCGCCACCGGGAGGGCGTCGGGGTCGACCGCCTCGCTGGGGTCGCTCGCGCTGGCGATCAGCACGTCGGCGCGCACGCCGCTCTCGATGAGCTGGTGCAGGCGGCGGCTGGTGACGACCAGCCGGCGGGCGCGCCGGGCGGCGGCGACCGTGGCCGAGTCGTGGCCGGTGAAGAAGGCGGCGTCGCAGCGGGCCAGGTCGTCCCAGGGGAGGGGGTCGTCGATGCGCGCCGAGGTCGGCCCGCCGATGACCAGGATCGCCCGGTCGCCGGTGGAGTCGACCGCGCTGACGCCGCGCGTCTGGGGGCCGCCGTGGATCGTCGCCAGCACCGTCACGCCGATCGCGCCCAGTCGCTCGGCGCTGGCGCGCCCGATCTCGTCGTCGCCGAGCGCCGTGTAGAAGAGCGCCTCGGCGTCGAGCTTGGCGACCTGGGCCGCGCTCACGCCGCCGCCGCCGGCGGGCTCGTCGAAGGGCTCGCCCAGGTAGCGGATCTCGCCCGGCCGCGGCATCAGGCCGGTGCCGTGGGTGATCCACTCGACGTGCCCGACCACGGCGACCCGCGGCCGCGCCGGGGCGCTCACCGCGGCCGGATCTCCGCGGGCGCGCCGTGCGCCTGCAGGGCGGCGGGCAGGGCGACCGAGCCGTCCTCCCGCTGGCCGTTCTCGAGCAGGGCGATGATCGTCCGCCCCACGGCGACCGCCGTCCCGTTGAGCGTGTGGACCGGCGCCGTCCCGGACTCCCCGCGGGCCCGCGTGCGCAGCCGCCGGGCCTGGAAGTCGGTGCAGTTCGAGCAGGAGGTGACCTCGCGGTAGGCGCCCTGGGCGGGCATCCACGCCTCGCAGTCGAACTTGCGCGCGGCGGGCGCGCCGAGGTCCCCGACGGCGATGTCGACCACCCGGTAGGGGATCTCGAGCGCCTGCAGGATCTCCTCCTGCAGGCCCAGGATCCGCCGGTGCTCGGCCGGCGAGTCCTCGGGCATCACGAACGAGAACATCTCCACCTTGTCGAACTGGTGCACCCGGAAGATGCCGCGGGTGTCGCGGCCGGCGGCCCCGGCCTCGCGGCGGAAGCAGGTCGAGACGCCGCCGTAGCGCAGCGGGAGGTCGCCCGGCTCCAGGATCTGGTCGCCGTGCAGGCCGGCCAGGGGGACCTCGGAGGTGCCCACCAGGTAGAGGTCGTCGTCGGCCGTGGCGTAGATCGAGGAGCGGTCGGTCGGGAAGAAGCCCGTCCCCCACATGGCCTCCTCGCGCACCAGCACCGGCGGCACGACCGGCGTGAAGCCGGCCGCCTCGACGCGCTCCAGCGCCAGCGAGACGAGCGCCATCTGCACCCGCACGAGCGGCCCGAGCAGGTAGGCGAAGCGGCTCCCCGACACGCGCGCCGCCGCCTCCAGGTCGAGGGCGCCGGCGGCGCCCGCGAGCTCGACGTGGTCGCGCGGGGCGAAGCCGAAGTCCGGCAGGTCGCCGACGCGGCGCAGCTCGACGGCGTCGTCCTCGCCCCCGTCCGGCGCCTCGTCCTCGGCCAGGTTGGGCAGCGAGGCGAGCAGCCGGTCGCGCTCGGCCTCGGCCTCGCGCAGCTCCTGCTCGAGCACCGCCAGCTCCTCGCCGAGCCGGCGGGCCTCGGCCTCGTCGGCGGCGCTGTCGCGGCCCTCGCGCCGGGCCTGGCCCACGGCCTTGCTGATGCGCGCCCGCTCGGCCCGGGTCGCCTCGACCCGGGCCCGCAGCGACCGGGCGCGCTCGTCGAGCTCGAGGAGCGCGGCGACCGCGTCCCCCGCCCCGCGCCGGGCCAGGTTGGCGGCCACGCGCTCGGGCTCGGAGCGGATCAGCCTCAGGTCGAGCAGGAAGCCCCCGTCGCCAGGCTAGGCGGACGCGGCGTCCGGGCCCCGCTCGAGGGCCGCGGCGACCGTCTCGAGGTCGTCCCCGAACACGAAGGCGCGGCGCAGGCCGGTGATCTCGAACACGCGCCGCAGGCGGCGGTGGGGGCAGATGAGCCCGAGCTGGCCCTGGCCCGCGCGGGCGCGGTTGAGGAGGCTCACGAGCGCCCCGAGGCCCGACGAGTCGAGCAGCGTGACGTCGGTCAGGTCGATCACCAGCTGCGAGGACGCGGGGTCCAGGGTCTCGAGGTCCTGGCGGAAGCTGCCGACCGTGTAGATGTCGAGCTCGCCGCCGAGGGTGACCAGGGTCAGCCCGTCCCGCGCCTCGGTCGTCACGTCCAGGCTCATGCTGGGGATGCTACCCGCCGCTCCGGAGCGGCGCAGGCGCCCCGCCCTACTGGATGCTCACCACGTAGGCGACCACGTTGTCGAGGTCGGCGCCCGTCGCCAGGCCCGGCGGCATCGCCCCGCCGCCGTTCACCACCTGGTTCTCGATCGTCTGCGGCGTCGAGGCCCATGCCCGCGAGCTGCGGCCCCACGCCGGCCTCCTGGCCGCCGTTGAGGTGGCACGACTGGCAGCGTTGGGTGAAGACCTCCTGCCCGGCGGCGGCGTCGCCCGTCGCCTCGCCGCCCCCGCCCTCGGTCCCGCCGCCGCCCTCGGGGGGCGCCGTCTCGCCGCCGCCGGCGCCCTCGGCGGGGGGCGCGGTGACGAAGTTGCCCTCGGAGTCGGTCTGGAGGGCCGTGTTGGGCACCGTTGGGGCGGTGGCCGGCGTCTGGGCGTCCTCCTCGCTGCTCTCGACGCATCCAGAGGCGACGCCGAGCGCGGCGACGACCGCCACCAGCGAGAGAGCCGCCCACAGCCTGCGCACGATCGCTACCCCCGGTCGATGGTCCGAACCCCGCGAGAGCATATGGGGCGGGAGGCGAAAAACAACGCGACGAGGAGCCTGGTTCCAGAGGGCCGATCCGCCCTCGCCGTGGCCTCCGCCGGGGGGCTCGCGCTACCCTGATGCGGTCCGGGAGGCGTGGCGGAGGTGACGGTGGCGAGCAGGCTGGAGGCCGGTGCGCTGAGCGCGCTCGACCCCACGCGCTGGCTCAGCCGACTCGCCTCGGTGGCGGCCGCCGAGCTGCCGGCCGCGCTCGACGAGATCGCCGAGCGCGTGCACGAGGTCTTCCCGGTCGACGTCGTGGCCGTCCACGTCGTCGACGAGACCGACCCCGAGGACGTCACCCGCGGCTACTGCGTCGGCCCCTCCGCGGCCGCCCAGGCGCTGGCCCCGCTGCTCACCCCGGACGGCCTCGACCCGATCGGCCTCGGCGACGCGGCGCTGGAGGCGGCCGGGCCGGTGGTCTGGCCGCGCATCGTCTCGGAGCCGAGCGAGATCGAGCGCCTTGCGCGGCTGGCCGACCAGGGCGGGCCGGCCGGGGCCCTCCACCGCCTCATGCTCGAGGCGGGCGGCATCGCGGTGCCGCTCGGCACGCCGCACCAGCCGGGCCTGGGGGCGGTGGCGCTGGTCAGCCTGACGCGCGAGAGCCCGCTGGCCGAGGGCCACGTCGACGACCTCCTGGCGCTCGCGCCCCAGATCGGCCTCACCGTGCGCAACCACCAGCTGGCGGAGCGCACCAGGCGCACCCGCCAGACCCTCGAGGGCGTCATCTCGTCCAGCCGCATGGGGGTCCTGGTGAGCGACCTGCGGGGGCGCCTGTCGCTCGCGAACCGCGCCGCCGGCGACATCCTCGGCATCGACCTCGAGCCGCTCGTGGGCCAGCCGATGGGCGAGCTGATCTCCGAGCGGATCAAGTGGCGCTTCACCAACCCCGACGAGTACGCCGCCCGGCTGCTGGCGATCCACGACGACCCCTCGACCGAGGCCGTCAACGACGCCGAGACCGTGGACGGGCGGGCGGTCGAGCACTCCTCCGCCCCGGTGCGCGACGCGTCCGGGTCCGCTGGTGGGCCGGGTCAACATCCTCACCGACGTCACCCCGGCCCGCAGCGCCCTCGCCGAGGCCCGCCGCCTCGCGGCCGAGCGGGCCGAGCTGCTGGAGCGCGAGGAGCGCCGGGCCCAGGAGGAGGTCGCCCTCTCCCGGGCCGCCCACATGATGGCCTCGGCGCTCACGCCCTCGGACATCCACGACCACCTGCTCGACCAGGTCCACCGGCTCGCGCCGGCGTGCGACAAGAGCGCCGTGCTCGCGGTCAACCGCCGCGGCCTGGTGGCGCCCGTCGCCGTGCGCGGCTTCGCCGACGAGACGGTCAAGCGCATGGTCTTCAAGATGGGCGAGGGGGTCGTGGGCGGGGCCCTCGCCGCGCGCCGCCCCTTCGTGTGCAACGACGCCGAGGCCGAGCAGCGCGTCTCCACCCGCATCACGCGCCCCGAGGGCATCAAGTCGTTCATGCACGTGCCGCTGGTGCTGGGCGACCGGGTCTACGGCCTGGTGAGCGTCAACAGCACCGAGGTGCGGGCCTTCGGCGAGCGCGACCTGCGCGTGGTCGGCGAGCTGGCCCGCCACGCCGCCAGCGCCCTGCAGAATGCGCTCCAGTTCGAGCAGGAGCGCCACATCGCCGAGACCCTCCAGCAGGCGCTGATCGCCGAGGAGCTGCCCTCGCAGGAGGGCCTCGAGCTCGCCGCGCTCTACCAGGCGGCCGCCGGCTCCGAGGTGGGCGGCGACTTCTACAGCGCCTGGCCGATCGACGGCGGGCGGCTGGCGCTGCTGGTGGGCGACGTCTCCGGGAAGGGGGTCGAGGCCGCCGGCATGACGGCCATGGTGCGCTACATGGCCGAGGCCCTGAGCCAGCACGGGGACGAGCCCGCCCCGATCGTGACCGAGCTCAACCAGCTGCTGAACGCCCGCCTCCCGGACGGCAGCCTGGTGACGCTCGTGCTGGCCGTGCTCGACAGCGTGGCCGGCACGCTGCGCTGGTGCAGCGCGGGCCACCCGCCGCCGATCCTGATCGATGCCGCCGGCGACCAGACGGTGCTCGAGGACCCGGGCCCGCCCTGCGGGGCCTTCGACGGCGCGGCCTTCACCGGCCACCAGGAGCCCTTCCGCGAGCGCGACGTGCTGGTCCTCTACACGGACGGGATCATCGAGGCCCGCCGCCAGGGGCGCGAGTTCGGCGAGGACGGGCTGCGCGAGGCCCTCCGCGACGCCGCCGGCGAGCGGCCCGCCCAGCTCGCCCGCTCGGTCTACGCGGCCGCCCGCACCTGGTCGGGGGGCCGCCTCACCGACGACGTCGCCATCGCGGTCGCGCGGAGGACGCCCCTGCCGTGAGGGCCTCCGGCCACCGCGTCAGCGGCCGGTGAGCCCGAGGATCAGCTGGGCCGTCTCGAGCGGGACGTCGAGCTGGGGGCAGTGCCCGACCCCGTCGAGCTCGACCCAGTCGGCGCGCGGGAGCCAGTCGTGGCGGAAGCGGGCGGCGGCGGACGGCCACGGCAGGAGCCGGTCCTCCATCCCCCACACGACCCGCACCGGGCAGTCGATCGCGGCCGCGTCGAGCCGGTAGCCCTCGCGCAGGGCCAGCTCGATCATCGGGCCGGCGTCGCAGCGCGCGGCCCCCAGCACCTGGTGGACGATCAGCTCGGCGGGGATGTGCTCCGAGCGCTCGACGATCAGCCGGGTCGCGCGCCGGCGCCCCTCCGCCGTGGCCGCGATGGCGTCGGCGTGGGGCGCCGCGGCCAGGGCCCCCTCGCGCAGGGCCGCGAAGGCGGCCACCGTCTCCCTCCACGAGCCGTCGCCGGCGGCCCAGCCGCCGGCCGGGGCGAGCGCGACGACCGACTCGGCCCGGCCGCGGGCGGCGAGCTGGAGGGCGACGAAGCCGCCCAGGGAATTGCCGGCGAGGTGGGCGGTGCCGATGCCGGCCTCGTCCATGGCGCGCTCGACGGCGTCGGGCATGAGGCCGGCGCCGGGCTCGCGCGGCAGCGGCGGTCCCCCCGCGTGGCCGGGGAGCGTGGGCGCGAGCACGTCGTGGCGGCGCTCGAGCTCGGGGAGGACCAGCTCCCAGGTGCGCCAGGTGTCGGTGAACCCGTGCAGGCAGACCAGCGGCGGGCCGGCGCCGCCGCGGTGGGACGGGGTGAAGGCCGAGGGCACCGCGGCCGCGGCCTCAGAGCCGGGCCGCGAGGGCCTCCACGAGGAAGCGCGCGTGGGCCTGGATCGTGGCCGCCTGGCCGATGCGGTTGACGACCTCGGGGCTGGCGATGGCGTCGGGGCCGCCGCGGTCGAGCTCGGCCCGCTTGGCGCGCCGGTCCATCGCGAAGATCGTGTCGGCGAGCTGGTCCTGGTGGCCGGCCATCCACTCCAGCACCGCCGGCCCGGCCGGGGCGGCCGGGGCGCGCGCCTCGTCGAGCGCGGCGAGGAAGACGCGCGTCCAGGCGGCGATCCGCACCCGCCGGTCGAGCAGGCCGGGCATCGCCGGGTCCTCGCCCGAGCCGGCGCCGAACTGGAGGTCGGCCTCGAAGGCGTGCGCCTCGCCCACGCGCCGCATCTCCTCGTCGACCCGCTCCTCGCGCGCGGTCAGCAGCCCGGGAAGGTCGCGCGCGAAGCGCTCGAGCGCCGCGGCCGAGGCCGGGGCGGCCGTGGCGGCGAGGGCCTCGGCGACGAAGCGCAGGTGGGCCCGCACGGCCGGGTCGCCGGCCGGGCCCAGGTCCTCGGCGCCGGCGGCCTCCTCGTCGAGCAGCTCGCGCAGGCGCGCCGGGTTGGCCTGCATCCAGCCGAGCATCCCCTGCGCGGCCGGGTGGGTCGCGCGCGTCGACATCAGGGCGTCAGGTGATGGTGTACTCGGGGCCGCTGCCGCCCTCGGGCGGCGTCAGGCGCCCGCCCTTGGCCGTGATGGCCCCGCACTGCACGCAGTTGGACGGGCTCAGGTGAACGGTCACGGTCCCGTTCTGGGGCTCGTCGGCGATCTCGTAGACCTTCGCCGGGCACATCCACTCCCACGCCGTCGCCAGCTCGACCGGCACGTGGGTCTGCACCCGGATGTGGCTCGGCTGGTCGTCGCGGGTCTGGTTGCCGCTGGCGAAGACGCTGCCGAGCTTGTCGAAGACGTACTGGCCGTCGGGCTTGGGGTAGCGCGAGCTCGCGGAGCCGACGGAGATCGGCTCGGCGGCGTCGGGCTTGAAGCGCACCCGCTTGCGCGGCGCGTGCCCGAACGAGCTGGTCTGCATCCCGTGGATCATGCCGCCGTAGAGGAAGCCCTTCTGGAAGGCGGGGCGGATGTCGCGGACCTTCCAGAGCTCCTTCCAGATCGACGACGCGCGGATGCGGGTGGTGTAGCCCCAGAGCCCCGCCGGGGTCGTGGCCTTGCCGGCCTTGAGCGCCTCGTAGATCGCCTCGGCCGCCAGCGTGCCCGACTGGATCGCGGTGTGGACGCCCTTCAGGGCCATCATGTCCACGAAGCCGGCGCTGTCGCCCACCAGCACGGCGCCGGGGACGTGCATCCGGCTCGGCAGGCCGTAGAAGCCGCCGCCGGGGATCGTCTTGGCGCCCCAGGCCAGCCGCTCGCCGCCCTCGATCAGGCCGTGGATGAAGGGGTGGGTCTTGAACGCCTGCAGCAGGTCGTGGCACGAGATGGTGGCGTCGGCGTAGTCGAG
This sequence comes from Miltoncostaeaceae bacterium, assembly GCA_963808825.1. Lineage (GTDB taxonomy): Bacteria > Actinomycetota > Thermoleophilia > Miltoncostaeales > Miltoncostaeaceae > DATAGF01. The sequence goes on along the minus strand of CAWEGW010000009.1, from coordinate 29,932 downwards.
CCCGACCACGAACCCCATCGAGATCATGTCGTCGCCCATGGGGTAGAGCCACGAGCCGCCGTACTCGCGGTGCTTGGTCGCCAGCCGCAGCGGCCATCCGAGCGTGTGGATCACCTTCCCCAGCGGCCTCGGGACGCGCCAGACCTCCTTCACCCCGAGCTCCCAGATCTGGGTCGAGTCGCGGTCGAGGTCGAAGTGGTTGCGGACCAGGCTGGTGAGGTGGCCGGGCGTGCCCTCGGCGAGCACGGTGACCTGCGCCTGAACCTCCGCGCCGGGCTCGAAGGCCGGCAGCTCCTCGCCGTTGCGCCCGCGCCCCTTGTCGCCGGTCACGACGCCCATCACCCGCCCCTGGTCGAGCAGGAGCTTCTGGCAGTCGGTCTCGGGGAGCATGTACGCGCCGAGCTCCTCGGCCTGCTCGCTCATCCAGCGCGCGAGCCGGCTGACCGACATCACCCAGTTGCCGTGGTTCTTCATCTGCGGCGGCGTGGGGATGCGCACCTTGCCCTTGGGGCGCATGAAGTAGACCGACTCGCCGGTCACCTCGCCGAAGCGCGGGAAGGCGTCGTCGGCGATGTCGGGGAAGAGCGCCTTGAGCGGGCCGGGCCGCACCACCGCCCCCGACAGCAGGTGGGACCCGGGCGCCTTGCCCTTCTCCGCCACGGCGATCGGCACCTCGCCGAGCTGCTCGGTGAGCTCGGGGTCCTCGGCCAGCAGCTGGCCCAGCCGCACGGCGGTCGCCAGGCCGGCGGGCCCGGCGCCGACGATCAGCACGCCGACGTCGATCCGCTCGTCCTCAGCCGCCGACGGGACGGCGATGAACTCGGACGACTTGAAGGGGGGCGGGTACTCGGCCGGGACCGTGGTCATGCGCGCGCTCGCTCGTCGGGGGCGGGATCCTCAGTGATCCTACCGGCGCGGGGCGGGGCCGGTTGACCCTCCGCTAGAGGGAGATGGCGTCCTTCTGGCCGCTGACCTCGGCCGTGAGCTCGCCGACGACGCTCTTGGCGTCGCCGAACACCATCTGGGTCTTCTCGTTGAAGAAGAGCTCGTTCTCGATGCCGGCGAAGCCGGCCCGCATGCTCCGCTTGACCACGAAGATCGAGGCGGCCTTGTCGACCTCGAGGATGGGCATGCCGTAGATCGGGCTGCCGGTGTCGTGGCGGGCGGCCGGGTTGACGACGTCGTTGGCGCCCAGCACCAGCACCACGTCGGTCTGGGGGAAGTCGCCGTTGATCTCGTCCATGTCGAGCAGCTGCTCGTAGGGCACGTTCGCCTCGGCGAGCAGCACGTTCATGTGGCCGGGCATGCGGCCGGCCACGGGGTGGATGGCGTAGCGCACCTCGACGCCCTCCTTCTCGAGGGCGTCGGCGAGCTCGCGCACCTTGTGCTGGGCCTGGGCCACCGCCATGCCGTAGCCGGGGACGATCACGCACGGAGCGCGCCATCTTCATGAGCTCGGCGGCCTCGTCGACCGAGGCGGTGCGGTGCGTGCCGAGGTCCGCCGCGTCGCCGGTGCCCACGGCGTCCACCGCGCCGAAGGCCCCGAAGAGCACGTTGCGGAAGGAGCGGTTCATGGCCCGGCACATGATGATCGCCAGGATGATCCCCGACGCCCCGTCCAGGGCTCCGGCCACGATCAGGAGCTTGTTCTCGAGGACGATGCCCAGGGCCGCGGCCGAGAGGCCGGCGTAGCCGTTCAGCAGCGCGATGACCGTCGGCATGTCGGCGCCGCCGATCGGGATGATCAGGAGCACGCCGAAGGCCAGCGTCAGGACGGCGATGATCGGCACGATCCAGGTCTGGGTCGGATCGGCCACCAGCACGATCACCAGGGCGAGCGCCACACCCAGGACGGCGAAGTTCACCGCGTTCTGGCCCTTGTAGACGATGGGCCGCTGCGGCAGCCACTCCTGCAGCTTGCCCGCGGCCATCAGGCTCCCCGTGAAGACGAGGAAGCCGAGCCCGATCTCGACGCCCAGCACGGCGGTCGTGAACTCGTTGATCTCGTTCCGCACCAGGTAGTAGTGGGCCGTCCCGACCAGCGCCGCCGCCAGGCCGCCGAAGGCGTGCGAGAGCGCGATCCGCTGCGGCATGGCGGTCATCGGGACCATCAGGCCCAGCGGGACGCCGATCGCGGCGCCGATCAGCGCGGCCACCGCGATCAGCACGTAGCCCTGGGTCGTCATGTCGGGCCAGAACAGCGTCGCGACGATCGCGATGCCGAACCCGACCTCGCCGGCGAGCACCCCCCGCCGCGCGGTCTGCGGCGAGGTCATCCACTTGAGCGAGAAGGCGAACCCCAGCGCCGCCACCAGGTACGCCAGGTTGATCCAGTCCATCCGGCTCACGAGGGCGCCCCGTCGTCGGAGGGGGGCGCCGGCCGCGGCCGCTCGCGGGCGCGGAACATCTTCAGCATGCGGTCGGTGATGAGGAAGCCGCCGACCACGTTGATGGTCGAGGCGACGACCGCGATGAAGCCGAGCACCTTCGCGTAGGTGGTCTCGGACTGGCCGAGGATGACGATCGAGCCCACCAGGGCGATCGCCGAGAGGGCGTTGGTGAGGGCCATCAGCGGCGTGTGCAGCAGCTTCGGCACCCGCCGGATGAGCTCGAAGCCCAGGAAGGCGGCGAGCGCGAAGACGAAGAGGCTGGTGATGATGACCTCGTTGGTCACGACGCGACCCCCTCCTCGGCGCCGAGCGCCTCGCGCACCCGCTCGTTGACGACCTCGCCGTCCCGCGCCACCGTGCAGCCCGCCACCAGGTCGTCGTCCGTGTCGAGCGCCAGGGCCCCGTCGCGCACCAGCAGCGCGGCGAAGTTGGCGACGTTCTTCGCGTACATCAGGCTCGCGTGGTGCGGGACGCTCGAGAGCACGTCGATCGGCCCGATCACGCTCACCCCCCGACGTCCACGGTGCGGCCGGGCAGGCTGGGCTCGACGTTGCCGCCCTGCTCGGCGGCGAGGTCGACCACCACCGACCCGGGGCTCATGGCCTCGACCATCTCCGCCGTGATCAGCACCGGCGCCTTGGCGCCCTGCACCTGGGCCGTCGTGATGACGACGTCGCTCCCCGCCACGGTCTTCAGCATGAGCTCGCGCTGGCGCGCCAGCGCCTCGTCGCTCATGGCCGTCGCGTAGGCGCCCGAGCCCTGAGCCCTCCTGGCCGGTCTCGAGCGGCAGCTCGACGAAGCGGGCGCCGAGGCTCTGGACCTCCTCCTTTGCCGCCTCGCGCACGTCGTAGGCCTCGACCACCGCCCCCAGGCGCCGCGCGGTCGCGATCGCCGAGAGGCCGGCGACGCCGGCGCCGACGACGAACACCCTCGCCGGCGGGATCGTGCCCGCCGCGGTCGTCAGCAGGGGGAACACCTTCGGCAGGGCCTCGGCCGCCAGCAGCACGGCGCGGTACCCGGCGATGTTGGCCTGGGAGCTCAGCACGTCCATCGACTGCGCGCGCGTGGTGCGCGGCAGGAGCTCCAGCGAGAAGAGGGTCGCGCCGCGGGCCGCCACGGCCGCCGACACCTCGGGGGCGGCCAGCGGCGCGGCCATGCCCACCACCGCCTGGCCGGCGCGCAGGCGCCCGGCGTCCGGGCTCCCGGCGTCGCCGCCGAGCACCCGTACGCAGGTCACGATGTCGGCCCCGAAGGCGTCGTCGCGGGTGCCGACGACCGCGCCCTTCTCCTCGTAGGCCGCGTCCGGGAAGCCCGCCGCCTCGCCCGCCCCGGCCTCGACCACCACCGTCGCGCCGAGCTTGGCGTACGCCGCCACGACCCCGGGGGTCAGCGCGACCCGCCGCTCGCCCTCGCGCAGCTCCGCGGGCGCGCCGACGGACAGCGGACGCGGGTCGTCACCCCCGTCTGGGGGCGGAGCGGAGGAGTTCTCGGACAATTCGGGGCGATCCCGGGACGCTGACGGGGGTGGCGTTGTGTACCGGACCGGGGGGGTCAGGTCAACACGACCCCCGCCCGCTCGTCCCCGCGCCGGCGCCTCCGGCGCCTGCCCTGCGGCGGCCAGGCCTGACCGGTCACCTCGTCAACGCGGCTCGGCGCACGAAGGTGCGGTCGCCGACCGCGACGACGATCCGGTAGGGACCCTTCACCAGCTTGCTGCTCTTCAGCACGACGCGGATAGGCCCGGGGGCCCGCAGGCGCACCCCCCTCGTCGCCTTCGGCCTCGCGCCGCGACCCTGGAACAGGCGGACCCGCGCCCTCCCCGGCCTGCTGGCGCCGATCAGCACGACGAGGCCCCGGGCGCGCGCGCGTTCCGCCGACAGACCGCGGGCGGACCATCGTCAGCCTCAGGCGGGGCGAGGTGCTCCTGCCGCGCCCCGCGCCCGCCGCGGCATCGCCGCCGCCGAGGACCGTGAGGCGGCCGATGCCCCTGCGGGCCTGGCCGTTCGCGAGGCGCGCGGTCAGCGTCACGTCGTAGGTCCCCGCCCGCGCGCCGGCCGGGATCCCGACGGCCACCAGCGCCTTGCGCCGTGCTGTCGGTCCCGGGCGCGATGGTGCCGGGGGTGACCGCGAGCGTGCCGCCGGCCAGCGTGCTGGTCGCCGACAGCCCGTAGATGCTCTGGGGACCCCCCTCCAACCCCGCGTAGCGCAGGGTGAACGGCAGGGCCGCGAGGGTCCCGGGCCGCGCGCCGGCTGTGGCCTCGCCCGAAAGGATGCCCAGGTCGCGCGTGGGGACCGAGAAGTCGAAGGCGTCGTCCTTGCAGATGACGGCCGCGACGGTGGGCTCCGCCGGGTCCTCGTCGAAGAGGGTGGTCAGCGAGGCCCCGCAGGCCACCGGCCGGCTGCCCGGGAATGCGTCCGTCACCTGGCGGGCGCCGATCACCAGGTCGGCGGCGAGCCCGCCCGCGAAGGGGCTGCCGTCCGCGCCCTGGCCGAGCGCCAGTGCGAGCGAGGCCGACAGGGCCTGGGGGCCGCTCTCGGGCGCGTAGCTCGTGATCGCCGAGATGTAGCCGGCCCAGCGGAGGCCCGGGTGGGGCTCCAGGCGCTGCAGCTCGGAGGTGTAGGTCGGGCTCTGGGAGAAGGCCAGCGACTCCGGGCCCGTCGAGGCGAAGCGGGCGGGCAGGCCGACCCGCTCCGGGACCAGCGCGCCGATCAGGATCTGGCCGGTGCCGGGGAAGGCCTGGATCTGGGAGTTCCCCAGGTCATCGCAACCCGGGGATCCCGAGGCGCACGCGGTGAAGGTCGTCTGCACGTCGCCGATCGTCTTGACCTGGTGGGTCTCGGCCGACCTCCAGACGACGCAACCCGAGAGCGGGACCGTGACGGCGACGATGGGCAGGGCGAGCAGCAAGAGCCGGGTCCAGCGCCTGCCGCCCGCGCCGGGCATCAGAGGGCCCGTCGCCTCTCGCAGGCGGCGCGGTCGCGCCCGCCTCCGCCCAGGCAGGCGTCGCGGGCCGCCCCGCCGTCCAGGACGTCGGCGCCGGGGCCGCCGAGCAGAGCGATCGCTCCCGCCCTGGCCCAGGAGCCGGTCGGCGCCCTTCTGCCCAGCATCAGGTCGCGCCCCGTGCCCCCGCAGACCAGGTCGTGACCCGCGCCGGCCCGGACCACGTCGTTGCCGCCCAGGGCCACGATCACATCGGGGCGTGGAGTGCCCCGGAGGACGTCGCGCCGCGGCGTGCCCACGATCGTCGCCCGCTGCCCGGCGCACCGTGGCACCGCCCGGCCGCCGGCCGAGCGCCCAGGCCGGAGCCGCCACCGGCGCCGGCGGGCGCCGGGTCGCCGCCCTCCAGGCGCGCGATCGCGACATCGTCGCCGACGTTCGTCTCGCCGGCGACGACGAGCCTCCCGTTCGGCTGCAGCGCCAGCCCGTTCCCGCGATCCACCCCGCCGAAGTCCACCGTGCGCCGGCCGTCGGCGTCGAAGGTCGTGTCGGGCGCGCCGCCGGGCTGGAGCCGGCCGATCGCGAAGTTCGCCCCGCCCGTGGAGCCGGCGACCACGACCTTGCCGTTCGGCTGAAGCGCGATCGCCCGCGCCCCGTCAACGGCGCCGAAGTCGAGCAGGCTGGTGCCGTCGCCGTCGAAGCTCTCGTCGTTCGTAGCCGTTCGGGTTCAGGCGCGTGACCGCCATCGCCGGGTCGAGCCCGCCCGATCCCGCAACGACGATCTTGCCGTCGGCCTGCAGCGTCACGGCCGCGGCGCCGTCGTCGCCGCCGTGGTCGATGACCCGCGACCCGTTGATCCCGAATGTCAGGTCGGGCGAGCCGCCGGCGAGGAGACGGGCCACCACGATGTCCCCGGCGCCGCCGCCCAGCGGAACCGGTCGCCGACGATCACGACCTTGCCGTCCCGCTGCAGCGCCACCCCGAAGGCCCGCTCGAGGCCGCCGAGGTCGACGACCCCCGTGCCGCCGTCGCCGAAGCTGATGTCGTTCGAGCCGTCCGGGTTCAGGCGCGTGACGGTCATGGCGTTCCCGAACGCGCCGCCGAAGCCGGCGACCAGGATCTTGCCGTCGGGCTGCAGGGCGACGGCCTGGCCGCGGTCGTCGCCGGCGTAATCGATCACCCGTATTCCGTCGCCGTTGAAGCCGAGGTCGGGCGAGCCGTCGGGGTTGAGCCGGACGACGGCGACGTTCGCGGCCTCCGCCGGCAGCCTCCGCTCGCCGACGATCACGACCTTGCCGTCGGGCTGCAGGGCGAGCGCGTACGCGAAGTCGGGCCCGCCCAGGTCCACGCCGCGCGTGCCGCCGGCGCCGAAGCTGATGTCGTTCGAGCCGTCCGGATTCAGCCGCGTGACCGTCATCGCCGTGTTCGAGCCGCCGTAGCCGGCGACCAGGATCTTGCCGTCCGGCTGCAGGGCCACGGCCCGCCCGCTGTCAGCGCCGGCGTGGTCGATCGTGCGCCTGCCGTCACCGTCGAAGCTCGTGTCGAGATCGCCGGGCACACCGAGGGCGAGGCGCGGCCGGCAGCGCCAGCGCGAGCGCCGCGAGCGCGGGGACGATTCGGGCGCGCGCGCTCAGCAAATCGCGGCCTCCGAGCCCTTGGTGTTGTTGGCCTCGTCGGCCTCGGCGACCTGCTCGAGGTCGTCAACCAGCGCGACGTAGGTGGCCGTGCACACGAGTCCCGTGAGCGCGCGCGTCTCCGACGCGCCCGCCGCGAGCCCGGCGAACGGCTGGACCACGGTGCGCGTCGCCTCCCCGGCCCGCAGGCGGAACGGGCCGGCAGGACCGGGGCCGAGGTTCTTGACCGTGACGCTGCCCCAGGTGAACGCGGTGATCACGAGGTCGGGCGGCGGGGGCGGTGGGGTCGGGGGTGTCGGGGGTGTCGGCGGGACGGCGGACCTGAGCCGATCGTCTCCGGCGTGATCGTCTCCAGGCGGTAGCGCACCGTCGCCTCGCCGCCGTCGTCGAGGCGCCCCCCGAGCAGGCCCCCGCCGGTGGTCTGGCGCTCCAGAGGGGCTCCCGGGGCGTAGCCGATCGACACGGTGCGGCGGCGGTCGTAGGGGTTCACGTCGCCCGCGTCGTCGCCGCCGAAGAGGAAGTCGTCCTCGCCGAGCCGTAGCGACACGGCGATCTTGGTGCCGTGGGGGACGCGGCGCACGAAGTCGGGCGCGGTCCAGGTGCGGCGCCTGCCCTCGAGCCACCTCCCGACGTTCCGGTCGCTGTAGACCACGCGGCCGTTCACGCGGAGCCGGACGCCCGCGAGCCGCCAGCCCCCGGCGATGCCGTCGCGCGACTTCTCGATCTGCACCTGGCTGATGTCGCCGACGCGCATGCCGTCGGCCACCGCTCCATCGATCGGCACGCTGTAGCTGTCGCGGTCGCCGCGCTCGAAGTCGTCGTAGAGCCGCTTGTCGAGGGGAAAGCGCAGGCGCGGTCCGAGCCTGAGCTGGACGTCGTCGTCCGTGCCGGCGAAGCGCACGTCGCCGGTCGTGACCTCGACCTCGATCGACTCCACCGGCTCGCCCTCGTCGGGCACCGCCGGAACGGCCTTCAGCCAGGTGGACGGCTCGTGGGGGTCGGGGAAGGAGAAGCTGTCGTGGCCGTGGATCACGGCCGAGGCGAACGGCTGGCCGGCGATCCGGGCCCGCGCGTACATGTCGGCCTCGAAGAGGGGGCCGGGGTCGCCGAGGTTGATCCCGCGCGTGTGCAGCACGCGCAGCACCACGATCCGCATCGCCCGCTGGAGGTCCTGGCTCGAGGGCACCGGCGCGATCTGGCCGGGCGGGTTGAAGTCGGCCATGCGGAGGATCAGGTCCTCGAAACGGCTGCGGAACACGGTCCGCCCGCGCAGCACGAGGGGGACGAAGCGCGGTTTGAAGTAGCTCCTGACGACCGCGCGGAGGTTCGGCAGGCTGCCGCCGGGCCCCGGCACGGGGCCCAACGTGGGATCGCCCTGACCCTGCCAGCGGCCGGAGTAGAGGGAGATCTGGAACGAGCCGGCCTGGTCGTGACGCAGGTCGCGCAGGTGCTCGGAGTACCGCTGGGCGCGGGCCCAGCAGGCTTCGTCGGCGACCCATGAGCGGACGGCCCGCAGCCATTGTCGCGTCGCGAAGTAGGCGGCGATGGCCGACTGCAGGTAGAGCGGCCGGCCATGCCAGTCCTTCGCCATCGTGCCCGACAGGGTCCTGTTGCCGTCGCCGGGGACGCCCTTGTCGCTGCCGTCCCACTCGCCGTGCGTGCGCTCGCTGTCCGCCGTGGGGGAGGAGATCGTGACCTTCTCGCGCTCGGCCGCCGGCACGTCGAACCAGGTCGGGCTGCTGCCGAAGCCGCGCCCCTGCCAGCCGGGTCCGTCGGAGCCGAGCGGCACCTCGGCCCCTGCGGCGCGCTCGGGCTCGATCCAGTTGGTGTGGTGTAGAAGTCCTGCACCTGGTGGAGGCTGATGCCCAGCACCCCGAGCAGCTGCAGGGAGTCCCGCCTGGCGCACGCCTCGCGAGACAGGGTCCAGGTGACCCGCCGGAGCCGGTCCCACTCGTGGGTCATCCCGGCCGTGTTGGAGAGCCCCGGCGTCGAGCTGTCGAAGTGGCCGCGCTCGGCAGCCTCGACCAGCTCCTCCGACCAGCCCTCGGTGAAGAGGTTCAGGGCGCCGAGCCTGGTCTTGAGGTCGGCGTGGCCGGAGAACGGGTTCGCGGTGTCGTTCTCGTAGAAGTTGACGAACCAGTTGTTGACCTGCGCCACGCCGACCGCGTTGGGCCCGAAGCCCTCGGCGGTCATCGCGTCCTCGGTGATGTCGGCGTGGGGTCCCGTGTAGTACGCCCCGGCGGGGCCGGCGGCGCCGGCGAGCAGGGCCGCGGCCACGAGGGGCCCGATGAGGCGGCTCCTCGCCCCGGGCATCAGAGGCCTCGCCGCATCTCGCAGGAGGCGCGGTCGGAGCCCCCGCCGCCGAGGCAGGCGTCGCGGGCGGCCCCGCCGCGCAGGGCGTCGGCGCCGGGCCCCCCGATCAGGCGGTCGCGCCCGCCCTGGCCCAGGAGCCGATCGGCGCCGGCCTGCCCGAGCAGCCGGTCGCGGCCGGCGCCCCCGCAGACGAGGTCGTCACCGGCGCCGGCGCGGACCAGGTCGTCGCCGCCGAGGGCCACGACCACGTCGGCGCGCCGGGTCCCGCGCAGGACGTCGCGCCGCGGGGTGCCGACGATCGTCGCCGGCCTGCCGGCGCAGCGCGGCAGGCTGCGGCCGGCGGCGGCCCCCGGGCCCGAGACCGCCCGGGGCGCCCGAGCCTCCGACGGGGCGCGGATCGCCCTCGAAGCGCGCCACGATGGCCGCGGTTGGTGGCCCCCGCGGCCACGATCCGTCCGTCGTCCTGCAGCGCCACCGCGGTGCCGCCGGCGATGACGGGCAGCGTGAGCCTCCGCCTGCCGGTCCTGTTGCCGTCCTGATCGAAACCGCCGAAGGTCGCATCGAGCGCGCCGCCCGGCTGCAACCGCGCGATGGCCAGGGCGTTGCCCGCCGTGCCCACGGCGACGATCTTGCCGTCCGGCTGCAGCGCCACCGCGTCAGCGCGGGCGGAGTAGAGGTCGAAGCGGACGGCGTCGCCGTCCTCGCCGCCGAATTCGAGGTCATCGAAGCCGTCCTCGTGGAGACGCGTGACCAGGAAGCCGCCTCCGAACTCGCCGACGATCACGATCCCGCCGTTCGGCTGGATCGCCAGGGCCTCGATCCTGTCGGAGGCCATCACCCGCTTGCCCGCCGTGCCGAAGCCCATGTCGGGCGAGCCGTCCAGGTTCAGCCGCGCGACCGCGCTCCGAGTGACCGTTGCCCCCGTGTAGCCGGCGACGACGATCTTCCCGTCGGGCTGCAGCGCGAGCGCTCTTCCCTCCTCGTAGCCGAGGCCGAAGTTGACGCGCTGGGTGCCGCCGAGGCCGAAGCCCGTGTCGTCGGCGCCGTCGGGCTCGAGGCGCGTGACGACGATCGTGGGGTCGAGGCCGCCGACGCCGGCCAGCACGATCTTTCCGTCCGGCTGGATGGCGACGCCCTCGGCGCGGTCGAAGGTCGGCCCCCCGTAGTCGATGACGCGTTTGCCGATCGTGCCGAAGCCCATGTCGGGCGAGCCGTCGGGGTTCAGCCGGGCGATCACGGCGTTCGCGCCGCTCCGGCCGGCGACGACGATCTTGCCGTCGGGCTGAAGCGCCACCGCCTCGCCGAGGTCGAAGCTCCCGAAGTCGATGAGGCGAGTGCCGCCGAAGGCGGGGTCGTCCGAGCCGTCGGGGTTGATGCGCCCCACCGCGACGTCCCCGGTCGTCCCGAAGCCGGCCACGACGATCTTGCCGTCCGGCTGGACGGCCATCGCCCCGGCGTATCCCATGCTCTCGATCGTTCGCGTGCCGCCGGGGCCGAAGCCGCGGTCCAGGTCACCGGGGCCGGCGAGGGCGAGCGCGGCCGCGAGCCCCAGCGCGAGGGCCGCGAGCGCGAGCACAGCGAGCGCGATCCGCCTCATCGCATGTTCTGCTCGGAGCGCAGGCGGAAGGCCTCGCCGCTACCGAGGCCCGGCCAGATGAGGAGCCGCTCGCCGGGGCCGAACACCACGCGCGCGTCGCGACCGAAGCCGACGACCCGGCGCCTCAGGCCCAGGCTCATTACGCCGGCGCGCGGGCCGCCGTCGAAGCGGCCGATGAGCAGCCGCTTCAGCGGCGGGTACGGGGGGTTCGGGGCGCCACGGCGGAGCGATCGTGAGGCGGCCGCGGCCGTCGCGGCTGAGGCGCCATGTCTGGCCGTCGCCGATCGCGATGTCGGTCCTGCCGTTGCCGTCGAAGTCGGCCGCCACCGCCGAGGAGAACGAGCGCGTGAGCTTGCCCGTTCAGCCGGGCCCACCGCCGCGGTGGCGCCGCTCGAGTAGCTCACCACCCGGCTGCGTTGACCGCCGCCACGTCCGTGCCGCGCACGCGCGTCGAACTCGCCGAAGAGCAGCTCCGAGATCGCCTTCGACGAGGTCTGCGCCGGCGTCCAGGCGCGCGTGTTCCCGTACCAGACCGACCACTGGCCGCGGACGGTGCGGAAGATGTCGGTCAGGCCGTCCCCGTCGAAGTCCCCGAAGCGCAGGTCCGCCATCGGGCACCGGAGACGGTGGTGAGCTTCGACCAGTGGCGCCGTCCCCCCCTTGGGGACGTAGCCCAGCGTTGCCGCCGGGATCGCGGTAGAGCACGTCGGTGGCGCCGTCGTTGTCGATGTCGGCGAAGGCGAGCTCGCCGGTGCGCTTGGTTGGACGCGTGCAGGAACTCCCACGGCCTGATGCCCCCGCGGGAGAAGAACCAGGCCGTGCCGTTGGCGACGAAGACGTCCGTGCGGCCGTCGCCGTCGAAGTCGCCCGGTCGCGAGCTCGGTCGACTGGTCGGTCTCGTAGCGGTTCCCCCCGGCGCGGAGGTTGAAGGTGCTGGGCCGATCGTCGTCCAGGCTGCCGTCGTCACCGCTCCTCAGCTTCGACGGCCTCGTCGAAGCCGTCGTGGACGAGGACGTTGTCCGCGGAAGTACGCCGCCTCCGCGGGCCGGCCCCGAAGCGCGAAGGCCGCCCGCGTGAGGCGCCCCAGGAAGCCGTACCGCTGGGCTCCGAGCACCGTGTTCAGGGAGATGTCGAAGTAGGTCCCGGCCGGGCCGCCCTGGTACTCCGCTCGGCGGCGCGGCCCCTGCCGTGCACGTCGAAGCTGCTGGGTGTAGGTGTCGTCGTCCCCGTAGGTCAGGACGCCCTGGAGGACGTAGTTGAAGCGCGCGACGTAGCCGCTGTAGGCCTGCCCGCTCGCGGCGACCGCGTGGTTGTTGTACTCGAAGACGTTCCCCTCGATCGTTGCGTAGGACCCCCCGTTGACCACGACCCCGTAGCCGCCGCCGCTCACGGCGTTGTTGTGGAGGTAGTTCCGCTCGACCCTCACGAGGGCCGCGTCGGTGGACCGGGGATACGGGCACTCGGGCGCCGGGGCGCACGGCGCGTGGTACGCCGCCGGGTCGTTGACCCCGATCGTCCCGCGGACGCCGACGGCGGCCGTGAAGCCCTCGATCTCGTTGTCGGCCACGCTGATCCCGCGGCCGATCGGTCCGGGCGGAGGTGTTCCGGGCGACCAGCGTCGCCGGCGTCCTGGGTCACGGAGATCGCCTCGACGCCCTCGAGGGCCTTCTTCCGGTCCTCCGGACGGTAGGGACCACGCAGGTGAAGGCCCTCGACGCGCACGTCGCTGCCGGCCACCTGGAAGAGCGGAAAGCCCTCGGCGCGGTAGTCGGTGGACAACAGCGGTCGGCTCCCCAGGTCGCCGCGCTCGCCCACGAGCTCGATGCCCGAACGCACGGGGATGAACGCCAGCGGGCTCCCGTCGCCCGCCCTCATCTCCCATCGCGCGTCTCGAGGGATGACGACCCGGCCGACGTACGTCGAGCGCAGGAGCGCGTCGAGCTCGCCCGGCGACCGGCAGACGCGCTCCGGACGCACGATCCCGGCGGGGGTTGCCATCGGTGTGCACGCCTGGACGGCCCCCGGTTGGGCGCTCGCCACCGGCACGAGGCCCGCAAGCGCCGCGAGGACTGGGACGATGCCGACGGCCTTCCTGGACATGGGACGCACCATCGCCGCGACGCGAGGCGCGGGGTTATGGGGAGGGAGCCCTACTCTTTTGCGAGCGCCCCCGGCAGGTCCCGGCGCGTACCCACCCCGAGCTTGCGGTAGGCGGCCGTCAGGTGCTTCTCGACGGTCTTGTGGCTCACGTGGAGCGCCTGGGCGATCTCCCGGTTCGAGCGTCCCTCCGCCGCGAGCGAGGCGACCCGCCGCTCGTTCGTCGTCAGGGCGTCGAGCCCGGTGAGCTGCGGCCGGCGTGGCCGCGCGCCGGCGATCAGCAGCTCGGTCCTCGCGCGCTCGGCGAGCGGCGCGGCATCGCAGCGGAGCGCGAGATCGAGCGCGTGCCGGAGCGGCTCGCGCGCCTCGATGACGCGGCGGCGGTGCCGGAGCGCGACGCCCAGGTCGGCGAGCGCGCGGGCGTGCTCGAGCCGAGCCGGTGAGGCCGCCAGCACGTCCACCGCCTCGGTGAGATGCTCGAGTTCGTCGCCGACCACGCCGAGCGTGCGCAGCGCGATCCCGAGCGCGCGGGGAGCGCCGAAGCGGCGGGCGAGCTCGACCTCCTCCTGGGCGAGCGCGCGCGCCTGCGTCGGCCTGGTCGAGCGCGGCGTAGGACAGGGCGGCCTGCGAGCGCCAGTCCATGGCGGCGGGGTTCGGCTCGCGCATCGCCTCCTGGCGTCGTCCGACCTCGAGCAGGTCGGCGAGCGCGGCGGCGCGTCGCCCTGCGCAAGGCGCAGCCGAGCGCGGGCGTTCAGGACCAACGTGCCGGTGTAGGCGTCGCCGATCTCCTCGGGCGGGCCGTGCGCGTCGGCGGCGTCCAGCGCAGCCTCGGCCGCCGTGGGCTCGCCGCGCTCGGCGAGCGCCTGCACCAGCATCGCGGTCGCCCCGAGGACGCTCAACCGGCCGGCGTGCGCGTAGGCCGCGAGCGCGGCCTCGGCGTCGGCCTGGGCGTCGCGGAGCGCCCCCGCCCGCAAGCGGACGTCGGCGCGGAACGCGAGCAGCGGGCCGACGCGGTAGTTGGCGCGCTGCCTGCGGGCATCGTCCACCGTCGCCGAGAGGATCCGGTCGGCCTCGTCGAGGCGGTCGGCCACGGTCAGGCTGTGCACCGCGAACCCCACCACCACCGCCAGGATCGGGTCGGCCCGCAGCCCCTCGATCGCCCGCGCCGCCAGCGCCGCGGCGCGCTCGGCCGACTCGCCGGCCATCGTGACCTCGGTGGCGGCGACCGTGAGCTCCATCGGCGCCGTCGAGCTCGCCGGCCTCGACGCGCTCGCGCAGCCGAGCGGCGCGCTCGAAGGTGGCGCGACGAGAGGTCAGGGCGAAGCGGGCCATGCTGAGCATGTGGCTCTCGATGTGCAGGGCCAGCGCGGGGTCCGCATCGGGGCTGGCGGCGAGCGCGCGCTCGACGATCTCGACCGCGTGGGCCGGGTCTGCGCATCCCGACGATCGCCCCGAGCGTGCGTGCCGCGTAGAGCCGGGCGACGGTGTCCTTCGTCGTCTCGACGCCGCGCCGCAGGTGCTCGATCGCCGGCTCCATGTCGAGCGTGAGCGACTCGGCGAGCCCGAGCTCGAGCAGCACGGCGGGGCGGCCGTCCTGCGGCGGCGGCTCCTCGAGCGCGCGGCGCAGGTAGGCGACCGACGCGTCGGGCGCGCCGCGCGGCAGCGCGCCTCGCGAGCGGCGTCGCGGAGCCGATCGCACACCCAGTCGCGTGCGCGCGGCTCCGTTGCGAGCAGATGCGCGGCCACCCGCTCCGGGGCGGCGTCCTCTGCGGCCAGCATGCGCGCCGCACGCTCGTGGCCGGCCGAGCGCTCGGCGGACGAGAGCTGCTCCCGGACCGCGCTCCGGATGATCGGGTGCACGAACTGGAGGGCGCGGCCCTCGGTCAGGATCCGGCCGGCGCGCAGGGCGTCGGCGGCCTCGGCGGCCTCGCGGTCGTCGAGCTCCGCGATCGCCGCGGCGTGCCGGACGAGCGCGCCCTCTCCGAGGATCGGCGGCCGCGCCGGCGAGCCGCCGGGCGGCCCGTGGGAAAGCGGGCGAGCCGGGCCCGGACCGACGCGACCACGCCGTCGGGCGCGGCGCCGAGCACGTCGTCGGCGCGGTCGAGGCCGGCCTCTCGCAGCGCGCCCGCGAGCTCGCGCAGGAAGAACGGGTTCCCGCCGGTCAGCGCATGGCAGGTGCGGCAGAGCGGCGTCAGGGCCTCGGGCACGGCGGTGCGCACGAGGCTCGCCGAGGCGGTGTCGGTGAGCGCCTTCGGGCCGCAGGGCGCAGGAGCGCCACCTTCGGCCAGCAGCTCGGCGACCGCGGCGCCGCCGGGCTCGCCGAGCGGTCGGGCGGCGACCACGAGCATCATCGGCGTGTGGCCGAGCCGCCCTGCGAGGTAGGCAAGGAACCGCAGCGACGCGCCGTCGGCCCACTGTGCGTCGTCCACCAGCAGCGCCAATGGCTGGTTGTCGGCGAGGTTGACCGTGAGGCGGTAGAGGCCGTGCAGGACGGCGAAGGCCCCCTCCGGCGCGAGCGGCAGGGGGCGGGCTCAGCGAGCGGGACGTCGAGCAGCGCAGCCGTGTAGCGCGCCGCGCCCTCGAAGGCCGCCGCGCCGGCGCCGTCGTGGACGGCGGGCTCGAGCAGCTGTCGCACGACGCCGTAGCCGAACGCCCGCTCGAGCTCCGTGGCGCGCGCGCTTCCAGCGGCTTCAGCCCGGCCTCGCGCGCGTGGACGCGGGCCGCCGCGACGAGAGCCGTCTTGCCGATCCCCGCCGGGCCCTCCACGACGACCGCACGCCCCTCACCGGCGGCCGCCGCCTCGGCGCCCGCCCGGATCGCGTCGAGCTCCACACTCCGCTCGAGGAGCTCGCCTGGCTCCCCGTGCGCCATCGCGCTCCATCGCTGCGATCCGCGGTTCCGGCCGACTCTACATCGCGGTCCCCCAGAACGAAGAAAGCCCCGCACAGGCGGGGCTTCGCGAGGTGGAGCATAGCGGATTCGAACCGCTGACCTCCTGGGTGCGATCCAGGCGCTCTCCCAGCTGAGCTAATGCCCCGCGGTGCGGTGACAACTGTATCGCGCCCCCGTAACTCCGTCATCCCGGGCGGAGGGGAGGCCCGGCCGAGCGGGTACTGTGAAACCGCGGTGATCGACCTCCACGCCCACCTGCTGCCCGGACTCGACGATGGGCCGGCGTCGCTGGCCGCCTCGGTGGAGATGGCGCGGGCGGCGCACGAGGCCGGCATCCGCACGGTGGCGTGCACGCCGCACATGTCCGAGCGCTTCCCCACCGAGCCCGCGACGGTCGCCGAGGCGGTGCGGCTGCTGTCCGAGGCGCTCGAGGCGGCCGACGTCCCCCTGCAGCTGGTCCCCGGCGCCGAGATCGCGCTGCCGCACGTGGCCCGCCTCGGCGACGAGGCGCTGCGCGAGGCGAGCCTCGGCGGGACCGGGCGCTGGCTGCTGCTCGAGATGCCCTTCCAGGGCTGGCCGCTGACGCTGCCGACGCTCCTCGCCGACCTGGAGATCCGCGGCTACGGCGCCGTCATCGCCCACCCCGAGCGGGCCGAGGCGATCCAGCGCGCGCCCGACCGGATGCGCGACCTGGTGGGCCGGGGGGCCCTGGTGCAGCTGACGGCCGCCTCCTTCCTCGGCGAGCACGGGCCGGCGGCCCGCCGCGCGGCGCTCATGCTGCTGGCCGGCGGGGTGGCCCACTTCCTCGCCAGCGACGCCCACTCGGCCGGCCCCTGGCGGCCGCCCGAGCTGGAGGAGGGCCTGCAGGCGGCGGCGGACGGCATCGACGTCCACCCCCAGACGCTGCGCTGGATGGTGGAGGACGGGCCGGCGGCGGTGATCGAGGGGCGGCCGGTGCGGCCGCCGCGCTTCACGCCGCGGCGGCGGCCCAAGGTGGGGGTGGGGCCGGCGCCCGCGCGCCTGCCGCCAAGCAACCAAGAACTCCAGGAGGGCCCGGATGAGGCTCCACGCTAACCAAGCTGACGCCCGAGGGCAGGGGGCTGCTGTGCCGGCGCGTCTGCGAGCAGGGCTGGTCGATGGCCGACGCCTGCGCGGCCGCCGGGGTGAGCGTGCGCACCGGCTACCGCTGGCTGGCCCGCTGGCGCGATGAGGGCCGGGCCGGCCTTGTCGACCGGCCCTCGGTCGCGCACCGGCTGGCCCATGCCACCGACCCTGCCCGGGTGAGGGCGATCCTGGCCCTGCGGGGCCTGCGCATGACGGGCCTGCAGATCGCCCAGGCGCTGTCGATGGCGCCCTCGACGGTCTCGGGCATCCTCGCCCGCCATGGCCGCGGCCGGCTGGCCGCCAGCGAGCCCGCCGGGCCGGCCACCCGCTATGAGCGCCGCCATCCGGGCGAGCTGGTGCACGTCAACGTCAAGCGGCTCGGGCGCATCGGGCGCATCGGCCACCGCGTCCATGGCGAAAACAGGGGACACAGCTAGGGGCCCTCAGGAGCCGTGGAAGCGCCCGCCGCCGGCGGGGGCGCCGCCGTGGACGGCGAGCTGGTGCTGCCACGCCTCCCAGGCGCTCTCGACCATGTCGTCGAGGTCGAGGCGCGCGTGCCAGTCCAGGTCCTCGGCGATGCGGTCCACCGCGCCGACGATCCGGGCGGGATCGCCCGGGCGCCGAACCCGCACCTCGGGCTCGAGGTCGGTGCGCCCGGTGACGCGCCGCATGGCGCCGATGACCTCGAGCACCGACGACCCGACGCCGCGGCCGACGTTGTAGGCCTCGCGCACCGGCAGGTCCGACTCGAGGTGCTGCGCCGCGCGCAGGTGGGCGTCGGCGAGGTCGACGACGTGGATGTAGTCGCGCACGCAGGTGCCGTCGGGGGTCGGGTAGTCGTCGCCGTTCACGACCGGCGCCTCGCCCCGGGAGAGGGCCGCGAGGACCTTCGGGAAGAGGTTGTGGGGGCTGTGGTCGGCGAGCTCCGGGGGGCCCGAGCCGCAGACGTTGAAGTAGCGCAGCGAGGTCTGGCGCAGCCAGGGGTGGATGCGGGCGACGTCGCGCAGGAGCCACTCGCTGATCACCTTGGTCTGGCCGTAGGGGCTCTCGGGAGCCGGCGCGGTGTCCTCGTCCACGAGGCCGGCGTCCGGCGTGCCGTACCAGGAGCTGCTCGACGACAGCAGGAAGCGGCCGATGCGCCGCTCCACCACCGCCTCCAGCAGCACCTGCATGCCGGTGACGTTGGCGCGGTAGAAGGGCAGGGGCTGCTCGACCGAGACGCCCGCGTACTTGAGCCCCGCCAGGTGGACAACCCCGGTCACGGCGTGCTCGTCGAGGGCGCGCGCGACCACCTCGGGCTCGGCGACCGACCCCTCGACGAACGGCACCCCCTCGGGGACGTACTCGCGGTAGCCGGTGGAGAGGTCGTCGAGCACCACGACGCCGACGCCCGCGTCGCGGAAGGCGAGGGCGATGTGGGAGCCGATGTAGCCGGCGCCGCCGGTCAGGAGCCAGGTCACGGCCGCCGATGGTAGACGCCTCGGCGCGGGCTCACACTGGACGGCCGGGGGGCCGGGCGCTGATACCGTTCGGCGCCGGATGACGGTTCCGCACGAGCCGCGACGGCGCCCCGGCGTCTACTCCCGCCTCGCCGACGAGGCCGAGGTGCGGTGGGCGCCGCGCACGCCGTCGCGCTGGGCCCGCTGGGCCGGGTGGGTCCTGTGCGCCGCCCTGGCCGCCGGCGTGGTGTTCGCAGCCGCGCGGGTCGGCCTCTGGTAGCGCCCCGCTTCATCGCCTTCGAGGGCGTCGACGGCAGCGGCAAGACCACCCAGGCCGCCCTGCTCGCCGACGCGCTGGAGGGCCGCGGTCTGGGCGTCACCCGCACCCGCGAGCCGGGCGGGACGCTGCTGGGCGAGCGCGTGCGCCAGATCGTGCTGGCCGGCGAGCCGGGCCACCTCACGCTCGTGGCGGAGGCGCACCTCTTCGCCGCGGCTCGGGCCGAGCTGGTGGAGCGGGTGGTGCGGCCGTCGCTCGCCGCCGGGCGGTGGGTTCTGACCGACCGCTTCCTCGACTCCTCGCTCGCCTACCAGGGCGCGGCGCGCGGCCTCGGGATCGACACCGTGCTCGACATCAACTCCGAGGCGGTCGGGGACTGCCTCCCCGACCTGGCGCTGGTCATCGACACCCCGGTCGGCGCGGCGGCGTGGCGGCGCTCGGCGGCCTCGGACCGCATCGAGGCCGAAGGGGCCGGCTTCCAGGGCCGGGTGGCCGCCGGCTACCGGGAGCTGGCCGCGCGCTTCCCCGGGCGGATCCGGCTCGTGGCCGGCGACGGCTCGATCGAGGAGGTGCACGCCCGCGTGATGGCCGCCGTCGGGCCGCTCCTGTGATCGAGGTCCCCGGACAGCCGCTGGCCGAGCGCATCCTGCGCGCCGCGGTCGCCGGCGACGCCCCGGCGCAGCAGCTGCTGCTGTTCGGCCCGGCGGGAACCGGCAAGCGGCGGGCGGCCCTCGACGCGGCCTGGGCGCTGATGGACCCGGCGGGCCGGCACCAGCGCACGGCCGAGGCCCTCGACCTGACCGAGGTCGAGGCCGTCGGCCAGCAGATCCTGCTCCGCGACCTCGAGGCGGCCCTGGCCCAGATCGCGAGCCGGCCGAGCGTGATGGCCCGGCGGGTCATGATCGTGCACGGCGCCGAGCGCCTGCGCGAGCAGGAGGGCGCCCCGCGGCTGCTCAAGACGCTCGAGGAGCCGCCGCCGCTGTCGCACATGGTGCTCGTCACCGACAGCCCCGCCGACCTGCTCGACACCGTCCGCTCCCGCTGCCTGCCGGTCCCCTTCCGGGCCGCCGGCTGGCGCGCGACGGCCGAGGCCGGCGGGCCCTTCGAGCTGGCGATGCGGGCGATCGGCGTCGAGCTGGCGCTGGCGGCCCTGGCGGACGGGGCGGCGTCGCCCGGGCGGCTGGTCCGCGAGCTCCAGGGCCGGATGGAGGCCGCCGCCGACGCCAACCCCTCTCCCGAGCTCGAGGCCCTCCGCGCCGAGGCGGCCGCCCTCGACGGCAAGCGCGGCGGGCGCACCGCCGCCAAGCGCGCCGAGGACCAGGAGAAGCGCGAGCGCCGGCGCATGGTCACCGACGGCTGGACGCTCGTGCTCGACTCGGCCGCCGCGACCGCCGCCGACGCCCTGGCGATCGCCGTCGGCGCCGAGGCCGCCGTCCGCCACCACGAGCGCCTGGAGGAGATCCGCCGCCTCGGCCGCCCCGAGCGCCGCGAGTTCCTGGAGCGCGCGGTCGCCGAGATCCAGCTCACGCGCTCGGAGCTGGTGCTCAACCCGAGCGCCGACCTCGCCGCCGAGGCGCTGCTCGTGCGCCTGGAGGCCGCCGGCCACGGCCGCGCGCCGGCCCGCCTGGTCGGCCACGGCCGCCTGCCGCTGGTGAGTTCGTAGGGTCCTCAACCGGGCGCGGCCCGGCGCCCGTAGGTGGGGCGTACGTCACCCCACGACATTCAGGAGGTGCCCATGAGGCCCCACCGGCCCGTGTGGCTGGCGGTGCTCACCGCCGCGCTCGCCGCGGCGCTCGCACTCGCCCTCGTTCCCGGCGCGCTGGCCACCAAGGCGGACCCGCCGGCGACCAGCACCGACACCCTGCTCTACCGCGGGGCGACCACCGTCGCGCTCGACCCCGGCGCCGCCGACGCGCTCGACTCGCTCGGCGTCTCGGTCTCGCCCGTCCGCCCGGCCTCGGCCGGCAAGAGCGGCATCAGCTTCCCCATCACCTTCGGGCTCGTCAGCTCCGACACGCTCGAGGGCCAGATCCGCCACGTCGGCGGCCTGAAGCTCTCGGCCGGCGACACCTCGGTCTACCTGACCCGCTTCTTCATCGACATCGACGACACGCCCTCGCTGAGCGGCATCGTCGGCGTGGGTCAGAAGAGCGGCGAGCGCGCCGAGCTCTTCACGCTCGACCTGTCCGGCCTGAAGGTGGAGCCGGGCAAGCGCTCGATCACGCTGTCGGGCGTCGGCCTGAAGCTCACCGCCGGCGCGGCCGGGGCCCTGAACGGCGCCTTCGGCGTCACCGCGTTCACCGAGGGCCTCACGATCGGCACCGCCACGGTCCAGGCCCGCACCATCTCCGCCCCGGACCGGGGCTGGTAGCACCGCCCGCCGCGGCGTGACCCGGGGCCCCGGCCCCGGGCCCGCCCGGCGCGGTCAGTCGTCGTCGCCGCCCCGGCCCCGGCCGCGGCCGCGCCCGCTGCTGTCGTCGTCGCCGCCGCCCGAGCCGTGGCCGGACGAGTCGTCGTCCGACCCCCGGTCGTCGGAGCCGGAGCGGTCGTCGGAGCCCCCGTCGTCCGAGGCGCGGTCGCCCGGACCCTGGTCGGCCGTGCCGTCGTCGTCCGTCGTGGTCGTGGTGGTCCGCCCGGCCCGGTCGTCGGCCGCGGTCGTGGTCCCGGCACGAGCGGGCTCCTCGGTGGTGACCGTCCGCAGCGGCAGGTCCTCGGCCCGCGGGCTCAGCTGCCCGGCCGAGCCGGTCGAACTCGGCCGAGTCGAACAGGAACAGGTTGAGCGCGAAGGCGCCCGCGGCGATCGCCACGACGATCAGGCCGACGCGGATCATCGCGCCGCGCTCGCGGATCCAGGAGCTCATGCCCCGAAGGGTAGGCGCTCTTCGGCCAGCGACGGTCGAGGGTTCGTCAAGGGGACGGTAAAGGCCCTGGCGCCCCGAGCCGAAGACAGCAGAATGGTCGGAATGAGGATCCTGCTGGTCGAGGACGAGCACGCCATCGCCGAGCCCCTGGTCGAGGGGCTGGCCCGCGAGGGCTTCGACGTCACCCACGTCAACACCGGCGCCGCAGCCCTGGCCGCGCCCGAGCACGACCTGGTGCTGCTCGACCTGCGCCTGCCCGACATCGACGGCTTCGACGTCGCGCGCGAGCTGCGGGGCCGCTCGCGGGTGCCGATCATCATGATCACCGCGCGCGGCGAGGAGGTCAACATCGTCGTCGGCCTGGAGATCGGCGCCGACGACTACCTGGTGAAGCCGTTCGGCTTCCGCCAGCTGCTCGCGCGCATCCGGGCGGTGGCCCGGCGCAGCGACGGCGCGGCCGCGACGGCGCCGGCCGACGCCCTGGTGGTGGGGCCGCTCGCGGTCAACGTGCCGGCCCGGCTCGCGCGCCTCGACGGCCGCGAGCTCGAGCTGACCCCGCGCGAGTTCGAGCTGCTCGCCCTGCTCGCGTCCCGGCCCGGCGTGGTGGTCGAGCGCGAGGCCATCTTCCGCGAGCTCTGGGGCGGGGAGTGGTACGGCTCGCCCAAGGCGATCGACGTGCACGTGGCAGCCCTGCGGCGCAAGCTGGGCGACCCGGCCTGGATCGAGACCTCGCGCTCGGTCGGCTTCCGCCTGAGGGAACCCGGATGACACGCCGGCTGGTCGGCACATACCTGGTGCTGGCCGCCATCCTGCTGCTCGCGCTGGTCATCCCCCTGGGGCTCACCTACGCCGACAGCAACCGCTCCGACCTGCGCGCCCGGGTCGAGCGCGACGCATTCACCCTCGCCTCGCTGGGCAGCGACTCCGTGGCCGACCCGACGGCCGAGCAGCGAAGCGACCTCTGGACGATCGCCCGCCGCTACCAGGACGACACCGGCGGCCGGGTCGTGCTCGTCGACGCCCAGGGCCGCCTGATCGCCGACTCCGACGACCCCGAAGGGCCCGGCCCGCGGCGCTCGTTCGCCTCGCGGCCGGAGATCCAGGAGGCGCTGGCGGGCGACATCGCCACCGGCGAGCGCTTCTCGAACACCCTCGGCGAGAACCTCATGGTGGTCGCCGTGCCGGTGGCCTCGGGCGGCGAGGTGCTCGGAGCGGTGCGGATCACCTTCCCCACCGACGAGCTCGACTCGGACATCGTCCGCTACTGGCTCCTGCTGGCCGGCGTGATCCTCGTCGGCATCGCGGCGGTGGGGGCGATCGGCTTCGTGCTCGCCCGCACGGTGACCAACCCGCTGCAGCGGCTGCGCCAGTCGGCCGTGGCACTGGGTCAGGGCGAGCTGTCAACGCGCGTCGGCGAGGGGCCCGGGCCGCGCGAGGTGCAGGACCTCTCGGCCAGCTTCGACGCCATGGCCGGCCGCCTCGAGCGGCTCGTCGCCTCCCAGCGCGACTTCGCCGCCGACGCCTCCCACCAGCTGCGCACCCCCCTCGCCGCGCTGCAGCTGCGGCTCGAGAACCTGCGCGACGGCGGGGGCGGCGACTCGCGGCGCGACATCGACGCGGCCCTGATCGAGGTGGAGCGCCTGTCGGGGATCATCGACGGCCTGCTGGTCCTGGCGCGGGCCGAGTCGACCGAGCCGCCGCTCGACGAGATCGCCGTGGGCGAGGTCGTCGCCGACCGCGTCGCGGCCCACGAGGCGCTGGCCGACCGGCAGGGCGTGACGCTGAGCTCGCGCCCCGAGCGGGTCTCGGCCATGGCGGTGCCCGGGGCGGTCAACCAGATGCTCGACAACCTCATCGACAACGCGGTCAAGGCCTCGCCCCGCGGCTCCACGGTGACCGTCGAGACGGCGCGCGCCGACGGCGTCGTCGAGGTCCACGTCGTCGACGAGGGCCCCGGGATGAGCGAGGAGGAGCGCCGCAACGCGTTCGACCGCTTCTGGCGCAGCGGCGCGACCGGCCGGGGCGGCTCCGGGCTCGGGCTGGCGATCGTCGACCGCCTCGCCACGGCCTCGGGCGGGAGGGCCGAGCTGCGCCCCGCCCCGGGCGGCGGCACCGACGCCGTCATCACGCTGCCCGCGGCGCCCGCGGGCTCCGCCCTCAGCCCCTCCCCCCCAGCGCCCGCCACAGATCGCTGACGGCCGGCCGGGCCGCCGGGTCGGGCGCCAGGCAGGCGTCGATCGCCGACGCGAGGCCCCCGGGCAGGCGGCGACGGGCCCGCACCGGCGGCGCCGTGCGGTCCGGGTCGGCGCCCTCGTCGCAGGGGTCGTCGTCGAAGGGCATGACCCCGGTCGCGGCCTCGTAGAGCACGCAGCCGAGGCCCCAGACGTCGGCCCGCTCGTCCACCGCGCCGCCGCGGGCCTGCTCGGGCGACATGTAGGCGGGGGTCCCGAGCCCGCGGCGCACCCGCCCCGGCGGGCGGGCGACGCTCAGGTCGATGAGGGTCGCGCGCCCGGCGTGGACGACGATGTTCGAGGGCTTCAGGTCCAGGTGCAGCACCCGCTCGCCGTGCAGGTAGGCGACGGCCGAGGCGAGCTGGCGCCCGAGCCCGGCGACGCCTGCCGCCGGCAGGCGCCCGGAGCCCTCGTGGATCAGGCGGTCCAGGGTGTCGCCCGGCAGCGGCTCCAGCACCACGGTCGGCTCCGGCTCCGCGACCACCTCGTAGGCGCGCACGAGGTGCGGATGCGAGAGCCGCCGCAGCAGGCGCCCCTCGGCGAGCAGCCGGCGCCGGGCGCCGGCGTCCCCGGCGCAGTCCGGGCGCAGGCGCTTGGCGACGCAGCGGGTGCGGCGGGCCTCGCTCCAGGCGTCGTAGACGTCGAGCGGGCGGCCGCGGCTGATGTGCTCGACCACCCGGTAGCCCGGGGCCAGGAGGGCGCCGCGCCGCAGGGGCCGCGATCCGTTGGCGCGGCTCACGCGGCCTCCCGGCGCCAGAGGCGCGCGTAGGCGCCCTCGCGGGCCAGCAGCTCGGCGTGCGTGCCCACCTCGGCGACCCGGCCGCCCTCCAGGCACACCACCCGGGTGGCCCAGCGGGCGACCTCGAGGTCGTGCGAGATCACGATCGTCGCCCGGTCGGGCGCCGGCGCCAGCAGCGGCGCCATCACGTTGGCGCCCGCCGTCGGGTCCAGGCCCGTGGTCGGCTCGTCCATCACCAGCACCGGGCTCGCGCGCAGGAAGGCGCGCGCGATCGCGACCCGCTGGCGCTGGCCGCCCGACAGCGCCCGCCCCTTCTGGCCCACCTGGGTGGCGTAGCCGTCGGGCAGGCGCATGACGAAGTCGTGCGCGTCGGCCGCCACGGCGGCGGCGGCGATCTGGGCCGGCGTCGCCTCGGGACGGCCGTAGGCGATGTTCTCGGCGACCGTCCCGTCGATGACGAGCGCCTCCTGGAGCAGCAGCGTCACGTTCCCGCGCACGGTGTCGAGCGACAGGTCGCGCAGGTCGTGGCCGTCCAGGCGCACCGCGCCGGCGCCGGGATCGTCGAGCCGCAGCAGCAGCCGCGCCAGCGTCGACTTCCCCGAGCCGCTGGCGCCCACCACCGCCACCAGCTCGCCGGGCTCGGCGCGCAGGTCGACGCCCCGCAGGGCCGGGCCGGGCGCCCCGGGGTAGCTGAACCAGACGTCCTCGACCGCCAGCGACCCGCGCAGGCGCTCGCGCCGCAGCGCCCCCGGCCGCTCGGTCACCGCCGGCCGGGCGTCGAGCAGCTCGATCACCCGCTCCGCCGCGGCGGCGGCCGAGAAGAGCGAGTTCACCAGGCTCGTCAGCCCGCGCAACGGTGAATAGATGCGACTGAGGTACACCATGAATGCCAGCAGTCCACCGAGCGTCAGCCGGCCCTGGCTCAGCTCGTAGGTCCCCACCCCGAGCACGAACAGCCCGCCGCCGACCTCGATCAGGTCGACCAGCGGGGCGAAGAGGCCCTGGATGCGCGTCGAGGTGAGCTGGGCGAGCATCGCCCGCCGGCCGTGGTGGTGGAAGCGCCCCGCCTCGTGGTCGGCGGCCTCGTAGGCCTGCACCAGCGAGACGTTGGACAGGCTCTCCTCGGCCAGCGCCCCGAGCGACCCGCTCACCCGCCGCCGCTCGCGCGAGGCCGCGCGCATCAGGCGGGAGAAGTAGCGCGAGGCGAGCCAGAAGAGCGGCGCCACCACGAGCGCCGCCAGCGCCAGCCGCCATGACAGCAGGAAGAGCACCCCGCCGAAGACCGCCAGCCGCACGACCGCCGACAGCGCGTCAACGACGCCCGAGAGCACGAAGCCCTCGATCGCCGCCACGTCGCCGGTGACGCGCGACATCGTGTCCCCCAGCCTCCGCCGGTCGTGGAAGCTCGGCGACAGCCGGTGCAGGTGCCGGAAGACGTCGGTGCGCAGGCGCAGCAGGAAGCGCTCGCTCACCGACGTGAGCAGGTAGTCGTCGGCGAACGAGACCACGCCGTCCAGCAGCACGAGCCCCAGGTACGCCGCCGCCACCCACACGAACAGGCCGAAGTCCTGCGGGACCAGGACGTCGTCCACCACGACCTTGAACATCCAGACCGTGGCGGCGTCGATCACCGGCCCGAGCGCCGCCAGCCCCAGCACGGCCAGGAGGGCCGCCCGGTACGGGCGCGCGTAGGGCCAGAACCGGCGCACGATCGCGCGCACCGGAACCGGCGGAGCCGCCGCCACGAGCGCCCCGGGGTCCTCGTCGAGGACGAAGAGGCGCCGCAGGCGGAGCGCCCACGAACGACGTGGCGGCGGCGAGCCGGGCACCGCCCCTACCGGCCGGTGCGCGTCCGCGTCCGGGTGCGGCCCCGGGTGCGCGTGCGGGTGCCGGTGCGGGTGCGGCGACGCCGGCGGCGCCGGCGCCGAGCCGGGGCCAGGTCCTCGAAGTGCCCACCGCCTCTGCCTCGTGACATCTCGTCTCTCCTGTGGTTGGACGACCGATCGCCAACCACGGTAGGAGGACGTCGTCGAGGGCCGAGCGAGCGAACGTCAGGGCCTCGGTAAGGGTTCGGACAGGGCCCGCCCGCGGCCGTCCGGGCGGGCGAGGGGCGCTAAACTGCGCGGCTCGCGGCCCCTCCGCCGGGGCCCGGGCCGACGTAGCTCAGCTGGCAGAGCACTTCACTCGTAATGAAGGGGTCCCCGGTTCGAGTCCGGGCGTCGGCTTCCCCCGGATGCCTTTTCAGTCTGGGTTCTCAGCCAGGAGCTTGCTCCCCCGCCAGTCCGGCGCCTGCTGGACGCCGACACAGACCGACCGCACCACAGACGGGGCGCGCGGGATCGCTGAGACTCGGGAGCCTCGACCGGCGGTCGGCGCATCGCTGCCCGACGGGCACGCGTGGGCCTCAGCTCGCGCCTCGGGCCGGGCACTGGGTCCGCCGATTACTGGCCGGGACGGCTCCGCCTCGCCGGGACGGCTCCGCCTCGCCGGCCCTCCTGCCGCAACATTCTCGCCCCCCGGCCCCTCCGGTGCGCTTACTCGCGCTGCTCTGGCGCACCTGCCTCATGCGCGTCCCCCGGTCGGGGAGTCGTGTCGCCACAGAATCGCGACGTGCAGCACCGAATCGGCGAACGTGATGTTCAATCGCGGCTGTGCGGAGGGTTGGTCCTCGTCGGTTCCGGGGTGCCAGTCGCCGCGGACGAAGTCCTCCTCCCTCACCGCGAGGAAGCCCCCGGTGTCGAGCATGAAGGCCTCGAGATCATCACCGTCGGGGCGGCGTGCCGTGAGTTCCGGCTGACCTGCGGGGGTGCCGACCAGCACACCCCTCGCGGCGAGGCGGAAGGGGCCCTGGAGGCTGCCGACGCGCAGCTCGACGAGGACCTCTCGGCCCACGAGATCGGTCAGCTTCGCGAGAGTGCCCGCGTAGTCGAGCGGCTCGTAGAGGATGTCCGCACCCGTCATCGTGTCTCCCTCCCGGTACCTGGGTCGTTCTCGGCTCAGTCTGTCAACTGCTGCTCGCGACGATGAAGGAGCAGTTCGCGCGCGAGGACCCGCCCGCGACGCGATCCTCGGTCGCAACGAATTCGGGCCGTGCTGGTCAGCTCAGGCCGACACGCCGCCTTGGCGAGCGCAAGGGTCTCGGCCGCGAGCGAGCGCGCGCGGCCGGCCCCCGCGGCCAGGGCCTCATCGGTGGCCCGGAAGCCCTCGGCCGCGAGCGCCTCGTACCGCTCCCCGATCGGTGCGATGAGCGCGAGCACCGCCTCGACCACCTCGGCCTTGAGCGCCGCATACCCGCGCCCCCGGAAGCGCAGCTCGAGGTCGCTGAGGGGGACGCCGGTGGCCGCAGCGAGGATCGCGAGCAGGTTCGAGACCCCCGCCTTGTCGGGCCCGCCCCGCACATCCCGCCCCGGATCGGTGACGGCGGCCCGGATCTTGCGCTCCACCGCCTCAGGCGGATCGAGCAGGAAGAGCGTGCCGAGCGGAGTGCCGGCGCTCGTGGACATCTTCTGCGTCGGGCGCTGAAGGTCCATCACCCGGGCGCCCAGCTCGGCGAGCGCGGCCTCCGGCAACGGGAAGAGTTCTCCGTAGCGGCGGTTGAAGCGCACCGCCAGATCACGGGTGAGCTCGAGATGCTGGCGCTGGTCTTCGCCCACCGGCACGCGCTCGGCCCTGTAGAGGAGGACGTCAGCCGCCTGAAGGACCGGGTAGGTGAGCAACGCTGCCGATGCGGAGGGCCCCGCCTCCGCCTTGGCCTTGAACTGGGTCATGCGCCGAAGCTCGCCCACCCCCGTGAGGCAGGCCAGAAGCCACGCGAGCTCGGTGTGCGCCGCCACGTCGCTCTGGACGAAGAGCGTGCAGCGCTCGGGATCGAGGCCGCAGGCGAGCAGGAGCGTCGCCAGGCGGCGCGTGTCGCGCCGGAGCGCCTCGGGGTCGGGCGTGGCCGTGAGGGCGTGGAGGTCAACCAGGCAGAAGAGGCACTCGTGCCGCTCCTGGTCGGCCACCCACCCCCGGATGGCGCCCAGGTAGTTGCCCAGATGCTTCTCGCCCGTCGGCTGGATCCCGGAGAAGGTGCGGGTCACGCCCTCCCTCCTTGGGGGTTGACCTCTCTGGCCGAACGGCGCGGCTCGATGACGTAACGAGGGCTGCCGCCGGGAGGCTAGACGGCGCTCAGGTCGGGTCGCTCGTAGTGGCCGGCGGTGTCGAGTACGCGCCGGGCGCCCAGGATCAGCTCGAGGTCGCAGTCGGCGTACAGGATCTCCTCGCGATCGTGCACGGGCCCGGCCAGGAGGTTGCCCCAGGGGTCGCAGATCACGCTGCCACCGGTGAAGTGGACCTCGGGGCAACCGGCGAGCTCCTCGCGAAGCGGGAAGTCCTCGGGGAAGTCGGCGGTGCGGAGGTACTGCACGGGCGAGAGGACGAAGGCGCCCGCCTCGAACGCGAACGTCCGCATCGCGGCCACCCAGATGTCGCGGTCATCGGCGGTGGGCGCCACGTAGAAGTCCACCCCGTCCCGGTGGAGGTGTTGGCGGGCGGCGGGCATGAAGTTCTCCCAGCAGATCAGCCCACCGAGGTGGCCGAACTCCGCCGACACCACGCCCAGGTCGTCCCCGGGGCCCTGGCCCCAGAAGATGCGCTCGTGCATCGTGGGCACGAGCTTTCGGTGACGGCGGGCCAGGCCGCCATCGGGCGCGAACCACAGAAGCGTGTTCCACAGGGTGCCCGGGCGGCCGTCCTCGCGCTCGTTGACCCCGATCGCGACCCAGGCCTCGGCCCTGCGGGCGGCCTCCCCGAGGGCCGCGCTGAGCGGACCGTCCACGTCCACCGCGTTGTCCCACAGCCGGCGGTGTAGCTCGACCGCGCGCGGGGAGACGATGAGGCCGTAGTGATGCCCCCAGCATGAGCGGGGCATGATCGGGACGAAGCCCTCGGGCAGCGCGATGAGCTTGGCCCCGCCCGCGGCCGCCTCGGCAATCAGAGCGCAGGCCTTCTCCACGGACGCTGGGCCGTCGAGCACGACGGGCGTCGCCTGCACTACCGCTACGCGAACCATCATCGGGCGGCTCCCTCGCTGCGCGTCCGCTCGGGACCCTCCCACACGCCCGCGCCCGGAGCCAACGCCGGAAAGGAGTCTCTGCGAGGAGGCGCGACTCCCACGCACGCCTGCGCGAGCGGCAGCGGGGCACCTCGGGTCAGGGCGCAAGTCCTCGGCTCGGATGGGCAACGGGTGGGCAACACACCACTCTGCACCGCCGGCAAAGGGCCGGCGAGCGGCCAACCGCCTGAGAAGTCGCCGTGCAGTCCTTCGGGGTAGCCAGCCGAAACCAGCAGCAAAGCGCCGCGGCTACCTCGTAATGAAGGGGTCCGGGGGTCGAGCCCCGGCGTAGGCTTCCCTGTTGAGCGGTTCTCAGCCCACGGCCGGA